>NZ_JABRXF010000002.1 GCF_013266695.1 Hongsoonwoonella zoysiae
GAGGCGGGCGACGCGCTCATCGACATGATCGTGCGCACCTCGAACGGCCGCAACACCGCCGCAGAAGCCCTCGGACACCGCGAGTTCTCCATGACCAAGCTCTACAGAAGCGCCTGAGTAACGGTGTTTGCGGGCGTTCGCGCGAAGAGGCGCCCGGCAGCACCGTACCCAGCAGGGCCGGGTGAACAGAGCTTCGATCTCATGACTTCTCTTGCTCAGACAGGTTGCTTGGTCACTCGAATGCGTGCGCTGATTCCCGGTATGGGGACAGCTCTGCTTGTTGCCGCTGCCGCTAGTTTCGTAGCCGACACTTATGGCGGGCCGGTCATGCTGCTGGCGCTGCTGATCGGCATCGCGCTCAACTTCCTTTCGGAGGGGGACAAGGTCGAAGCCGGCATCCGCTTCACATCCAAATCGGTTCTTAAATTCGGCGTCGCGCTTCTGGGTCTCAGGATCGCGGCGAGCGACGTCGTGGCCCTTGGAGGAAGTACCGTAATCGTGCTTCTGATCGCCATGGCGATTACGATATTGGCTGGCATCACGATCGTAAGCCTGCAAGGTCATGGCCGGATATTCGGTATTCTGATCGGTGGGGCGACCGCGATCTGCGGCGCTTCCGCTGCTCTTGCGATCTCGTCGGTGCTGCCCGACAAGCCGGGGAAACAGCAGCAAACAATCTTTACCGTTGTGGCCGTGACTTCGCTTTCCACTATTGCGATGGTCACCTATCCCGTCTTTGCCAATCTTATCGGCTTCGACGACCGGATGACGGGCATCTTTCTCGGTGCGACCATTCATGATGTCGCCCAGGTCGTCGGCTCTGGTTATGCGGTAAGCGAGCTTGCCGGCGATACCGCGACAATTGTCAAGCTGTTCCGCGTTGCCATGTTGCTGCCAGTGGTTTTCCTGGTTTCACTGCTCTTCCGGGAACGAGGGGGAGGTGGAAGCAAGCGGCGCCTGCCAATCCCGCTTTTCGCCCTTGGTTTCGTGGCGATGGTGACGGTTAACTCGCTCGGGCTCGTGCCGGGTGTCTTGCGGGAACCGCTTGTATCCATGTCCCGCTGGTGCCTTGTCTCCGCTGTAGCGGCGATTGGCCTAACGACGTCTATCAAAGACATGCTCACAATAGGCGGAACGGCGATCTATGCCGCGATCGCCACCACTGTCGTGCTACTCATGACGGTCATGAGCCTTTTGTATTTCATCGGAGGATAATCCCGTGGCGGATGTCGTTATAACCGAATTCATGGACGAGGCGGCGGTCGGGCGGATCGGCGCACGATTTGAAACGGTCTATGATCCCGGCCTGTTTGATGATCCCGCGCGGGTGATGGGGCACTTGCTGCAAGCCCGTGCCCTCATCGTGCGTAACCGAACGCAGGTGCGGGAAAATCTGCTCTGTGCCGCACCGCGCCTTGAATGCGTCGGCAGGCTTGGCGTCGGGCTCGACAATATCGACGTCGATGCGTGCAAGGCGCGCGAAGTCTCGGTTTATCCGGCGACGGGCGCGAACGACCTTTCGGTCGCTGAATATGTCATGACCGCCGCGCTTGCGCTGCTCCGCGGCGCCTATGCTTCGGGCGGGGAGGTCGCTCGCGGTGGTTGGCCCCGTCAATCCCTCATAGGACGCGAGGTTTCAGGCAAGGTGATGGGCCTTGTCGGTTATGGTTCGATCGCGCGCGAGGTGGCCGGACGGGCAAGGGCATTCGGCATGGATGTCGTCGCCTATGACCCATTCCTGCCTGAAGGCGACATACGTTGGGAAGGTGCGAAAAGTGTAACGCTCGACGACCTCCTTCGATCGGCCGATGTCGTCAGCTTGCATGTCCCGCTCACGGACGCGACACGTCATATCATCGATGCAGCGGCAGTTGCCAGGATGAAGGCCGATGCCGTTTTGATCAATGCCGCGCGCGGCGGCGTGGTCGAGGAAGCTGCACTCGCCGATGCTTTGAAAGCCGGGCGCCTCGGCGGTGCCGCGCTCGATGTCTTTGAGGAGGAGCCGCTCACGGCGGAAGCAGGTGGAAAATTCGAAGGGCTCGACAATATCATCCTGACCCCGCATATCGCTGGTGTAACGCAGGAATCGAATGTGCGGGTATCCGACCTTATCGCCGAGACGGTCATCCGCCATCTGGGCGGAAAAGCATGACGAACGAAGTTATGAAAGTTGAGGCCGCTCTCCGACTGGTCGTGGATGCGCTCGTTGCAAGCAATACATCGGAGAAAAACGCGAAATCGGTGGCCGATGCCCTGATCGGTGCGGAACTTGCGGGCCAGGCCGGACATGGGCTTAGGCGCGTCCCAGCCTATGCAGCACAGGTGCGCGCCGGCAAGGTGAAGGGGCATGCAATCCCGGCTGCCGCCCGCGTACGGCCAGGCGTGGTGAGGGTCGATGGCGGTTATGGCTTCGCCTTTCCCGCGCTCGATCTCGCCATCAGCGAACTTTCCGAAATCGCTCCCGCACAAGGTATCGCGATTGCGGGTGTTTACCGCTCGCACCACGCGGGTGTTGCGGGCATCACCGTAGAGAGATTGGCCCAACGCGGGCTTGTGGCCCTCATGTTTGCCAACGCACCGGCCGCCATGGCCCCATGGGGCGGGGAGAGGGCGCTCTTCGGCACGGACCCGATCGCATTCGCCGCGCCGACAGAAAATGGCGATCCGGTCGTGGTCGATGTTTCGCTTTCCAAGGTCGCGCGTGGCAAACTGATGGCGGCAAAGCAGAAAAACGAGGAAATACCGGAAGGCTGGGCGCTTGATCCGGAAGGTAACCCGACCACCGATCCCGCCGCCGGAATGGCGGGAACGATGATCCCGCTCGGTGATGCCAAGGGCACGGCGCTGGCGCTGATGGTGGAACTCATGTGTGCGGGGCTTACCGGTGCGAACTACGCCTACGAGCAGACGTCCTTTTTCGATGACAAGGGCGATCCGCCGGGAACCGGGCAAACGCTGATCGCCATCGACCCGGCCGCATTCGGTTCCGGCGCGCTTGGGCGCTTCGCCGAGATGGCAGGCTTGATCGCGGGGCAGGAAGGTGCGCGCGTTCCAGGAAGCCGCAGGCGGGAAGTCGCCGCGCGAGTTCGCGAAAACGGGATTGAAGTCGACGCGTCCCTTTTTCAGGAAATTCGTTCCCTGATCGCCTGAACCCGCAGGAGCGTTCATGACACGTGAATTATTCGGTGAAACCGCATCGGGCGAAACGGTCGAGCGCGTCACCCTGAAAGGTGGAGGGCTGTCAGCGAAGGTTATTACCTGGGGCGCAGTCGTCCAGGATTTGCGGCTTGAAGGGCATGATGCTCCCCTTGTGCTTGGCTTCGATCGTTTCGAGGATTATCCGGCCCATTCTCCATATTTCGGCGCGATCGCAGGGCGCTATGCGAACCGCATCCGCGACGGGCGGTTTTTCATCGACGGGATAAAGTGGCAGACCGATACGAATTTCCTCGGCAAGCATCTCCTTCATGGCGGGGCAGAAGGGATCGGAAAGCGCGTTTGGTCCATCGCCGCTCTTGGCGACGATTTCGTGACCTTGACCCTGTGCGACCCTGACGGAGCAATGGGCTTTCCCGGCAACCTCGACATTACCTGTACCTACCGCTTGGCCGATGCGGGCCGTCTGGTCGTTGAATTGGATGCTCAAACGGATGCGCCGACGCTGTGCAATCTCGCCCATCACTCCTACTTCAACCTCGACGATGGAGGGGAGGGGGATTGTCTTGATCACAAGGTCATGATCGAGGCGGAAGCCTATCTCCCGGTGGACTCGGAATTAATACCGACGGGGGATGTTCTGGTTGTCGGAGGATCTCCGTTCGACTTTCGCGAGACGAGAGCTATCCGGTCCTTGGCCGAAGGTCGGACCTTTGCCTACGATCACAATTTCTGCCTTTTCGCGGATCGAGCGGGACTGCGACGGGCGGCGAAAGTGGAAGGCGCGCGTTCAGGCGTTGCAATGGAAGTCTGGACGACGGAACCGGGATTGCAATTTTACAGCGGCGAAAAGGTTGCCCGGCCAATTCCCGGGCTGGAAGGCCGTTACTATGGGGCCTATGCGGGCTTTGCCATGGAGCCGCAGGTCTGGCCCGACGCGCCGAACCACCGCCATTTCCCTCAAGCGATATTGCGCCCGGGCGAGAAGTATCGCCAGATCAGCGAATATCGTTTCGAATTGAATGTCGCAGCGAAGTCAATTCTATAGAGACCAGCAAAGGATGCCCGCCGGAATGTCCTCCGGGGCAAGCGCGCCTTTCAGGTCGATCAGGACACCACCGTCGACCAGCATTTTCAAGATTTCGGATTTGCGGTCCAGATAGGCTCGATGTGGAACTGCCAGGACCAGTGCATCGAGCTTCGAAAACCGTTCCAGGTCGTCAATTTCCAGACCGAACTCGTGCCGCGCTTCTTCGGCATTGCAATGCGGATCGTGAAGGAGTGGCGCAAGGCCGAAAGAACGCATTTCGTCGATGACGTCCGGCACCTTCGAATTGCGAAGGTCCGGAACGTCTTCCTTGAAAGCCAGGCCCAAGACACCGATCCGGGCTCCGGTCAGTGAGCGGCCGGCGGAAACCATGAGTTTTATTGTTTTGCGGGCCAAAAACCTGCCCATGCCGTCGTTGATGCGCCGCCCGGCCAGAATAACTTCTGGCTGGTAGCCGACCTGCTCGGCCTTCGCGGTCAGATAGTAAGGGTCAACGCCGATGCAGTGCCCCCCAACGAGGCCAGGAAAGAAGCGTAGAAAATTCCACTTCGTTCCGGCTGCCGCGAGCACATCGCGAGTGGGAATATCGAGACGCTCGAAAATCATGGAGAGTTCGTTCATCAGTGCGATGTTGATATCGCGCTGAGTGTTTTCGATCACCTTCGCCGCTTCGGCCACGCGAATCGAGCTTGCCTTGTGGACACCGGCATGAACGATTGCGCCATAAGCCGCCGCGACACGCTCAAGGGTCGCATCGTCCTGGCCAGAGACGACCTTGACGATCGTTTCGAGGCGATGCTCCCGATCGCCCGGATTGATCCGCTCAGGCGAGTAGCCGAGGAAGAAATCCGTTCCGCATTTCAGGCCGGAAGCCCGTTCCAGCGCGGGTCCGCAAACTTCTTCCGTGGCTCCGGGATATACGGTGCTTTCCACCACGACAATCGCCCCGTGCTTCAGATGCGGGCCGACCGTTTCGCACGCCGAGAGAAGCGGTTTGAAATCGGGTCTATGGGCATCGTCAACCGGTGTAGGCACGGTGAGGATGAACATGCTTGCGCCGGAAAGGCTCTGTGGATCGCTCGACAACCGAAGACTGGTTTCGAGCAGCTCTTCCCTTGAGATTTCACCTGTTTGATCGTGGGCGGCTTTGAGCTCTTCGACCCTTGATTGCGAAATGTCGAAACCAACCGCATGTTCGGCTACCTTCGCGAATGCTATGGCCACAGGCAAGCCGACGTAGCCCAACCCGATGATCGCGATCCGTTCCGATAGCGGAGACGTTCCGATGCTCATACTCGATACTCCTTAGCAGACCGCTTCGCGGTGGGAATCGACCGGAGGAACATAGGGCAAACCCATTTCTTCAATCAGGATACGGTTGACGACGTGCACATCATAGCAGTCCACGGCACGTTGCCTCGCGCGCACGCCCATTTCCGAAATCAATGACGGCGTCGTAATAAACTTCTCCATCGCACCGGCAAGTGCGATGGAATCCGAGACAGGCACGATGAAGCCCGTTTCGCCATCCGCCACGGTATCCACACATCCTGGAGCGTCGGTGGTGACCACTGCACGGCCGGTCGACATCGCCTCGAGTACGGTACGGGGTATACCTTCGCGATAGGACGGAAGGACAAGCACGGAGCAGCCGCGCAAATAGGGGCGCACGTCTTTCGCTTCGCCCAGATACTCTATCGCCCCGCTCGCCGTCCATTCTTCGACTTCTTCCTTGGAGATCGCTGCCGGGTTTGGGTCGAAGGGGCCGAGCAGTTGCAGCTTCGATTCCGGGTATTTAGCATGCAGTATCCTTGCAGCTTCGACGTATTCCCTAATACCCTTGTCCTTCAGCAATCGCGCAATCAGAAGAAAGACCGGTGGTCCGTCGGGAGGGGCGCTCTCGTTGAAATGGCGGGTATCGATTCCCGAACCGGGCACGAGCATCGAGTTCTCGCTGGTTACTATATCGAGGCTTCGAAATATTTCAGAATCCGTTTTATTGTAAATAAAAACGCGATCGGCATTCTTCAAAGCCGATCTATAAAGAAGTATGCTTATTTTTCGTAGCAATTTCTTTTTAAAATTCGGGTTGCCTCCCGTAAAAACGTAGCCAAGGCCCGTAATGAGCGCATAACGCTTCGGTATGTTGGCCATTCGTGCGGCGATACCCGCATAGATGACCGGTTTCATCGTATAGGGCAGGACAATATCGGGGCGGATGCTCTTGAATTCGGTATTTATCGACCGAAGGGTCTTGATATCCGCAAACAGCCCGGTTCCTGCGCGTTCCATGGAAATGCGGCGGAAACGAACGCCGGACTCTTCCAACTTGGCAATGCTCTCAGGATCGTCATCCGGTGCAAGCGCGTAAACTTCGCAGCCGCTTCGAACGAGGCTGCGCAGCAACTCCAGCCGAAAATTCACAAGGGAAAAGGTGAGGCTTGCGATCATGGCCACGCGGACCCGCTTCGGAGAAGCTTCGGTATTTGCAGCCATCATTCGGGTCTCCACTTCCATTACGCTACTCGACAGAGAAGAACCAACTCAACTTAATCGATATTGATCAATTTTCCTTTTCATTTCATTCGCTAGTCTTGCGCACCGAATGCGGATTGCAGTTTTGGGGTTGTCGAGACGAGCCTGCGGATTTTCGCAAAACTCACGCAACGACCTCCGCGATAGCTTCAATCATCTCGAAATTCCAATCCTGGTTGATCCCGGAAAATGCAACGAATGAACAGAAAATGGAAAAAGTCGTTCTTGCACATCTGGATAGGCAAGTCGATCGGCTTGCCAAGGATTGGTACGGCGGCACTTCATCAATCAATAATAGAGGGAATGGAAACGCATATGAAAGGAGATATTTTGGTTAAAACATCTTTTATTATCGAATATCTGCTAATCGAAGGATAAAAAGCTGAAACATAATTCAAAATCCAAGGGCGATTGTGTTATTCAATCGTAAGGAGAGCTTGAATTGCGTGAATCTCTCTTTAGGAGAACGCGTTCGCTGGCCAGAGTAAAGCAGTACAGGGTCTGAGGTTGGTCCTCCGATGATCATGCATATAATTACGAATTTTGGCGATATCGGTGGCGCGGAGACGATGCTTACACGCCTCCTGCGAGCTTCTCCCGAAAAGGCGTTCGTAGTATCGTTGAAAGACGTTTCAGAACGAAATCAAAAGCTTGCCGGTGACCACGTTAAGTGTGTGGCGCTGGGCATGAACTCATGGACACGCTATGCAGGTGCTGGCGTTCGTCTAGCGCGGTTGATCGGGCGAGAAAAGCCGGAAGTCATTGTCTGTTGGATGTATCACGCCATGGTGGCGGGTATAATTGCCGGGCGCCTTGCAAGAACCGAAGCGCTTATATACTGGAATGTCAGGCAATCGCTTGACGATGTGAATGTGCTTTCGCGCAGTTCAAGGATCGCCGCCAAGATCTCAAGTGTGCTTTCTCGCTTACCGGACGGAATAATTTACAACTCACAAAGAGCAATGGAACTGCATCGCCGTTTCGGGTTTGAAAATAATAATATTGAAGTAATTCCCAATGGGTTTCCGCCCGTTGATTCCGTGAGAGATTATACCCGAAGACCAAGAATCTACGGTATTGCCGGACGCTTTCATCCTCAAAAAGACCACGCACTGTTTTTCAAGGCTGCTGCTCAGTTAGCCGCGCAGGAGGACGACGTTCGCTTTATCGCGGTAGGCAGGGGGCTGAATTGGGAAAATGAAACCGTGAGGACTATGATTTCAGATGCGGGCCTCGAGGAAAATGCGATCGAACTTCGCGGCGAGACGGAAGACATGGAATCGTTTTATCGAAGTATTGATGTGCTGGTGTTATCTTCCAGGACCGAAGGCTTTCCGAATGTTATCGCGGAAGCGATGGGGCATGGTATCCCGGTTGTTGCGACGGATGTGGGAGAGGCTGCGGTGATCGTCGGAGATACCGGCAGAATCGTTCCGGCGGGAGATGCGTTCGCATTGTGTAACGCAATGAAGATGATGTATCACGTGCCTGCAAGAGAATTTTCAGAACTTTCCAAAGCGGCGAGACAGCGCATTGACGACAACTATTCTTTGGTGAAGATCTGCAAGCGTTATCGTAGATTTTTAAAATGTACATAAAAATACGATAGATTTTTAATTATATATGTTATTGGAATATTATTCTGCATAATTGAGGTTATGGTAATGTAAATTTTATTTTTGATTGCATTAGATCGCATGCAGTACTTGAAAGTATGATCAGGTTCTCTCTTATTTGTCGGGTGTTACATGCCTTTGGCGAACCATGGTGAATTTGACAATGACAGCGCTATCATGACAATCATTGCGAGTGTTTATGATATAGCCGCGCTGAGGAGATGTGGTGGCGGAGACACGTGCGATCTATTTGGTTATGGGGGTGTGTGGTGTCGGCAAGTCGACTGTTGCGGTGAGGCTTGCCCAGCATTTCAATGGCAGTTTCGTCGAGGCCGATCGGTTTCATCCACCGGAAAACGTCGAGGCGATGTCGGCTGGGATTCCCCTGAACGATGATATGCGGTGGTATTGGCTGGAAAGCCTCTGCGAGCATGTTCGCGCGGAAAGTGGCGGAGGGAGCGCCTCGGTATTTGTCGCCTGCTCGGCGTTAAAGAAGAAATATCGTGATTTCATGCGTAAGCGGCTCGGGCCACTCTTCATTATTCATCTCGACGGGGATCGCGAATTGATCTTGAGGCGTCTTGAGGCACGGAAAGATCATTTCATGCCGCCTGCGCTGCTCGACAGTCAATTAGGTGACCTAGAACGACCATCTGCGAATGAAGCGCCCGGCGCGTGCTTTGACGTTTCTCAGAGCGTCGACCGGATCATCGCCGATATATCGGCCATGATCGAGAAAGAAGCTCGGCGAAGGGGAAAGCAGTTCTTGCCGGCACCTTCTATTTAATCAAAAGGATTTCGAAAGTGCCGAATGTGTAAAAAACCATGGAACGTGTTGCGTTAATAAGGGAGATGCTTTGTGAAATCGATCAAGGTGGAAAGCCTTACTAATGCGGGATTTGCGCCGTTTGGCGAAGTAATCGAAAAGGCGGGAGCCGAGAGTTTCAGGATCAATGATGGCCGCTGCACGCGCTATCATGATCTGGCGACCGTGGAAACGACGGGTTCCAAGGCCAGGGTGCTCGTCAACATCTTTGAAAGCGCCCCCATATCTTTTCCCTATGAGCTCAAGATGGTTGAGCGTCATCCCCTTGGCAGCCAGGCTTTCGTGCCCTTGTCCGCCCGCCCTTTCCTGGTGATCGCCTGTGAAGACGAGGATGGCGTACCTATACGACCGCGTGCGTTCCGCACGGCTCCCGGTCAGGGCATAAATTTTTTCCCAAGCACCTGGCATGGGGTGCTGACGCCACTCGAAGCGGTTTCCGATTTCGTCGTCGTCGATCGTGGCGGAGAAGGAAACAACCTTGAGGAATTCTTTTTTGATGATCCTTATCTGGTGATCGAAGAATAACGACGCGTAGCGCCAGAATGGCAAAAAGACCCGGCCGACCTGCCGGGTCTTTTACATCCGTTCCGCGTTTTACTCGGCCGGGTCTTTTTTCAGCCCTGCGTTGTGTCCGGCCATTCCTCCTGAAACCTCCTCTGTCGCCTCCTCGGAAAGATGCTCCGGCAGGATGAGGTTCAAAATTATCGCGATAAACGCCGCAGGCAGCAGCCCTGATGTCATAAGAATACGCAGGGTATCCGGCAGGTACTGCAGCGCCTTGGGCTCCAGTTGCAGACCGAGGCCAAGTGAAAGCGCCACGGCGAAGATCACCATGTTGCGGCGGTTCCAGTCAACATCGGAAAGCATGGAGATCCCGGCCGCCACCACCATGCCGAACATGACAATCACGCCACCGCCGAGGACTTCGATGGGAACGGTTGAAATGATCGCGCCAACCTTTGGGACGAGGCCGCAGAAGATCAGGAATATCGCACCGAGCGTAACAACATGCCGGCTCATGACGCCGGTCATTGCGATGAGGCCGACGTTCTGGCTGAACGAGGTGTTGGGAAGGGCGCCGAAGACACCCGCGATCGCGGACCCGAGGCCGTCGGCGTAGGTTGCGCCGGCGATTTCCTTGTCGGTCGCTTCTCGCCCGGCGCCGCCCTTGGTAATGCCTGAAACGTCTCCGACGGTCTCAATCGCTGAAACGAAAGCCATGAGGCAGAAGCCGATGATGGCCGCCAGACTGAACTCGAACCCGAAGTGAAAAGGAGTTGGTACCTGGAAAGCGGCCGCGCGCTCGACATTCGTGAAACTCACCATGCCGAGCAGATAGGCAGCCGCATATCCGGCGAGAAGACCAATCAGCACGGCGGAAACCGAAAGCATTCCGCGGGCAAAGAACTTGAGACCAAGGGTAACAAGAATAACGGTGCCGGCGACCGACCAATTGAGAAGACTGCCGTATTCAGGCTTGTCGACGGCGGGAACGCCGCCTGCCGCATATTGAATGCCTACCTTGACGAGCGCCAGACCGATCATCGTCACCACGAGGCCGGTGACGAGCGGGGGAAGGGCGAAGCGGATCTTGCCTATCACGGCGCCGAGGGACGCATGGAAGAGGCCGCCGAGCACGACGCCGCCGAAAAGCGCGGGAAGCGCTTCCACGCCCTTGCCCGCGACCAGCGGGATCATGATAGGCAGAAACGCGAAGCTCGTCCCCTGGACAATGGGAAGCCGGGCGCCGACCGGGCCGAAGCCGATGGTCTGGAAAAGAGTGGCGATGCCGGCGAAGAGCATCGACATCTGGATCATGTAGATAAGAGACGGAAAATCTGGGGAATTCGAGCCGAAGCCGAAACCTGCCGCACCTGCGATGATGATTGCTGGTGTGACATTCGATACGAACATCGCCAGCACGTGCTGGATGCCGAGCGGGATCGCCTTGACGATCGGTGGGGTGTAGTTTGGGTCTTTCAATTGCGCCGGGGTACCAATATCCGAATCTGCAAATGCCATTGCATTCTCCTCCGCGTGATGGGTTACATGCACAATCGCCCTCTGGATTTTATGTTTTGAGCGATATTTGCAGTGATTGCTCCGGCTTCCGATTGGCCGGAAATGGCGATTGCACTCCTTATGCGCGCGTTCCGCCCAGTTTGGCGTGTCGGTTGACATCCTTGTATAGAAGGTAGCGGAAGAGGCCGGGGCCGCCGGCATAGCAGGCCTGCGGACAGAAGGCGCGCAGCCACATGTAGTCGCCAGCCTCCACTTCCACCCAATCCTGATTCAGCCTGTAGACGGCCTTGCCTTCCAGCACGTAGAGCCCGTGCTCCATGACATGCGTTTCTGCGAAGGGAATGACCGCGCCCGGCTGGAATGTCACGATATTGACGTGCATGTCGTGGCGCACATCTTCCGGATCGACGAAGCGCGTTGTCGCCCATTTGCCGTCGGTATCGGGCATCGGCGTTGGCGCAACCTCCCTTTCGTTGGTAACGAAAGCTTCCGGCGCGTCGATCCCCTCGACGCGCTCATACGCTTTTCTGACCCAGTGAAAGCGAACGGGTGCATTTCCTTCGTTCCTGATGGTCCACTTGCTGGCGGGAGGGAGGAAGGCATAGCCGCCTGCCTGTAGCGAGTGAGGCTGTCCATCGATGGCGATCGACAACTCGCCTTCGACGACGAAAAGCACACCTTCTGCGCCGTGATCGAGCTCCGGCCTTTCGCTGCCGCCGCCCGGTCTCACTTCCATGATGTATTGCGAGAAAGTTTCGGCAAATCCGGACAGGGGCCGGGAGATGATCCATGCGCGCGTCTTTTTCCAGAACGGCAGGACACTGGTCACGATATCCGTCATCACACCCTTCGGGATAACGGCATAGGCCTCTGTAAAGACGGCACGATCTGTCAGCAGTTGTGTTTGACCCGGCAGTCCGCCATGTGGTGCGTAGTATGTGCGGGCGGTCATTTTTCTGTCCTCATCCCGAAAGCATGTCGTTGAGGCGAAGACGCGCGATGCGCTCCACCTGGCGGCAGGCCGTGGCGAATTCGGTGTCGCGGTCGTTCCCGATACGCGCTTCGAATGCTAGCAATATCTGTGCCTTGTCGAGCCCTTTGACCGCGATAATGAAGGGAAAGCCGAATTTGTCCGTGTACGCCTCGTTCAACACCGTGAAACGCTCACGCTCCTCATCCGTCAGGGCGTCGAGGCCGGCGCCGGCTTGCTCTTTCGTAGATTCCGCCGTCAGGCGTTTGGCAGCCGCCAGTTTGCCCGCTAGATCGGGATGAGCCCTCAAAACGCCGAGCTTTTCCTCATTGCTTGCCAAACGAAACTGTATGCAAAGTGCGGAATGAAGGCCGACGGCGGTATCATTGGCGAGCCCGAGTTCGCCGTCCCAGGCGCGTTCTGCAATCCAGGGCGAATGCTCGAAAATGCCTCCAAAGGTTCTTACGAAGTCTTCGCGCTCCATATGGGACGGCACAATGGGAGCGGCTTTTGGCGGATGATGCTTCGCCCAGTGCCCGGCGATGTCGATCCTTCTTGCAAACCAAACGCTTCCGTGAGACCTCGCGTATTCGATGAAGCGCTTGACGGATGCCATTCGCCCGGGACGTCCAGCGAGCCTGCAATGCAGACCGACCGACATAATTTTGGGGCTGCCCGCTTCGCCCTCCGCATAGAGGGTGTCGAAGCTGTCCTTCAGGTAGGCGAAGAACTGGTCGCCGGAGTTGAAGCCTTGCGCGGTCGCAAAGCGCATGTCATTCGCATCGAGTGTGTAGGGGATGATCAACTGGTCGCGCCCGGCATGGCGTCGCCAATAGGGCAGATCGTCGGCATAGGTGTCCGAAATATAGTCGAAGCCGCCTTCTTCGGTGACAAGGTCGACGGTATTGACGGAGCAACGGCCCGTGTACCACCCGCGTGGCCGCGAGCCGGTTACCGCTTCATGCAGGCGGATTGCCTCAAGTATGGTCTCGCGCTCGTCCTCGATTGCATAGTCCTTGTGCTCGATCCATTTCAGGCCGTGCGATGCAATCTCCCAATCGGCATCGAGCATCGCCTCCACCTGAGCGGGGGCACGAGCGAGGGCGGTTGCGACACCATAAACGGTGACAGGGATATCCTGTTCGCTGAAAAGCCGGTGTAGCCGCCAGAAGCCGGCGCGCGCTCCATATTCGTAGATCGATTCCATGTTCCAGTGGCGTTGGCCCGGCCACTGGGCTGCGCCGATGATCTCGGAAAGGAAGGCCTCGGACGCTTCGTCACCATGGAGAATGCAGTTCTCGCCACCTTCCTCGTAGTTCAGCACGAATTGGACAGCGATCTTGGCATCGCCAGGCCAACCGGCCTGTGGTGGCTTCGCACCATATCCATGAAGGTCACGCGGATAGCGAATGGTCACCCTACATCCCCCGATTAAAGGCCGCCTATGATATCGAATTTACCTATACCGCAGGATAATCCCTGGTAATTTCAAAATTAAATTGAAGAACCTTCAGGCAGGTTGTCGTTTTCAAACGACTCTGGATCGCAAATAAATGCGGAGACGAACCGGATGGAGGCAATGATGTCCGATAACGCCGGATATGTGACAACACATATTCTCGACACGGCGAATGGCTGTCCCGCCGCGAATGTGGTGATCACGGTATTCCGCATTAAAGGCGAGGATCGGGAAGAACTGACGAACGCCCGCACGAACTCGGATGGCAGAACCGATCAGCCCGTAATCGGCAAAGGCAACCTTCAAGCGGGTACCTATGAAATCGTCTTCCATATCGGCGACTATTTCAAAGCGCGCGGACTTGTGAGCGAAGTTCCGTTTCTTGATGTTATTCCCGTACGCTTCGGTATCGATGATGCGAGCGAGCACTATCACGTCCCGCTGCTTGCCTCGCCATTCGGATATTCGACCTATCGCGGGAGCTGATGACTTCGCGGATCAAAGCCCCAACGCGGCGTGGCAGCCGTCGACAATATGTTCAATGAAGAGCCGCGCTTTCGGGTCCTGCAGGCGCTTGTGCGGATAGACGCATGAAAACGGCAAGGGGGTGGGCGGCGTATCGGCCGCCACTTTCACGAGCTCTCCGGCTTCGACCAGCGCCGCCACCTCGAACAGCGGCTTGTTGACGATGCCGCAGCCGGCGAGCGCCCAGGACGTCAGGACATCTCCATCGTCCGATTCCAGAGAGCCTGATACGTCGTATCGCTTCAGCTTCCCGTCCACCTTGAGCATCCAGAAGAATTCCGAGGCTCCCGGATAGCGCAGCAGCAGGCATTTATGAGCCATGGTGACGAGATCGTCGCCGCTGCGGGGCATTCCATGTTCGGCGATATAGGAAGGCGATGCGCATAAAATGCGTTCGAAATCGCAGATATGGCGCACGCGGAGTTCGGAATCCGTCAGGTCGCCCGTGACGAAAGCAAGGTCCAGCCCCTCGTTGGCGACATCGATCTTTCGGTCGGAAAGCCGCAGCCGCACATTGATATCCGGATATCTTTCCTTGAATTCAGGGATCAGCGGCGTGATCAGCTTCTTGCCCAAGCCGAGCGGAGCCGCCACGAAGAGCGTGCCTTTCGGGCTTGCAGTGATTTCTGCAATCTGGCCTTCCACCTCGTCGATCGTTTCCAGGATACGCGTCGCCCCCTTATAGAAGATTTCCCCTTGCTGGGTGGGCCTCAGACTGCGCGTCGTGCGGTGGAAAAGGCGCACGCCGAGATGCTTTTCCAACTCCGATATGCGGCTGCTTGCGACAGCGGCTGATACGCGCAGATCCCGCCCTGCCGCAGACATGCTGCCCAGTTCGTAGACCCTGACGAACGTCTTCAGATTGCTGACATATGCCATGTGAGGCGGCTCATTATTCGGAAAAATTTGAAAGTGCTTGGAATTTAAACCGCTTCCTAATGCCGGGCAAATTTGCCAAGAGCATTAGTTAGGCATTTGAGGGGAAATCCATGTTTGACTTTGCAATCTGGTGGGACTGGCTCGCGTTCGCGGTGCGTTGGCTTCATGTGATCACCGGCATCGCCTGGATCGGGTCGTCGTTTTATTTCATCGCGCTCGATCTGGGCCTTCGCAAAAGCCCCGATCTGCCGCCCGGTGCGCATGGCGAGGAATGGCAGGTCCATGGTGGTGGTTTCTACCATATCCAGAAATACCTGGTCGCTCCCGAACGCCTGCCCGAGCACCTGACGTGGTTCAAATGGGAATCCTATGCCACTTGGCTTTCCGGCTTTGCGATGCTTTGCATCGTCTATTACGCCGGGGCGGAACTTTACCTTGTCGATCCCAACGTTCTCGACATTTCCGTAACCACTGGCATCTTGATTTCTCTCGCGTCCATAGGGATCGGCTGGGTGTTTTACGACCTTTTGTGCAAGTCGCCCTTGGGTAAGGATAACTCCAGGCTGATGCTGCTCCTCATGGTCGTGCTTGTCGCCATGGCCTGGGGCTATACGCAGGTGTTTTCGGGCAGGGCGGCATTGCTGCATCTCGGCGCATTCACCGCGACGATCATGTCGGCGAATGTCTTCCTGATCATCATCCCGAACCAGAAAAAGGTCGTTGCCGCGCTGAAAGCCGGTGAAACGCCGGACCCGGCCCTCGGTGCCCAGGCGAAGCAGCGTTCGACGCACAACAATTACCTTACGTTGCCTGTTCTTTTCCTGATGCTGTCGAACCACTACCCGCTCGCATTTGGCACGGAATTTAATTGGGTAATCGCCTCGCTGGTGTTCCCGATGGGCGCACTTATCCGCCACTATTTCAACTCGCGCCACGCAGGTACCGGCAATCCGGTTTGGACGTGGCCGGTGGCGGCTGTCATCTTCATCATCATAATCTGGCTGTCGACGATGCAGCGTGCGGGTTCGGATGCTGCCGATGAGGCGACGTTTACGGATCGCGCGCAGCGGTTCGCGAGCGCCGCGCATTTCGAGGAAGTGCGGGACACGGTGCTTGGGCGGTGCTCCATGTGTCACGCAAACGAACCTTACTGGGAGGGTATCCATACCGCGCCCAAGGGGGTGAAGCTGGAGACCGATGCCGAGGTCGCGAAATACGCCCGGGAGATCTACCTGCAGGCCGGGCGTAGCAATGCGATGCCGCCCGCCAATGTCAGCTTCATCACCGACGAAGAACGGGACCTGATCGTTGCCTGGTATGAAAACGCGGTGAAGGCGCAATAATCCGGGATGGCTTGCGTGCTTCTCACACGTTCGTCCAGCCGCCGTCGATCGCGATCGCCTGACCCGTGATGAAGCTGCTCTTGTCGCTCGCCAGGAACACGACAAGGTCGGCTATTTCCTCGGGCGTGCCGATACGCCCCATCGGCTGGCGTGCAATGAATGCCGCGCGGGCGGCTTCATAATCGCCCGTGGCCTTCATGCGCTCGCGAAGGGACGGGCTTTCGACTGTCGCGGGGCAAATCGCGTTGGCGCGAATTCCTTGAGTTATGAAATCCGCGGCGATGGACTTCGTCATGCCGATGACGGCAGCCTTCGTCGCGCCGTAAACGAAGCGGTTCGGAGCGGCGATGATCGATGATGCCGCCGATGACATGAAGACGATCGAGCCGCCGCCTGCGTCGAGCATCGCCGGCAGGAACGCCTTGGTGACATTATATGTCGCCTTGACGTTCAGATTGAAGCTGAAGTCGAAGTCATCCTCCTCGCAGTCGAGGATCGTGCCGTGGTGCACGAAGCCCGCGCAGTTGAAGAGGATATCGACGGCACCGATTTCGGCAGCCACTGCTTGAACCGCAGCCTTGTCCATGACATCCAGACGCCTGGCGGTGATCCTCTCGTCATTAATTTCGGCCAAGGCTGCATCGTTGATGTCGGTCGCGATAACTTCGGCGCCCTCGGCCGCGAATGCCCGCGCGGTGGCAAGCCCTATGCCAGCCCCTGCTGCGGTAACGAATGCTTTTTTTCCTTGAAGAAGCATGTTTTCTCCGATCAGTTTACATTACCGCGCCGATTTGCCAGGGCACGAATTCCACTCCGCCGAAACCGAGAGTTTCGCTCTTTGTCTTCTCGCCTGAGGCGATGCGGATGAAATGCTCGAAAATCTCCCGGCCCTTTTCCTCCACGCTCGCGTCGCCTGAAACGATGTCGCCGCAGTTGATGTCCATGTCCTCCTGCATGCGCTCGTACATTTCCGTGTTGGTTGCAAGTTTGATGCATGGCGTGGGCTTGTAACCGGAAACCGACCCGCGCCCCGTCGTGAAGGCGACGAGCGTCGCCCCGGATGCGATCTGGCCGGTTACCGAACAGGGGTCGTAGCCTGGGCTGTCCATATAGAGAAACCCGCGTTGCGTGACCGGTTCGGCGAATTTCAAGACGTCCGTCAGCGGTGCCGTGCCACCCTTGGCGACTGCGCCGAGGGATTTTTCAAGGATGGTCGTCAAGCCGCCCCGTTTGTTGCCGGGGGACGGGTTGTTGTCCATCTCGCCGCCGTTGCGGGCGGTGTAATCCTCCCACCAGCGAATGCGCTCGATCAGCTTTTCACCAACCTCCCGGCTGATGGCGCGGCGTGTCAGAAGGTGCTCGGCACCATAGATTTCCGGCGTTTCCGAAAGGATCGTCGTGCCGCCATGGCGCACGAGAAGGTCGGATGCGTGCCCCAATGCCGGGTTGGCGGTAATGCCGGAGTATCCGTCCGAACCGCCGCATTGCAGGCCGATGGTAAGGTGGCTTATGGGCGCCGGTGCCCGCGTAACCTGATTGGCGGCTTTCGCCATTTCTCGCAGGGCTTCAAGGCCTTGTTCGATCGTTTTGCGCGTGCCGCCGGACTGCTGGATGGTCATGTAGCGAAAGTTGCCGTCCTCGCGCATCCTCCTCTCGCCGATGAGATCGGGGATCTGCATGACCTCGCAGCCGAGGCCGATCAGGAGGATACCCGCGAAATTCGGATGCGCCGCGAAGCCTGACAATGTGCGAAAGAGAGTGCGATACCCCTCGTCCTTGGATGACATGCCACAGCCGGTCTGATGGGTGATCGGCACGACCCCGTCAATATTCGCGAATTCATCGCAAAGTCCGCTTCGTTCCGCGGCTTCGGCGATAAAGCGGGCGACGCTTCCCGAACAGTTCACCGACGTCAGGACGCCAAGGTAGTTGCGGGTGCCCACCTTGCCGTCCGCGCGATGGTATCCGTCGAAAAACCGTTCTTCCTCGATGACGGGAAGGGGAGTGGATTCGCTGGCATGGCCGTAATCACGGCTGTGATCGCCCATACCGAGGTTATGGGAATGGACGTGTGAGCCGGCGGGAATGTCTTCCTTGGCATAGCCGATAATCTGTCCGTACCGCAGCACTGGACTTCCCTTCGCGATATCGGTGATCGCCAGTTTGTGGCCTCTTCCGATTTCATCACGCGTGACGACGGGAATGTCGTCGAGATTGGTACCTTTAGCGAGATTCGCGAGGGCTACCGCGACGCTGTCTGACGGATTCAGACGGATCGCCTGATGTCCTGCGCTTGCCATGTCCATGGTCCTTTTGTACTTCGGGCGGCAGTAGTTGACTCAATCTTACCTAAAGCTAACATGTTAGCATGTTGCAAGGCCAAAGCGACCATATTCAAGAACAAGCGCCGGAAAGTGGACGATTTCGCTCGCTCGATGCGTTTAGCGGATCGCTGGCGGCTCGCACATATATGTCCCTTCGTGAGGCGATCCTGGATTTGAGATGCAGGCCGGGAGAGCTGCTGCGCAAGGCGGAAATCTGTGAAACACTCGGCATATCGAGATCGCCTGCCGCAGAAGCGATCACTCGTCTCGCAGCGGAAGGTCTTGTGGATGTCATCCCGCAAGCCGGAACCTTCGTCGCCCGGTTTTCAATGGACGAAATACGTGAAGGCGCTTTTTTGCGGGAAGCGATAGAACTTGCCGCAATTGAGGCACTCGCGCCTGTCGTCGCCGATGAGCAATTGGTCCAACTGCGCAGGAACATCCGCGTTCAGGAAGTCCTGATCGAAGATGGGGACTACGCCGGTTTCTACAAGCTGGACCGCGAATTTCACGAGATGGTTCTTTCGTTCACGGGTTACCGGAAGTTGGGTCAGGTCGCTGAAAGCGCATGGGTGCATGTAAATCGCGCGCGGCGTCTCGTCTTGCCGGTACCCGGACGGGTTGCCGCCACGCTCGACGAACATCGGGCGATTTTGACGGCTTTGGAGAAACGGGACCCGGAACTCGCCCGCAAGGAAATGCGCGGCCATCTACGGCAACTCATGACTTTCCTTGCCCCGCTGGAAAAGGAACACCCCGATCTTTTCGAACCGAAAAAGTCAAACGTCTAAACGGTAAAATTCGGCGGCGGTCTCTCCAAATACTCTCTGCCTTTCTTTGTTCGAGAGGTGAGACGTCAGGTCTTCTGCGATTTTCCTCCAATCGGAATATTCCGCCCGCAGCCGGCAAACCGGCCAGTCCGATCCCCACATCACGCGCTCAGCACCGAATGCGGATAGCACATGCTCCGCATAGGGCTTCAGATCTTCCAGCATCCAGTTTTGCGAGGCTTCGGTGACCAACCCGGACAGCTTGCAGCAGGCTTTCGTCTCATTTGCTAGCTGTGACATTCCGTTCGCCCAATGCTGGAAACTCTCGGGTGAATGATTGCGAATTTCCGGCTTCATACAGTGATCGATAACGGTTCGCATTTCCGGATAGCGCTTCAGGATGGTCAGAAAGTTTTCCAGATGGATCGGAAATCCGAGCGCGTCGAACGTCAGGTCCAGCTCGTTCAAGGCTTCGAAGCCCCATTGCACATCCGCGCGCAACATCCAGTCCTTATCCGGAATGTCCTGGATCATGGGACGGACCCCGCGAAACTTCGGATGCCGGGCAAGTCGCTCCAGTTGTCTGCGGTCTTCCGGGCGCTCGAAATCCACCCAACCGACGACGCCTGCGACATGCGCCGTCGCATCGGCAATGCCGAGCAAATATTCGGTCTCTTCGATCGAGGGGGCGGCCTGGACGAGCACCGTCGCCTCGATCTCGTGCCTTGCCAGTCCCGGCGAGAGATCGGCAGGCATATAGATGCGGGTGAGAACCTTATCGTCCTTGGGCATCCAGCCGTAATCGCCCCGAGCCGGGTTCCAGTAATGCTGATGAGCGTCCACCTGAGTCAAGTCGTTCTCCTCAAGGGGTTGGGGCGTCCTGCCTCAGCAGGCCTTCGCTTTTCAGATCGGCCCAAAGGGCTGGTGGAATATCCGCCTTGCTCGCTGAAAGATTGGAGCGCATTTCCTCAACACCCTGACCGCCGGGAATAATGGAAACGACCGCAGGATGGTGCAGCGGAAATTGGAAGGCCGCATCCAGCATGCGCACGCCGTGGCGCTCGCACACCGCTTCTATCTTGCCGACACGATCCAGAATTTCTGGCGGGGCGGGGTCGTAGTTGTAGAAAGCTCCTTGGCGCGGCCCGGTCGCCAGGATGCCGGAGTTGTACGGCCCGCCGATCACGATGCCGATGCCACGCTCCGCGCAAAGCGGAAGGAAACTGTCGAGAGCTTCCTGTTCCAGAAGGGTATAGCGGCCGGCAAGCAGGAACAGGTCGAAGTCGCCGCGCTCTGCCATCCATTGGCAGGATTGCCATTCGTTCACGCCGGCGCCGAAGGCACGGATAACGCCATGGTCCCTGAGCGAGAGCATCGCCTTGTAGCCGCCGGCAATCAGTTCGTTTAGCTTTTCGTCGAGCGCGCTTTGCGTTCCGTGGTTGAAGACATCAAGATCGTGGGCGTAGAGAATATCGACACGGTCGACGCCAAGGCGTTCCAGGGAAAATTCAAGTGAACGCATCACTCCGTCATAGGTGTAGTCGTAGATTTCCTTCCGGTTTGGCACATCGAACCACTTGCCGATGCCGTCGCGCGTTTCCGCAGTCGCCGGGCTCAAAAGCCGGCCGACCTTTGTGGATAGAACGTATTCATCGCGTGGCTTTCCGCGGAGAAAACGGTTCAATCGTGTTTCGGAAAGGCCGAGGCCGTAAAGGGGCGCGGTGTCGAAGTAGCGCACGCCAGATTCCCACGCCAATGCAAGTATGGCGTCGGCTTCCTCATCCGTAATCGACCGATATAGGTTGCCGAGTGGTGCGCTGCCGAACCCCAGTTCGGTGAATGTCAGGCCGCCATTGCCGATCCTGTCCCAGTGGCGTGTCGCGATGCTCATAAATCTCTCCCTGTTTTCTAACATGTTAGTATGATTATTATTGGGAACCAATGGGTTCAGCATCGGGTTCGCTAAAAATTAACGTCGGGAGGAAGGCTGCATGAACCGGTTTCAAAGCGTGTTCGGGCGAAAGAAGCCGGTAATCGCGATGGTACACCTCGGCGCGTTGCCGGGCACTCCGCTCCATGATCGGGAGTCTGGCCTCGAAGGTCTGGTCGAGGGTGCGCGCGCCGACCTTTCAGCCCTGCAGGTGGCAGGCTTCGATGCTGTGATGTTTGGCAACGAGAATGACCGGCCTTATGAATTTAAGGTCGATACCGCGTCAACTGCGACAATGGCCTATGTGATCGGGCGCCTGCGCGACGAAATCACCGTTCCCTTCGGCGTGAACGTGCTTTGGGACCCGATGAGCACGGTTGCGCTTGCCGCCGCGACGGGTGCCCGGTTCGTGCGGGAAATCTTCACCGGCACCTACGCGTCGGACATGGGTGTGTGGAAGCCTGATGCGGGTGCGGCCATGCGCTATCGCAATCGGTTGGGAGGTGACGACGTGGCCATGTTCTACAATGTCTCTGCCGAGTTTGCGGACAGCCTCGACCTGCGTTCCTTGCCGGATCGCGCAAGAAGCGCGGTCTTTTCCAGCATTCCGGATGCGGTGCTGGTGTCCGGTCAGATCACAGGCGAGGCCGCCGCGCTTTCGGATCTTGAATCGGTAAAAGCAGTTCTTCCCGAAACACCCGTTTTGGCGAACACCGGCGTAAAGCATGAAACCATTGCGGATGTGCTGAAAGTGGCGGATGGCTGCATCGTCGGGTCCGCGTTGAAAGTCGATGGCAACACATGGAAGCCGGTCGACGCCGACCGTGCGGCTGATTTCATGCAGCGCGCGAGAGCTGCGCGGGGTGAAGCCTGATGAAGGACCGGCTCCGCTCCAATCTGAGCGACCTCATGATGATCCCGGGACTGAGCGGGCATGAGGATCGTGTGCGCAGGTGGATCGCCGAACGCCTTCGTGTGGATGGCATTGGATGCCGATCGGATCGCATCGGTAACCTCATCGCTTCGTTCGAAGGCGATACCGCACTGCCCTCCGTCATGGTCTTCGCACATATGGACCAACTCGGCTTCATCGTCAGAAAAGTCGAGGAAAACGGCCTGATCCGCGTCGAGCGGCTGGGCGGGGTTCCGGAACGTGCGCTGGCGTCCCAGGCGGTTTTGCTTTGCGGAAGAAACGGCTGCGACGTTCCGGGCGTGCTCTACAACAAGAGCCACCATGCGACTTCTCCGGAAGAGAAATACACCGTCCTGAAGGCGGCGGACTTGCGGATAGACACCGGACATTCGTCGAAGTCAGAGGTTGAAGCTGCCGGTATCACGATTGGGACCCCGGTGGTCTACAGGCCGAATGTCTTCGAATTGGCCGGGAACCGGATTGCCGGTACCAGCGTTGATGACCGCGCTGGTTGTGCCGTACTGATGGAGATAGCGAGCGCGTTGAAGGATCGAAAAACCGGGCCAACGGTTCACCTCGTTTTCTCCGTTCAAGAGGAATTCAACCTTCGGGGCGCCGTGGTCGCTGCGCAAACGCTCAAGCCTGATATCGCCATCCAGATCGACCTTATGCTCGCGACTGACACGCCCGAAATGGCGGATCGCGGCGATATGCGTCTCGGCGGCGGGCCGGGCCTGAGCCTTTATTCGTTTCACGGGCGCGGCACGCTCAATGGCGTCATCCCGCATCCTTCGGCGGTTCGTTTGCTTGAGGAAACGTCGGTTACGGCGGGAGTGCTTTTGCAACGCAGCGCGCAGGTGGGTGTACTGACCGACCTTTCGTACGTTCAATTGATCGGTGAAGGGGTTGTCTCGGTCGATGTCGGTTTTCCGATGCGCTACTCGCATTCGAGCCTCGAAGTCTGTGACCTCGGAGACCTCGAAGGACTTGCCAGATTGCTGATTGCCGCGCTCGCAAGAATTGGCGGCGATTTCGAACTTGGGCGCGACGGGGAGGGTGCATGAGCTATACGCTCGGTATTGATATCGGAACTTTTGAATCCAAGGGCGTTATCGTCGATGAGGCTGGCGAAATCGTCGCCAGTGCCGCTTCGCCGCACAAGATGATCGTGCCCCGGCCGGGTTGGGCGGAACACCGGGCGGACGAGGATTGGTGGCATGATTTCAAGACCATTAGCCGAAAGCTTCTGGATACTTCAGGCATAGATCCATCCGATATCCGTTGTGTCGCGACCAGCGCCATCGGCCCTTGCATGCTGCCGGTCGACGAAGCCGGAATACCTTTGATGAACGGTGTTCTTTACGGCGTCGATACGAGGGCGGAGCAGGAAATTGTCGAACTGACGGATAACCTTGGCGCGGATAAAATCCTCGAGCGATGCGGCAATGCGCTGACCTCGCAGTCCGTCGGGCCGAAGATTCTCTGGCTGAAGCGGAACCGACCGGAGATTTATGAAAAAGCCGCGAAGTTCCTGACTTCTACGAGTTATGTCGTTTTTCGCCTCACGGGCGAATATGTCATCGACCACTACACGGCGGCCAATTTCTCTCCGCTTTATGATGTCCGTATGCAAGACTGGGCTGCGGACCTTTCGGATGGAATTGCCGATCCCTCTCGCCTGCCACGCCTCATGTGGTCGACGGAGATCGCGGGCCGCATATCGGCTCAAGCCGCAGCCGAAACGGGGCTGGCGGAAGGCACGCCGGTGACCGCCGGCACGATCGATGCGGCAGCGGAAGCGGTGAGCGTTGGAGTGCACGAACCCGGCGATATGATGATGATGTACGGCTCCACCGTGTTCATCATCCTGGTGACGGGGGAGCGCGTGCAGGACAGCCGCCTGTGGTACGCGCCCTGGCTATATCCCGGCACTCATGCATCTATGGCCGGCCTTGCCACAAGCGGAACCTTGACCCACTGGTTTCGAGACGAATTCGCCGCAGAACTTTCGAAAGACGCTGCCTTTGCGGCACTCGCGGAAGAGGCAAGAGGCTCGCCCAAGGGCGCGAAGGGCCTGATCATGTTGCCTTATTTTTCGGGTGAGCGAACGCCGATACATGACCCTTTGGCGAAAGGCGCGTTCTTTGGTCTCAACCTCACGCATGGGCGCGGCGATCTTTATCGTGCGCTCCTGGAAGGTATCGCCTATGGCACCGGGCATGTGATCGAGACCTATCGGGAGGCCGGGCAAGCACCTGCCCGCATCCTTGCTGTCGGTGGTGGCACGAAGAACGACGTCTGGCTGCAGGCTACATCGGATATCGGCGGGCTTGACCAGATCGTCTGCGAGAAGACGGTGGGTGCTGCCTATGGCGATGCATTTCTGGCAGCTGTCGCGATCGGGGCGGCGGCACCAGAGGACATCCTGCTCTGGAACCCGCCAGATTCCACGATCAAGGCGGAAGAACATGCCGTCTACAAGAGCCAGTACAAGCTGTTTCGGGAGCTTTACGAAAGCACCAAACACATCGCTGCCGCCCTCGGCGAGAGCGCTGATTAACGCGCTCCGGTCCGAATTTTTATTTCACCGCGCCGGCGGCCATGCCCTTGATGATGTAACGCTCCAGCACGATGCCGATAATGATCAGCGGCAGGATCGCGGCCGTGCTGAGCGCTGCCATCGCCCACCAGTTGATTCCCTGGCTGCCCGTCTGGCTTGCGACCATGACGGGCAGCGTCTTGGCGTCCGTCGAGGTCAGAAGAGCCGCGAAGAAATATTCGTTCCAGGTGAGCACGAGGCAGAGGATGAAGGCGGCGACCATGCCTGGAAGGGCGATCGGCAGCACGATCGTCAGGAAAGCGCCCCAGATTGAAAGACCATCCACGAGAGCTGCTTCCTCAAGCTCGACGGGAATTGAAGAAAACTGGTCTCGCATGATCCAGATGACGATCGGCAGCACCGTCAGCGTATAGAGCATGACGAGGCCGATACTCGTATCCAGAAGGTCCAACTGCTTGTAAAGCACGAGGAACGGAAGGGCGAGAACGACTGGTGGAAGGATAAGCTGGCTCAGGAAAAAAAAGGAAATATCGGGGTTTCGCATGAAGCCGAAACGGTAGCGAAAGCGGCTCAGGCCATAGGCCGCCATGCTGCCGAGGATGACGGCGAGTGTCGAGGAGGCGAGAGCTGAAATCGTGGAATTCGTGAAGCGTTTCAGAAATTCTTCGCGCACGGTCGATTCCGCCCAGATCGTGTCGGGCGAAAGGCCAAGCGATTTCCAGCCGAGCCATCTCGGCGTGAAGTCGACAAGAGGCACCAGATGCCCCTGCATGACGTTCGGCGCCATCTTGAAGGAGGTCGTGATCGTCCAGTAGATCGGAAACAGGCAGACCACGGTCCAGAAAATCAGGATGCCATAGACCGCGACTCTTCCGGAAAACCAGCGCGTTTTCTGAAGCAGGTCGAATTCGCTATCGTGGAAAATCTGCTTGTCGGACATCTCAGTATCTCGGGTTCATCCAGCGGTCTACGAGCTTCATGAAGGTCGTGATCGCGACGACGATCAGCACCAGATAGACAATGGCCAGCAGCGTTCCGTAGCCGACGTTGGAGCGGTCGCGATACTCCCGGAAGATGAAGCTCGTCACGCTGTCGGTCGCGCCTCCCGGGCCGCCCGATGTGACGTTGATGATGATATCGGCAAGCTTCAGCTTGAAGATGATGCGGATCAGGATTGCCGTGATCGAAACCGGCAGCATGAGCGGGAAGGTTATTTCCCAGAAGCCACGCCACGCACTCGCGCCATCCACGCGCGCCGCCTCCTGCAACTCGCGCGGGATCGCCTGAAGCCCGGCCAGTATCATGATCATCATGAAGGGAATGAACGTCCAGGCGTCCATCATCATGATCATGGCCCGGGCAACCTCGGGATCGCCGAAGAAGGACGGCCTCTCCCAGCCAAGCCAGCGGGCGAGCCGGGCAAGCGGGCCGAAGCGGATCTCCATCATGGATTTGCCGACCATCCAGCTCACAGCAACGGGGGAGAGCATCAGCGGCATCAGGAAGGCGACGCGGAAGAACTTTCGCGCCTTGATATCCGAGGCGAGCAATAGTGCGAGGCCGAAGGCAACGGCGTATTCCACGAGGATCGCGAGCGTGTAATACGCCATGTTTTTCAGTGCGTTCCAGTAGAACGGGTCGCCCCACATCTGCCGCACGTTGTCGAAACCGTTGAACTGACGTCCCGTCGGCGAGGAGAGGTTCCAGTCGGAAAACGCAATCCCGAGCGCGAAAACGAGCGGGAAAATTACCATCGCCACGACGAACAGCGCGGCGGGAAGCACGAAGAGGGTGCGCTTTCCCTGTTCGCCATGGAGTACGACCTGAGCGATACAAAGGCACACGCTCCAGAACAGAAATCCGTAAAGGGCAGGCCGCCAGTTCTCGAATTCCAGCCCGATATATCCGGCCTCGGCAAGCGCCAGTGCGGCGAAAGTCAGCGCCATGACCGCCGCCGAGCCCCAGATCAGCAGTTTGCCGAGGCGCAATCGCATCGGCGTCATATCGTCGAATGTGACGACGTGGAGGAGGTCGCCTTCCTTGCTCATGCCTTCATGCCGAATGCGCTCGTGATGATTTCAATGGATCGGGTCCTCTTGCCACGCCGGCGATAACGGCCGGCTAGCCAGCAATCAAACAATGCAATCTGCCGGTTTGGAAGGGTAATCGGGAAAGAGATTCAAGGGAGCCGGCGGTTGTCCGCCGGCTCCGGTTTTCATTAAAGCCCGAGAGAGGCCTTGTAGAGTTCAACCTGACGCTCGCGGCCGATCTGGTCGGTAATCTCTTCCCAGGCCTTGGCAATCGCGTCCGCCGTTTCCTGGGCCGAGCCATATTGACCGGCAAAGCCTTTTGCGAGTTCGTCTTCCGCGACCGAATAGTACTGGAAGATACCCGGAATACGCGGTTCGATCGCCGCATTGGGGTGATTGTAGCTGTCGGCGTTCGACCCGAGGTAGTCCTCCACGAAGGCACGGTCGTACCCGGCCTCTTCCCATTCGCCGTAGTTGAAGTGCGAATTGCGGTAAGGCTGGAAGCCGGAGGGGTAGGCCGATGTCCAAAGCGACAGATCCTTGCCGCCAAGGTGAGCTGCGGCCGACCAGGCGGCTTTCTGCTTCTTGGAATCGGAATCCACGCGGGCCATCACGTAAACGCCCCATCCGATATAGGCCATGTTGGGTGCTTCGTTGGGGCCGCTCGCCAGCGTTTCCCATTCGCCCTTCCTGTGGTTCCACACATCGTCGGAACCGGGCAGATGGCGGAAGCCAACCACATCGCCCACGACCGAGGAATCGGAGGTGCGCGCATTCGAACCTACATCGCCCCACCAGCTGATCATCGAGCCGGTTCCGGCAAGAAACTGCTGGAAGGCGGTCGTGCCGGGGTCTGCGTTGATCTGATCGGGTGGCTGTGTGGACATGACATCCATCACATCCTGAATCGCACGCACGAAAGCGGCATTGTTCACCCGCGGCTTCATATCCTCCGGGTCGAATAGCCAAGCCGGATCGTCAGGGTGCTTGGCGTAGGCGGTTGCCCGCGACTCCAGGAAGTAGAAGCCGAAGCCGCCCCATCCTTTCAGCGGGTCGAGGTATCCGTGCGCATCCAGACCTGTGAGCGGGTCCTTCTTGCCGGCCAGGAACTTGGTGTGCTTTTGCACCATTTGCCAGGTCGTCGGCGGCTCCCAGGGCGTTCCGTCGCCTTCTTCGGCCCAGGCCTTGGCGAATTCCTCGTTGTCGTAATAGTCGGTTCGATACGCAAACGTGTGGCAGTCACCGTCGATAGATACACGGTAGGTCTTGCCGTCCCAGGTGCCGACAGGCGCTTTGAGATAGCCGACGTAATCGTCCATATCGATGATACTCTTCACCCAGTCGGGCATGACGGACGCAAGGCCGCGGCCCGTCACGTCGCCTTCGAAGGGAGCGCCCATCTCGATGATGTCGAAATCCACCGTTTGGGTGGCAATCGACTGCTGCAGGCGAGCGTTGTAATCGGCCTGGGCCAGGTCGATCCAGTTGATCTTAGCGCCGGTATAGGCCTCCCACGGCTTCAGGAAGCCGCGGAACAAAAAGTTGTGGAGGTTCTGGTTGTTGAGGCCCATGAAGGTAAGTTCGACGCCGGCGAATTCCCCTTCCTGCACGACCTCCTTGACAGGGCCGAGACACAATTCGCCTACCTTTTGCCAGTCGGCATCCGTGGGTGATCCGGCGCCGACGCCCGGGATTTTCAATATCTGCGCGCGCAGGCTCGCGTTGTCCGCCGCCCACACCGGGCGCGCGCTGATGCCGGTTGCAACACCGGAAAACGCGGCAAGTGCGCCGGTGCTGGCCATTCCTTTAAGCACGTCGCGCCGGCCAAGCCGCCCCGCACGCATCAGTTGGTTATACAAATCGACCTTCATGAATGTTTCCTCCCTCTGGCAGGCGGCCGGGCGACTTTGGCGGGTGGCGGTGGACGGTAATCTCTGGATTTTTATGGGTATCCGCTGCCGTATCGCCCCTGGCCGGCCGGATATTGCGCGACCAAGCCTGACCGATTGCAAAAGTGTCACAACGATGTAGGGACCTGTCAAGCTTCTAACATGTTAGCATGTCGAGAGAATGGACAGCCGCGTTCCACTCGGCTTATCGTGCTGTGAAATTTTCGCAGCGGGGGACGTATGGCCGAAGTCACAATTCGCGATGTGCGCAAATCCTATGGCACGGTCGAGGTGCTTCACGGCGTCGAATTCGATATTCAGGATGGCGAATTCGTTGTGCTGGTCGGTCCGTCGGGCTGCGGGAAATCGACGCTTCTGCGAATGATCGCGGGTCTTGAGGCTATTTCTTCCGGCACGATCGCGATCGGGGATCGGGTGGTGAACAATCTGCCGCCGTCGCAGCGCGATATCGCGATGGTTTTTCAAAACTACGCGCTTTATCCGCATAAGACCGTGGCATCGAACATGGCATTCGCGTTGCGCATGCGCGGCATGGAGAAATCCGAAATCAAGGCGAGGGTGGACCGTGCGGCGGAAATCCTGGGCCTTACGCCATACCTCGACCGCTACCCGCGCGCACTTTCCGGAGGGCAGCGCCAGCGCGTGGCGATGGGCCGCGCGATCGTACGCGACCCGCAGGTGTTCCTCTTCGATGAACCCCTGTCTAACCTCGACGCCAAATTGCGCGTTCAGATGCGCACGGAAATCCGCGAGTTACACCAGAGACTTAAGACGACAACGGTTTATGTCACGCATGACCAGATCGAGGCGATGACGATGGCCGATAAAATCGTGGTCATGCAGAACGGCCATATCGAACAGATCGGCTCGCCGCT
The DNA here is from genome assembly GCF_013266695.1 of Hongsoonwoonella zoysiae. GTDB lineage: Bacteria > Pseudomonadota > Alphaproteobacteria > Rhizobiales > Stappiaceae > Hongsoonwoonella > Hongsoonwoonella zoysiae. The sequence goes on from NZ_JABRXF010000002.1 coordinate 29,692, forward strand.
GGAACTTTATGATATGCCCGCCAACACCTTCGTTGCAGGTTTCATCGGTTCGCCCTCGATGAATATGCTCGATGGGATAGTGCGGAAGAATGGTGACGGATGGGCGGCGGAAGTCGACGGAACCCATCTGCCGATTGTGGCGCGCGAAGGTATCGAGGAGGGGCGTGAGGTCACGATCGGGATCCGGCCGGAAAAACTTTTGCTGGCACATAGCGGCCTTGAGGGAAAAGTCTCCGTTGTGGAACCCACGGGCGCGGAAACGCATGTCGTGGTCGAGACGGGCGGCGGCGAAATCGTGGCGGTATTCAGGGACCGTCATCAACTTCAACCTGGCCAGCCATTGCATTTCACGGCCGAACCGGATGCGATCCATCTGTTCGACAAGACGACGACTGTGAGGATCCTGTGAGCATGGCGGCAAATCCGAAAACACTTGTTTGCTTCGGAGACTCCAATACCCATGGAACGAAACCCATGGCGCATTTTGGCGAACGCGGGCGATATGCAGCCGACGTGCGTTGGACCGGGTATCTTCGTGGGGCACTGCCGAAAAATGTCATGCTGATCGAGGAGGGCCATCCAGGGCGCACCACCGTTCACGACGACCCGATCGAAGGCGCGCACAAGAACGGGCTATCGGCGCTACAGGTCGCGCTTGAGACCCATCGCCCCGTCGATTTGCTTCTGATCATGCTTGGCACGAACGATTTCAAGGCGCGCTATTCCGTTACCGCAGCGGACGTCGCGCGATCGATAGATCGGTTGCTGCGCATTGTGAAAGTGTCTGAATGCGGGCCGAACTCCGGTGTTCCCAAGGTACTTCTGATCGCTCCGCCGCCGATCGAGGAGCGCGGGTGCCTCGCGGGTATTTTTGAAGGCGGTAGTACGAAATCTCGTGGTTTTGCACCCTTGCTCGCGGATGTGGCGAAGGAGCACGGCGCGGGATTTGTTGACGCGGGGAAGGTAATTCAGATTTCACAGGTGGATGGTGTGCATTTCGAAGAGGACGCGCATGCCGCGCTTGGCAAAGTAATTTCCGAAGACGTCGCAAGAATGCTTTGAACTGAACGCGCCCAAGCGAAACACTCCGCGCTTCGCCGTTTGACACCATTGGGAGGAAGACAATGCTCAAGGGGCTGGACCCGAGACTGAATGCCGAAGTCCTTTTTGCTTTGCGGGCGATGGGGCATGGCGATCTTTTGGTGATTGCCGACACAAATTTTCCCGCCGATTCGATTGCCCGGGAAACGGTCTATGGCGATCTTCTGCGGATGGACAACCTGACGGCGGCGGAAGCTGCCGAGGCTATTCTTTCGGTTCTGCCGCTCGATACCTTCGTCGACGATTTCGCAGGCCGTATGGAAATCGTTGATTCGCCAAATGAAATTCCGCCCGTGCAAGCTGAGGTCCAAGCTGCGATCGATACCGCGGAAGGCCGGAGTCGACCGATGGTGGGGATCGAGCGGTTCGATTTCTATGATCGCGCCAAGCGGGCTTACGCTGTCATTCAGACCGGGGAACGGCGGTTTTACGGCTGTTTCATGTTCCGGAAAGGCGTTATCCCGCCAGCGTCGTGAAAGGTGAAATAAGGTGAAAAAATGGGCGGAAAAATAGTCATTTTGGGAGTTTTCGTTGCCGACACGGCTTATCGAGCCGACCGCGCGCCACGAATGCACGAGACGATCCTGGGCAACAGTTTCGCCCTCGGCCCCGGCGGTAAGGGGTCGAACCAGGCAGTCGCGGCGGCCCGCGCCGGAGGGGATGTGCACTTCGTCACGAAGCTCGGCAAGGACACCTTCGCGGACATGGCCTTGCGGACATGGGCCGATGCGGGCGTGGTGCCGGAAGTCACCCAGCATGACGACAGTTACACGGGAGCAGCCTATATTTTCGTGGAGGAGGCCACGGGCGACAACGCGATTATAGTTTGCCCTGGCGTGGCGCGGACAATTTCGCCCGCCGATATCGAGATGAGGCGGGAATTGATCGCCTCGGCGTCCGTCTTCGTGACTCAACTTGAACAGCCGATGGATGCGGCGCACCGGGCATTGGAAATCGCGCGCGCCGCGGGCGTCAGGACGGTGCTCAACCCGGCACCGGCTGCCGATATTCCGCGCGAAATGCTTGCGCTTTGCGATTTCGTGACACCGAATGAATCCGAGGCCGAAGGTATTACCGGCATCCAGGTCCAAACATTGTCCGATGCGGAGCGCGCGGCGAATGCGCTGCTTGAGAAAGGTGTTGGAACGGCGATCATCACGCTTGGCGAGAAAGGGGCGCTATTCCGCGATCGTGAGCGCAGCCTGCACATTCCGGCTTTCCGGGCGGGCCCCGTCGTGGAGACCACCGGGGCGGGAGACGCTTTCAACGGAGGGTTTGCGGCCGCTTTGGCCCGAGGAGAGGACCCGGTGGATGCGGTTCGTTTCGGGTCGGCGACGGCGGGTATTTCCGTAACCCGTCCGGGAACGGCGCCGTCAATGCCCAAGCTTGGCGAGATCGAGGCACTCTTGCGCGCTTAAGGACGGCGACGGATTGGTATCGAATTGATTGCTCCAATCGGTTGATCGATTTGAGGTGAATGAAGATTTTCAAAGGTGCGCAATGAATTCGACCCAAAAATTGTGAGATGCCCTTAGGTAAGACACTGCTATAGTGATGGCAGGCAGCGGTCCGGGCAGTTGTGTACCCTATTGCGAAAGTTTATCGGATTTCGTTGTCTCAATGGCCAAGTTTTGCGTGCCATAGGAGCACCTTCATGTGCGGTATAGCGGGCTTTATAAATTATTCTCCGGCAGCCCCTGAACTGACGACGCAAATACTCACCGGAATGACTGTTTCGCTCGCCCACCGCGGCCCGGATGATACCGGTACGTGGATTGATGATGAGGCCAATGTCTGTTTCGGGCACCGGCGTTTGTCGATTATCGACCTTTCGCCTGCCGGGGCCCAGCCGATGCATTCCGCCAGCGGACGCTACACTATTGTCTTCAATGGTGAAATTTACGGCTTCAAGACACTCAGAGACGAGTTGGAAGAGCGAGGTGCGCGGTTTCGCGGTCACTCCGATACGGAAGTGCTGCTTGAAGCCGTGGAGGCATATGGCTTTCAGGACGCGCTGATCCGGTTGAACGGCATGTTCGCCTTCGCATTATACGACCGCGCGGCGAGACAAGTTCTGTTCGCGCGGGACAGGGTCGGCAAGAAGCCGCTTTATATCGGGCTTGCCGGACAGACCCTGGCTTTCGGCTCCGAATTGAAAGCTCTTCGCAAGCACCCGGCGTTTTCAAGTCCCGTTCTCGACCGCGGTGCGGCGACCCTTTTTGCGAGGCATAATTATATTCCCAGCCCCTATACGATCTACAGGGATGTCATAAAGGTTCCACCCGGTTGCTGGCTCGCTGTTTCCACCGACGATAGGCCGGATTTCGCGCATGGCCTGCGGGACAGGTTCCAGCGCTACTGGAATGTTTTCAAAGTCGCGGAAGCCGGATGCGCCGATCCCATCATCGACGATGAAGAGGCAATGGAGCTTCTGGAAGGAGCTTTGAAGACGGCCGTTCGTGAACGCATGGTTTCGGACGTCCCCGTGGGCGCGCTCCTGTCTGGCGGCATCGATTCCTCGCTGGTCGTTTCCATGATGCAGGAAGTCTCCTCATCGAAAGTGCGCACCTACACCGTGCGCTTCAATGAAGGGTCTCATAACGAAGCGGATGCTGCGGCTGCCATAGCCGGACATCTGGGAACGGATCACTCGGAGATCCTCGCGGAACCGAGCGCCGTGTTCGATCTGATCGACGATTTGCCGGAAACCTACGACGAGCCTTTCGCCGATCCGTCGCAAATCCCGACAATGCTTGTTTCCAGACTGGTGCGCCGGGATGTGACGGTTGCGCTGTCCGGCGACGGAGGCGACGAAACCTTTGGAGGGTATAACAGGTATCGGCAGATGATGACGTTCGACAGCCTTGCGAGGAAGGTACCGGGGTTCGTCAACAAAGCCGTGGACCTTGCGCCCGCATGGGTGGTTGGCGGAGCGCTGACGCTTGGCGGCCCAGCAATCCCGTCTTCGCTGAGGGAGGAGATATCCACCGACAGGATCAAGAAGCTGGCCGAACTCATGCAGGTTCGCGATTTCGACGAACGTTATCTGGCGTTTTTGTCGGAATGGTCCCAGCCGGAAAAGGTGGTTTCGGGCGGATATGAACCGGAAACCGCAATGACCTGCGCACGGTCGCTGGCCGGCCTTCGCGAACTCGACCGCATGATGATCAGGGATACCGCAGCGTATCTGCCCGATGACGTGCTGGTGAAAGTCGATAGGGCGTCAATGTCTGTCGGGCTGGAGATGAGGGCGCCGCTGCTCGACCACCGGGTGATCGAACTGGCATGGCGAAGCCCAAGGAGGCTTTGCATCGAAAACGGAAATGGCAAACTCGCTTTGCGGAGGATGCTGAAGGGAAGGGTGCCGGCCGAACTCATGGACCGGCCCAAGCGCGGCTTCGGCATTCCGATCAACGACTGGCTGCGTGGTCCGCTTGAGGAATGGGCGAGCGAAAGCTTGTCCCGCTCGCGGCTCCAGCGCGATGGAATATTCAACCCTGACCCTGTCCGGAAATGCTGGAAAGAACACCAGTCAGGCCGCCGCAATTGGGGCCCCAAGCTTTGGAATATCTTGATGTTCAACGCCTGGGTTGAGAGATGGGGATCCGGCTGAAGGCATTCAGCGATTGCTGGAAGGGCGTTGTTTCGACGGCTGTGTTCCTGGAGCGCAGTCGTGATGCGAAAACGCTTCCGGTTCGATGTTCAATTCGGGATCGTCGGTTCGCCGGCATCCGTCAGGTTCATCCACCCGTGCCTGACCGCGAAGCGGACGATCTGCGCCCGTGAATGCAGTTTGAGTTTTTCGGTCGCGCGGGCCTTGTAGGTTTCGATCGACTTTATGCTGACATTGGCGCGTGCCGCGATTTCCTTGTTGGCGTAGCCGAGGGCAACCATCTTCAAAACATATTCCTCGCGCTCCGTCAGTCCGAGTTCGTTGTTCGAATGGGTGAAGTCGGTACCGTCTTCCGCCGATGGGGCCATCACATCGCGCGCGGTAGGCGGATCCAGAAACAGGCCGCCAAGCATGGCCGAGCGTATCGCCAGAAGCAGGTTCTGGTCTGCCGAACGCTTTTGTATGAAGCCTTTCGCACCGATCTGCAGCGCCTTTTGAACGAAGGTTCGTTCTTCATAAAGCGTCATCATCACGATGTGCCCCGGGAAGCCTCCGTTCAGTAGCTTTTCCGCAAGCGCCAACCCGTTCACGTCGGGTAGCGAAACGTCCAGTACAACGACATCCGGCTTCAGTTCCTCGATCAGGGCTTCCGCCTCGGCACCGTTATTCGCATCGCCGACGCAGACTATGTCATCCGATGCTTCGATCAGGGCGCGCGCACCGGCCACCACGAGTGGATGATCGTCGACGACGATTGTGCGGATCTTCCTTTCAGTCATCGACCTACCCGGTGTTGGAACGATTATTCGGGTGTCCGATGGGTATCGATACCGAGATCGCGCTTCCTCGCTTCTTGCCGATAGGCCGGCGTATCGTCACATCGCCGCCAAGCTTGCCGACCCTCTCGCGAATGCCCGAAATCCCGCCGTTTCCGTAGCGTCCTTGCTGGCACGCGAAGTAGTTTTCCGGTGAATTGGCAAAGCCTGGCCCGTCATCCTCTATCGTTAGGATCAAAAATCCGTATTGCAACTCAGTTCGGATTTCGACGAGCGAAGCATCCGCCGCATGCTTTGCGATATTGGTCAGGGATTCTTGAACCACGCGGTAGACGACTTCGGATATTTTCTTGCAAAACCGCGCTCTTTTGAGGATATCGCAAGAAACATTCACCTGGATGCGGGTGTGGCCCATCCAACGGTTCGCCATCTCTTCCAAGGCCAGAACGAGCCGGTCCGGAGACGGGATGCCAAGACGCATTCCGGATGAGATGGCCTTGATCTCCAAGCTCAATTGCTCAAGGGATGCGCGTAAGGCGGCTATCTGGGGCACCAACTCTGGACTTTCGGAATTTCGCTCCAGGCTTGCAAGGATGAGCTTGGCGCCGACGATCTGCTGGCCCAAGTGGTCATGCAGGTCAAGGGCGATGCGTTTGCGCTCTGCGGATACAGCCGCTTCCACAACCGCACGTTCAGCCCCTTCCGCCTCGCCACGGCGTACCGGCGGCGTGGCGGATGCCATGCGAGGACGTCCGGAAGCAACGGGCTTCCTCGGATCCGACACCGGGGATTGAGGGATCTCGATCGATCCGCCACCCGCGCGTTCTTTTTGCCCGGCAACCGGTACAAATTCGATTGATGCTGGCGAGCCTGCAACGACGTGAGGCTCTCGATTGCTTATTGTGTTCAAGTATCGCCTGGTGACATCAACAGGCGTCAGTTTCCGGATTTGGGATCTGAATGTAGATCCCTCTGGGGAATTACGCATTACCAGCCCCCACTCGTTTTATACGCCTCTTGGATCAGTGTTATTTCAAAGACATTTTAATAGGATTTTAGAAAAACAAACACAGGAAATGAATACGTAGATAAAAACATTCTTATTAAGGTTATTCAACTTAATGTTAACAAAAAATTATTAATTAATACAACATTTTACGTTGAGTAACTGAAGGAGTCAAGCAGTCGAACACCCCCTGAAAAACTGGCAATAATTTCAACCGTTAGGCGAAATTATCACAAGCGGTAAGACTGGGTTGTCTGGAAATCATCGTCCGTTCTGGGGTTCTGAATATTCGATAAACGCCTGCCGTCATGAGGTGGGAAGAACCGGCTGCTAATAGTTGAAGCGGTGTCTCGTAGTTATTTCCCTGACAAGTTTCGGATGTAGCGCATGCTTTGTCAGGTTTTAAATCCGCGAGCAGCTTTCAATGCATGATTCATCTTGTGTTATCTTTCCGTAAAGCGTGCGGTAAAGCCATAGCTCACGGTGGCGCAGGCAAGAAAAAAGGGGTTGAGTCCGGGAGGGGCGCAGAGACCGAGATACGCCTCGTGGCATGAAGTTTCAACGCGCCTTGCATCGCGTTCTCTGAAGTTTGTTCTCGCGTCGCACAGAGAATGGGGCATTCATTGTGATAATTTCGCACAGGTATATCGACTATCCTGACACCGCGGGCGCGCAGGCCAGACTTAGAGGGCGTGTGAATGCCTCCGCCGGCGCCTCGTTTTTCGATTCATTAATATATGCGCAATTGTGCCGACGGCGTAATCGGGCGTTGCGAAATCGCGGGCGCATGAGTTTGGCATTGCCGGCGTCATGGCGCCTTGCTGTCCGCCAGGCGAGCGCGAGCGCCAGTGCAGCGGGCTACGAAATTCACCTCATTGGCATATTGCTTGCTGACCGGGGCCATTCATACGGCAGCTCAGGTTCGCGCGTGGGTGGGCCGACCTCCATTGCGGTATTCCTCGCGAAGGGCGGCCGCCAGCGGGGCAAGCGATATGAAGATGGGGATGATTACGAAACGGCCGTAAATGTGCGTCGAGGAATTGATTATGATCAGGAATACAACTGTCGTCGCGATAGCCGCCTTTGCGGCGGGACGGGCCCGTTCGATCGGCCATGCATAAACGATAAGAAGCGCGATACCCATCATCATCAGCACAAACCCGAAGAGCGAGATAAGGCCGCCCTCGGTCCACAGCAGCAGATAGGTGTTGTGAACCGGCAGGTTGTATTGGCTCATCACGCGAAACTGGTCGGCCCCGACGCCGAGCCAGATCGTATCGCCGGCAAGCTGAAGAGCTTCGCGAATAAGCAGCAACCTGTCGGAGAAGGTGCCGGCCTCGTTGATGTCGCCGGATTCGAGGCCCGCCAAGACGCGCCTTTGGAAAATCTCCGGCAAGATGGTGTGCGGATCGGTGAAACTGAGAACGCCGATTGCCAGCACCGACAGGGTTCCGGCAATGAAGATGCGCTGAAAATTCGCGGACATGATGAAGTATATGGCCACGCCGAAAACAAGCCCGGACAAGGCCGTGTTGGAAGCTGTCAGGATGACGCCATAAACCAGCAGGGCGATGGAGATGCTGGCGAGGAGAGGATGAATGAGCCTGGCGTGCATCATCGAAAAAACGATCGGTATCGTGAATGCCATCAGGTAGCCGCCGGCGTTAATGCGCCGAACCAGGCCCATGAGCCTGCCGCTCCCGCTTACGAAGATGGTATTCGTCTCCCCGACGAAGTGAATAACATAGATGCCGTGGAGTACCACGGTCAGGATCGAAGCCAGGAACACCTTCAGGAGGATGTTCGTCTCTTTTCTGGAGCGGGTCAGCAGGATCAAGGGGACGACGAGGAAGGCGAAGAGGTACTGACCCACGAGAATAAGCCCGCGCACGGGAACCCCGGCCGCGAGGCTGCTGATGAACAGTGCTCCCACCATCGTCACCAAGCCGATCACCCAGAGGAAAGTGCCGGGGCCAAGCGGCCGCAGGTTGAGGCTGTGATGGGAGATCATGGCAAGAAGGCACAAGCATGCGAAACCATCGCTCGCGGTGAAGAAAAACGTCGGCACCATGAACACGTTCATTGGCGACAGATAGACGAACATGCAGGCCAGAAAGAATTCGATCCGGTGGGCTCTGGGGCGATCGCTCGCAGCTGCCGAGATCTGCAATACTCTGGACAAGGTTAACAATACTCCGGTTCGTATCGGATTGTGGATCAAACCATGCAGGAGAAAAACAGTAACATTAGCAATTCAAAAAATATATTACAAAAATTACGCCTCGAAATACTTATAATCATGTGTAATGTAACGAAGGTAACGTAAGGGTATGATATGCTCGAGAAGATGACAGGCAAGGAAAAGGGATATCCCTCAGCCGTCGATGCGGATGATGTCGTGCAACATGCGCCTGCTTCCGGCAGCATCATCGGCATTCGTGAAATCCTGTCGGTTCTAAGACGCAGGCTTTTGCTGTTTGCAGGCATAGGCGCTGTGAGCATCATCTTTCTTGTGCTGCTCGTGATGTCCATGAAGGACATTTATTCGGCATCCGCGACTTTCGTGCTGGAAAGGAATGAATCGCGCATGCTGGAGGCGGTTACGCAGATACAGGGCGAAACGCGCGATCTGGTTGCGATTGAGACGGAGATGGACATCGTCTCCTCACGCATATTTGCTGGCAGGGTCGTGGATGAGATGAACCTCATCGAGCATCCATGGTTCAATTCTTATCTTCCTTCGGAAGAAGAGGCATCGAAGCTTGCGCTCGCGATTGAGCCGGCCCGAGCCTGGCTTGAAGAAAATTTCGGCATTTTCGCCCCGGAAGAGCAGCCTGAGCCGCCTGAAATCGCCGTTCAGCGCGACCATGCTATCTCGAGGTTCCTTTCCAACCTCGGCGTTTCGCGGAACGGGCAGACGCTTGCCGTCACTGTGAGGACACGCGCGCCGGAGCCAAAGCTCGCCGCCGATCTGGCGAATGCGGTTGCCCGAATTTACGTGGAGCTTTCGCGCGAAAATACACGCAAGGCCATGAGCGAAGCGGTGGGTTTTTTGCGCGAACGCTCCACCAAGATCGCAAAGCGCATCGCGGAAAACGAACGGGCAATCGCCACGATGATCCAGGAGAACCAGTTGTCCGCGAACTCTCGCGACGACGTGGTGCGCCAGCGCATCGACGGATTGAACGCCCAGTTGACGGCGGCACGTGTGGAATGGGCCGAGGTCAAGTCTCGCATGGAGCAGGCGCGGTTGGTGATCGAGGGAAACAAGGATCTCGATACGACCACTCTGGATTCGGCGCTGCTCGACACGCTGAGAGGAGAACAGGCGCGCCTGTTGCGTGAAAGGGCACAGTACTCCTCCAATTTCGGCAGCAATCATCCCGAGGTTATCAGGACCAACGCCGAACTTGCGAGCGTAGGCGAGATGATGACGGGCGAGATGCGCCGGATTATCGACGAACTTTCCAGTCAGGAAAGGATCATCGAAGACCGGGTGCGGCGACTGGAAGCGCAGATATCGGGATGGCAGGACACCGTTCACCAGCGCAGCTTTGCCGAAATCCGGATGCGCGAGCTGGAAAGGGAGGTGCAGGCCGATCAAAAGCTGCACGATCTCGTGCTGGCGAGGATCGGCAGTCTTGATCCTTTCGCGGAGATAGCGAAGGCCAGCGCTCGCGTCGTGTCCTTCGCCGAAGTGCCGCGAAATCCCTCCTATCCGCTGAAGAAACAGATCGTCGCCGGAGGCTTCGTAGGCATCATGGCCCTCTCGATGATCCTGGCGATCCTCCTTGAGGCGAACGATACGCGTATCCGCTCCGTCAGGCAGGTCATGAATTTGACGGCGCAGCCCATGCTTGCGGTGGTGCCGAAGGCGAAAAGGTCCCTTATTTCATGGGGCCGAACGCCTGTTTCGAACTTCATCAAACAAGGGCGCACCCCGTTTTCGGAAGCGATGCGGTCCCTCTATTTCGCTTTCCGGGCACAAGCCCCCGGCAATAGCTCGACAGTCCTGTTCACCGCCCCTCTTCCGGAAAGCGGAACCACTTCCGTCGCCATGGGATTTTCTATTGCGGCGGCAAAGGACGGGGCAAGCACCATTTACGTCAACCTCGACCCTCGCGTCATGGACCTGGGGATGATCGGCCTGCCGAAGCCCAAGGAGGCAATCCAGCCACAATCGAGCAAGGACGGCGTCTATCCTTACATCGATGCCGTTCAGCATGTGCCGCATATCCCGGGTCTCGATCTGATTGCGGGATCGAGCTTGCTGGACAGGGGCTCAAACGGCGAGCCGTTGCATACGGACGACGTCCGAAACCTTTTAAGCCAACTGCGCATGAAATACGACCTGATCGTCTTGGATTGCGCCCCGGTGCTTATCGTCGAAGACGCGAATTCGCTGGCACCTTACGTAGATGCAGTCGTCCTTGTCGCGCGTTTCGGCAAGACACGGGATCAGGATCTTCAGGGCGCTGTCGAGCGGTTAAGGATCAACCGTGCTCCTCTTATTGGCGCGGTGCTGAATTTTGTCGACCCGCGCGCGCAAACCGTGAAGGAGCCGCTGGGTGCTTCGAGTTATCAGCAAGAGGCCAGGGCCTACTTTGGACGGTAGGCGGCTTTCCTGCGGAATTCATGAAGTGGATGCTGCATGCCGTGAAGGCCAGGAACTTGTTGATGATGTGATGAGTTACGCGGCTCGTTTGGCCGCAAAGGATGTCTCGGACATCCTGCAGCCGGAGGTAATGAGATGTCGGTGCAACGTTGCATGAAAATCCTGAAGCGGCTGGCCACGATAACTGTCTTTCTGGCCTTGCCGGTCTCGGTTGGCCACGCAGCCTCTTCCCCGCAAGGGGCGGAACAGGAATTCCAGATCGTCCTTGCGCCGGGTGATACGGTCAAATTCGACATCCTTGACGACGACAAGGACCCCATCGATCTGCTGATTTCCACCGAAGGCGTAATCCAGGCGCCGCTTCTCGGCGCCGTCAATATCGCGGGACTAACCCTGCCGGCGGCGCTAGACGAACTGAACCGCCGATATATTGAAAGCGAGATATTCCGCCGGCCGAAGATTGGTCTTTCTGTAGCGGAATTTCGACCTGTCTTCGTGATAGGCGATGTGCAGAGCCCCGGATCTTATCCTTATCAGCCTCAGCTTACCGTCGAAAAGGCGGTCGGGCTTGCCGGCGGTCAGATCAAGGCAAAACCGGCGGAGGACCCGTTTCTTCAGCGGGCCCGCATACGCGGAGAGCTTTCCGCGCTCAAGGCGAATATCATCGCGGAAGGTCTGGCGCACGCGCGTCTCAACGCCCAACTGGACGGTCGCCTGAAGATCAGCAACGACGACATTCCCCCGATGGCGCGCCCGTATATGGATGAATCCCTGGCGCGGATCTACCGGGATGTGGAACTGCAAATCCTGGAAGCCGACATCGAAGGATTTATCAAGCAGCGGGACAATCTGGAAGAAGGTTTGAAGGAGGCCGAGCACAGCCTTCGCCTCTTCGAGCAGCTTTACCAGAAACTTGAAAAAGCCGTGGGCTTCACAAAAGGCGACCTGGAACGCGCCAAGGAGTTGCAGAAGCGCGGCATCCAAACCTTGTCAAACGTGTCGAATATCGAACGCCAGCTCACGAACGAAGAAGCCAGGATGCTTCAGATCCTGACGGTTATTTCCGACGAACGCCGTGGTATCGGCACCTTGAAGCGCAAGCTCGCCGGCCTGGAGCAGTCGCGGAAAATGAACATCCTGTCCGAAATGCAGCAGCGGAATGCGAGGCTCGCGAAGATCGTCTTCAGCAGGCGCATTGCGGAAGAGCAACTCGTGCTCCTTTCGACGATGTCGGAACAGGAACTGGCCGAAAACAAGGAGGTTATCCTTGACTTCATGATCCGTCGCACTGTCGGCGGCAAAACGAGGGTGTTTAGCGGATCGCCGGATACGCTGATGGCGCCGGGCGATGTGGTGACAGTGCGGATGCTTCGTGAGGGCGAGAGCAGCGGCTACGCAAATGTGGACCCCGCTTCCCAGCCATCATCCGACGAAGAACCGGGTGAACCCAAGTCGGCATTTGCGCTGCCGGCAGACGCCGATTGACCCAGGCGCCGGAAAAGGGGAGCGATGTGTTCGCAGGAACGGACAACGAAACGATCGCGCGTTCGCGCCCTTCGCTGACGTTGTCCGGCATCGGTGGGCGAGTTGCCGCGCTTTTGGCACTGATCGTCTTTGCGGTGCCTGCCGCGTTAACGGCGGTCTTGATCTGGGCCACGCTCGGGCGCCCGCTCATGTTCCGTCAGACCCGCAGCGGGCTTGAGGGGCGAAATTTCACGGTCGTCAAATTCAGGACGATGAACGACCGACGTGGCCCGGACGGGCATCTGCTGCCCGATCGTGAGCGGGAAACGGCGCTTACGCGCCTGGTTCGCAGGTTGCGTTTCGATGAAGTTCCGCAATTACTGACGATCCTGTACGGCGACATGAGTTTCATCGGCCCTCGGCCATTGTTGCCTGTCACGGTCTCCACCTTCGGGGAGTGGGGCGTGATGCGGGGGCGCGTTCGGCCGGGGCTGACCGGCTGGGCGCAGGTAAATGGCGGAACGAAACTTACCAATATCGAAAAGCTCGCGCTCGATCTCTGGTTTATCGAGCATCGGACGATGCTCTTGAATGCGTGGGTTCTGGTGCTGACAGCGCTCATGCTAGTGCGCGGGGAGCGTATCCGCCGAAAACCACTTGCGGAGGCGCAGGCCTACCTGATCGTCAGATCGCGCGAACCCAAGGAAAAGGGAAATCGTTTCAAGGAGCGCCTTCAGATGCGGGTCGCGCTGGCCGGCGTGCCCGACCTCGTCGCGCGCGCTCGCGGATCTCTGGAAGATTCAGGCCAGGAGCCGGCGCTCATGATCGATATTCCGGTCCCGCCTGAGGCTGGCTCCAACCTTGTTCGAAGCGATAGGCTCCGCACCATAAGCGGCCGCGATGTCGCGACAGGCGCGGCGCGCATGGACGAAGCCGAATTTGCAGCCCTGCTTGAAGCGTTCGATCCGGACATCCTCCTTATTCTCGATCATCCAGAGTTGTTTTCGCCAAAAATCGGTTCGATCCCCCGATTGGGAACCATCGGCTTTCACCCTTCGCCATTGCCCTTGATGCGGGGCCGCTCCGCCGTTCCTTGCGCAATTCTCAAGGGTGTGCCAGCCACGGGCGCATCGCTCTACTGGATGGTGGAGGCGGGCGATACCGGCCCGTTACTGATGCAAACGCCGATTATGCTGGATGCCCGTGAAACGGCGGCCAGCCTCTGGCGCAAGCAAGCCGATGCGCTGGAACTGATGTTGCCAAGCGCGCTCGACCTCATCCGTATCGGGAACCCTCCGAAAATCGATCAGGACCATGAACGAGCAACCTTCTGCGATGACCTGCGGCCGCAGGAGGGTTTGATCGACTGGAATGATCCCGCTGAGGCGGTGCTGCGCCGCATTCGGGCATTCGACGGGTTTCACAGCGGAGCTTTCACATCGCTCGATGGCTGCAACCTGTTCATCGAAGACGCCAGGCCGTGGCCTCCCGGTGAATATGCCGGAGGAGGTGCGCCGGGAGAGGTGCGGGGGCATACCAACCTCGGTTTCGTCGTCTGCTGCGGCAATGGCGACTGCATCGAGGTGACGAAATGGCGGAGCGATGACGCGCAAGCCCCACCCGCTCCGCACGTCGTGCTGGGGGGCAATAGATGACCTGGACATACGCCGAAAGGCGTTCGGCCAAGGCGCCGACGCCGGTTCCGGAAATGGAAGAACCGCCTGTCCGCGCCTCAGCCGTTTCTCGAGCATTCGGGGGAGGGTGTAGTGCGGCGCTGGCCTGAATTCGATGAAGAACAGATCGAGGATGTCGCCGAGGTGTTGCGATCCGGACGGGTGAACGCCTGGACCGGAAACAAGGTCGGCGAGTTCGAGGAAGCTTATGCTTCCGCACTCGGCCGGCGGCATGCGATCGCGGTTGCGAATGGCACGGTCGCGCTGGACCTCGCTCTTTTCGCACTCGATCTACAGCCTGGCGACGAAGTGATCGTCACGCCGAGGAGCTTCGTCGCGTCGGCCTCCTGCGTCGCGATGGCGGGCGGCACTCCGGTATTTGCGGATGTCGATGCGAATACGCAGGCGATTACCGCCGAGACGATATCCAGGGTGCATTCATCGAGAACGCGAGCGGTGATCGTCGTGCATCTTGGCGGGTGGCTGGCGGATATGGAGCCGATCATGCAGCTTGCACGGGAGCGCGGTTTCTTCGTTATCGAAGATTGCGCGCAGGCGCATGGCGGTGAGTACAAAGGCCGTCCGGCCGGGAGCTTTGCGGATATCGCTACCTTCTCGTTCTGCCAGGACAAGATCATCACGACCGGTGGCGAGGGTGGGCTTCTCGCGATGGATGACGATGTCTGGTGGCGCAAGGCATGGAGCCGGAAAGATCACGGAAAATCCTTCGATGCGGTGCATCGGAGAAGCCATCCGCCGGGCTTTCGATGGCTTCATGAATCATTCGGCTCCAACTACCGGATGATGGAAATCCAGGCGGCGCTCGGTCTGAGGCAGCTTGAAAGGCTGCCCGGCTGGCATGCGAAACGCAGCGAGAACGCCCAAATCCTGATGCGGGCATTCAAGCAGATACCCGGCCTGAGGACGCCGGAGCCGCCTGGGGAAATTCGCCATGCCTGGTATCGGTTCTATACCTTCGCGCGGCCCGAAATGCTGAAGCCCGACTGGTCGCGAGACCGGATCATGCAGGCGATTTCAGATCGCGGCATTGCCTGCTTCAGCGGGAGTTGCTCGGAAATCTATCGGGAAAAGGCGTTTGTCAAAGCGGGCTTCACACCGTCACAGCCTTTGCCGGTCGCTGCGGAACTCGGTGAAACCAGCCTCGCGTTTCTGGTTGATCCCTGCCAGGACGAAACCGATATGCGGCGCGCTGCGGATTGCGTCGCCTCGGTCATGAGCGAGGCTGTGGACACCGCCTGCAACGAAAGTGCTCAAGGGTTTGTACCCGAAGCACAAGCGCGAACTTCGGCATGAGGTTCCGCTGATGGCCGTTACTGTCTTGATATCGTCGGCGGGAAGAAGGGTGGGGCTTCTTGAGTGTTTTCGCGCGAGCGCACGCGACGCGAATATCGACCTGAAGGTGCTTGCCTGCGACATGGACCCGGAACTGAGCCCCGCCTGCCGGCTGGCGGACAAGGCGTTTTCGGTGCCGAGATGCGACGACCCGTCATTTGCCGAACGGATGCTGGAAATTTCCACTCTATGCGACGTCGATCTGATCGTCCCGACGATAGACCCCGAACTAAGTGTTTATTCGGCAAACATCCAACGTTTCGCGGAGTGTGGAACGCATGTCCACGTCAGCCCGCCTGCCGTGATCGGTGTTGTGCGGGACAAAGGCCTCACGGCAGAAAAATTGAAAGCAGCCGGCGTGCCCGTACCGGACACCTACACGCTCGAGTTCGGCCGGGAAAATGCCGAAAAACTCGAATGGCCGCTTTTCCTGAAGCCGTCTGGCGGCAGCGCCAGCCGCGGAATCCGTGCCGTGAGCGGGCCGGAAGGGCTGCCGGAACGGCCTGAAGAGCCGATGATCCTGCAGCAGTTGCTCGAAGGGCCAGAGTTCACCGTCAATATCTTCATCGATAAGAGTGGAAAACTGCGTTGCGCGATCCCCCATCGCCGGTTGCGCGTGCGCGCGGGCGAGGTTGAGAAAGGAATTACCGAGCGCGCTCCCGTTTTTCGTGAGCTTGCTCTCGGCGTCTTGCGTGCGCTTCCTGAGGCGCGTGGGGTGCTTTGTTTCCAGGTGATAAAGGACAAGACGGCCGGCCCTTGCGTTTTTGAGATCAATGCGCGGTTCGGAGGCGGGTATCCGCTGGCACATCATGCTGGCGCCCATTTCACGCGTTGGCTGCTAGAGGAGATATCGGGGCAGCCGTCCTCCGCCAGCGACGACTGGAGATCCGGTGCGCTTATGTTGCGCTATGACGCGGCAGTATTCGAAGGATGAACGGGCGAGCGATGACTGCCAAAGTGATATTGGTTTTCGATCTTGACGATACGCTCTACCTGGAGCGCGACTATGCGCGAAGCGGGTTTGAGGCTGTCGGAAGATGGTTGCGCGATGAGCTTTCGGTGGAGGGGTTTTCGCAGATCTGCGAGGAGCTTTTGAACAGCGGGGCGCGTGGAGATATTTTCGACAAGGCGCTTGAGTGCCTCGGACGGGAAAGGAACCCCGCGCTCATCAAAAGGCTTGTCGAAATCTACCGCTCGCATGAGCCGGAAATTTCTCTTACGGAAGATAGCGCGCGCTACATTGCGCGGCGGGAACGGGACCTTCCGCTTGCACTGATCACCGACGGTCCTCTTGAAACCCAGAGCTCGAAAGTCCGTGCGCTGGGCCTTGAAGGCCTCATCGACCGCATCGTCTATACCGGCGCTTTCGGCCCGGGATTCGGCAAGCCTCATCCGCGTGCATTCGAGATCGTGGAATCCTGGGCCCGGCCCTTCGGCGCCCCCCTGGCTTACGTGGCAGACAACCCGTTGAAGGATTTCGTCACGCCGCGCGCGCGGGGGTGGCTCACCGTGCAGGTGGAGCGCCCGCTGAGGGTGCACGATGTGGCTGCTCCAGCCGATGAGTATCTACCGCATGGCAAGATAAACAATCTGGATGAGCTTGATCCGATGCTCGACGAACTGATGGAGAAATGCTGAGGGGTAAAAAATCATCAACATCAGGCTCTTGCCGGCGATGGCATTTCAACCGTCGGCAATTGCCTGAGGCGGCTTTTTCATCAACGACACCGGCAACTTCGGAGTGAGAAGTTGCCGGGTCCCAGCGAAGAGTGACAACGATCTTTGCGTGACACGATCGGGAAAATCACGGGTGGCTTCACGCTCTTCTTTTACGAACGGGCCGCGCTGCGCTTGCGCCTGATTAATATCGGTCACCTTCTTACCGGCGACTTCTTCGGCACGGTGATCGGTCTTTTCGTATTCGTGGTGGCGGGCCGGGCGCTGGGTACGGAAAATTTCGGCATACTCGCGTTGATACTCAGCTATGGCCGCGCCGTACAGCGGTTGGTAGCCTTCCAATCCTGGCAGCCGCTTATTAAATACGGTGCCGAGCTGAAAAAAACACAGCATCGGCAGGATTATAAGTCGCTGATGAAATTCGGTCTCCTAGTCGACGCATCGGCGGCCGTCATCGCCTACCTGGTCGCGGTTGGTGGCGTGCTTCTTTTCGGGCCGTTGATCGGCGTCGGCGAGGAGGCAGTCAATCACGTTGTCATCTATTCGACGATCCTCCTCTTTCATATCAACGGTTTTCCAACCGCGATAATGCGGCTAGCCGGCCGCTTTCGCATAATGGCCTACACCTCCGTGCTGAGCTTGGCGTTGCGCCTGATCCTGTGCCTGGTCGGGCTGTTTGCCGAAGCCGGGGTCTTTTATTTTGTCATCGTTTTCGCTGCGTCCCAGATACTTGGATCGCTTCTCTTCATGGGGCTTGCGGTGCATGAATTGCGCCGCCAGGGCATACGCGGCCTGTTGCGCGCCCCGATCAAGGGTGTTTCGAAGAGGTTCAAGGGGCTTTGGGCCTTCACGATCGGTTCGAACGTGGAGCTGACGGTCCGTTCAAGCGCGAACGAACTGGACACTTTGCTTGTGGGCGCCCTTGCCGGCCCGGCCGCGGCGGGGCTTTATCACATTGCAAAGCGTTTCGGCCGTCTGGTCCTTCAACTTGGCGTGCAGGTGCAGGCGGTGCTTTATCCCGATGTCGCCCGCCTTTGGGCGGAGAGGGCTATCGACGAATTCCGAAAGACCGTCCTGCAAATGGAATTGCTGCTGGCCGGTTTCGGACTTTTCGTTTTCATCGGCATAACACTTACCATCCATCCTATTCTTTATTGGACTTTGGGTGAGGAGTTCATCGATGCCGCGCCGCTGGTCATGGTGCAGATGCTTGCGGTGGCGATGATGCTGAGCGGCAGTGTAGCCCGTGCGGCATTGCTTGCCATGGGCCGGCAATTGACCGTGCTGAAAATCGTCGTCGTGGCGACGGTTGCGTTCCATGCGACGGCCGTCGCCGTAATCCCGTTCATGGGGGCGATGGGGGCGAATGTCGCTCACGCGGTCATGGCCGCGATCTGGCTGGCCGGCTTGCTGACGGCTTATTCGTCCGCTTTACGCGCATCCACGCTTGTGCCTTCGGATGTCGGTACGGCAACCGCAAAGGTCTCCATGGAGTCCGAATGAGTATCCGGCGAAGTGAGGTGAGAGAAAAAATGCCTCGGAATTACCTGGTATGCTGATCGCGATAAAAGAGCAGTGGTTGCATTAGGTTTTTTCTTGATATTACGTAGAGAAAATAGGGAAACGTTGTAATCATACGGGCAGTGTCGGGCGGGTTATAACCTATTCTGGTCGAAGTCGGTGGGTGTAATGAGTAAAAGCCGAAAGACGATATGCTTTCCCTTCGTGGGCAATGACATCGGCGGAAGCCACTTCTCCGCCGTCAAGCTGATCGAAGCACTTGACCCGAAAATCTACAACCCGCTTGTCGTACTCCACGTGAGGGATGGCCCGGTTGCGCCTTATCTCGAAGAACGAGGTGTGCCTTACGAGGTCTTGTCTGTCGGGGCGCCGCCTTCGCTACGCTCGCAGGGCGGGGCGACGTTTTCGAATATGCTTTCCATGGCCCGTTTCGTTGCGGGCGCCTTTCCAGCCATCATGAAATTTCTGAAGCAGCACGAAGTAGACATCCTCCATACGAATGACGGCCAGATCCACTCTGTATGGAGCCTGCCGGCGCGCCTGGCCGGCGCGCGACACATCTGGCATCACAGAGGGGATCCGGATGCGTTTGGCGTCAACTATCTGGCTCCGATCGTTTCAAACCAGATTGTCGCCGTCTCCCGGTTCGCCAAACCCGGCAAGCCGATACGCAACGTGGACCGGAAGTTCGCGGTGGTGCACAGCCCCTTCGACGCACCATCGAAATCGGCCGATCGCGCTGCGGCGCGCGCCGCGCTGGTGGAAGAATTGGGATGTGGCGAAGATACGCTTTTGCTGGGTTATTTCGGCAGTATCGTGCCGAGGAAGCGGCCGATTGCCTTCGTTGAGGCGGTGGCAGCCTTTCTCAAGCGTCATCCGGAGGTGCCGGTCATGGGGCTTTTGTTCGGCATGCCGGTATTGAGCGATCCGGACTACGATAAGACGGTTCAGCAGCGGATAGACGAACTGGGAATTGGAAACTGCGTCCGCCTGATGGGCTTTAGAAGGCCGATAGAACCTTATATCCACGCCATCGATATCATGCCTGTGACCGCCGTTCGCGAACCCTTTGGCAGAACTCTCATAGAAGCCATGTATCTCGGTACGCCTGTGGTGGCAACGAACGATGGCGGCAATCCGGAAGCGATCGAGGACGGGATAAATGGAATTCTGGTGCCGGCGGATGAGCCGGAGAAGTTCGTCGAGCCCATATACAAGCTGCACAGCCAGCCGGACTTTCTCGAGCGAATAGTCAAAACGGCTAAAGAACGTGCCTACGCAAGCTACGGCGTGGATGTTCATGTGAAGAAAATCACCGGGATATACGAGAAGCTGCTCGCAAGCCGCAAAGACGGTATCGGCAGGCACGAACCATTGCGAGGTTCGAGCCTGGAAGGCCGAAAGTGACAGCTGGGCGAACGGAATTTAGGCGTGATGAGGGAATGGAAAGTGGGCCGGACCGCACGGAACGGGAGGTGCGTGAGCGTTCAAAACAGATCGTATCGGCGTTGTAATGGGTAAGGGGCCGAGAAAATGAAGATGAAGGACATCGACTTTCTGATTATCGGGGCAACGAAAAGCGCGACAACATGGCTGCAAAGATCGTTGCAGGCGGACCCGAAGGTCTTCATGCCCGACCCCGAGCTCCACTTCTTCAGCCGCGAATACAACCGGGGCGAAGATTGGTATCTCGTCCGGTTCGAGGGGCGCAAAAGAGGGCAGGTCACCGGCGAAAAGTCGAATTCCTATCTGGAGGATGCGCAAGCGGCGGCGCGCATTTCCCGAAGCCTGCCTAACGCGAAGCTGATTGTCCAACTGCGCAACCCGGTCGACCGCGCCTACTCCGATTATTGCATGCTCTACCGGCGTGGTGAGGTTGGCCGTGACATCGAACGCTATCTCGACCCCGCCAACTCCCAGGGCATGCGTTTTATCGAGGCCGGAGAGTATTACAATCAACTGCAAATCTATTATCAGATGTTTTCAGCCGAACAGATCCTCATCACGTTCTATGAGGCAATAAATACGGAATCGGAGAGGCAGCTCGAAACCGTCAGGAGCTTTCTTGACCTCGAACCCGGCCAATCGGGGCGTTTCCTCCAATCGAAGGTCAAGGACAAGACCACGCCTACGCTGGAGCCGAAACTTCGCCGGGTTTTGAGCCCATTGAAGCCACTCGTGGCGCCGATGCGCGGGAGCCTGGCTTTCGAGAAAGTGCGTGGCGTTCTGGCGTCCGAGATACGTTACAGACCGATCCCTGAACATATTCGCGATTCACTTGTCGATTATTATTCAAATGACGTAGAGAAATTGAGCCGCCTCCTTGGGCGGGACCTGTCCGGCTGGCTTCGCAATCCAAGTGCTTCAACTGCCGCCTGACCCGTCTCTGAGAGACTTTAAATTCAGGTGAAATAACAATCGTATACGCGCATCAAACCGTTGCCGAACCGCTTCGCTTAATCGGTAGTGGCGGAGGGGTTTAACTGACATGGTTTGCGCTTATCGCTCCTATGCATATCGCTCGAGTTAACGCACTATTAATAAAGTGTGTTGGCTTTGAATCTTTTTTTATTTCTTGATTGGATTTCTATTTCAAAAAGAAGAGCAAAGTAAAAATAATATATTAAAAGGTAAATATTGTAAAAACTTTAAATAACTCAAGCACACTTAAGTCTCTTTTTTGTATCGCGTGAAGGGAGCTGCGGTGATGGAGCATGATTATATACCAAGGGGTCAGTATTCCCGGAGGTTGTCTATCGTAGAACGCTTCGTTGCTGAGGTAAGATCTTTTGCGTCCGATATAATCTCCGGTGAATTCATCAAGAATTGGGTGCATTCTCACAAGCGACGCAATGAAGGCCTTTTGGGTAAGATTCGTACGAAATTTCTGGGTATTTTAAAGTCGGTCGTTCGGAATTATCGCCTCTACGCCCTGGATCTCGTTCTTGCCGCGTTTGCCCTGGTTTTCGCGGCCGCCCTTCGTGTTGGGCCGCAAGCCTTTATAGCCGATGTGGAATTTGCGCGCTCTATTGCCTTTGCAACCCTCTTCTTCGTCACGATTTGCGCCATTACTTTCCCGGTTGCCGGTCTCTACAAGCGCAATTGGCGTTACGCCTCGGTGCTTGACTACATCATCCTTGTCAGGGCCGTGCTGATCGCCTCTCTCATACTCACGACCTGTATGTTCCTCTATTCGCGTCTTGCGTTTGTACCCAGGTCGGTGATCCTCATTGAGATCATGGCCCTTGTGCCGCTTATCGCCGCTGTGAGGCTTACCTTCAGGCATGAGGATCTCAAAAGCCTGGGTCAGATATCGCGAATTGCCGAACCCGATGTTCGCTCGATGGTTCCCGTGCTGCTGGTTGGGGCCGGCGATGAAGCAGATCTTTATTTGCGGGCCCTGCAGAGGGACAATTCATCAGCGTATTGTCCGGTGGGATTTATCGATAGTTGCGAGACCGAGACCGGAACCATGCTGCGCGGGGTCCCGGTTCTGGGAACGCCCGGTGACTTCGATGCGGTAATCGCGGAACTGGACAGTCAGGGAAAAAGGCCGCGGCATCTGATTTTCACCATGCCCGTTGCCTCGATAGAAGGGGCCGACCGTATTGTCGATCGTGCGGAGCAGCTAGGGATGGCAGTTTCGCGCCTGAATCCCGCAACATCGCTGCGCAACACCCACAAATCGGACGAATTTGAGCTGCGCCCGATCGAACTGACTGACCTTCTGGAGCGGCCGCAGGCGTCTTTGGATGTGGCTGCGCTGCATCGCTTCATTGGTGGGCGACGTGTGCTCGTCACAGGAGCGGGTGGGTCTATCGGCAGCGAGTTGACGAAGCAGATCGCAGCCCTTGGACCTTCGCACATCGTGGTCATAGACAACTGCGAGTTCAACCTCTACTCGATCGACCTTGAGCTGTCGGAAAACTTCCCCGAGGTGCCAAGGTCGGCCCATCTTTGCGATGTGCGCAATGTCGACCGGCTCAACGACGTGTTTTCCAAGCACCACCCCGAGCTTGTGTTCCATACTGCGGCGCTCAAGCATGTGCCGATGGTGGAGCTAAACTCCTGCGAGGGCGTTTACACGAATGTTCTGGGCACGAAGAATGTGGCCGAGGCGGTGATGTGCTGGGGCGCGCTCGGCATGGTGCAAGTCTCGACCGACAAGGTCGTGAATTCAACCAGCATCATGGGGGCGACGAAGCGGCTGGCCGAGCTTTATTGCCAGGCGCTTGACCTGGAGGGCCTCAGCCGGGAAGGCTCGCCGAGGTTCATGACGGTCCGCTTCGGGAACGTGCTTGGTTCCAGCGGTTCGCTGATCCCGCTCTTCAAGCGCCAGCTTGCGCGCGGCGGCCCGCTCACCGTGACCCATCCGGATATGAAACGTTTCTTCATGACCATTCGCGAGGCGGTGGAACTGACCTTGCAGGCATCGGCTTATGGTCTCGAAAAGGAAATCGGACAGGGCGAGATTTTCGTTCTCGATATGGGAGAGCCCATCAAGATCGTGGATATCGCGCGCCGCATGATCCGCCTTGCGGGCCTGACCCCTGATGAGGATGTGAAGATCAACTTCATAGGCTGCCGCCCCGGAGAGAAGCTTTATGAAGAGCTCTTCGATTCCACCGAGGAGCGCGTGACGCCTCCGGTGCCCGATGTATTGGGCGCGGTACCCAAACCTGTTCCGCTGCCGGTTCTTTACGATGCGTTTTCCAAGCTGGAGGCGGCCGTCGCAGCTGGAGATTCGAGTGCGGTTGTCGGGGTAATCCGCTCCGTGCTTCCCGGATTCCGCCCCGATCCCGCAGGCGTCTTGAAAAAAGCGCCTCAACGAGCGAAAGAAAAGAAAATTCCGGGCAGAGAAAAACGCGCCATCAGACGGATCCATCCCGTGGTGGGCCCGCGCGGAAATGCCGGTTCTTCCATCCAGCAATCACGGTAACCGCCGATAGCGAGGTCGGGGCGGTACGTCTGGTCGGGAAGGGGCCCTCGTGATCGGTATTCCGGAGCGATCGTGTCGCGCTACCGTGATATATATCCGTAAGGCGGCTGCCCTTACCTGGAATTATCCTGCAAATCTCCCGCGAGAAAGCTCAGATACTCTTCGAGGTTTGACCATCCGTCGCCATCCCGATCCGACCAGGCGTCGGAAGGATTTTCCGGGTCAAGACCCGCTTTTTCCAATTCCCATTCATCCGGCATGCCGTCCTTGTCGCCATCCTCGGGCGCATGGCTAATAGACAGGTCCGGCCATCCGCCGGCTTCGTCCGGCCAGTCGATGCGCGACCCCTGGCAATTGCGAACATCGTCGACAATTTTTCGGTCAAGGATGTCGAGATTTCGTTCGGGCCCGGTTCGGGCTCCCGCCGTTTCAAGAACCTCGTCGAGTGTCGATGTCGAGGGGATAGGGGAAACCGTCAAGGGAAGTTCGGGGGCGTCGACCAGGAAAGGTTTCGTTCGCTCACCTGCAATACTCAACTCCTGATGATAATTGCATTCGCCACCGCGTTGACGGTCGAGGTTTATATTGTCCTGTGAGAAAATTTCGATGCGGAATTCCGAACTCAGCGGGAAGGCGTCAAATGCGCTGGGTCTGTTTGCACTGCGCGTGCTGGGGCCCGGAAGAGCCACGTTTCCAACGTAGCTGATCATTGTTTTCCCGTAGTAGTTGTAGAATTCGCCGAACTGGCTGGTCGGGTTGTAAAAGACATTGTTGATGATCTCGATCGGGCCCGATGGCGAAGAGCCGATATCCGGGTTTCTGTCCCGATTGTGCGCGAACAGGTTCTTGATCAGCGAAACGCGCCCGCATTCGGAACTCGGGCCGTCCTTACTGCACACAAGCGCACCTTTTGAGTGTTTGCCTTTCGGGTGATTGGCCCGGTCGAGGCCCAGGGCGATTATGCTGTTTGCGACGGTGATATCTTCGGTCGGATGATGTTCGGTGCCGATGGAGACATTTTCGTCGGTAGCGAATTGGATCGAGAGGTGGTCCAGATAAACCCTGCTACTGCTTTCGACGAGGATACCGTCCACCGATGGTGACGGTTCTTTGCTCGGGCCGGGCCGTATCTTCAGATAGCGGACAACGACATCGGTCGCATCCGCAATGACCAGCGCCGTGTTCCTTGCCCCTCCAAGGCGAAGCTGAACACCATCTCCAGGCGAGGTCTGGCCGGCGATATATGTATTCGAGCCGACAATGATCGAACGATCGACCATTATCGTGCCGCTGACGGCAAAAACGCACACGCGGGGTTTGCCTTCGTGCTCGGCGCAGGCGCGAAGGGATCCGGGGCCTGAATCCTCAAGGTTGGTGACGCGCACCACCTCGCCGCCGCGCCATCCTGTAGCATTGCGCCCGAAACCGACGGCACCCTGAAATGCGGGATTGGTCTGTTCCGCAACTGCGTTGCCGGCTGGAAATTCAAGGGCGCAAAAAACAATGAACGTTGTTGCAAGGAGTGTCGATTTGGTGGCCATTTTCAATGCCTCTTGGGCTGGCTAACAAGGACTCTCTTTCGAATGACAGTAACATATTTTGGGAATAAAAATATATATCAAATTATCTAAGTTTATTATCCGAAATAAAAAAGAAATAATATTGCGAATGTATGTAATATTTAATTTATTACGTGGTAAATCTAATAAAAATATCGATATTTTTGAATAAATGAATCGGAATATATTTGAGTAAAACGAATGAGGAGCAGTTTTCTATAGGGGAAACGGGAGGTGGACTGATTTCGTGCATTTCAGGAAATATCCGGCCAGCCATTTGCCGGGCACTCCGTTGGTCGCATGTGTCCGTTACTCCAGTCGGAGTATATGCCTCTCGCCGTGCCGGAGCCGGATTTGGCGGGATATGCGCGCTCATGGCGCTGAAGCCCTACCGGCTGCCTATGGCAACTCAACCGGCGCCGCCCCGCTGACGCTTGCGGTTTCCTTGCCGGCGTGCCAGTCGCGTTGCAAGATCTCAAAGGCGGCTGGGAACATTCGCTGGGCGACAATTGCGGAGCCGGCAGGTGTGAGATGGCAATAGTCGATATAGAGTTGCGGCGGCTGGCCTTTGCCCGGCTCTGCGATCGTCCCGATATCCGTATAGGGAATTCCGAAATCTGCGAAAAGCCGAGGAAATTCCTCTCGCATTCTGTTCATGTTCAGCAGCCCGACATCTCCCACCTGCCGGTCGAAGGTCGTCTGCCTTATTGTGCGGTCCACATCGTTCAGGTTATTCGGGTCCTCGAAAACGACCTCGGGTTGGAGAAAGACATGGTAACTGAAGTCGTAGTAATCCGCGAAGGCTTGCATGAGCCGATAATTTCGTAAAAACCCGTTGCGGGCCGATGCCTCAAGACGTTTGGCGAAGGTCGAGTCGGGAGCCTCGCTCGGCAAGCGTATATTGCGGGGTCGGCCTTCGTAGTTTGCATAGAGTTGGCGTGATATCTTTTCTAGTAGTTTGAAGAAATAACTGTATTGTCCAAAATATCTCGTGACCGAATAAATCGTTATGAGCGGCATCCTGTCATTGAAATTTTTAATCAGATTCGAAGAAGAATATCCGTAGCTCTTGATTTGATTGTCGTCTGTGATTCTATAAAAATCATTATGCCCATCCAGGAATAAAATCGCATCTGGCTCATATTGATAAATTGTTTCGAAGAAATATAGGGGGTGTTGAAAAGTCTGGTAAGCGACTACCCCTGCGTTTATGACTTCGATGTCAAGTGGAATTTCTGCGACTTTCGCAGCATCGTTCAGTTTTTTCTCGAGGAAGTGCGTGATTGTTTCGTCGTTGAATAAGGTTCTGTACTTTGGATAGACGCTGCCGGCCTGAACGCCAATGCCATATAGGGCCGAGCCGCCCATGACAAAAATCCGGAACGTGCCGTCCGGTTTCCTCATCTCGACCGGGCCGTCGCGACGAAAGCCCTGATCGGAGTGGATCTTTCGGTCATCCGTATCGAACTTTCTCCGGTAGTCAGGATTAAGCTCATGACCACGGATGGAATTGTAGAGATGACGTTCGGATATATCCCCCAATCGGTTGTCGAGGGAATTCAGCAGATAATAGCTGCCGGCTTCAAAGATAACGGCGAGGCAGACGAAATATAAAAGCCATGCCCCGATACGTCGCAACCGGCCCTTCATTTCAAAGCTCTCCACTCAATACCCAGGCGATCTCTCAGGCGGCGGATAGATACCAAGTTGAATGACATCGCTGCAGGGAAGCCAAGATGGTTCCAGTTCGAAGTTCATCAAAAAAGAGATCATATGGTGAAGCTTTGCCCTGACTGTCGACTGATCATTCATCTATTCTTATTTAACGGGGCGTGTCGGACAATATCACCTCACGGTTGGCTGTGAACATCACGTTACCCGATCAAATCCAATTTAACATAGACAAAGAAAAGAATAATGCGGCATTGATGGTAAGTGAAGAGTGCGAAGACGCAGCGGTATCTGCAGCGTGTCGACTATGGGAAATCTGAGACGGCTTTCCTACTTTGCTCGCTTCGAACCTTACCGGATCGGTGCGACGGGTTTATGACATCCTGGTACTGCCGGATTTGGTTTCTTCGTTCCCGTCGCGGATGCCGACATCCGCCGTTGGCGCCTTTGAAGGGGCGGCAGTGAAGATTTTACACTGAACATAGACCGGCGGTATCGGTCGATCCGCCGGATGAGTTGGGGGTGCAAGGTGGAAGCGCAGTCGGACATTTCAACCTTGTCGAGCCGGCAGGCAGGCGAACGTCCGCCGGAGGGGAAGGTGGTATTCGTGCTGCCCGGCCTCATCGCCGGGGGAAGCGAAAGGATCGTTTCCGGGCTCGCAAATCATTGGGCATCGATCGGCGGCAAGGTGACGATCGTGACGTTCGAGCCGCCCGGTACCGAACCTTACTATCCGATCGACGAGAGGGTCGAGCTTGTCCAACTCGGCGTCCGCGCCACAGCTGCGCCGCTTGTCATTTCGATTTGGCAGGTGGTCAGGCGCGCAAAGGCGCTTAGAAATGCGCTGAAACGCATCCGCCCCGACGTTGTGGTGAGCTTCCTGACCAAGATAAACGTCGTATCCGTTGTGGCGGCTGCGGGGCTGGACATTCCGGTGATTGTTTCGGAACGAAACAACCCGGAAGCGCAGCGTTTCAACGCGATCTGGAACTGGGCGCGCAAGAAGGCCTATCCTCATGCATTCGGGCTTATCACGATGACGGAGGGAGCCGGGTGCTTTTTTCCCGCCTATATGCGCAAGCGCTTATGGGTGATCCCCAATCCGGTTCGTCTTCCGGAGAAGTGGACACCGCAGCGCGGTGGAAACAACCTCGTGGCCGTCGGGCGGCTGGTCGATCAGAAGGGGTTCGACCTGTTGCTTGAGGCATTTTCCAGGGTCGCACCTTCCTTTCCCGACTGGACGCTGACGATCCGGGGGGAGGGGCCGCTGCGAGGAGAATTGGAGGCTCTACGCGACGAGCTTGGCCTTGCCGAACGCGTTAGAATGCCGGGCGTTACCGAGAGGCCGGGGATATGGATAGAAACCGCCGATATTTTCGTGCTTTCCTCGCGCTACGAAGGTTGGGGCATTGTGCTGCTTGAGGCAATGGCCGCCGGTCTGCCGGTCGTCTCCTTCAATTGCGAGTGGGGCCCGGGCGACATGATCACGGACGGTGTGGACGGCTTGCTGGTTCCGGCGCTCGATGTCGATGCGCTGGCCGAAGCGCTTGAAAAACTGATGGGTGACGCCGAGCTTCGAGAAAGGCTTGCCCGTGAGGCTGCGCGGTCGGCGGCAAGATTTGCTCTCGACCGTATAAACGAGCTTTGGCGGGAGGCGGTACAGACGGCGATCGACGGCGGGAACATGAGGGTGCCGTCCGGCGGAACCCGCGGCGCTTGACGGGATCACCGTTTCTTCCCGCTTGTCAGTCGAGTAAGTGGCCCACTGCCTTCAAGCCTGCTTCGTCATCCTGGTGAATGCAGATCAGGTCGCGATTGGCATCGCCTTCGATCTCGACCGTTCGCGTCAACGAAGAGCCTTGCAGCCCACGATGTTCGTGAAACTGGAAATGCGTGTAACCGGCGGCTTTCGTGATTGAAATCACGTCGTGGACGTCTTCGCCCAGACCCCTGATCTGCGGCGGATGCACCTCGATGAGCAACACGGGTTTTTGCCTCGAAAGAAGTGTCGAAGCGCCGCGCAGGGCGTGCACCTCGAAGCCTTCCACGTCAATCTTCACGACGTCCGGCGGCGGTGACATTCTCGTCACGAAATCGTCGACGGTCGTCAGTTCCACCGTGACAAGGTCCGCCCCGTCTTCCGAAACCGAATTGATGTGATGCGATGCATTGTGCGGCCGCTCTTTCGGCAGGTCGAGTGTTCCAGGTGCGTCCGAAATTCCCAGGTTGTATGCGTGAAGCTGCCCTCTGACCGGCTCCGGCTGCCATTTGAAACAACGATCCAACTCGCGGAAGTTGGAGGGATCGAGTTCTATGGCCGCCGCATGATGATCCGGAACGGATGCGAAAAGCACGGAAAAATACCCAAGGTGGGAGCCGATATCGAGCAATGAGGTCTTGCTTTCGGCGAGGCGTTCAAGAAGAAACGTCATGGCCGGTTCATGGTAGCCGTGGATCGCTCGCTTGAGGCGATTTCGGAAATACCATGTCTTCGGGTATGGACGGTCGGTCAAAAACGCCGCCGCGCTGCCGGCAAAGGGCACTTCGTAACGGTCCGGGCGGCTTTTTATGTAGGCGGCCGCAACCAGCCTCTTCATTCGTTTCAGCATGTTATTCGGAGCTACCATTCACTGCCGGTGTCAACAATTTCGTGGACTTGGAAGACCCTTCCTGGTCGAGGCGCTCGACAATATGCGATGCGATAATCTCGTTCCCGTTCGGAGAGAGGTGGCACCAGTCGATATAAAATGCCTCGTCGCGATCAAGCGCGGTTCTGAGATCAAGAAAATTTTTCTGCAGATCCTGGAATTCAGTGGCTATCAGGTCGACCACACGCGGATAGACCGCCGCATATTCTTCTCCAAGGCGGGGATCGAGCGAAAGATAGTCGATACGCGATTTGCTTATGTAGGCGTGCGGCTGGAGGATGGCGACAAACTGTCCGCCATATCCCTCGACCAGATCTTTCATCAATCTCCAGTCGTAGAGAAGGTTGCGTGCGATCCGTTCCGCTTTCTCGGGGTCTTCCTGGCAGTCATAGGGGCCTTCCGCCACCCGCTTTCTGGAAGCGAGCGTGCGTTTGACCCGCCCGGCAAGATCGTTCATCGGTCCCACGACGTCCATGAACGAAGCCTCCCTGCGGTTGGCAAGGAATGTGCGGATCTCTTGCTCGCGTGCATGAGAATATGAACCGTGCTCTCTTCTGCAGCGGTTCCAAACATCGTTTACCCCGTCGTAGAACACGACAATGTCCGGGCGGAAACCTGCCGAATAGCTCTCGAAAAAACGGTTGAAGCTCTGATGGGAGATGTAGCCTGTTTCGCCGAAGTTGTAGGCTTTGAGGTTCGGGCTTTTCTGCGCCACGTAAGAGGGGATCGTGGTTTCGTCGTTCGCGCCGGTGCCCCACATCGTCGAACCGCCATAAAGGGCGATCGTCTTCTGCGGATCGGCATCTTCGAGGCCGACGGTACGTCGCAATCCGTTTTCGTCGATATTGATCGTTTCGCCGCTATATGGGGGCCGACGCCAGCCAACGAATGATGCGAAGTAACCCTTTGTCAGGTTGTCGTATTCTTCGAAATGCTTCCGCGCCCAGTCGACACCCTCATAGTTGGGAAATAGATGGGATTCCGCGTATTGTTTTGTTTTGTTCGCATTGTATTGATTGATAACGATAACGGCGAGGACGTTTCCAAGTGTAATCAATGCAAGCAATAGAAAAATATTAAAGAAAGAAATTTTGAATATTTCTGCGGATTTGTTGCTCATCTGCCCGCCCTTCATACAAAATCGGCCCGCCTATCGCGTCCCGTACTCAAGATGCCTGGCATTCGAAATTGGCTCAGACGTTTGATTTTACGTATTTTTTAATCCGTCCGCCCATTCCGACGAAACGGCGCCCCGTCTTTTGCCGCGTCTTCGGCAGAGCGCATCCGGAAAACAAGTGCAGCCTTTATTGGCGGCGCCCGTTTGCATCTCTCTGTATACTCTAATGTATCTCTGCGTAAGGCAAGGGAGTTATAGATTTTTCATTAATTCGTCAAAAATTTAAGCAAATCACGGTGCGGAAGATCACGCCAACTTCACTGTATGCAAGATCCAGCCGGAATTTCGGAATTCTTCTCGTATTGCTGATGCGGGCCTGAGGCCATGTGCTTTTTTATTGCGGGTTGGCCGCTTCGGCAAAATCGTGAGGCGGAGGCAAAAGTGGAATTATCAAGGCAAATCTTACGTAGAGAATATTGTTAATTGGCAGAAGTTAGCCAAGCAACGCCAGCGCAGCAGGCTAACGTTATGAAAATACAATTGGTAATTTTTTCGTAAAGCTTGTCATATTGACGAAACGTCGCTATCATTTTTTGTGGAAAAAAGGAGTTGGAAGGAGCGTCAGTTTCGGTCTCGCAACCCGAATTTGCATCTTTCGTAAGTATACATGCCGCGGAGCGCGAAACGCTCCGTGTTGATATGTAACTAGTATCAGACGGAGATGGGTATGTTCTGTGGGCGTATGCGTAGTAGCCGAAATGCCGGCTGCGTATCGGTACCTGCCAGCGTTTTGGGCGCCTCTTTGTTTGCGCAGGAAATCGAGGTTGAACATATCTGGATTTGCGGGCCTAAAGAGACGTTCGATTATCTTATCCGGCTCCCCGAGAGGATTGGAACAGACCTTCCATCTGGGAAACCATCGTCCGCGAAAAAGCTTTTGGAAGTTCCTTGCCGGCACCTGCAAGGGCTGAGCGTTCGCGCTTGCTTGCCTGAAGGTCCAGAACCAGAGGCCGGTGGATCGCTGAAGTTGTTCCCGGCCGGGCTTCGCCGCTTTGGCACTGCAATCAACAACCAGGTTCTCGACTTAGGCTCGTGCCGTTTCCTGCTTCGGCGGAAGGCGGTCGGGCTGGACGACGTTCGAGCCTGGCGTGAGGGGAGCAAAAATGACGCATGAAGTCATAATTGATGAAAAACCCGAAGGTCCGAGCAATCGGGCGTTCGGATACACGGTGGGTGGAATACTCATCGCCCTGGCGCTCATCAGATGGGCGTGGGTAGGCGAGTTGGGTGTGTTGATGACGGTGCTCGGCGCAATCGGGCTTGTTCTTGTTGTCGCAGCATTTGCTTATCCGGATATCCTGGAAGTGCCGAACAAGCTTTGGACCAAGTTGGGTCTTCTGCTGTTTATGATCGTAAATCCCATAATAATGTTGCTGGTGTACATAACGACATTCCTTCCTATCGGGCTGATCATGCGTGCCAAGGGGCATGACCCGTTGGCATCTTCTATCGAGAAAACGAGCAAGAGTTACTGGATTTCCCGCTCGGAAGATCCGGTGGAAACGTCTTCGATGCGCAAGCAATTCTAGAAACCTTGCATCGAATACGGAATCAAACTCGCGGCGAACCGCGAAAATTTTGGCCTTGGGAGGCGAAAATGGAATTGGTGCGTGAGCTTTGGGACTACATGAGCACCCGGAAGAAATTCTGGCTGCTTCCCATCCTGATCATGCTCGGGATCTTTGGTACCCTGATCGTTCTGACGCAAGGTACTGCTGTGGCCCCGTTCATCTACACTCTGTTTTGACGGGGGCTCTATGCTGATCCTTGGCATTTCAGCTTTCTACCACGACAGTGCCGCCGCGCTCGTGCGCGACGGCCAGATTGTCGCCGCGGCGCAGGAAGAGCGGTTTACGCGGAAGAAACACGACCCTTCTTTCCCGACGAACGCCGTCGCTTATTGCCTCGAAGAGGCAGGGTGCCGGATGGCGGATATCGACCACGTCGTTTTCTACGACAAGCCGATTCTCAAGTTCGAGCGCCTTCTCGAAACCTATTTGGCGACCGTTCCACGCGGTTTCCGCTCCTTTCGAACGGCAATTCCCGTATGGGTGAAGGAGAAGCTGTTTCAAAAGGGAATGCTGAGGAAAAAGCTGGGCCAGATAGAGGGCGTCAAATCCTGGGAAGGCTCCCTGCTGTTTACCGAGCATCACCAATCGCATGCGGCGAGCGCCTTTTTTGCCTCGCCCTTCAAGAGCGCGGCTGTATTGACCATGGATGGCGTTGGCGAATGGTGCACGACCTCCCTGGGCCATGGCCGCGAAAACAAATTGGATATTCTAAGGGAAATCCGCTTCCCGCATTCGCTGGGGCTCCTGTATTCCGCCTTTACCTACTACACGGGATTTAAGGTAAATTCCGGAGAGTATAAGGTAATGGGGCTGGCGCCTTACGGAAAACCCGTCTATGCGCAGAAAATTTTGGACAATATTATAGACCTGAAGGACGACGGCTCGTTCCGTCTGGATCAGAAGTATTTCAACTACTGTACCGGATTGACGATGACATCTCCGGCTTTTCACGAGTTGTTCGACGGCGAACCGCGCAAGCCGGAAACGCCACTGACCCAGCGCGAGATGGATCTGGCGGCTTCCGTCCAGGTCGTGACGGAAGAAGCCGTTTCCAGGCTTGCAAGATACGCTCGCGAGGTGACCGGCGAGCGGCATCTTTGCCTTGCCGGGGGTGTCGCGCTCAACTGTGTGGCCAACGGCAAGCTTTTGAAGGAAAGTATCTACGACGATATCTGGATACAGCCGGCCGCCGGTGATGCCGGCGGGGCGTTGGGTGCCGCGCTTGCCGTCTGGCATCAGTATCTCGGAGAGGAGCGCCAGACCAACGGCAAGGACTTCATGGAAGGTTCCTATCTCGGGCCCGCTTTTGAACAGAGCGAGGTCGAGAAACGTCTGTCCGATGCGGGCGCCATTTTCGATGTCGTCTCGGACGACGATGTGATTTCCACCACGGTGGATGCGCTGGCCGAAGAAAAGGCCGTCGGCTGGATGCAGGGACGGATGGAATTCGGCCCCCGCGCGCTGGGTGGGCGGTCGATTCTGGGAGATCCGCGTTCGCCGACGATGCAGAAGACACTGAACCTCAAGGTGAAATACCGGGAGAGCTTCCGCCCCTTCGCGCCTTCGGTACGCAGGGAGGATGTTTCCGATTGGTTCGACCTCGACACGGATAGTCCGTATATGCTGCTCGTGGCGGAGGTGCTGGAGAGCAGGCGATATACGCCGAACCAGGACGAAAAGGAGCTTTTCGGCATCGATCTTCTGAACGTTCCGCGTTCCGAGGTTCCGGCCATCACGCATGTCGACTATTCGGCGCGTGTCCAGACGGTTCATAAGGAAACCAATCCGCGCTACTGGGATCTGCTGACGGCATTCAAGGCGCGCACGGATTGCCCGGTACTGGTGAATACCAGCTTCAACGTTCGCGGCGAGCCGATCGTATGTACGCCCGAAGACGCCTTTCACTGCTTCATGGGTACGGAGATCGAGCGCCTCGTCGTCGGCAATTGCGTGATGCGCAAGGAAGACCAGCCTGCGCATTTGAAGAAGGACTACAAGGAGGAGTTCGAGCTCGACTGACGTAAGGGCATAGCGCATCAAAACCCGATGGTTTCGAAGACGTTAATATGCGCCGACACTACGAATTCGGAGCGGCTTCCTGTCGATTGGGCAACTCCGCTCGCCAGGGCAAATGCTCCGGTGGCTGCCTTGTTTATTTGCTCGCAAGTCGGTGGGTGTTCGGGTTGGTTATGAGTTCGGGGGATTTGTTTGAGGTGGAAGCGAACGGGAGGCCAGGCATCGAAGCGCCAAAGTGAAACATAAAGACACTCTCCAGAATGGAGGTGGGTATGAAGATAAACGATGTAATAGAGATTGCGTCGAACGGCGGGCACGCGCCGGCCGGCTTGATAAGAGCTATTTACCGGGCCAGTCAGTTCGGCCAGATCGCTTTGGTCTTGCACGATATTGAACGCCAATCTGTCGATCAGATACTCGACCCTGTTGTGGGATCGCTTCCCACCACAATTCCAGGCGTGGTCTACATAGATTATGGCGATGAGGACCGCCTACGAGAGGCGGTATGCTCTGCAAATTTTATCTTTGCCTCCACGCACTCATTTCGAAAGTTTGCCTCAAACTGCGGCGTGGACACCTGCAAGCTCTTTTCCGTTGATTGTCAGGAGATGCAGGCAGCGCCGCACCTCATGAACGGTTACAAGCAGAAGTATTTCATGAAGCGGAAGCATTGAAAGGCGGCGTGTTTTCACGAATTCATGTCGCGTTTGGGCATTTCGGTCGTACTGGGAGAGCGCGTCGCGCGAAAACAGGATTCCGCTTTGATGAAAAGCGCAAGTGTTACCAAAGCTTCCCTGAATTCAACGCTTCGCCAGGTTTGAATTGCCGCCAATCGTTTCAGCTATGAATGCCGAGTACGCCCTGTGTCCTTTGGCGTTCCAGTGGCTATCACCTTTCAGAAAATAATCCGGATTTCGTTGCGGGTTTCTATCGTAGAATTTGCAATCGTGTTCGGCACAGAATTGAGAGTTTTTCACCTTTTCGCGCAATGTACCGGTATAACCCTGGAACACATATGTATTCTGCCATTCGGTGGAATGCTCAGCGATATAGACCAGTTCATCTTCGAACTTGCCGAGATCAAGCGGGTCGCCCGGCATGTTGTCCGACAACGCCAGGGCCCTTACGAAAAGGTAATAGAGATATGAACGGTCTCTAAGGTGACCATGAAAAACCTCGAGGTTGTTCAGAAGGATGACATCGCCGTTGCTGAGATAAGGTTTGTATCGGTAGTGATTGAGATGCTTCTGACTGTCGACAACGTCGTTTGGTGAACTCAGCAAAATCTGGTGTTGAAGGTTTTTGCAATTCCCTTTCTTCAGGAATTCCTGGAATTTGAGGAAGGATTGCAGTGGCGAGTATCCCATGACGCCGAAGTTCAGGGACCTTGTCCTCAATTTTTCGCTCAGAAAGTCGAAGCGTTCCTCGATATTCACGCCTTCCCCGAAGGTGAAAGAGTCACCCAGGAAAACGATGTCTCTGCCGGTACAGTTTTCCGGCGGATTGCCGCTCGCGTCGACTCTGTAGGCCGAAGCATCGGTGTAAACTTCCCAATTGCGGGTTGCTTTTTTCCTCGTGACAGAGAGTTCCTTCTGCAGATCCCAACCGAGAAGCCGGGAAACTTCAAAAATACGAGGCTCTCCGACGATAAAATATCGGATGAATATTTCTGCAGCCGCAATAGAAATGCATATGGAAAAAATGACTAGAAGTGCGTTCATCAGCGAGGGCAAGCAGAAAGTCCTACGCATTACTCATACCTTTGTGAACTGCTTCTAACGGCCGCCAATTGGCAGACTACAATCAAACACTGTGCAAACAACAGTTTTATAGCTCTTTTGAAGCAAGTTTTAAAATTAACGTAAAGCAGGATTAGGCTATGCATTCCGCTTCAGTTTTTGAAGCGAACGGTAAGTTCAATTCGGAATCTTTTTTGATTATACAGGATTTGCTGCGCCCGTCGGCACAGTTGACCGGGAAACGGAAATTTCCCGCTCTTCCGCAGATCATCCGATGCTTGGCTTTGAAATTCGCTTGAAATCCGTGTAAGGCTCCCGCAAACGCTGTAAGGCGGGCATGGATTGCTTTCGTGACAAGAATTCGGCCCGATATCAGTATCTTGAGCATATGCTTGTCGCGAAATCCGGGCCGGATTTCACGGGATATCCTCTGGATCGGCTTCGCAAACGCTTTGATGAATCAATCTGAAAGCCATGTACCGTAAAGTCCTGGAGAATAACGAAAAGGTTTTCGCCGTCGCTCCGATGATGGAGTGGACGGACAGGCATTGCCGTGTCTTTCACCGGCAGTTGAGCCGGCATACGCTTCTCTACACGGAAATGGTTGCCGCCGCCGCCGTCATTCATGGTGATCGGGAGAAGCTCCTGGGGTACTCGGCGGCGGAGCATCCGCTCGCCTGCCAGCTAGGAGGGTCGGACCCGAAGGAACTTGGCGAAGCTGCGAAGATCGTTCGCGACTTCGGCTACGACGAGGTCAACCTCAACGTGGGCTGCCCTTCGGACAGGGTTCAGTCGGGCCGCTTCGGCGCCTGCCTGATGCGCGAGCCGGAGCTTGTCGGGGAACTTATTGCGTCGATGAAGGCCACCTCGGATATTTCGATAACCTTGAAATGCCGTATTGGCGTCGACGATCAGGACCCTGAAGAAGCGCTCGACCGGGTCGCCGATGCCGCTGTTTCCGCTGGGTGCGACGCCATCTGGGTGCATGCCCGCAAGGCCTGGCTGAAGGGCCTTTCGCCTAAGGAAAACCGCGATATTCCGCCGCTGGATTATGATCGGGTCTACCGACTGAAGGCGCGGTTGCCGGACGTGTTCGTCGGTATAAACGGCGGAATTGCCGATATTTCATCGGCGAAGTCTCACCTTGAGCACATGGACGGGGTAATGCTCGGTCGTGTCGCCTATCACGATCCATGGGTTCTGTCGGGTGTCGATCCGCTGCTGAAGGGCCTTCCGGCCCCGGTTTCCCGCCGGCGCGAGGCGATCGAAGCTTTCCTACCCTACATGGCCGACAAGCTTGAGGCCGGCGTCAGGCTGACCAATATGACCAGGCATATCCTCGGTCTTTTTCATGGCGTGCCGGGTGCGCGTACCTGGCGCCGCCGTCTTACCGTCGATGCGGTGAAATCCGGCGCGGGTCTTGATGTCGTCTATGCCGCGCTTGGCGAAATCGGCGCGGATGCGCTGGACATTCCTGCTCCGCTGCATCAGGAAGAGGAAAACGCGGCAGCCTGATGCGGTTTTCCCTCCGCCCGACGGCCCGCCCGAGGGGCTTTCATGGATCTTTCGACATTTAACGGCGAGGTTGCCGGCCTTGTCGCCGCGCTGATCGCCTCAGGCGCGATCGCCGGCCTGTTGGCGGGCATGTTCGGCATCGGCGGCGGTGCCGTGCTTGTGCCCGTTCTCTATCAGTTTCTCACCGTTCTCGGCATCGACGAGAGCGTGCGCATGCATATCTCGGTTGCCACCTCGCTCGGCATCATCGTCCCGACCTCGATCCGCTCTTTTCTGGCGCACCATAAGCGCGGCGCCGTCGATATGGCGCTGTGGCGAAGCTGGATTGTCCCGGTGCCATTTGGCGTGGTGCTGGCAAGCCTTGTCGCGGCTTATGTATCCGGCGACCAGCTCAAGGGCATATTCGCCGTCATCGCGGCGGTTGTCGGGCTGAGAATGATCTTGAACAGAAGCACGTGGAAGATCGGTGACGATATTCCCGGCAATCCCGTCCGCGCCGTTTGCGGAATGCTGATCGGCTTTTTCTCGACCCTTATGGGGATCGGTGGCGGTGTCATGAACAACACGTTCATGACACTCTATGGTCGGCCCATACACCAGGCGGTCGCGACGTCTTCGGGCACGGGAGTTCTCATCTCCGTTCCCGGTGTCATCGGCATGGCCTGGGCCGGGTGGGGTGATCCGCTTTTGCCGGCGTTTTCCGCCGGCTTCGTCAATCTTCTCGGCGTCGCTCTCATCATCCCGATCACGACATTTGCAGCACCGTTCGGGGTGAAAATCGCGCACGCCCTTTCGCGGCGCACGATGGAGCTCGCCTTCGGATTGTTTCTTCTTTCCGTTGCAGGGCGGTTTGCGTGGAGTTTATGGGGCTGAGCCGAAAGGCCAGTCCTATGCGTTGGTGTCAGGGGTTCAGGATCAGCCTGTTGCCCTCAACCCGCCAGCTTGAAAGCCGGTCGAGCGCGGAAAGGCCAAGGAGGCTCACCTCCAGCGCGCCGTCGCGGCTTACATATGCGCGCGTGTCGCTGAGGTGGATCGTGCCGATGTCGAGACCTTCGATTTCGACGGGCGCGACGAACGTTCTGCCGTTCGCGGTGGAAACTGGGATCGTATAGCTCAGCCGGTCCAGATCGAAACCTGCCGCACGCGCATCGTCGGCCGTCAGCGTTACGGCGGATGCGCCGGTGTCGACGAGGAAAACGGCATCGGCGCCGTTTACCTTCGCACGAATGCGGTAATGCCTGCCGCCGTCGCGAAGGACTACGACGGACCCATCCGTCTGTTCGATCGCCGTGCCCGGTATGAGAGCCGCAATCAGCCGCCTGCCGAGAATTTCGAACTCGGTGCGGAAGGTATATCCGGTCACGAGAATGAGGCCGAGACCACCCCAGATGATGAGTGCGCGCAAAACCTCGCCGATCCGCGGGCCGGAATGGAACAGGGAAACAAGAAGCACGGCAAGCAGCGCGCTCAGTGCCACCATGCGCGGTCCGCTCCGGTCGAAACTGAGGGTTTCCGGGTCGCTCGTATCGCCCAGCAGATAATAGGCCGCGGCACCCATCATCACGACCAGCAGGATCGCCATGACAAAGGATCTGAAGGCTTTCGGGTTCATGTCAGCCTGCCTCCGGCAGCGAGGAACGCCGGGCGCCGAGTTCATCCATGATCGCCCGTCGGTCTTCGTATTTGAGCGTACTCCAAACGGCGATCTCGTCGAGCGTGCGGTAGCAGCCAAGGCAAAGGCCGGATTTCCGGTCTATCTGGCAAACGTTGATACAGGGGCTTTCGAGCACGGTCATGCGGATCGCAACTTAAATACTATCATTGAAGTGGTATCTACTGCGAACCAGACAAGACCCGTACTGGTGCCGTCAATATGGTGACGGGTAACGTTATGGCGATTTCCGCCGTCGTACCCACGACTTGGCCAATCCCGCGCCCCACACCGCCGGCCTGCGTCGAAAGGTCCTCCGGCCTTGTACCGAAGCCTGTTTTCGCGATGGCCTGTCGCAATTGCGGTGCGATCTGCGATATCTGGGCGAATTTGCTGTGATTGGCCGCGTCGGGTGATTCAAGGTTTGTCAGATCCACGACGATCGCTCCAAGCTCGGCAAGTTCCTCCTCGTCCTCATAATCGCCGACGCGCCCCTTGCCGCCGGCGATGAGGCTTGAAACCTGCAACGCCCGGTCATCCCTGGAGACGAGGATGATGAACGGTTTTTCGGGCTTGCCGACACGGCGAAGCTGCGTCTTGAACACATCGATATCGAGATCGGGAGCGGCGAGAACCACAAGGCCGACCTTTTCCTTGGGTATAGGCTTGCCGGAGATGCGGATCTGGCGAATGGTCTCCATAAGCACCCAGCTGCCCATGGAGTGGGCCAGCACATTTATCTTCGTCGCGCCGCTTGCAAGGAGGTCGCGGATCGTGCGCTCCAGCCCGTCACGGGCGGCGGTGGCGCTGTTGTTGTCATAGACGTAATCCGTGACTGCGCCTCGCGAAGCCCAGGTGAACAGCACGGGAATGTGGGGGGTGTCGGAATCGTGCACCACTTGCGCAAAGCGGTAAAGCGCCTCCGGGAAGCGTGTGTTGTATCCGTGGATGAACAGGAAAACTTCGCGGTTCGCTGGCGGGCGCTTGGCCAATTGCGCCCTGAGTGCCTGTCGGAACCCCTCTTCACCGTCGAGATAGGATGCCGATTTGAGGACCATATCCTTTTCAGGATCGCCGGGAGGCTCGGAAGGCCACTCGATCTGGCCTTGTTGATGCTTGGGAGGTATTGAGACCACAGTCTCGGCATAGTTCAGTTGTTCCGCCCGTTCTCCACTGAAATAAGTGCCGGGTCGGTCGTCCTTTTCGCGGGTGGTCGCGACAAGAAGAACATGCTCGGTTGAGCCCGGCGCACTCGTTGTGGCGATTGCGAGTGATCCGGGTCCGGGCCGGCCGCCACATCCTGCTAGAACAAGCAATGCGACGCACATCGCCAGTGCGCGCAAAGACGGGCTGCAAGACGCCATGAAAGAAATTGCGGAGATACGCAAACGCAGATCCAACCTCAATATCACCACCAACGGGTTGGGTTCTCTCGTTGTCACCCGCTATCCCAGGGGAACGTTAACACGCCCGAAAGCGGCTGGATTATGTCGTGTGGCGGGGCCGGGCAGGTATCATCCGTTTCTTTACGTGCTGTTGTTCTCACGCAACGGCCGCAAGGCCCGCCAAGGCCAGGACCATGGCAACTTGCTGGGTTGCGCCCAGAACATCGCCCGTATGTCCGCCGATCTTGCCCAGTGCCAGCCGCTCCATGCCAAGGGCTGAGGCGATCAATCCAAGCGCGGCAAGAAGAAATGCGGTGAAAGGAAGCAGGAACAGAACCGGCAGTGAGAACGCCGCCGCTATGGCTATTGCCCATCCCGCAGAATATCCGGATGGCGCGCCGCAAATGCGTGCCAACCCGTCCGGTCGGGCGGGCGGCAACTTTTGCCAGACACGGATCATCGCGGCCCGTGATGCGGCGTGGGCGGCAAGAAAGGAAAGTGACGCAGCGAAACCGCCGAACCTGTCAATAAGCGTTGCGAGAAGAACGGTCGAAAGCAGAAGGCTTGAAGCAAGGGCGAGGGCTCCGAACGCACCGGTCCTGCTGTCTTTCATGATTTCCAGCCGCCGCTCCCTCGTGGCTCCGCCGAAAAATCCATCGGCAACATCCGCAAGCCCGTCTTCATGCAGCGCTCCGGTTACGGCGCAAGTGAGAAGAATCGCAAACAGCGCCGTGGCCATTGCCGGCAAGGCGCTGAAGCTTAACGCAAGAAGGAAGAGGGCACCGGGAATCGCGATCAATGCTCCCGCTACCGGCACAATGCGGCCGGCAAGCGTAAAATCCGGAAGCCGCAAGGGGTCGTCCCGCCGATTGATCTTCGGAATAGGCAGGCGTGAAAAAAAACGTGTCGCCGCGGCGATTTCCGCGAGAAGGTCGGCTGTCGACCAACCCATGTCGCTTGCTCTCCTGTCCTCGTCGCGGAGCATTTTACCGTTCAGCCGGGTTTCGGAAGGTCTCCGGCCCGGTTATAGATCGGCACCCGCCCGCATACCAACGCTTTCTGGGCCGCGATAAAAATCTCGCCAAGAGGAAAGAATGTCCGTATCGTCAAGCGCACTTCCCTTCGAAGATATTCGCAATCTCGTCCGCACCATGCCGACGGCCGACAATGGCGCGGTGGAGGCCGCACGCCGACGTGACGCGCAACTTACGAAACCGGCGGGATCGCTCGGCAAGCTTGAAGAAATCGCCGAATGGCTCGCTGCGTGGAACGGCCCCGAATGGCCGAAGGTCAAGCGGCCCCTGGTCGCGATTTTTGCAGCCAACCATGGGGTGACCGCCAAGGGGGTTTCCGCATTTCCGGCGGACGTCACGCGCCAGATGGTGGAAAATTTCTCCGCCGGCGGGGCGGCGATCAACCAGATCTGTATCGCTCATGACCTTGGCCTCAAGGTTTTCGAACTCGCGCTTGATTACCCGACGCCCGATATCACCGAAGAAGATGCCTTCGACGAAGCGGGATGCGCAGCCACAATGGCGTTCGGCATGGAGGCGCTGGCAGGGGGAACGGACCTGATCTGCATCGGCGAGATGGGGATCGGCAACACCACGGTCGCATCCGCCCTTCTGAATGCTCTTTACGGCGGAACGGCCGCGGACTGGGTCGGACCGGGGACCGGCGTCGACGATACCGGCTTGCAGCGCAAATGCGCGGCCGTGGAAGCGGCCGTTGCAAGGCTGGGTGGAGAAAAGGATCCGCTTGAGATCCTGCGCCGCATCGGCGGACGGGAATTCGCCGCCATGGCGGGTCTTGTGCTTGCTGCGCGTCATCAGCGTATTCCAGTCATCGTCGACGGTTTCGTGACCACCGCCGCAGTCGCCGTTTTGCAGTCAATGGACCCGGACGCTCTCGACCATTGCATTTTTGCGCATGTATCGGCGGAACCTGCTCATTCCCGGGCGTTGCAAGCGATGGGGAAGCAAGCGCTTTTCGATTTTGGCATGCGTTTGGGGGAAGGGACGGGTGCTGCTCTTGCCGCTGGCATCGTCAAAGCCGCCGCGCAGGTTCATGCCGGCATGGCAACCTTCGATGCGGCGGGTGTTTCCGGCAAATCGGGAGGCTGAAACAAAAAGCCATCGTCAGGAGGCTTGGATTCGCGCGACCCTGCGATGCGCGGGCCGTGACGGGCGCTGAACGGCGGGATCCGCGCCTTCCACCGCGGGCATTGCCTGAAGGACGCGGCTTGCGGGAAATGTGACGATCGCTTCCGTGCCCTCGCGAAGCTTGGACTTAAGCTCGAACTTGCCGCCATGCATGTTCACGAGCGCTTGGACGATCGAAAGCCCGAGGCCCGTGCCTTCCTCCGCGCTCTTGATGGAGATCGAGCCCTGGCCGAAGGCTTGCATGACGATGGGGATTTCGTCTTCAGGGATTCCCGGTCCGTTGTCCTTGACGGAGACATACTGTCCGCTGCCGGCCGTCCAGCCGCATTTGAGCACGACCTCGCCATTCGTCGGCGTGAACTTGACGGCGTTGGAGATCAGGTTGAGCACGACCTGGCGTACCGCGCGTTCGTCAACCCAGAGCTTCGGCAGGGACGACTCGAACTTGTCGATGATCGCAATGTTCTTGTTGCGCGCGCGGATCGCCATCATACTCTGGCATTCTTCCACGAC
The DNA here is from genome assembly GCF_013266695.1 of Hongsoonwoonella zoysiae. Lineage (GTDB taxonomy): Bacteria > Pseudomonadota > Alphaproteobacteria > Rhizobiales > Stappiaceae > Hongsoonwoonella > Hongsoonwoonella zoysiae. The sequence goes on from NZ_JABRXF010000002.1 coordinate 73,037, forward strand.
GTCGGATAGCGCGATCGCTTCTTCGTTAAGCTCGTATTTGCCGGCCTCGATGCGTGAAAGATCGAGAATTTCGTTGATCAGGTTGAGCAGGTGCCCGCCGGAATTGTGAATATCGCTCGCATATTCCTTGTAGGTGTCATTGCCGATCGGCCCGAGCAACTCGTTCTTCATCACTTCCGAAAAGCCGAGAATGGCGTTGAGCGGCGTCCTGAGCTCATGGCTCATCGTGGCCAGGAATCGCGATTTGGCGAGGTTCGCTTCTTCCGCGCGCCTGCGCGATTCGTCCGAAATCGCCTTGGCCTGCTCCAGTTCGGCGATCAGGTGATCCTTCTGGGCCCTGTATTCCAGCATCGTCAGCGTCGAGGTGTGAAGCTGTTTGCCAAGCATCAGGAAAAAGCCCTGGGCCCCCATCGCCATGGCCATCATCGCATAATAGAGCGGTGTTTGATGGCCGAGAAAGGTTGCGAGGATCGCCAGGGTGATCGGTAATGTGCCGGCGAGCAGCGCGCGAGGGATCGTCGATGACAGCATCGTGCCCATGGCTACGACGATGAGCATCGTCGCGAATTGCAGGATTTCGAATCCGTTTTGCGCCTTTTCGGCCGGGGGGAGGAGGAAGAAGCCCGCCCAGCAAAGACCGTAGAGCATGTCGCCGATAATCATCTGGCGCCGGATGGGTTTCAGGTTCGCATCGGAAACGTCGCTGCGCTCGAAGCGGCGGCAGGTGGTCAGTATAAGCGCATGTACGATGAGAATCGAAACAAGCCATACGCCGATGGCCAGGGCATCCATCCAGAGAAATGTGATCGCCCCGACAATAATCGCAAAAAGGGGAAGGGCGATTGCCGCGCTCAGTCGGTTCTTTGCGTAGATCAGCATGAGTTCGTGGTCGAACGCGGGCGACGTCCCGTCGATCGAACTCAGCCTTTCGCGCGCATCGCGAACGGTGCGCGCCATTTCACGGCGTTTTATCGCGCGCTCTCGGTTGAGCGAGATCTTCTCCTCGTTTGTCCTCGTTTTCTTGAGGGGCATTCGCGTTGACCGTGCTGTGGTTATCGGTTGGTTTCCGATGAAAACGACATTGCCTACAGCATGCTCACCAACCCTTAATAAGCGGCTCAAAGACGTGGTTAACGCCAGGTTGATCGCCCGTTTTCCCGCGAGTTCGACGCCCGGTCCCAACATCCGGAGAGCCGTGATATGAGGGGAAGCGATCAAACTTCGACGAGGCAGACATGAAGCTTTACGACACCGCCCGCGCCCCCAACCCTAGGCGTGTTCGCATTTTTTTGGCCGAGAAAGGCATTCAGGTCCCGACAGAGCAGGTCGATATCATGGGGAAGATGGCGAAGAGCGATGCCTTCACCGCGCTCAACCCGCTGCAGCGGGTGCCGGTGCTGGAGCTTGACGACGGCACGGTGATTACAGAAAGCGTCGCGATCTGCCGTTATTTCGAGGAAATCCAGCCCGAACCGCCGTTGATGGGGCGTAATGCGGTTGAGAAGGCGCAGGTCGAAATGTGGAACCGGCGAGTGGAATTAGGCGTGTTCGCTGCGGTTGCCAACGCCTTTCGCCATGCGCACCCGGCGATGAGCGGTCTTGAGGTTCCCCAGGTGAAGGAGTGGGCGGATGCCAATCGCCCGAAGGCGCTTGAGGCCATGAAGTTTCTCGACCGGGTTTTGGCCGACCGGCCGTTCGTGGCAGGAGAACTATTCTCGATTGCCGACATTACGCTTTTGTGCGCGCTTGATTTTGCCCGCGTTCCGAAGATCGCCATTGCGGATGAGCATGTGAACCTGAAGCGCTGGCACGCGCAGGTTTCCTCCCGGCCGAGCGCGAAGGCCTGAACCATGAGTGGAGCGGGCGTCCATTCCGTCGGTGAAAGGCTGGAGGAGCTTGCCGGCGAAATTGCCGGTTGCAGGCTGTGCGCGAATGCTCCGTCCGGCAAGCGGCCGCTTCCGCATCAACCGCGCCCTGTCTGCGTTTTGTCCCAAACTGCGCGCATTGCCATTTGCGGACAGGCGCCCGGCACGCGTGTACACGAGAGCGGGCGCCCGTATACGGATCCATCTGGCGACAGGCTGCGGGCCTGGATGGGGGTCGATGCTCGGGTTTTCTACAACCCGGCCCTTATTGCGATCGTCCCTATGGGGTTTTGCTTTCCCGGTCTCGATTCGAAGGGGGGCGACCTGCCGCCGCGCCGCGAGTGCCGGGCGACATGGCATGACAGGGTTTTTGAGGCGATGCCGCAGATAGAGCTCAAACTCGTGATCGGGCAGTATGCGATCGATTATCACCTGGCAGGCCTGAAGCGCAAAACCGTGCGCGACACGGTCGAGGCCTGGTCGGAGATGATGGATCTGTCGAAGGCGCGCGGGAGCGGGGCCGTTCTGCCTCTGCCGCATCCCTCGTGGCGCAACAACAGGTGGCTATCCGACAACCCCTGGTTCGAAACGCAGGTGGTGCCCCGTCTTCAGGCGACTATCCGCGAGCTGCTTTCCCGGTCGGCGGGTGTATAGAATCTTGTTGCAAAAATTTTCTCATTCACGGGCCTGATTGACAGAAAAATGGAAAACAGCAACAAATCGCATGGAAATCTTAGAAGCTGAATCCCATTCGGGGCTCGGTCCCAGCCATGGCAAGGCTCTCCGGCCTGCCATGCACATTCAATGGACGGCATTCATGATCGATCGTATCGACCGGCGCATTCTTTCCATCCTCCAGGAAGACAGCACCGTTCCTGTTGCGGAAATCGGCCGCCGTGTCGGCCTGTCGACAACACCATGCTGGCGACGCATCCAGAAGCTGGAGGAGGAGGGCGTCATCAAGCGCCGCGTCGCCATTCTCGACGCCCGCAGCGTGAACGTAAAGGTGGCGGCCTTCATCTCGATCACGACGAACCAGCACAATGCGGATTGGCTCGCCAAGTTCGCCGATGTGATCAAGGAATTTCCGGAAGTGGTCGAATTCTACCGCATGGCCGGAAAAGTGGACTATCTGCTGAAGGTCGTCGTGCCTGATATCGAGGCCTATGACGCCTTCTACAAGCGGCTCATCTCCAAGATCGATATTTCCGACGTGTCGACGACGTTCGCGATGGAGGAGATCAAGAACACGAGCCAGCTTCCGCTCAATTATGTCGTGACGGAGAAAACGCGCGATCCGGTAAAGGAATGACGCTCGGAGCCCCATGCGGCGGAAGTGCGCCGCATGGGTTTGAGAAGCAAACCTATTTTTCAGCGTTCTCAAGACGGGCGATCAGGCTTGAGGTATCCCATCGCTTTCCGCCCATGGCCTGCACTTCGGCATAGAACTGATCGACAAGCGCGGTAATGGGCAGCCGGGCGCCGGTCTCGTTCGCCGTTTTCAGGCAGATGCCAAGGTCCTTGCGCATCCAGTCGACCGCGAAACCGAAGTCGAATTTGCCGTCGCGCATGGTCTCCCAGCGGTTTTCCATCTGCCAGGACTGGGCGGCACCCTTGGAGATCACCTCGATCACCTTGGCGACATCGAGGTCCGCCTTCTTGGCGAAATGGATCGCTTCGGACAGGCCTTGCACAAGCCCGGCTATGCAGATCTGGTTGACCATCTTGGTCATTTGGCCCGCGCCGGCCCCGCCCATCAGGCCGACCATCTTCGAATAGCAGTCTATGGCCGGTTTGGCCTTGTCAAAGTCGGCCTGGTCGCCACCGACCATCACGGTAAGCTGTCCGTTTTCGGCCCCTGCCTGACCGCCGGAAACCGGAGCGTCGAGGAAGCCGCAGCCCTTGGCTTTGGCCGCTTCATAGAGTTCGCGGGCCACTTCCGCGCTCGCCGTCGTGTTGTCAATGAAGATTGCGCCTTCCTTCATGCCGCTGAAGGCGCCGTCGGGGCCGGTGGTGACGGAGCGAAGGTCGTCGTCATTGCCAACACAGGCGAAAACGAGATCGCACCCTTTTGCGGCCTCGCGCGGGGTGGGGGCGTGCGCGCCGCCGAATTCGGCAACCCATTTTTCCGCTTTCGCGCCGGTGCGGTTATAGACGGTAACATCGTGACCGCCGCGCGTTTTCAGGTGTCCTGCCATGGGATAACCCATGACGCCCAGGCCGATGAAGGCTACCTTGGCCATTATGCTCGCTCTCCCCGATGGTGATGCATTGCGGCAGCCGCAAGGACGTCTGCCCTGTATAGACTGGCGTTTTAAGCGATCAGCCCGGGCCTGTCACGGGTGAGTGGCCGCTCAGCCTCCGCGCTTCAGCGTCAGGGCCCGATCGAGGTCCGCGAGCAGGTCTTCCGCCCGCTCGATGCCGATGGAAAATCGCAGCAGATTCTTCGCCACGCCCGTGGCCTCGCCCTCGATCGTGTAGCGGTGCTCGACAAGGCTTTCTACGCCGCCAAGCGAAGTGGCGCGTTTGATAAGTTCCAAATTTCCCGCGACCTTCAGCGCTTCCTCCGCGCCCCCCTTCACCAGAACGGAAACAAGATACCCGAATCCCCCAGTCATCTGCTTCATGGCAAGGTCGTGCCCGACGTGGGAGGGAAGGCCCGGGTAAAGCACTTTTTCAACTGACGGATGGTTTTCCAGATGTGTTGCGATCGTCATCGCATTCGCGCACATTCGCTCCAGCCGCAAGGCCAGCGTCCTCATTCCCCGCAAAAGCAGATAGGCCTCGAACGGGCCCATCACCGCACCGGCGTCGTGGCGTTCCTGACGGATGAACGTCCATGTTTCGGAATCCGCATCCCGTGTGGAAACCAGCCCGCCAAGCGCATCGGAATGGCCGTTCAGCGCCTTCGTTGCGGAGTGGATGGCAAGGTCTGCGCCAAGGTTCAGGGGCTTTAAAAGCAGTGGTGTGGCCGCCGTTGCATCCACGGCAAGGGTTGCGCCGGTTTCCCGGCATGTCTCTGCAGTTTTCGCGATGTCGGCGATTTGAAGTGCAGGGTTGGCCGGCACCTCGATAAAAACGAGATCCGGCCCGGTCTCGCGCACGACTTCGCAAAAGTTCTCGGGATCGCTTGCGTCTGCCTCGATCAGCGCGATGCCTGCATGCGCGCAATGTTTTCTGAGCCAGGCGGTCGTACCCCAGTAAATGTGCGACTGAATGACGATCGAACGTCCCGGTTTCACCGCGCGAATGACCGCCGCGATCGCGGCCATGCCGCTTGAAAAAAGACGGGTATCGGCGGCATTCTCAAGCGTCGTGGCCAAGCTTTCGATCTGCCGGTAGAGATCGTTGTCGTCCCGGCTGTAGAGGTGTTTGTCGCTCGTAAGCGAATAGTCCTTGTCGCGGACGAAGGTGGTCGCGGGAGATATCGGCGGGACGACGGCGCCGGTGGCAGGGTCTACGCCACCGCCCGCATGGGCAAGCAGCGTATCGACGTGAAAAGGCTTCTCGGCCATTCGAGGCTCCGCGAATGTTATCGCTTGAGATGGCGCGTCAGGCGGGCTTCGAACCGGTCCCACACGCGGCGCAGCGTTTCGACCATCACGAGATAAAGGATCGCGGCCCAGATGTAAGCCTGGAAATCATAAGAGCGGGAAAAAGCGCGCCGCGTTTCGCCCATCAGGTCGTAGATCGTGATGATCGAGGCGATAGCCGACCCCTTGATCATGAGTACGACCTCGTTGCCGTAGGGTCTGAGCGCGACGATGAGCGCCTGCGGCAGGATGATCTTCCAGAATATGACGGGCTTGGAAAGGCCGAGGGCGGAAGCGGCCTCCCATTGGCCGCGGGCGACGTTCTGAATGGAGCCGCGCAGGATCTCCGCCTGATAGGCGGATGTATTCAGCGAAAAGGCGAATACGGCGCAATACCATGGGTCGCGGAAGAACCACCATATTCCGATATCGGAGAAGAAATCGCGGAATGAGCCTGCGCCGTAGTAAACGAGAAAGGCCTGGGCAATCAGTGGTGTGCCACGGAAGAAATAGACGAAACCATATGCGATTGCGCCAAAAAGCCGGGATTTGGACAAACGCATCGCCGCAATCGGCAGGGAAAGGATCGCGCCGATCAGCAGTGACAACCCCACGAGTTCGATTGTGACGATGAAGCCCGAGACGAACTTGATGCCGTATCGGTCCATGAATTCCGGATTGAAGTCGCGGATCATGTAGGAAAGGAGCCCGGCTCCCGCCAACGCCCAGAAGACCATGACCACATGGCCCAAAATCTTTTCGTTCGACCAGCGCCGGGCGGAGGGGACGCCAGGAACGGCCCGTGGTCTTGCTGTTTCGACTTGCTCGGTCATCGGCGCACCTCGCCCCGGTTGCTCCAGTTATCGATCAGCGTGATGCCGATGGAGGAGATCATGGCAAGGCCAAGGTAGATCAGACAGGCAACGCCGAAGAAGAGGAAGGGCTCCTTCTCGACGCGAGCGGCGATACCCGCCTGGCGGATAAGATCGGACAGGCCGATCACCGAAACGAGCGCTGTGTCCTTGAGAAGGATCAGCCAAAGGTTGCCGAGTGCCGGCAATGCAAGCCGGATGAGTTGCGGAAGGATAACGAGCCGCATTGTCTGAATGCGGCTCAACCCGAGCGCGTAACCGCCTTCGTACTGGCCAAGGCTGATACCGCGAAACGCGGAAAGGAAAGCTTCGGAGGCATAGGAAGCGAATACGAAGGAGAGCGCGACCATGCCCGCTACGAAGGAATTCACCTCGATCTGGGCATCGGGAAAAATAAGGCGAAACACCTGCTGCAAAATGATTTGCCCGCCGTAATAGACGAGAAAGAGCGTCAGGAGCTCCGGCAGGCCGCGAAAGATCGTCGTATAAATGTTCGCCGCAGCGCGAAGGCTTGGCTCATCGGATTTTTTTGCCAGAGCCAGCAGGAATCCGAGGATCAACCCGAAGGGCAGCGTGGCAATCGCGAGAGTAATCGTGATCAGGATGCCACTGGCAATTTCATCGCCCCAGCCGTTGGGGCCGAAAGATATAAGGGTAAGAATTTCATCCATCGGCTAAGCACCTCGGCGACAGCACGGCAGAGAACCCGCCGTGCTGTAACTGTGAAAACGGGCCGAAATAATCAGCCGCCGTAAACGTCGAACTCAAAGTACTTGTCGTTGATCTTCTTGTAGGTGCCGTTCTCGCGGATCGCCTTGATCGCCGCGTTCAACATTTCCTTGAGTTCCGTTTCCCCTTTGCGGATCGCGATGCCTGCGCCTTCGCCGTTGATAACCGGATCCGGCGTGAGCGTGCCGAGGATGCGGCAGCACGAGCCGTCGGAAGAGTTGATCCACTCCGACAGCACGACGACGTCGTCGATTGCAGCGTCGATACGGCCAGATTCAAGGTCGAGCTTGTATTCGTCCGGCGTGGGGTAGAGGCGGAGGTCGGTGTCCGGGAATTTCGCCTCGGCATAGTTGGAGTGCGTCGTGGAAGACTGCGCGCCAAGAGCGATACCGCCGAGATCTTCCGCCGTTACGCCCTTGAGATCGGAATCCTTCGGTACAGCGATGGCAGGCGGAGTGTTGTAATACTTCTCGGTGAAGTCGACCTTTTCCTTGCGCTCGTCCGTGATGGACATGGACGCGATGATCGCGTCGAACTTGCCTGCCTGAAGCGCCGGAATAATCCCGTCCCAGTCCTGCGTGATGAACTCACATTCGACGCCCATCTCATCGCAAAGCGCCTTGGCGATGTCGATATCGAAGCCGACGAGCTGTCCGTCCGATGTCAGGTTATTGAACGGAGGATAGGCGCCTTCGGTTCCGATGCGGACTTTCGACCAGTCCTTGGCTTCCGCACCATTGACGGCAGCGATAATAACCGCGGCAGCCGCCGCCCAACGCATGAATTTCATGAGAATGTCCCCTGCTTCGTGTTGTTATTGAAAGGCCGTTCCCATGGCCTTTTCAAGCAGTCGGCATACTCCCATCAAAATTCGGCATCTTTCAACCGCCTTGCAGCGATTTTCCCAGAAACCGGAAATTCAACGTTACGTCATATTCTTCAAGTTTGCGTGGACCGGCAAAAATGAGGGAATATGTAATACAAAAAAGGCTTTACCGCCCAAACAGCCCCGTTTCGGTGAAGGGGATAAAGTTCACGAGTTCGCCCTTCCGGATGCCCGTCGTTTCTTCGCGAATCTCGATCAGCCCGTCCGCCTCGCGCAGCCCGGTGATTAGGCCGGACCCGTCGTGCTCGAACTTGCGCGCGACCGTCAGGCCATTGGCGTCGGTTGCCAGGATTCCTCTGTAGAATTCGCGCCGGTCGGGTTTTTTCTTCGCGATCTCGAAGTCCGCCGGAATCTGGAAGCGGCGCGGTTCGGTGAATTCGCCACCGCCCATAACCGTGAGTACGGGACGGGCATAAAGCAGGAAGCAGACCATCGCTGCGACCGGATTTCCGGGCAGGCCCAGCATCACGCAATCGCCGATCTGGCCGAAATTCATCGGCCGGCCAGGCTTGATGGCTAGCTGCCAGACATGCCGCTTGCCAAGCGTATCCAGCGCCGTCACGAGATGGTCTTCCTCGCCGCGCGAAGCGCCGCCGGTCGTGATGATGGCGTCATGCGACTGCGCCGTTTTCGTCAGGGTTTCGTGTACGATTTCCGCCTTATCCGGCAGAACGCCGCAATCGGTGACGGTGGCACCGACGGTTTCCAGAAGCGAGCGAAGTAGGAAGTGGTTGCTGTCGTAGACCCCGCCCTCCGGCAAAGGCTCCCCGGGCCGGCGGATTTCATCTCCGGTGGAGACGAGGGCGACTTTCACCCGGCCCCAGACCTTGACTTCCGCCTGGCCGGTGGAGGCGATGGCCGCGATGTCCTGCGGGCGCAGTTTCGTGCCCGCCTGGAGAATGAGCGAACCTTCCTTAACGTCTTCGCCGGCTTTTCGCCGGTTTGCGCCCAGTTTCAGCCCCGGAGGAATCACCACGAAGCTCAGCCCGTCCTGCTCATGCGGCTCGCAATCCTCCTGCATGGCGATCGTGTCGACGCCTTCGGGCATAACGGCGCCGGTGAAGATGCGCACCGCCCCGCCGGCCGGGACGGGATCAGGTGCGGGATGCCCTGCGGCAACGCGCTCCACGACCGGGAAGAAACCGCCAGCGGCCTCGAAATCGCGGCTTGCGAAGGCGTAACCGTCGACGGCGGCATTGTCGTGGGCGGGAATGTTGCGGGGAGCGTGGATTTCTTCCGCGAGTATCCGCCCGTGAGCGGCCTCCAAAGGAACAGTTTCCTCGGTCACGATTCGGGAGACACGTTCCTTGAGGATCGCCAGGGCATCGGCGTGTTTCAGGCGATCCTTGTCGTGCAGAAAACAATCGTTGAGGAGCCGTTTACTCGGCTGCATGGCGTCGGCCCAGTCCGCATTGGTCGAGGATGAAATCGGCGATTGCCGAAACGTCGTTCAGGTCGAAGGTGGAAAGAGATGTGTCCGGAACGGGGAAATCCGCGGCGATAGCCCTGATCTGCGGGTCGTCGTCGGCAAGCGCCTGGCCTTTTCGCCCGTCCTTGCGGCGCACCTCGATTTTCGGGTGGCTTTCGCGCTTGTAGCCTTCGATCAGGATGAGGTCGCAAGGGGCAAGCCGGGCGAGGATATCTTCGAAGGAAGGTTCTTCTTCGCCGCGAAGTTCATGCATCAGTGCCCAGCGGCGGCCGGAGACAAGGGCAACTTCCGTAGCGCCCGCCTCGCGATGGCGGAAACTGTCGGTTCCCTCATGGTCGATGTCGAAGGCGTGATGCGCGTGCTTGACCGTGGATATCCTGAAGCCGCGGCCGGCTATTTCGCGCACCAGTCGTTCAACCATCGTCGTCTTGCCGGAATTCTTCCATCCCGTCACGCCGAAAACCGGCGGCAGTTTCGTCATGCGGCCTTCCCTCGGTAAAGTGCCTCTGCGATTTCAAGCTCTTCCGGCGTGTTGATATTGAAAAACGGGTCGAACGTGTCGGTTTCCGTGCTCACCGCATCGAAACGGGCGCTGCGATTCGGATGACGATCGACGAAGGCCAGTACCTTCCGGGTTTCGCCGTTTTCAAGGAAATCCCTCAGATCATCCGTAACGGAAACCGGCCAGAGGCCGAAAACGGGGTGCATTCCCTCGTCAGACCGTGCAAGCACGATATCGCGCGGGGACAGGCCTGAGGATAAAAGCCTGGTGACCAGATCGCCCGGAAAAAATGGCGTGTCGCCGGCGACCGAAACGACGAACTCTGCGTCAGGTTCGTTTGCCTTCACCCATTCGAGCCCGGCGAGAACCCCCGCCAGAGGCCCGGCGAAGCCTTCGACCGGGTCGGCCTCGACCGGCAATCCAAAATGCGAAAAGCGATCCGGATCGCCATTGGCATTCAGCATGACGCGGCGGACTTGGGGGCTAAGCCGCTCGATCACATGCGCGAGCATCGGTCTGCCGGCAAGCTTTTTCAGCGTCTTGTCACCACCGCCCATGCGGCGCGCAAGGCCGCCGGCAAGCACGCATCCGACAACGTTGGGGGCGGGCGAGGTCATGCGTCCTGATCCTCCCGCGCGCCCTTGCGGCGGTGTTCGGGGGCTTCATCGTCTGCTTGGGAGGCGTCGAGATCGAAGACGATGCGCTCGGTTCCCGAAAGGGCTACGAAACGTTTTCCCCGGGCGCGGCCGATGAGCGTCATGCCGATCTGGCGGGCGAGATCCACGCCCCACGCCGTGAAACCGGAGCGCGAGACAAGTATGGGAATGCCCATCATCGCCGTCTTGATCACCATTTCGGAGGTGAGGCGCCCGGTCGTGTAGAAAATCTTGTCCGCCGGCGAAACGCCGTTCAGCCACATCCAGCCAGCGATCTTGTCCACGGCATTATGGCGGCCGACATCCTCCATATAGACAAGCGGGCGATCCTCCTGGCAGAGCACGCAGCCGTGGATCGCGCCGGCGGAAAGATAAAGCGAGGGTGCGGTGTTGATCTTCTTCGTGAGACCGTAAAGCCAGGATGTCCTGATCGTCGCGCCAGATTCGAAACTGATTTCGTCGAACCTGTCCATGACGTCGCCGAAGACGGTACCTTGCGCGCAGCCGGAAGTGCGCACCTTCTTTTTCATCTTTTCTTCGTAGTTGGTTTCGCGCTCGGTGCGCACCACGACGATCTCGAGATCGTCATCGTATTCGACCCCGGTCACGATATCGTCCGGACGGAGCATGTTCTGATTGACGAGATAGCCGACGGCGAGAAGGTCCGGATGGTCGCCGATGGTCATCATCGTGACGATTTCCTGCGAATTCAGGTAAAGCGTCAACGGACGCTCCGTAACGACGCGCGTATCGACGGGCTTTCCGTCCTGGTCGATACCCTGAACGGCCGTCGATAACCTTTCGTCATCCGGATCGGGCCGAACGATAAACTCACCGTCGGCCGGTTCGAAGTCCTTCGCCGCTTTCTGGCGCTCGCCCACGCGATTCCTCCGAAGTTTCTTTGTTTCCCGGAAGGTATGGCGTTCGCGGGGCCGCAGGCAAGTGCGGGGATTATGTTTTACGCAGGGCCGACAGCGCGGGCTTAAGGCGGGAGAGGCCCAAAAGGCCGAGACCGGCGAGCAATCCCCAGAACGCGCCCGACACGCCGAAGAAACTTGTACCCGACGCGGTGACGAGAAAGGTGACGATTGCCGCTTCGCGCATGTCCTCGTCTGCAAGCGCGGCTGACGTCGCGGCGGCAAGGGAGCCGAGCAGGGCAAGGCCCGCCACGGCCTCGATGAGGACGGGCGGGGCGGCGGTGGCAAGGCTTGTGGCCATTCCCGCCAGAAGCCCGAAAAGACAATAGAAAATGCCGGCGAATATCACCGCCCAGTAACGGCGTTTCGGATTGGGGTCGGCATCGGGATTTGCGCAAAGGGCGGCTGTGATCGCCGCGAGATTGACCGCGTGGCCGCCAAAGGGCGCGGATAAAAAAGAGAATAACCCGGTCGACCAGAAGAGGCGCTGAGGCGCCGGGCGATAGCCATTGGCATTCAGAACCGCCATGCCGGGGATATTCTGCGAGGCCATGGTGACGACGAAGAGCGGCAAGGCGATGCCGACGGCGGCATCCAGCGAAAACACGGGCGCGATCAACAAGACCTCGGGCGAGAGTATCGTGCTGTCCAGCTTCGCGCCGTCGGTTGTCATGACGATCAGAACGGCGGCGATAACCACCGCAATCGGAATGGCCATCAGCCGGTTTATGCGGGAAACGACGAGCCAGACGAGGATGACGGGAAGTGCCAATTGCGGAACGTTCGCAAGGGCTTCCACCGGGGCAAGGCAAAGGCCCAGAAGCACGCCGGCAAGCATGGCGTTGGCAAGCGGGGCGGGGATTGCCGAAACCGCCCGCCCGAAGGGCTTGAAAAGGCCGGATGCGACGATGAGACAGGCGCAGACAATGAAGGCGCCGACGGCGGCGGGAAACCCGCCGGCAGGAGCGGCGGCAGTGGCGAGAAGGGCCGCGCCCGGCGTCGACCACGCAACCGAGATCGGCATTTTATGCCACAAACTCAAGACGATACCGCCAAGGCCCATGGAAATGGAAAGCGCCATGAGGCCGGAAGCCGCCTGCTCCGGCGAAGCGCCGACGGACGTCAGGCCCTGAAGGACGACGGCGAAGGAACTGGCGAAGCCGACGACGGCGGCAAGCAGGCCGGCGGAAAACGTGGGCCAACTCGGAGACCGTGGATTATCCGCCGCCAGGTCGGGGATATCTTGCTGCATCGAAGGCTCCCGAACAGCCGTTTCGCATTTGCGTCGAGGAAAATTCCAGACGGGGCGAAAAAGGTAAATTCGCTGCCGATCAGAATTCCATAAGGTGATTTCGGCGCCGGCCGGAAGCTCCGCCTCGCGCGAGGACCGACCCTCGATCACGAACCGCTCGACCCGGCATCGTCACCATGATATACAATCACATATTGGATCCAATGTACATGTGGATGGCGAAAATGCCTGGTAGTGGGGCAGGGGGCGAGGATAAACCCGGCGAGGTGGATCGGGGAGAACTCGAACACACGCTGCGAAGGGTGGTACAGCGGGTCGGGCGGCCCAGAACGGCGACGGCCTTTCTTGAGGAAAGCCTGAGATCGGCGATCGTTGCCGGAGATATCCCCGGCGGAACGGCGCTGCGCCAGGAGGCGGTGGCGGAAATTTTCGGCGTCAGCCGGATGCCGGTGCGCGAGGCGATCCGCCAGCTTGAAGCGCAAGGGCTTGTCGAGTTTCAACCGCACAAGGGCGCGGTCGTCGCCGCGATTTCGGCGCGGGATGCCGCCGACAACTGGGCGATCCGCAAGGCGCTGGAATGTGCGGCTCTGGAATATTCAATCCCCGGCCTGACGGAGCAGGATATCATGCGTGGCGAGGAGGGGATTGCGGAGATGGACGACGAGACGGATTTCTCGCGCCTCGGGCTCCTGAACCGCCGGTTTCACATGACGCTTTATGCAAGGGCGCAATTTCCGGGAATGTTGCAGCTCATTGAAAAGCACCTGATCGCGTCCGACCGCTATATTCGCTTTCAGCTTGCGGCACTGGGACGTGACAAGATGGCCCAGGACGACCACCGTGCGATCCTGACCGCTGCCGGGAAAGGGGATGCGGGGCGCGCGTGCCGGCTGCTTGCGAGCCACATCGAGGACGCGGGCCGGCGGCTGGTGGCGTGGCTGAAGACGCGGGAGGGGTAAACGCTTGAGCGCATTCGCTGAAAGCGCCCAAGCCTTGAGAAAGCCGCGCCGGTTTATGCGTATTGGGCAATGCCGTTGCCGAGCGACCAATTCTCCCTCACGCCCTCGATGAGGTTGATGAAAACATCTTCCTTGCGGATGCCGGGGTTATCGGCGAGCAGCTCCACGATCCGCTTGAAAAGCGCCTTCTTCTGCTCCGGGGTGCGGGAATTCATCGCGCTGATCTGGACGAAGACCACGTCGTCACTGCGGGCGATATCCAAATAGGTCTTGTTGGCGCGGAAGTTCGCGGCGTCATGTTCCGTGATGGTCATGAACTGATCGTCTTCAGGAACGTTGAACGTCTCGCGCATGGCCTGATAGAGGCCGTTGAAAATCGCTTGCTTGTAGGCTTCCGGTTTTCCCGAACGCATCGATATGTGCAAGAGCGGCATCTTCTGTCCTTTCGTTTCTTCGGTACGGGAAGATTAGTTGCCGCTCTATCATTTTGGTATCTCATGGATGGATATATCAGTAATTGAGAATGTGAATAGATGTGCGTGCCCGTCCGGCGGGGCAGCGTGATTGCGCCCTATCGCCGGACGGCAATGGCGATTGGCAATCAAAACGCCACGGAATCGGCACCCTTCAACTCCAGCGTGGCTCGCGCGTCTTCCGGTGTTGCGATGGAAAGACCCAGCCCCTCGATGATCTGGCGCACCTGACGAACCTGCTCCGCGCTGCTTGTCGCGAGCCTGCCAGGCCCCGCCCAAAGCGAATCCTCGAGCCCGACCCTCACATTGCCGCCAAGTGCCGCCGCCTGCGCCGCGATCGGCAACTGGTGGCGTCCCGCGCCGAGAACCGACCAGTGATAATCCTCACCGAAAAGGCGGTCGGCCGTGCGCTTCATCATCATCACGTCTTCCGGATGAGGGCCTATGCCGCCCAGGATGCCGAAAACGCTTTGCACGAAGAATGGCGGCTTGATGACCCCGCGATCCGCAAAATGGGCCAGCGTGTAAAGATGGCCGATATCGTAGCATTCGACCTCGAAGCGGGTGCCGTTTTCCGCGCATCTCGTCAATATCATTTCGATGTCGGCGAAGGTGTTTTTGAAGACCCGGTCGCGAGACCCTTCAAGGTATTCGCGCTCCCATTCGTATTTGAGATCCTTGAAGCGGGCGAGCATTGGATAAAGCCCGAAGTTCATCGATCCCATGTTGAGCGAGGCAACCTCCGGCTTGAACCTCGCCGCAGGCTCCAGCCGCTCCGCTATCGTCATGGTCGCGGCACCGCCGGTGGTGATGTTGACCACACAGTCCGACCGCTGCTTGATGACCCGCAGAAAGGGCAGGAAAGCATCGGGATGCTGCAGGGGCTGGCCATCCTCCGGATCGCGGGCGTGAAGATGCACGATGGCCGCCCCGGCTTCTGCCGCTTCAATCGCAGCGTCGGCAATTTCCGCCGGCGTGACGGGCAGGTGCGGCGACATGGACGGCGTATGAATTGAACCGGTGACGGCGCAGGTGATGATCACTGGCCTGGGCATTGTTCCCTCCTGCGGTTTCATGGTGTTCAATTGGAAAGCCCGCCTCGCGCAACACGATATTGTGGGTGGCGCGGGTGCTTTCATTTCTGTCGTCGCTTTACATTAAATGGCGCTCAATTATTTTGGCATGCAATGGATGAAGATTTCAGGCATTGGAATTGTAAATGACAGAGCGACCTCTCGATCTGGATGCCGTGCAGGCATTCGTGCGGGTTGCCGAGTTGGGCAGCTTCACACGGGCGGCTGAAGCCGCGCGCACGACACAGTCGGCGATCAGCCTGAAGCTGAAGCGGCTGGAGGAGAGGCTCGGCTGCAGGCTTGTCGAGCGTACGCCCAGACGCGTGCATCTTTCGGCGCAAGGCGCGGTTTTCCTCGATCACGCCCGCGAACTTTTGGAGGCGCACGATCGGGCGTTCTCCGCTTTTTCGCAAATCCGGCAGCGGCTTGCCATTGGCATCAGCGACCATGTGGCGGGCCCGGAACTGCCCGCCCTGATCGCGCGAATGAACGAGCAGGAGCCGCAGCTTGTGATCGAAATCCGGCTCGCGACGTCGAGCGTTCTGCTTCAAAGCTACGACCGGCGGGAACTCGACGCGGTGCTGGTTCGCATGCATGCGGGGCGCGATGACGGGGAGGTGCTGGCGCAAGAAAGCTTCGGCTGGTTTGCAGCACCCGACTGGCAACATCGCGCGGGCGAACCGCTGCCGCTTGCCACGATGCCGGAACCCTGCGGGGTGCGGAACATGGCTTGCGAGCTTCTGGACGAGGCCAATATACCCTGGACGGAAGTGTTCGTTGGCGGTGGCGTTGCCGCAGTCTCCGCCGCGGTGATGGCAAGGCTCGGCGTTGGCGCATTGGCGCGGCGCATGTTGCCGCTGGGGGCGGTGGATGTGGGCCCCCGCCTCGATCTTCCCGAGCTGCCGCGCCTGCCGATCCTTCTTCATTCAAGGGTCAGGGACGGGCGTGCGCGCGATGCGATCGAGGCCCTGTCGGCAGCCTTCAAAAACGCGGTGCGTGAGTAGCGCCAATTGGCCCTGAAGCGCTTCCCGTTCCGGGAAACCTGTTCAGATCATCAAGGCGGCGCGGGTGATATAGGCGCCGTCGAGACCGGCGGCGACCCGCTGCATCGTCTCAAGCAACACCGAAAACTCCGGCTTTACGCCTTCATCCGTCTCGCGGCGGAGGAAATCGGGAATGCCGGGCGGCACATCCGTCCGGCAATCGCGATAGAACATCCAGCTTGCCTGGAAGAGGCGGCGGGAAATCGCGCCGTCGCCGAGCACCTGGATTTCCTTCACCCGTTCGTCGCGGCTTGCGCATTCGAAGGTGTCGGCGATGCCGGCGGGCTCTCCCTCGATCCACTTTACGATATGTTCGGGGAAGAGAAGGATTGCGCCGGTCACGTTGTTCAGCCGGTTGAGGCGTCTTGCGCGCGAAAGCGTGCGCTCGATCTCCTCTTCGACCGGACGGCGGATCGCACTCCGGTTGATGGTTGCCTTAAAGGCGCGGGCGGCAAGGTCCATGATCGTCTAGCCCTGTTCAGGTTCGGCCCTGACGAAAAGCTTGCCTAGCGAAGGTTCTCAAATCGTAAAAGTTTAGGAAAATGCCGGGAAATACTTACTCAATGGTGAACAAAAGCGGCAAGAGGGATGAGCTGGAGCTCGGATGGCGCCTATATGTTCGTCATTGAAACGGCCCAGGCGCGCGCGGTGAGGCGGATTTCATTCTCTCCGCCCAATAATTCCTCAAGCCGCTTTCGCAGCCTTTCCCGGTTGGACGTCGAGAGGCTCATGCAATATCCGGGGGCTGGACCGGCGCCCAACGTAAACGGATGCCAGAAGGCTTCGAAGTCCGGAAAGACGGTATCGACTTCAAGTGCCTTGACAGTCACGCCCTGAATATTCGCCTCGCGGCACAGGCGTTCGAGGCCTTCGGGCGTGCAAAACGGAAAACGGTCCGCTTCGTCAAGTTTCCGCGCGGCAGGGTCCAGCGTGGCGGCGGCCTTCCAGAACGTATCGATGAAACCCATCCCGCCACCCGGATAGTCCCAGACGTAGAAAGATACGGTGCCGCCCGGGCGGGTAATGCGTTGCATTTCCCCGATCGCTCTCGGTTTGTCAGGCACGAAATTCAGGACAAGGGCGGAAGCGGCGACGTCGACCGTATTGTCGGGCACTGGAATGTCTTGAGCGTCCCCGATCTCGAAAGTCGCCCTTTCATCGGCAATCTCTTTACGCGCATGAGCGATGAAACCTTCCGATGGATCGACCCCGACCACCGAGGCGGGGTCCGCGTGATCGAGAATGGTTCGGGTGAGAGCGCCCGTTCCGCATCCGATATCCGCCCAACGCGCGTATTTCGGTATGTTTTGCCAATTCAAGAACTCTTTGGCGATCAACCGGCTCCATCTGCCCATGTAGTGGTCGTAGCTTTGGCCGACGCTCCACGAATCATGTTCAGAAGCTTCTTTCATTTGCAAAGCTCCTTTTAACAAGGGCCGAGGGGCGGCAAGTCGCTTTGGGTTGGCAAAGTAAACCGACGATATACCGGAAACATATTTGCAGGAAGTCGCGTTTTCCGATGTCTTTTGCTGCTCTGCCGGTTTCCTGCGCGCGGCAAGTCCGGTGCTTCCCGTTCCCCGATTGATTTGTGCGCGCGGCACGGTAGGTTACCGCTCAACCTCTTGAGCGCTGCCGAGCGAAGCAGAGCCGCTTTCGCGACCGGATAACGCTCCAGATTCAATTTGTTGAAGCATATTTTGCCGCCAATACAGTGATGCATTGACGGAATGTGCTCGAACATGGAAATGCCGTATGTTTTGGAAGAAAGGGTCTGGCGTGCCGTCGAAGGATGCCGTGCTGAAGGAGCTTTCCAAGGTCAAGGGACCGGACCTCAAGGGCGATATCGTCTCGCTGGGGCTGGTCTCCGACGTCTTCATTTCCGACGGGCGCGTCGCGTTTTCGATCACCGTGCCGGCCGAACGCGCGCAGGAACTGGAACCCTTGCGCCAGGCCGCGGAAAAGGTTGTGACCGAAATGCCGGGCGTGGAAAAGGCAATGGTGGCGCTGACCGCCGAACGCGCGCCCGGCGCCAAGCCGCCTTCCGGTGCCCCGACG
This sequence comes from Hongsoonwoonella zoysiae, assembly GCF_013266695.1. GTDB lineage: Bacteria > Pseudomonadota > Alphaproteobacteria > Rhizobiales > Stappiaceae > Hongsoonwoonella > Hongsoonwoonella zoysiae. The sequence continues at coordinate 91,281 of NZ_JABRXF010000002.1, forward strand.
GGCTCTCCCGTTCGGCCCGCCCCTTCCGCGGCACAGGCTACAAGCGTGCCGCCGCCGATGCAGGCGCGCGCCCGCGCCCAAGCGCCAAAGGCCGGCGACACGCAAAAGCCCGGCGTGCCGGGGGTGAAGAAGATCATCGCTGTGGCATCCGGCAAGGGGGGTGTGGGCAAATCCACCACCACCTGCAACCTCGCGCTTGCCCTGCAGGCGAACGGGCTGAAGGTGGGCGTGCTCGACGCCGATATCTACGGCCCCTCCATCCCGCGCCTTTTCCGCGTGACGGGAAAGCCGGAGCCGGTGTCGGGGCGCATTCTCAAGCCGCTTGAGGGCTACGGCGTCAAGGTGATGTCCATGGGTTTCCTGGTGGACGAGGAAACGCCGATGATCTGGCGAGGGCCCATGGTGATTTCCGCGATCACGCAGATGCTGCGCGAAGTCGCCTGGGGCGATCTCGACGTGCTTGTCGTCGACATGCCGCCGGGAACGGGCGATGCGCAGCTGACGATGGCGCAAAACGTGCCGCTGGCGGGCGCCGTGATCGTTTCCACCCCGCAGGATCTGGCGCTGATCGACGCGCGCAAGGGCCTCAACATGTTCCGCCGGGTGGATGTGCCGGTGCTCGGAATCGTCGAGAACATGAGCTACTTCCTGTGCCCCGATTGCGGCGGACGACACGACATCTTCGGCCACGGCGGGGCGAAGGCGGAGGCCGAAAAGCTGGGCGTGCCCTTCCTCGGCGAGGTGCCGCTCGACATGGTCATCCGCGAGAAATCCGATTCGGGCACGCCGGTCGTGGTCACCGACCCGGACGGCACCCATAGCGCGGTCTACAAGGAAATCGCCGCACGCGTGTGGGGCGAACTGGAGCGCCAGGACGCCGAAGCGGATCGGGCACCGCCCAAAATCGTCATAGAAGACTGATATTGCGGAAACAATTCGATCCGCAGTCATTGCGGGGCGGCCGCGCGCCGCCCCGTACGCTTGCCGTTCGGGACAGAATCATCCGCGCCCGGTTCCCGCTCAGGACATTCATGCCGGAGCGATTTCTAATCACGAAAGCGGCTTCGCTTGCGTGGAAAGCGCTCTGGCTCAAAGCCAGGTATCCGGTCCCATCTGTGACAGGGGAAAAAATCGACGCGGAGTTTTTCGTAACGTGAGCGTGATCAGCAATGTGGATTTGTGCAATGCGAAATCAACTTTGATGCCGCGCGACTGCGTAAAGTGTGGTTTCGTGTTATTTGATCCAAATTCCGTCCATTTCTCCACTCGGGCCCGGTATATTCCTGGGTGCGTTGCAAAATCGAATTCATTTGCGGTTTTATAGACTTGGCTAGTAACCTTCCTCACAATCGGGAGGTGGTGTATGGCATTGGAAAACGCTGTCTTGCAAGGAGTCAGCGAAGAAGAACTGGAAAGAGCAGGTCTTTATAATTTGCTCGGAAGTTCGCTCCAGCAGCCGGTTTCGCCGGTATGGCTTTCGGAGGCAGGTGCCCTGCGCGGCGGCGAGGGGACGATAGGGGCGTGCCTCAAGGAACTCGCCGACGCGGCGCGCGGAGTCGACCATGCCGAAGTTTCCCGCGAGTATCATGATCTTTTCATCGGTGTCGGGCGCGGCGAACTCGTGCCTTACGGTTCCTATTATCTGACAGGTTTCCTGCACGAAAAGCCGCTTGCCGATCTCAGGCGCGACATGGCGGAGCTCGGCATCGAGCGCGATCCTTCTGTGAAAGAGCCGGAAGACCATATCGCCTCCGTTTGCCAGATGATGGCCGGACTGATCGGCGGCGCCTTCGGCGCGCCTCGGGACCTCAAGGGACAAAGGCAATTCTTTTCGGTGCACCTCGGCAATTGGGCGCCGCATTTCTTCAAGGATCTGGAAAACGCGAAGACCTCGCGGTTCTACCGGCACATCGGCAAGCTTGGCCGCACGTTCATGGAGGTGGAAACGCGCGGGTTCGAAATGGTTGAGTGAAAAGGACACCTGCCGCTTGCCGTGTGCGGGCAGGCAGGGGCGAGAACGATCGACGCGGGCCGGCCTTGAACCGGACCTGCAACCGCTTCTCCCGGAGGGTCCGGGGCGGCGGATGTGCACGACGGCCACGGAGCCGGGCTCCGTGGGGTTTTTGGAAGCAGGTTCAGGGAAACAGGCCGGACGGGCGCCGGTTTCAGGTTCAACGTTGGAGGACGATCGCCATGACGAAGAAAGTGGAGAAGGTCGATACCGACAGGCGAGGCTTCATGAAGCTTGCCGCGCTGGGCGCGGCGGCCGGAGGAGTCACGCTTGCATCGGGCCAGGCTTCGGCGGCGGAAGCGCCAAAGCCGGGTAAGGCGGCGGGCTATCGCGAGAGCGAGCACGTCAAGACCTTCTACGATTCCGCGCGCTTCTGAGGCGGAGTTCGCAACAACGCCGGCGAAACAAGCCGGCCAACGGTGTTTTCGCGCTTCGCCCGACAAGAGCGCCACGGCGCGCCAGGGCGGCGGGATCACGATTAGGGAGAAACGACATGCTGAGGAAAAAGACGAGCTCGCTTGCCCGTCGGACCCGGTTGTCTGCCGCCGTCGAGGCGGTTGGTGCGAGCGCGATGGACCGCCGGACGTTCCTGCGCCGCTCGGGGCTGACGGCTGGCGGCATCGCCGCCGCAAGCGCATTTACCGGCGGCATGGTGCGCCGGGCGGAAGCCCAGGCGGCGACGGTCGCGAAGGTGGATATCAAGAAATCAGTCTGCACGCACTGCTCGGTGGGCTGTACGGTGCTGGCCGAAGTGCAGGACGGCGTGTGGGTCGGCCAGGAGCCGGGCTTCGACAGCCCGTTCAACCTCGGCTCGCATTGTGCCAAGGGCGCTTCGGTGCGCGAGCATGCCCATGGCGAGCGTCGGCTGAAATATCCGACGAAGCTCGTGGGCGGCAAGTGGGAGAGGATTTCCTGGGAGCAGGCGATCGACGAGATCGGCGACAAGATGCTGGAGGTGCGCGAAAGCTCGGGCCCGGATAGCGTCTACTGGCTCGGCTCGGCCAAGTTCTCCAACGAAGGCTCCTATCTCTACCGCAAGTTTGCCGCCTTCTGGGGGACGAACAACATCGACCACCAGGCGCGTATCTGTCACTCGACCACGGTCGCGGGTGTTGCAAACACCTGGGGCTACGGCGCGATGACGAACTCCTACAACGACATCCACAATGCGCGCAGCATTCTGGTGATCGGCGGTAATCCGGCAGAGGCGCATCCGGTTTCCCTTCTCCACCTTCTGAAGGCGAAAGAGGAAAACGCGGCAGCGCTGATCGTCTGCGATCCGCGCTTCACGCGCACGGCCGCCCATGCGACGGAATACGTCCGCATGCGCCCGGGCACGGATGTCGCCCTGATCTGGGGCATTCTCTGGCATATCTTCGAAAACGGCTGGGAGGACAAGGAATACATCCGCCAGCGCGTTTGGGGCATGGACCAGATCAAGGCGGAAGTCGCGAACTGGACGCCGGAGGAGACGGAACGCGTTACCGGCGTGCCGGGATCGCAGCTGCGCCGCGTGGCGCGCACGCTTGCAAACAGCCGGCCGGGGACCTTGATCTGGTGCATGGGCGGCACGCAACACACCAACGGCAACAACAACACGCGCGCCTATTCGATCCTGCAGCTTGCCCTCGGCAACATCGGCAAGCCGGGCGGCGGCGCCAACATTTTCCGCGGCCACTGCAACGTGCAGGGCGCCACGGATCTCGGCGTGCTTGCCGATACGCTGCCGGGATACTACGGCCTGTCCGACGGCGCCTGGGCGCATTGGGCGCGTGTCTGGGAAGTCGATAACGACTACATCCGCGGCCGCTTCGCCACGATGAAAGGCGCAGACGGCAACGATATCCCGATGATCAACGAGAAGGGGATTCCCGTCTCGCGCTGGATCGACGGCGTTCTGGAGGACAAGGCAAATCTCGCTCAGCCGGACAACACCCGCGTCATGGTGCTTTGGGGCCACAACTCCAACTCCGTGACCCGAATGGGCGAAGTGAAGACGGCGATGGAAAAGCTCGACATGCTTGTCGTGGTCGATCCTTATCCGACGGTGTCTGCCGTCCTGCATGACCGTACCGACGGCGTCTATCTGCTGCCGGCCTGCACGCAATTCGAAACATCCGGCTCCATGACCGCATCGAACCGCTCGCTGCAGTGGCGCGAAAAGGTCGTCGAACCGCTGTTCGAATCGCTGCCCGATCACACGATCATGTACATGTTCGCCAAGAAGTTCGGCTTCGCCGACGAGATGTTCAAGAACATCGAGGTGAACGGCGAGGAGCCGCTGGTGGAAGACATCCTGCGCGAGCTCAACCGGGGCATGTGGACGATCGGCTACACCGGGCAATCGCCCGAGCGGCTGAAGCTGCACATGGCCAACCAGCACACCTTCGACCGCACAACGCTGCGCGCGCGCGGCGGACCGGCCGACGGCGACTTCTATGGCCTGCCCTGGCCCTGCTGGGGAACGGCGGAAATGGGGCATCCGGGCTCAGCCGTGCTCTATAATACCGAGCTGCCGGTGGCCGAGGGCGGCATGGGCTTCCGCGCCCGCTTCGGCGTGGAACGCGACGGCGACAACCTGCTTGCCGAAGGGTCGTGGCCGGTCGGCGCGGAAATCCAGGACGGTCATCCCGAGTTCACCTACGCCATGCTGCAGAAGCTTGGCTGGGACGGCGACCTGACGGCCGAGGAGCTTGCGGCGATTGAAAAGGTCGCCGGATCGAGCGATCCGGAAGCCATGGGCGCTGTCAACTGGAAGACCGATCTTTCGGGCGGTATCCAGCGGGTGGCCATCAAGCACGGCTGCGCGCCCTACGGCAATGCCAAGGCGCGAACGGTTGTGTGGACCTTCCCGGATCCGGTGCCGCTGCACCGCGAGCCGCTTTACACCAACCGGCGCGACCTGCTCGACAAATACGCCACCTATGAAGACAAGGTCTTCTGGCGTGTTCCGACCAAATACAAGTCCATTCAGGAACAGGATTTCTCGAAGGATTTCCCGATGATCCTGACCTCGGGCCGACTGGTCGAATACGAGGGCGGCGGCGAGGAGACGCGTTCCAACCCGTGGTTGGCCGAGTTGCAGCAGGACATGTTCGCCGAGATCAACCCGATCGACGCCAACAACCTGGGCATCCGGGACGGGGAGATGGTCTGGCTACACAGCCCGGCGGGAACCCGCGTCAAGGTCATGGCCATGGTGACGGAACGCGTCGGCCAGGGCGTCGCCTTCATGCCGTTCCACTTCGGCGGCTGGTTCCAGGGCGAAGACCTGAGACACAAATATCCGAAGGGTGCCGATCCGTATGTATTGGGCGAATCGTCGAATACGGCGCAAACCTACGGATATGACTCAGTCACCCAGATGCAAGAAACCAAGGCCACGCTGTGCCGCATCGAGCGCGCGTGAGGGAGGATTTAGCTCATGGCTCGGATGAAATTCCTTTGTGACGCGGAGCGCTGCATCGAATGCAATGCCTGCGTGACGGCCTGCAAGAACGAGCACGAGGTGCCCTGGGGCATCAACCGGCGCCGGGTGGTTACGATCCAGGACGGCAAGCCGGGTGAGCGTTCGATCTCGGTCGCCTGCATGCACTGCTCGGACGCACCGTGCAGCGCGGTCTGCCCGGTCGACTGCTTCTACCAGACCGACGACGGTGTGGTGCTTCACTCGAAGGACCTTTGCATCGGCTGCGGCTACTGCTTCTATGCCTGCCCCTTCGGCGCGCCGCAGTATCCGCAAGCCGGCAACTTCGGCTCACGCGGCAAGATGGACAAATGCACCTTCTGCGCCGGCGGACCGGAGGAAGACACCTCGAAGGCCGAATTCCAGAAGTACGGCCGCAACCGCCTTGCTGAAGGCAAGCTGCCGCTCTGCGCCGAGATGTGCTCCACCAAGGCGCTTCTGGCGGGCGACGGCGACGTGGTCTCGGCAATCTACCGCGAGCGCGTGGTCGCCCGTGGCTTCGGTTCCGGTGCCTGGGGCTGGGGTACGGCGTATCAGCGGAAAGCGGGCAGCTTCTGAGGCGGCCGTCCCTTAGCGATCAAGACGACAGGGAGGCGGCCTATCGGGCCGCCTCCGCTTTCTCAACAGGCCGGATAACCTGTTTGATAACCCGGGAAAGCCTGCAACGAGGCGGATGTTCCTGATAAGTCAATCCAAATACCGTTGCGTAATTGCCGGAACCTGAAAACCACGGCGCGCGTTCGATCAGTTTTCGTTCTGCAATCCTGGCCACTGGCCATCAAGTCGATCATTTCCGTGGCGCATGCCGGCAGTTGAGAAGAGGTTGGAATGCCGAGGCGATCAGGGTTTTGGAGTATCCTTGCGATAGCCGCGCTTATAACGCTGCCCGGCTGCAGGGAGGAAGAGCAAAACCGCGTATTGCACATCGAGAAAGGCACCTACGCCGGCGCGCCCGACACCGAACTTTCGGAAGAAAAGCGCCGCGAACTGGACGCGCGCGCGCGCGCGCAGCGCTTTCCTTGACGCGGAAGCCGGAGCGCGGCGGACAGGCGAATGGGCAAGCCGCGCATGAGCGCTTTTCCGGACCAGGAATTTGCTCCAATATCAATATGTTGGAGCATCAAATCGTCACCGGGTCCGATTCGGATCTGGCGGAATATGCTCCAGGATCCAGACCCTGATCCGCCGGGAGGAAGAGTGATGCAGATGTTCCAGACCGTCACGGCAGGCCGCGGAGTTCAGTTCGGGAGGTTCCTTTCCGCCTTCGCCGCGATTCTGTTTGCCATCGCATTCGTGCTTTGCGCGCCCGCTTCCCAGGCGCAGCCGACCGCCGATCCGGTACCGCAGGAAAACCCGGTTGAAGGAGAGGTGCCGGGCAATACGCTTGGCGGGGCATCGGACACGGATCTGTGGCGCGATATTCGCCACGGCATCACCGGCAACGTCTCCATTCCCGACAAGAAAGCCGGTTTGCTAGTCCAGTCCGAAGGCGAACTCTGGCGCTCCCTCAGGAACGGGCCGCTTGCCCTTTACGCCAGCTGGGCGATGCTCGGCATGATTGTGCTGCTTAGTCTCTTCTTCGCGATCCGCGGCCGGATCAGGATCGATCACGGCATGTCGGGCGTGACGATCACGAGGTTCAACGCTTTCGAGCGTTTCGGCCACTGGCTTATCGCCAGCTCCTTCATCATCCTGGCGCTAACCGGCCTCAATGTCATGTACGGGCGTTACCTGCTGCTGCCGCTCGTCGGGCCGGAGGCGTTCGGCTTCATCACCATGATGGGCAAGTACCTGCACAATTACCTGGCCTTCGCCTTCATGGCAGGGCTCGTGATGATATTCGTGATGTGGGTGCGCCATAACGTGCCGGACCGCACCGACGTCAAATGGGTATTGGTGGCAGGCGGTCTCTTCGTAAAGAACGTCCACCCGCCGGCAAGGAAATTCAACGCGGGCCAGAAGGTCATATTCTGGTCGGTCATTTTCTGCGGTATCGCCATATCCCTTACCGGATGGGCTCTGCTTTTCCCGTTCACCACCGATTTCTTCTCCAGCACGTTCGCGGCCGTGAACGGCGTGTTCGGAACATCGCTGCCGACACCGCTGGCGCCCATACAGGAGCAGCAGCTCAACAGCCTCGGCCATTCGGTCTTCACCGTGCTGCTGATCTGCATCATCCTGGCTCATATCTACATCGGGTCGGTTGGCATGGAGGGCGCCTTCGACGCCATGGGTTCCGGCGAAGTGGACCTCAACTGGGCGAGGGAGCATCATTCGCTGTGGGTCGAGGAAGTGGAGCGCAAGGAAAGCGGCGCATCTTCGAGAGACGCTGCGCAACCGGCGGAATGACGGACCGGGAGGGCGGGATCCGTGCAGATGTCCAAAACCTTCCGGGCGGCGCTGGCGGGAGCGTATATCGCATTGCTGGGCGGAACTACAGGCGCCCTTGCCGAGGAATGGCCGACGCGTCTGGAAGGGCATGGCGGGCCGGTGAAATCCGTGGTGATTTCGGCTGACGGAAAATCCGTACTTTCCGCCTCTTTCGACTATGCGGCGATTCTTTGGGCGATCGCGGATGGCGATGCGAAAATCGTCCACCGGCTTATCGGCCATGAGGCGGCCGTCAATGACGCCCGCTTCGTGAACGGAACGTTTGCGGTGAGCGTTTCGGACGACGGTTCGATCGCGCTGTGGAATCTTGAGAGCGGCGAAATGGCCTCGCGCATCGACGAGGGCGGCGACAAGATGCTCTCCGTCGCGGTCAACGAGGATGGTTCACGTGCTATTGCCGCGTCTTGGGACCACAATGCCTATCTCTATGCGGTCGAAGAAGGGCGGCTTTCGCGCATCGCCAAACTCGGCGGGCACAGGGGCAACGTCAATTCGGTGGAATTTCTGCCAGAGGGAAAAGGCGTGCTGACCGCTTCCTACGACGGGGGAATCCGGCTCTTCAATGCAGCGAGCGGCGAACTGGAGCGCGAAATCTATGCGCACGGCTGGGGGATCAACGTGATCAAGGCCATGCCGAACGGCAAGACCGTGCTGTTCGGCGCGACGGACGGGGCTGTCGGCCTTGTCTCCATTGCCGCCGGGGAGGAAGTGAAGGTGCTCCCCCCGCACGAGCGGCCGGTGCTCTCATTGGCACTTTCCAAAGACGGCACCAAGGCGGCCTCTGGTGGAGGCGACGGGAAAATCCGTTTCTTTTCGACGCTCGACTGGGCGCTCGAGGAAGAATTCGAAAACCCTTACGGCCCCGTATGGGGAATTGCGATAACCCCTGACAATACGTTGGTTCTCTATGCCGGGCTCGACGACCATGTGAAGGCCTGGCAGGTCAGCCCGCGCAAGCCTTTCGAGCCGGTCGACAATGACTTTCCGCGCCGCTTCCAGATTTCCGAAACGGACGATCCCGGCGAACTGCAATTCGCCCGCAAATGTTCCGTCTGCCATACGCTGAAGCCGGACGACGCCAACCGCGCCGGGCCGACGCTTTACCGGCTTTTCGGCCGGAAGGCGGGATCGCTGGCGGGTTATCCTTATTCGAAAGCGCTGAAAGAGGCCAATTTCATCTGGACGGAAAAAACCGTTTCCGACCTCTTCGACCACGGGCCGGATGTCGTGACGCCAGGCTCGAAGATGCCGATCCAGCGGCTGAAGGATGAAACGGCGCGTGACGCCCTGGTGGCATTCCTGAAAAGGGCGACGGATCCGGCAAATGGCGCAGCGAACAAGAAAGAGGGTGCACAATGAAAGCCTTTGTAGCCGCGGTGCTTGCGGCGGGTGTCATCGGCGTGGGGGCCTGGGCCGTTCTGAACAAGGGGCTCGATTACTCCTCCGCCACGACCTACACATCGCATAATCCGGGGGCTGTACGGCTTTCGCCGGCAGACGAACCAAACGGCTGATGCAACTCACTGCGTATCGCACCGTCTTCGCGGGCATTGCTGTTTCGACCCTGCTATGCGCCGCAGGAGCGCAAGCGCAGGAAAGCGCGGTCGCCAAGGCGCGCGAGGCGGTCGTCGCGCTGCTTCCCGCATGGCCGAAAGGGCAGGCAAACCTGGAAGAGCCGGAAGGCTCCGCCGTTGCCGTTGGGGACGGAACGTGGCTTGTCACCGCGGATCATGTGCTGGGTCCTGCGGCTGCGGCCATGATCCGCCGGGCTGACGGAAGCGTCCATCCGGTCGAGATCGTCTCAAGGGACAGGCAGACGGATCTGGCAATCCTCAAGACGGGCGCGGCACTGCCGGCGCTGGAATTCGCGGCTGAAGATCCGGACGTCGCCGAAAGGGTTTGCGCGATCGGAAATGCCTTCGGCCTCGGGATTTCGGTCTCCTGCGGGGTGGTGTCCGCCGTCGGCCGGGGCGGGGTCGGCTTCAATCCGGTTGAGGATTTCATCCAGACAGACGCTTCGGTGAACCCCGGCGCGTCGGGCGGGGCGCTCGTCGACGAGCGGGGGAGGCTGGTCGGCGTGCTCTCGGCGATATTCACGAAGTCGAGCGACGGAGACCTTGGCGTCAATTTCGCCGCTTCCGCACCGCTGGTGGAGGCGGTGCTCAACTCGGTGGCGACGTCCGGCCGCATGGAGCACGTGACGTTGGGGGTGGCGCTGGAGCTGACCAAGCTCGGGCCGGAACCCGCCGGGCTGTTGGTGCGGCGGCTTGAGGAGCAGGGGCCTGCGGCGCGTGCGGGCCTTCTGGAAGGAGATGTCATTCTTGGCGTTGACGACTTTCCCGTCAGTTCCGTTGCGGGGTTGCGCGGGCGGCTGGCAAGGGCTGGGCCGCAACCGGAAATTTCAGTTCGCAGAAACGGGAAAACGGAAGTTCTGACAATCAAAACGAAATAGAAACAATGGACTGTCTGCAATTCCCGATTCAATCTCGAAATCGGATGACTCAACTTTCCAACCCATTCGATCGGATTCGCAAGCGGGTGAACCGGAGTTTTTCCAGTCAGACTTAACCCGATGAAATAAAAAGAGAAACAAGGAGTAAAGCGATGAACGAAGACGCATTCAACATGTCCATGCGCAAATTTCTGAAGCAGGTCGGCGTGACCTCGCAGCAGGCGATCGAAAAACAGGTGCGCGAGAGCGGGCTCACTTCCGGTTCGCTGAAGGTCAGAGCGGTGCTGACGATCGAAGGACATGACTTCGAGCATGCGGTCGAAGGCGAGATAAATCTCGATTGAGGCGGGCCTGAACATCCGCAAGCGGAGCAAGCGAGACGCATATGAACGAGCCGAGCTTTCCGCCACTCCTGACGGGGCATGCCGTGGATGCGGACGACGACCCGTTCGAACGAGCCTGCGCAGGCGCGGGCGCGGCCGAATTCGGGGCTGGCGACCTCGTTTGGTCGCGCGCGCTGGATCGCATCGCCATGGCGCTGGTGATGGAGCCGGATGTCGACCGGCAGAGATCCCGCGAGATGATCTTCGTCGCGATGGTGGCCTGCGCGGACGCCGTCGGCGCCAACATTCCTCCCGAAATCGGCTTCACCTGGCTGTGGCCGACGACCTTGCGGGCGAATGGCGCGCGGGTGGGCCAGGTGCGCTACGCCGAAGCGGAATCGGAGGCAGAGGACGGTGCGCCGGAATGGATCGTCGTCGGTATCGAGATCATATTGTTCGACGCCAAACCGCGCGATGTCGAGCCCGGCCAGACACCCGAGCGCACGACGCTTTTCGATGAGGGAACGGGCGAAATCGAGGCGCATGAGCTCATCTCCTCCATCGCACGCCACTGGACCACATGGATCCACCGCTGGGACGGCGACGGTTTCGCTCCGGTTCACGAAAACTGGCTGTTCCGGGCCGACGGCCACAAGGAAACAGTGAGCCTGGAAACGAGGGAGGGGGAGGTGACCGGCGTGTTCCTGGGTATCGACGAGGCTGGCAACCTGTTGCTCAAGGAAGAGGCAGGTTCAACGCGCGCGCTGTCGCTGGCCGGCGAGTTGGGCCTTGCCGATGGTGGGCAAGAGGCATGAAATGCCACGCGTCTTGAAGGCAATCCGGCTGGACCGCTCCGATACCCATGTATTCGCGAAAGCGGCCGCGCCGGGCGAAGTCGTGCTGCCGGGCAGCTTCGCTTTTCAAGCATACGGCGGGGGCGATCTTTCGGGAAAACTGCGGCAGGCCTTCGTCTCGGGGTTCCTGTCGCTCGAGACCTTCGGCTGGACGACGCTTGCCACGCCGGCGGATACAGGCGAAGCGGAGATCGATGCGCTTCGAGAGCGGTTGGCGGAGCATTTCGTCGAGCGTTACGGCGCGCCTGACATGGACGCCGCGCGGCCCGTTGCAAGAGCCGAGATCGACGACATGATCGAGCTGGCCGGCGGGCTTGCGATCAACACGCTGCTTGCCGTGAAGCGGGAGTTTGACGAAAACGGCTCGATCCGCGAGCAGTTCCACGTCGTGACACCGCCGGCAGGCGAAATCCATGCCCGTGTGTGGGACGTGAGCGAAGACGAGTGAACGGGAGCGACATGCGGAATTTTTGGAAATCGGCGGGCTATCACCTGGTCGAGCGCGACAAGAACGGCTGGTTGACGGTGACGCCGGATTATCTGCGCGCCTATTACACGCGCCCCGAAATCCACCCGATCGAAGAGTCTTGCGACGCCGAACACGCGCTTTTCGACAAGCTGATGGCCGACCCGTTCGCCAGCGTCGGTGAGGCTGAGCTTTCGGCAATCGCGGATGGGGACGCGGCGGATAATTACCGCCTCGTGCTCGCCTTTCGCGATCACCTTGTCAAGCACGGCACGCTGGAAGGCGCCTATGCGGCCTTTTTCGAGGAAGGGGCGGCGATCAACGTGCCGCCGATCTTCATCGACCAGATGGTGCACCTCATCATGCGCAATATCCTGAGGAACGTGCATGACCCGCTGAGGGCGCGCGCTGGCGAGATATTCTTCCGCGAGCAATCGGTGACGGTGGACGAAGGACAACTGATGCTGGCGGATGCGGAGATCGTGGAGATGTACGCCGAAACCGGCGGTATGGGCGGTCTCGGCGCGCTGCTGGCCGAAGCCGGCACGCCCATGCGTGAAATCTCGCTCGACGTTCTGGGCGAGGAGAACGGCGAGATCTACTGGGAGCGATCCGACCGCTTCGACACCGCGATCGACTTCCGCTTCACGCAACCGGCGCTCGACGCCTTCGCGCGCGATCTGGAGGCCTGGATCCGACACTTCCTGAAGGTGGAGGTGCGTATCCAGCCGCAACAATCGGTGCGCGACGAGCGCTGGTCCTGGCATGTCGGGCTGGATGCGGAGGCGACGCGAATTCTAAATGCGCTCTACGATGGCGATCAGGTGAGCGAAGAGGATATGGCGTCGATCGTCGCGCTTTTCCGGCTCGACTTCGAGCGCTCCGGCGACATGCGCGAGGACCTTCGCGGCAAGCCCGTATGGATGGCGCTCGCCATGGGGCAGGATCGTATCGTCCGCATGAAACCGCAGAACCTGCTCACGAACCTGCCCGTCCGGCGAAGAAATTGAGATCTACTTCTGAAAAGGGCGCTATGTAAAATTACCAAAATTTGGTAGAAATCTTCCTCAGGAGATTTTGCCATGGCCAAGAACACGTCAGTCGCTCTCGGTGACCATTTCGAGCGTTTTATCAGCGACCACGTTTCGCAAGGACGATACCGGTCTGCCAGCGAGGTGGTGAGAGCAGGTTTGCGTTTGCTTGAGGAACGCGAAGCGCAGTTGGAGGCTCTGAGAAATGCTTTGATCGCCGGTGAAGAAAGCAGTGAATTCAAGCGGCTGGACAAAGATTCCTTTTTGAAGGAAATGCGCCGCAAGCATGTCAAGTAACGATAGGGCGTACCGCCTATCCGCTTCCGCGCAATTCGATCTCGAAGATATTTGGTTATATACCTATCGAAATTGGTCGGTAGACCAGGCGGAGTATTATATCGGTCAGATTTTTGATGCACTGAATTTGCTGAGTGGAAATGCGCTAATCGGAAAGAGTATTAATCATATCAGGCATGGTTATTTCCGGCGCCAGTGCGGATCACATCTTATTTTCTACACCGTCACAGACGAAGCCATTAACGTCGTTCGCATCCTGCACAAGCGAATGGATGTCGACGGAAACCTCCCGCTTTGATTGGTCAGCCCTCGCCGAAGGACATGCGCCGGCGCAGCGATACGCGCGGGCGGTCTTCGGGCGGAAGGTCTTCGGCAGGTTCCTCGCCCGAATGAGCAATGGCGCTGGCCGGCTCGGATGCCGGTGTTTTGGCCTCAAGGGGTGGGGGTTCTGAAACGGTCGATACTTCGGCGGGAGCTTCTTCTTTGAAGCTTTCGGCAGGGGCCTCCGTCTCCGCTTTGGCGGCTTTCGCCGCTGCCGCCGCTCGCTCTGCTTCCGCCTCCAGTTTGCGGGCGTAGCCGCGCCCGACCTCCCAGGCGGATTTCACCTGATCGCCGACGTGGCTGGCAATGCGGAAATCCTCATCGTAATCGTTAAGGCCGTCAACGCAGGCAAGCACCGGGTTCGAGGTCCAGAGCTTGCGCATGGCGGCATTCTTGAGGGCGGTGGGAACGCCTTTCCTGAAGAAGACCGAATAGTCGGATTCATAAGTCAGGCTTTCGAGATCGACCGCCTCGGCAGCGGCGCGGTTTTGCGCCTCGATCTCGCTTTCCGCCTCTTCCTGACCGGGTTCAAGGGCCGCATCTTCCTTTTCGGGCGACGGCTCATCCGCTTCACCCGTTTGCTTGAGCCGAGACCAGCGCTGCAGGAACCCTTCGCTTTCAGCCATCACAAATGCCCGTCGTTTTCATCGATCCGCCTTCCAAGCGGCGAGAAGATCGGCTCCTTGCCGAATTTCTGCTCCTCGACCTTGACGCTGTCACGCCGGCGTTTCTTGAAGGCGGGAGCCTCCGGCGCCTGCTTGAGAAAGCCCGCGAACCAGGCAAGCGTTTCTTCCGGCATCGGAAGCTTTTCGACAAGACCTTCGGCGGCTTCCTGCCAGCTTTGCGCCTGGTAGGGGTCAAGTGTGACGCCCTGGACCTTCCATGGTGGATCTTGAGACGGATCTTCCACCAGCGCTGCCCAGATGGAAGGTGCGCTGGATTCAAGATTGGCGTCGTAGGTCTCAACCATCTTGTGGTGGAGCGTCGCGGAAAATGGTGCCGCCATGTAACGCACGCACTCGCCATCGCGCTCCAGTTCACGCCAGCCGCCCGTGGCCGGCGCATCGGGAATGATCGCCACGACTTTCCACGCCCAGTCGGCCCATCGCGACGCAGACGGCCCGCGCTCCAGCACCACGCCGAACGACCTCGTATCCTCCTTGAGCAATGAAACTCTCCTCCATGAATTCGTTAAAGGGATTCTGGGCCTATGCGCGCGTTTTGACAATGGGCTTCAATTGGGAACCTTCCCCTTGGCAAGGCTCCGGACTCTGCTAGAACTTCTATAAAGCATTATAACGAGGGCTTGCGCCCGCCGGAGGAAAATAGATGCCCGTATCGAGCCGCCGCGTGCTTCTGTGCAACTGCGAGAAGACGATGGCGCTGAATCCCGACCGCCTGCCGCTGCAGGAGGGTGCTCCGCTTTACAGCCACCTTTGCCGGGCACAGGCGGAAGCCTTCGAAAAGGCGCTGGAAGGCGGGGAGCCGCTGCTTGTCGGCTGCACGCAGGAAGCGCCGCTTTTTTCCGAAATCGCCGAAGAACAGGCGCCGGGTGCGGATGTTGCCTACGTCAATATACGCGAGCGCGCCGGATGGTGCGCGAAGGACGCCGACCCGCACCCGAAGATCGCAGCGCTTCTGGCCGAAGCCGCGCTGGAGCCGCAGGCCGCTCCGCTGCGCTCTGTCGAAAGCGACGGGCTCTGCCTTGTATACGGGAGCGGGCAGGAGGCGCTGGATGCCGCCCGCATACTGGAAGGCAGGCTATCGGTAACGCTGCTTCTCAAGGGCGGCGAAGACGTGCTGCTGCCATCCATTCTGGATTTTCCGATTTATTCGGGAACGCTTCGTACGGTTTCAGGGTCCTTCGGCGGGTTCGAGGTGACGGTCGACGGCTATGCGCAGCTTGTCCCTTCCTCGCGGAGCGGGCCGCAGTTCGCCCTCCCGCGCGACGGAGCAAAGGCGACCTGCAGCCTGATCCTCGACCTTTCCGGCGGGACGCCGCTGGTGAGCGCACCGGAAAAACGGGACGGATACTGCCGCGTCGACCCGAAGGATCCGGCGGCGATCGCGCGCGCGCTGTTCGATCTCGCAGACATGGTCGGCACATTCGAAAAGCCGGTTTATGTCGGCTATGACGCCGATATCTGCGCACATGGACGCTCGGGCAAGACAGGCTGCACCAACTGCCTGGACGCCTGCCCGGCGGGCGCGATCAGTGATGAAGGGGAGACGATATCGATCGACCCCGGCATCTGCGGGGGCTGCGGTTCCTGTGCCGCGCACTGTCCGACGGGCGCCGTTTTCTATCAATATCCCTTCCGCCGCGACCAGATCCGCCGGGTCCAGACGCTCCTTTCGGCATATCGCGATGCAGGCGGCAGGAAACCCGTTCTGTTCGTCCATGAAGACCCGCACGGCACGGAGATCATTACCGCGATCGCGCGCTTCGGTGAGGGACTGCCGCAAAACGCGATCCCGCTTGCCGTGCATTCGGTCGCCGCATACGGCCATGACGCCCTGCTATCGGCCATCCTTGCCGGCGCCAGTCGGATGGTGCTGCTGTGCCCTCCGCAAAAAGCAGAGGAACTTGCGGCCCTTCGCGCCGAGATCGCGATCGCGGAAGCACTGCTCTCAGGATTGGGCTTTGAAACCGAGGGCTTGTTCGAGGTTCTTGTCGAAAACGATCCTGATCGGGTGAGTGAGGGGCTGTCGAAAGAAGCAAATGCACCAGTCATCGCCGATCCGCTGGGTTTCGACGCCGTCGGCGGCAAGCGCGATGTTGCAAGAAGCGCGATTACGGGCCTGATCGAACGCGGCGAAAATGTGCCGGAAATCATCCCCCTGCCGAAAGACGCGCCGTATGGGCGTATCCATATAGACACGGAAGGCTGCACGCTTTGCCTCGCCTGCGTCGGCTCATGCCCGGTGAATGCGCTTTCCGACAATCCGGACCGCCCTCAGGTGAGTTTCACGGAAGCGGCCTGCGTGCAATGCGGGCTGTGCGCGGCGACCTGCCCCGAAAGCGTGATCACGCTGGAGGCGCGCTACCATGCCGGTGACGGCGCGGTGCACCCGGCCGTGCTGCATGAGGAGGAGCCTGCCACCTGCACAAGCTGCGGCAAGCCCTTCGGCACCAAAGCGGCGATCAAGAGGATCTCCGAGCGGCTTTCCGGCAAGCACTGGATGTTCCAGCGCCCGGATCAGATTGCGTTGATCGGCATGTGCGACGATTGCAGGGTGTCCGCGCAATGGAACATGGAAGACACGCCGTTCAAGATGGGTGAGCGCAACCGGATCACCACAACGCAGGACTATGTGGATGCAGAAAATAAGGGGCTTTCCCTCGACGATTTCCTGAAGGAAAACTGACACGCAGACAATTGGGCCGCGATCCGGACCGGGTAGCGCCTTTTCCCGTTATTATCTGGATCAGACCGGGCATGGATTTTCGCGAGAACAGCAAGGCGATCGTCGCGATGATGCTCGCCATGCTCGGCTTCATCGTCAACGACACGCTTGTGAAAGTGGTGTCAGAGCGGCTGCCGCTCGGCGAGATCATGTTCGTTCGCGGGGTGATTGCGATCGTTTTCGTGCTTGGCTTGAGTGCCGCGACGGGCGCGCTTTCGCAATTCCGCCATCTTACCCACAAGACGGTACCGCTGCGCGCTCTCGCCGAGATTTGCGCGACGATCCTCTATCTTACCGCCCTGTTTCGCATGCCGATCGCCAATGTCACGGCGATCCTGCAGGTGTTGCCGCTGGCGGTCACGGCGGCAGCGGCGATTTTCTTCTCCGCGCCCGTCGGCTGGCGGAGGTGGTCGGCGATCGGGGTGGGGTTTTTCGGTGTCCTGCTTATCGTGCGGCCGGGGCTTGAGGGGTTCGATTCATGGGCGATTGTCGCGCTTGGGGGCGTTTGCTGCATGGCGGTGCGCGATCTCGCCACACAGCGAATGCCGAAGAACGTTCCAACACTGGGTGTGACGGCGGCAACGCTGGCCGGCGTTTCAACGGTCGGACTTGCGCTTTCCACCCGCGAAACATGGATGATGCCGACAGGAGGTGAGTTCGCCCTGCTCGTCGGCGCGGCGCTTTTCATCAATCTGGGCTTCAGCTTCATCATTATCGCCATGCGTACTGGAGATATCACCGTTGTCGCTCCATTCCGCTATTCCATCATCCTTTGGGCAATTGCGTTGGGCTATCTCGTATGGGGCGATGTGCCGGATTTCATGACGCTGGCCGGCACGACGATCATCGTGGCGACCGGCATCTATTCGTTCTTCCGCGAACGCAACCTTGCCTCGCACGCCGCCAAGCCGCTTCAAGCGAAAAGTGAAGCTCACGCGCTGGACTAGCTCTTATAATAAGTAATACAAAATATCCCAGATGGCCGTTGGGCATATTTTCGGGGTTTCGAGCATGCTTCAGGACAACCGGCGCGCCATCGGTGCCATTTCGATCGCGATGCTGGCCGGTATCGGCAACGACGTGTTCGCCAAATTGGCCGCAGAAAACCTGCCGCTTGGCGAAATCATGTTCCTGCGCGGCCTGATGGCGCTTGCCATAGTCACGACGCTTGGCATTGCAATGCGTACGAGGGTTACAGTTCGCATGTTCCGACACCCGACGGTGCTTGCGCGAACGGCAGCGAACGGCCTTGGCACGGTTCTCTTTCTTGCAGCGCTTTTTCACCTACCGCTTGCCAATTCGATCGCCATTCTCCAGGCCTTGCCGCTTGTCATCACGGCGGGGGCAGCGATCTTTCTTTCCGAGACGGTCGGATGGCAGCGTTGGACGGCCATTCTCGCAGGTTTTGCGGGCGTTCTGATCGTCGCGCGGCCGGGGGCGGAGGGCTTCGATTATTGGGCGGCCGTCGCCTTCGCCGGCGTTCTTCTGAGCGCTCTTCGCGATCTCATCTCCAAGCGGACGCCAGCCGAAATACCCAGCATCGCGCTGAACATGGCAAGCCTCATCGCGATCATTCTGATCGGGCTGTCGCTGTCGGTGAGGGAAAACTGGCTCGTGCCGACGGGGCGGGAGGTCTTGTTGCTTGGGGCGGCTGCCGCCTTTTTTACCGTCGCAAACCTGCTGATCATCGTCTCGCTGCGCCTTGGCGATATCGCGGCTGTGTCGCCCTTCCGCTACACGATCGTCGTCTGGGCGATCTTGCTCGGTTTCCTGGTGTGGGACGAGGTGCCGGATGCACTTACGCTGACGGGCAGCACCATCATCGTCGGCGCGGGGCTTTTCACCTACTTCCGCGAGCGGCATCTTGCGCGGTCCGCCCGGGTGGCAGGGCCGGTATCCGTCAGGACGTGAAAAGGAGCCAGAGGCCGAGCGCGAGGAAAATCGCAGCGCTAACCCGCGTAAAGGCGATGCTCCAGGGCAAGACCTTTTCCAGCAGGACGAATACGGCAAGGCCGGCGATCCAGACGACATTCATGATGCCGCCTGCAAAAAGAAGCGCCATGATTACCCAGCAGCAGCCGAGGCAATAGGCGCCATGAAGAAGACCCATTCGCAAGGCGCCAGACGCGCCCGGGCGGTAATGCTCCGCCAGGAAAGCCGCCGGGGAACGGCAATGGGCGAGGCAGGCATGTTTCAACGGCGAAAGCTGATAAAGGCCCGCTGCGATCAGCAACGCCGCGCTCAACTGCCGGTTCGTGCTCCACATCATCATGGAATGCAAGAGGCCGAGCTGTTCCAGCGTCCATTGCAGGAATGTCGCGACGGCGCTGAAGCCGAGCCAGGCGAGCAGGTATCCCGCGAGGAACGAAAAGGTGGGAGCCGCAGCCGCCCCCAATCGTCCTTTCCTCTGCTCGTGACGGTAGGCCGTTCCGTAAAGCAGGATAAGGGGGGCCGCACTTGGCGTCATCATGGCGATCATCATGACCCACCACATCATGAGCATGATGAGTGCGTAGGAAAACGACCAGTCCAAAACCATGCCCATCCGCTCTGGAGGCGGAAAGGTGAATGTGCTCATGGCCCGAGTGCCCATGCCCGTTCCGGCACCGCTCAGCACATAAATCCATGAAAGCAGCGTGATGAGGACGAGCCCTGCCAGAATGATCCAGCGCTCTCGCCGGATCATCCGTTCGGCGGCGGTGATGCCCGAAGGCGAAGCACCTTCGCTCGTCATCGCATTGGCCCGCTCAGGCGGCGCGATGGCGGATCACGCCGTGGTTGTTCAGGTGCATGTGGGCCAAATGCGCGTGACTGTCGTTGAGGTCCAGTTTTATCGCACCTTCCGCGCTTGCCGAGCCGCTGCCGACTTCGGCGACGTCGTATTCGAAACCGGTCGGCAAGTTTATCCGCGCGCGATGCGGCTTGCCCGTCACGGGATTGCGGATCGGCCTTGCGCTGCCCTCCGCGAGGTTTGGAATGCGAAAGCGGCCGCTGCAATCGTCTACCGATATCTCCAGCTCGATCGGCGCGAATATCGGGTCATGGACTTTCGCAAAAGTGGTGGCAAAGACTGCGAAAACAGTTGCCATGGGATCCGTGTCCTCGCCGGACATGATCTTGAGAATTGCCTCCCGCTGGGCGGGGGTTGAGCTTTCGTCAATGAACGGCTGGCATTGTCCGTTGCCCTCGTGGATCGCGCCCGGCCAGGAAACCACTGCACCAAAACGAACGCCGGCGAGGTCTGTATCACCGTAGTGTCCTTCCGAAATTTTCATGCAAACGACAGCGTCGCAATGTCCTTTGGAAGGATATGAGTTGAATTGGCATGGGCATCCATAATCGCAGTTGCAATTGGAAACTGACTCCGCCTTAAATTCCCATGGTGTCATAACCAATCCTCCTTTGCGTGAGCGAAGTGAATTTTCCAGAATTTTTTTCTTAAATCTAGCATAAAGAAGGAATGGGTAAATCAAATTATGCTCGAGATAAGAAGTAATCTTATTTAGTTGCGCAAGAAACAATATTGATTTGATGCGCGGAATACTTGAAACACGAACAGGTTGCAATACGCTTCGAGGCATCGACAATCGACCTCATTGCACTGACGACCCGACTCTGATTTCTGATCCTTCATGAAGCGAATATTCTCCGCGCGCGATGCGGCGTTGATGATCGGCCTGCCTTTGCTGTTGCCGGCCGCATGGACGTGGCCGAGGCGGGCGTGGCCAAGACTTGCCCACGCCCTGGAAGGCTCCGCGCGGCGGTTCGTAAGCAACAACCGAACCGACCGCATTCCGACCCGGATGGCCGAAATTCTGCCCGATATCGACGGACCGGGTGCCGCGGACGCAATCCTCACCGAGCTTGCCGGCGAGCAACTCGTGATGCTTATGGAGATGCTGCGCTACCACCGTCCGGGCAGGTGGGACCCGATCATCGAGATCGAAGGGCGCGAGCGCGTCGCGCAGGCGCTGGATAACGGGCGGGGCGCGATTTTCTGGATCAGCCCGTTCGTTCACATGGACATCATCGCCAAGGTGGCGCTCAAGCGATGCGGTGTCGAATTCGTGCATCTCATGCGCGCGACGCATGGGCTGTCCGAGACGGCCTTTGGAGAAGCGGTGCTCAACCGGGTAATGCGCAAGCCGGAAGAGGCGTTCACGCTGCGGCGTGAAGTGATCGACCCGAAAAATGCGGGCCTCGCCGCGCTGCATTTGACCCGTGCCCTCAAAAACGGCGGCAATGTCTGGATAACCGCGGCAAGATCGATGCACCGGAACCGGGCCAAGCCTCTTCGGGTGCCGTTTTTGAACGGCAAATTCAACTTCGCGCCGGGCGCGGCGGCGCTCGCCCTCAGGACTGAGGCAAACCTCCTGCCCGTCGTCACGCTGCGTGAAAGGAAGGGGACCTACCGCGTGGTGGTCGGGCCCAACCTCAACGATCCGGCGACCTATAAGGACGGCGAGCCGACGCCACGGCGTATCGTCCATAGATATGCGAAATTCGTGTCAGGATACGTTGCCGAATATCCGGAGCAATGGCGGGGCTGGTTCCAGCTTTGAGCGAGCGCCGCGGATAATGACGATGCGGTGACGCCGCGCCTGCTGTGCTCGGGCCGGTGTCGCGGAACAGGAAACGCTTTTTCCAGCAATCCTGCCTTGTCGCGACATGGATCGCAGGCGATATAGGTTTGCATGAAACAAGATGTCTTAACGCCGGTTACGGCCCGGCGTCCGTCAATTGCCATCCTCGTTGCCATTTCGGCCGTCAACCCATTGGCAATGAACATTTATCTTCCGTCGATGCCCAGGCTGGTGGAGTTCTTCGGAACGACCATGAGCGAAGTGCAGCTTACGCTATCGCTTTATCTTGCGGCCGTGGCTTTGGCGCAGATCGCCATAGGGCCGCTGTCCGATCGCTTCGGACGGCGGCCGGTGCTGTTGTGGGGGCTCGGCATTTTTCTTGCCGGATCGATGATTTGCGTGTTCGCACAGTCGATTTCGGTTTTCCTCGTCGGGCGCATCCTGCAGGCGGCAGGCGGATGTGCGGGCATCGTGCTTGGACGGGCCATCGTACGCGACCTTTTCGACCGCAGACAGGCGGCAAGCATGATCGGCTATGTGACGATGGGCATGGCGGTCGCGCCGATGGTCGGTCCTGCCATCGGCGGCGTGCTCGACCAGGCGTTCGGCGTTGTGGCGATTTCGATCTTCGTGATCGCCATCGGCCTGGCCGTTATGCTTGCCGCTTTCGTCAACCTGCATGAGACGAACCACTACAAAATGTCCGGCGGCGTCGGCGAATTGTTCAGGAACTTCGGCACACTTATGACGCTTCCCGCGTTTTGGGCCTATGCGCTCACCGCCGCGTTTACGTCGATAACGTTTTTCGCGTTCCTTGGCGGCGGTCCGTTCATTGCCTCGGAACTGCTTGACATGTCGCCGTCGGAATACGGGCTCTATTTCATGCTCGTCGCGGCCGGTTATATCGTCGGCAACTGGGTTTCGGGCCGCCATGCCTCGAGCGCCGGCGTGCTGAAAATGATCACCGCCGGCAACCTGCTCCTGCTGGCGGCAATCGCTGCAATCGCCGTATTCTTCGCGGCGGGATACATACATCCGCTTTCTCTGTTCGGGCCGATCTTTTTTGTCGGAATCGCGAACGGCATCTGCCTGCCGAGTTCGATCGCGGGTGCCGTGAGTGTGCGTCCGGATCTTGCCGGGGCGGCATCGGGTCTGGCGGGGAGCATGCAGATCGGGTTCGGGGCGATCGCATCGGCGCTCGTGGGGTGGTTGCTTTCAGGTGTCTTGTGGCCAGGCACGATCTGGCCCCTCGTGCTTGTCATGGTGCTTGCCTGCGTTGCAACGCTGATCTCCGGTTTCGCGACGAAGATCACCGATCCGGACGGCTGAAGACGTGGCGTCCGGATGTGCCGTCGTTTCGCCGGATTGGTCGTGATAGGGTTTCGGTCAGCGAGAAAAATTGCGGTATCTGACATATGCCCAACAGACGAGTTTATTCCCCCACCCGCCGCGATCTCCTGAAGGGAGGGGCAGCGCTTTGGACGTTGTCCTGCCTGCCGAACGGCGTGATGGCGGCCGACGATGGACCGCTGACGATCGAAGCGCGGGAAGGCACCGCGGAACTTTGGGAAGAAGGCGGACCGAAGGCCGATATCTGGGGATACGAGGGCAGGGTGCCCGGCCCGGTGATCTGGGTTCGCCAGGGCGAGACGCTGCCCGTGCGTTTCGTGAACCGGCTTAAGCAGCCTTCGACGATCCATTGGCATGGTATTCGCCTTGATAACGCATATGACGGCGTGGCGGGACTGACGCAGGAAGCCGTCGAGCCGGGCCAAAGTTTCGACTACCGTATCAAGGCGCCGGATGCCGGCACCTTCTGGTATCACCCGCATAACCGCTCGTGGGAGCAACTGGCGCGCGGGCTTTACGGCGTGCTTATCGTGGAAGAGGCGGGGGCGAAAGCCTATGACCGCGAACTTCTGTTCGTCTTCGACGACTGGCGACTGAACGAAGAACGACAGATCGACGAGGCAAGCTTTGGAAACCTTCATGACTGGAGCCATGCGGGGCGCCTCGGCAATGTGCTGACGACGAACGGCCTGCCGTATTTCAAGGAGCGTGCGCGACCCGGCGAACGGCTTCGTGTGCGGGTTGTCAACACGGCGAATGCGCGGGTGCTTTCCTTCCGCTTCTCAAGGCTGAAGCCACAGGTTATCGCCCTCGATGGGCAGCCGGTGGCGCCGTATGAGTTGGAAGCAGACACTCTGGTGATTGCGCCGTCCCAGCGCGCCGATCTGATCGTGGACGTTCCCTCAAATCCCGGCGTGTTCAAGGTTGAAGAAGTTTCCGGCGCGCCTTTTTCTGCCGGTGAAATCGTCGCCGAAGGGGCGGCCATCACACGCGATAAGCCCTTGCCGGGGGATATCTCGCTTTCTCCAAACCCGCTCAACCGGTCACTTTCGTTCGACGACGCGCTTGCTGTCGATCTGTTGATGCAGGGCGGCGCGATGGGCGGATTACGCGAAGCGAGCCTCAACGGAGAAACAAAGGACCTGAGGTCCCTTGCGCAGGAAGGCAAGGTCTGGGCGTTCAACGGTATCGTGGGCTCGCACCATGACCAGGCCCTTTTTTCGGTCGCGCGCGGGCGCACGATACGGATGCCCATAATCAACGACACCAGCTTTCCGCATGCCATGCATATTCACGGCCACCACTTCAAGGTGCTGTCGCGTAATGGCGTGAAACCGGCTCGCGAAATCTGGCACGACACCGTGCTGACGGAGCCGGGAGAGAAGGTGGAGGTTGCTTTCGTCGCGGATAATCCCGGCAAATGGATGATCCACTGTCACATGCTGGAGCATCAGGCAGCCGGCATGACGGCCCGGTTCGAAGTGGCATAAGATTATCAAAATAAGGCGGATGGATTCATGATGGTGGAGACGGCATGAACAGGCAGGAGCGCCGCGCGCAACGCGCCGAGGGCAATCTCGACACCAAGGGCTTTCTCGATGTCGCGGGAAAGTTCATCGACGTCGCGAACCGCGAGAACCGGAAGATCCCGGCGACAGACTTGCAGATGGCATTTCTCTGGGCGGCGGCGCGCTACAACGCCCATGTCGCCAAGGCGGTGCTCGAGGTGGAAAATCACGAGGAGTTCGTCGAGGAGATGGTGAAGCAATATACGGAGATGCTGCGCCAGCATCTCGCCGATCCGGAACTCGGGTAAGGGCGGCAGGCAAAGGCCCATATAAGTGGAAGCGACTTCACCCTCACCCGGCCCGATCCGCGCCGGCCTCTCCCTTGAAGGGAGAAGGCCAGGGTGAGGGTGGCGCGGTTGGCTAAAGCCGCTTTTCGACCGCGTAGTTGTGGATGGGAACGCCTTCGACCTCAAATTCTCGGCGGGCGGTTTTAGTGAATCCCTTTTTCAGAAAAAAGCGAAGCGCGGCTTCGCTCGCCTCCGCATAAAGGCGTATGAAGCCGAGGTCGCGGGCCTTTTCTTCCAGACGATCGTAAAGTGTCGAGACGGCGCCAGTGCCGGCCGCTTCAGGAGCGGCATAAAGGAAATGGATATGGCCGTCGGGTTCAAGGTCGGCAAATGCGACGGCCTGATCGTCTTTGTCGGTTGCGACCAGCGCAATGCGCCCGTCGCCCATCAATTCCGCGAAACGCTTCGGCGTGGGCGCGAGAGCCGCCCAGGCGCGCAGCTGATCGGGCGAATAATACCGCGCGCCGATTACCAATACCGCTGCCTTGTAGATATCGCTCAGACGCGAAGCGTCATCAGGCCTGTAGCGCCTTACGGGCATTTCGCCCTCAAAGCGTCCGCCGGCCGAACATGTTGGACCTTGGGAAGCCGGTTGGCGGCAGGCGGCCCGCTTGTGCGCGATCTCCGCGCCAGTCCGTCAGTTCATCCAGTGAGCGGGTGAAGCTCCTGCCGGAGGAATCGATCCAGGTGAGGCCTTCTTCGGCCTTGAAGACGACGGCATCCGAAATTTCGCCATCACGATAGCGCTGGAGCCTTACGCCACGCCCGCGCGACATCTCCGCGATCTGCGCCAGCGGGAAAACCAGAAGCTTGCGGTTCTGCCCGATCACCGCGACATGATCGCCATCGGCGGCAACGCAGATCTTGGCTTCCGCCGGGCTGGAGACATTCAGCACCTGCTTGCCCTTGCGGGTATTGGCGACCACATCGGATTCCGAAACGATGAAGCCGCGCGCCTCCGACGAGGCGACGAGAAGCTTGCGTCCAGGCTTGTGGACGAAGCATTCGACGACGTCCTGGCCTTCCTCCATGTCGACCATAAGGCGGATCGGCTCGCCGTGTCCGCGCCCGCCCGGCAGACGGTCGGCGGCGATCGTGAAAACCTTGCCGCCAGTGGAGAAGACGAGGATCTTGTCCGTCGTCTCGGCGAAGAAGGAAATCTTGAGTTTGTCGCCCTGCTTGAAGGCAAGGCTCGACAAATCCGCCTGATGACCCTTGAGCGCGCGGATCCACCCTTTTTCGGAAACGATGACGGTGATCGGTTCCTTCTCGATCATCGCCTGCTGGATGTCGCCAAGATCATGGTCAGGTGCTTCCGTCAGGTCGGTATGGCGGCGGCCAAGCTCGGTCTCCGGCCCGAAGGCCTTGCCGATTTCGGCCACTTCCTTGCTGATCCGCGTCCATTGGCGCTGGTCGGAGCCGAGCAGCTTGACAAGCTCGTCCCGCTCTGCGGTGAGCTTTGCGTGCTCCTTGCGAATTTCCATTTCCTCAAGCTTGCGCAGACTTCTCAAGCGCATGTTGAGGATCGCTTCCGCCTGAACGTCGGTCAGCTTGAAGGTACGGATAAGCTCGGCCTTCGGCTCGTCCTCCTCGCGGATGATGCGGATCACCTCGTCGAGGTTCAGATATGCGATCAGATAGCCTTCCAGGACCTCCAGGCGATGTTCGATCTGGGCCAATCGATGCTCGGAGCGGCGGACAAGAACTTCCTTGCGGTGCTCCAGCCATTCCTGCAGCGCGCGCTTCAGGCCCATTACCGTTGGCACTCGCCCGCGCGACAGCACGTTCATGTTGAGCGGGAAGCGGTTTTCAAGGTCGGTGAGCTTGAAAAGCGACTCCATCATCAAGGCCGGGTCGACGTTTTTGGAGCGGGGCACGAGAACGACGCGCACGTCCTCCGCAGATTCATCGCGAATATCGTCGAGAAGCGGCAGTTTACGGGCCTGAAGCAATTCGGCGATCTTCTCGATCAGCCGCGATTTCTGCACCTGGTAGGGGATTTCAGTGACGACGATCTGCCAGGTGCCGCGGCCAAGATCCTCCACCTCCCAGCGCGCGCGGACACGGAAACCGCCACGGCCCGTCTCGTAAGCCTCAAGCAGGCTTGCCTGATCGGCGACGAGAAGGCCGCCTGTCGGGAAATCCGGCCCCTTCACGAACTGCAGAAGTTCGGAGGTCTCCGCCTTTGGGTTCTTGATGAGGTGAAGGGCGGCTTCGCAAAGTTCCGCAGCGTTGTGCGGCGGAATCGAGGTTGCCATGCCGACCGCGATGCCCGACGAACCGTTGGCGAGCAGATTCGGGAAGCCGGCGGGAAGGACGATCGGTTCTTTCTCTTCGCCGTCGTAGGTTTCGCGGAAATCGACTGCGTTTTCGTCAAGACCGTCAAGCAGGCGTTTGGCGACGTCGGTCAGCCGCGCTTCGGTGTAGCGCATGGCGGCGGCATTATCGCCGTCGATATTGCCGAAGTTGCCCTGACCGTCGACCAACGGGTAACGCTGCGCGAAATCCTGCGCAAGTCGGACAAGCGCGTCATAGACGGCCTGATCGCCATGAGGATGATATTTACCGATGACGTCGCCGACGACGCGCGCGCACTTCTTGAACCCTGCGCCCGGGTCGAGCCGCAAGAGACGCATGGCGTAAAGCAGGCGGCGGTGAACCGGCTTCAACCCGTCGCGCACATCCGGCAGCGCGCGGTGCATGATCGTCGACAAGGCGTAGGAGAGGTAACGCTCCTCCAACGCCTCGCGCAGGTTGATCGGTTCGACGCCACCGGGCGGAATCAGCTCGTTTCCCATATGTTCCAGTTAACCGCATTGCCACGGCGAATCAATTCGTCAGGGTTGGCCTTTGCACAAGTTTTCGCGGAATTCCGCCAATTCCGGCTGGGAAGCGGTCAGGTCGCGTCACGCAGGACCGCCTGAATGAAACCGTCGCGCGCGGGTGAGGGTTCAATCCCGCGCGGTTCCCACACGTGACGGTGCAGGAAAAAGCCGGTGAGGCGGAATGCAGCCTCCAGCGAGGCGGTATCGGCGGAGCGGGGAACCCCTTCCTCGCCTTCGCGCAAGAAAGCGGGCAGCGTCAGAAGCTTGTCGTGGTAGGGGCGCCCGGCCTCCAGGCTGACGGCCCGGCCCGATTTCGGTGAAACGTAGATGAGATCGGCCTTGGTGCCGGTTGCGGCACAGCGCGAAAGATCGAGGCCGAAGCCAAGCTCGTTCAGCATCTGCAATTCAAGGCGCACGACAAGCGCGCCGACGATTTCCGGCGTGTCGGCATGTTCGAGGATAACCTCGAGCGCGTCGAAAAGGGCGGGGTGGGGATCGCGCTCCGGCAGAAGGCGCAGAAGTGCTGCTACGGCCTGAATGCCGTAGGTCCCTTCGGCCGATTGCATCAGCGATGCCGCGCGAAGGTGTGACGGCTCCACGGTGAAATTGCCGAGATGACCGTCAAGGCGCGCGCGCCAGACAAGACCGACCTCGTTGCCAGGCTGAAGTGTGGCCTGATGACGGCGGCTGCGCCCGCCACGGACGAGGCCGAGATGCCTACCCCGGTCTCGCGTCATCACCTCGGCGATGACATCATGCTCTCCATGGCGGCGGCAGCCGAGAATGATGCCTTGCCCCGTCCACTCCATGACATGCCCTCAGACCAACCCGCGTTCAGGTGGAGCCACCTGAACGCCGAAAAGTTGATCGCGTTCAAAATCCTGGAGCATCTTGTCCGCCTTCATTCGAACGCAGGATGTTCTAGTGGGGAAACTCCAGCCCCATCTCGCGGTAGCGTTCCGGATCGTCGGCCCAGTTTCCACGCACCTTCACGAAAAGGAAAAGATGGACCGGCTGCTCCAGCATTTGTGAGATTTCCTCGCGTGCGGCCTGGGAGATCGCCTTGATCGTCTGCCCGCGCTTGCCGAGAACGATGCTCTTCTGGCTGTCGCGTTCCACGAAGATGGTCTGTTCGATCCTGACCGAGCCATCTTTGCGCTCCTGCCAGCTTTCCGTCTCCACCGTGGAGATATAGGGCAACTCCTCGTGCAGCCGCAGGAAAAGCTTCTCACGGGTGACTTCTGCGGCAAGCATGCGCAAGGGAAGGTCGGACGCCTGGTCCTCAGGATAAAGCCAGGGCCCTTCGGGGACGTTTTCGGCGAAATAGGAGACGAGATCGGAAACGCCGTCACCATTAAGTGCGGAGACCATGAAGGTCTGCTCGAATTGGGCGCGCGCGTTGATCAACTGTGCAAGCGCAAGCAGGCTGTCGCGCCTGACGGTATCGATCTTGTTGAGGATCAGGATCTTCTTCAGTTTGATATCGGCAAGCTTTTCGAGGATCTTCTCGTTCTGCTCGTCGAGCCCTTTGCGCGCGTCGATCAAAAGCGCCACGATGTCGGCATCTTTCGCACCGCCCCATGCGGTGTCCACCATCGCGCGGTCGAGCCTGCGCTTGGGTCGGAAAATCCCCGGCGTATCGACGAAAATGACCTGCGATGCCCCTTGCATTGAGATGCCGCGAATGATCGCGCGGGTCGTTTGCACCTTGTGGGTGACGATGGAAACCTTTGTCCCGACAAGCTGGTTGAGAAGGGTGGATTTGCCCGCGTTCGGCGCACCGATCAGCGCGACGAAACCTGCCCTTGTCGGCCCGTCGGGGGCATCGGCATCTGCCGGCATGCCGGACGTGCCGTTATCGTGGCTAGTCACCGTTTTTGTTTCCTGTCCACACGCCTTCGCGCACAAGGGCGGCTTCGGCTGCGTTTTGCTCCGCGATACGCTTCGACCCGCCGGTGCCGGTGGCCGTCTCCGTTCCGTCAATATACACGGTCACGGTGAATTCGGGCGCATGATCCGGGCCGCCCCGGCTGGTGATCTTGTAGGATGGCGGCTCCAGCCCGCGGCCCTGCGCCCACTCCTGCAGGCTTGTCTTGGCGTCGCGCAAGTGACCCGTGAATTCCGTCATGCGCTTGCGCCAGAACCTGTCGACGAAATCGGCAGCGGTTTCATATCCGCCATCGAGATAGATGGCGGCGATCAGGGATTCGCAGACGTCGGCCAGGATCGCCGTCTTCTTGCGCCCGCCCGTTTGCGCCTCGCCGCCGCCGACGCGCAGCGCCTCGCCGATTTGCAGTTCGGACGCGACCTGCGCACAAGTCTCGCGCTTGACAAGCTGGTTCAACCGGCGGGCAAGCTCGCCTTCCTCGGCTTGCGGGAAGGCGGCATAGAGCATCGACGCGATGGCAAGCCCCAGCACCCGGTCTCCCAGAAACTCCAGCCGCTGGTAGCTTTCCGTCGCAACACCTTCTCCCGCGACGGAGGAGGCGTGGGTGAGTGCGCGTTCCAGCAGGCCGGGATCGCGAAAGCGATAGCCTATGCGTTCCTCCAGCGCCAGGTCGGTGCGGCGGCGGCCCATTTTCTGTTTCTCCGAAGCTGTCGCGCCGGTCAAAGACCGCGGAAAATACGGTTCCAGCGGACAGTCCAGGGCCATTTCCAGACCATCCAGGCGGAAGCGTCCTCGTCGATGGAAAAGAAGATGACTTCCGCGCGACCAACAAAATTCTCGAAGGGCACATAGCCGACGGCCGACAGGACCCGGCTGTCGGTGGAATTGTCGCGGTTGTCGCCCATCATGAAGAAGTGGCCGGGCGGCACTTTGTAGACGCGGGTGTTGTCCCACGTTCCGCGCTGGGTCAGGTCCAGCGTATCGTAGGTTACGCCGTTCGGAAGCGTCTCGCGATATCGGGGCACGCGGCGCACATTGCCGAAGGGATCCGTCTCGATATAGTCATCGATCCGCTCGCGTTTCACCGCTTCGCCATTGATGTGCAGGACGCCGTCGATCATCTGGATCTCGTCGCCGGGCAGGCCGATAACGCGCTTGATGTAATCGGTGGAATTATCCTTCGGCAGTTTGAATACCGCGATGTCGCCGCGCTCGGGTTCCTCCGCCCAGATACGCCCTTCCACCGGTGCGAGGCCGTAAGGAAAGGAGTGCTTGGAATAGCCGTAGCTGTATTTGGAGACGAACAGATAATCCCCGATGAGGAGCGTATCCATCATCGAGCCGGAGGGGATGTTGAAAGGCTGGAAGAAGAGCGTGCGGACGACGAGCGCCAGGATCAGAGCCTGCACGATCACCTTGACGGTTTCGTACAGACCGCCTTCCTTTGCCTTCTTTTCTTCGGACACGCTCATTTCATCCTTCGTCTTTCAATTCAAGGTTCCACCATCCGCGCGGCTGGCCCCGGCGCGAAAAAGTTGTCCCAATGGCAATCAAACGTTGCGACCGGATCGAGTCTGTACCGGCCGCAGGCGTAAAATCTTCTATCGGTTCGACTGGTGCAACGCAACGAATAGCGCCGAACCATTCAGTCTTTCAATCGTCGAAGCGTCTCGAGGCTCGGCCAATCAGGCGGCCAGGCAGTGATGACGACAAAGGCTTGTGCGAGCGGAAAGTCGTCCGTGATCGTCAGGTCTATCCTCGCGGAAAACCCGTCAGGTACCAATGATTCCAGACGCTTAAGCGCGCTGCCGCTGAGCTCCATGGTCGGTTTTCCCGACGGTAGGTTGACGACGCCCATTTCCCGCCAGGCGACCCCCATGCGAATTCCGGTGCCGAGCGCCTTCGAACAGGCCTCTTTCGCCGCAAACCGCTTGGCATAGGAGGCGGCGCGTTCCGCACGGCGGTCGGACTTGGCTCTTTCGATTTCGGTAAAGACCCGATTCGTGAAGCGATCGCCGAAACGCGAAAGCGTTTTTTCGATGCGCCTGATGTCGATGAGGTCCGATCCGATGCCGACTATCATTTTGAAACCGATCCGGTTTGAGAGGCGAAATTCATATCAAAGAACAGGGTGGGCGAGGCCAGTGAACGAAAGATAAGCGCTCAGGCGCAAGCATCGCCTCACTCTGCCGACGTCACGCTACGGCGCGGAAGCGAGCGGCGCGCCGCAAGACGCTGGCGCCGCCCTCTTTGATAGGCGCGTACGCTGTAGAACACGGCAAAGTACGAAAGGATTCCGATAATGAGCCCGAGCGGGAGCGCGCCCACGAACATGGGTTTCAGGACCGGCCAGAGTGTGTCGAGCGATTTCTCAAGCAGCGTTTCGCCAAGCTCCCCCTTCAGCGCGTCGGAGCGCAATCGCCTTGCTTCGCCGTGCAGGATCAAGGTGCCGAGCTTATAGGTCGAAGCCCAGATGAAGGGAAAGGTGAAGGGGTTGCCGACGACCGTGCCAAGGGCGGCGGCGAGCATGTTGCCGCCGATGATAAAGGCGATGATGAAACTCAAGATAAAGTGAAAGCCGATAAGCGGTGTAATGGAAGCAAAGGCGCCGGCCGCAAAACCGAGCGCGATGGCATGTGGCGAGCCTGTCAGCCGCAGGATACGTTTCGAAAAATATCGCAGAGAACGCGACCAGCTGTGGCGCGGCCAAACGGCCACTCTCAGGCGCTGTATCTGGTTCGGTTTCTGTCGGCGTTGGAAGAGCATCTCGATCTTTGGCGTGGATTGTATTTGTTGTTGAGTTCGGCGTTCACGTATTTCTATCAGGTCATGCGGCGGTAAATCCGAAGACAATTGAGGCACAGTTGGAGTGGCGACGAATTGCCAACAGAATTTTGGATGCTGACGCCGTTCTTCTTCATCGTTACGTGAGGCCGCGGCTGCCCGGCTTCACGGCCGGAATGGCGGCGAGTTCCGGCGGCAGGTCGTCCGGCGAATAGGCGGGCACCTTGAAATCGCAAAGCGAAATCAGCGGTGCACCGGGGTCGGCTTCGCCGGCGGACCGGTCGATCAGGCAGGCGACACCCAATACCCGCGCCCCAAGCTCCTTGAGCGCATTCACCGTTTCGCGGCTCGAAAGGCCCGTTGTTACGATATCTTCCACGATGACGACGCGCGCACCCTTCTCCATCTCGAATCGGCGCAGGCGAAACCGGCCATCCTCCCGTTCGACCCACATGGCGGGAATGCCCAGATGGCGCGCCGTCTCATAGCCCGGTATCAGCCCGCCGAGGGCGGGCGAGATCACATAGTCGATATCGCCGAGATCCGCGGCGCGGATGCGTTCGGCAAGGGCGCGGCAAAGACGCTCCGTCTTGTCCGGGTACATGAATACACGCGCTTTCTGAACGAACACGGGGCTGCGTAATCCCGAGGAGAGGATGAAATGACCTTCGAGAATCGCGCCGGCCTCCCTGAATATGCTGAGAACCTCTTCCCGGGTCATGTCTTCGCTCTCCTTCGCCATGCGATCAGCCGTTCACCCTTGCCACGCTGGAGACGTTCGAGCGCGCCCTGAGCTGATTGATTACCCTATTCAGGTGCTTGAGGTCCCATACCTCGAGATCGATAATCATTTCGTGAAAATCATGCGCCCGGCGCACCATTTTCAGGTTATCGATATTGGCCTCGAGGTCCGCGATCGTACCGGCAATCGTAGCAAGCGAGCCAGGCTCATTAAGGGCGGCGACCGCGATGCGCGCGGGAAAGCGTTCGCGCCGGTCCCCTTCGAGGTCCCAGCGTACGTCGAGCCAGCTTTCAGGCTCATCCTCGAATTCCTTGAGCGCGGGAGACTGGATCGGGTAGATCGTGATGCCCACGCCCGGCGTCAGGATGCCGACGATCCGATCCCCCGGCACCGCGCCGCCGTCGGGCGCGAAGCGGACCGGCAGGTCGCCCTGCAAGCCGCGTATGGGGATCGAGGGGCCATCGTCGGTGGTGACCGCGCCTTCCGGCACGCGAAACTTCATGCCCGAACCGGCCTCCAGGTCGAACCACCCGTCCTCCGCCGCCGCGTGGGAGACGAGAAGACGCTGTTCGGGCTGCCCGGGCTCGTGGTCGGGATAAAGCGTGCCCAGAACTTCCGCCGCGCGGATTTCTCCACGGCCTATGGCGGCCAGCAGGTCCAGCAGATTGTTCTGGCCGAGCGATCCGAGGGCGGCGGTCAGGTTTTCGTCGCTCAGTTCCCGTCCCGCGCGGTCGAACGCCCGCTCCAGGATATGCCGGCCCAGCGCGCCGTACTGCTTTCTGGCGGATTCGCGCGTTGCGCGGCGGATAGCGGCCCGCGCCTTGCCCGTGACCGCGATGGATTCCCAGGCCGGCGGCGGAGTTTGCGCCTGGCTGCGGATGATCTCCACCTCGTCGCCGTTTCTGAGTTCGGTGACGAGCGGCATGATGTGTCCGTTGATCTTGGACCCGACGCAGGTGTTGCCAACGTCCGTGTGAACGGCATAGGCGAAGTCGATGGGCGTCGCACCACGCGGCAGCGCGATCAACCGCCCTTTCGGCGTGAAGCAGAAGACCTGGTCATGGAAAAGCTCGAGCTTCGTGTTCTCCAGAAACTCTTCGGGCGTATCGCCCAGAGACAACAGGTCGATCGTCCGCCGCAGCCATTCGTATGCGCGGCTTTCCTCCTGAATCTTTGCGATATTGCGCCCGCCGAATTCTCCATCCTTGTAGAGCGCGTGGGCGGCAATGCCGTATTCGGCGACGCGGTCCATGGCGAAAGTGCGGATCTGCAGTTCGACACGCTGCCTGCTCGGCCCGACGACGGTGGTGTGAAGCGAGCGGTAGTCGTTCTGCTTCGGCGTGGAGATATAGTCCTTGAAACGGCCCGGTACCGTGGGCCAAGCGGTATGGATGACGCCGACGACCCGGTAGCAGGCTTCCACCGTACCGACAACGATGCGGAAGCCGTAAATGTCCGATAACTGTTCGAAGGCGATCGACTTCGACTGCATCTTGCGGAAGATCGAATAGGGGCGTTTCTCGCGGCCCTTGACGATCGCAGCGATACCTCGCTCCGCGAGGCGCTCAGTCAGGTTGCTTTCGATATCGGCGATAAGGCCTTCGTTTTTTTCGTGAATTTGCGTAAGGCGCTCGGTGATCGTCTGATATGCATCGGGATTGAGTGTGATGAAGGCGAGGTCTTCCAGCTCCTCGCGCATGTCGTGCATGCCCATGCGCCCGGCAAGTGGCGCATAGATTTCCATCGTCTCTTCGGCGATACGCCCGCGCTTGTGTTCCGGCATGAACTGGAGCGTGCGCATGTTGTGCAGCCGGTCGGCGAGCTTCACGAGAAGGGCGCGCACGTCGTCGGCGATCGCGAGAAGCAGTTTGCGGAAGTTTTCAGCCTGCTTGGCTTTTTTGGAAACGAGATCCAGACGCTTGATCTTCGTCAGGCCCTCTACAAGGTTGCCGATCTCTTCGCCGAACAGCTTGTCGATCTCTGCCCGGGTGGCGTCCGTATCCTCGATGGTGTCATGCAAAAGGGCGACGGCGATGGTCGCCTCGTCGAGGCGCAGGTCCGTCAGAATGGCGGCAACTTCAAGCGGGTGGGAAAAATAGGGGTCGCCTGAGGCGCGCGTCTGGCTGCCATGTTTTTGCATAGCATAGACGTACGCCTTGTTGAGCAGTGCCTCGTCGGCGTTGGGATTGTAGCGTTGAACCCGCTCGACGAGTTCGTATTGGCGCATCATGGCCGTAACCGATCACGGCAAATGGAAGCGCCGCAGGGCGCTGATCCGGACGGCGGGACGAAGGAATTGCCCGCGTTCACGGCCATCCGGAAATACACTTGTGGTCAAATGTCGTCGGAACGCTCCGGCGGGACAAGGCCTTCCAGCCCGCGCAGAAGATCTTCTTCGGACATCCTGTCGAACTCGATGTCGGTATCGTCGACCTGATTGACCTCGGTGCGGCCTTGCGCCTGGCTCGGAACCATGGGCACCGCATCCGGCTCCGGTTCGTCAACCTCGACATACTTCTGCAGCGAGTGGATGAGGTCTTCCTTGAGGTCCTCGGGATTGACCGTCTGTTCGGCCACTTCGCGCAGCGCCACGACCGGATTCTTGTCATTGTCCCGATCGACGGTCAGCGGCGAGCCGCTCGAAATCATCCGCGCCCGATGGCTCGCAAGAAGCACCAGTTCGAAGCGATTCTCGACCTTGTCGATGCAATCTTCGACGGTTACGCGCGCCATGCATCATCTCCATATCATCTTTGGGAAATCGAATGTGGACACATAATGCGTGAAAGAGACGAACGCAAGTCTCGCGTGGTCGAAGGATAAAGTCAGATATGTCAAGGCGATCCGGAAATAACGCTCGATAAACATGTATTTATCGTATGAATTGCCGACGGCAAAACGCCCAAGTCCGGTTGCGAGCGGTGGAATTATCGTGTACGCACGTGGTGCGGCGTTTACATTTCAATAGAACGTCCAAAAACCAAGAACAATGAGGATTCCCTTTCCGGGAACGCCTCGTAGGGCACAGGCACGTATCCGCGGTGCGGATGAATTGCAGGGCGTAAGGTAAATATCGGAAAGACTTCGCGGCGGTGAAAATTTGCAAGCCCATTGGGTCAAAAATCCAAATCGTGAAGTCTACTTCCAGATGCTAATGAATAGATACGCCTTGTATTCCAGAGAAAGGCTTTTCCAGAATGTTCGACCCACGCGAAAAGATTGCTCTGTTCATTGATGGAGCTAATCTTTATTCTACTGCAAAAGCAATCGGTTTTGATATCGATTATAAAAGACTGTTGAAGGAATTTCAATCAACTGGCTACCTTCTTAGAGCGTATTACTATACGGCTTTGATCGAAGACAGCGAATATTCTTCAATTCGGCCCTTGATTGATTGGCTGGATTATAATGGCTATAAGGTTGTCACCAAACCTGTGAAGGAATTCGTCGACTCCAGCGGACGCCGCAAGGTCAAGGGCAACATGGACATCGAACTTGCGGTCGATGCCATGGAGATCGTGGAAAATGTCGACCATATCGTCCTGTTTTCCGGTGACGGGGACTTCCGCTCCCTGGTTGAAGCCCTGCAACGCAAGGGGCGAAAGGTGAGCGTGGTCTCAACGCTGCAGACGCAGCCGCCGATGATCGCCGACGATCTGCGCCGCCAGGCCGACCATTTCATCGATCTTGCCGCACTTGCCAACAAGATCGGCAGGGACCCGGCCGAGCGTGCGCCGCGCGCGCCCGTTACGGACGATGACGACGACGATTATTGATTTTTCGGGTTTCGATGCAGCCAACTGATCCTGAACGCGACTGCCTGGCCTGTCCGCGGCTGGTCGCGTTCCGTGAAGTGCACCGGACGCGTGAACCCGGCTGGTTCAATGCGCCGGTGCCGACATTTTCCGGCGGAACGCCACGTCTCTTGATCGTCGGTCTTGCGCCAGGCCTGAAAGGCGCGAACCGCACGGGACGGCCTTTCACGGGCGATTATGCGGGCGATTTGCTTTATCAAACCATGGTCGAATTCGGGTTTGCGCGCGGGACATACCGCGCAAGGCCCGATGACGGCCTGGAACTGGTGGACGCGGCGATCACCAACGCCGTCAGATGCGTGCCGCCCGAGAACAAGCCCGTCGGCGCGGAAATCAGAAACTGCCTTCCGTTTCTTGGAGAAACCATTCGCCGGCAGATTGGGCTTGTGGCCGTCATGGCGCTTGGCCGGATCGCGCATGACGCGGCGCTTTCGGCGCTTGGCGCGCGCCGTGCGGCCCACCCCTTCTCGCACGGGGGCGAGCATGAGCCTGTGCCGGGCCTGAGGCTTTTCGACAGCTATCATTGCTCGCGCTACAACACGAACACCGGTCGCCTTACGCCGGAAATGTTTCAGGATGTGTTTCGCCGTATAAGAGCCTATGTGGATGCCGCTTGCTGAGACCAGGTCCAGACCCTGAGTCTCGCGGCCATCACTCTTCGTCTTCGCCCGGTTCGCGCCAGCCGCGGGCGCCGAGGTGCTGTTGCGGACGGAAGCGCGCCTTGTAGGCCATCTTCTGCGAGCCGTTGACCCAATAACCTAGATAAACATAGGGAAGGCCGAGCGCGCGTGCCCGCTCCACATGGTCGAGGATCATGAAGGTGCCGGGGCTGATGCCCTCGATTTCGGGATCGTAAAAGGAATAGACCATCGACAGGCCGTCGCTCAGCCGGTCGGTCAGCGCCACGCCGAGGAGCGGGCCCTCGCCCCGCCCGGTGATGAAGGTATCGGGCCCTTTCTTCCGGTATTCGATCACCATGGTGTCGACATGGGTGTCCTCCACCATCATCGCGTAGTCGAGGACGGTCATGTCGGACATGCCGCCATGGGCGTGGCGGTCGTCAAGGTAGCGGCGGAACAGGTTATATTGTTCGGACGAGGGCGAGGCGGGCAGAACGTCCCCCACGATATCGGAGCACCTGCGCATCTCGCGCTTGAACGATTTCGTCCAGTCGAAACGGTCCACGACGATGCGCACCGAAACGCAGGCCCTGCAGTTTTCGCAGGCCGGACGATAGGCGATGTTCTGGCTTCGCCGAAATCCCCCTTGCGAAAGAATGTCGTTGAGGGCCGGAGCGTGAGGCCCGACAAGGTGGGTGAACACCTTGCGCTCGTGCCGGCCTTCCAGATACGGGCAGGGTGAGGGTGCCGTCAGATAAAATTGCGGTGTATCGGTCGAATGCCGCGTCACGTTCTGCCTCCGACATCGCTTTCCGACAGGGGTGCGCCGTGACGTAATTGAGCCGTCTCGGGAGCGATTTCAAGACAAACCATAATACATAGGGGCAGACAAAGTGAACGTTATCCAAAGGAGCAGTGCCAATGGAATGCCGGCGACAATGAAATCCGAAAAGCGATAGTGGCCCGGCCCCATGACGATCAGGTTGGTTTGATAGCCGATCGGCGTGGCGAATGAACAGTTCGCGGCGAAAATAACGCAAACCACGAAGGCTTCCGGCGGCATTCCGATCTGATTGGCCATGCGCACCGCGATCGGCGTGAAAAGGACGGCGGCGGCGTTGTTGGAGAGCACGTTCGTCAAGAGCATGACCAGCAAGAAGAGGCCGGAGAGATAGACCGCGGGCGGCTGACCCTCCATGAGGGCGACGAGCCCATTGGCGATGAGAGCCGCGCCTTGGGTCGCTTCCAGGGCGGTGGCGGCGGCGATCGAAGCGCCGATCAGCATGAAGATGCGGCTGTCGATCGCGCGCAGCGCCTGGCGGATGTTCAGGCAGCCGGTCACGATCATGGCGAAGGTTCCGGCAAGCGCGGCCGAGACGATGGGCACCAGTCCGCTGGCCGCTGCCGCGACCATGATGATGAAAATCGCAAGGGCGGTAGGCGCATGCCGGCGTTTCGGCAATTCTGTCGCCGACCAGTCCAGCAGAAGGACGTCGCGATTGCCGCGCAAGCGCTTGATATCTTCGCGCGTGCCGGCAACCAGAAGCACGTCGCCGGCCTCAAGGCGGATATCGTTCATTGCCATACGCGGCATGCGCGAGCGGCGCTGGATGCCCATCACCACGCAGCCGGTCATCGTGTGGAAACCCGTCTGGGCAAGGGTGCGCGAAATCAGCCTCGATGCCGGCGCCACGACAACCTCGGCAAGGGTGAGCGAGCCGGCGGAAGCTTGCGGGGAGGTTTCCTGGTCGCCGCTTTCGGTCGCCATCAAGGGGTTTCGGCGCGACAGCGCCTGCGTCAGCGCCGAGCGCGTGGCGGCGACGATCACGGTATCGCCCGGCGAGAGCGTGACATTTTCGAAAGGCGGAAGGATCGGCCGTTCGCCGCGCTGGACGAGGCGCACGGTCATGTCCTTGAGTTCCGGAAACAGGCCGGAAACGGCTGTCGCCCCTACGAGAGGGTGCCCGTGGGTGATATTGATCTGGGCGATGAACTGCTTGCCGGAAGCGCCGGCAAGCTCGTCGGCCATCGTCTTGCGGGGCTTCAGGAGAAAGGGCATGACGACCAGCACGTATATCGCGCCGACACCGGCAAGCAGCGCGCCCAGAGGTGTA
Source organism: Hongsoonwoonella zoysiae (assembly GCF_013266695.1). GTDB lineage: Bacteria > Pseudomonadota > Alphaproteobacteria > Rhizobiales > Stappiaceae > Hongsoonwoonella > Hongsoonwoonella zoysiae. Next base: position 130,877 of record NZ_JABRXF010000002.1, read on the forward strand.
AAGCTGAAAAAGGTGAGATGCACATCGCTCGTCTGGCGCGCGACATTCGCCACCAGAAGGTTCGTCGAGGAACCGATCAGCGTCATCATGCCGCCGAGGATCGCGATGAATGAAAGGGGCATCAGATAGCGTGACGACGAAGTTCCTTGCGCCACGGCCACGGCGGACAGGATCGGCAGGAACATGACCACGACGGGGGTGTTGTTCAAGAACGCGCTGATGATGGCAACCGCGATCAAAATCGGCCCGCCGGCAAGCCAGGGCTTGCGGCGGCTGACGCGAACGATGACCTGGGCGGGTTTTTCCAGCGCGTCCGTCTGAAACAGTCCCTGGCCGACGACGAGAAGCGCGATAACGGTAAGAAGGGCAGGATTGGAAAAGCCTGCCAGAAGGCTTTCGGCCCCCAGGGGGCCGGATGGCGTTTCTACCGGGAACAGGGAGAAAATAACGATCAGCGCCACGACCGATCCGAGTGCGATCAGTTCGATGGCAATTCGTTCGAATGCATAGAGGACGATCGTCATCAGGATGACGACCATCGTCAAAACCATGGGTAGGTCGGCGTAGCTCATGCGTCGGCCTTGTCCCTTTCGCCCTCCGGCTCTTCAGGGCCGGCTATCGGACGATAGGCTAAAGCCTATCGCGCTCAAGGTCGACGGATTCAATCGCCGCGCGAGCGTACCTGTTGTGGATGGATTTTCGTTTTTGGGCCGAAGCGCGAAAAAGCAGTTCTCAGAACGCGGCGGTATCCCGTCCCGTGTTCATGACGACCGTGCCTAGAATCAGGTCATGCAGCAGGCGCTTGCGGTCGCTGAAAAGCGAGACGAGGAGCACGAGCGGGGTAAGAAGGGAAACGGAAAACCAAAAGATAAGCGCATGCATGGCGGCGAGCAGGGGATAGGGCCTTTCACCATGCCAGAGGCGCATTTCAAGCCCCATTGCGCGCATGCCGGGCGTTGCGGCGTTTGGTCCGCCGAGGGTGAAGGCGGTATAGGCAAGAGCCACCGCCTGCCAAAGGATCGCATAAAGCAGAAATCCGAGCCCGAGGGTGAAAATTCCAAGGAAGAAAACGAGAATTCCCATCATCACCGTCAAGACGGCGATCGCGATCACGTCGATGAAGAATGCGAAAATCCGTCGCGTACGCACGCCTTCGAACAACTCGGGGCGGCTGAGCGGATCGTATCTGTCGACACGGGGCGCCGTGCTTTCGATGGCCATTTTGCGTCTTCATCCATTTTGTCGGTTCCTTTTTCAAATAAGACTTGCGGCCAGGACTTTCAATTCGACCCTGCATACGGCCTCGCGGCGGCCCATAGTTGTTTGACCGCAGATTGGAAAAGGAAAAAGTCTAAGTTTCCATGGCATTAAGTGTCGTGAAAGAATTTTCGATTCGGGATTCGTTTTTTCTTGAAAGTTTCTGATTTTTGGCAGCAAATCACGTGCTTGCCGCTAGAGCGCTTTCCACGAAAGCGGGATCGCTTTCGTGGTCAGAATTCGCTCCAGGATCAATATCTTGAGCATACACTTATCGCGAAATCCGATTCGGATTTCGCGGGATATGCTCTAAGTTCGGCGCGCTGGAAAGGGCCCAGGCCCGAAGCGCCGCGAGGGCCGTCGCATGCCGCGTCTTGAGTCCCGTCCGGACAATGTTTCGTTTATTTGCGAAGATGGGGAAAGCGTGTTGGCCGCCGCACTGCGCGCAGGGCTGCCGATTGCCAACGCCTGCGGCGGTATAGCGAAATGCTCCACCTGTCGGATATGGATCCTGAACGGGGGCGAACACTGTCCGGACCGCGTCGGTGCAGAACTGGAACTTTCCGAAAAGCTGAGACTTGGCCCGCGTATCAGGCTTGCCTGCCAGCTTCGCCCATCGGGTGACGTCACGTTTCGCCGTCTCGTTCTTGATGAAATCGACGCGGTGGTTGCGAGCCAGCTTCACAGAAAGCAGCCATCGCAAACGGGCGAACTAAAAAGGGTCGCGGTATTCTTCAGCGATATCGTCAACTTTACCGGACATTGTGAGGACATCACGCCCTACGACCTGATGTTTCTGCTCAACCGCTATTTCGCGCAAGCTGGCGAAATCATCGGAAAAAATGGCGGGCATGTCAGCCTGTGCATCGGTGACGGCATGATGGCGCTTTTCGGAGCGGACGGGGACGAGGATGCGCCGCTCCTGGCGGTAAATGCCGCGCTTGAAACGCTTGACTGGGTCGACCGCGCTAAGCCTTTCGTCAAGACGATGTTCGGCGCCGATTTGGAAATCAGGATCGGCCTTCACTACGGCGAGGCGATCATCGGCACCGTCGGATGCCCCGGCGCTGAAAGGCTGACGGCGGTTGGGCCCGTCGTGAATCTGGCAAGCCGCATCGAGGAGGCCAACAAGGAGGCGGGAACGCGTCTTCTCGTCTCCAAGCCTCTGTTCGATCTTGTGCGGAACAAGGTGGTCGAAAAGGATTTCCTGCGCGTGCGTCTGCGCGGGGCGAGCGAGCGCATCACCCTCCACGAAATCGGCGGACTTAACGAGGTGGCGGCGAGGGAGCTTTCGGCAAGGAAGCTCAATGGCGGCAGCCGCCATGCCGGCCGCAACTGGCGCCGCATTGGTCCGGCAGGAGATATTCCGCCGGGCGGCAGGCGCGTGGTGGAGTTCGAGGATTGCGATATTGTCATCTTCCATGCCGAAGAGGGTTTCTTCGCCTTCAACAATGCCTGCCCCCATCTCAAGCTTCCGTTTTTCGACCGGGCGGGGGAAGCGGGCCACCCGCACCGCCCGCCGGAAATTGAGATCAAGCGCGACGGGCGGCTTCACTGCCGCTGGCATCATGCCTGCTTCGATATCAGGAGCGGTGCGATCCTCAACTGGTGTACGAGCCTGCGGGCGGACGGGACCGCGGCGGAGCATCAGGAAATCGGCGATATTTCCAAGAACCGGGCGCCGCTTCAGCCGCTTCCTTGCCGGATCCACGACGGCGACGTCTGGGTATCGGTCGAATGATGCCCGGTCTCAGGCGAGGCGCAGGCTTGCGATGGTGGACGTGACCATGAGCACGGCAAGCGTTACGTTCACGGCGAGAAGCACGCGCGGGTTTTGCGTGATCCGCGCAAGCAGGTTCCCTCCGGCAAGCCAGCCGGCGTTAAGGGCGCCACCAAGAAGCGCGATAACCAGCCCGAGGATCAGGACATCCGAGAAATATCGTTCCGGCGAAACGAACTGGGCGATTGCCGCAATCTGCGTCGCGTAGGCCTTGGGATTTAGCGGATGAACCCAGAAACCGCGCCAGAAGCCGGGCACATCCTTCGCCTCCGCCGATTTTGGCCTGGAAAGGACGATCTTCCACGCAAGCCAGGCGATATAGGCGATGCAGAGATAGCGCAGGCCATCCCAGATCACGGGCGCGCCCTGTAGCAATGCGAAAAGGCCCGCGATGTTGGCGCAGAACATGACCTGGCGGCCTGCAAGCGTGCCCAGCAGGTAAGGGAGGGAGCCGCGCACGCCGAAGGTCAGGCCGCAAGCCATGAGCGACATGTTCGCCGGTCCGGGCGTGCCTACGAGCACGACAACGAACAGGCACAGAAGTATAAACTGATCCAGTGGCATGCTGCAGGCCGGATACCGGAAGCGAAGCTGACGGGAATCGCCTAAGGCCACGCTCCGGCAAGATGCCTTCCGGCACCGGCCGCATCATTGGCCGTTTCGAACGGATGAAAGAGCCATGGACTTGCGCGCAAGCACCAGGGCACCGCCAAATTAGACGAAGATCGGCGCTCGCCCGTTCAATGTTCGGTGAAGTTCGCTTCTGAAATGCCGTGCACAGCCTTGCCCGTCCGCAGCCTAAACGCCCGATTTGAGGCGCCTTGCGACTTCCAGTCCGAAATAGGTGAGAATGCCGTCCGCCCCCGCTCGCTTGAAAGCGGTCAGGCTTTCCATCATCGCCTTCTCACGGTCGATCCAGCCGTTCTGGCCGGCACCGCAGATCATCGAATATTCTCCCGAGACCTGGTAGGCGTAGGTCGGCACCTGGAAGGTGTCCTTGATGCGGCGGATGATGTCGAGATAGGGCATTCCGGGTTTCACCATCACCATGTCCGCGCCCTCGGCGAGGTCAAGCTCCACCTCGCGGATCGCTTCATTCGTGTTGGCCGGGTCCATCTGGTAGGTGCGCTTGTCGCCGACAAGCGTGGCGTTCGTGCCGACCGCATCGCGGAAGGGGCCATAGAAGGCGGAGGCGTATTTCGCCGAATAGGCCATGATCTGGACATCGCGGTGGCCGCCGATGTCGAGCGCCTGGCGGATCGCGCCGATGCGCCCGTCCATCATGTCCGATGGTGCGATGACGTCCGCCCCCGCCTCTACCTGGATGAGCGCCTGGCGCACGAGTTGATCTACTGTTTCATCGTTCAGGATCTCCTCGCCGCGCATCAGCCCGTCGTGGCCATGGCTTGTATAAGGATCGAGCGCGACATCGGTCATAAGGCCGACGTCGATGCCTTCGGCCTTGATCGCGCGGCAGGCGCGGCAGACAAGGTTTTCCGGATTGAGCGCTTCGCTGCCCGTCGCATCTCGCAATTTCGGATCTGTGTATGGAAAAAGCGCGATCGCGGGAATGCCGAGTTTCGCAGCTTCCTCCGCGGCGCGCACCGCGTTGTCGACGGAAAGGCGCTCAACCCCCGGCATGGAGGCGATCGCCTGACGCTGGTTTTCGCCGTCAAGCAGGAAGACCGGCCATATGAGGTCGTCTACCGTCAGTGTATTCTCGCGCACGAGCCGGCGCGACCAGTCGGTGCGCCGGTTGCGGCGCATGCGGCGACCGCCCACGACTTCGTCTACGGTGGTGGTGTCGAGCGTCACCGGCGATGGCGGTTGGGCGGTCATGGCGAAACTCCGGATTCTTCAAAATTTGGCGGAACCTATCACCATGTTTCGCCGGACCCAAGTGCAAGCCATCCGTCATGTGACGAGATTGACGCATTATTCTACGCTCTGTAAGCCAACCGCAATTATTGTGCGCTCTGTAAACCAACCGCAAAGAGGCCGCATGCCGGATCGCGCGGCTGAAACCTTCGGGAGGACGCCATGGATTTCACGCTGGGCGAGGAACAGCGGGCCTTTCGCGATGTCGCGGCCCAGTTCGCGCGCGACGAGATGGAGCCATACGCCCGCGAGTGGGACGAAAAATCCATTTTTCCGGTGGAAACGCTGCGCAAGGCGGCCGCACTCGGCTTCGGCGGCATCTATGTGCGTGACGATGTCGGCGGATCGGGGCTTTCGCGCCTCGATGCGGCGGTGATCTTCGAGGAGCTTTCCAAAGGCTGCACGTCAACGGCCGCCTATATCTCCATCCACAACATGGCGTCGTGGATGATCGACACCTTTGGCAACGACGAGCAGCGCACCCGCTTCCTGCCGAAGCTTTGCACGATGGAGCATTTCGCCAGCTACTGCCTGACGGAGCCGGGCTCAGGGTCGGATGCCGCGGCCCTTCGCACGAAGGCTGTGCGCGATGGCGACCACTACGTGCTGAACGGTTCCAAGGCTTTCATTTCCGGCGGAGGTGCTGCTGATATCTACGTCGTCATGGTGCGGACCGGCGACGACGGGCCGAAAGGCATTTCCTGCATCGTGGTGGAAAAGGACACGCCCGGTCTTTCCTTCGGCGCACAGGAAGTCAAGCTCGGCTGGAAGAGCCAGCCGACCGCGCAGGTGAATTTCTCTGACTGTCGCGTACCGGCCGGAAACCTCATCGGCGGTGAAGGCATGGGCTTCAAGATCGCCATGGCCGGCCTTGATGGAGGGCGCATCAATATTGGCGCTTGCTCGCTGGGCGCGGCGCAGACCTGCCTCGACCGCGCGGTCGACTACATGAAGGAGCGCAAGCAGTTCGGCAAACCCATCGCCGAATTCCAGGCACTGCAGTTTCGCGTGGCCGACATGGCGACGGAGCTGGAGGCTGCGCGCCTTCTGCTCCATAAGGCGGCGACGCTGGTCGATGAAAAGGCGCATGACGCGACAAGAACGGCGGCGATGGCCAAGCGGCTGGCGACCGATACGGGCTTTCGCGTCGTCAACGAGGCGCTGCAACTGCACGGCGGTTATGGATATCTTCGCGACTATCCGATAGAGCGCTATCTTCGGGACGTTCGCGTTCACCAGATTCTGGAAGGCACCAACGAGATCATGCGCCTCATCATCGCGCGGGATCTGTTCAGGACATGAACGCGGGCCAACGTCAAATGAGCGATGAAATACGCATGAGCGATGAAATCCTGTTCGAGCGCCGAGGCAAGGCCGGCGTGATCACGCTTAACCGGCCGAAAGCGCTGAACGCGCTGACGCACGGGATGGTCAGTGCGATGGCGGCGCAGCTTCGCGAATGGGAGGGTGATGACCACATTCGCCATGTCGTCGTCCGGGCGGCGGGCGACAAGGCGTTTTGCGCCGGTGGCGACATTCTCAAGCTTTACGAGATGGGCAGGGCCGGCAAGGCGGGCGATCCTGAGCAACTCGCTTTCTTCGCCGACGAATACCGGCTCAATCACACCATCAAGACCTACAGGAAGCCTTATGTCGCGCTCATCGACGGTATCGTCATGGGCGGGGGCGTGGGGATATCCGTTCACGGCAGCCACCGGGTGGGAACGCAGAAGGTGACCTTCGCCATGCCGGAGGTCGGCATCGGTTTCTTTCCCGATGTCGGCGGAAGCTTCTTCCTGCCCAGAATGCCGAACGAAACCGGCATGTATGCAGCGCTGACGGCGGGGCGCCTGAAGCAGGCGGATTGCCTGTGGAGCTCGATCATCACCCATGCCGTATCGTCCGACCGGCTGGATGACCTTGCCGAAGCGCTTTACGAGGCTGACAGCGTCGACCTGGCGATAGAGCCTTTCTCGATAAACCCGGGTTCCGCCCCGATCGCGGAAAGGGCGGGCGATATCGAGACGGCGTTTTCGGCAGGCAGCCTTGGTGAGATACTCGAGTATCTCGACCGGGCCGGTGAAGCGGCGGAAGGTGAGTGGGCCTTGAAGACGGCGGCCACCATCCGTTCGAAATCGCCGATGAGCCTGGAGGTCGCGTTCCGCCAGCTCAGGGAAGGGGCCCGACTCGATTTCGCGGGCTGCATGAAGCTCGAATTCAGGATCGTCAGCGAAATCATGAAGGGGCATGATTTCTACGAGGGCGTGCGCGCCGTTCTGGTCGACAAGGACAATTCACCCGCCTGGGAGCCTCGAACGCTCGACGCGGTGGACTCGCGCGCCGTGGACAAGCATTTTGACGAGCCCGGCAACGGCGATCTGGAGCTTTCGGTTTGAAGGCGTGCCGAGGTCGTGTGCCGATGTTCGATTTGAGGGATGACGCCCGGCCATGATCGTGACGCTTCAGGATATCGTTCGCAACAGACCGCCCTGGTCGACGGTTCTCATCTGGTATCTGCGCCTGATGGCGGTCCTTCTGATAGGCGGCGGTGTCATCCATTGGGCCCGTATTGTCGGCATCGAGCCGTGGCGAGGGTTATGGTTCTGGCAAATGCCGCTCGAATGGCAGGCGGCGACGGTTTTTTTCGGCGTGCTGGACCTTGTTGCGGCGATCGGCCTTTGGCTTACCGTATCCTGGGGCACGGTCATGTGGCTCCTGCGGGCGCTTTCCCAGGTGGTAATGCATACGGCCCTTGCCGACGTCTTCGGCCGCCGGCCCTACGAAATCTCGTTCTATGTGGCGACGATACTCATCTATTTTCTGCTGCTCTACCTGACGGAGCGTGAAAACCGGACGTGATCCCGTCGATGCGGGATCGCCACCATCTTCAGGGAGGAATAAATGGCGACAATCGGGTTCATCGGGCTCGGCAACATGGGCGGGCCGATGGCTGCCAATCTCGTCAAGGCGGGCCATGATGTGCGCGGCCTCGACCTTTCGGAAGAGGCGAAGGCGGGCCTGAAGGAAGCGGGCGGAACGCCTGTCGGCTCTATCGCGGAAGCCGTCTCCCAGGCCGATGCCGTGGTCACCATGCTGCCGGCCGGCGATCACGTGCGGGCCGTCTATACCGGTGACGACGGAATTCTGGCTCATGCCCGGCCGGGGACGCTGCTGATCGATTCCTCGACGATAGATGTCGACAGCGCCCGCGCCGTCGCGCAGGCCGCGGCGGACGCCGACATGCCGATGGTGGATGCGCCGGTATCCGGCGGCGTGGCAGGCGCGGCCGGCGGAACGCTGACCTTCATGGTCGGTGGGCCGGACGAAGCCTTCGAGGCCGCCAAACCCTTTCTCGACATCATGGGCAAGACGATCGTGCATGCGGGCGGGGCCGGAAACGGCCAGGCGGCGAAGATCTGCAACAACATGATCCTCGGCATCTCGATGATCGCTGTAAGCGAAGCTTTCGTGCTGGCCGAAAAGCTCGGCCTCGACCATCAGAAGCTTTTCGATATCTCGTCCACCGCGTCTGGCCAGTGCTGGTCGCTTACGTCCTATTGCCCGGTCCCCGGTCCGGTGCCGACTTCGCCCGCGAACCGCGATTACCAGCCGGGCTTCGCCGCCGGCATGATGCTGAAGGATCTCAAGCTGGCGCAGGCGGCAGCAGGAAGTGCAGGCGCATCCACTCCGCTCGGCGCCGAAGCGGCACAGCTTTACAACATCTTCTGTAACGCCGGTGAAGCCGGAAAAGACTTTTCCGGCATCATAAATTTCCTGCGGGGTAAGGAAAGCTGACGAAGAGTAAGGTGCTTCGGTCGTTCGCGAGAGTTTGCGGGCGACCGTTTACCCACTGTTTGTTGTTCGAATGGTAAATGTTTTCTCAATCGAATTACTCGAATTCTTCCTGATATTTAAGCCTTTATTCAGACTGCTTTTTAAGATGATTTTATAAGAAGGCCTGTAGTCTCTGCCTCAAGGTGACGAAAAAGACGCACCGAACAGACACCAAAAGAGGCGAAGACAGATGATCACGGCAAAAAGGGCAGTCGAAGCACTCGACGGCGCCGAGGATGAAGCGGAGATCAAGCCGCTTTATCTCGAAGCGCTGACGTTGGTCGAAAGGCTTCACCGGCGTCTTCTGGACGTCATCAAGGATGAGTTCGACAGGAAAGGGCGCGCCGACATCAATGCGGTGCAGGCGTTGCTTCTGTTCAACATTGGCGACTCGGAACTGACCGCGGGCGAACTGCGCACGCGTGGCTATTATCTGGGCTCGAACGTTTCGTACAACCTCAAGAAACTTGTCGAGATGGGCTTCATTCATCATCAGCGCTCGCGCACCGACCGGCGTTCGGTGCGGGTCAGCCTGACGGACAAGGGGCTTGAGGTCGCGAAAATCGTGAACGGCCTGTATGAGCGTCACATGCTGTCCGTCGAGCAGGTCGGCGAGATCGGTACGGACGATTTCAAGCAGCTAAACCAGTCGCTTCGCCGCCTGGAGCGGTTCTGGACTGATCAGATCCTTTACAGGCTTTGAAATATAAGGGTGCCCGACAGGGACCGGCGTCAAAGGAAAAACCGCTCCGGGTACGGGGCGGTTTTTTTATTGGACGGTTCGTCGGGCAGTTATTCCGCGGCTTCCGGTGTTTCATTGCGGGTGGATTGGCTTTCTTTGGGCGGCCACGGGATGAACGCATTCGTTGCGTAAATCCAGTCTTCGTATCCGCCCTTTCGGCTTTTCAGGCGGCCGTCGAGCATGGCAACACCCGATACCTTGAGAAGAAGAAAGGTAAGCAGGAGCGGACCGGCGAAAGCCCATGGCGACGCCGAAGCGGCATAGGCGATCAGGCCCATGCCCCACCAGAGAACCGATTCGCCGAAATAGCTCGGGTACCGGCACCAGGCCCTGAGGCCGGTGGTCAGAAGCTTACCTTCATTGTTTGGATCGTCGCGAAATCGCGACAATTGAAGGTCTCCGATGGATTCGAACAAAAAACCGATGACGAAAAAGGCAGAGCCAATTACGGCGGCCGGCCATGCGACGTTATGTTCCGGGGAGGATGACATCAGCGCATGGACGGGGCTTGCGACCGCCCAAAGAATGATAGCCTGAAGCCAGAAAACCGTGAAAAGGGACCGAATCCACCAACTCTTGCCGCCGCGTTCGCGCATGGCCGTATAGCGGCTGTCTTCCTGTCGGAATTTTCTGTGGCGAATTACGAGATGGGCTGTCAAACGCAGCCCCCAAAGCGCCAGAAACGCGAGGAAAATCGTCAAGATCAAGGGTGCGGCGGATGTATGGGACATCCATATGCCCGCGATAACGAGAAAGCCCGGACCCCAATAATAGTCGACGATGCCGGCATCGCCGAGCGAGACATGAATACGCCATATTATCGTGAATATCACAAGCGTGACGGCCAGCGTCGAAATGAGGGGCTGGGATAGCAATGTCTGGACGGTCACAGGCCGTGCTCCCGTTTCGCGATCGAGTTGCGTGACATGGCAAGCAGCGATAAACGCAAGGCGGTTTCCGGCCGGACACTGGGGCGGGTAACGGCATGACCCTGAATTGATGCCTGCCCGGGTAATCCGTGTGGGCAATTACCGGCGTAGACTTTGTTAATCATACGGATGTTAACCTTCGCACGTTTCTTGAAGTGCCGAGACGAGACTGGGAGTTGAAGTGGTGGTGTTACGCAAATCGGTTCGCTGCGGATCAAGGAACCGGCTCTATCCCGCCGTCCAACTTGGGATCATGGCCATTGCATTCGCGGTGTCGGGCGGCGCGGCCGTGGCCGAATCTCCGCTGGACGCCACGCGGCAGTTCAATCAGCGCGCGGAATGGGAAGACCGTTTCGACGCGACGCTTGAAAGCCTGCAGGCGATCAAATCCGACAAGCCGACGCTTTCCGCAGACACCGCCTCACATATTGAACTGGCGATGGCGCGCTATCAGGCGATCGTCGACCAGGGCGGCTGGCCGCGTGTGACCTCCGACAAGCAGGCGATGCGCCTCGGCGCACGCAGCGAGCACGTAGTGACGCTGAGAAAGCGGCTGATCGTTTCGGGCGACCTGGAGCAGAATGCCGGCCAGTCGGATACCTTCGATTCCTACGTCGATGCGGCGGTCCGCCGTTTTCAGGTTCGCCATGGCCTCAAGCCCGATGGCACCGTGGGGGCGGGCACGCTGACCGCGCTCAACGTCCCGGCGGAGGTTCGTCTCGCGCAGCTTGAGACAAACCTCGTGCGCGTTCGCTCCATGTCTGGCTTCCTTGGCGACAGCTACGTCATGGTCAATATTCCCGCTGCCGAGATCGAGGCGGTGGAAAACGGGCGCGTGCGCTCGCGCCACACAGCCGTCGTCGGCAAGATCGACCGACAGACGCCGGTTCTCAACTCCGAAATCTACGAATTGAACTTCAACCCCTACTGGACCGTTCCGGTTTCCATCATCCGCAAGGATCTGATCCCGAAGATGAAGGAGGATCCGGAGTATCTGGCGCGCAACAAGATCCGGATCTTCGACTGGAAGGACAACGAACTCGACTGGCGCCAGATTGACTGGAACACCGACGAGGCGACCCAGTATCAGTTCCGGCAGGAACCGGGTGCGGAAAATTCGCTGGGGTCCGTGCGCATCAACTTCCACAACGAGCATCAGGTCTATCTGCACGATACGCCGTCGAAATCGCTTTTCGGCTCGGATTATCGCTTCCATTCGTCTGGCTGCGTGCGTGTGCAAAACGTGCGGGAGCTGATCACATGGATGCTTCAGTCCACGACGCCGGATTGGGATCGCGCCCGCGTCGACTACACGATCAAGGCGGGTTTGCGCGAAGACGTGAAGCTGCAATCGAAGGTTCCGCTTTACATGACCTATGTAACCGCATGGTCGACGGCGGACGGTATCGTTCATTTCCGCGACGATATATATAACCGTGACGGCTTTTCCCTCGCGGGCGATACCATCGTGCAGGAAGCAAACCTGCAGTAAAAACGCCTCGCCGTTTCCGGCGTGACGCAAATTGGCAAGGCCCGGTCGGATTCGGCCGGGCCTTTCCGTTTGGGAAGCGAGATGATCGCTTGCGTCTGATGGCTGGTTTTGGAGCACGAGCTTGCAATTGCCGCTGGACGCGGCCTTATTTTCATACTCGTGGGGTCATGAGTCGCGAACGGCGCGAGGGCCCAATCGCTGAGGATGATCATATGGTCGGCCGTGCCGGCAAGCCCGGAGAGGTTTTTCTGGAATTCGCGCAGATCGGCCGGCAAATGAAGGTGACGGCGGTCGATGCGCAATCAGGTGTGGAAGTGGTGGTGTTCGGCCCCGTTTCTACGCCGCGCAAAAGCCTGCAGGATCTTGCCGTACGCAAATTGAAAAGGCGGATGGAGCAACTCGGGCATTGATTTTCAGGCCCGGGTCGGGACGCACCGCCGGGCTTGGTTCGTTACCGGGTTCGTGTTATGGGCTGGCCCGCACCTTCCCGCTCGCGGTCCCGAACCGCGCCGCCGCGCCCATGCCATGGAGCCTTCAGGACGGCGGCCGCAACCTGAGTTAACGACCAAGGGGAATTGTCAATGTCGCTGACAGATACGACGCTCGACTCCGCCATTTATCCGGACTTCTTCACACGCACGCTGGGTGAGGCCGATCCGGAAATCGCTGAGGCAATCGGCAAGGAGCTGGGTCGTCAGCAGCATGAGATCGAGCTGATCGCATCTGAAAACATCGTCTCGCGCGCCGTTTTGGAAGCGCAAGGCTCGATCATGACCAACAAATATGCCGAGGGATATCCCGGCAAGCGGTATTACGGCGGCTGCCAGTTCGTCGATATCGCCGAAAACCTGGCGATCGAGCGGGCGAAGAAGCTGTTCGACTGCGGGTTCGCGAACGTGCAGCCGAACTCCGGCAGCCAGATGAACCAGGCGGTGTTCCTGGCGTTGTTGAAGCCGGGCGACACCTTCATGGGGCTCGATCTCAACTCCGGTGGCCACCTGACGCACGGTTCTCCCGTCAACATGTCCGGCAAGTGGTTTAATGTCGTCTCCTATGGCGTGCGCAAGGACGACCATCTGCTCGACATGGACGAGGTGGCAAGGCTCGCCGAAGAGCACAGGCCGAAGCTTATCATCGCCGGCGGCACGGCGTACTCGCGCACATGGGACTTCGCGCGGTTCCGCGAGATCGCCGATTCCATCGGCGCCTATCTGATGGTGGACATGGCCCACATCGCCGGCCTCGTCGCCGGTGGTGCGCATCCTTCGCCGTTTCCGCATGCGCATGTGGCGACCACGACGACGCACAAGTCGCTTCGCGGACCGCGCGGCGGCATGATCCTGACGAATGACGAGGCGATCGCCAAGAAGGTGAATTCCGCCGTGTTTCCGGGCCTGCAGGGCGGTCCGCTGATGCATGTGATCGCCGCCAAGGCGGTCGCCTTCGGCGAGGCGCTGCGGCCCGAATTCAGGACCTACGCCCAGAACGTGGTGGCGAACGCCAAGGCGCTGGCCGAAAGCCTGAAGGAAGAGGGCCTCGACATCGTTTCCGGCGGGACCGACAACCACCTGATGCTTGTCGACCTTCGCCCGAAGAATTCGACCGGCAAGCGCGCAGAAGCGGGGCTTGGCCGGGCCAACATCACCTGCAACAAGAACGGCATTCCCTTCGATCCGGAAAAGCCGTTCGTGACGTCGGGCATCCGTCTCGGCACCCCGGCGGGCACGACGCGCGGCTTCGGGCAGGCGGAATTCCGGGAAATCGGCAAGTTGATCGTCGAGGTACTGGACGGACTGAAAGTGGCGAACGATGATGAGGGCAACGCGCGAGTCGAAGCGGCGGTCCGCGAGAAAGTGATCGCCCTGACGCAGCGTTTTCCGATTTATCCGACCCTCTGACGTTCGGTCAAAGGAGGGGCGAAGCTCAGGAGCTTGAACCGGCGATGCGTTGTCCCTTCTGCGGCGGAAGCGAAACCCAGGTGAAGGATTCGCGATCCACCGAGGACGATACTGCAATCCGCCGCCGCAGGATCTGTTCGTCCTGCGGCGGCCGATTTACGACCTTCGAGCGGGTGCAGCTGCGCGAGCTGACGGTGATCAAGAGAACGGGCCGCAGGGTGCCGTTCGATCGCGAAAAACTGGCGCGTTCCGTACAGATTGCCATGCGAAAGCGGCCGGTTGAGCCGGAAAGCATCGAGCGGATGGTGAGCGGGATCGTGCGCCAGCTCGAAAGTTCGGGCGAAACCGACATCCAGGCGGAAAACATCGGCAACCTCGTCATGGAGGGGCTGAAGGCGCTGGATGACGTCGCCTACGTCCGTTTTGCCAGTGTTTACAAGAACTTCCGGGAAGCCAAGGACTTCGAGGCGCTGCTCGATGAGATGAGCGGCCCGGAAGGCGAAATGATCGCCGAATAAAATTCCAAAGCGGGCGAATTGAATTCCAAAACGGGCGATGAAGGTTATCGAGAAATCCAAAGGTTCCGAAAGGCCGCATGACGCGCGGTTCATGGCAGCCGCCATATCGCTCGCCGCGCGTGCGAGCGGTCGCGTGTGGCCGAACCCGGCTGTCGGCGCGCTGATCGTCGACGAGAGCGATTATATCCCCGTTGTGAGGGGGCGGGGATGGACGCAGGCAACGGGCGGCGCCCACGCCGAGGTGAGGGCGCTTCATGACGCTGGGGAAGCAGCGAGGGGCGCGACCTGCTACGTGACGCTGGAGCCATGCTCCCACCAGGGCAGGACCGGACCTTGCGCGGTGGCGCTTGCGGAAGCGGGCATCAAGCGGGTGGTGGTCGCAATTTCCGACCCGAACCCGCGCGTCTCGGGACGTGGGGTGGAGATCCTGCGCGAAGCAGGGGTGGAGGTCATCGTCGGCGTTTGCGAAGGCCAGGCGGGCGACCATCACGCAGGCTTCATCCGGCGGATGAGGGACGGGCGGCCGCACGTGATCCTGAAGCTTGCGGTCTCGAGCGACGGTTTCATCGGGCGTCGCAATGACGGGCAGGTGGCGATCACCGGCGAGGACGTGAAGCGCAGGGTGCACCTCTTCCGGGCGGAATGCGATGCGATCATGGTCGGCATCGGCACGGCGATTGCCGACAATCCGTCGCTGACGTGCCGTCTGCCGGGGCTGGAGGACCGCTCGCCGGTGCGGGTGGTGCTGGACCCGCGCGCGGACCTGCCGCTTGACAGCAAGCTGGTGAGGACCGCAGGCGAAACCCCGGTCTGGGTGATCGTCGCCAATGACGCCGATTACGAGAAAACGGACGCGCTGAGCGAGAAGGGCTGCAGCGTGATCCGCGTAGCACCCGACGGGCAGGGGCGGATAGCGCCCAAGGTCGCACTTCGCGCGCTCGGCCAGCGCGGCATCACGAAGCTGCTTTTGGAAGGCGGCAGCCGGATCGCCAAAAGCTTCGTGGAGGCCGATGCCGTGGACGAGGCGATGATCTATAACGGCGCGGCGACGGTCGGAGGCGGCGGCATTCTGCCCTTTGGCGAGCGCGGGCTCGACTTTCTGGACGAAAGCGCGCTTGTGAAGGCGCCGGGGCGAATTCAGGTCGGGTCGGAAAGCTGCGACCACTATATCCGTAAGGGGAAGTGAGCGATGTTCACCGGTATCGTGACCGACGTTGGGCGGATCGTTTCGGCGCAGCCGATCCCGGCGGGCTTAAGGACTCGCATCGAGACGGAATACGATGCGGACACCATCGACATCGGCGCGTCGATCTCCTGCGCGGGCGTCTGCCATACGGTGACGGCGAAGGGCAAGCAGGGCGGCAAGGACTGGTTCGAGGTGGAATCCGGCGCCGAAACGCTGAAGCTGACGACCGTCACGCATTGGCACGAGGGGCTAAGGGTCAATCTGGAACGTTCGCTCGCCATCGGCGACGAACTGGGCGGCCACATAGTGCAAGGCCATGTGGACGGGCTTGCCGAAATCATCGAGCGCAAGGACAGCCCGGACAGCGTCTATTTCCGCTTCCGCGTGGCCCGAGAATTCGCCCGCTTCATCGCCAAGAAGGGGGGCGTGGCGCTCGACGGGACGTCGCTCACGGTCAACGAGGTGGAGGGCGATACGTTCTCCGTCTTCCTCATCCCGCATACTCTGGAAGTGACGACCTGGGGAGAGCGGCAGGAAGGCGACAGCGTCAACCTCGAGGTCGACATGATGGCGCGCTACGTCGCCCGGCTCGCAGAGTTTTCGGGGGAATAGGAGGACGGGGCGAGGCGTGGCTGAGCTACTGCAAAGCCGAATGATGCCGTCTCGGATATCGAAATAAGGGGCGCTTCCCATCCGTCGCCGACACCCGCAGATGCAATCCAGATAGCCACCGGTCATTCGCTGCGTACCGCTTGATGTTGGCAGGGTCAGAGGTTCGAATGCTTCCGGGGTCAGACGTCGATTTATAACACTGAAAATAAGATCGAAAAATTTGCCAGTCAGGGTATGGTCTGGGGCATTCGAGGTAGCGCACCTTTAACGTAGCGGTATTTCGCTCCACCGTTTTTTATCCAATTTTGGTGGGAAGCCGCCGTGTGTTGCGCGAGATACCAATGAACGGATTATGGAAAAAGCGGCCATTGTGATCCGGTATAAATGTCCGATATGCGACATGTGCGATGCTGTTGCTTTCTTCTACGCTACTCAGGGGGAGGCGCGGTTGCCAAGCTTGCATGTAGGGCAAAAAGCGTTCAATATTAAGCATCAGTACTGTTCATTTGACGAGATGCACCGACAATCCCAAGATTGTGGGGAAAAAATCATGACATCAGAAAACAAAAAATTAATCGATGCGATCAATGAGAATTACAATACTAATGCTTTCCTATCGAAAATTGGATCGTGTGTTCACTGTATCAGGGTTTGCAGAAATGCGATGATTAGTGTCTGGAGTTTGACGGCATTTTTGTTCATTCTGAACCCACTATCCTACGGGCTCCACTTGGGATTGATAGTGTCCGTACTCGCCACTTGTGTGTTGACAATCTGGTACTTAGTCAATGCGTTTGCCTTTGCCGGGCGTCTTGGAATGAATGGTGTCAGCCAGTACCGCGCTTCGAAAAGCACCATGCCGTCATTGATGACCCGTCGAGAAGCCGCAAGTGTATTTCTGAAAGCAGCGGGAGTAGCTTTAGTAGCGAGCGCCGGTCTTGCTGGCGCGCTAGGAGCAAGTCATGCCAACGCCTGTTGTCAATGTCACGACACCGATAGCGCAGGAAATTGCATTTGCTACCGGTGTACTTGTGGTTATTGTAACCCTCCTTGTGCCTGTGCTTAAGCTTCAGACCCTAAAATGCCTATGCAAATCAGTTGAAGTCTGATCCAAGCTCCTCAACAGGAGTTTGGCGATGTCTGATGGGTTTTTCTGGCTTACGAGAGCCACTGTCTCGGACTTCTCCGAAGCAGAGGCTCTCTTGCCGCTCCTTCGGAAAAACGGCGTTTTGCACGGTGACAAAGGTTATGACAGTGACTGTATCCGCCGGATCGTGGAAGCGCGCGGCCCCCTGCCCAACATCCCGCCTCGCAGAAAACGTAAATGGAAAAACTGTTTCTCGCCATAACTTTACAAGCGCAGCAACGTCATCGAACGGATGTTCGGTAGGCTCAAGGAGTTCCGCAGGATCGCTATGCGTTACGACCGCAACGCCAGAAATTTTTGTCGGCACTCTGCCTCACAGCAACCGTCTGCTACTGGTTATGGGGCCGAAGCCTAGGCGAGCGTCCTTTGAGCTTCTTGCGCTGGTGATGCGGACAAGGTCATTTGTGCTTCTAATAGCAAAAGACATCCGATTACCTCTTCCTTTTTACTGCCCCCGTCCTTCGCTTCCCGGCGATGATCACCGGAAAACTTCGGCAACGACTTTTAGAATTTTCTCTTGGAGCAAATCCTTTGTAAGCTCAGGCAATGTCGTCTCACCAGCCGGGCCAGAGTGGCCGCCCCTGCCGGGCGAAGTCGTGTTTTCGTGGAAGCGAACCTTCTGCTGGCCCTTCTCGCAAATGACCGAAAAGCCCGGATGTTCATGGGAGGGATAGCGCCTTTCACCGAGATACATGGTCAACCTGATCGAAGCCGGTGTCGAGCGGCTCCGGCCATCCAGCGAGGGCTTGTCGTCTTCCGTCGAGACCTCGTAAGTGTAACCTTTGTTTTTCACATACTCGCCGATCTCTTCCATCGCAGGACGGATGATCGCGTCTCTCGCTTCGACAAACTCGCTCAAGAATACCTGTTCCTTGGTTTCCGCCACCTGTTTCGCTGTAACAGCCGCGCGCTTCGATGCCTCATGTTTCTCAAACGCGGCATCCAGCTTGGATTTGATATCGTCCTTCATGTTGGGCCCCCCGCTTCAATTGTTCCGCCCGCGTCCGACGCTCGTGCCGGACAGCAGGTATTGCGCGACCTGGTTGAGTTCCTCGTGTGTTGCTCCGGCGAAGGCTATAGTTTCGATGTCAATCACCGCAATCTGTGAAATGAAATTCATTAAGTCATCTTTCGTCAAATCGTCCTTCGCTTCGCTGGCCGCATGGCAAATGAACGTGATCATGCCCATTTTTCGATCAGACCGGAATAGGGTAAATTTTCAATCTTCCTGCGCTTCAGATTATCAACAATTATTTACCTCTCTTGAGCTGGGTGCCCCGACCTCCGTCTGTCGTTTCATCTTTAGCGATGAAGACAATGCTAGCATCTTCCAAGACGCTTCACATGGCCTTTGCGCCATCAGATTGCCTTAGTAAAGGATATCAATTAACGGCTGTTTCTGATGCGAAGATGCGGTCTCGTCCGATGTGTTCGAATGGCTGCTCTTGACGGACCGCGACAGTTGCTTAAACGACCGAAATGGGGCGTGAAGCTGCCATTGAACGTATAGCGGTTGAATATCGGCTTGGACTGGAATTCGGACATTGCTTCATAAGGATGAAGCTTCTGCTCGACTGGAAGCGACCGGCGCTAAGCCCCTTCGCCATCCTCAAACAGTTCCCGCACCGTTGCCACGGGCAAGAACATCCGAAGTGGGTTTGAGGGGAGGGGCTGGAAACCATAGCCCGCATAGAGCTTTGTTCGTCGTTCGACGAGTTGCGGATTTCCGTCGGCCAGCACATCCAGGATGATGACGGCAATGCCTACCTGCTCCGCCGCCTGCGCGACACGCAAGAGCGCATCGACCAGCAGATCTCCACCGAAGCCCTGACCGGCATAGCGCCGATCCACCCCGATCATGGACAGGAACGCCGCCGGGATGGAGCCATGCGCCGGCCGGGTTCTCGCGTATTTCTTCGGCAAGTCCCGATAATCGATTGCATGGGCGTTGAGCGCATAGAAGCCTATGACCGCGCCGTCCGGTGCGGTCATCACGTAGACGCGGGCATTGTCCGCCTTCGCCAGCTTGTTGGCCGTTTTCCTGAAGAAATTATCGACCTGCTCGACACCGCAGGAAAAAGCCGTTCGATCATGCTTGTCCGGATCGAACGGCTCTATGGTAACTTTTCGAAGGGTGTCGTCGCTCACTTCGACAGGACGCGCGACTTATGGCGGGCAAACGCGGCCTTGAGCTTTTCTGTCGGCTGCGGTGGCGTGTCCAGCGCATCGAAGAAGGCGGCATGATCGACCGGCGCAAGCACGGTGCGTTCATGCGCGGCTATCGTTTCGAGCGCGGACTGATAGGCGGCATTCATCGTGAACACGCTATCGTCCACCCCGCTGAGAGCCGCCGCACGCTTGATCGCCTGCTTGATGTGCGGCTTGGTGCGGAAGCTCATCCGCTCGCTCGCCCGCTCGTCAATGTCCTTCGTGGTGTCGTGGAACGGGCGCATGGCCGTTTTCCTCAAGTTCTGATGTATGAAATGTACGCCACGAAGGCGTACATTTCAATGGCCGAAGATGCGGCGTGCAACCACGACAAGGAATCCGGCACGGCGGGGGCGACTGAACCGCTCCGGACCTGCCGGAGTTTGTATATTCAGGCGATGCGGCTACATCCGTAGACCAAGCGGAGGCGGGGAGGGCGATGCATCACCGGGACTTGTCCGAAAAACACTGGACATTGAGGGCCGGGAGTGGTTCCTGACACGCCACGTCGCCAAGATACCCAAGACACCCAAATCCGAGAAAGACGACACGGTCATGGCCGCTCCAAACATCCTGATCATCGACGCCCGCTTTTATGAGGATATCGCCGACGCGCTGCTGGAAGGCGCGAGCGACGTGCTGGAAGGTGCGGGCGCGCGCTACACCCGCATTTCCGTGCCCGGCGTGCTGGAAATTCCGGCGGCCCTTGCCATGGCCCTTGCGGCGATGGAAAACGGCACCGCCGACTATGATGGCTTCGTGCTGCTGGGCTGTGTCATTCGCGGGGAAACCTCGCACTATGATATCGTGGCGAATGAATCCGCGCGCGCGGTCATGGAGCTGGTGATCGATGCGGCCCTTCCGCTTGGAAACGGCATTCTGACGGTGGAAAATCGCGAACAGGCGATGGTGCGGGCCGACAAGACGCAGAAGAACAAGGGCGGAAGTGCCGCGCAGGCCGCGCTCGACATGATCAGGGTCCGGGACGAACTGGGCGTTTGAACGAGAAGATGACCGACAAGACTTCCAAACCGCGACCGGGCGAGCCGAAACCCGCCAACAAGCGCGGTGCCGCGCGGCTTGCCGCCGTGCAGGCGCTTTACCAGATGGATGTGGGCGGGGTGCGCCTGTCCGACGTGCTGGGCGAATTCGAGGCATACCGTCTGGGACAGGAGATCGACGGCGACCAGTACCGCGATGCCGATCCGGCGTGGTTCCGCGATCTCGTTTCCGGCGTCGTTGCCGATCAGCGCGTGCTCGATCCGGAAATCCACAAGGCTTTGGCCGAAGACTGGCCGCTGAAGCGCATCGACACCACGCTGCGCGCGATCCTGCGCGCGGGCGGCTTCGAGCTTTTGCGCCGCAAGGACGTGCCGGCCAAAGTGGTGATCAACGAATATATCGACATCGCCAAGGCGTTTTACGAAGGCGACGAGGCGCGCATGGTGAACGGCGTGCTCGACAAGCTGGCGCACCGGCTGCGCTCCGGCGAATTCGGCGACGCGGGCGAGGACGCCTGATGGGCGATAAAAGGCCCGGCGAATTCGAACTGATCGCCAAGTATCTGGCGCCTCTCGCCACCGACCCCGGCAGCCTTGCGCTGACCGACGATGCCGCCGTCATCCCCTCCTGGCCCGGACAGGACCTGGTGCTGACCAAGGACATGCTGGCGGCGGGCATCCACTTCTTTCCCGACGATCCGCCGGCGGCGATCGCGGCGAAGGCGCTGAGGGTGAACCTGTCCGACCTTGCCGCCAAGGGCGCGGAGCCGAAGGGCTATCTGCTGGGCCTTGGCTTGCCGGGCGACTGGAGCGAAAGTTTTCTCGCCGAATTCTGCCAGGGGCTGAAGGCGGAGCAGGAGACTTTCGGCATCACGCTTTACGGCGGCGATACCATCCGCTCGCCCGACGGGTTTTTCGTCTCCATCACGGCGATAGGCACGCTGCCGGAGGGAACGGGCGTGCGCCGCAGCGGCGCGAAGCCGGGCGATGCCATCTTTCTGACCGGCACGATCGGCGATGCCGCGCTTGGCCTCAAGCTCAGGCTCAAGCCGGAACTGGCCGAAACACTGCAGCTTTCCGATGCCGACCGAAGCCACCTGGAAAACCGCTATCTTGTGCCGCGCCCGCGGGTGAAAGCGTCCGGGGCGGTGCGAAACCACGCCAATGCGGCGGTGGATCTTTCCGACGGGCTTGCCGCCGACCTCGCCCACATCTGCGAGGCGTCCGGCGTGTCGGCCAGGGTGGATATCGAGAAGCTGCCGATCTCCAAGGCGATATTCTCGGTCATCACGAAGGATGCCGCCGAGCTTGGCACCTGCATCGCCGGCGGCGACGACTACGAGATCCTCGCCTGCGTGCCGGCGGAACGGGCCGAGCAATTCGCGGCGGAACTGAAAGCTGCCGGCGTGCCCGCGCGCCAGATCGGCGAGATTGCCGAAGGCGAGCGAAAGGTCGATTTCCTGCAAGGCGGGCGCGTGATCGATTTCGCGGCGATTACGGGCTTCAAGCATTTTTGAGGCGCTATTGTTTGAATTAATCAGCCTTTGTCACTTCGGGAAGCTGGTCAATATCAAGTGCGATAGCCTGAGCTCCTTCAAGGCTTAGGCTATCGTCCGCGGTGAAGTGACTGAAGTAGCTTGATGAAGCTGCTGCGCAATGATCGGGCTGCATCATAAGCCACTGAGATATCGCACGACATCGGACTGAATAGAACTTTTTGCATAATCGATCGCGGTCGATCCATCGTTCGAGCTTTTCGATACCTCAGCGCCGCTTTCGACAAGAAACCGAGCGTTCTCAAGATTGCCGGCAATAGCTGCCATCATCAGTGCAGTTTTTCCATGTTTATTAGTGGCATTCGGGTCGGCGCCTTTCCCAACAAGAAGCTCCAGCATAGCGGCGTTTTGAGGCCGCCACGCCGCTTTCATCAGTGCTGTCTCTCCAACCTCATTAATTCCCCCATTTTGGCTTTTATTCACATCGGCGCCGAGTCGTATTAACTCCTCGGCCATGCGCACCGATCCTTTTTTCGCAGCGACCATCAACGGCGTTCGCCCTGCGGCGTCGGGTTGAGACACATCCGCGCCAGCCTCTATCAGTCGGTCGAATATCTCTTCGCGCCCCATCGATATGGACCATAACAGCGCACTGCAACCCACCCCATTCGTAGCGTCAGGATCTCCGCCGCGGTCTAAAATGGTATCGAGATCGTCGATCTTGTTTCGCGCAACCGCTATCATAAGTGGTGTGGTAATTTGTGGTTTTTCAATATTCCCGCTGATATGTCCTTCCGCAGCACGTATGATCCAGTCGTCGGAGAACCGGCCACTAGCCCATAGCGATGCGACGCATCCATTCGATTGTACGCGGACAAATGTCACACCCAACTGCAGCTTTGAATTAGTAATTGGGTCCGTTTCGCTCGTTGCTGTATTCGGAAGCGCGGTCAGCGCCGCCACTATCAAGAGATTTTTCCAAAACGTGTTTTGCATTATCGCATATCCTGTCAAAATTATAGAAAGTCATCATCAGTTCGGCTGTTAAATTTCAGGTATCTCACGTTTTATTATGCGGACCGTTCTGTTCTGCCGAGCGCCAATCGTTTGGCTTATATTCTCCGCGCGGCCGCCTATTGCCAAGAAACAATTCTTTTAAGCAACCGTACGCTTTCGCGATGCGCTTGGCGCACGCGGGCCGGAATGACGACGGAGAGGATGAGCGATCGCTTTCACGCCGGTAACTCGTTTCATGGACTTCCTGCTGGCCAAGTAGTTGCAAGCCCTTTAAACAAATGGCTTTCGAGGGTCGGGTGCCGAAGGTGCCCGGCCTGAAATTCGTTTGAGGACGGCAATGACGGCGATCCCCTCCGCAACGGCTTTCATCGACGACAGGCTGGCGAAACGAAACGCCATGCTGCTGGCGGTCGCGCAGGCGCTGGGTGGGGCGGCGGCTTCCATCGTCATCGCCACCGGATCGCTGGTCGGGGCGAGCCTGCTCGGCTCCGACAAGTCGCTGGCGACGCTGCCCGTTTCCTGCTTCGTGCTGGGCACGGCCTTCGGCACGCTGCCGGCGGGCGCGATCATGCACCGCTTCGGGCGGCGCGCCGGCTTCATGGGGGCATCGCTTTTCGGCGCGTCAGCCTCGATAGTCGCGGCCTATGCGGTCTTTAAGGCCGATTTCTGGCTGTTTTGCCTTGCGGTGCTCTGCACCGGCTTCGTCGGCGCCTTCGTACAGCAGTTCCGCTTCGCAGCCGCCGATACGGCGAGCGAGGGCTTCAAGCCGAAGGCGATTTCCTGGGTTCTGGCGGGCGGCGTGCTGGCCGGCATCGTAGGCCCGCAGACCGTGATCTGGACCAAGGATCTTTTCTCGCCGATCCTTTTTGCCGGAACCTATCTGGCGCAAGGCGGGCTTGCGCTCGTCTCATTCACCGTCCTTTCGTTCCTGCGCATTCCGAAGCCCGTTCGCGGCGAGACGAAAGCGAAGGGCCGCCCGCTCGGCGAGATCGTGGCGCAGCGACGCTTCCTCGTTGCGGCGGCCTGCGCGATCACCACCTACGCGCTGATGAGCCTCGTCATGACGGCGACACCCCTTGCCATGATCGGCTGCGGGTTGAGCGAGACGGATGCGGCGCTTGCCATCCAGTGGCACGTATTGGCGATGTTCGGTCCGAGCTTCTTCACCGGCAACCTGATTTCGCGAATCGGCAAGGAGCGTACCGTCGCGCTTGGCCTTTTGCTGCTTGCAGGGTGTTCGGCCGTAGCGCTTTCGGGCCTTGACGTCGCGAATTTCTGGGCAGCGCTCGTCCTGCTAGGCCTCGGCTGGAATTTCGCCTTCATCGGCGCGACCTCGATGCTGACCGACACTTACCGCCACGAGGAGCGCACGCGCGTTCAGGCCGTTAACGACTTTCTGGTCTTCGGCTTTGTCGCAGCAGCGTCTTTTTCTTCCGGGAAGCTGCTGCACACCTTCGGCTGGGGCAGCGTGAACCTGCTTGTCTTCCCCTTCACGGCGCTTTGCGTTGTCCTGCTTGTCTGGCTGGTGACGGGCGAAAGAAAAGCTGTTGCTTCCTAGCACTGTTTCCCAACGTTAGTTCCTCCCACTCGAAAGTCCAGCTTGACGGCTGACGCAGGCCGGATACCGTTTCCGCACCGGCGACAAAGACAAAAACAATTCGCCGTCCGGAATCATCCTTGTAGGGGGGAGCTTATGACAGAGCTCGTATTAGTCGTATTATGTGGGTTGTTGTCCGTCGCCTACGGCATATGGGCCATCCGGTCCGTCATGGCGTCGGACGCAGGCAATGAACGGATGCAGGAAATCGCCGGCGCCATTCAGGAAGGCGCGCAGGCGTACCTCACCCGCCAATATTCGACGATCGCCGTCGTCGGCGTCGTCATCTTCGTCATCGGTGTGTTTCTCCTGGGGCTCCCCGTTGCAATCGGCTTCGCCATCGGCGCGGTGCTTTCCGCCGCAGCGGGCTTCATCGGCATGCTCGTCTCCGTACGCGCGAACGTGCGGACCGCGCAAGCGGCGAGCCAGTCTCTTGCCGCGGGCCTTGAGATCGCCTTCAAATCCGGCGCGGTGACGGGGATGCTTGTTGCCGGTCTCGCGCTTCTTGGCGTTGCCGTCTACTTCATGATCCTCACGCAATTCGCCGGCTACGCGCCAACCGACCGCGTGGTGATCGACGCGCTGGTGGCGCTCGGCTTCGGCGCCTCGCTGATCTCGATCTTCGCGCGTCTCGGCGGCGGCATCTTCACCAAGGGTGCGGACGTCGGCGGCGATCTTGTGGGCAAGGTGGAAGCCGGCATTCCCGAGGACGATCCGCGCAACCCGGCGACAATCGCCGACAACGTGGGCGACAACGTCGGCGATTGCGCCGGCATGGCCGCCGACCTGTTCGAGACCTATGCGGTGACCGTGGTCGCGACCATGGTGCTCGCCTCGATCTTCTTCACCGGCGGGGCCGCGATCGACCTGATGCTGCTTCCGCTCGTCATCGGCGCGGCCTGCGTGGTGACCTCGATCATCGGCACGTTCTTCGTGAAGCTCGGCGCCAACAACTCGATCATGGGCGCTCTCTACAAGGGTTTCGTGGCAACCGCCGTGCTCTCCGCGGTGGCGCTGTTCGCCGTCATCGCGCTGTGGCTCGGCCTGGGGACCGAGTACTCCAGCGCCGTTGCCGGCAGCTTCACCGGATTTGGGCTGTTCCTGTGCGGCCTTGTGGGGCTCGTCGTGACCGGCCTCATCATCTGGGTGACGGAATATTACACCGGCACGGACTACCGCCCGGTGCGCTCCATCGCCCAAGCCTCGGTGACGGGCCACGGCACGAACGTGATCCAGGGGCTTGCCGTCTCGCTGGAGGCAACCGCGCTGCCGGCGATCATCATCATCGCGGGCATATTGTTCTCCTTCAATATCGCGGGTCTTTTCGGCATCGCCATCGCGGTGACGACGATGCTGGCGCTCGCCGGCATGGTGGTTGCGCTCGACGCATTCGGTCCGGTGACGGACAATGCAGGCGGCATCGCCGAAATGGCGGGCCTGCCCGACGAGGTGCGCTCCACGACGGATGCGCTCGACGCGGTGGGCAACACCACCAAGGCGGTGACCAAGGGCTATGCCATCGGCTCCGCCGGCCTCGGAGCGCTGGTTCTCTTCGCGGCCTATACGTCGGATCTCAAGTTCTTCGCCGAACAGCAGGCGGGAACCGGCGGCTTCTTCGATGGCGTCCAGGTGGATTTCTCGCTGTCGAACCCCTATGTCGTCGTCGGCCTCCTGTTCGGCGGCCTTTTGCCCTACCTCTTCGGCGGGCTTTCCATGACGGCGGTCGGGCGCGCGGGCAGCGCGGTGGTGCAGGAAGTGCGCCGCCAGTTCCGCGAAAAACCCGGCATCATGGAGGGAACCGAAAAGCCGGATTACGGGCGGGCAGTCGACATGCTGACCAAGGCGGCGATCCGCGAGATGATCGTGCCCTCGCTCCTGCCGGTGCTCTCGCCCATCGTGGTCTATTTCGTCATCGCGGCGATTGCGGGCAAGGACAACGGCTTTGCCGCCCTTGGCGCGATGCTGCTCGGCGTGATCGTGACCGGGCTCTTCGTCGCCATTTCCATGACGGCGGGCGGCGGCGCCTGGGACAACGCCAAGAAATCTTTCGAGGACGGTTTCGTCGACAAGGACGGAACGCGCCACGAGAAGGGGTCGGAAGCGCACAAGGCCTCGGTGACCGGCGATACCGTCGGCGATCCTTACAAGGATACGGCGGGGCCCGCCGTGAACCCGATGATCAAGATCACCAATATCGTGGCGCTTCTGCTGCTCGCGGTGCTGGCGCACTGATCGTACGGAAGATGAAAAAACACCCCTCGCGAGATCCTCGCGAGGGGTTTTTCGTTGGTTCAACCGTCCCGATTACAGACAGAGCGGATTAAAGGCCGAGCGTCGGGTTCTGAGCGCCCCTCAGGATCTGCGTCAGGAAGCCGTAATCCTCGCCGCCCGTGCGCGTCTTGCGGGTCAGGATGTCGACGACCTTGCCGTCTTCCAGGCTGTAGAAGCCGACATCGCGCACGAAGCCGTCATCGTCGAAATAAACCGCGACCACGCGCTGCTCCACCACTTTCGGGGGCAGAAAGGCGGTCGTCTCCGTGATCTGAGAAATGTAATAATAGGCATCGCCGTTAAGGCGCGACGTGGTCGACGGGGAACCGAGCACCAGTTCGACCTGCTCGCGGCTGGAGCCGATCTGTACGTCCTGAACCGTATCCGGCGAGATGACATGACCATGAGTCAGTGTCGTGGTAAAACATCCGCCGAGAGGAAGAGCGAGCGCGCTTGCCAGAACCGCGCCGCGTAGCCATGACTTCATCTGTAATCACCCTGTGCCGTCTGCCTTCGCCGTTCTTGGCAAACTCCCTAACCTGCGATAGGCCACTTGGCAACTGTGGTCGGAGTGAGGCGTGAAATGGTGTTCGGATTTTTCCGCAAGCGCGAGAATCCATCGGTCTATGAGGTTTACAACAAGATCGTGGAACAGGCGCGCCGGCCGCATTTCTACGAAGTCTTGCGCGTGCCGGACACGATCGACGGGCGCTACGACCTTGTCGTGCTGCATGCGATCCTTGTTTTCTATCGTCTCGGCAAGGAAAAGGAGGAAAAAGCGGCCGCCTTTTCCCAGGAGGTGTTCGACCTTTTCTTCAAGGATATGGACCGGAACTTGCGCGAACTGGGCGTGGGCGACGTGATCGTGCCGAAGAAGATCAAGAAGATGGCCGAAATGTTCTATGGGCGCGCGGGGGTTTACACCGAGGCGATCGAGATGGGAGACCATGAGGCGCTGACGCGCGCGATCGACCGTAACATCTTTCCCGAGGACGGAGATCCGGTGGCGGCAAGCGCGATTGCCGCTTATATGGGGGCGACGACGGAAAACCTGAAAAAGCAACCGCTCGACAGCCTGCTTTCAGGCGATATCGCCTGGATCGACGAGACCGCCTTTACCGCATAAAGAAAAGAACCATGCCGGAATTTACTCCTCCCGTCTCGCGTGTGCGGGACGTCACCCGTATCGGCGACAAGCCCGAAACCGCCAGCATTCGCCTGAGCGAGGAAGAAAGCGCCGCTATGGTCGCCGCATACGGCCTTGTGGAGCTGCCGTCGTTCGATGTCGAAATGGAACTGAGGCCATGGCGAAAAACCGGAGTGGCCGTGAAAGGCCAACTGCGGGCCACGGCCGTGCAGGAATGTGTCGTCACGCTTGAACCGGTGACGCAGGAGATCGACGAAACATTTCAGGTGCGCTTCCTGCCGGAGGAGGAAGCGGCGCGCGCAGTCCCGCGCGTGGAGGATGCCGAAATCGACGTCGACTTCGAAAGGGACGATCCGCCGGAGGCGATCATTGGCGGGTCGATCGACCTTGGCGCGGTGGCCTGCGAACAGTTCGCGCTGATGCTCGACCCCTTCCCGAGAGCCAGTGGCGCGGGATCGCCCGACGGGATCGTGGCACGGGCGGGAGGCGACGAGGGGAAAGACGAACGGCCGCCTTCGCCCTTCGCCGCGCTGCAGGCGCTCAAGGACAAGACGGGCATGCCGGATTAGAATTTCGAGCGAACAGAATCCGGTTGTCTCCGCTTGCGAAACGGGTATGTTCCGGCTTCCCGGTGCGCCTTCGCGGGCGTCCGGAGTTTAGGACGTTGCCCGAGTCTGCGAGAATCAATCAAGCTGCACTGAAGAAAAAGTAAGGGCAGTTGGACCCCGGGGCGCTGGTTTTGATCGCTCTGCCGATCGGCGCTGGAGCACCGAAAAGTGGCTGCCCCGCGCGGTGGCGCGCGAAGAGGAAAGGCCGAACGGCAAGACACGATATATGGCGGATACCATTACGATATCGCTCGACGCCATGGGTGGAGACAATGGCGCCGATGTCGTCATTCCGGGAGCGGCAATCGCGCTGGAACGGCGGCCGAACGCAAGATTTGCCATTTATGGCAACGAAAAGATCGTCCTGCCGATCCTTGAGCGTTATCCCGCACTGAAGGCGGCTTCGACCTTCCACCATTGCGACATTGCCGTCGCCATGGACGCAAAGCCGAGCCAGGCACTGCGCCAGGGGCGCTGGAAATCCAGCATGTGGCGCTCTCTGGAGGCGGTGAAGACCGGCGAGGCGCATGTGGCCGTTTCCGCCGGCAACACCGGCGCGCTGATGGCCATGTCGAAATTCTGCCTCAGGACGATGGCGAATATCGAGCGCCCGGCAATCGCCGCAATCTGGCCGACGATGCGTGGCGAATCCATCGTCCTCGACGTGGGCGCGACGATCGGCGCGGATGCCCAGCAGCTGATCGATTTCTCCATTCTCGGCGGCGCGATGGCACGTGCGCTCTTCAGCATCGAGAGGCCGAGCGTCGGGCTCCTGAACATCGGCGTGGAAGAGGTGAAAGGCCTCGAAGAAGTGCGGACGGCCGGGCGGCTCCTGCGCGATGCGGGGCTTCCTTCGCTCGATTATGCCGGCTTCGTGGAAGGCGACGACCTCGGCAAGGGCACAGTCGACGTGGTGGTGACCGAAGGCTTCGCCGGCAACATCGCGCTCAAGACGGCGGAAGGCACAGCCAAGCAGATCGGCGAATACCTTCGCTCCGCGATGAAGCGCACATTTCTGGCGAAACTGGGTTATATACTGGCGAAAAGCGCATTCGACCGGCTGCGCGACAGGATGGACCCGCGCAAGGTGAACGGCGGCGTGTTCCTCGGCCTCAACGGCATCGTCATCAAGAGCCACGGAGGGACGGATGCCGAAGGCTTCGCCGCCGCCGTCGAACTTGCATATGAAATGCAGCGTAACAAACTGCTGGACAAGATCTCACAGGATCTCGTGCATTATCATCGCGGCCGTTTTGCCGGCGCGACGGAAGGTGTGAAGTGACGGTAACGCGATCGGTGGTTCTGGGCACGGGAAGCTACCTGCCCGCAAAACGGCTCACAAATGAAGACTTGGCAAAGATGGTCGACACGTCGGACGAATGGATCGTCCAGCGAACGGGCATCAAGGCCCGCCATATCGCGGCCGAGGGCGAGATGACGTCGGACCTGGCGGTAGAAGCGGCGAAAAGGGCGCTGGAAGCGGCGGGCGTGGCGCCCGAAAGCATCGACCTCATCATCCTTGCAACCGCGACGCCGGACAACACCTTTCCCGCATCCTCCGTCACGGTGCAGGCAAAGCTCGGCATCACGGCGGGTTTCGCCTTCGACGTTCACGCGGTCTGTTCGGGCTTCGTCTATGCCATGGCGACCGCGGACGCCTATATCCGCGGCGGCCTCGCCCGGCGGGTGCTGGTGATCGGCGCGGAGACCTTCTCGCGTATCCTCGACTGGAACGACCGCACGACCTGCGTGCTCTTCGGAGACGGGGCAGGCGCTGTCGTGCTTGAAGGACAGGAAGGCGAGGGGACGGCTTTCGACCGGGGTATTCTATCGTCGCACCTGCGCTCCGACGGGCGGCACAAGGAAAAGCTTTACGTGGATGGTGGCCCTTCCTCGACGCAGACCGTCGGCACGCTGAAGATGGAAGGGCGCGAGGTCTTCAAGCACGCGGTCTCCATGATTACCGACGTGATCGAGGACGCTTTCGACGATACGGGCATTTCTGCGGATAACCTCGACTGGTTCGTGCCGCACCAGGCGAACCGGCGCATCATCGACGCGAGCGCCAAGAAGCTCGGCATCGCGCCCGAAAAGGTGGTGGTGACGGTCGACGAGCACGGAAACACCTCCGCCGCGTCCATTCCGCTTGCGCTTGACGCGGCGGTGCGCGACGGGCGCATCAAACGGGGCCAGACGGTGCTTCTGGAGGCGATGGGAGGCGGCTTTACCTGGGGATCGGTGATGCTTCGCTGGTAAAAGAGCCACTGGAGGCGAGTTTTTTCCATTTTTCGCACAACGTCCGCTGGAAGCTGTTGACCGTATCCCTCTGAACCAATACCGTAATTCGCAACTTCAAAGACTTGTGTCATATAAAAGCCAGATCTTTGATCCTGGCCAAGGAGGGGCCATGGGCGGTAAGACGGTTACTCGCGCGGATCTCTGCGAAGCGGTCTACCAGAAGGTGGGGCTATCGCGATCCGAATCCGCTGAACTCGTGGAAAGCGTCCTGTCGGAAATTGCGGATTGCCTGGTGACGGGCGAAGCGGTGAAACTTTCCTCATTCGGGTCTTTCGTCGTCCGGTCCAAGGGGGAAAGGATCGGGCGCAATCCGAAAACCGGCGAAGAAGTGCCGATTTCACCGCGCCGGGTCATGGTTTTCAAACCATCAAACGTGCTGAAACAGCGCATCAACGAGGCCTTGTCCTACGTGGGTGTGGCGGACTGACCGTTCGCTCGTCCAGCGAAAGCAAAGCCGGCATTTCCTGAAACCGTCCCGACAGGGTGACCCACAAGGCTGACATCTACCGGTGAGCACGGACAAAAGCCCCGACGCATTCCGTACCATCAGCGAAGTGGCGGATTCGCTCGACCTGCCGCAGCATGTCCTGCGGTTCTGGGAAACGCGATTTTCACAGATCAAGCCGCTGAAGCGCGGCGGCGGCAGGCGGTATTACCGGCCTGACGATGTCGAGCTCCTGCGCGGTATCCGCCACCTTCTCTACAACGAAGGCTACACGATCAAGGGCGTGCAACGGATCCTGAAGGAACAGGGGCCGCGGTTCGTCATGCAGATCTGGCGTGAAGACGCGATCGCGGTGCCTGTGGCAGCCGTCGCGCCGGCAGGCGGGGGCGGTGGTGAAGGCGCCGGACGTTACGAGGCGCCCGACGACGACCGTGCCTACCGTTCGCCGCGGGCACGGCAGGCCGCCGGGGCCGGCGAAACGGAGGATGAGAGCGGGGAGCCCCGCACCGCCGAGCCGGGTGGGGAAGACGACCAGGAACCTGCGCCGCGCGATGTCCTCGTCGGCGATGACGAAGGCGGCCAGCGCGGGGGCCTGCGCTTTATGGACCGTCTCTGGCGCGAACGCTCCGAGCCTCAGGCCGGCGGTCAGCTTTCAAAAGACGACATACGTCGCATGCAGGCCACGCTTTTCGAACTTCTGGAGTGCAAGCGCATTCTCGATCAGGCGCGGTAAGGGGGGCGACGCTGAAGCGGCGGTTCATCGCACATACAATCCCGCCGCAATCCTTTAAAACAGCTCCTGAAAAGCACCCAAATCTAAATGGTGGATCACCTGCCGCTTCGACCGCCATCTACGGGAAGCGCGATTCCGGTGATATGCGAGGCGTCGTCACTGACAAGGAACGCGATGGTGGCGGCGACTTCCTCGGGCGTTGCCATTGCGCCCATGGGCGAGCGCGCCGCAAGCTCCGCGCGAAACCGGTCGGGGTTATCGCTTGTGGCAACGAGAGCGTCGATGATGGGCGTGCCGGTCGCGCCCGGACAGACGCAGTTCACCCGAATGTTTTCATGGACATGATCGACGGCCAGCGCAAGCGTCATCGCCAGTATGCCGCCTTTGGACGTCGCGTAGGCCACTTGCCTGGGCACGCCGCGAATTGCTGCGAAGGAGGCGAGGTTGACGATCACGCCGCCGCCGCGCCGACGGAGAAGGGGGATCGCCTTGCGGCAGCCCAAAAATGTGCCGTAGAGATTAGTCTCGCTGATGAAATCCCAGAGTTCGCGAGTGGTATCCTCCGCACTGGCGACGCGGTGCACGCCTGCGTTGTTAACCAGAATATCAAGTCCGCCGTGCGCCGTTTCGGTTTGCGCCAGGACGCGGTCCCAATCGGCCTCGCTCCGCACGTCCAGCAGCTGACCGTCGAATCTGCCGACGGATGAGAGCTGATTTCGGTCGAAAACGGCGGCGACGACGACCGCGCCTTCCGCCGCAAGACGCCCTGCGGTGGCGAGCCCGATCCCGCTGCCGGCACCCGTTACGATTGACACCTTGCCCGAAAAACGCTTTGCCATCGCATTATCCCCGCGCCGTGCCCGTTTCTCGGACGAGCAGCCGGAACAAGGACTATTTTAGACGAAATAAGGAAAACCCGCGTGTATTTACGCGAGAAGGCAGGAATGACGATTTTTTCGAGAAATGGTCGGGCAGGCCGGATTTGAACCGACGACCCCTTCACCCCCAGTGAAGTGCGCTACCAGGCTGCGCTACTGCCCGTCAGGAAACGGTGATCTCTACCTATCCGCTTCATGACGCGCGCGCAAGGGGCCTTGAAACGGCGGTGGATATTCTTTTTCCCTTCCACAGCTGTTAGAGCGCGTCTCGTTTAATCGGACGCGCCGGACGCGCTCTATGTATTTAATATTTCGCATGTCCTTGTCCCAAAACCGGTTCACACTTTTGGGGGACATGCTCTGGCGCGCAGACGGCGCAGCACGTCGGATTCCGCCGCGATGAGGCCCCAGGCGAGGCCCACCAGCATGTACATATGCCGCCAGTGGTCCGTATCGATGACGACGGCAATCAAGGCATGGCCGAAAAAGACGACGAAAATGCACTGCGCGAAAGGTTGCCATTCGCGCGTCTGGAAGACCAACGGAAACAGGCGCGCAAGTGTCCACACCATCAGGATCAGGTACGAAAAGCCGCCGAGCCAGCCGTAGCTCGTAAACGCCTTTAGGTAGGAGTTGTGCTCGTCCTCGGGGAAGAAGTTGCGAAACTCCAGCGCGCCAAGGCCAAGCGGCTTGTCCATGATCATTTCAAAACCGGCGGCGTGACGCGCGAAACGGCCAAGGCGGGAGGCGTCATAGTCCTGCACCAGCCGGGCACGCTCTTCAAACAGCGACGAGACCGTGTCGAAAGACAGAGCAACGGCGAGAAGCGCGATCAGGAAAGCGGTGCCGGCGATCGCAAGGCCGACGAGCCTCGCCCGCCGTGAAATGCTTTTTTCCCCGATGAAGACCAGAAGATAGAGGCCAAGCCCGGCAAAGGCGAGAAGTCCCCATGCCGCGCGCGAGAAGGACAGGAAGATCGCCAGCACCAGAAGCGCTGTAAGCGCAATCGCGCCAAGGCATTCCCGCAAGGGACGGGTGAGGATATCGCGAATGAGAAAGGCCGCCGGAAGCACGAGGAACGGCCCGAAGACGTTCGGGTCCTCGAAGGTTCCCTTCGCCCGGTCGTAAAGTGTGAAAAGCTCCGCTCCCGGAATGAGGCCGAAATAGCCCAGAATGCCGATGCCGCCGACCAAGGCGCTGCTTGCCACATAGGCGCTGCGGATAACGTTCAGGCGCCGTGGGTCCTCCGCCACGACGGCGGCGTAGAAGATTGCGGTGATCACCAGAAAGCCGCTGACGGCGATATACATGGCCGCCTGGCCGATATTGCCCGCGACCGTGACCGAAAGCAGGCCGCCGGCGATATAGACCAGGTAGCAGACGACCATCGGCCCGATGCCGGATGAAAGCTTGAGCCCGAAGAAGGCCCAGACGCTGACGAGCACCAGCATGAAAAGCTCATACGGGGCTGGCTCGCGGATCACGAAGCCGCCGAGGAATACCGCAACCCAAAGGGAGGCCAGAGACAGGCCGGCGGCCGTGGGCCTGACTGGAGAACGAAAAGTGTGTGTGAAGGGGGGCGCCGGGGCGCTGAACGTGCTCAATAGGCGTTTTCCGTATTGAGCAGGGCGAAGGGGGTGCGAAGCAGAATGTATAGGTCGAACAGCACCGACCAGTTCTCGATGTAGTAAACGTCGAACTCCACGCGCTTCTGGATCTTCTCGGGCGTATCTACCTCGCCACGCCAGCCGTTGATCTGCGCCCAGCCGGTCACGCCGGGGCGGACCTTGTGACGGGCGTAATAACCGTCGACGACCTGTTCCCAAAGACGCTCGTTGGTGTGAGCGTTGACGGCATGCGGGCGCGGGCCGACGAGCGAAAGCTCGCCCCGCAGCACGTTGAAGAGCTGCGGCAGCTCGTCGAGCGAGGTCTTGCGGATAAAGCGCCCGACAGGGGTGACGCGTGGATCGTTTTTTGTCACGACCTTCCTTGCCGCCGGGTCCGCCATGTCTTGGTACATGGAGCGGAATTTCAAGACGTTGATGACTTCATTGTTGAAGCCGTAGCGCTTTTGGCGAAAAAGCACCGGCCCCTTGCTGTCAAGACGGATGGCAGCCGCGACCGCAAGCATGACCGGGGACAGGACGGCCAGCAGAAGAGCGGAAAAAAGAAGGTCGAATACGCGCTTCGAAATCGCGTCCCAATCGGCGATCGGCTTTTCAACCACGTCGACGAAGGGAACCGTGCCGATGAAGGAGGATGCGCGCTCGCGAAAGCGCACCTTGTCGGTATGGGCCGACAGGCGGATATCGACGGGAAGCACCCAGAGCTTCTGGAGAAACTCCACCAGACGCTTTTCCGCGCGCAGCGGAATTGTGACGATGAGCATGTCGATGCGCGCGATACGGGCGAAGTTCACAAGATCCTTGATGGTGCCGAGCTTCGGGTACCCGGCAACGAGCGGAGGAGAACGATCATCGCCCCGATCGTCGAATATCCCGCAGATGCGGATGTCGTTGTCCGACTGGGCCTCGATCTCGTGGATAAGGTCGGCCGCCGCCTCTCCGCCGCCGACGATGATCGCGCGGCGTTCCAGCCGGCCCTTTTTCGTCCAGCCGCGCACGAAAACGGAAAGTACCGTGCGTGAAAGCGTCAATGCGATCAATGCGAACGCATACCACAACCCGAACCAGGCATTCGGCAATGCCTGAAGCGGCTTCAAGAACGTACCGGCGATGAGGAACACGGCGAAAACCATCGACCATGCGATCAGCGTGCGCCCGACTTGAGGCAAGACCGTGCGCATGACCGGGATCTGGTAGCAATCCGCCGCCTGGAAGAAGGCCGCCGAAAGCACGATTGCCGCAATCAGCGGGACGATGTGCATCCATCCCACCGAGGAGAGCCCCGGAACGGCAGAATGAAGGGTTGCAAGGCCAAGCCCGCCGACGATTACAAGGTCGATCAGGCGCAACGACCCGCCGAGCACGGACGGAGAGATCGTCGACGTTTGCAATGTACGGGCGATTTCGGCCGCGCGCGGTGGCAGGCGATGGTCTTCAAGCTCGTCCTGCCTGAAGCCCTCCGGATAGTGTGGATCGGTGCTGACCTCGTGCAGGTCGAACTTCTTGACCAGATTTCCCGAAGCATCGTTGTCGAACATCTTCGCTCCCGAGAGTTCAGTCGAATTGACGGCTGGAAGGGGCCTCGCCGGTGCGCGCGAGCATTTCGGACGGTGTCAGGTGTGGAATGCTACCGGCGCCGGCGGGCGGCAGTCCGGCCGGCGAACCGTTGCGCACGCCGAGGTAGAGCGAGGTGATGCGGTCGTTCATCAGGTCGATGTTGAAGCTTTCCGCCAGCCCCTTTCGCAGCGTGACCGCGAAACGGCGCATTTTCTCCGGCTCCACACAGGCGGCGACCATCGCGGCGGTAAGTGCGGCCGGATCGCCCGGTTCCACCAGACGATCCGCGAAACGCCCGAAAATCTCCGGTACGCCTCCGACCCGGGTCGCGATCAACGGCATTTCGGCGGCAACGGCTTCAAGCACGATGTAGGGCATAGCTTCCGCCCGCGAGGGAACGACGACGCAACGTGCCTTGCGAAACGCTTCCCGCGCAGGAAGGGAACCGGCGAAGCGGACGCGGCTCTCAAGCCCGAAATCCGCAACCATACGCTCGTATTTCGCCCGCTCCTCACCTTCGCCGGCAATCGTCGCCGTCGGCGTGAGCCCATGGGCGAGCGTGAGATTGTGCAAGGCGCGGATGAAAAGATCCGGCCCTTTCAGGTCGCGCAGCATGCCGATGAACAGGAAGTCCGCTGCATCCCCGTCAACTTCGACGGGCGCGAATTCATGCGGGGCGAGGCCGTTGTAGACAACGCGGGCCGGCACCTTCGGAGTGGCGACCTTGGCTTCATAGGCGGCGTTTTCGTAATCGGAGACGAAGACGATACCGTCGGTCACCACCTGCTGAAGCCGTTCTAGGAGGAAGTAGATGCGCCCGTCCCACCGGGTGGGATCGAAGTGGAGGCTTCCGCCGTGGGGGCAGTAAATGCGCGTGACCTTGTGGCCGCGAAGGCGAAACATCGTGCCGACGGCGCGCGCAAAGAAGCCGCCCTTGGCCCCGTGACCGTGCAGAATGTCGGGTTTCAACTCCCGAATTTGCCGGTAAATGCCGAAAGCGGCGAAAAGATCGCCCGGCCCCACGGCCCGGCGCATCGCAAAACGCCTGACGCCAAGGGCAAGCCGCGGTGCGAGATCGGCGATGGCGCGATCCTCGAACGCGCCTCCGCTGGAAGCATCGCAAACGACGCCGACGTGATGGCCGTCGCGCGTCTGGGCAAGCGCCAGGTCGGAAATATGGCGGAAGATACCGCCGATCGGTGCCCTTACGATGTGCACGATCCGCAGTGGTGCGGGCGACATCCCATGCTCCCCTGTCTGACGTCCGGGCCAACCCGCATTCGCACGAACGTGGATTGAGCCGAATACCCTGAACGAGACCGGCCTTCTTGCAGACGGGCGCAAATGCCCGGCGGCGAGCCGATCTCAGCCGGACGGCGTTCTTTGGCCGTCTCGAACAACGATGTCCTAGCAGGGAGGAATGAGTTTCCGGTTAACCGGAGGGAAGGGGAATCAGAAGAAGCGCTCGCGTACGTGGATCGTGTCGCCGGGGCGGATCGGGTCGGTGATCGGGACGCGCCCGGAAATGATCTCGCCGTTGATCTGGCGGGTGACGTCCACCGTGCCCTGTTCGCCACGGGCGGTGAAACCGCCGGCGGTCGCCACCGCGTTCTGCACGGTCATGCCCGCGACATAGGGGTACTGACCGGAGTTCGAAACCTCGCCCATGACGAAGATCGGTCTGTAGGTAGCGACTTCGACAGAGACGTCAGGGTCGCGCAAGTACCCGTTTCTTAACCGCTTTTCGATGTCGTTCGCCAGTTCCTTGACCGTCATTCCGCGCGCCGGGACATCGCCGATCAGGGGCATGGCGATATAGCCCGCCTGGTCTACCGTATAGGTGTTGGAAAGGTCTTCCTGGCCGAAAACGATGATGCGCAGTCCGTCACTGGAGTCGAGCCGGTAAGGCTGGGTCAGGACCTCATGGAATGCCGTCGGCGGCTGGCGATAGCCGCTGCAGGCGGTAAGCGCGAACGCAAGACCGGCTATGAGAATGAGACGGGCAACCATGATCGACTCCTGAACGAACGCGCCCAGTATTTTTACGAGCATGGTTAACGTGCAGTGAATAAATCCCATTCATATGAACTGCGAAGATTACGAAACGACACTTGAGCCTGCGCATTGAACTTGGGCGTGCCAGTCGTTTTGCGAGCGCCATTAACTCTCCGCTTACCATAACCGGTAATGATGGTTGGCGAGAGGTTATCGGAGTTTCCGCAATGAACCAGCCGCATCCATCCATGGCGGACGAACGGGTGGAACTCGATCTTCCAGCCCTGCTCGGTGCATTGCGCCGGTCGCTGAAGTGGCTTGCGCCGCTGACGGTGGGATGTGCGGCACTCACCTTCGTGGGGTTGCAACTTGCGCCGTCGTATTACAAGGCGGATTCCAAGATACTGATCGAGGGCTCCGAAGCGGTCTATCCCGGCGAGGGGCGGGGGGTGGAGGAAGAGCGTGCGCTTCTCGACGAGGAGGGCGTGGCAAGCCAGGTTCAGCTTCTGACATCGCGCGATCTTTCCCGCCGTGTCGCCAAGCGGCTCGACCTCGCCGCCATCCCGGAATTCGAGGCCGAGAGCGGCGGGCTCATCTCCGGCGTTCTCTCGATGCTCGGCATCAAGCGAGATCGGGGGTTCGCCTCGCCGGAAGAGCGGGTTCTCGAGGTTTACTACGACAACCTGAAGGTCTACCGGGTGGAGGGATCCCGCGTCATCGCGGTGGAATTCTCGTCGCAAGCCCCGGAACTTGCGGCGAAGGTCTCCAATTCGATCGTGGAAGAATACCTCGACCTGCAGGCGGCCGCCAAAAGGCAATCGACGGAGTTTGCCGCGGCCGCCCTTGAGCCGCAGATCAAGCGGCTGAGGGAGGATGTCACCGCCGCGCAGGAACGCGTGGAAACCTTCCGCGCCAACAACGACCTTCTGCTCGGAGCCGATAACCAGACGCTGAGCCAGCAGCAGCTTGGCGAACTGAGCACCCAGCTTTCCGAAGCGCGCGCGGCGCGCACGGAAGCGGAAGCCAAGGCGAGGCTGATCCGCGAACTCCTGAATTCCGGAGGGTCGCTGGAAACCGCGAGCGATGTTCTCAATTCCCAGCTTATCCAGCGGCTGCGCGAGCGCCAGGTGGCGCTCCAGTCGCAGATCGCCGAGCTTTCCACGACGCTTTTGCCAAACCACCCCCGCATACGTGCGCTCAATTCCCAGCTTGCCGATTTCGACCGCCAGGTTCGCGGGGAAGCCCGCAAGATTATGATCGGGCTCGAAAACGATGCGAAGATCGCCGACAGCCGGGTCGCCTCGCTGTCCGCGGAACTGGATCAACTGAAGGGGAAGGCCGCGAAGTCCGCGGAAAACCAGGCCAGGCTGCGCGAACTCGAACGCGAGGCTGCGACGAAATCCACGCAACTCGACCAGATGATGCAGCGTTTCCGGGAGGCCGACACGCGGCGCAATGCCGAATTCCTCGCGGCCGACGCGCGCGTCATTTCCCGCGCCTCCGTGCCGCTTGAGCCTTACTGGCCCAAGGCGCTGCCGATGACGATCCTTGTGGCGATTGCCGCCTTCATCCTGGGAACGGCATGGGTGATCATGCGCGAATTTCTCTCAGGCGCGGCGTTGAGCCGGATTTCCTACGGCGGGCCGGAATTCAACGAAGCGGGGCGGGAGCATCGTTCCGCATTCGCCGCCACGCGGGCTTCCTCGGCTTTGCCTGACGGGCAAACGGCGCATGGGGCGATCGCGGTGGCAAATCCGGGAGGTGCGATCGCCGGAAGCGACCTGCCGATAGAGCCAGAAAAGACGATTGCCCACAATGTGACCGTCGCGCCCGCGCTGCATGCGAATGCGCCGGCGGCTTCGATTGCCGACGGGGGGAAAAGGAGAGAGAACTTCAAACGCGTCGCGGTTTTGAGCGTGGACAGCGAAGAAGTGGCGCAAGCGGTGACCTTCCGCCTCGCCCGGCAGGCGGCGGAGGAAGGCAAACTTCCGCTATTCCTTGAGGTGCGGCCGGACATGGACGACCCTCAGGCCGTTCCTGGTTTTGCGGAGCTTCTGGACGGCAGCGCTTCCTTTGCCGGGGTCATTTACCGCGATCCCGCATCGCGCGCGCATGTGATCGAATCCGGACAACGCGCAATCGACGACGACCTGACGACAAACGGCCGATTCGACCTCGTCCTGGAAGCGATCGACCACACCTACGACCAGGTGTTTTTCGACCTTGGACTCATCGACGACAGCCTCATAAGCGCGCAGATCCTGTCGCTGGCCGACAAGGTGGTGGTGGCGACGGGCGGCTCTCCGGCAGGGCCGGAGCTGGAAGCCGCGCTTAACATGCTTGAGGAACACACCGGCGCGCCCGTGACGGTGGAAAGCGCGGACCCTGAAACGGCGGTCGGTCGAGGCCGGTCCTCCGACATGGCGGCTTGAAGCCCGCCCGGTTTCCGCTTCGGCGGTTGCCATGAAGGATGTCGTGACGCGGGAAACGAGGCCACCGATAGAAGAATGGTTTTGTCGCGCGCGCGGAATTTCTTCCAACAGGAACAGGGCCTGCCTGGCCTGGAAGCTTTCTTTCGCAAATCCTCGAATTGATGGCCTGACCGACACCGGCCGCGCCTCGCTCCATGCCGATTGGCTGGAAGTTCGTGCCCCCGAATCCATATAGATGGCATGTTTCGCCGCGAGGCGGACGCGAGTGCAGGTAATCGCTTTCAATTAGAGATTTCAAATATTCATTAGTTATAGAATATGGCATCAAATATTTGACATTAGAAACCGATGATGCCGATATATTTTCTTACTAAATAAAAAAACTCTACGTAAGTTCAATCTATCCTGTGTTTTCGCTGAGGTGTTTGTCATGTCGTATCTTTCCGGGCTTGCCGGGTTGGTTTTGTCTGCCGCCTTCGCCACTACGGCGGGCGCCCAGGTTTCTCCCGAAACGCTGAAATCCCTCGGCGCACCCGACAAGGTGGAGACGCGCGCGGGCACGCTGGAATTCAACGACGGCGCGCCGACGGCGGACACCGCGCGGAAGGTGTTCGACACGCTGGCGTTTACCCGCGCCCTCAACGTTTACAACAACAGCTTTCGCGGCGCTTCGGCGCTGGCGATCGCCAAGGGGATCGAGAGTATCGGGGCGAAGGACAACGACGCGGTGATCTTCTCCGAACTTATGGATTCGGAGTCATTGTTCCTGACGGCGAATGCAGACACCGTCTACTATATGAGCGTGATCGACCTTTCGAATGGGCCGATGGTGCTTGAACAACCTCCGCAAGGCCTCGGCACCATCAATGACATGTGGTTTTCCTGGGTAATCGACATCGGTCGCCCGGGCCCCGACCGTGGCCTTGGCGGGAAATATCTGCTTGTCGGACCGGGTTACGACGGGCCGCTGCCCGAGGGCGGATATTTCGTCGCCCATTCCAGGACCCGCCGCGTGCTCTATGCCGCCCGTGCCTTCATCGAAGGTGGCAACGATCCGAAACCCGCCGTCGAGAACATCAAGAAGAACCTGAAGATCTACCCCTACGCGCCCGGCAGCTACGGCACCTCCATCGCCGAGGCGCTGGAAGGCAAGGTGAAGCTTGCCGGGGAGCCGAAAATTCCGGAGATGAAATTCATCGAAGGCAGCCATCTCGCCTTCAACACGATCCCGTCGAGCGACTTCGGCTTCTTTGAAATGATCAACGAGAACGTGCAGGCCGAACCGGCGACGAGCTACGACATCGAGCTTGCGGGCCAGCTTGCGGCGATCGGCATCGCGCACGGCAAGGAATTCAAGCCCGACGAGCGGATGAGAAATATCCTTTCCGATGCGGCCGCCGTCGGCAGCGCGACGGGCCGGGCCCTCAACTGGCGCTTTGCGCTTTCCCACCCGGACTGGGCTTATTATCCGGATTCACAGTGGGGCAACATGCTGTTCGAAGGCGGCGCATTTTTCGAGACGCCACCCCCGGCCTTCGAGGACGGCATGTTCAAGCCTTATCCGCCGACCGGCGCGCGCACGCTCGATTCCCGCACGGCCTTCTACTACGCCTATACGCTGGATTCGCCGGGCATGATCATGCGTATTCCCGGTGTCGGCTCGCAGTATCTCATGGGCTTTCTGGACGCCACAGGTGAGCCCTTCGACGGCGCGAAAACCTACAAGGTGACGCTGCCGAAGGACATTCCGGCGCGCGCGTTCTGGTCTCTCACCCTTTATGACAACCAGACCCGCTCGATGCTGCAAACGCCGCAGAAATATCCGCGAGCCGGCAGCCAGAGCTACCCGTCACCGGCCGCAGAAGCCG
Organism: Hongsoonwoonella zoysiae; assembly: GCF_013266695.1. Lineage (GTDB taxonomy): Bacteria > Pseudomonadota > Alphaproteobacteria > Rhizobiales > Stappiaceae > Hongsoonwoonella > Hongsoonwoonella zoysiae. The sequence goes on from NZ_JABRXF010000002.1 coordinate 173,326, forward strand.
CAGACGACGGCTCGACCACCGTCTATTTCGGACCGGAACAGCCTAATGGCGTGGCGCGTGGCAACTGGATTCAGACGGACCCCGACAAGGGCTGGTTCACGATTCTCAGGCTCTACAGCCCGTTGCCGAGCTTCTTCGACAAGAGCTGGCGAGCGGGCGAGATCGAGGTGGTGAACTGATTTTTGCAGGGAAGGCCGTGATCTGCCCGACTCGCGTCCCTTCTCTTCTCTTCTCTTTCATCAATGGATGGAGTTCGACCGACAATGCGTATATCGACTGTTGCCCTTGCCGCCGCGTTCGCGCTCGCGGCCGCTCCCATCGCCTCGGCTCAAGTCTCCGAGGAAACGCTGCGCTCGATTTCCACGCCCGACAGCGTCGAAACTCGGATCGGCACGCTCAACTTCAAGGACGGAACACCGAGCGCCGATACCGCGGCCGCGATTTACGACAACCTCGACTTTACCTATGCCTTTCGCGCTTTCACCGATGCGTTTCAGGGGGTGAGCGTCGAGGCGATCCGCCAGGGGCTCGCGACAGCCAACGTCAAGGACAATGAGCTCGTTCTCTTTTCGAAGCTTATGGATGCAAGTTCCATCTTCCTGACCGCCAATGCGGATACCGTCTACTATTTCGGATTCATCAACCTGTCGGACGGGCCGATGGTGCTGGAGACGCCTCCAGGGGCCCTCGGCACGATCGACGACATGTGGTTCCGCTGGGTGACGGATTTCGGCCGGCCGGGACCGGACCGCGGCGAAGGCGGCAAATATCTGCTCGTTGGACCCGGCTATGACGGCTATCTGCCGCAAGGCGAATTCAACGTCGCCCATTCCAGGACCAACCGGGTGCTGGTGCTGGGCCGATCCTTTCTGGAAAACGACGATCCGGCCCCGGTGGTCGAGCAGATCAAGGCGACGACCAAGATCTACCCCTATGCACCCGGAGGGGTGGGCATGTCCATCGCAAGATTCCTGGAAGGCGGCGTCATGCTGGGACGGGACGCCGAGCCCAAGGCTCCGGTCTTCCATGAGGGCACAGGGCTCGCGATCAACACCGTCCCGCCGAGCGACTACAGCTATTACGAGATGCTGAACGACCTGGTGCAGGCCGAACCGGCGACTGCGCTCGATCCCGAACTGATGGGGCCGATCGCCGCCATCGGCATCAGGAAGGGAAAGGACTTCGCGCCGGACGAGCGGATGAAAAAAATCCTGACCGAAGCGATAGCACTGGCGAATGCGACGAGCCGCACGCTCGGTTTCGACCCGCGCGATCCGGATGTGTACTATTACGAGGGCTCCCAGTGGTGGAACCCGCTTTTCGCGGGCGGCTACCTTTTCGAGACCCCGCCGCCGGAGATCACGCGCGAAGGCGCCAAGCCCTTTCCCCCGACCGGCTATCGCCAGATGAGCGCGCGGACCGCATTCTTCTACATCGCAACCGGCATCACCCCGGCGATGGTCATGAGGCTGACCAATGTGGGCTCGCAATATCTGGGGGCCATGAAGGATGCGAACGGCAACTATTTCGACGGAGCCAGGACCTACAAGGTGACATTGCCGAAGGGTATTCCGGCGGCGGCATTCTGGTCGTTCACCCTATACGACAACCAGACCCGCTCGATGCTGGCGACCGCGCAGAAGTACCCGCGCGCCGGCAGCCAGAGCTACCCCTCACCGGCCGCCGAAGCCGCCGACGACGGGTCCACGACCGTCTACTTCGGCCCAGAGCAGCCGGAAGGCGTGGCGCGCGGCAACTGGATCCAGACCGACCCTGACAAAGGCTGGTTTATTTTGCTCAGGCTCTACAGCCCGCTTCAGAGCTTCTTCGACAAGAGCTGGCGACCCAGTGAGATCGAGATGGTGAATTGACCGGAAGATTCATTGGACGCCGAATCTGCCCATGCCCTGGCAAAACGTGCCGACCCGCGACCGATGCGCCCGCTTCCGGCTTTCGCGGCACACGCGGGTCGGGACGACGGGCATCGAGGTCGGTCACGCCAAACGTGCACGCAAGGCGCGGGCCCGGCGGACAAGCGACCAGAGGTGGGGATCTTCGCGGATCGTTCGCTTCAATGCGGTTTTTGCGTTTGCGGCCACCGAATAAATCCGGCCGCGAGTGGTGAGCGCAATGACGATGTCCGACAGCGGTTCGGCTTGCGCCCAGGCGGCCTTGTAACGCTCCGCACCGACGCCGAAATCGAACCTTTCCATTCCGGCCTCGCACATTTCCCGAATAAGCGTTTTCAGAAGAACGTCGCCGGGGCTGAATTTCGCGAAGTCGTCCTCGGCAATGCTGTTGGCGTAAGCGTAGTAGCAATTTCCATGCACGCCGCCGAGATAGGTCGCGCGAACCCTTCCTTCCGCTTCAAGCGCGTAAATGGTGAAGCGATCCGAACCGTCTTCGATCGAAGCAAGCAGAAGCGACAGAAGGAAATCACGCGGCGCAGTTCCTGCAAAAGCGTTCGGAATACCGCTGGAGGCCGCGCGCGCGCTTCGCTGGGCGATCATGGCATCAAGGAGATACGCTGCCGTTTGCCCGTCTTGAGAGCGAAAGACGCGGAAGCCCGGCGCTTCGCCAAGCTTTCGTTCCTTGGCGTTCAGCTTCTTCCTCGCCGACGAACTGCGGCATTTGCGGTAAAGCGCCTCGAATTCGGCCTCCAGCGCCATTGCGTAAAGGGGTACGAAGCTTTGCGGCTCATTTCCGGCTAGAAGAGGATTCGGCCTGCCGTCGATAACGCAGGCCATGTTTCGCAGGTCGAGACAATCGGCGCCAGATTTCCCCGCTTCAAGCTTCATCGCGTCAAGCAGGCAGCGCCCGGTCTGCCTGTCCACAGCGTCGGGCCGCCAAAGGCCTGTGTTCTGGTTTCCGAAACCGTGGCCGAGGGGGCGGGCGACGAGGACGCCTCGCCGATTTTCCATGCCGAGCGCGAAGCCGGCAGCCGGACCGTGTTCATCGGCCGCCATGACGAAAAGCGGAGCAACGCCGTTTCGCTCGCCAATGGTCCGTTGAAAGGATGAAAGCCAGTCGAACGAGTTGTAGAGGCAGCCCGACGCACGGGCCTCCAGCTCGCGCCACGCGGATTCCGCGTTTCCAACCGAACGAAAGGTGTAAATGTCTGGAGCCCGGGACGTATGGCCCGGCTCGTGTTCGGTGGAAATTGCAAATGATGGCTTTGCCACTGCGCTGCCCCCGGGGCGACCCCTTCGATCTGTTCCCGGTTTCTAGCAAGGAACTCTAAAGAAACCGTGCGTAAGATGCCGGAATATAACGACGTTAGACCGGGGCGTTATCGCAAGATGGATTTTCGCCGGAGACTGCTGGCCGGAGGTTGCCGCTTTCTCGCGCTGTCCGGCGCAGGACGGCTGATGGCGCCATGGACGCAGGGCAAGGGTCTGATCTTCACCCTGCACAACGTGCTGCCCGACAGCGAAGCCCACAAATTCCGCCCGAATGCCCATCTGGACGTCACCCCGGAGTTTCTGGACAGCACCATCACACAGGTGAAACAGGCGGGTCTTGAATTCGTCTCGCTCGACGAGGCGATGCGGCGCACGCAAGACGAGCAGTGCGACCGCAGGTTCGCTGTTCTTACCTTTGACGACGGCTATCGCAACAACCTCGTTCATGCATATCCCGTATTGAAGCGCCACCGGGCGCCTTTCACGATTTTCGTCGCGACCGGCTTTGTCGACCGCACCTCCGAAATCTGGTGGGTCGCGCTGGAGCGTATTCTGGAAAAGGCCGATTACCTCGACATGCCGCTGGGTGCGCGCATGGTCCGCCTGCCGACGCGCACGAAGGCCGAGAAGTGCGCCGCCTACAAGCGGGCGGTGCTATGGCTTGCCCATGACATGAGCGAGGCGGCGCAACGCCTTGAAATCCGCCGCATGGCGCGCGCTTATGGCGTCGACATGGAGGGGCTTGCGGAAGAGCTTATCCTCGACTGGGCAGAGCTTTCCGGCCTCGCCGAAGATCCCTTGACCGAAATCGGCGCGCATACCCACGACCACCTGGCGCTCGCCCGGCTTGGCGAAGACGAGATGCGTGAAAACGTGCAGCTTGGCCTCGATCGGCTCAAGGCGGAACTGGGGATTTCGCCACGCCATTTTGCCTACCCTTATGGATACGAGGCGGCGGTGGACCGCAGAAGTGCCGAGGTGATCGGGAGTTTCGGCTTCGACTGTGCGCTGACCACGCGCCCCGGCATGATGACGAAAGGTCTCCAGAAATTTGCTCTGCCGCGCATTTCGCTAAACGGTCATTTCCAGAGCCCGACAGTCGTTTCGCAATATATTACCGGAGCGCCGTTTCCGATTTACCACGCATGGCGGAAAGCCAAGGACCATTTGACGTTTCGTGACGACGGGGTGGCCTCCGCACCGCGCGAGGCGGTTTGAAAGGCGTGCTCAGGCCTTGGGGCGGCGCTCCATCCACCAGATGATCGCTCCCGCCGGAATGACCCAGACGAGCCCGGCAACTGCGAAATAGGTGAAACGCGTAAGCGTGGATGACTGCTGGAGCGTAATGTCGCCGATAACCATCGCAAGCAGCGCATAGCTCGTCACAAATACGACGAGGACGATCATGCCGATGAATTTACGAAGGCGAGGGGGCAACATAGTTTCTCTGCTTCCAATCGTGTTTTCGCAGTCTTTACGGCATATGAGCCTTGCCGGATGGTGCGAATTGCCGCAGCAGGTACTGCGAACGCAGCCCTTGCAATGGCGACCACTGGCCTATAACGGGGCGTAGTGCAAGCCAACCCGAAGCGAAAAGCGAATATGACGGCATCCGCCATCGAGATCGAAAACACATCGAAGGGCACGCGCGCCGATATACGCAACCGGGCCGCGATCAGGCTCTGGCTTTATGGCGTATGCCTGCTGATCCTGGCAATGGTCGTCGTGGGCGGGGCGACGCGGCTGACCGAATCCGGACTTTCCATTACCGAATGGAAACCGATCCACGGCGTGATCCCGCCGATCGGTGAGGCGGAGTGGCAGGAGGAATTCGCCAAATACCGCCAGATCCCGGAATATCAGCTCATTAACAAGGGGATGAGCCTTGAGGAATTCAAGTTCATCTTCTGGTGGGAATGGGCGCACCGCCTGCTCGGCCGCTTTATCGGTGTCGCCTTTTTCGTTCCCATGGTCTGGTTCTGGGCGCGGGGACAGGTGGAGCCCTGGCTGAAGCCAAGGCTCGTGGCGGGTTTTCTGCTTGGCGGATTGCAAGGGGCCGTCGGCTGGTGGATGGTGGCTTCTGGCCTTGTGGAGCGCACCGACGTCAGCCAATACAGGCTCGCCACGCATCTGACACTGGCGATCGTCATCTTCGCCTATCTCTTCTGGCTTGCGCGAAAGCTTGCCCCGGAAAGCCGGCCCGCAGAGACGATAGAGGCGACGCGCAAACATGGCTTCGGCGCAAGGGCGACACTCGCCCTTGTGATCTTCCAGATTTTCCTTGGCGGGCTCGTGGCGGGGCTGAACGCCGGCCTTACCTTCAACACATGGCCGCTGATGGACGGGCAATTCATCCCGGGCGGGCTTTTCGTCATGGAACCGGCTTGGCTCAACGCGTTCGAGAACGTGATGACGGTGCAGTTCCAGCACCGGATGGTGGCCTATCTGGTGGCCGCGGCCGTGCTCTGGCAGGCGGTGAGGATTTTCGCCGACAAGGACGCTGTGACACTGCGCATGCCGGCGGCGACATTGGCCGCGGCGGTGCTGGTGCAGGTGCTTTTCGGTATCGCCACGCTTTTGAAGCATGTGCCGCTCGACTATGCGCTCCTGCATCAGGCGATGGCGGTCATCGTGCTGGCGATTGCGGTGAATCTGACGGTTCTGACCGGAAAATCGCGCGTCGAAACGTGAAAAAAGCCGGGCAAGGGTATTGCCCGGCTCGAATTTGTCTCAGATTGAATTCTTCAGACCGCCGCGAGCGCCTGCTCCAGATCGGCGATGATATCCTCCACATCCTCAAGCCCGACCGAAAGACGCACGACATCCGGCCCCGCGCCGGCGGCCGTCTTCTGTTCGTCCGTCAACTGGCGGTGGGTGGTGGAAGCCGGATGGATGATGAGCGAGCGCGTGTCGCCGATATTGGCGAGATGCGAATGCAGCTCCACGTTGGAAACGAGTGTCACGCCCGCGTCATAACCGCCCTTGACACCGAAGGTGAGCACCGCGCCGCCGCCCTTGGGCATGTATTTCTGCTGTAGCGAATGATAGGGATCGCCCTCAAGGCCGGCATAGGAAACCCACTCCACCTTGTCATGGGTGGAGAGATATTCCGCCACCTTGCGCGCGCTGTCGCAATGGCGCTGCATCCTGAGGGGCAGGGTTTCGATGCCCGTCAGGATCAGGAATGAATTCATCGGCGAGATCGCGGGCCCGAGGTCGCGCAGGCCAAGGACCCGGCAGGCGATGGCGAAGGCGAAATTGCCGAATGTCTCATGCAGGACCATGCCTGAATATTCGGGCCGGGGCTCCGACAGCATGGGATAGTTGCCGGACGCAGACCAATCGAACGTGCCGCCGTCGACGATGACGCCGCCCATGGAATTGCCATGGCCGCCCATGAACTTCGTCAGCGAATGAACGACGATATCAGCGCCATGCTCGATCGGCCGGCAGAGATAGGGGGAGGCCAGCGTATTGTCGACGACGAGCGGAATGCCCCTTTCCCTCGCTATGGCCGAAATCGCCTCGATATCGGTGACGACCCCACCCGGATTGGCAAGACTTTCGATGAAGATCGCGCGGGTGTTTTCGTCGATCTTGTCGGCGAAGCTCTGGGGGTCGGTCGCCTCGGTCCATTTCACTTCCCAGCCGAAGCTCTTGAAGGAGTGATTGAGCTGGTTGATCGAACCGCCGTAGAGCTTGTTGCCGGCAACGATATTGTCGCCCGGACGAAGCATCGCATGGAAGACGAGAAGCTGGGCCGCATGACCGGAAGCCACAGCAAGAGCCGCGGTGCCGCCTTCAAGCGCTGCCACGCGCTCTTCGAGAGCCGCCGTCGTCGGGTTGGTGATGCGCGTGTAGATGTTGCCGAAGGCCTGTAGCCCAAAGAGAGAGGCGGCGTGATCGACGTCGTCGAAGACGAAGGATGTCGTCTGGTAGATCGGCGTGACGCGAGCGCCCGTCGACGGGTCAGGCTGTGTGCCGGCATGGATGGCGAGCGTCGAAAAACCAGGAATACGGTCGGTCATGCGCTTTCCCCCTTATTTGGTCGCTGGAATTATTGGTTCTCGTATCGGAAATAATGATTTCCGTCAGCCCTTCTGATTTGCGCGCGAGTTGATACCCGGCAAGCCGCGATGCTGGAAGCCGGCCTTGAGCGCAGGGCGCTTTGCGGAGATCACGCGCGAATTCACCCCCGTCCAGCCGATCTCGCCGGAAAGCCTGCCGTATTCGATCTTCGGGCAGCGGTTCATCACGACCTTGACATCTTCCGCCTCCGCATGCGCCGCCGCCGCGTCGTTGCGGATCGTGAGCTGCATCCAGATGACCTTCGGCTTCGGGTCGAGCTTCAACGCATCGTCCACGACCCCGCCCGCGGCTTCCGATGCGCGGAAAATATCCACCATGTCGATCGGCTTAGGTACGTCGGAAAGCGAGGCATAAACCGTCTGGCCGAGAATTTCCTTGCCCGCCTGGCCCGGATTTATCGGGATGACGTCATAGCCCTTCGCGAGCAGGTATTTCAGCACGAAATAGGATGGGCGCACGGGGTTTGCGCTGGCGCCCACCATGGCGATGGTCTTCACCTCGTCGAGGATGCCGCGGATATATGCGTCCGTATAACTGTCGTGGTTCATTTGCCCGTCCATTCCGGCTTGCGCTTTTGCAGGAAAGCGTTGATGCCTTCTTCCGCGTCGCGAGCAAGCATGTTCTCCACCATCACGTTCGCGCAATAGTCGTAAGCGTCGGACAGCGACATTTCCGCCTGGTTGTAGAAGGCTTCCTTGCCGATTTTCACCGTCAGCGGCGACTTGGAAGCGATCGTCTCCGCGTATTTCTTCACCACCGGCTCCAGATAATCCTTCGGCACGATGCGGTTTATCAGGCCGAATTCCTTGGCGGTGGAGGCGTCTATCGTCTCGCCGGTCAGAAGCATCTCCATCGCCTGCTTGCGCGACACGTTGCGCGAAAGCGCGACCATCGGCGTGGAGCAGAAAAGCCCGATGTTGACGCCCGGCGTGCAGAAGGTGGCGGTATCCGTCGTTATAGCCAGATCGCAGGAAGCAACCAGTTGGGCGCCGGCTGCCGTCGCAAGGCCCTCCACCACGGCGATGACCGGCTTCGGCAGGCGGACGACGGTTTGCATGAGCGTGGAGCAGCGGCCCATCATCTCCACGTAATAGGCCCGGCCACGGTCGTCATGCGCGCGCGCCGCCGTCATCTCCTTCAGATCATGGCCGGCGCAAAAGACATTGCCCGTCGAGCGGATTACCACGACCTTGACGTCCGGGTTGGCCGCAGCCGCCTCCAGAGAAGCCTGAAGGCCCGCCATCATTTCCTCCGAAAGCGAGTTCTTGCGTTCGGGCCGCTGCATGGTGAGCGTCAGGATGCCGTTTTCCAGGCTTTCGCCAACGGGCGGTGACAGGTCGTTTGCGGGAGCCTGCGCTCCTTTGTAAGGGGCTGTCATGGCGTTCCTCCGTGGTATTTCTCTCTGTCCCTTATAGATGAGATGCAGACGGTTTCGATAGCCGCCAAAAAGCCGACTTGCAGTATGCGATTTCCGACCTTAGGCAAAGGTATGACGAATTGCGGAGGAGGGCGTCTATGCAGCCGGTCATGACGATCGACGAAATTTCCGACTTTCTGGATCGGGAGTTCCCGCAGATCCACGACCGGGGCAGGGTCTATTCCTTCACGTCGATCGAGCCGGGCAGGGCAAGCCTCAGATTTTCGGCAAATGAGCGGCACCTGCGCCCCGGCGGCACTGTGTCGGGCCCCACCATGATGGAGATGGCCGATCTTGCGGCTTATGTCGTGATTCTCGGCCATATCGGGCCGGTGGCCCTTGCCGTGACGACGAACCTTAACATCAATTTCCTGCGAAAGCCGGAGCCGGGCGCGCTTATCGCCGAATGCTCGCTCCTCAAGCTCGGCAAGCGGCTCGCGATCACCGAATGCGGCATCAGGAGCGAGGCGGGGCCGGACCTCGTCGCCCACGCGACGGTGACCTATTCCATCCCGCCGAGGTGAGAAAACGGAGTGCATTTGTGTGGTAATATATTACCGAATTTATAAGACATTGAAATAATTAAATAAATTAATGATGCACCTGAATCTTTGTGCTTGACGCCGCGCGCGGGCCGCCGTATTACCCCTGCCTTGAGAGGACGGGGCGACCCGTGAGCGCCAGTCAAGGCGCGCCTCAACCGGTTTCATCAACTGAACCTATGGATCAAACCCCATGAAGACCTACTCCGCCAAGCCGGCCGAGGTCGACAAAAAGTGGATCTTGATCGACGCCGAGGGCGTTGTGGTTGGCCGTCTGGCCGCCTTCATCGCCAACACTCTGCGCGGCAAGACCAAGGCGACCTACACCCCGCATGTCGACTGCGGCGACAACGTCATCGTGATCAACGCCGACAAGGTGGTGCTCACCGGCCGCAAGTACAACAACAAGAAGTACTACTGGCACACGGGATACCCCGGCGGCATCAAGGAGCGCACGGCGCGTGCGATCCTAGAAGGGCGCTTCCCCGAGCGCGTGCTGGAAAAGGCCGTTGAGCGCATGATCCCGCGCGGGCCGCTCGGCCGCCGCCAGCTGAAGAACCTCCGGGTCTACGCCGGCGCCGAACATCCGCACGAAGCCCAGTCGCCGGAAGTCGTCGACTTCAAGGCGAAGAGCGCGAAGAACTGGAAGGCATTTTGATCATGGCTGAGCTGCAGTCCCTCGAAGAACTCGGCAATGCCGTCGGCACCAGCGAGCCGGAAGCCCCGGTTTACGTGCAGAAGCTCGACGCGCAGGGCCGCGCCTATGCCACCGGCAAGCGCAAGGACGCGATCGCGCGCGTCTGGCTGAAGCCCGGCACAGGCAAGATCCTCGTCAACAAGAAGGACTTCACGTCCTACTTCGCGCGCCCTGTGCTGCAGATGATCCTGCAGCAGCCGATTTACGTCGTCGATCGTGACGGCCAGTACGACATCGTCGCGACCGTGACGGGCGGCGGCCTGTCCGGCCAGGCGGGCGCGCTGCGCCACGGCATCGCCAAGGCGCTGACCCACTATGAGCCGGACCTTCGCGGCCCGCTCAAGAAGGGCGGCTTCCTGACGCGCGATAGCCGTACGGTGGAGCGCAAGAAGTACGGCAAGCGCAAGGCGCGCCGGAGCTTCCAGTTCTCCAAGCGTTGATCATACGCTTCGGGATATACGAGAATTCAAAGGGCTGCGAATTTCGCGGCCCTTTTTTATTGATCGCAAGATAAAGGCAAGCCGTTGGACGCACTGGAGATGGCGGCTGTTGTTTTTGTACTTTATTGAAAAATTTTTGGGTGCGGCGGTCAAGCAGCGCGCCATAGGACGAAAACAGGATTTAGTGCGCTTTCGACCTTTGTGATGTCCTTGGATATCAACGCACCAGATTGACGCCGCGAATGCCTGCGAGGCGCAATGCAAGCTGTGTGAGAACGAGAAATGCGACAACCGTCGCCATTATGCAGACAGCGAAGGCGGCCGCCTGGTTGAGCGCGCCGCGGTCATCCAGATAGAGCACCGAAACAGCGGCAAGTTGCGTTGACGGGGTGATCAGGAAGATCACCGCCGAAAGCGTGACCATGGCGCGCATGAAGAAGAATACGCCGACCGCCAGCACGGTCGGCCAGATCATTGGCAGGGTCACCCGCCACACCGTCCTCAGCTTGGTCGCCCCAAGCGTCGCCGATGCCTCGTCGAAGGTTGAGCTGATTTGCTTTATGTTGGTGGTCGCCAGCAGGAATCCTTGCGCGTGATAGTGATAGACGTTGCACACCGCGATAATAAGGATCGTGTCGTAGATCCAGTAAACCGGCTGGCCGGGCGTGTTGAAAGCAAGGATGTATCCGAGGCCCAGTACCATGCCCGGCACGGCGGCGGGCAGGATCGCCAGGAAATAGAGAATGCGGTTTGCGCGCATGGGAAATGCGTGGTTGGCATACGCCGCGCCGGTTACGAAGACGATTGCGAGAAGCGCCGTGAGGATCGCCACGGAAATGCTCGTCCACAGGGGCTGGATGCCGTTTTGCACGTCGAATTGGTAGTGGCGCAGCGACAGGCTGAGATTATAGGGCCAAAGCCTGACGAAACTTGCGTAGATCACAATGGCGACCAGTGAAAGGATCGCCAGCGCCACGAGCACCGAATAGGCGAACCAGGCCGCGTCACGCGCCGGGTTCGGTCGCGGTACCAACGGCACCGACTGCGAAGTCAGTGAGGCGAACTGCCGTCGGGCAATCCATTTCTCTCCTGTGACGGCAAGCGCGGCGGGCAGGAGAAGCAGCACGCCGATCACCGCCCCCATGGCGAAATTCGCCTGACCTGAAACCTGGTTATAGATTTCCACCGCAAGCACGGAGTAGTTCCCGCCGATAACGACCGGATTGCCGAAGTCGGTGATAACGATGGTGAAGACGACGAAGGCTGCCGACGCTATTCCGTAACGCGTGCCTGGCAGCGTCACCGTCCGGAAAATTCGCCATGGTCCGGCTCCCAGGCTTTCCGCCGACTCATAGAGCCGCGCATCGGCGACCGCGAGCGCTGTAGACAGGATCAAAAAGGCGTGCGGAAACGCATAGACCGTATCCGAGATGAAAATGCCCCAGAAACCATAGATGTCGATTTCCGTGCCGAATGTGCGATTGACGAACCCGTTGCGGCCGAGCAGGAACTGCAGCCCCAGCGCCTGCACCAATGATGGCGAAAACACCGGCAGCAGCGCGATAATTCTCAAAACGCCCTTGAATGGCATGCAGGTGCGCTGAACCGCATAGGCAAACCCGTACGCAAGCACCAGCGTGGTCAGCGTCACGCTTATGCCGACTTCGAACGTGTTGCCGACGACTGTGACGAAGCGCGCATCGGTAAAGTAGCGCACGAAGTTGTCGAGGCCGATGCCTTCCGGCGTCACGAAGGAATTTTTCAAGATCGCCCACAGCGGAACCAGGACGAAGGTGACGAGCAGGAGACCGGTCGCCCCGACCGTGAAGACGCCGAACAACCGGTCCGAGTCAGGTAGGGCGGAAGCCCGCGCCTTTGATGATAAGACGCTCATTGCGACGATACGGCAAGCCGCCTTACCCGATCGACGGGCAGGTCGAATGTTACTGTGTCGCCCACGTTCATGCGCCTGCGCCGACCATGGACCTCGATTTCGATTTCCTGGCCTCCGGCCTCCACGCCGAGCCGCATGGTGTTGCCCAGAAAAGCGACCTTGCGCACCTTCCCGCTATGCGCCCCGCCCTCGGACAGGACCACGTGCTCGGGCCTGATCGCCAGCGCTGCCTCGCCCGCCGACCCGTCGAAGCCGGCACGCAACTGCGGGCTGTTGAGCATGTTTATGCGGCCGATGAACTCTCCCACGAAGCGGGTCGCAGGTTCCCAGTATAGCTCTTCTGCAGTGCCGACCTGCTCGATCCGGCCACGATTCATCGCGACGATGCGGTCGGCCATCTCCATCGCTTCGTCCTGATCGTGCGTCACCATGATGGTGGTAATACCGAGCCGCTTCTGCAATTCGCTTATCTCGCCGCGCAAGGATTCACGCACCTTGGCGTCAAGCGCCGACAAGGGTTCGTCGAGCAGGAGCACCGCAGGCTCAGGTGCGAGCGCGCGGGCAAGCGCGACGCGCTGTTGCATGCCGCCGGAAAGTTCGTGCGGATGCTTCTCCGCGTGTTGGCCGAGATGGACAAGGTCAAGCATCTCGCCGACGCGCGCCTTGATCTTCTCCTTCTCCCATTTGCGGCATTCGAGCCCATAGGCAATGTTGCGGGCGACCGATAGATTGGGGAATAGCGAATAGGACTGGAAAACGACGCCGAAATTGCGCTTTCGCGCCGGAAGCCCGGAAAGGTCGGTCCCTTCGAGCAGGATCTCGCCTTCGTCCAGTGTCTCCAGACCGGCGACGAGACGCAGCAAGGTCGTCTTGCCACAGCCTGACGGCCCGAGAAAACAGACGAATTCGCCCTCGGAAAGGTCGAGGTCGACGTGATCCACCGCCAAAACGGAGCCGAAGCGCTTGGTGACGCCGCGCAGGCTCAGGAACATGGAACCCCCCAATGGCAAGCGGGGCTGCCCGTGCCGCCCCGCCGATTATTTTACTTCTCGTAGCGCTTTTGCCACTCGGTAATGATGCGGTCGCGGTTCTCCGCGGCCCAGGCATAATCAACCTCGAACAGCACCGTGGAAATGTCGTCAGGCAGGCCCGCATTCTTGAATTTCTCCGGCATGTCCCGGCCCTGCATCGTTACGATCGACTTCCACTTGTTGTACTCGGCCTCGGCGCCCTTGGAGACGGACCAGTCAAGAAACTTCTTGGCATCTTCCTTGTTCTGCGAGGTTTTCATGAGCGCATTGGCTTCCAGCTCGTGGCCCGCACCTTCACTCGGGATTACCATGGTAATTGGATAACCCTCGTCTATGTTCTTGATGGCGCGCAGGGCGAAGGAAATGCCGATCGCATTTTCGCCGGCACTTGCCGCGTTGCAGGGCTTCGAGCCGGACTTGATGTACTGGTCCATGTTCTTGTCGAGTTCGTCGAGATAGGCCCAGCCATCTTCCTCGCCCATCATCTGCAGGATCGAGGCGACATGCAGATAGCCGGTGCCGGAGCTCGCCGGATTCGGCATTACGAGCTTGCCTTTGTATTCGGGCTTGATCAGGTCCTGCCACGACGATGGTATCGCGAGGTTATCCTTGGACATTTCCTCGTTGTTGACGCAGAACGCGCCCATGTAGCCCGTGGTGGCGAACCAGTAGCCGTCCTTGTCGCGAAAACGCGCCGGCACCTTGTCGATATCTGCCGGTGAATAGGGCTCGAGCATCTCCAGAATGCGGGGATCGACCATCGAAGTCGCCGCCCATCCCCAAATGACGTCATGCTTGGGGTTGTCGGCCTCGGCCAGCATGCGGGCCCTGAGATCACCGGTCGATAGACGCAGCACATCGACCTCGACGTCCGGCAAGTCCTTGCTCATCGCCTCGAGGAATGCGGCTAGCTCATCCTCCTCATACGACGTGTAAACTGTAATCTTGCCAGCTTGCGAAATACCTGGAACAGCCAAGAGAAGAGCTGCGCCGACAAACACGCCGGTAACCAGTCGCGTAATACAATTGAGTGCAGGGCGCTGAACGCTGGTCATGTCCATGATAATTCCTCCCTTTGGAATGTATTTTCCACATCGCAGTCCGGCACGCCGCTTTTCATTTATTTCGTATTGGATTTTTTACTCGGCGTGTTGCTTTCGCAGCCGGAGGTACCGGCACCTGCTGATAAGCACACTTCGGTCGAATTTAGGCGTCCCCTCATTTCCGGTTTAAAGTCGACTTACTGTCATTTCTACCAGATGCCGGACTGTGAACCAATATTCGCGGTTATTCCAGACTGTTGTGAAATTCTAACGTTTCCAGGCGCTAAAGGCCAAAATTGTTTCCGAATAGAAGCGAAGCGGAAGGAAATGCCGCACACTTCGAGCATTTACATCCGCGATGCTTTGCTTGTCGGGATTGCCCGACAAAATTTCATCGGAAGTTTCGCAATCCAGATAATCCGGGGACAAGGAGCGACCTTGGCCACCGTGTCGGTCTCCAGGAAAACACGTTCCATATCATGGCTCTCGCCGGAATGGTAAGCGCAGCCTACAGGGAAAGCTGTGGCGAAAGCCTGTCGAATGCGAGTGAACGCCCAGAATTCGTAAACAGGACTACTTGCGCAAGTAATGCTGCGGTGCAACAATGCGCGCGGAGGCAAAGCGCATGTCCGGTAAAATAATCACAATCGCCCAGCAAAAGGGCGGCTCTGGGAAAACCACCATCGCAGCTCATCTTGCCGTCGCCCTGATGCGGCGCGGCGACTATCCTGTCGCGATCCTCGACGTGGATCCGCAAGGAAGCCTCGGCTCCTGGTTCGAGACGCGGGAGGAAACGCTTGGCGAAAACGGAACGGGACTGAGCTTTCGCACCTCAAGCGGTTGGGGCGCGCGGCGCGAGGCGCGTAACCTTGCGCGCGATCATGGCATCGTCATCGTCGATACCCCACCGAAGACGGATTCGGACGTCAAGCCGGCGATAGAGATCGCGGATCTCGTGCTTGTGCCGATACAGCCGACACCTGTCGATCTCTGGGCCACTGATCGCACGCTCGATATTGCCGACCGTGAACGGACACCGGCGCTGCTCGTGTTCAATCGCGTGCCGCCGCGCGCCGCGCTCACGCAGGAAATGCTGGCCGCGATCACCGAGAGTTCTTTTCCGCTTGCCGACGCCAGAGTGGGCAACAGGACCGCCTATGCCGCAAGCATGGGCAAGGGAAAGACGGTGATCGAGACTGAACCATCCGGCAAGGCGAGCGCGGAAACCGCGGCCCTTGCCGAGGAAATCCTTGCGCGGCTGCTGTCAGATTGAGGTTTGTGGGGCGCTGTTTCAAGAAAACAGCGCCCGCCGAGCCAGAGGCCAAAGTAAAGGGGTGGAAGCGTGGTCCCGGGCTGGCGAGCGCTTTTAGTTTGCTCCGCGACATTCTGGTCAATGGGGCGTCGCGGAACGTATCGCGCCGGGCCCTTTTGCTGAGCTGACCATTCAGCAGGGCCTCTTCGTCGCGAATACGGCCAAGCATTCAATTCCCGTGCCATCGCCTATTTTGGCAGGCCGGAATGTCATTTATCCAGTAAAAATCAAAAACTAATATTGGAATCAGAGAGTTATGGTTCGCTTGGGTGAATATTCCAGGTAGGCCAGAACAGGTACTATTTGCATTTTGCAAAGGAATTTACCTTTGCAATTCGCAATTTCCGTCGAAAGCCGGTTCTCGCTTCGCATCCGCCCCACATCGAATTACTATGGCCGGTAAGGCATCCGCGGCGAGGTTCACGCATTGACCAGTCCAAACGGGCCAACCCGAATTTTTTTCGCGCGCCATGTCGGGCTTTTCCTGTTGCTGGTACTGGCCCATTGCGCCCTCGTTTTGCTGCTGCGGGCGGCACTCGACCCCGGTTTCGACGTCTCTCGGGGCGGGGCGCGCGCCGGTGTGCTGCCATTGTTTGCCGGCGTGGCCATCTATGCCGTTCCCGCCGCGATTGTCTCCTATCTCGCTATTCTTCTGGGCGGTGGCAGGGAAAGACGGCGCGTGCAAGGTTCGCAACGCGACCTTCTGCGCGATCCGGATATCCCGCGCCGGCGCGCGGAAGACCGGGAAGCCCGGCTCCAGGCAATTCTCGACTGGATGGGCGAAGGGCTCGTCACTTTCGATGAGGACGGGACGATCGAATTCGTCAATCCGGCGATCGAAAAGATGTTCAAGCAAAGTGCCGCCAATCTCGTCGGCTGCAACATTTCAAGTCTCGTGCCGCCGGACAGGCGCGATCTTCTCAAGGTTCTTGCGGCAAAACCTCCCGTTTCGGGGGCGGCCATCAGCCTGAAAGCCGACGGCAGGCGCGTCGATGGGGAGGATTTTCCGCTCGATATTTCGCTTACCGAATACAAGTTCGGAGGCCGGCGGCTGTTCGCCGGCCTTTTGCGCGACGTCAGCGAGCGAAAGGCGACGGAGGCGAAGCTTCGCGAGGTGGAGCGGCAGCTTCGCGAGGCGATCGAATTCCTGCCGGATGCCTTTGTACTCTATGACGAGAACGATCGCCTGGTGATCTGCAACGACCGATATCGCGAGCTATACGTTACGAGCGCCGACCTGCTGCAGCCTGGCATGCACTTTGACGAGATCATCCGCGAGGGCGTCAGGCGCGGGCAATACGCCGACGCCAGCGACGATCCGGAAGGCTGGATCGAAAAGCGGCTTGAGATGCACCGTCATCCGCCGCAAGAGCCGATCGAGCAGCTTCTTGACGACGGACGCTGGCTGCGCGTTTTCGAACGCCGGACGCCGGACGGGCGAACCGTGGGTTTCCGCATCGACATTACCGAACTCAAGCATCGTCAGGAGGCGCTGGAGCGCAGCGAGGCGCGGGCCCGCGCCATGGTGACGAGCGCGCTCGATGCGATCGCGATCCTCGACGAGAATTGCAATGTCGTCGATTTCAATCCGGCGGCGGAACGGATCACCGGGTACGAGCGTTCGGAAATCGTCGGCAAATCGATCGTCGAAATGCTGGTGCCCGAGCGCCACCGCGCGGACGCCGAACGCCGGTTCCGGGCTATCCTGCAGAAAGAGCCGGGCAAAGATCCCGGCCAGCGCGTTCATGCCAAGGCGGCACGCAAGGACGGATCGGAGTTTCTTTGTGAGCTTGCGATGAATGTGGCGACCGGCCCGAACGGAAAACTGCTGATCGGCTTTGCGCGCGACGTGACGGAAGAGCGTGCCAAAACGCTTGCGCTGAAAGAAGCGAAGGCAAGGGCCGAGGACGCCAATCTCGCCAAGGCGAACTTCCTGGCCATGATGAGCCACGAAATCCGCACACCGCTCAACGCCGTCACAGGCATCCTCGACCTCTTGAAGGATAGCCAGTTGACGCCCGTCCAGCAGCAATATGTTCGCGCTGCGGCAAATTCGGCGGATGCGCTTCTCAACATCCTCAACGATATTCTGGACCTTTCCCGTGTCGAGGCTAACCGGCTTGAATTCCAGGACAAGCCTTTCTTCCTGCGCCCGCTCGTCTTCGGCGTGCGCGACCTCTTTGCGGTGCCTGCGCAAAACAAGGGGTTGAAGCTTGCCGTCCATGTCGATGGCGCGCTGCCTACGGGCCTTATGGGCGATGTCGGGCGCATTCGCCAGGTGCTGATCAATCTCGTCGGCAACGCGATCAAGTTTACATCCGAAGGGGTTGTGGAACTGCGGGTGACGGGCAAGCCTGAAAACGGCGATGGCGTGAGGCTCCGTTTCGAGGTTTCGGACACGGGCCCCGGCATACCGGACGATATGCGAGACAGCGTGTTCCAGAAGTTCACCACGCTTGAGACGGTTTCGGCGGGCGTCATGGACGGCGTCGGTCTCGGCCTTACCATTTGCCGGGAACTCGTCGACGGAATGGGCGGGCGTATTTCGCTCGATAGCGAAGAGGGCAGGGGCAGCCGGTTCGCCTTCGAACTCGATCTTGCGCCCGCGCCCGAAAAAGAAGCGGAGCCCGAGGGGGCGAACGTAGATGCCCCGGCTTATTCTCTCAAAGGTGCCCGGGTTCTGCTGGCGGAGGACAATGACACCAACCGCATGATCACATCCGACCTTCTGCAGCGCTGGGGATGCGAAGTCGATGTGGTCTCGAACGGGGCGGAGGCTATCGAGCGGCTGGACCGCGAAAGCTACGACGTCATTCTCATGGATGTTTCCATGCCGGTGCTGGATGGCGTGGCGGCGACCGCCAAGATCCGCTCGCGCGGCGACGAGATGGCGAGAGTTCCCATCATTGCGCTGACGGCGCATGCTTTTTCCGAGGAAAGGGACCGGGTTCTCCAGGCCGGGATGAGCGACTTTCTTACGAAGCCCGTGAATTCGGCGGAACTCAGGAGCCATCTTTCACAGGCGCTTGCCACCTCGAACCGGCGGATGCGCGAACGGCCGATGACCCTGCCCCTGGTCGATATCTCGGTTCTGCAAGGAGTGATCGACAATCTCTCGGATGCCGCTTGCGCAAGGGTGCTGTATCAATGTGAGAGCGATCTGTTGTCCCATGCCGAGGACCTCAGGAACGCCGGCGAAGATCTGGATTGCGTCGAGCGCGCAAGCCACGTCTTGAGCTCTCTTGCAGGCACATTCGGTGCTGCTGCCCTTTTCTCGCTTTCGGATACCGTCAACCGCGCAGCGTTGGATGAGGACCGCAAGGTGTTTGAAAAAGTGCCCGAGCTTGTCTCGCTGATAGAACGTACGGTATCGGCGCTTCGCCAGGCGGTGGATGAATGCCGGGATGAGACGAGGGATCGCGAACAGGATAAAGACGCGGTCGAAAAGACCAGGCGGCGCCGGGTCGCGGCACATTGAAGGCGGCTCCAGGATGGGGCCAGACCCTATGCCCGCCGGATCGCGTCGGTAGCTTTACGCAAAGAGCCCTCCACCCTTGCGGCCCAGCCTGCGGCATGATTGCGTAAACTCCTGACGCAGGGTCTGTCGTCCTGTTTTGCGGTACAATTCCTGTTTATGGCGCGCGCGCCTGCTTTCTTTCGGGAGGTTTGCCATGTTTGAGATTTCAGCCATCGCACCCTCGCCAGGAGGTTTCTTCCGAAAGACATTCGAAATTGGTGCCGCCGGGCTTCTGGCGGGCATCTTTTTTCTCGCCGCTGCTCCAGGGCAGGCGGACGAACGGCGCATCGTCACGGTGGAGGGGGCGGATTATTTCGGCGCGGATTTCCAGACGCTGAAGGAAATCGACCTTGAAGCCTGCAAGGCGGCTTGCCTTGCCAACGGTATGTGCCGCGCATTCACCTATAACGTCGATGCGCGCTGGTGCTTCCTGAAATCGGATATTGGCGACTTGCGCGCTTTCGACGGCGCGGTGGCAGGCCGTGTCGTGGAAATCAGGGATGTCGCCAAGGTATCGCTGGATGAGCGCGAGGGGGAACTTTCGTTCGTGCCCCGGCCGTTCATCGAGGAAGCGAAGCGGCTGTCGCGGCGCATACCGCGCCAGTACGATACGGGGGGCGGCACAATTTCCGATCTCACGGCGGCGGCGCGGGCGACGTTTGATGCGCAGGATTACAAGGCCGCCCAGCGCATGTTCGCCCAGGCGTTGGCGCTGGAGCCGGCCGCGTTCGACCTGTGGGCGGGTTATACCGCGTCATTGATCGCGCAAAACCCTCAGAACTGGCAGGAGCAGACCGAGGTTTACGAGCTTGGTTCGTCGGCGGCGATCAATGCCTATTTGCGGTCTCAAACGGATATCGAACGCGCGCGGGCGCTTGATCTTGTCGGCACCGCACTGTCCAGGCGGCAGGCGTGGAAACCGGCGATCAAGGCATGGCGGCTGGCGCTTGCAATCGACGAGCGGCCGGGTTTGCGGGAGCGCTACGAGCGGATCGTGGCCGAGCACGGCTTTCGCATTCTCGATCATCAGGTCGATTCCGACGCGGCGATCCCGCGCATCTGCATCGTCTTCTCCGAAACGCTGCCGCGCGCCGCCGATATGTCGCCCTTCGTCAAGGTGACGGGAGAAGGCCCCTTCGCGGTGGAGAGCGAGGGGGCGCAGGTTTGCATAGACGGTGTCGCGCACGGTCGGCGATATGGAATTCTCGTGAGAGAAGGCCTGCCCTCGGCCGAAGGCGAAAAGCTTCAGAAATCTGCCGATCTCTCCGTTTACGTACGTGACCGCGAACCTACAGCGCGTTTCCTTGGGCGGTCATACGTCCTGCCTGCTGGTGAAGATGCGACGATTCCGGTCGTTTCCGTGAATGCGGAAGAAGTGGAGGCGGAGATCTACCGCATCGGCGACAGGGCGCTTGCCTCCGCATTGCGCGACCGCAAATTCCTGGCACAGCTTAATTCGTATCAGGCCGATCAGATCAGAAGCGACTACGGTGAGGCCGTCTGGAATGGCGTTGTCGAGGTGGAACCGGACCTCAACAAGGACGTCACGACGGCAATTCCGCTCGCCGCCATCGGCATTGATTCGAAGCCCGGCGTCTACGCGATGACGGCGCGCGCCGGAACCGATGTCAAGAACCAGTGGGGGCCGTGGGCGACGCAATGGTTCATCGTTTCCGATTTGGGCCTCACCACCTATTCCGCAAGCGACGGGTTGACCGCGTCCGTGCGTTCGCTCGCCACGGCGAAAGCGGTCGGGCAGGCAAGTGTGCGCCTTGTCGCCCTCAATAATGAAATTCTGGGTGAGACGGTGAGCGACAACGATGGTCTGGCCCGTTTCGCACCCGGCCTCTTGAGGGGCACGGGCGGGCTTGCGCCGGCGCTTCTCGTGGCCGAGACGAATGCTGGTGATTACGCATTTCTCGATCTGACCAAGCCCGCCTTCGACCTGGGCGACCGCGGAGTTGAAGGCAGGTCTGCCGCCGGGCCGATCGATATTTTCGCGTGGACCGAACGCGGCGTTTATCGCCCCGGAGAAACGGTCCATGCCGCGGCGATCGTCCGTGACGACAGGGCCGTGGCGTTGGATGACTTGCCGCTCACCTTCGTTTTTCTGCGCCCGGACGGTGTCGAGCACAGCCGCGTACAGGTGGGCGACGAAGGGCTTGGCGGGCGTGCGCATTCTCTCCCCCTGCCGCCTTCGATCCAGCAGGGCACCTGGACATTGCGCATTTTCGCCGACCCGGAAGGCAAGGCGCTTGCGGAGAAAAGCTTCCTGGTCGAGGACTATCAGCCCGAGCGTGTCGACTTCGCCCTTGAGACTGCGGCAGACACAATCGACCCGCGTAATCCGCCTGAAATCTCGGTCTCCGCGAAGTTTCTTTACGGCGCTCCCGCGTCGGGTCAGCGGCTGGAAGGCGAGACGATCGTAAGCCCCACACGGCATATGCCAGACTGGCAGGGATATGAATTCGGCCTTGAGGATGAAGAGGTTTATGCCGCGCGTGAACCCTTGGCCGACGGCGTGGCGACGGATGCGCAAGGCAATCTTTCATTCTCCCCCGTGCTTCCCGATCTTGCCGAGACAAGTGCGCTTTATCAGGCCGAGATCGTCGCACGGCTTGTGGAGGCTGGCGGGCGTTTCGTCGAGCGGCGTTTGGAACTGCCTCTTGTCGCCGACGGTCCGCGCATCGGCATCAAACCGGCGTTCGATGGCGGCGTCGATGAGGGCGGGCCGGCGGAGGTCGACGTTATAGTCGTCTCGCGCGATGGCGAGCGCATCGCGGCGAAGGGCCTGGAATGGTCGCTCCTGAAGCTCGACCGCCGGTATCAGTGGTACCGCCTCGACGGGCGCTGGTCTTTCGAACCGATCACCACGACAAGCCGCGTGGCAAGCGGCACGCTCGATGTTTCCCCGGATGATCCGGCACGCCTCGCCGTTCCCGTTGACTGGGGGCAGTATCGCCTCGAAATCGTGTCCGACAGCGCCACGCCGATGGCGACGAGCGTCACCTTCAGCGCCGGCTGGTATGTCTCCTCGGCAGGTTCCGAAACGCCGGATGTGTTGGAAGTCGGCCTCGACAAGGCGAAATACCGGATCGGTGATACGGCCATCCTGCGCCTGAAACCGCGTTTCGACGGCACGGCGGTCGTCAACGTGATGTCGGACAGGCTGATTGAGCGCAAGGTGGTGGAGGTTTCCGGCGATCAGGCGGAAATTGCGCTTGATGTGACGGCCGACTGGGGTGCCGGAGCCTATGTAACGGTCTCCCTCTACAGGCCGATGGATATGGAAGCCAGGCGCATGCCGGCCCGCGCGCTGGGCGTTGAATGGCTGAGCGTCGATCCGGGAGAAAGGGCGCTTTCGGTTTCCATCGACGCGCCTGGGAAGATGCGCCCGCGGTCCACGATGGAGGTGGACCTTGAAATCGACAACCTTGGCGCAGGGGAGAGTGCCTTCGTCACGCTTGCCGCCGTCGATGTCGGCATCCTGAACCTGACCGGTTACGAAACGCCGGATCCGAAGGACTGGTATTTCGGCCAGCGCAGGCTCGGCACGGAAATCCGCGACCTTTACGGCCAGTTGATCGACCGAACCGCCGGCACGCGCGGTCGCGTGCGCTCCGGCGGCGACGGCATGGGCCTCAGGCTAGATGCTCCCCCGCCACAGGAAGAGCCGGTGGCTCTCTTCTCAGGCGTCGTCGTGGTCGATGAAAACGGGCGCGCTCCGGTTGCCTTCGATATTCCGGATTTCAACGGCACTATCCGCCTGATGGCGGTCGCCTGGTCCAAATCGGGTGTCGGCAGTGCCGAGCGGGACGTGATCGTGCGCGATCCCCTGGTGATGACGGCCAGCAGCCCGCGATTCCTCGCGCCCGGCGACCGTTCGCGCCTTCTTGTCGAACTCGACAATGTGGAAGGAGACGCGGCTGATTATACCTTCCGGGCGAGCGTCAGCGGCCCTCTCGTCCTGTCGGATGGCGCATCGCGCACGCTGGCACTTGGGCAGGGCGAGCGTGAGACGGTCATCGTCCCGTTGCGCGCAACGAACGAGGAAGGCGACGGTGAACTCAACCTCACCGTGGCGGGGCCGGGCGGTATACTCGCCGAAAAGCGCCTTGCGCTGGGCGTTCGCGACAACAATCCGAATATTACGCGCCGCTCCTTCGTGGCCATTCCGCCATCGGGCAAGGTGGTGCTCGACACGGCAACGATTTCCGGGCTGAAGCCTGGCTCAGCCCTGGTGAGCGTTTCCGAGGGCAATACGGCGCGCATCAACATTGCGGGCCTTTTGAACCAGCTCGACCGTTACCCCTATGGCTGCACGGAACAGGTGACGAGCCGCGCGCTTCCGCTTGTTTATCTGAACGAGATGGCGGTTGCCGCCGGTCTCGAAACGGAAAGCGGCATTCGCGAGCGTGTCGAAGGCGCCATATCGAGCGTGCTCGCCAACCAGAGTTCCAACGGTTCCTTCGGGCTGTGGTCGAGCTTCGGAAGCAGCGACATATGGCTTGATGCCTATGTCACCGACTTCCTCTTGAGGGCAGGCGAGCGTGGCTACCCGATCCCGGAAAGGCCGTTGAAAAACGCGCTCGACAACATTGAAAACCGGATCGCCTATGCCTCCGACTTCCCGGACGGGGGCGAGGGGATCGCCTACGGACTTTACGTGCTGGCGCGCTCGGGCCGGGCGTCGATCGGCGATCTGCGATATTTCGCCGATGAAAAGCTCGGCGATTTCGCAACGCCTCTCGCCAAGGCGCAAGTGGGGGCGGGACTCGCGCTTTACGGCGAGACGGAGCGTGCCGAACGCGCCTTCCGTGATGCCGTCCAGCAGTTGGAGGCAGAGCCCGCCGCCACGTTGCGAAGTGACTTCGGAACTTCCTTGCGCGATGGTGCAGGCATTCTTTCTTATATGGCCGAAGTCAATATCGGCACGCTCGATGAGCGCGGGCTCGTCTCTTTCGTCGCCGACCGCCAGAACGAGGATCGATCCTTCTCCACGCAGGAAATGGCCTGGCTTTTGATGGCCGCGCATGAGCTGCGCGAAACCGCCCGCGATGCGGAACTGCGGGTGGACGGGCGCTCGGCCACCGGTGTGCTGATGGAGCGCTTTACAGGTGAAATGCTCTCAGGCCGCACGATCGAGGTGGAAAATGCGGGCGGCGAACCTGCCGAAATCGTCATATCGGTGACTGGCAAGCCCGAGGAACCGGAACCTGCGGGCGGCGAAGGCTTCACGATTTCGCGCGAGATTTATGATCTCGACGGAAACCGTATTGAAGGGCGGGCGGTTCCTCAAAACACGCGCCTTGTCGTCGTGGTATCGGTGGAAAGCACTCTGCTTCAAAACGGGCGCCTTCTCGTCGTCGACCGGTTGCCGGCAGGCCTTGCCATCGACAATCCGAGGCTCGTACGCGCCGGCGACGTCGGTGCGCTCGACTGGCTGGATCCGATGAGCGAGGTCGAGCATTCCGAATTCCGGGACGACCGCTTCGTCGTCGCCTTCGACCAGCAGCGTGCAAACGGCGACGGCTATACGTTCGCCTACATGGCGCGTGCCGCTTCGCCCGGCGTCTTTGCCCATCCCCCGGCGACGGTGGAGGATATGTATCAGCCGCAGTTCGCCGCGCGCACGGCAAGCGGCACTTTCGAGGTGCTCGGGCCGGTGAGATAGGCGATGGTTCAGGGCCGGGTTGCAGGCTTGTTGCGAAGGGAAGGGTGGAGGCGCTGCCTCCCTGCCGGTGCAGTCGTGCTCGGCCTCTGCCTGACGGTTACGCTCGGTGGCGGTATCTGGCTTGCCGGTGAGGTCAGGCAGGCCGATCCGCTTGGGCACGCCGGTGGAATCGCCGTTTCCCGTCATGTGCTGGACCGTAACGGAAAACTGCTGCGCGCTTTTCAGACGAATGATGACAAATGGCGCCTTCCCGTTGCGCTTGAGGATGTCGATCCGCGTTATCTGGCAATGCTGAAGGCCTATGAGGACCGGCGGTTCGATACTCATTCCGGCGTCGATCCGCGCGCGCTTGCCCGCGCAGCGGTGCAGGCCGCGGGCAGCGGCGGGATCGTCTCGGGCGGCTCGACGCTGACGATGCAGGTGGCGCGTCTCCTGAAGGAAAAGCCGACACGCACGCTCGCCGCCAAGCTCGGGCAGATTGTCGATGCATTGGCGCTCGAACGCGCGCTAACCAAGGACGAGGTTCTGTCGCTTTATCTTCTGCGTGCGCCCTTCGGCGGCAATTTAGAAGGTGTGCGTGCCGCAAGCCTTGCATGGTTCGGCAAGGAGCCCGCTCGGCTGACGGCGGCGGAAGCGGCCCTTCTCGTTGCGCTGCCTCAATCGCCGGAAGCAAGGCGGCCCGACAGGCACCGCAAGGCGGCGAGGCAGGCCCGCGACCGCGTGCTCGACAGGATGGTGACGGCAGGCGTGGTGACGGCGGAGGAAGCGGCAGCCGCAAGGCGCGAATCTGTGCCGACGCGCCGCCGCGATGTTCCGCTTCTCGCCGCCCACGCCGCGCGTGACGCCATCCTGCGTGAACCCGAAGCATCGGTCGTTCGGCTGACGATTGATGCGGGCTTGCAGGAAACGCAGGAAAATCTGGCGAGGCGCCGGGCCGCCGCGCTCGCGCCGAATGCCTCGGTCGCGATTCTCGTTGCCGACCACACGAGCGGCGAGATTCTCGCGCGTGTCGGCTCGGCGGGGCTTCTGGAGGAAAGTCGCCGCGGCCATGTGGATATGACAAAGGCCGTGCGCTCTCCGGGCTCGACCTTGAAGCCTCTTATATATGGTCTCGCCTTCGAGGAAGGGATTGCCCATCCCGAAAGCTACGTCGAGGATCGCCCGTCGTCGGTGAACGGATACAGCCCGACGAATTTCGACCGGACCTTTCAAGGCACGGTCACGGTGCGTGAAGCCTTGCAGCTATCCCTGAATGTTCCGGCGGTGAAACTTATGGAGGCGGTCGGCGCGCCCGCGATCATGAGCCGGCTGCGTCTTGCGGGCGTCAGCGCCAGTCTCGCGGGGGAGGAGGCCCCGGGGCTTGCGGTCGCTCTCGGCGGGGTTGGCGTCAGTCTGCGGGATCTGGCAGGGCTTTACGCGGCTTTGGCGAATGGAGGGCGCTCGGTGAAGCTTATCGAGCACGGCCGCGCGGCGCCCGAGCCTTTTTCAGGTCTGCGGGTGCTGGAAGAGGCGGCTGCCTGGTACGTCGGCGACATATTGAGCGGCACGCCTTTGCCGCGAAACGCGCCTGCGGGCGGTATCGCCTACAAGACCGGCACATCTTACGGGCATCGTGATGCCTGGGCGGTCGGTTTTGACGGCCGCCATGTGGTGGCGGTCTGGGCCGGGCGCGCCGACGGCACGCCGATACCCGGAATTTCGGGATATGAGACAGCGGCGCCTATCCTGTCGGAGGCCTTTCAAAGGCTCGGGCCAGAACGCCACCCGCTTCGCGAAAAGCCCGAGGGCGTGCTCACGGCGCATGCGCAGTCGCTTCCGCCACCGTTGAAATATGCGCGCGTGGGCAAACGCAAAAGCGCCCTTGAACGCGGGTCAGGGCCGGAGATCGCTTTCCCGCCCGACGGCGCGCTTCTGGACCTCGGCATGAAAGACCGCGAGTCTGCCGCCCCGCTCGTCGTCAAGCTTCGCCGGGGCACCCCGCCGTTCGCCCTATACGCGAATGGCCGCCCGGTTGCGCGGGGAAGTCGCGAAAAATCCTTCTCATGGATGCCGGACGGACCCGGACTTTCCACGATCGCGGTCGTTGACCGCCATGGCAGGTCGGCCCGTGTCAGCGTCGATCTCAGGTGAAGAATCGATTCCCCTTCACGCCTGTGGATGATGTTGGACGAGTCGCGTCGGCGGCTGTGATTCCCGTCACGGAAGTTCTTTGTGGCAACCTTTCAACAGCGGTTGGGACCCCAAAAGAGCCCCATTTCTAAACAGCTTCTTAAATCTGACCTCCCGTTTCGTGACTTTGGTGCAACACCAAGATTTGAAAGAGCTGCGAGAGGCTTTCGCAGGCCATTCCGCAGTTGAACCATAACTCCCGTTGCGTATGGTCGATCTTGCGAGCGGCAGCGATGCCGCATCTGATTTGCCTGCCACGGACGTCCAACCTCCGCTGGGTAGGGTTCAGAGGAAATTCGCGGGGACGGAGTTCTGGAACTCATTCGTGCAAGCGCACACCAGACTCCATGATTGACTGATTTGGAGGTCAGGACATGAAAATTAAGAGCATTCTGCTCGGCGCTTCTGCAGCTGCTCTCGCTGCATCGGGCGCTCAGGCTGCCGATCTTCCGGTGGCTCCGGAGCCCGTCGATTACGTTCGCGTCTGCGACGCTTTCGGCACCGGCTTCTTCTACATTCCGGGCACTGAAACCTGCCTGCGCATCGGCGGCCGTATCCGTACGGAACTCCGCTTCAACGACTTTGGCGATTCCGGTAACCACAACCTGAGCGCCTGGGACGAGGACAGCGACGTTGGAACCGCATTCCGCGCTCGCGGTTATGCCCGTTTCGATTCGCGCACCAACACCGAGTACGGCCTTCTGCGCACGTACTTGGAAATGTACTGGACCAACACCACGAACGGCGCGACGGCGGCTGGTGACAGCACCACCATCGACAAGGCGTTCATCCAGTTCGGTGGCCTGACGGCCGGTCGTGCAGCGTCGTTCTACGACTTCTACACGGGCGATGCCTGGGGCTCGGTCCAGAACCAGGGCTTTGCGGATAACGGCTCGGTGAACCTGTTCGGTTACACCTTCGCCTTCGGCAACGGCTTCTCGGTTTCGGCGTCTATCGAAGACGGAACCGACCGCCGCGCTGGTATCGCATCCCTGTCGACGACGGCTGTGGGCTCGGGTAACGCTATCTATCCGGCCAGCTCGCTGACCACGGTTGTTAGCTCGGTCACCGTTGGCGTCAACGTGACCAACGGTTATGGCGGTCACCGCGTTCCTGACTTCGTCGCGAACCTTCGCGTCGACCAGGGTTGGGGTTCTGCCCAGATCATGGGTGCTCTGCACTCCGTTTACACCGACAACGCGATTGTCGGCTTCGGTGTGGACGACGAGCTCGGCTGGGCGATCGGCGCTGGCGTGACCATCAACCTGCCGATGCTTGCTCCGGGCGACAGCTTCTCGTTGCAGGGTTCTTACGCCAAGGGTGCTTCGAACTTTGCCGCGGCTGGCAACGGTATCTACTACGATGCGGTTGTGGACCCGGTCACGGGCGATCTTGAGCTGACCGACGCCTGGGCGATTGGCGCCGGCTTCACCCACTACTGGGTACCGGAATTCTCGAGCTCGCTCTCGGCCAGCTACCTGAGCTATGACCACGATTCGATTATTCCGGATCTGGATGAGTGGAACGTTCAGGGTAACCTGGTCTGGCATCCGGTTGCCGGTCTCGATATCGGTGCGGAGCTCGAGTACTCCAACCAGGACTACAGCTCGGGTGCTGGCGACAAGGATCAGATCTCCGCGATCATCCGCGTTCAGCGCACGTTCTGATCGGATCCTTTCAGGATTTGAGGAAAGCCCGGCGGTAAACCGCCGGGCTTTTTCTTTTGAAAACCGATATTCAGGTGGTAGCGGCGAGGAAAGACAGAATCTTGCTTCGGCTCGTTTCGTCCCAAAGCAGCGGGGCATGGCCTTCGCCCGGAATTTCGAGCAGGGCCATCCCCGGCCGCGCTTCTAGGGCTTTCTCTACGGTTTCATTCGTCAGTATGTCGGAGTTTTCTCCATGAACCATCATAAGAGGAATATCCGGCAGACTGTTGAATATAGGCCATAAATCTGGAACATCTTCAGAGCTGAGGTCGTTCAGCGTGTTGGCGAGGGCAGGGTCATAGTCAAGTTGCACGCCATCGCCGGTCTCGGTGTAAAGCTGCCTTGCGAAAGCGTGCCAGTCGTCATCGTTCATCCGCGTGAAGGTGTCGCCATATGTCGACTTCAGCCGTTCAGCGGCCGCTTTCCTTGAAGGCTCGCGCATGGTCTTGCCGATGATCGTGGAAAGGCGCAAAAGCCCCTGGAATTCGATTTTCGGGCCTATATCGTTGAGCACGATCGCTTTTACCCGCTCGGGTATCTGAAGGGCCAGAAGCATGGCGTGTATGCCGCCGCGCGATGTGCCGATGACGGAAAAGTCGCCGATGCCGAGCGCTTCGAGGCCGAGCAGGATATCCTCACCTTCGGTGGGGAGGGAGTAATCCTGCGATGCGTGGTCCCGCTCCGACGCGCCGCGCCCACGATAATCCATCGCGACGACGCGGTGGCCGTGAGCGGACAGATACCGCGCGACCGGATCGAAATCGCGTGCGTTTCGGCTAAGGCCGGCAAGGCAGAGGATGTCTTGCAAAGGCGCGGTGGCAAGGGTGTTTGGCTTCCAGTCGCGCGCCCTTAGCCTCAGGCCGTCCTTGCCCCGCCATTCGCGCAGGGTCCATCCGGCTCCATATTCGCTTGATTCACCGCTATCCGGCATGCTGTACGTCCCGGTTCCGTTTTTCTCGACAATAGGGGAAGTGTGCGACAATGGCGATGCGCTGCGGAGTGAATCGGTTGTGCGTCCTGGATGGGCCGGATGGGTGAATTTCTCCCGTTTCGGGCGTTAATTCGCGCCGATCATTGTTGCCCCTGATAGTTTCGCCGACTATTGTGCCGATCCCGAGCCGCCGGTTACGGACAATCCTGCAATTCCAAGAGGACAACCCAGATGTTCAAGGGATCTATGCCCGCACTCGTCACGCCGTTCAAGAACGGAGCGGTGGACGAGAAAGGTTTCCAGGATTTCGTGGACTGGCAGATAAAATCGGGTTCTCACGGGCTTGTCCCGGTCGGGACGACCGGCGAAAGCCCGACCTTGACCCATGAAGAGCACAAGCGCGTCATAGAGCTTTGCATCGAGGCCGCGGCGGGCCGCGTGCCGATCATGGCCGGCGCCGGATCCAACAACACCGAAGAGGCGGTCGACTTTGCCCGCCATGCGGAAAAGGTCGGCGCGAACGGTATCCTCGTCGTAACGCCCTATTATAACAAGCCGAACCAGGCCGGTCTGATCGCGCATTTCAAGGCAATCGACGCTGCAGTCGGGATTCCGATTTATATCTACAACATCCCGGGCCGCTCGGTGATCGACATGCTGCCGGCGACGATGGCCGAGCTTTTCAAGACGACCCGCAATATCAAGGGCGTGAAGGACGCGACCGCCAACATGGCCCGTGTTACGCAGCAGCGCGCGGCCTGCGGGCCGGACTTCGTGCAGCTTTCGGGTGAGGATATTACCGCGCTCGGCTTCAACGCCCATGGCGGCACGGGCTGCATCTCGGTTACGGCGAATGTCGCTCCCGCCCTGTGCTCCGAATTTCAGGAAGCCTGCCTTGCCGGGGATTTCGCCAAGGCGCTGTCGATACAGGACCGTCTCGCACCGCTTCACGACGCGCTCTTCATCGAGCCGAACCCGACGGGGGTGAAATATGCGCTCTCGCTGATCGGAAAAGGCGAGAACGAATTGCGCTTGCCGCTCGTGCCGGTGTCGGAGACGACGCAAGGTGCGATCCGCTCCGCCATGCAGCATGCGGGTCTTTTGAATTGAAGACGGAGGACAGGGAACGACTGTCCGTCCGGCGCCGTAAACTCGCGTCGGACGCAGTTTCTGGAAGCTTGTCATGAGTTCCAAGCGAGGAAGCGATACGGGGCGTAAGATCGTCGCGGAAAATCGAAAGGCCCGTTTCAACTACGAGATCGAGCAGACCTTTGAAGCCGGTATCGAGCTTCAGGGAACGGAGGTGAAGTCGCTTCGTCAGGGTCGCTCGAATATCGCGGAATCCTATGCCGCGGAGAAGGGCGGCGAGCTTTGGCTCTACAACGCCTATATTCCGGAATACCTGCAGGCGAACCGTTTCAACCACGAAACGCGCCGTCCGCGCAAACTTCTGATGCACAAGCGTGAAATCGGCAAGCTTGCAGGGGCCATACAGAAGGAAGGCAAGACGCTCGTGCCTTTGAAAATCTATTTCAACGAAAAAGGCACGGCCAAGCTGGAGTTGGCTCTGGCGCGCGGCAAGAAGATCCACGACAAGCGTGAAACGCTGAAGCGCCGCGACTGGGAACGCGACAAGGCGCGCCTGTTGAAAAGTCACGGCTAACCTGTGGATAATCTGTTTGCCTGCTGTTGATTTTTAGGGGAAGGGCGAGCCGGGCGGGATGCCTGCCCAAGCGTCTTAGCTTCCGGAAAACCTTATCGTTTCAAGCAGTTCCCGTCGGCGTCCGCTAATCTCCACCGGTCGGCGGCTTGCCGCCTCCACCTGCACATGCACGAAACGGCCTTGCGCGCAGGCGCTCGTTTCTTCATTGCGAAAAAGCCCGATGTCATAGGTAACGGATGAGCGGCCCAGGCGCGCGACCCGAATGCCAGCGTGAACGGTGTCGGGAAAATTCACCTCGGCAAAATACTGGCAGGCGGTCTCGACCACCAGAAACACGGTGTCCGACGTCGCGGGCGACAGCGCGCCTTCCTCAATCAACCATCCATTCACGGCGGTATCGAAGAAGCTAAGGTAATTCACGTTGTTTACGTGGCCATAGATATCGACATCCATCCACCGGGTCGGGATATGCCGGAAGAGGGAGAAGTCGGACCGCGCGAAGGGCGTCGCTTTCTGGCTCATCAAGCGTTCCTAATACGCAGCCCGATAGATGTCGAATGCGTCCTGTTCGCTCACCTCGCGCGGGTTGTTTACGAGAAGGCGCGTCTGCTTCATCGCGTCGCTTGCCATTTGCGGCAGGTCGCTTTCCGTAATCCCGACCTCGCGCAGTTGGGTCTGCAGACCGAGGCGCTTGTTGAGGTTGGCAATCTCTTCGATGAACTGCGCGGTAATATCCTGCGTGGCCGTAACCCGGCCAAGGCCGAGCGAGGGGAAGACATGCGGCGCAAGCTCCGCATAGGCGCCACCTGCGGCCGGCGCATTGAACCGCAGCACATGCGGCAGGACGAGGGCGTTCGAAAGCCCGTGCGGCACGTGAAAGCGCCCGCCGATCGGATAGGCGAGCGCATGAACGGCGGCGACCGGTGAATTGGCGAAGGCCTGCCCAGCCAGCATGGAGCCGAGCAACATGCCGGAACGGGCGTTGATATCGCTTCCTTCGCCAACCGCACGTTCGATATTGGCGGAAAGGAGCGTCAGCGCCTCAATCGCAAGCGCGCGCGAGAGCGGATTGTTATTTGCGGATTTCGAGGTGTAGGCCTCGATTGCATGCACCATGGCGTCAACGCCGGTTGCGGCGGTCACATGGGCGGGCAGGCCGAGCGTCAGTTCCGGGTCGAGGATCGCCACATCCGGCAAGATGACGGGCGAAACGACGCCACGTTTTTCATCCTCCTCCACGGTCACGATTGAAATCGGCGTGACTTCGGAGCCCGTGCCTGCGGTCGTGGGAATGAGGATCAAGGGAAGGCGCGGCCCTTTCGCGTTACCAACGCCCCAGGCCTGGTCCAGGTCTTCGCCGCTGTCCGCCAGAAGGGCAGCGATCTTGGCGACATCGAGCGACGATCCGCCGCCGAGGCCGATAACGCCGGTCGCTCTCATTTCGCTTGCGCGTTCCGCCGCCGCCATGACGATCGAACGCGCCGGGTCGGCGGCCACCTCGTCGAATATTTCAACCGCAATGCCCGCGGCCTTCAGGCTGTCCACCACCGGCTCCACAAGGCCGGCTGCGATCAATCCCTTGTCGGTGACGAGAAGCACGCGCTCGCCCAGCAAGCCGGCATGATCGGCGATTTTGGCGGATGTACCGCTTCCGAATGTGATTCCGGCGGTCGTGTTGAATGTGAAGGGAGCGATCACGCCAGCGGCCTCCTGTTCCGGTTTTTCGGCAGATTGCCCGAATGCCCGGCGATTGTCGAGGCGGGAGAGGCAGTTAGCCGCCCGGCGGGTGCTCGGCCTCGCAAAAGGCGATGGCGCGGTTGCGGAAGGTCTCATATTGCGCGTCGGAGACGATGCCGTCGCTCCGCATCTTGTCCACTACCGTCAGGCGCTGTTCAAGGCAGGCGGCAAGCTCCGGGTTGGCGTCCCGCGGCGCGGTCACGCCCTCCACACCGCCGGCAAGGCCAAGGTTCACATTCCCCAAGGCAAAGCCCGGCAGGTCGTTTCGGCCGATCCAGGCCATGAGTATGAGGATAAGCACGGCAAGCACCAGCGCACCCACTCTTGCCGGCCAGCGGTCCAGACGAGAGTGGGCGTGCATGGCGGATTACCCCCCGGTAACGCTCATGTGGCGGGTAACGGCAGGCTGCTTGGTTCGCCGGTCGATGATGAAGTCGTGGCCCTTGGGCTTGCGGCCTATCGCCTCGTCGATCGCAGCATGCAGCAGCTCGTTACCTTCGGAGGCGCGCAAGGGGGCGCGAAGGTCGGCGCTGTCTTCCTGGCCAAGGCACATGTAGAGCATGCCCGTGCAGGTGACGCGCACGCGGTTGCAGCTTTCGCAGAAGTTATGCGTCATCGGCGTGATGAAGCCGAGCCGTCCGTCCGTTTCCTTCACCTCCACATAGCGGGCCGGCCCGCCGGTCTTGTAGGGGATGTCCTCAAGCGTGAATTCTTCGGCGATGCGCGCACGCACCAGCGAAAGCGGCAGATACTGGTCCGTGCGGTCGCCGTCGATTTCGCCAAGCGGCATCGTCTCGATCAGCGTGAGATCGTAGCTGTGTTCGTGGCACCAGCGCAGCATGGGAATGATCTCATGTTCGTTGACGCCTTTCAGCGCGACCATGTTGATCTTCACTTTGAGGCCGGCTTCTGTCGCCGCGCGAATGCCGTCCATCACCTTGCCTAGGTCGCCCCAGCGCGTGATCGCCTTGAAGCGGTCCGCGTCGATCGTGTCGAGCGAGACGTTCACGCGCCTGACGCCGCACTCGTAAAGCTCGGTAGCAAAGCGGGCGAGCTGCGAGCCGTTGGTCGTCACCGTCAGTTCTTCAAGCTTGCCGCTTTCCAGGTGCCTGGAGAGGTTGCGCACCAGGCTCATGATGTTCTTTCTCACCAGCGGCTCGCCGCCAGTCAGGCGCAGTTTGCGCACGCCCTTGTCGATGAAGGCGGTGCACAGCCGGTCAAGTTCTTCCAGGCTCAGGACCTCGCGCTTCGGCAGAAAGGTCATGTCTTCCGCCATGCAATAGACACAGCGGAAATCGCAGCGGTCGGTCACGGATACGCGCAGGTAGCTCACATGCCTGCCGAAGGGGTCGACCATCGGCGTCGCATCCGCCGCGTCTCCACCCGGTACGCTTATTTCGGTCTCAGGGCCGTTGGCCATACATTCCTCCGGTCGGACGGCAGGCTTCCCTGCCGCGCCATCAAGAACTTCATCCTAGCGAGAAGGTTAGCGTCTTGTGCGAATAGGTCAATTCATGATCGAACGGGTTTCACGGCACTTGCCAGACGCGGGCGAATGCCTATCGTCACCTTCAACGTGTCGAGGAGCCGATTCAAGTGAGTGAGAGCAAGAAACCGTGGCCGACCGAAATCCGGCTGAAGAAGGGCCGCAAGGTCCTTGCCGTCACCTTTGACGACGGGCAATCCCATGAGTATTCAGCCGAATATCTGCGTGTTTGCTCGCCTTCCGCCGAAGTTCAGGGCCATTCGCCCTCCCAGCGCAAGACCGTGCCCGGCAAGCGCGATGTGGCGATCATGCAGATCGAACCGGTCGGCAATTACGCCGTGAAGCTTCATTTCGACGATCTTCACAACTCCGGCATCTATTCCTGGGACTATTTTCTGAAACTCGCGGACGAGCGCGAGGCGCTATGGGGTGGATATCTGAAGGAGCTTGAGGAAAAGGGCCTCAGCCGCGACAGATAGGCAAGGCCCGACCGGGCAGTTCGCCTTTCAGCGGGCAGCCGCCGCGGAAATCGCCTTGCGCTGCCGCCGCTTGCAGCTCATGCCCTTCATTCCTTCACATCATCCGCCAGCGCTTCCGCATAGGCCACTATCGCTTCAATGTCTTCGATTTTCAGAATCACTTCCTCGGTCGTCGCCGGCAGATCGATCGGGCGTGGGGCGTCGCCTTCAAAGCGAACGTGCGCGGGGTGCGGCAGCCTGGCGTGAAAGGTCGCGAAGCGCTCGCGCCAGTCGTCCAGCGCCTTGATCAGTATCATGAAGGAAGGGGTGGAGGAGATGCCGACCATCCTGTTGTCCGGATCGACGACGTGGCACCTTGAGCAATGGGCTTGCGAAATCTGCCGCCCCTTCTCCGCAAGCCTGTCTTGAGCGAATGCCCTTTCGCTCGCCGGCGGCGCAAGCGCTGTGCCGAGGGCCATGGCCGCGATTGCGATAGCGGTTATCCGGTATTTCGTTCGCAAGGCGTCCTCCGTAGGGCGCTGTCCGCAAAAGCGGCGTCGCTTTCGCGATCGGAATTTGCTCCGGCAACAGTATCTCGAGCTTATCCTTGCCGCCAACGCGATTCAGAATTGGCGACGCAATCTTTAAATTTCCAACTTCAACGGATTCCCGTCGATAGCAAATGCAAATCTTAATCCTGCATTCTCCTCATGCAATCGCATGAAAAAGGCCGGCGCATGGCCGGCCTTCGGAAAACGCTTGCCTGCGGTGTGCCGTTAGCGGCGGACGACGACTTTCGTACCGACACCGACGTTGTTGTATAGGTGGATGACATCCTCATTCGCCATCCGGATGCAGCCGGAAGACACCGCCGTACCGATCGTCCATGGTTCGTTGGAGCCGTGGATGCGGTAGAGCGTGGAGCCGATGTAAAGCGCGCGGGCGCCAAGCGGGTTGTTCGGTCCGCCTTCCATGTATGCGGGAAGCGTCTGGCCCTTCGCTGCCGCGCGGGCGCGCATCTGCGGGGGTGGCGTCCAGCCCGGCCACTCGGCCTTTCGGGTGACGCGATGCGTGCCGGCCCACTGAAAGCCCTCGCGGCCGACGCCGACGCCGTATTTGGTCGCCTTGCCGCCTGGCTGCACGTGATAGAGCCTGCGTTCACCGGTATCGACGATGATCGTGCCGGGTCCATAGGGGCCGTCATATCTGACCGTCTCACGGCGGATGGGCGACTTGCCGCCTCGCAATGGGCCGTATGTGATCCACTGCTTGGAAACCGGATCGAAGAATTGACCGCCGGCCTGCGCCATGGCCTCTGCCGCTGAAAACGTGACGGCCAGCGCCGCGATAATCCCAAGAAGCTTCCGCATCCCCTAAAACCTCTCTCAATCCTGGTCGCCGCAGTCGGCTCTCGGCGCAATCGCAGCGCATTTATGCGGCCTTGTCGCCTTCAATGCGCCCGACAGATACTCACGCCGCTCGCTTACAATCATGTTAACGTATAGGCATATTTCGCAAGTTCAACTTAAGCCATTGCGACGTCGCCGATGTGATTGTGATCACAGTTTTGTGATTGTGCGTGTTGTCCCGGAGATTTTGGAACAAGTCGCTCGCGGCTGTTTCCATAAATACAGTCAAAAAAGGCGGCGCTGGGGCACGCCGCCTTCTGCTTCATAGCGCCCGCTCGCAATTGCGGCTTATCCCAGATTGAGTTCCTTGAAGAAGTCGTTGCCCTTGTCGTCGATTACGATGAAGGCCGGGAAATCTTCCACCTCGATGCGCCACACCGCTTCCATGCCCAGTTCCTCGAACTCCACGACTTCCACCTTCTTGATGCAGTCCTGGGCGAGGCGCGCGGCCGGCCCGCCTATGGAGCCGAGGTAGAAGCCGCCGTGCGCCTGGCAGGCGCGGCGTACCTGGGCCGAGCGGTTGCCCTTGGCAAGCATCACCATGGAGCCGCCTGCCGCCTGGAACTGGTCGACATAGGCATCCATGCGCCCCGCGGTCGTCGGGCCGAAGGAGCCGGAGGCATAGCCCTCGGGTGTCTTGGCCGGGCCGGCATAATAGATCGGGTGGTTCTTGAAATAGTCGGGCAGAGGCTCCCCGCGCTCCAGGCGCTCGCGCAACTTGGAATGGGCAAGGTCACGGGCGACGATCAGCGGCCCGGTCAGCGAAAGCCGCGTCTTGATCGGGTGTCTGGTCAGTTCGCCCAGGATTTCCGTCATCGGACGGGTGAGGTCGATCTTTACCACATGGTCGGAAAGCGAGGCTTCCTCGATTTCAGGCATGTATTTCACCGGCTCACGCTCCAGCGCCTCCAGGAAAACGCCGTCCTTCGTGATCTTGCCGAGCGCCTGGCGGTCGGCGGAGCAGGAAACGCCGATGCCGATCGGAAGCGAAGCGCCGTGGCGCGGCAGACGGATCACGCGCACGTCATGGCAGAAGTATTTTCCGCCGAACTGGGCGCCGACGCCTGTCGCCTGCGTCAGTTTGTGGATCTGTTCTTCCATTTCCCGGTCGCGGAAGGCGTGGCCAAGTTCCGATCCTTCGCCCGGCAGGCCGTCCAGATAGCGCGCGGAGGCAAGCTTCACGGCCTTCAGGTTCATTTCCGCGCTGGTGCCGCCGATGACGACGGCGAGATGGTAGGGCGGGCAGGCCGCGGTGCCGAGCGTCAGGATCTTTTCCTTCAGGAATTCGACGAGGCGTTCGGGCGTCAGCAGGGATGGCGTGCCCTGGTAGAGGAAGGTCTTGTTGGCGGAGCCGCCGCCCTTGGCCATGAACAGGAACTTGTAGGCGTCATCGCCTTCGGCGTAGAGCTCGATCTGCGCCGGCATGTTGTTGGCCGTGTTCTTTTCTTCGAACATGGAAAGGGGCGCGAGCTGCGAATAGCGCAGGTTCTTCTTGAAGTAGGCGTCGCGCGCGCCTTCGCCCAGCGCCTCCTCGTCGCCGCCACCGGTCCACACGCGCCGGCCCTTCTTGCCCATGATGATCGCCGTGCCGGTGTCCTGGCACATGGGCAGCACGCCGTGCGAGGAGATGTTCGCGTTCTTCAGGAGATCGTATGCGACGAACTTGTCGTTTTCCGTCGCTTCCGGATCGTCGAGGATCGCCCTCAACTGCTTGAGGTGGCCTGTGCGCAGGAAGTGGTTGATGTCGGCGAAGGCTTCTTCCGCCAGAAAGCGCAGCGCCTCCGGCTCCACGACAAGCACTTCCTCGCCCCGGAACGTTTCGGTGGAAACGAAATCGGAGGTGATTTTCCGGTAGGGCGTTTCGTCGGCGCTCATCGGAAACAGCGAGGTGTGCTTGTAGGGGGGCGGGGTTTTTGCGGACATTCGGTGGTCTCCCGGGTGGCGGGATCGCGGCTGAGAAAAGTCTGCCGCAATCCGGCGGAAACGATTTGACCGCCTTTTACGCCATCGGGGCGGAGAACGCCAAGGGATCGGACATAGCGCTTTCGGCTGACCGTCCGTTCCTCATTTCTGCGCGGTAACCTCGAAGCTAACCGTGACGGCGGTGCCGACCGTGGAGCCTGGAATTCCCTCTCCCACCGACCACTTGTCGCGCAGGATTTCTATCTCGCCCTTCGCCTTCGCCGTATCGCCTTCGATTTCAAGGGTGAAGGGCAGGGTAAGGGGAACCGGCACACCCTTGATCGTCAGCGAGCCTTCCGCCTCATAAACGCCGTCCTCGCGCTGGCGGGCGGTTGTCGCCTCGAATGTGGCCTGCGGGTGTTCGGCGGTGTGGAACCAGGCTTCGCCCGTAATCTGCCCGTCGACCTGCGGTTCGCCGGTGATCGCGGAGGAAAGGTCGATCACAGTGCGTATCTTCGCATTTCCGGGTGCCGCAGGGTCGAAATCGATCTCCGCAGTCCAGTTTTCGAATGTGCCGTTGACCTCGGACCCGTTTTGCGTGGCGGTGAAGCCAAGCCGGCTTTCTTCCTGATCGACGGTCCATTCCGCGGCAAAGACGGGCGGTGCCGGCGCGAGCGCCATCAGGCTTGCGGCGACGAGAGCATGCGCGGGGAATTTCTTGACGTTCATATCCGGGTTCCTTGTCCCACATTCCGGTATGCCTGAATTCGGCAGGCGAAGTTCAGCGGCTTTCCGTGGCCGGCTTGAGGCTTGTCATACGCTTGAAAACCGTATCGCGTGATATGAAATGATGTTTGAGGGCGGCCGCCACATGCAGCCCGACAAGCACGATCAGGGACCAGCCAAGTATCTCATGCACGCCTTTCAATACGGCTTCGGCGGCGGCCTTGTCGCCAAGCGCTTCCGGCACCGGCAGATGCGGAACGGTGAAGAGGTTGAAAATGACCGTCGGAATTCCCCAGGGCGAGGCGGAGACCATCAGCCAGCCCGATAGCGGGATGGCGAGCATCAGCGCGTAAAGGCCGGCATGGCCGAGGTGCGCGGCCACCCTCTCGATGCGCGACATGGTCTGTGGCAGGCGGGGCGAGGGGTTGATTACGCGCCATGCCAGCCGCAGCACCGCAAGCGCCAGCGCGGTCAGGCCAAGCGATTTATGCAACTGGTAGAGCGGGTAAAGCGACGGATCGGTCTGTTCAAGGCCGGTCATATAGAGCCCGAGCCCGACAAGCGCGAGTATCAGAACAGCCATGGTCCAGTGAAAGACGATGGCGATAGCGCCGTATCCGCTAGAAGTGTTGCGCAGCATTGGCGGCCTCTCGGGTCGAAAGAAAATTGCTGGTCCGGGTAAGGGGCGGAAACGGTCCGCCCCCCCGGTTTTTTCGTTTCGCCTCAGTCCTGAGCTTTCAGCGCTTCGACGTTGATGGTGACCGGGATTTCGTCGCTCACATAGGGAACGGCATAGTCCACGCCGTAGTCGCTGCGCTTGATGACGCCGGTCGCCGTCAGTCCGACGCCCGGTTGCTTGTGGACCGGATGCTCACCCATCTTGTTGACCGTCACGTCGAGCACGAGAGGCTTGGTGATGTCCTTGATGGTCAGGTCGCCGGTTACGGCGAGCGTGTTTTCGCCGGTCTTTTCCACCTTGGTGGAGGTGAACCGGGCCGCTGGGTGTTTTTCTACCTCGAACATGTCTGCGCTCTTCAGGTGAGCGTCGCGATCGGCCCAAAACGTGTTGAGGCTGGTCACGTCCACCGTCACGTCCACGCTTGAGTTCGAAGGCGTCTCCTGATCGATGACCAGTTCGCCCGTCCATTCGCCGAAGCGGCCTTCGGTTGTGGAAAAGCCGAGATGGTTGAAGGTGAAGCTGATCGCGGAATGCGACATGTCGAAAGTATAGGCGACCGGTTCTGCGGCGGCCGGGGCGGCCAGAAGGCTTGCGGCAAGGGCCGCGGCGGCGAAACGCTTCATGTTCGTGGCTCCATCAAAGGGCGTTAGCATAAACAACGCCCTCGCGGGGCGCTTCGCGCTAACAAGTGGTCACTTGGATGGAAGGTTCAATTTGACGCACCGTTCAAGCGGGGCGAACGATCGCGGTCCGCAGAGCCCGGCTTCCGGCGGCGGTTAACCCGTGGAGCGCCCGAGCAGGGCTTCCCGAAGGCGCCTGTCCTCGCCGTGTGCGTCATGGCCGAAGCGGATGTCGCCATCCTCGGTGATCCAGGCCGATTGATAGATCACGATGACCATTGCGTCATCGCGCGGTTGAAAGGTGATGGTTTCGCCCCGCTTCACCAGATCCTCAAAGCCGTTCACCGGCATGACGCGCGGGTCGACGAGGTTGGCGAGCAAACCCAGCCCCTCCACCAGCCCGAAACCGGAAGCGGGTAGATAGGGATTGCAATAGTCGTGCGCCTCCGGCGCCCTGGGAATATCGAAAAGGAAGAGGTTTGCCCCGTTGGTGAAGCGTATCCTGAAGCGGCCCAGCGGATTTTCGGCGCCCGGCGCCAGCAGGATATCGAAATCGTCTTGCCTGGCGGCAATATCGCGATTTGAGAATTCGGGCCAGGGAAAGGCCGAAAGCGGCGCGGACGCATTGTCGATGCGCATCGAATATCCGCGTTTTTCAAGTGCGGCGGGTTCCGTCCTCAACTCCTCCAGCAGTTCGTCGCTTATATAGTCGGCCGGCACGCGCCAGACGGGGTTGACCGTCACTTCCCTCAGGCTGCCGGCGTTGATCGCGGCATTGCGGTCCGGACAATTCGGATAGGCGGCAATGGTCGCGCGGACGCGGCCGTTTTCGATGAATTGCAGAAGGTTCTGCTGCTTGTCGACAAGAAGCGCGACGCCCTGGATCAATTCGGGCAGCCATCGCTGGCGCTCCATCGCCAGTTCGATCTGTTCCACCCGGCGCTCTATAGGAATGTTGAAGGCGATCGTCGTCTGCCGGTCGAGGCGCCCTGTCGGGGAAATGCCGTAACGTGCCTGGGCCTTGCGCAGGGCGTCGGCCAGGGCCGCGTCGAATGGCTCGTTCGCGCCAGCGAATGAAGTGTCGAGAAGACCCTCCAAGGCCAGCCGGCGCCGCAGCGCCGCCACTCGCGGGCCTTTTGCGCCGGCGCCGATCTCCGGGCCCGGCGCCAGCATCTTGAAGCCGCCCTGCAGATCGATCAGGCGGTAGAACGTCAGGTGGCGACGCAATGCGCGGTAGGTCGGGTTGTAGGGCTCCCAGGCTTCGAAGAAATCCGCAAGGTCGCCAAGCTGCATGAGCGCGCGCAGCACATTCGCCCCGTCGACCGGTTTGCGCGGCATATAGGCGGATGGATAGACCATGCGCGGGACGACCCGCCCGACCTTGATATCCTCGGCGAAGCGGAGAAAATGCGCCGAAAACAACAGCTCGATCCGCGCCAGAACCGCCTTGCTCGCCGTGTCGGTGTTCCCGCCGGTTTCGCGGAGGAAGGAAAGCGGATAGCTGCCGGCAGGCAGCCCGTCGAAAGCGGAACGTTCCATGCGGGCCAGCAGAAGAGGAATATTGTTCGTGCCAATCCATAAAGGCGTGCTGTCGCGCCCGTGGTAGAAAGCCGAGAGGTCGTCGCGCCTGGCGCGTATGGGCAGGGGCAGGCTTGCCTCGTCACCGAGTTGCCGGCGTATTTCGCCGATCACATCTTTGGGGTGTACGGACGATGGGGCCGGAGCGTATCCCGTCGAGGGTGGATCGGCTTGGGCGACGAGGACCGGGTCTGAAGCGCTTATCGATCGGGTTGAAACACCCGATCGATAAGAATTCGCTTCTGCATCTATATATCGAGCATATTCTTGTCGTTCAGTTTGACCCGGTCTGAACGAAACAGGTTCCAGTGCCGAACTTTCGGAAATGTTCGAAAAGATTACTGCGATTGTGGAGATAAAGTATATAATACTACTGAATATTAACAATTTTAAATGCAGCCTCACGAAAAGAACCTCCAACAACTGCAGCCGAACACTGATGAGCATTGGTGGGTTTTGTCATGATGATTAAAGGTTATTCTGATCATTCTTGAAAGGAAATTCTCGAACTCGCGTAAAGCGATCGAAATGCATGGAAATAATTCCAGTTTCCGTTATGGGATGCAACCCTTGATAGAATTACGAGGGGGTTCGTGCGCCGCAAGTCTTCGGCCTGCGGTCGGGGCGTGAAAAAGAAGTATGGCGCGAAGCCCCGGGGCGATGAAGCGATTGTGTCCGTTTCGGGGCGCGGTTCCTTTGCCAAGAGCGAAGAGCGGGATTAGGGTCTGGTTTCCGGGGCCTGGACCCTGAATTTGCCCTTACGACGATCCCGGTCCCGATTGAGGAAGCCATGTTCAAGTTTTTCGCCGCATTCGCTCTCGCCATCGCCCTGGCCTTTCCGGCAGCTGCGCAGGAATTGCAGATCAGGGACATCGTCAAGGGAACGGGAGAGGAAGCGGCCGTCGGCAGGACGGTGACCGTTCACTATACGGGCTGGCTGGAAGACGGCACGAAGTTCGATTCAAGCCTGGACAGGGGACAGCCGTTCGAATTCACGCCGGGCACGGGCCGCGTGATACGCGGCTGGGAACAGGGCGTCATCGGCATGCGCGTCGGCGGCAAGCGGGAACTCGTCATCCCGCCGGAGCTTGGCTACGGCAGCCGCGGCGCCGGCGGCGTCATTCCGCCCGATGCCACGCTGCGCTTCGAGATCGAACTGCTGGACGTCAAGGCGCCGAAATTCTCCTCGCTCGATAATTCCGGGCTCAAGGGAAAGATCGAAGAAGGCGCGACCGTCATAGACATCCGCCGCCCGGATGAGTGGCAGTCCACGGGCGTGGTGGAAGGAAGCCGGCTCCTCACCTTTTTCGACGAAGGCGGCCAGGTCAATCCGGATTTTCTGGAGGATCTTTCGGTGGTCGCCGGCAAGGACGACGATATCGTTCTCATCTGCCAGCAGGGGGTGCGTTCGCTTCTTGTCTCCAGGCTTTTGTCGGAGCGGCTCGGCTATTCGAAAATCAGCCATGTCTCTGCCGGCATCGCGAGCTGGATCGGCGAGGGCAACCCGGTCGTTCAGGCCGAGCAACCGGAAAAATGCTGGCTTTGCTGAGACGCGGCCGGAGCGGGTGTCGAAAATTTACCTTGCTGCCTGTGAGATGCCACCGAACTGGCTGGAACGGCCGATTTCGACCTACGGCAACCGCCGAAATTAACGTAAACAAGATAAATAGAAAGCTGTCCCCAGTTGGGGATAGTTTAAAAATATCGAGATGATACCTTGAAATTCGAGGTATTTCTGAGTTTTTAATCGAACCAAAATCAGATTATATAAAATGTTTAATAATCCATTTTATCGAATATACACCTGTTTGCGTTGAAATTTGCCTGTTGGGGCTATGAAGCCTCGAAATAACAGGCAGCAGGTCATGAATACCATTCTATCCCGGTTGACCCGACGGTTGCGTGGTTTCTCCCGTCACGGACGCGGTGCGGCAGCGGCTCCGGTTATGGCCGCTTCGCCTATCGCCGCCTATTGCAATGCGCCTTCGCCACATCATTCCGCTTCATCCAGCGCCGGCTCGAAAGCAGGTCGGCCTGCCATCCTGGGCGCGGTGTTTCGTATGCTCCTTTCGAATCGTGCCGGCAATATCGCCGTGACCACGGCATTTGTGCTGCCGGTCGTTATCGGCGGCTTCGGCCTCGGCGCCGAAGTGGGTTACTGGTATTTCACGCAAAGGAAACTGCAAAACGCCGCGGATGTCGCCGCTTATTCCGGCGCAGCCCAGCTCAGAGCGGGCCAGACGTATAGCGTGATCAGCAGTGCGGCCGAGGCGGCGGCGCTCGAGACGGGATACAAGGCGTCCATCGGCTCGATCTCGACGAGCTGGCCGGCCACGACCGGGGCTTTCGCGGGCGACCCGAAGACTGTCGAAGCGGCCATCCAGGAGAATGTGCCCCGGCTGTTCACCTCGCTGTTTCTCGGGGGAAACGTGCAGATTTCGGCGCGTGCCGTTGCCCGGATCGACCGTGTGGCGCCAACCTGTATCCTGGCGCTTCATCCCAGCGCATCCGGTGCCGTCACATTTATCGGCTCGGCCAATGCGTCTCTTGAATCCTGCAACGTCCATGCGAATTCGACCGCGGATGACGCGGTGCTCGTATCCGGCAGCGGCAGGGTCAGTACGCCATGCGTTTCCTCGGTGGGGCAGGTTTCCGCGACCTCGGGGCTGTCGATGACCGAATGCGCGTCGGCGCTGGAATATATCGATCCCATCGCAGACCCTTTCGCGTCGGTGCCTGAACCGTCGACCGTCGGG
The DNA here is from genome assembly GCF_013266695.1 of Hongsoonwoonella zoysiae. GTDB lineage: Bacteria > Pseudomonadota > Alphaproteobacteria > Rhizobiales > Stappiaceae > Hongsoonwoonella > Hongsoonwoonella zoysiae. The sequence goes on from NZ_JABRXF010000002.1 coordinate 217,984, forward strand.
CCTTGCGAACCGGTAAACGTCTTCGCTGGCCCTCCGTCATCCAGTTATGTGATCTCGCCGGGCCGGTACTGCGGCGGCTTGTCCTTGAAGCGCCGGGTGGAAATGAGCGCCGGCGTCTATGTGGTGGACGGCGGAATTTTCGAGATCACGTCAACCGCCAATGTGAGGGGCACCGGTGTGACCGTTTTCCTGACCAATGGCGCGACGCTCAGTTTCGCCGGCACCGCGGACATTCGCCTCACCGCACCTACCACGGGCACATACGCCGGCATACTCATCTTCGGTGATCGTGACGATCCCAATGCGACCCATATCGTAAATGGCGACTCCACATCCTACCTCGATGGAGCGGTCTACATTCCCTCCGGCCATGTGGAATTTGCCGGCAGCAACTCCACCTCGGGCGGTTGCACCCAGGTGGTCGCAAATACGATCGAGATCACAGGGAGCACCGGGCTTGGCGGCGACTGTACCGGTGCGGGCTTCAACAATATCCAGTCCGAGCAGATCGTAGCTCTTGTTGAGTGAGATGAGCTGGAATGGGGGAGAAATAACGATGCGTATCAAAACCTTGCTAAGGGCCTTCGCCGGTAACGAGCGTGGCATGGCCGCGGTCGAGATGGGCTTGATTTTCCCGATCCTTGCCTTCGGTTTCCTGCTCATGGCGGATATCGGGACCGCCGTCGGAGGGCGGATGGAACTTGATCGCAACGTTCGCGCGGGCGTCCAGGCCGTGATGTCGAACATCAACGACCCGGACGGCATCAAGGCCTATGTGATCGCCTCCGCCGAAAACGCCACGAACCTTTCGGTCGCGGTCGACAAGACATGCAAATGCGGAGGAACGGCGGCATCCTGCACGACCTGGTGCACGAGCACGGTGCCTCCGGCCGTTTTTCTCAACATCAGCGCCGCCAAACCCTACACGGGTTACCTATTGCCGAAATTCGACCTGAAGTCGGCGACCCATGTGCAACTGCGCTAGATTGGAGAAACTTGTAATGGCCATGTTCTTTGCCCGTCGCGGATCGGTTCGCGACGCCGCGGGTTTCCTTCGGGACCGAAGGGGCGTGGCGGCCGTCGAAATGGCATTCGTCTTGCCGCTCTTCCTGATGGTCGTTCTGGGAACGATCGAGTTCGGTCGGGCGCTGTCTGCCTGGAATCAGGCAAGCCATGCGCTTGGCAGGGTCGTACGGATCGTCAATCTCGACGCGACGACCTCCACGTCCGAAATCGCCTCCGCCATGAGAAGCTATCTTCCCAGCGCATATGGCGACGGGCTCTCCGTTACCGCCACAAAGAAAACGATTTCCGGCGGTGAATATATCGAGATTTCCGCAAGTTTCCCGTATGAAATACGGGTGCCTTTTACAAGTTTGTCCACCCTGACGCTCAGTGTCGATACGCTTGCGCCGCTGATCAGTGCAACGAAATGAAGATGAGTTGCGCAATGGATATGCGCTTTCGCGGCATGTTCGAAATCAAGTCTTTGATTTGATTTGATGTAATCAATATTCCTTCTCGAAGAAGGCGCCGGCCTTGGTTTTTCCGTCCGCGCCCACTTCGCCGCGCAGCCTGAAGTTTTTCGAAATGTCGATATCGCCCGTCACCCGGCTCGATGCGCCGCCGGTGCCCTGTTTCACACCGAGGTAGATGTTGTCGTTTATGTAACGGTGACCTGGCATGGGCACCAAAGGTCAGCTTAAATCGTTTAGCATAGGCGATTGCGGAAAGAAGCCGGCAGCTGATGAAGATTGCTGTCGGCGCGATGGCCGCAGCCACGTTTTGACGGCGGCGGGGAACCGATATGCTCGACAGCTCGTTGGTCGAACGGTTGATAGAAGCGGCAATTCACGCTCCATCCAGCCACAATACGCAGCCGTGGAAATTCGAAGTCCGCGGTGATCGTGTCCGCCTGCATGCGGACCGAACACGTGCGCTCCCTGTGAACGATCCGGACGGCCGGGAGCTCGTTATAAGTTGCGGTTGCGCGCTCATGAACCTTCGCGCGGCAGCCGCAAGCGAGGGGTTTGGCACCTCGGTGGCGACCACTCCTGACACACAGGTGGATGATGCGCTTGCGGAGGTTTCCTTCTCCGGGAAACCGGACAAGGCGCTCGCTACTTTGGCCAAGGCAATCGCGTTACGGCGCACCTTCCGAAAGCGCTTCGCCGGACGCGGAGTTCCCGACGATATCGTGAAGAGTTTGCAAGCCGCCGCAGAAGATGAGGGTGCGTGGTTGTTGCCTCTTCAAAGTGCCGAGACGCGCAATGCAGCGGGTGCACTTGTGGTGGAAGGTGCCCGGTTGCAGTGGGCCGATCCGAGCTGGCGGCGCGAGCTGGCTCGGTGGATGCGCCCGCGTCACAGTGGCGATGGGCTCACGCTCCCCTGGCTCGTGGCGCCGCTCGCTCGGATTGTTGTTCGCACTTTCGATATGGGAAGCAGCGTCGGAGCCAAGGATCGTGAACTCGCGATAAACTCCCCGCTTCTTGCCGTTCTTGGCACAGCCGGCGACGGTGTGGCGGACCGGCTTGCCGCAGGACAGGCCCTGGAGCGGGTACTCCTGGCGGCAGCGAGTGTCGGCCTTCAGGCATCGTATCTCAATGAACCGGTACAAGTGGCGCTACTCCGCCCCAAACTCGCAGATCTCTGTGGGCACGGTGGCCGTCCCCAATGCCTGCTCCGCCTGGGCTACACGGAAGATGACGTACCGATGGCGCCTCGAAGGCCCTTCACCCAGGTTCTGGTGAGGTAAAGAGGCCGCCCGCACCTCGCGACCAGAACTCTCGCGGCCCCTCCGGCTGGTTCGCACCCGTTCGCCAGCGCCACAAAATGCCATTGATCACTGGCCGGCCGTCGATACGCTCAAAACCGCGAACCTTTGCCGGCAAGGGCGGCCGGATAACGAATCACTCAAAATCGCTTATACTGAAATGTTCAATCCCAATCTCTTTTCGGAGCTTGAATAAAACTCCCGAAAATTTGCACCCCCCTTTTTGGAGGGCGTCACCTAATATTCTTTCTCGAAGAAGACGCCGGCTTTGGTTTCCCCGTCCGCGCCCACTTCGCCGCGAAGCTTGATGTTTTTCGAAACGTCGATATCGACCGTCACCCGGCTCGAGGCGTCGCCGGTGCCCTGTTTCACGCCGAGGTAGATGTTGTCATTGATATATTTGCCGACGGAAAGTGCCGGCCCCTTGTCGCCGTCGTTGACGATGTCGATGGCATCGAGCCCTAGCGATTTCCTGAGTTGGCCGAGCGGGCCTTCGCCGCTGCCGCCGGTCAGCACCGCGACGGACGCGGCAAGCTGGGCGATCTGGGCGGGTGACAGGTCCGACACGCTCTGGTCGAACAAAAGCCGGGCGAGGATCTCGTCCTGCGGCAGTTCCGGCGAGGAGGTGAGCGCCACTGTCGGCGCTTCGGCTTCGCCCCTTACCGTGATCGTGATATTGGCGTCGCTTGTGCTCGTGGTGGCCGCGAAGTCGAGGCGCGGCATCAGCGAGCCGGTGAAGGTGATGATCCCCTTTTCGAAAGTGATCTGGCGTGTCAGCAGGCCCATCCGCCCTCGGATAAGGGAGAAACCTCCAACCGCCTGCGGATTGCTGGTTGTGCCAGTGAGTTTCAGCGTTCCGCCAAGCTCGGCGTCGAGACCGCGCCCACGCACGAAGATCTGGTTCGGCGCGCTCACCGTCACGTCGAGCGAGATCGGCCGGCTGGAGCCGCCGCCGCCGTCTCCCTGGCCTTGCGAAAGCGCTTCGCTCTGCGCACGTACGGCTGCGGAAGCGTTTTTGTGCTGCACCGCGACGGGATTGATCGCCGCCGGCAATTGGTCGGGAATGTTGATGTCGGCACGCTCGATGTCGACCCGGCCCGAAAGGCTGGCCCCGCGTGCCGGATCCGCCAGCGGACCTTTCAGTGCGAGGTCGGCATTCAGTTTCGCCGAAATGGTGCTGCCGTCCATGTAACGCCCATTGCGCAGCGTCATGTTTATGTCGGCCGGAAAGCCACCTGCCAAGCCCACACTGCCATTAGCCGTAAGCTGGCCGCCGGTGCCGAGTTCGGCTGACAGGCCCTCGATGCGCGCACCATCGTTGGAGAGCGCGATCGTTCCGGCGAAATTCCTGAGCGTCATTCCGGAACCGAGTTCGGTAACCTGCAGTTCCTGCGGCGTCACCGTTCCGGAATAGCGCAAGCCGGTGACGGGACCTTCAACGGTCGCTTCCACGCGCACGCCACCTTTGCCGGAAAGTCCGGCGAGCGTCAGTTTCCTGCGTGCAAGCTCCAGCGGCACGTTGCCGCCGATCTTCATGTCGACCGTAACGGGCGAGGCGAGGGAGGCTTGTCCGCTTGCCGTTACTTCCAGTCCGCTTACGCCGGTAACGACAGTACGCTGGTCGATGGTCCGACCTTTCATCGTTCCGGTGGAATTGACGGTCAGTGCCGGAATTCCGTTACTGTCCATCGCCGCCGCGCTCAGGCCCGCTATGTCCACGGTCCATTTCGCATCGGGTGCCGAAGCCTTGCCCTTTACCGTGGCGCTGCCCGAAGCCGTACCGCCAAGCCCAAGTCCTGACGAGAAGGCGTTGGCGAGAGACAGAGGCACATTGTCGACCTTCGCGGCAAGGTCAAGCGTTTCGCCGGCGGTGCCTGAAACGTCGAGCGAGCCATTGCCGAGCTTGAGCGAAAGCGCCTCGACGGTCGCCGTTCCCCCGTTCAGGATAATGTGCCCCTGCCGGGCGAGAGAAGTCGTCAGGCCCGCGTATCGCCCGTCCATCTTGTCGAGCGTGATATCGAGGCCTGCGTCTTGCGCGATCAATATTGCCGTAGCGGCAATTCCATCGGCGCCGTCGCCTTCTGCAAGCCTGGCGTCAAGCTCGATGTCGGTCCGGTTGCCCGAGTTCCTTGCCTGAAGCGATATGGTCTTGATCGGCGCGCCGCCCGCCGCGATATCGCTTGCGGTCGCTGTCCCCTCAGCCCTCAGCGCGCCCAGCGGATCGAAGACGACGGCTTGCGTCGAAAAGCTGCCGACGGTCGCTCCCGGCAGGGAAATATCTCCGCCGCTGACGTCGGCTCGCACCGCCAGAATTCCATCCTCGTCGCCGGCATCTATGGTACCCTCAACGCGGCCCGCGATCTCGGTTAGCACGAGCGGGGATAACTCGGAAATATCGGGCGCGTCGATTTTCAGGCTGCCGGAAAGCCCCTTCAGAAAATCGTCGACCGGTCCGGCCGTCAGCGACCCTTCGATCCGGTTCTGCCCGAGAACCAAATGGATTTCTTTCAGGACGGTTTTACTTTCTTCCGACCCCAGCTGGATTTCTCCAGAAATCTCTTTTCCATCGAGAGTGCCGGCCAGCGAGACTTGTGCGGTGGGCGCGGTTCTATCCGCCACGATGTCGGCATTCAGACGCAAGGCATCTACCGCCTTGCCGATCAGGATGAGGTTCTGCGAAGTCAGGTTCGCCGCGATTTGCGGTTTGGAAACAGGGCCTTGGATCGTTGCGTCGAGGTCAAGCCCGCCGCTGGCGCGCGGGTTGAGAAGGCTGAGATCGGAAAGCGCGACGCTGGCTTTGGCGTCCACGGTTTCAAGGTTTCCACTTCCGCTCGCCAAAACCCGTATGGCCTGCCCGACCAGTTCCAGACGCGACAGATCCGCCGAGCCATCGGCTGTGAAATCGCCTTGAAAGGAAAGTTCCGGATCCTGTCCCAACAGCTCGTCGGCCAATGTAATTCCGGACCCAAAACCTTGTCCGGAAGCGGAAATTTCCGCCGATCCGGCAAGGTCGGCAGGGTTTGCGCTGGCGGTAAACTCGCCTGAAAGCGCGCCTTTGAGATCCTGTTTCGCAAGTCCGGAGAAACGGGCGAGATCGGGCAGGCGGAATGTGCCGTTGCCGCTGACGGAACGCATTGATGCCGCAACGTCCTTTAGCTCAATCTCCGCAACGGGATGTTTTATCTCGGCCCGGGTCAGTTCCACTGCGGGGCCGGCGCTGTCCGCCTTGCCTTGGACCGAGACAGCAAGATCGCCGGCAAAATCCTGGAAACCCGGCAGCAGCGGGGTGACGGACTTTGCGTCAAGTGACATCGAGAAAGGTGTGACGACCGTTCCTTGTGAGAGTTCCGCTCCCTCACCGCTTGCCGAAAGTGACGTTGCGCCCAGCTTGGCTTCGCTTGTCTCGAAGCTCGCAAGGTTGACATCGGCCGACCAGTCGAGCGCTTCTTCGCTGCCCTTTGCCGTAAACGAAAGGGACGTGGAGCCGAGCATGATGCGCCTTTGCCCAAGTTCCACGCCAATCAAGGCTTCGCCGCCGGCGGAAATCGTCAGTTTTCCGTTGGCTTGCATCCTTCCGGTGTCCGGCACGCGCTCTCCGGACGCCTGGAGGTCCACCGTTGCCGTTCTGGCATTCAATCGGGCCGAAAGAGGCTCGAATTCGCTGGAAAAGCGGGCGTCCAGCGCAATGTCGGTCCGCCCCAGCAGAAACGCATAGAGCTCCGGCGGAGAGAGCGCCTCGAAATTTCCTGCAAGGTCCGCCACGAGCCTGCGTCCGGAAGAATTCTGCGAGAGGGTCGCCGTTCCCGACACCGTTCGTTCGCCATCGAGTGAAAGCGAAAGGTCGGCCCGCCAGTTGTCGAGCGGGCCATCGCCCTTCAGATCGACGTCGAGCGCCGGCAGATCCTCGATATTCAAAAGCCTGGCCGCAAGCCCTCCGCGCCCTTCATGAAGCACAAGCGCGAAGTTGAGCGTCTCCAGGTCCGGCTGGAAGCGGATATCCGCGGACAAGCTGCCATCGGCCTCATCGGTTCTGTCGATATCGAGTTTCGCAAGGATTTCCTTGAGGTTTTTCGCCGTTTTCGCGCTGCCTGACGCCTCGAGCTGCAGTGTTGCTCCGGCCACCGGCTCGGCAAGCGCAATGCGCTTGACTTCGAGGGCGTCAAGCTGAAGCGGCGGAACCCGGATTCCGCCGGCCCCCGAAGATTCAGCCCCTGTCGGTTCGGATGGGGGCGCAACAGGCTTCCGGTAAACTTCAATGGCCGCGACGTCGATAGCGCGTATGGAAACGACGCCGCCGAGCAGCGCGGATGGCGTCCAGTTCAGCGTAGCATCGGAGATTTCAAGCCATTCGCCGCGGGCGTCGGTCAGTGTGAGTTTTGCGATCGCGGCGTCGAGCCCCCAGCTTATCCTTACACCGGAGACCCTGAAGCCGGCCGTGGCCGAAGCTCCGAAATGATTGATGATCGCGGCCAGCGCCGTGCGGCCCGGCTCGGTCTGCAAGCCGGCAAGCAGCGCGGCGCAGAGTACGCTAACGCCAAAAATCAGCAGAAGAACGCCCTTGAGGAGGCGTTTGGCAAATCGTTTCAAAACCGGCAGGCTTCCGATTAAAAGGCCTGGCTAAGGCCAACATAGACCGCGAAGGACGGATCGTCCTTGCCCGGGTCAAGCGGAACAGCCACGTCGAGCCGCAACGGACCTACCGGAGTGAAATAGCGCAGTCCCGCACCCACGCCTACCCTAAGGTTTTCAGAGAAGTCGGGATACATCGTTGCAAATGCGTTGCCCGCATCCACGAAACCTACAGCCCCGATCGTGTCGGTAATCTTGAAGCGGACTTCACCGGAAGCGAGAATGAAGCTGCGCCCACCGGTAACCTCGCCATTCAAGCGCGGGCCAACATTGCGGTAGGCGTAACCGCGGATAGTCCCGCCACCACCGAGGAAGTAGCGGCGGGACGCCGGGATATCCTGCAAGTCGGGTCCGATGATGCTGCCCGCCGCGACCCGCCCCGCGAGCACGAAGCGCTTTGCCTCGCCCAAGGCTCTGTAGGTCGAAAAATCACCGCGCAGAAAGAACATCACGTCCGAATTGCGCACGTCATAGGCCGGTTCGCCGAAGAGCGTCGTGAATATCCCTTTCGTCGGGTTCAGGATATCGTCCCGGCTGTCGTAGCGTATATCGGCCGGAATCCCGACAAGGAAATAATCGTGCTTGCCGAAAACGTCCTCTTCCTCGGCATAGTAAAGTTCCGTCCCGACGCGCCCGGTAACCTGCTCATTGAAGCGGTGGCGGATGAAGGCATCGGCGGAAATGCTCCGGCTGAGATAAGCGTCCGGATTTTCCTGCTTCGCGCCGACGCTGGCGGTAAAATCGGTCATCGGGCCGAAGGCCCCAGGTTTTTCGAAAGCGACGCGCAGGGCATATTCCATATCGCTAACAGATTCGTTCCCGATCCGGCCAACCGAACCCTCTACGCTTAGCAATTCCCCTGCGCCGAAGAGATTGCGTCTTCGCCAATAGCCCTCAAGTCCGAAGCCCTCCGAACTCGACCAGTTCGCGCCGACGCCTATAACGTGGCGCTTGCGCTCCGAAACCTGGATGGTAATCGGCAAAGAGCCGTTGGGGCCGAGACTATCCCCTTCAACGATGCGTACGCTTGAGAATATGCCGAGATCGTTCAGGCGTTTCTCGGCCTTTTTCAAGGCTTCGGGATCGTAACGCGAGCCTGTCGGAATGACTGCGTATTCGGCAACGAATGCGGGGTCCGTGACCTCAGTTCCTTCAACCGTTACCGCTCCGAAAGTGGCTTCCCGGCCGGGATCGACGATCAAGGTGACATCGAGCGTGTCGGTGTCATGGTCGGCGATGACTTCACGGTTCACCACCTCGGCAAGCGGGTAACCCTCGGCTTTGAGTTTGTCGGCTATGGCATTTTCGGCGGTCAGGATTTTCCGCGATCCCGCACTATCGCCCTTAACGAGACCGAAGGAGGCCGGATCGTTCAGCCCTGCGAATTCAAGCGCGCCTCCGTCCGTCCCGCGAATGGCGGCGTCGCCGAAACTGAAAACGGGGCCGGCTTCAACCGCTATCGTGACGGGAACCGGGCGGACATCCGGCAAGTCGCCCGTTTCGAGCGCCGCTTCGAGCCTTTCGCCGGCGAGACGGATATCGATCGTGGCTCCGTAACGGCCGTCGATAAACAGGCGTCCCACCAGCCGTTCGAAATCCGAAACGGCACGAGCGATCAGGCCGGCCTCTCCCGAGGGTGGGCTGTCTTTCTGCGAAATGAGGATCGACGCCGCCTCAAGCGCGGTCCTGAGCTCTTCGTTTCCGTCCGAAACCGTGAGTTTGACCGAATAGGGAAGTGGATCGGGCACCTCGACTTGCGGGGTCGCTTCTTCCTTGTCGCCAAAAAACGTTAATCCGAAAAGCTCGAACGCAGACGCAGGCGGAGCGGTCGCACAGGCGGCAAGCAGGCATGAAACCGCCATCGCAGCCCTTTTGAGCCGCGTCGAAAGTCGGTTCGGAATATCCAGTCCCTGCTCGTTCACTGGTCGGTACGCATTTATCTCGATGATACGCACGAGTAGACCGCTTCGGACCTGTTCTCGCGCACCGGCAACCATTTGCACGCTTCGAACCGACACGCGACAGCCAGCAGCCCCGAACGGAAGCTTCAGCAGACACAATCGGTTGAAAGGCGAAATTCTATCGCCTTGGGGTTAAGGATAACCTTTTTCGTGCCGCTCGTAGCGGACATCCGGCAATCTGCGGCCGGGAAAAGCCCAATCGGCTAAACTTTCGCCGAAGTGTGCCAAATGGGCAACGATTGCTAGGGCATCGTGTGGTTTGAAGCCGTTTTCCGAAGCGTAACGCAAGGGCGCGCCCGAATCCTTGTATAGTGCGCGCTCGCGTCGGCCGTTTCGCGTGGGTTTTCAGTTCATTAACTCCCCTGCGTTAGTTGGTGGGAAAGGGGTGCGACAGACGTTAAACAGGTGGATAACGGTTGGCGTTCGTCAGGCAGGAATGCTAACTGGGGGCGTCTATGGGGAATGGTTCAAATTGTTGATGCGATTATCAGCGGTTGCGCTTTTGAGCGTGTTTTTGGCGGGTTGTGCGGCTTTGCCCGGTCAGGGACCGGCGGCGATTTCGATTTCCGCCGAAGATATTGAAAGCGACAACGCGAGCGCGGACTATGCAGTCGTCCCGCTGGACCAGAATACGGTATCCATCGTCGAGGCCTATCGGCCCGTGCTGTTCGGGCGGCAATTCGGCAATGTTGCAGGTGGAGGACGGGCGGCGACTGTCGGCGTCGGCGACAGGCTCATCGTCAATATCTGGGAGGCTGCGCCGGATGGGCTGTTTTCCTCGGCGCAGGGAAAATCCGTTTCCGTACCGACGGTAATCGATCAGTCGGGCTTCATCTTCATTCCTTATGCCGGGCGTATCCAGGCCAACGGCAGAACCGTGGAAGGTCTTCGGGTTGCCATCGAGGAGCGTCTGAAAGGCAAGGCGATCGAGCCTCAAGTTTCGGTTTTGGTCGACGGCAATGAAAGCAACAGCGTCGTCGTCGTCGGCGATGTCGTGAAGCCTGGCCAATACCCGCTTTCGGTGCGCGGATCGCGTATTCTGGAGGTGGTCGCGCAAGCGGGCGGCGCGCGTGAGGCGAGTTATGAGACCGTCGTTACGCTGAAGCGGGGGAGAAGCTCGGGCACCGCACGCTTTGAAGAACTGATCGACTTTCCGGAAAACAACGTGCGTCTTGCGCCAGGTGACAATGTCCTCCTGTCGCATAAGCCGCGTACCTATTCGGCCTTCGGCGCCGTCGGGCAAACAAAGCTTGTGCCGTTCAAGACCAAAAGCGTGACTCTGGCGGAAGCGCTGGCGCAGGTCGGAGGTTTGAAAGACTTTTTCGCCGATGCTGGCGGCGTATTCCTGTTCAGATACGAAAGCGCCGATCTTCTTCGGCGGGTCAGGCCGGATCTGGAAGGCAGGATTACCGGAGAAACCTTCCCGGTGGTCTACAAGCTCAATTTCCGGCAGCCGAATGCCTTCTTCATGGCCCGGTCGATGGAAATGCGCGACAAGGATATCATCTACGTCGCGAACCATCCGACAGCGGAATTCGGCAAGTTCCTTCAGCTTATCGGGCCGCTTTTAAGCAACGTCAATACGGCGAACGGGCTGATTACAAACTGATCGATGGTGCTCTGGCGGCCGACTTCGGAGAATGGCGCACAGATGCTTGCCGATACCGGGTGGAAAGACGAATATTGTGGCGGAAGAGAAAACCGTCCTGTTTCTTCAGGGGCCGCCTGGTACCTTCTTTCGCCGTGTCGCGGATGAGGTTGAAAAGCTTGGCCATCGTGCGCTCAGGATAAACCTCGGGCCGGCGGACTGGTTCGTCTGGCACGACAAGCGTGCGAGGCTTTACCGAGGCTCCTTACGGGATTGGCCGGCATATCTGGAACGGTTCGTGGAAGATCACGGCGTTACGGATATCGTCTTTTATCAGGACCGGCTTCCCTATCACGCGGCGGCGGTCGAGCTTGCCCATCGGAGGGGAATTAACGCGGTGGCCTGCGAATTCGGCTACTTGCGGCCCGACTGGATCACGCTGGAGCTTGACGGCATGTCCGTTTTATCGCGTTTTCCAGATGATCCGGATGCGATATTGGCCGCTGCAGAAAATCTTCCCGAAATCGACCGCAGGCCACTCTTCAAGCACAGTTTTTTCATCGAAGCGTTCAACGAGGTTCTGTTCAACCTGCTGAACGTTTTCTTCTGGTATATCAGTCCGAGATTTTCTCAGGACAAATATTACCACCCGATTGCCGAATACCTGTCGATGATCCCTCGCCTTTTCCTGTCTCGGTACCGCGACAGGAGTGCGACCTTTCTGATTGATGACGTCATCGATGCCGGAACGCCGTATTTCGTGCTCCCGCTTCAACTCCAGAGCGACTATCAGCTTCGCTACAATGCTCCGTTCGAGCACTTGCTCGATGTCGCTGAAAAGGTGATGGCGTCATTTGCGGCCAATGCGCAATCCGAGGCGCGTCTCGTCATAAAGGTGCATCCGCTGGATCAGGGGATCGAGCCCTGGAAACGCGAGATCAAGGCCATGGCGCGCCGGCATGGTTTGAAGAAGCGCGTCTATCTGATAGATGGCGGCAACCTCGATACGCTCTTGAGGAACGCTGCCGGAATGCTGACGGTAAACAGCACAACCGCGCTTCATGCCGTACGCGTGGGTTGCCCGATCAAGGTGCTTGGCATTGCCGTTTACGATATCCCGCGATTGACCGTCCAGGGCGATCTTGACGATTTTTGGCGCAGCCCGCAAAAGCCCGATCCGAAGCTTGGCATTGCCGTTGAAAAGCTGATGGCCGCGGGCATCCAGGTGAAAGGCAGCTTTTACGAGAAAAATGGCCGCGAGATTGCCGCCGCTGAAATCGCGCGGCGGATCGTCGAGGAGCGTATCAATCTGCCGGAAGCGCTTCGTGGTCCGCCGCCGCGCGTCGAACGGGCCAGGCGCCTTGGCCTTCCGGTCGGATTTTTGGAAATGCTTGCCAAGCCGCAGCGAACGAACCGGTGGCGGCATGCCGCGCGTCGGTAAGAACGTATCGATGGAGACCAAGGCCAGGGAAACGCGGAAGCGTCGGTTTCTGTTCCTGCAGGGGCCGCTGTCGCCGCTTTTCCGCATGATCGGCGAACGCCTTGAAGCTGCGGGTCACAATGTCAGACGGATCAATCTCTGTTTTGGAGACTGGTTGCACTGGCGCGGGCACAATACGCAGGCTTACAGGGGAAGGCGCGAAGACTGGGCGGCATTCATCTCTGCATTTCTTGATCAAAACGCTATAACGGATCTGATCGTTCACGGCGATCGCCGCTTCTACCATCGCGTGGCAATCGATGCCGCAAACGCGCGCAGTATCAATGTGATAGCCTGCGAGCTCGGTTATCTCCGACCAGGATGGATGACGATTGAGCGCGGTGGCTTTTCCACGTTAAGTCATTTCCCGGACGATCCGGCGGCAATCCGGGAAATCGCGGCGAATACCGGAACAATCGATCTTCGCCCGCAGTTTCCGGGTAGATTCGCTCTGGAAGCATGGCAGGATGTTTCCTATCACCTTGCAAACGTCATCGGCCGCCCGCTTTATCCCTTTTATCGAAGGCACACCCCGCTTCACCCGTTCACCGACTATTCGGCATGGATTATTCGCCTTGCGAGGAGCCGGCGGCGCCGAAAGAAGGCGCAAGCGCTCGAACGTACTTTGCGTGCGGACAATAGGTCGTATTTTCTACTTCCTCTGCAGATAGACGGTGATTATCAGCTCACCGCTCATTCTCCATATCTGTCGATGCGTGCCGCGCTTGAAGATATGGTCTCATCTTTTTCGCGCACGGCGCCGAATGATGTTCGTCTTGTCGTGAAATCTCATCCGAACGACAACGGCATCACGAACTGGGCGAAGGTAATAGCGGAGCTCGCGGATCGATATTCGCTTGCGGACAGGCTATTGTTTCTTGACGGCGGCAGGCTGGATGCATTGCTTTGCCGGGCGGCAGGCCTCGTGACGGTTAATTCAACAGCAGGACTGGAAGCCTTGCGCGCGGGATGTGCCGTAAAACCGCTGGTGCCAGCGCTTTACGACATTCGCGGTATGACACACGGTGGTAGTCTTGAAAGCTTCTGGAGTGCGCCGGAGAAGCCGGACACTGAGCTGGTGGGGGCGTTTGTCGTAGCTGTCGCGGCAACTCTGCAGGCACGCGGCTCGATTCACAACACTGAAGGGTTGAAGGTCGCCGTGGAGGAAATGTCGCGCCGCATCCTTGCCGGCGATCTGAACGAGCCTGGCGGCTATGTCGATCTTCCGCCAAGGCTCGAGCGCGCCCGGCGGCTCGGGGTGCCATTGTGAAGTTGCGCGTCGAGATCCTCGATCCGGCGCTCAAGCCGCTGAAAGCTTATCTTGAACGTGCTGCAGGACAGGCATCCTTTCAGCGCTATCTTACCGATGGCAAGCGAAAGATTCTTGCTTGCGGCCTTTCGCTGCAAAGTTATTCGGCTGCGCGTGAGCGGGCCAAACGGGAGGATTGCCTTCTCGTTCTTGCGGGCGAGGGGCCGTTCTCCGACCGTGTCGACAAGGGTTTCATTCAGCCAGCGTCAATCCTGATCGTGCCGGTGCCGCGCGCCGCGCTTGAGCGTGCTGCAACGCCTGGTCGGGCCTTGCGGCTGGCATTGCTTGACATGGCTGAACGGCGCAGAGGCCAACGGTCTTGGCGGACCGTGGAACACACAATCGCACGGATCGATCAGTCGTTTGCGAAGGTGTTGGGCCGAGGGGGCGCCATTATCAACGCGGCGGCCGGAAGGCATCTCGATGCAGACGACAAGGCCGGCGAATTCGCGCATGAGGGGAGCCCACCTTCGGACGTTTTGATTTTCGAAGCGCTTTGGTATCCCGATCCCTATTCGCAAAATGGCTTCCTTGATCCGGCAGAGGCGCTTGAGGCGCTCGCTGTCGGGGCGTCCATATCGAAAGACAATTCGCTACCCACCTTCTGTGCGGGCGCGCAATCCTGGAACCATGCCTCCATCAATGCGGCGTTCGGGACGGCGGATTTACCGGTGACGTTTTGCGGGCGGCTGGAAGAAGCTATTGAACGGGCGGCGAAAGCAAAGGGGCGCGTCGTCTCCTGGGCCGGCAAGACCGACGATGCGCTGGCATCCTTTGCCGCGGCCCGCGGAGTACCGCTTCTCAGGATCGAGGATGGGTTCATACGTTCCGTGGGGCTGGGCGCAGGGCTTGTTGGGGGTGCAATGATCGCCTGTGACGATGACGGCATCTACTATGATGCGAGCCGGCCGAGCCGCATGGAGCGGCTGTTGGCGACCGCGAGCCTGACGGAGGCGCAGATAGCGCGCGGCCGCAATTTGCGGGAACGCATCGTCGAATTGCGGCTCACCAAGTACAACGTCGGGAAGCGTGCGGCGCAACTCAGCCTGCCGACGGACAAGGAAATCATTCTCGTGCCCGGACAGGTCGCGGATGATGCGGGAATTCGACGCTCCATTTCTTCATTGATCGATTGCAATACGACGGAAAACGTCAACCTCGATCTGTTGCGCCTGGTTCGGGCGCGAAACCCGGCGGCACATATTCTCTACAAGCCGCACCCGGACGTGCAGGCGCGGCTGCGAAAGGGCAGGGTTGCGCCTCGGGAGCTGGATGGGATTGCCGACCAGACGGTAGCGGACGTCGACATCCTGGAACTGATCGGGCTATGCGACCGCGTCGAAACGTTTTCCTCGCTATCGGGGTTTGAAGCGTTGCTCCGGGGCAAGCCGGTCACCGTTTACGGGATGCCGTTTTATGCCGGGTGGGGCCTGACGGAGGACCTTGGATTCTGTTCTCGCCGCAACCGGAAACGCGGTGTGGATGAACTCGTCTATCTCGCTCTTGTGGAATATTGCCGGACGATCGATCCGGTTTCCATGAAACCCTGCACGCCTGAATTCCTGCTGAAGAGGCTCGCCCGACGCCGCGAGAGCGCCCTTCACCACATCAAGGTCCGGGCGTTGAGCGAACTGTCATGGATAGGCCGTAAACTCGGATTTTGAGCGGAAATCCGTCCCCGATTTTTCGGGATATTTTCTAGCGGGACCTGGACATAAGCGCTGCCAGGTCGAAATCCGCGCCCCGCACCACCGCCATTTCTTCGGAAACAGTTTCCACCGTACGGTCGATCTGATCGAACGCATGCTCGCTGGTTATGAAGAAACGCAGTCTTGCCGATTTCTCGGCGACGGCTGGAAAGATGATCGGCAGGGCGTTGATGCCGCGTCGAAGAAGCCGGTTGGAAAGGATTACCGCGCGAGGTGAATCCCCGACAATGACCGGAACGACCGCATAACCCGCACTCGACCCCGTATCGAGCCCGGCGGCTTTGGCTTTTTCCAGGAAACGTCGGCCGTTTTCCTGAAGCTTTGCAACGCGCTCCGGCTCGCGTTTCATGACCTCGATGGAGGCGAGTGCGGCTGCACCCAGGGCCGGCGAAAGGCCGACGGAGAAGACGAAGCCAGGCGCTGTGGCACGAAGGTAGTCGCAAAGCGATTTCGAGCCGGCGATATAGCCGCCGCAAGCGGAAAACGTCTTGGAAAGCGTTCCCATCCAGATTTCGACTGCCTGCGGATCAACTCCGAAATGTTCCGCAATTCCGCGCCCGGTCTTTCCCATGACACCGGCGGAATGGGCTTCATCGACCATCAGCCACGCATCGTAGGCCTGCTTTAGGGCAATCAGTTTCGGCAGGTCCGGAAAATCTCCGTCCATTGAATAGATGCCCTCGACGGCGATCAGCACCCGCTCGTACTTGTGCCGGTTGGCGGCAAGGAGGTTTTCCAGGGATTCCAGATCGTTGTGACGAAAGTTCAAGCGCGTCGCGCCGGAAAGACGCGCGCCCTCGGAAATGGAGTTGTGGATCAGAGCGTCGGTCAGGATGAGGTCCGACTTGCCAAGCAGATGGCCGATCGTGGTGACGTTGGTTGCATGGCCGCTCACCATGACTATGGCATCTTCAACCCCGTGAAGATCGGCAAGCGCGCGCTCCAGCTCACCATGGAATGGCCGCTCTCCGGCGACGACCCGGCTCGCGGAAACGCTGGTCCCGAAACGTTCGACCGCAGCTTTTGCCGCTTCCATCACCTCGTCATGGCCGTTGAGGCCAAGGTAATTATAGGACGCGAAATTGTCGTGTGGGCGTCCTTCTATCATCGTTTGGCCAGCGGCAAGCGCGTCGTGTGGCCGGAAGAACGGATTGTCGATGCCCATGCGATCGGCTGCGGCGCGCTGCATCTTCAACTGCTTGACTTGCGGGAGCGTTCCGAAATCGAAGGCTTTGGCGTTCGTCGACTTTGCCCCTGCGGCGCCCTTGCGCACGGGCTCAACCCGGCTCGGGCCGGCGCTGTGACGCTCCGTTTTCTTTTCCGCCCGCAGATTTTCCAGCAGCTTCGCGCGTTCAGCGGCGGCGAGCCCTTTGGATTTTCCGTCGTCCTTCAAAGCAGTGATCTCAGCTTGTCGCTTTCGGCTTCGATGCTCTCGACAATTTCGGAGATATCACCGAGTTCGACATCGTCCGTATGTTGGCCGGCAAGGTTCTTCGCTTCGCGTGACAATCCAGACGAACTATCCTCGCTGCCTTTGACGCCAGCAAGAACTTTTGCGGAGATATCGGCGAGCGTCGTACCATTGGCAAGCGACATCAAAGGAATATCGACGCCAAGCTGCCGTTCCGCCGCCATCCGCAGTTCCAACGCCATCAGTGAATCCATGCCTATGTCGGAAAGAGGTTTTCTGGCGTCGATTTCCTCGGCGGATACACGCAGGATTTTTCCAACCTCTTTTGCAAGCAGATCGGCAACGAGTTTGCTCGCTTCCTTTTCGGACAGGTTCTCGACCATGCTTGCCAGGTCGATTTCGCCATCCCCGGCGCTTGCGTCGTCGGCATCGCCAAGGGACAGGAGATCGGCTAACGGCGTGGACAGAAGCTTCAGGTCGCGCTGGGCGGCCTGCCAGTCGATGCGGGCGTAGCCGGTGGCGGCCGTGCCGACATCATCCTGCGGCTGCCCCATCAGATCGAACAAGCCGTCGAGAGCTTCGCGCGCGGAAAGCGCATGGCGGCCAAGCTTGCGGGCCAGAAGGTCGCTCACCCCGGTGTTACGCGCGAGATATCCGGCATCGGATATCGCACCCCATGAAACGGCAAGCGCGGGACGTCCCTCTGCACGACGCCGGCGAGCAAGCCCCTCCAGATATCCGTTGGCGGCAACGTAATTCGCCTGCCCGGGATTTCCGACAAGTGTCGTCGCGGAGGAAAACAGCACGAAATGATCCAGCGGATCCTCCGCCGTCAGACGGTCGAGGAGTTCGGCACCGCGTACTTTCGGCGCAAGCACCCTCGAAAGCGCTTCATGCTCAAGATTGGCCAGAAGAGTGTCTTCAATGACCATGGCGGTATGAAAAACGCCGCGGATGGGCGGCAGCGACTTGCGCGCATCGCCAAAGTGGCTTGCGAGGCTGCTTTCGTCCGTGACATCGCATTCTCGCGCATGAACCTGCGCACCGGCGGCTTCAAGCTCGGCGACCGCCGCCCTGGCGGCTTCGGATGCGGCACCTGTTCGCGAAAGCACCAGCAAGTGACGCGCGCCCGCGAGAACCATCCGTTTCAGAAGCTCGGTCCCGAAGCCGCCAAAGCCGCCGACAACCACATAGGTCGCATCATCGCGGAGTTCGCAGACAGTCGCGGCAGGTTCGGTCACGGGAACTTGCGGCGGTGTCAGCACGATCTTGCCGATGTGCCCCGCCTGCTGCATCAGCCGGAACGCATCCAGGGCCTTGTCGGCTGCAAATGCCCTGAAGGGCAGGGGAGAGAGCACCCCTTCCTCGAACAAGGCGACGAGGTCGCCGAACAGCTTTTCGGCAAGCGGGCGCTGGCGCGTGAGCAACTGATCCGCATCAATACCGAAGTAGGAGAGGTTCTGGCGGAAAGGCCGGAGCCCGATGTGGGTGTTTTCGAAAAAGTCGCGCTTGCCCAGTTCGAGGAATCTGCCGAACGGGCGCAGGACCTCGATGCTGTGTTCCATCGCTTCGCCCGAAAGCGAATTGAGCACCACATCGACACCCTCGCCATCGGTCAGCTGCATCACCCGATCTGCGAATTCCAGGCTGCGGGAATCGAGTACATGATCCGCGCCAAGGAGCCTGAGGAACGAGCGTTTTTCTTCCGATCCGGCTGTGGAAATCACACGCGCTCCTCGCCATTGGGCGATCTGGAGTGCGGCAAGCCCGACACCGCCCGCGCCGCCGTGGATCAGCACCGTCTCGCCTTCGGAAAGGTGGGCCAGATGACAGAGCGCGTAGTAAGCGGTCAGGAAAGTTACAGGAATCGTGGCCGCTTCTTCGGCGCTGAGCGCCCCAGGCATCGGAGCGCAGGCAGCCTCGGTGACGGTCACATGCGAGGCGAAACAGGCAGGGGCGAAGGTAATCACCCTGTCGCCGACGTTGAACCGGCTGGCGCCACTTCCCGTTCGCACGACCCGGCCGCAGCACTCCATGCCGAGCGTGGGGCCGGCAAAGCCGTCTTCCAGCGCTTCTTCCGGCAACAGCCCGAGAGCCCACATGACATCCCTGAAGTTCAGGCCGCTCGCTTCGACCGCGATCTCTATCTCGTCGTCGGAAGGGGCGAGGCGCCTTTGCGCGCGCCAGGCAAGCTCATCAAGCGATCCCTGACGGCGGATATCGAGACGCATCGCCGTATCTTCTTGAAGGGGCCCGATCTCGCGCGTTGCCGCTTTGCCCTCGTCGCGCAGAATGCGAAGGCCGTAAAGCCTGTCTTCCGCAACGACGATTTCTCGCTCATCGGTTTCACAGCGAAACACGCGGGAGATACCGCGCGCGGATTCCAGCGGTTCCGCATCCGGGTCGATGTCGATCACGCTGAGTTCGATGCCGGGATATTCGTTCATCGCGACGCGCGCGAAGGACCATATGGCGGTCTGTACCGGATCGGCCGGGCGCGCGGCGATGAGGTCCCGCTGCGCGCCGGGGGCGACGATTCTGACGGGCGTCGGCGAAGACCCGATCGCCCGAAACAAGGTGGTGAGAAACCAGACGTTCGAATCGACCGCTTGATTGTGATCGCCTTCGTATCCGGGGCCATCGGTGCCAGCTAGATACACGATGCCCGCGTTCGCCACACCGAGTAGTTCCTGCGATCGCTCGGGGTCGTTCTCCGGCGCAATCGTCCAGAGGCCTTCGGCACTTTCCCCGGTCGTTTCACCCGGGATGGCGATGGAAACTTGGATCCCGTGCGCGTGGAGGACCGATTTCAAGCTGTCGGCAATCCGTCGGCTTTTTCCTTCCGGACTGGAAATCACGAGCAGGCGGGACGGTTCGTCCAGCGTCGCTTCATCCGGTTCGGTGGCGGATTGTCGTCGTCTGTCGCCTGCGCGGGCGACGATGACCGTGGCATCGATCAGGCGGGATGAAAACTCGAATGTGTCGACTGTCGAAAAACCGGCGCCAAGCAGGGTGGTACGCCATTCTTCAGGCCATTGAAAACCAGATGCCGGGAAATCGGCGGAGACGCCTTGCGCCCACCAGTTCCGGCCGATCCCGCGAAGAAGGTCGTCGGTTATCGTCGGGATCGGTTCGATAGCGAAAACTACGCCATCTTGCGCAAGGAGCCTTGCGAGCCTTTCGTGCGAAGGAGCGCCAAGGGAATCCAGTCCCCCTGCCGACAGGACAAGATCGAACGGCGCGCAAGCCTCGGTCGCCTCATCGTCAAGCGCAAGGAAGCGAACGTCGCCGTTTCCGCGCCAGTCTGCTTTGAGGCGTTGCACCATCGCCTCGTCGACATCGGCGATGACGAGCTTGCAGAGCGCTGGATCCAACAGGGGCGCGATCGCCTGGGCCATCGTGTTGTCGCGCGCTCCGGCGATCAGGATGGTAAGAGTGTGATCGGCGGGCCAACGTTCAATGATGTTGCGGGCAAATGCGACAGCCCCTTCAAAGAGGGCCTGAACGGAGGGCGAAAATGACCGGTAAGCCTCGAAGAGGGAGGGCGCATACCAGTCCTCGGCCTTTTCTGGCAGGCCGGTTCGGAGCATTCCGGGAAGCGCTTCGTCGAGCCTGGACAGCATTGCTGCGGGCGCGACCTGATCTCCCGCCGCCTGGACAAGCGTTTGCAGCAGGGCATCCACAGGCAGATGGGTGGAAGGGTTGTCGATCCGCCAGCCGGCTTCGGTATCCGTGGCTATTCCGGCGGCCCGCAGCCTGTGCAGCAGCGCATGGACCAGGGAGCGTGCGTTTTCGGCAATCTGCCTGGTAGCGACAAGATCTTCGACATCGAAGGTTGCGTCGCCGACGATCTTATAAAGCGAATTATGCGCGACCGAGCGCGATAGCGCCTCCAATAGGAGAGGGGCGTCGTCAAGTTCGCGATCATCGCCCGCAACGATGCCGGCTTCATGCAAGGCAGTGTCTTTCGCCTGAAGCAATTCGCTTGCCGGCGAAAGGGCATTTTCGTCCGGCAGAAGCCGGCTTATCGTTCGGTAGGAGAGTTTTTCCTCGCGTGCATCGACGCCCAGTTGCACCGCCTTGAAACGCGCCTTGGCCAATCGGGCGATCAGGATTCCATCCGCATTCAGGAAGTCGAAGCTGGCCTCAACGGAGCGCGAAGAGGCACGGGTGACGCTGATATTGACCTGTGTCGGATTTTCCTGCTGCACAAAGACGCGCAGCCGGTCGATGCGCACCGGCAGATAGCTTTTCTTGACGGCTGCATCCCCGTCATGACCGGCCAGAAGCGCGAAAAGGCCATGAAAGCCGGCATCGAGTAGTGTTGGACACAGCGGGAAAACATAGTCTTCTACTGCCGGCGAACGCGCAAGCAGGTGAACCCGCGCGGTGCGCTCGTCCAAACGGTCCACACGCTCGGCGCGCCGGAATGCGGGACCGTAGTTGAGGCCATAGGAAGCCGTCAGTTCGTATAACGCGTTTTCGTCAAGGGTGATTTCCGCCTGGCGGTCGTCTATCGATGCCAGTCCGGTTTCACCATCGCTCGTGAGGGTGACGAAACGCCCGCGCGCATGCAGGGACCATTCGGTGTGCTGAAGTCTGGGGCGGCTGAAAATTTCAATGACGCGGTCATCGGCGGAAAGCCGCACCATCGTTTCGCGTATTCCGCCTGCGTCGAATACCAGCGGACGGAAGATTTCGAAATCACGAAGCTCGATTCCGGGCTTTTCTGTCCATTGCTCCACGGCCCGCAGGGCCATCGCGACGAAGCCTGCGGCAGGAAAGACGACCGCTTCTTCGATCTTGTGATCGAGAAGGAACGGATAGCGCTGCGGATCGCAGTGATCGAACCATTCGGTTGAACTGGTGTTGAAGCGGTATCCGAGCAGCGGCCAGCTTTGGCCGAACATCGCCTGGTTCTGCTCATCCGTCGACGCGGGTTTGAATTCTTCGTTCTGCCAGGGATATGTGGGCAGGCTGCCGGGCATGCGCCCGCGCGGACCGACGAACACATCCATGTCCACGCGCCCGCCATTCACGAAAACGCCCGCGGCGACGCGTTCGACCGGATTGACGTCAGGTTCGAAATCCTCGCAAGTATCGAGCGAAGAAACC
This sequence comes from Hongsoonwoonella zoysiae, assembly GCF_013266695.1. Taxonomy (GTDB): domain Bacteria; phylum Pseudomonadota; class Alphaproteobacteria; order Rhizobiales; family Stappiaceae; genus Hongsoonwoonella; species Hongsoonwoonella zoysiae. The sequence continues at coordinate 239,959 of NZ_JABRXF010000002.1, forward strand.
ACGCGCCCGTTCTTCCCGGCCTCCCTGATGTTGTCATTTATATAGGTCGCCAGGATCGGCTTCGGTCCGATTTCGACCAATACCGCCGCTTCGTCATCCAGAACGCGCGCGACGGCTTTTGCGAACTGCACTGGCCGGCGCACATTACGCCACCAGTAGCCCGCATCGAGAACGGGCGCTTCGTCTTCAGGATCAACTGTGGAAATGAAGCGGATTTCCGGTTTCGCGGGCCTGATGTCCCCCAGCGCGCCAAGCAGTGGCTCTTCGATCGCATCGACAAGCGCGCAATGGAACGGATAGGCGATCTTCAGGCGGCGCATCGCCCAACGGTTCTTGCGGGCATGGCGGGCAAATCCGTCCAGGCTCTCCGAGGGGCCGGAAATCGTCACGCTGCGCGCGCTGTTCACCGCTGCTATTTCAAGCCCCGGATAAGCCGTATTGTCGATCGCCGCCCGAGCGGCATCCTCTGGCAGAAGCAGTGCCGCCATACCGCCGAGATCGCGCGTGACTTCCTGATGCAGCGAGCGCGCATGAACCACTCTTACGGCATCCGCAAGCCCAAGCGCGCCTGATGCCCAAGCGCCCGCGACCTCGCCGACGCTGTGGCCGATCACCGCATCCGGCTTGATGCCTTTTTCGCGGAGTGAGCGAACAAGCGATACCTGAAGCGCGAAGAGAAGAGGCTGTGCGACGGCGGCGCGGTCGATTTCATCTTCAAGATCTTGCGAAAACAGCATGGTTTCCAGGGACCAGCCGGCGAGACCTTTGAAGATATCGTCGATTTCGCGGAACATGCTTCGAAATGGCGCATCCGCAAAGAAGGCGTCGCGTCCCATGCCGGCCCACTGAGAGCCGTTGCCGGAAAAGGCGAATACGACCTTCAAAGGATGCTGGTTTGCCTGACCGGTCACCAACGCAGGCGATTTGCCGCCTTCCAGATAAGCATCGAGTGCTGCGGCCTTGTCAGCCGCGGTTGCGCCGTGAACCACGAGGCGTTCATCAAGCGCGTCGCGATTGTGGGCGGCAGCCGCCACCAGTGCGCCCACGCTCAGCGGATCGTTGCTTGAGACGAGGCGTTGCCGGTACTCGGCGCATAGCTTGCGCAGTGCATCGCGGCTTTTTGCCGAAATGACGAGGGGCGCATATTCCTGCGAAGGGCCCTTATCCTTAGGGGTAGGCTCGCCATCCGCTATCACGACATGTGCGTTGGTGCCGCCGAAACCGAACGAGTTGATGCCGGCAAGCCTCGGGCGGTCCTTGCGCTCAAGGGTTACCGGATTGCCGGCAACGGAGAGGTTCAGCCCATCGAAATCGATATCGGGATTCGGAGTTTCGAAATGAAGGGAGCGCGGGAAAATATCATTCCGTAACGAAAGCAGGGATTTCAGCAGACCAGCCGTGCCGGAAGCCGATTCCAGATGCCCGATATTCGTTTTGACGGAGCCTATCGGAAGGGCGGAATCGCGCCTGCGCGCAAGCGTGGAGCCGATGGCGTTTGCCTCGGCGGGGTCGCCAACGCGGGTGCCGGTGCCGTGCGCTTCGATGAAGGCAAGGTCGTTAACGTCAAGTTCGAGGCTGCCGTAAATATCACGCAGCAGATCGGCCTGGGCAATCGAGGATGGGAGCGAGAGGCCTACGGTGCGACCGTCGGAATTCAGGCCGGATGCGACGATCCGTGCGTGAACCTCGTCGCCGCGGTCGCGGGCCACGTCCATCCGACGCAGGATCAGCGCCACGGCGCCTTCGGAACGGACGTAACCGTCACCATCCGCGTCGAACGCCCTACAAAGCCCCTTTTCGGAAAGCATCGATGCGCGCGAAAAGCCCACGAAGGACAGCGGGCTCAGCAGCATGTTGACGCCGGCCACTATCGCCGTCTCGATCTGGCCGCTGTCCAGCGCGTTTATCGCCTCGTGCAGGGCTACGAGCGACGACGAGCAGGCCGTGTCTACGGTGAAGCTCGGGCCGCGAAGATTATAGATGTACGAAATCCGGTTGGAGATGATCGACAAGGTATTGCCGGTCATCAACTGAACGTCCGCTGCCGCCGGATCGAAAACGAAACGGTGGTGATAGTCGAGCGAAGACGCGCCTACGTAAACGCCTGCGCCGGATTCGGAAAGTTCGCTCGGCTTGATACCTGCATGTTCGAGTGCTTCCCAGACGACCTGAAGCAACAAACGTTGCTGCGGGTCGAGCTGGATCGCCTCACGCGGAGAGATGCCGAAGAAACCGGGATCGAAACCCCAGACATCGTCGATGACGCCTGCGGCGAAGGTATAGGTCTTTCCTGCCGCGCTGCGGTCGGGATGGATGAACCGGCTCGTGGGGAAGCGATCGTCCCCGATCGAAGAAACGGTGCACTTTCCGCCTTCCAGAACACGCCAGAACTCATCTGCAGACGCGGCGCCGGGCAGGCGGGCGGCATAACCTGAAATCGAAACATTACATCCCCGGATCGCCATTACCGCCGCCACTCAGTCCAATGCATTTCGATGCCGCACCCGTTCTGCCCGGTCGTAACGCTCCACCCATCGGCGGAAATTCGGCCGGTTTTTTTAAAAAATAAAGGTTGAATCCGCCGCACGTGGTCGAGCGAGTTTACAAATCCCTGCACCGGTTCCAGCAAACGATGGCCATCCATCTTCAAAACCGGCGCACTCCAGCAGCTGATTTGATAATGGCTGGACCTGACATATGCAACCGCGCTTCGGATGGTTGAAAAACCCTCCATTTAAGATATTGAATTCGCAACGTGAGTATCAGCGTTCCAAGCCGCCGGGCGCTCGCTTGTGGAAAATCATGAATCATTCAGCGCGAGCACCTGCGAATATTCCGGCGCGCGGCGAGCCGGACTTTATTCCGACGATGCCTGATCGATCGCCTTTCCCAAACGTATAGGATGTGGATGGGAAGGTGGACTGTTGGAAAATCATGCTCCGGTGCACGCGATATTTGGGCCGGCGTTTCCTTGCAAATCGCGAAGGACGTCTTTACCTGCTGCCTGTCCGTATGCAGAGGAGGCCGCCGTGGCCGATTTGGAGCTCGTAGGAAAACTCAATGAAATCGCCTGGGCGGGCGGGCGTATCACGCTCGATTATTTCCAGACCGGCACCGCAGTGGAAAGCAAGGCGGACGATTCTCCCGTGACGATGGCCGACCGGGCCGCGGAAAAATACATTCTCGACGAGCTGGAAAAAACTTGTCCCGGTGTGCCCGTTGTCGCGGAGGAAGCGGTCAGCGCAGGGTCCGTGCCCGCAACTGCGGAGCGCTTTTTCCTTGTCGATCCGCTTGACGGTACGAAGGAGTTCATCGCCGGGCGGTCGGACTACACCGTCAACATCGCGCTCATCGAAGAGGGGACGCCGGTTTGCGGGGTCGTTCATGCCCCGGCACGCGGAACATCCTACGCGGGTGGTCGCGAATGCGGAGCGTTTATGTGTCAAAGCGCCGAGATTGGCGAAGATGCGAAGCGGATTTCGGTTCGAGACTTTGATGCGAAGGGTGTCGTCGCGGTTGCAAGCCGCTCTCATAACTCGCCTGAGACTGATGCTTTTCTTGCGAAATTCGATGTTGCGGAGAAAGTATCCGTTGGTTCATCCCTGAAGTTCTGCCTGCTGGCGGCAGGCGAAGCCGATCTTTATCCCCGCTTCGGCCGGACGATGGAGTGGGACACAGCTGCCGGACATGCGGTTCTACTGGCGGCGGGCGGAGGCGTTGTGACAGATGCCGGCATGCCGCTCGTCTATGACAAGCGTAACCAGGCCGGCGATTGCGATTTCGCAAACCCGCATTTCATCGCGTTCGCCGATCCGGAAATCGGCTCCATGGTCGAAAAAATGCTCAAGTCGCCGGATATCGCCGGGGCAACCTGAGTTGATCTCGACCTGTTCAGGAACGCTGCACTCAAAATCAAGCCACCGGAAAAGCCGGGCCCAGATATCGGAGACGTCGATCGTGCCTCAAAGGCGTAGCCATCTTGAAAGACTGGAAGCGGAATCGATCCGCATCATCCGCGAAGTCGCGGCGGAGATGAAAAAGCCGGTCATGCTCTATTCGATCGGCAAGGATTCCAGCGTCATGCTGCATCTTGCCCGAAAGGCGTTTTATCCCGCCCCGCCTCCATTTCCGCTCATGCATGTGGATACGACCTGGAAGTTTCGCGAGATGATCGAATTTCGCGACCGAATGGCTGCGGAAGCGGGGATGGAACTGATCGTCCATACCAACCTGCAGGGCAAGGCCGACAATATCAATCCGTTCGACCACGGCTCGTCCTATTACACGCAGGTCATGAAAACGGACGCGCTGAAGCAGGCGCTCGACATGCACAAGTTCGACGCCGCTTTCGGCGGCGCGCGGCGCGACGAGGAAAAATCGCGCGCGAAGGAACGGATCTTCTCCTTTCGTACGGCAACGCATGCCTGGGACCCGAAGAACCAGCGCCCGGAGCTTTGGTCGATCTACAATACGCGCGTGAAAGCGGGCGAATCCATCCGCGTGTTTCCCTTGTCGAACTGGACCGAGCTCGATATCTGGCAATACATCCTGGCGGAAAACATCCCGATCGTGCCGCTTTATTTCGCCGATCACCGCCCGGTGGTGGAGCGTGACGGGACGATCATTATGGTCGACGACGAGCGCATGCCGCTGAAGGATGGCGAGAGCCCGCAAATGCGGCTCGTTCGCTTCCGTACGCTCGGCTGCTATCCGCTGACCGGTGCGGTTGAATCGGGCGCAAGCACCCTTGAGGAAATCGTGGAGGAAATGCTGATCGCAAGGACGTCGGAACGTTCCGGGCGGATGATCGACCATGACGATTCTGCGTCTATGGAAAAGAAGAAGCGCGAAGGCTATTTCTGAGAGGCCGGGACCATGAATGAATTGACCGAAATTTCGGCGAATATAACCGACTACCTGGCCGAGCAGGAAAACAAAGGCTTCCTCCGCTTCATCACCTGCGGCAGCGTCGATGACGGCAAGTCCACGCTGATCGGGCGGCTTTTGTTCGACACCAAGCTGATATTCGAGGATCAGCTCGCTGCCCTTGAACGAGATTCAAAGAAACACGGCACGCTTGGTGACGACATCGACTTCGCGCTGCTGGTCGATGGGCTGGAGGCCGAGCGCGAACAGGGCATCACGATCGATGTCGCCTATCGCTTCTTCGCGACCGACAAGCGCAAGTTCATCGTCGCCGATACGCCCGGCCATGAGCAGTACACGCGCAATATGGCAACCGGCGCCTCGACAGCCGATCTGGCGGTGATCCTGATCGATGCCCGCAAGGGTGTTCTGACGCAGACCCGTCGCCACTCCTTCATCGTGTCGCTGCTAGGCATTCGCCATGTCGTCGTCGCGGTCAACAAGATGGATCTTGTCGATTACAGCGAAGAGCGGTTTCGCGAGATCGAGCAGGCCTACCGCGCCTTCGGGGAAACCTTCGATTTCGAAACTCTCGAAATCGTTCCCGTATCGGCGCTCAAGGGCGACAATATCATGGAGCGATCGCCGGTCATGCCCTGGTATCAGGGCAAGAGCCTGCTGGACCACCTGAACACGGTCGAGATCGGGAGCGACGAGGCCGAGCGCCCGTTCCGCATGCCGGTACAGTGGGTGAACCGGCCGAACCTCGATTTCCGCGGATATTGCGGGACGGTCGTGAGCGGAACCGTGCGGCCGGGCGACAAGGTCGTCATCGCCAAGTCCGGACGCGCCACCGAAATCTCCCGTATCGTGTCGATGGACGGGGATCTGGATGAGGCGGTAAGCGGCGATTCCATCACGCTTCTCCTCAAGGATGAAGTAGACATTTCCCGGGGCGATGTGATTTGCGCCTCAGATTCCCGTGCGGAAGTGGCCGACCAGTTTTCGGCCCATCTGATCTGGATGAGCGACGAGGCGCTTTATCCCGGCCGTCCCTACCTGCTCAAGACGGGCACCCAGACGGTTACGGCGACCGTTACGGAACTGAAGCACAAGATCGATGTGAATTCCTTCGAGCATCTGGCTGCGAAGGAAATGCATCTCAATGAAGTCGCCTTCTGCAACCTTTCGCTATCTTCTCCGATCGCGTTCGATCCCTATGAGACGAACCGGGAGATGGGATCGTTTATCCTCATCGACCGTTTCACCAACCAGACCGTCGGCGCCGGCGTTATCTGGTATGCGCTTCGCCGAGCGTCCAACATTCACCTGCAGGCGCTCGACGTCGACAAGACGGCCCATGCGGATCTCAAGGGACAGAAACCGGCGGTGCTCTGGTTTACCGGGCTTTCGGGTGCCGGCAAGTCGACGATCGCGAACCTCGTGGAGAAGAAGCTCCATGCGCGCGGCCGCCACACGTACCTGCTGGACGGCGATAATGTGCGCCATGGGCTCAATCGCGACCTTGGTTTTACCGAAGCCGACCGCGTGGAGAATATTCGCCGTGTCGGCGAGGTTGCGAAGCTCTTCGTCGATGCGGGCCTCATCACGTTGGTCTCCTTCATCTCGCCGTTCCGTGCGGAACGCCAGATGGCAAGGAACCTTGTCGCGGATGACGAGTTCATCGAGATCTATGTTTCCACCCCGCTTTCAGTGGCGGAAGAGCGCGATCCGAAGGGGCTTTACCGCAAGGCGCGTGACGGGCAGCTGAAGAATTTCACCGGCATCGACAGTCCGTATGAGGAGCCGGAAAACGCCCAGCTCGTTCTCGATACGGTCGGCAACGATGCGGATGTGCTTGCCGACCAGGTCATCCGCTATCTGGAGGACAACGGCTATATCGGGCGGTAGACCGCTTTTCTTGTCGTTTTGATATGGCGTCGGCCTGCGTCCTTCCGGTTTATCCGGGGCGCAGGCCGAATGCTGTCAGGACGGCGTCATTTGCCGCTTCGGCGGAGCGGCTTCCGCTATCCCTGTCAAAATGTTCCGTAAAGCCTCAATATCCACCTCGGAGCTTGCGACCGAATTGCGGCCTTCGGCATGTAGATTTTGCAGGGCGAAATAGTCGTGGCCGAACGTGCTCGCGATCAGGGCATAGTGAAGCGATTGAAGGTTTGGATTGAAGAGTTCGATAACCGTTGTCGATGAGCAGCGGCGGAAAAGCAAATTGGTCAGGCCCGCGCCATGCGCTGAAATCAAGAGTCCGGCCTGGCTGAAGGCATCTATCTGTTCGCGAAGATCGAGTTCCTGAGGGTCGATTTTCTCGATTTCGAATTCCTCAAGCAGCGCGTCGAGTTCGGACTGATTGCGAAAGAAACGCCGGTTGGGCGATTTCGGACCGCGCGAGAGAAAGATGCGGCGGTTTCCTTCAGGATATCTTTCCAGTCCCATACCGTCGAATGTCGCGTCGATCGCTGTTCGATCGACATCGAAAGGCTTGGCCACATAGACCTCGCTGGCCTTGATGACCTCGCGCTTTCCCTGAATGATTATCGGATGTTTGCCGAAGACGCCCAGTTCCAGGGCTTTAGCAAAAAACGGGATTTCAACGGCCGCTTTCGGCACCACGATGGGGACGTCGGCGGGAACGCCCGCCAGCGACAGCATTGCCGCTTTAGGCGCTATGTTGTTCCAGAAATGGAAATAATTGCTGGAAAACTTGTGGTGCGCGAGTGCGATGCGGCCGAATGTGCGGCCGCGACGCAGAATATGACGCGCAAACACCGGCGTGGGCTCGGACGATCTATCCCGCTCGATATCCGTTGAACCCCGCAAAAGCGTCCTGCCCGCGAAAACGTGCCCGGACCTCGGATCCACCGCAAGGTCGCCACGATATCGCCTCACGTAGGCTATATCCCGCGCTCCGCCCCAAGCTTCACGCAGATGGATCAGGAAATCCGGCAGATCGGCATTGAATGGCTCGGGAATGAGGCAGCGCGTTGAGCAGTATAGCTCCTGCGCAAATGATGAATACTCGGCCGACGGCCACGCATTCATGGCCTTTCGGCGAAGCCGCACGAACCGACTTTTTTGGTGCAAATCTTCCATCTGCTTGATACTAACGCAGCGGAAGATCGATAGGGAACCACGGAATGTTGTCTGAGTTTCAATATTGGCTGAAAAGCCGTGTGCCCCTGTCGGTGCAGGAACGTTTGCGGCCGGGCAAGGCAAAAAGGTTTGAAGCGAAAGCACGGGAAGCGGGCGCGGATGCCGTCGTCATCAAGATGGGCAGCGACCGGCAGCTCGCTCACGGCACATGGTATCGCGGCGAGAGCACGAACTACCAGCCGACCAAGGTGAACCTTCACGAAGCCAATGCGATCGAAGACTATTTCCTGAAGGGTTGGTTGCCGGATAGGCCGTTCATTACGAGGCAGCATTACGTTACCGCGTTCGGCAGTTGCTTTGCGGCGCATATGACGAATTACCTTGCGAAGAACAACTTCAACATTTTCGGCGGAAACCTGAAGCTTGACAGCTACGTCGTCCGTTGCGGCGAGGGCATGGTCAATACGTTCGCGATAGCTCAGCAATTCGAATGGGCTTTCGGCGAGCGTGATTTCGGCGACAATCTCTGGCACGACAAGAAGGGGAATGTTGCCGAACAAAGCTCCGACATTCAGTCCGAAACCCGCCATATCTTCGAACAGACCGATGTTTTCATCATCACGCTCGGCTTGTCGGAAGTCTGGTACGACAAGCGGACGGGCGACGCTTTCTGGCGTGCCGTGCCCAGGAGCGAATACGACCCTGAAGTGCATGGCTTCAAGGTCTCGACGGTCTCGGAGAACTTGCAGAACCTGCAAACGATCTACCGGCTGATCCGGACCTATCGCCCGGATGCATCCATCGTCGTTACGTTATCGCCGGTGCCGCTGGTGGCAACATTTCGCCCGGTCTCCTGCATTACCGCGAACTCCGTATCGAAAGCGGTGCTTCGTGTTGCCGTTGACGAGTTCTACCGGGATCATGCGGACGACGGCGATCTATATTATTTCCCGTCCTATGAATTGGTGAAAGAATACTTCAGGGACCCGTACGAAAAGGACAACCGGCACATAAAATCGAGTGTGGTGGAAACGATCATGAAAACCTTCCATAAGCATTTCCTGATCGACTAGGTGACCAGGAAATGTACGGGATCGGAACTCTAGCAAGCTCGTTTTACTATGATTTATGGGTTCGCATGCCGGCTGGCGAACCTCGGAAATTCATACGCGACTTGGCGCCGGAGTTTCATGAATATCGCCGGCTGAAGCTTATGATCATAATTTCGCATGAGTACAAATATCTCTATGTAATCAATCCAAAGGTCGCCAGCACGTCCATTCGCAACCGGCTGCGTGAACTGAACGGGTATCCGCCTCTGGACAACCCGCGCGATGTCATGGGCCACAAGGGTTCCGGCTTCGTGCTTCCCAAGCATTTGAGCGAAAAAGAGTTTTTCGACATCTGCTCCGGAAGGAAAGGCTATTACACGTTTTCGTTTGTGCGAAATCCATTCGATAGACTTGTGTCGGCCTACACTTATTTCCAACGTGGAGTGGATCAGCCGGGCTTCAATGCCGAAAAGAAGAGCATATACCTGAGAAAGTGGGATCCCCATCGTGATCCCAAGACGCGAACGAAAATGGGGTTCGAAGAGTTCGTCGAAGGGGTTTGCCGTAATACACACCATATGCAGGATCAGCATTGGAGAACACAATGCGACTTATTGAAAATAAATAAGATAAATTACGACTTTGTGGGCAAGATGGAGAAATTTGCTTCCAATTTTGTCAGTGTTTTGAAGCATCTTGACGCGCCAGACGAGATCATCGCGCGTGCTGGGGACGTAACGAATTCCAGTGAGCGCCGGAAGAATGATATTGCATCTTTCTTTACGGATAAGGCCGCGGATATGGTGCGTGAAAAATTCAAGGAAGATTTTGAAAGGTTCGATTATTCGATGGATCTTCCCAGCCTCCAACGCGTTTCGACATGAACAAACCTCATGTCTCGTATATCGTTCCGGTTTACAACAAGCAGGAATACCTTTCGGAACTTGTCGAGAGTATTATAGCGCAAGTACCTTATAAAACGAAGCAGATCTGTTTTGCGGACGACGCATCGACCGATGGTTCAGTCGAAGTGCTAAAATATATTGCCGAGAAATATTCCAAATTCGAAAATCTGGATATCAATATTGCCTGCAGCCTGCGCAACAAGGGCCCTGCGGCGGCGACAAACCTGGCGCTATCCAAAGCGACCGGAGATTATTTTCACTTTGTCGATGCGGACGACAGATTGCCGGAAGGCGCAACCGCGGCGATGATCAAGGCGTCCGAGCTCTCCGGGGCGGAAATTGTCTATGGCGGGAAAGCGCATTTTAGCTCCGGCAAGCTTTCAGGCGGCTCCAAAGTGGCGTTGAACGGCGAATTCAAAACGTTCGCGCCAGCCTTGCCTGCTCTCGTTCGGGGGCGTCTTGTCGGGATCAGGTTTTTAGCCAAGGCAGGGGCGGTCGTCGCTGCGAATGGCGCGGATGAAAGGATCTTTATCCAGGATGTGAGCCTCCCGCTTCGGGTTGCGGCCGCATCTTCCTCTCTTGCGGTCCTTGAAGCTGTCGTGGTTGAAGTGCGCGACGCGGAAAATTCGGTGTCGTCCAATAAAGCGCAGGAACTCCACGATTATTTAATGGCGGTGCGAAATTTCCTTTCCGAAGGCGAAGCCAACCGCTCGGTTCGGGGCAGGCTGTTGCGCCGCTGCTATCAAAGGATTGCAAGGCGGCGTAAATCCGAGGGCGTGGCAGCTTTTGCGATTCGCATGGCCTGGATAGGTGCTTCTTTGGGCTGGGTGTCGAACGACCCGCTAAAACACCTGGAAGAAGAGTGCGCGCGCCTTGCAGCCTCGGGAAATGTGCGAATTCCCGATAGTGAAACGGCTTCGGCTGCCCCTGTCGAAGCGGCTGGTTGAGCTGGAGCAAACTTATTTCGAAGCGAATCCGCTTTCATGATAGCTCGGCAGTAAGCGCTTTTTCCCGATAATTCTCGCGATACCACTCGACGAAGGCGCGAATCCCTTCCCGGACAGACGTTTGGGGCCGATATCCGGTCAGCGCGTGCAAGAGGGACGTGTCCGCCCAGGTGGCCGGGACGTCGCCCATTTGCATTTCCATGTAGTTGCGCTCGATCGGTTTGCCGATCGCAGCCTCGATCTCATCGATGAATTCGAGCAGCGTGACCTGTTCCGAGTTTCCGATGTTGACCACGCGATGCGGCGCGACGTGGCTCAGGCTGTCGTTTTGAACCGGAGTGCCACGATCCGCCACCTGCGGAGGCGGGCAGTCGATCAGCAGGCGAATTCCGCGCACGAGGTCTGTGACGAATGTGAAGTCCCGCGCCATCTTGCCGTGGTTGTATACGTCGATCGGCTTGCCCTCCAGGCCTGCCTTTACGAATTTGAACAAGGCCATGTCCGGCCGGCCCCAGGGCCCGTACACGGTAAAGAACCTGAACATCGTCGTCGGGATTTTCCAGAGGTGCGCATAGGAATGCGCCATGCTCTCGTTCGCCTTTTTCGTGGCTGCATAAAGGGTCAGTTGTGTGTCGGCCTTCTGGGTTTCCAGAAATGGCATATCCGTTTCACCGCCGTAGACGGATGATGTTGAGGCCATCAGGAGGTGTTCGGGCGGGTATTCGCGGGCGCATTCCAGAAGGTTGAATGTGCCGACGAGGTTTGAATCGATATATGCGCGAGGGTTTTCAAGGCTGTAGCGCACACCGGCCTGGGCCGCGAGATGGACGATGACGTCAGCCTTGGCATCGCGAACGGCGGCTGCAAGCGCATCCATGTCTTCCAGGTAGCATTCATGCGCCGTGAAGTGGGGGTTCTCGTTCAAGACCGCGTGCCGTCGGCGTTTCAGCTCTACGTCGTAGTAGTCCGTCATGCCGTCGAAGCCGACGACCCGGAAGCCTTCCTCAAGGAGAAGCCGGGCCAGATGAAAGCCCACAAAACCGGCCGTTCCAGTTACAAACGCCGTACGCATACCGACCTCACACCTATACACATGCGATGAGTGAAGGCTCTCGCAGGATCAAAGTCAACGCCTGAAAACCCTTTCGAATGCCGATGTTTTCACCTCCGGAGCACGCATCCAGGCATGGACGTATCAAGAATTTTCCCAAGGATCGATGGCCGCATCGTTTTCCGGGAAAAACGCTCTATCCAGGGACCGCATGTACGACGGTAACGAACGTCAGCTCGGGTTCGGACCTTGGAAGCGGATGAAACGGTTCGCCGCTTTCAATGAATTTCAGTTTTCCTTCGCGCTCCAATGCGCCGCACAGTTTCCAAAGACCTCGCTCTTGCGCGCGTTCGCCCGACCCGCAGTAAACGATATAACCGCCCGGTTCCGCTATCCGCACGAATTCGCGGTAGCATTCAACGGGAAGGTGAATGCTTTCCCCGACGATGATCACGGCCTGAAAGGCGTCATCCGGAAAATCAAGCGGCTTTGAAAGGTCGCCGGTCACCAATTCGCGGTAGATGCCCTTTCGCTTCGCCCGCTCCAGCATACCGGCGGAAAAATCGAGGCCAACCAGGTCGTCGAAACCCTTGTCGCGAAGGGCTGCGCCGCTCAGCCCGGTTCCGCAGGCGGCATCCAGAATGCGGGCACCGGGTTTGATGTATCGCGCCGCCGCGCTGGCAGCTTTCATGGGCGCGGTGTAGTTTTCGATCTCCGTCAGATCGGTGTCGTAGTGTCTTGCCCAGAGGTCGTAACGAGCTTTCAGCTCTTCGCCACCGGCTGGAGACACGGCCCAATGAATTCGCTCAAGGCCATCATCGGGTATTTCCGCCATGGTGGGCCTCCTTCCGTGAAAAACCGTCGAATTAGGCGTTATCCGCATTCAGGCGCGGTTTGTGCGGCCGGCATCCGCTGGCGTTTGGCCCGTGGGTTGCGCGCGGCGTTTCAGGTCGTCGATGACGGCGTCCGGGTCCGTCAGATCTTCCGCAGTGGCGACCGTTCCTTCGTAAGGGCGAATGCGGCGTGCCGATTCCATGCCCTCGATCTTGTCGATAGCGGCCTTGATATCGTCCATCGGTGCGTCGAACAGGTCGTAGACATGCGCGCCACCATTCGAGCTTGCGGAGCCGCTTGACCGTCGCATCGGGGAAGCGCAGGCGCGCCACTCTCGCAAGTGCGCCCACTACAATGGCATAGGGTGGCGCGTGTCGCAAAACGGTCGCATGCGCGCCGGTCACGGCATCCTTCGCGATCGAGCCGTTACGGGCGATGCGAACGTTGTTGAGAGCGCCATTAAGGTTGCAAAAGGCGCCGACGTTCACAATTGCTGGAACGGGCACAACAGACATGTGCCCGGAAAATGCGATGCTTGCACCGGCTTTGAACAGAGCAGTAAGGTTGGGAAAGTAAAGCCGCCACCGGAAAATCCGGCCACTCAGGAAAAGTGGCACGCCCAAGGGGACTCGAACCCCTGTTTCCGCCGTGAAAGGGCGGCGTCCTAGACCGCTAGACGATGGGCGCGCGGTCGTCGTCGTTGCGACGTGGGCGCGTTATAGGGATGTTTGCGCAGGCGGGCAAGTGGGAAATCGCAATGATATCCACAGGCTTGGTTCGGGCAGGCGCGGCGCCGGTGTCCGACGCCGCGTTCAGTTCGGTTTTTACCAGCTGCCGGTGTTTTCCATGGACGCCCATGGCTCTTTTTTCGGCAGCGCTTCGCCTTTTTGCAGGATCTCGATCGAGATGCCGTCGGGCGAGCGGACGAACGCCATGCGCCCGTCGCGGGGCGGGCGATTGATCGTAACGCCGGCTTTCTGCAGGGAATCGCAAAGTTCGTAGATATTGTCGCACTCATAGGCGAGGTGGCCGAAATTGCGCCCGCCCTGATAGTCCTCAGGATCCCAGTTGTAGGTAAGCTCCACGAGCGGGGCCTTGTTTTCCATGGCCGCGGCCTTGTCTTCCGGCGCGGCCAGGAAAACCAGCGTGAAACGGCCGCCTTCGCTTTCGGTTCGCCTCACTTCGGTAAGGCCGAGCTTGTTGCAATAAAAATCGAGAGATTCGTCCAGGTCCTTCACGCGGACCATAGTATGGAGATAGCGCATGGTTTTCCTCATTGTTTTGAGTGGAAATTGAAATCCGGTTCGGGGACCACAATATGGCGGCGATCACAAACATCAATGAGGCATCTGGGATGCTTCGTGCCCATCTGGGGCGGGCGAAGCGGGGTATCGGCTTTACGGGGGCCGGAATCTCAACGGATTCCGGTATTCCCGACTTTCGCTCGCCCGGCGGGATATGGGAACGTTACCGCCCTATAGAGTTCGATGAATTTCTGACATCCGAGGAAGCAAGGCTGGAGGACTGGCGCCGGCGTTTTGAAATGATCGATACGATACGCAAGGCCGAGCCGAACGCGGGTCACCTCTTTTTGACACGGAGGGTCGAAGAGGGAAGGTTTTCGCTGGTCGTTACGCAGAATATCGACGGTCTTCACCAGAAGGCGGGACTGTCGCATGAAAACCTTGTCGAACTGCATGGCAACGGAACCTATGCGACGTGCCTCGACTGCGGCTGCCGCCGCGAACTTGACGATTTGCGCGCCACGGTCGAAGCGGGGCGCGCGCCGCGCTGTGTGGATTGCGGCGGTCTCATCAAGGCGGCTGTGGTCAGTTTCGGGCAGGGCATGCCCGAAACCGAGCTTGCCCGTGCCGCAGAAGGGACAGAATCCTGTGATTTTTTTCTCGTCCTTGGATCGTCTTTGCAGGTTCAGCCTGCAGCGAGCCTGCCAATCCTGGCGAAACGGGCCGGTGCGACCCTCGCGATTGTAAATCGAGAGGCAACTCCGATAGATGATCTGGCCGACGTGTTGATCAGGGCACCGATCGCGGAGGTTTGCGAATCGCTGATTTGAGGTCACAATAGTCACTGTGGAAACGGAAAGTTTTCGAAGACTGTAAAAATTATGTCTGTAGACGCCGCCGTGGAATGATATGCTTTTGAAAGGGAATCGGTCGAAAGCGGATTGATTCACCGTTCCAAGTACATCGTGGCGGTCAAGACGACGGAGACAGGGTATCATGGGGGCGAAAACAGCAACTCAACCGCGTCCCATTGACGTTGCGGGAGAAGATCCTTCGCTTGACGTCTCTGTAGTTGCCGGCGCCATAAAATGGTTCGATGTTGCCAAAGGTTACGGCTTCATCGTTCCCGATAGCGGCAGCGGAGATATACTTCTCCATGTAACCTGTCTGAGGCAGGATGGCTATCAGACCGCCTACGAGGGTGCGCGCGTCGTTTGTGAGGTGGTCGAGCGCTCGCGCGGGCTGCAGGCATTCCGTATCCTCTCGATGGACGAATCCACCGCGGTCCATCCTTCCCAGCTTCCCCCTTCCAGAACCCATGTCCAGGTCACGCCGGAAAGCGGGTTGGAGCGCGCAGAGGTGAAATGGTTCAACCGGGTCAAGGGGTTCGGTTTTCTGACGCAAGGTGAGGGAACGGAAGACATCTTCGTCCATATGGAAACGCTTCGCAGGTTCGGTATTACCGAATTGCGTCCAGGGCAGACCGTTCTCGTGAGATTCGGAAATGGCCCGAAAGGGCGGATGGCGGCCGAAATCCGGCCCGCAGGCGATGGCACGCATATTCCTTCATCGCATTGAAGCAAACCCCCTGATAAACAAGCTATTGTATTTTATGGCTTTTTGGCCATGAAAAGGCAGTGCGATCCCGAATATTCGGCGCGATGACCTGCGGACCGTCGATCGCGCCTGATCAATGTCCCGGCATTTTCTCATCTCGCCTTGACGAATGGCGGGCGACAGCCAAGTCTGGCTAGAACCTTTCAAGCACTGGTGACACATGACGCCTTCGGCATCCATTTCGATTTACCGCGCGGCCGGCCTGCGGCTGGCCCTGGCGTTTTTTGCAATTTTCGTGATTTCCGGCCCGGCGGGCGCTGAACTGGCGCGCGAAACACTGCTCGTCGAGACTGCCCAGGGAAACAGCTACAGTTTTACTGTCGAAATCGCCGATACGCCGGATGCGCGCGGGCAGGGGCTGATGTTCCGCAAGACGCTTGCCGAAGACGCAGGAATGCTGTTCGACTTCGGCGAAGAGCGTCCGGTGTTTTTCTGGATGAAGAACACCTATGTGTCGCTCGACATGATCTTTGCGGATTCGGAAGGAAAAATAGTCCGTATCGCCAAAGACACGACACCTCTTTCGCTTGACGTGGTGCCATCCAACGCGCCGACGCGTTTCGTCCTCGAGGTGCCGTCGGGCACTTCCGAAAGGCTCGGCATCAACGAGGGCGACCTGCTGAAGAGCCCGACGATCGACGCCAGCAGGTAACGGCGCGACGCAGGCCGGCGGCCGCCCATCAGCCGGAACCAAGGTTCCGGCGATCAATTCGACCGGTAAATCAGGAATTGGGCGTGACTTGGCTGGCTGACGGTGTCAGGCTTGTTCTGGGTGCATTCAAAGAAGGGGGCGGAATAGTCAGCAACCTCAAGGGAGGCGGCTATGAAGCACACGTCACTTGACGACCTGAAGGTCGTATCTACGGTACACGACACTGCGGAAGCGTCCGAACTTTCCCGCAATGAACGCCTTGAGCGTTGGGCCAGGCTTCTGGAGCGAGCGCCCGACAGACGGCTCGCGACGCTTCGCGGGACGGAGCACGAACCGCCGGATGTGCGCCACGGTATGCGCGCGGCTGGATCCGCGATTTCCGTTGCGTTCGACGATCCGCTCCTGCGCGGGCAGGGCCTGACAGGCGACACCTACGGCGATGCCAAGGCGTTCTTCGAACTCGACGATTGGCAGTTGCACGGCATCGTCTGCTACTGCCACTTCGGCGCATCGATGGCAGCGGAAACGGCGGCGCGCTGCGTGCGGGCGACGATCAGCCAGCCAACCGGGCCCGGAATCTTCGAAAGGCTGGCCCGCATGCTGATCGGTTCGACGCGCTATGGCGCCTGAGCGCAGGACGCAAGCCCATTGAGCCGGCCGCACCGAGCTTGTCCGCATGAGACCAATGCAGGCGATGCTGGCGGCCGGCAGATTTTTTATCATCCACCGGCATCGGTCCTTTCGGTCCGGCTTCGCACTTGACGGATCGGGAGAAACCCCGCTACATCGCGAAGCTCGTTGATCGGGGTATAGCGCAGCCTGGTAGCGCATCTGCTTTGGGAGCAGAGGGTCGCAGGTTCGAATCCTGCTGCCCCGACCAATAATTTCAATGACTTAGCCATTGTTGCTCAACCTTTTTCGACGCGCTGTGAGAGTCTTGCGGGCGCGAATCCTGCCATGGCGTCGCGGATAATTCCCGCCGGGGCGAAAAAGGTTATCAGGCCGCCCAGTTTAATTCCTTTTCTTCCCTTCGCGGATTCCGCCTGATCGGCGCATCGCCACTTCGCACCGGGGATAAATTTTTTAGGGCGCGGGGATAACTCGTGCGCAAGGCGGCCTCGCGGGATCCGCCAGTCACCCTACGCAAGAACAAAAAACGAACAAACTTATCCCCGACCGTCTCACACGGCCCTATTCTCGTGCCTGACCTTCACGGGAGAGGTGCGAATGACCACGCGATCGTTTTCCATACCTGAACTTGCCGCCGCCCAGGCGCAAAAGCACGTCACCGTCAACGAAGCGCTTCGTGTCATCGACGCGGCCATGAACCTTGTCGTCACCTCGCGCGCGTTGACCGATCCGCCGGCCAACCCCGGCGATGGCGCGAAATACATACCGGCATCTCCTGCGGGCGGCGTTTGGGCGGGGCGCGAGAACGAGGTGGCGGCCTTCGTGAACGGGCTGTGGCGCTTCTTTTCGCCGGAAGTTGGCTGGCGCGCCTTTGACCAGGCGACGGGCAAGCTCGCGATCTGGGACGGGGCCGAGTGGAGCGACTTCGCAGGCGGCGGAACGCAACCGATGCTCGGCATCAACACGAATGCCGATGCCACGAACAGGCTTGCGGTCAAATCCGAAGCGGTGCTGTTCAGCTATGACGACGTTACGCCCGGAAGCGGCGACATTCGCTTCGTCATCAACAAGCTTGCCGCCGGCAATACCGCCTCGCTTCTTTTTCAGACCGGATATTCCGGCCGTGGCGAGATCGGCCTTGCCGGATCGGACGCGCTGGAAATGAAAGCCTCCGCCGACGGTATCGCCTTCGATGACGCCCTGTCGATCGATCCGATCGGCCACAATTTGCGGGTGACGTTGAACGGTGCGGAACGCGGCCGATGGACGGATGCAGGCCTGGGCATCGGCACGACCAGTCCGGGCCTGCCGCTCGATGTCGCGGGTGGGGCAGTGCGGTTTCGAGGCGCGCCAAACGTCGAATTCCAGCTTCAGATGGTCGCCGACCTCGCCGCCGATCAGCAATGGACGCTTCGCCTGCCGACCGACGGGTCTTTGCGCATTCGCGATGCCAATGCGGGGACCGAGCCGCTTCTTGTCCAGGCCGGTGCGCCGACCAATGCCATCAGGATTCTGGCGAACGGCAATGTCGGCATCGGCTCGGCCGTTCCTTCGAACAGGCTCGAAGTCAGCGACCCGGAAGGCGTAGCGCTGCGCCTGGCGGCGACCGGCGGCAATGCGAGCTTCAATATCTCCGGGGCGAACACTGGCCTGACGCAGATCAACTTCGGCGATACCGATCAGTTCAATCCCGGCATCATCTCCTATGCCCATTCGAACGACAGCATGCTCCTCCGCTCCAAGGGCTTTATCGTCTTCCAGACGGGCGGAGCGGCCGAGCGGATGCGCATCGATGGCAACGGCAACGTCGGCATCGGCACGACGGTGCCGACCCATACCCTGGATGTCGTCGGCACCGCCCAGGTGTCGGCGCATATGGACATTGGCGCGGCGACGGGCGGGGCCAGCGCCGCCCGTATCGGTGCTGCGAGCGACAGGTTCTGGATTGCGCCGACCGACCGCGCGGGATCGTTCGTCTACGGAAAGGAATTCACCTTTGACGCCGCCGCCGATGGTATCTGGACCGCGGAAGGCGGATTTCGCGTCACCGGCGGAACGCTTCGCGCCGATGGCGTCTACACTTCCACGACGGCCTCCGCCGCCAATGTTTTTGTCGCCTCCGACGGTACGCTCCAGCGCTCGACGTCCTCGGCGAAATACAAGACCGATATTCAGGATATGACCGCCCCAGAGCGCGATGTGCTCAACGCGCTTCGCCCGGTTTCCTATCTCTCAACCTGCGGCGGCGATGACCCGAAACGCCGGCACTTCGGCCTGATCGCCGAAGAGGTGTTCGAGGTATCGCCCTCGCTCGTCCACCTTGGTGCGGACGGGGCGCCGGAAGGGGTGATGTACGAGCGGATCGTGCCGCATCTGATCGCCGGCCACAAAAACCATGAAGCGCGCATCGCCAAGCTCCACGAACGCGTGGAAGCACTTGAAGCCGCCTGAAACATCCAGCGCGACAACCTGCGTTCACGGGTTGCGGCGCGACAACATGCTGCGACAAAGGAAAGCCTTGTCATGAAATTCATCGAACTGAAAAAACTGGGCACCGACCTTGAAACCCTCAACCGACGCCTGCAGGCGGGCGAAATCACGCAAGGCGAAGCCGAAGCGGAACTTGCTAGGAATGGCGCGCCCGCCGACTACCGCGTGCTGATCGGCGCGATCGTCAACCGCGTCGATCCGCAAAAGGGGATCGACTACGGCCAGATGAAACGCCGCTTCCGCATCGCCGACGCGCTGGAGGCGGCGGAGGGCGGCGTTCTGGCGCTGGAAGACGAAGACCACCGTCTGCTCGCCGATCTCGCGCAGATGCACCCCTGGGGCATCGTCGACCGCAACCTTGCGCAACTGGTGGAAGATATCCGCAACGCGGCTGGCGAGGCCGCGGTTCCACGGTAGGGCCCGGTTTCTAACGGGAGCCGGTGAACAGATCGTGGCGGCAGGCTTCGAGCGTTGCCTGAAGAATGCGCAGGCCGAGCCTCAGGCCTTCCGCCTCGACATCCATCGGTATTCCTTCCGTCACGGTTCCCTTGGCGCGCGTCATGAGGGTGTGGCAGAGCTGCTCGAACCAGATGCGCGCGTCTTCGCCATGCGCCTGCGCGCCTTCTTCGATCGCCTTGCGCAACGCGGGCTGCAGGACGGTGACGATCGCCGCCCAATGCTGGGGCGTCATGTCCTGGGGAAATTCGATATGCCAGTTCATGGAATTTGGAAGGCCGTTGATGGAGAAGATGAAAGTTGCGGCCCGATCGCGCCGCAATCGAAAGCACGAATTCAGTTTGTATCACTAGGGTCAGGACCTATTAAATTGACGGAAATGGTATGAGCCGATTTGGTTGGGTACGAGGAGCAAGAACGCAGGAAACCGTCCGGTTTTCAAGGTTTTGCGACAAGGTAGCCGGCCAAATCGGCCATATCTTCCAGACACCGAAACGGCTTCGACCTGCCTTGTCGAAGCGCCTGACCGGGTGGTCAACCCGCCCCGCGCACTTCTCCTGCATCTCTCTGCCGTTTCAGGTGCCATTTCCGTCAATTTAACAGGCCCCGACCCTAATCCTAGCGGATTCGCACGGACGATTGGCCGGGTCCGGAAGATTTATTCGCAAGGCCATCCATAGTTTGGCGAAATCCGGTGCGAGTTTTTTGAGAAACTGCCGCACGGCCAAAATTTCGATGCCGGCCCGGCCTTGAACCGGACCGGACACGCCAGTGCCGAAATTACGCCGAAAGCGGAGGATGCCTACTTATTTGTAGAGCCTTCCGCCGCTTGAAGTCTGATACTGGCCTGCATTCTTCGAGAAAGTGATGCACTTCTCCTTGCCCTTGCGTAGCTTCTTGTAACTGCTACAGAATTGGTCACCTTTGTACCACCATCTCCCGGTGTCTTTGGCAATACCCTTGACATTAGTGGTCACGCTTATCGTGCCATCCGCTTTATAGGTAATCGTACCGCCGTATTTGCCCTCTTGCCATTTCCAGTTCGAGCCGACAATTTCCGATTTGAATGCCGCTTCTGTAATGGTTTCGGCGAGAGCTGCTGTATTTAAAATCCCAAATGGGATCACAAAGATAACTGCTGCAAATCGCATGCTATCCTCCTAAAATAGTACAATAATATTATAATATAGTTTGGGGTATTTGATAAAATACGCTCCAAACTCTGATAAATATAACAATGAACTGGACAATAAGAAATGCATTATTAAAAATAATTGTGGCTTTATTTGTAAAAAATAGATGGCTGCGCTTGGAGGTCGTAATGATTGAGGCCTTCCTCGTAATTGAGTGTGCGGAGAATGCGGCCGGCACGGACGCACGCCATTGACAGGGCGGATTTGCGGAGAAATAAACAAACCGGCGAGCGCCTCATCGCGGGCGCCCGTGTTTTCGGATGATTTGACGGGATCAAACGCAAGATGGTTGCACGGATCTACCGCCCGGCGAAGACGGCCATGCAGTCCGGCAAGGGCAAGACGCATCAATGGGTGCTCGATTTCGAGCCGGAACAGCCGCGCTCCATCGAACCGCTGATGGGCTATACGTCCTCCTCGGACATGAAGCAGCAGATCCGCCTTCGTTTCGAGACGAAGGACGAGGCGATCTCCTATGCCAAGCGAAACGGAATTCCCTTCCGCGTGGAAGAGGCGCAAGACCGCCGGATCCCGAAGATCGCCTATTCGGACAATTTCAAATACGACCGCTACATGCCCTGGACGCACTGAGCGTCCGCTCCGGCGCATGCCGCGCGACAGCGCCGGACGCACGCGTTTTCGCACCGCGCAAAACGGCCCCGTAGCTCAGTTGGATAGAGCACCGGCCTTCTAAGCCGATGGTCGCAGGTTCGAATCCTGCCGGGGTCGCCAATTTTTTCAAGAACTTATCGCGCAACTTGCGTGCCGATTACGAGGCGCCGCCCACGGCCTGGCTTTCGGCGAGGTAATGACGGTGCAGTATTGCGTCCACATGCTTCGGGGAATGACCGAAGCGATGCGATGTACCCCGTTTGCGTGCGTGACCGAAGGCGGCCCGAACGACGGGCGAAAAGCTCAGAATCAAAGTTGGGTTGCGTGTCCCTTTATTCCGGTTTTGTGATCGTATAGGGCCACTTCAGATAGAACTCGAAAATCCGTTTGGCGCTAAGAAAGCCGATCTGCTTTCCATCGGCCTTCCAGTTTAAAAACGAATGGCCGCTGAACACCTTGTCAGCGTAGAGCAGGAAGCGCCTGTCGTACTCACGCAAGCCGACCTTCCAGACGGGGCGACGAACGACCTTCGTTCGGAAAATGCGCCGCCTCTTTTTGAAGAGATCGGCCTCCATCTTGATCGCATTTCTGTTGACAGGAGACAGATAGCGCCCTCGTTTCAGAAGCAGTAAACGTTCTTCAGCGTCGCGGCGATAGTGAAACGCATCTTCATCGTCGTTATCTGTAAATGTTTCCAGCCGGTGCTCCCAAAATTTCTTGTAGGCCGTATCGAGGCGGCGAAGATGCTCGCGACGGGGGACGATTTCACCGGCTTCGAGGTCACCATCAGCATTCGCGAGGACGGCACCGTCTTCACCAAGCCATGACACCACCTTGCCTGTGATGCGCTTAAAAAAAGGCGCTCGGCGTGCGTATGCTGCCCGGTTTGCCGAGCGGCGCTTGAGCGCGGCCACTTGCTCCGGCGTCAACGGTTGAACCGGAGCTGCCGGTGCAATGACTGTCTGTGCCGAGGAATCTCTGCCTTTTGGCGGAATGTATGGTGCAGGCGGCGTATACGGCTGATGGCACTGGGCGCCGAGCGAACTGTGGAAGTTGTATCCCACGCCGGTAGCCTGCCCTACAATAAAATCCCCAAGGCCGCCGTCGTCGGTATACTGAGTACCCATGACAACTGCTCCAATATTTTAATTGGGATAACTCGAATTCTACCAGAATTACGCTGAACTGTCGCCTTGCGATGGTCGAGGGCAAGCGGTTGATATTCAACTGCGGCTTTGCTTGCCGTGGGCCATTGCCCGATCTGCGAAGCGCCCATCATTGAAGGGATGGGGAGGATTTCGCTATGCGTATGATCGTCCTGGCAGCGATGTTGATATTGGCGGCGTGCCAGACCATGCAGGCCACGCCATCCATCTTGCAGCCAATCGCCCCGGCGACAGACGGAAACGGGAATGGCGGTGGCGGTTATTGATCGCGGACCGCATACCGTCTCCACGCGTGTGGCGGGAGCTACGAGGGGCGATCGACCAGGCATCCATGTCTGGCTAGCATGATCGCCCGGGCTTGAAGAGGAGCGATGAAATGTCGGATCATGTCTACAAGCTGGTCGATCTGGTCGGAACGTCCCCCAGCAGCATCGAAGAGGCCATCAACAACGCGATCTCCAGGGCGAATGAAACGATCCGCAACCTTCGCTGGTACGAGGTCGTTCAGATCCGCGGCCATGTGGAAGGCGGCAAGACGGACCACTACCAGGTGGTGTTGAAGGCTGCATTCACGCTGGAGCCTGGCGGCTGAGCGGGGCGAGCTTTTTCAGAGAGGCCTGAAACCCATCTATGCCATTTGCCGGCCGCGAGCCTTCTTCTGGCTTTCAAGGCATATGAGCCCGGCTCCATCGGAGTTTTGGCCTTATGCCGTGTGGCGTTGCAGAACAGGCAAGCGGCGACGATGTTGGAAGCCTGATCCTTGCCGCCGTCGCTTCTCGGGTGGAGATGCTCCGCGGTGCATCGGAAGAAGTCGGCAGACTGTCTTGACAATTCGTGCGTTCGGACGAAGGCATCGAAGCTGCCGGGCTCCCACATGGGCGAGCGGCAGTAAAAGCATCTGCCATTTTGGGCTTTGAATTTCTTTTTGCGGATCGACTGTATCTTCTTGCACATATTGCACACTCACTTCGAAAGGTTCGGCGGAAACGAAAGCCCGTTTCCTCGCCCGTTTGTTCGAAGTGGATGCGCAGCGGTACCTATCACCGCTCCTCGGTTGGGAGCTAAACTCGCGCAAGACGGCGTCAATAATAACGCCACTCCACAGTCCCTTGACGGTAGGCCGCCGCAATAAGTCGACCCTTACAGAAGCCGCAACCGGCCTCCAAGCGATTGATGAGCAATCGCTTCCGCAATGTCAGAATAATCAAGAATCTATAAAAATAAAATAGCTTATGAAGTGAGCGCATTGATTTGTGTAATTCTACATAATTTAACAATGGAGATCAGTTTCAGTATCAATTTACTCTACGGAATATGCGTAGAGATAAATTGCCGCCCAACGTCTATCGGTTCGAGCGCCGGAGCCAGAGAGCGGGCCGGCGCACCAGAAAGCGCAATGCCGCCAGGCGCAGGCCCAAGGGGCCGCCGCCGTGGCTTCCTCTCGCCGCCCTGGTGGCATTCGGCGCCATTGCCGTCGTCCTGTTCGACGAAGGTTTCCGCTCGTGGACATTCACCCAATCCGGCGCGGCCGGGCCGGCGCTTGAGGGCCGGGCATCCGTCATCGACGGAGATACGATCGAGATCCGTGGCGAGCGTGTCCGCTTCAACGGCATCGACGCGCCCGAGTCCCGCCAATTGTGCCGGGATGGGGGAGGGCGCGCCTACCGCTGCGGAGCGGTGGCCGCGAACGCTCTGGCGCGCTTTCTGTCCGCGTCTAGTCCGACCCGCTGCAACTACGTCAACCGCGACCGTTATGGCCGTTTCGTGGGAGATTGTTACAGGGCGGACGGGCGGAGCGTGGCGTCATGGCTGGTGCGCAGCGGCCACGCGCTGGACTGGCCGCGCTATAGCGGAGGAAAATATGCACGCCAAGAGCGGGCCGCAAAGGCGGAGCGCGCCGGCATCTGGCAAGGGACGTTCGAGCGGCCGTGGGAATGGCGGCGAAGAAACTGACGCAGGGCGGGCGCAGGCGGGGGAACGTGCTTCCGGTCGAGCAGTTTTCTCGCTAAGGTGACTATCTCGTGAGCATTTTTATTATATATTAACCATGCAATTGCATCCTGGATGCCTTAGTGGAAGCGGATTTTCACACAATTTCGAGGCGATTGGAGCTAGTCGATGAAATATGTGATCTGTTCCATCATCGCCGGCCAGATACTCACGACGCCGGAACTCGGCCTCCTTTTCGTTCTGTGGGTGCTTGCTTTCCTCTATTTGATTGCCGCCGTTTCCAACATGCGTGCGGATTTTGGGCGCGCCGGTAAACTCTCCCTACTCGAAGCGCGGATTTCGACCGAAGCTCGACGTTAGAGCGATTTCCATAAAAGCAAGCTAGAAGACGGTATTCGCGGCAAGAGCCACCGCGGAGGCAACGGCTATCGGCACGCCGTAAGGAACCTTGCGCATTTCTATCAGTTCGGAAAGGCGGGTGCCCATGGGGCCGAGCGAAACGAGAGAAACGCTGACAAACGGCAGCCAATAATAAAGCGCGGCGAAGAGCAGCGCGCAGCCCAAAAGCGCAAGAGCGAAAATCAGCGCCGACTGAAATCCGCAGATCAACCCGCCAACGGCCAGGAACTTCACGTCGCCGGCGCCGAGCTTTCCCGCCAGCCACAGGGGAAAGGACATCAGGAAGAAAATGGCGCCCATGCCAAGGTGAGGGAGCGCCTGCGCATAATCGGCGGCAAGCCAGATGGCGAGAATCCCCAGAAGGATCAGGATGTCGTTGTTCCTGATCTTCAATGTGGTGAAATCGCTCCACAAGATGCGCGCCAGCCACACGCAGGCGGCCAGCGCCGAAAGAATGCGCAAGGTCTCAAGCAAGAGAAAACCTCTATGAGCGCTTGGGATGGGAGACGCTGTCCCTCAACATCGCGATGTTGTTGGCGATGGTCGAATTGGCCGGATCCTTCTCGTAAGCCTTGAGGAAATACCGGCGCGCCTTCACGAGATCGCCGCGCAGGAGATAGGAATAACCGCGATTGTTGAGATAAATCGCCGTGTCGCCGATGTATTTGCCGGCTTCCTTGTAGGCCCGGTCGGCAAGGTCGAAACGGCGGATACGGTCATAAGAGGCGGCAAGGCCGAGCCAAGCTTCCGCGTCGTTGGGAACGACTTCCACCGCGCGCTGGAAATAGTGCTGGGCGTTACCGTAATTGCGTTCCTCGAACTCGACCTTGGCAACCGTGAGGACCTGATCGTCGGGATAATATTTCGGAGGAGGCGCGGGCAGGATACCGCTTGTCGAATCGCCGAACGAGGACAAGGCGAAATCGCCTTCTCCCGCGCAGGCGCCGAGCAGTAACGCGAGTGCCGCTGCACCTTGTTTCCAATGGCGTGAAAGCATTCGAAAGGTCCCCCTACTCATACCCAACAGGCTGCCCCGGTTAAAATATTATCCCGCTTAAGCGGATGAACACCGGCGCGAGTATCATTACGAGAATGACTGGAAATATGCAGAATCCAAGAGGGAACACCATCTTGACCGGCAGCGCATTGGCCTTTTCCTCTGCGGCTGTGATCCGTTTGTCACGCATTTCGGCGGAATAGACACGCAGCGCGTTGGTCAGGCTGGTGCCGAGTTCCTCCGACTGGGCGAAGAGCACGGCGAGCGCGCGCGCTTCTTCGATGTTGATGCGCCGCGCGAGATTGTGCAGCGCCTCGCGCATGGGCCGTCCGGCGCGCATCTCGAGCGTCATGATCTTCAGATGCAGGCCGAGCGAGCTGCTCGTGGAAGCCATTTCCTCGGCCACTTCCTCGATGGCGGCCTCAAGGCTGAGGCCCGCGTCGGCGCAGACAACCATCAGGTCCATGAAATCCGGAAAGGCGCGGCGATAGCTTTGCTCCTGTTTGCGGCCCATCCGGTCGAGGATGAAATTGGGCAGCATCAGAAATAGCAGCGAGTAGACGAAGCAAAGCACGAACAGAAGTTCTATCGGAAAGCCGGGCGCGAATATTCTGCCGATGATGAACGCGACCGCAAACGAGCCGAGCCACAACGCCACGCGAATGACGTAAAAACCGTAGATCGCGTTGCGGCCATAATAACCGGCGCGGTGAAGGCGGGCGCGAATGGAGTTCTTGTCTTCCTCGTTCTCCACGGACTCGAAATAGGCCTGTAGCGGCAAAAGCGCTTTCGTTCGCTCGCCTTCCTGTTCGGCGAGAAGGGAGCGCGAGGTCAGGCTTTTCTTCAAAAGCTCCTGACGCACGCGCCGACGCGTTTCGAGCCGCGGCAGGATAAGGAACGCGAGAAACAGAAAAAGGGTGATCGCGGCAAGAAACGCCAGGACAAGCACCAGCCACTCGCTCTCGAGGCCGGCGAGGAAGGAGGTCAGGCGTGCAATTAACCTGTCGATCATGACCTTGTCCGTCAGAAGTCGAAATTCACCATGCGGTACATGATGACGTCACCGACCGCCATCAGCATGAGCATGCCCACGATCAGGGGCGTGACCATCCAGTGATCCCAGACGTCGCCATAGAAAGAGGGAGAGAGGATGTTGACGACCAGAAAGAGGCCGAAGGGGAAAATCGACAGCGCGATCGCCGAAAGCCGCCCTTCGGCAGAAATGGCCTTCACCCTGCGCCGCAGCTTGAAACGGTCCCTGATGACCTTTGACAAATTGCCCAGGATCTCTGCCAGGTTGCCGCCCGTGCGCGACTGGATCGACATGGAGACGACGATCAGGCGCAGATCGTCCAGCCCGACCCGCTCCAGCATGTTGCGCATGGCCGTGGCAAGGTCCATGCCGTAGGTCATTTCATCCGCCGCAATACCGAATTCCGTGCCGACGGGATCGGGAAGCTCACGCCCAGCAAGGGCGAGGGAGACCGGCGTCGGGTGACCGGCGCGCAGGCTGCGCACGATAATATCGACGGCGTCGGGGAGCTGTTCGGCGAAGCGGCTTTTGCGCCTGGCGCGCAGGCGCATGAGGATAAGGGCTGGAAAGACCGTCATCAGCACGGAGGCGGTGATGAGACCGAGCGCAAGCGAGAAGGTGACGAGATAGACGATCACGCCAGCCGTCATCCCGAGCACGATGAAAATTCCCATGAAGCTGGTGAATTCGCCCTGCATGCCGGACTGAAGGAACAGACGGTTGAGCGCGATCCAGGGCAGGCGATAGTCGCCCTCAGCGGTCAGGCCCCGCTCCTGGCGAAGGCGCTGCAGCGTGTTTTCGACCGTTTCGCCCTTCTCATGGTACTTAAGCCGACGGTTGACGGTGCCGTACAAGGAGCGGCGGCGGCTCAGCGCCACATATACCGCTTCCGCCAAGAGGATCACCGCCGCGGCGATCAGGAAGTAGATCAGATATGTGAGGGTCGTCTGGTTGAACATGGCGCTACAATGGTTTCGAGGGGTCGAGAACCTCCCTGGAGATGCGGAAGCCGAGGGCGGCGACCTCATCAAGGAAACGCGGGCGAACGCCGGTCGCGCGGAATTCGCCGATGATCTTGCCGTCGGCGTCGACCTCTTTCTTGATGAAGCGGAAGATCTCCTGCATCTGAACGACATCGCCTTCCATGCCGGTGATTTCGCCGATGCTGATGACGCGCCGCCCGCCGTCGGAAAGACGCTGGGTCTGAACGACGAGATGAATGGCTGAGGCGATCTGGCCGCGAATGGAGCTTTGGTCCATCGGCATGCCGGCCATGCCGACCATCTGCTCCAGACGCGAAAGCGCATCGCGCGGCGAGTTGGCGTGGATCGTCGTCATGGACCCTTCGTGACCCGTGTTCATGGCCTGAAGCATGTCGAACGCCTCTTCGCCGCGCACCTCGCCGACGATGATGCGGTCCGGGCGCATGCGAAGCGCGTTCTTGACAAGCTCGCGCTGGCGGATTTCGCCCCGGCCTTCCACATTGGGCGGGCGGGTTTCAAGTCGGCCGACATGGGGCTGCTGCAACTGCAGTTCGGCCGCATCCTCGATGGTGATGAGCCGCTCCTTCGGGGAAATGTAATTCGACAGCGCGTTCAGGAGCGTCGTCTTGCCCGAACCCGTGCCGCCGGAAATGAGCATGGAGACGCGGCCGCCCACGGCAGCCGTCAGAAGCTCGATCATCGCCGGACGTATGCTGCCGAAATCGACAAGCTTTTCGAGCGAGTATGGCCGGCGGGAGAACTTGCGGATCGACACCAGCGGCCCGTCGACGGAAATGGGCCGGATGGCGGCGTTGACGCGCGAACCGTCCTGCAGGCGGGCATCGACCATGGGCGAGCTTTCATCCACGCGCCGGCCGATCGCCGCCACGATCTTGTTGATGACGCGCAGGAGATGCGCCTCGTCCTTGAAGCGGATCGGCGTGAGTTCGAGCTGGCCGAAACGCTCCACATAGACCGAGCGGTGCGTGTTGATGAGAATGTCGCTGACCGTGTCATCCTTCAAGAGCGGCTCGATGGGGCCGAGGCCCAGCATTTCATCCGCGACATCGGAGACGAGATCTTCCAGCTCGCGCGCGTTGATCGCGAAAGCACGCTCGCGCACATAATCACGGGCGAGGGGCAGAATTTCCCGGGCAAGAGCTTCGCGGTCCGCCTTGTCCAGGGCGCCGAGGTTGATCTTGTCGATCAGATGGCGGTGAAGTTCGACCTTGGTGACGAGGAAACGGTCGCTTTCGCGAAGTTCCGCCTTGGCCGGCGCGTCGACGACGGGGGCGGCGGGAACAGCGGGTTGCCCGGCGGGAGCAAGCTTCGGTTCCTGCCTCGGGCTGTTTTCCTTTGCGCGACTGAAGCGACCCAACATCTCTTTCTACTCCGGCAGCCAAGCTGTGGTTGCGAACGATTCCGCAAGGTACGGCAAAGTTTTTAAGATAAAATGAGTCCAGAAATTTCGCGTTTTACTTGTATGACTATTGTGAGGCGAATCGAGGCCGCGTAAAGGGCTTGGTTGCACTTTTTCTCACCCGACATTTACGGTGGAGCAGGGGAGCCTGCTGGTTCCGAAGTGAAAATAATCGCGCAACATCAATGTGTTGCCCATATGCCCCCGCAAAAATGACGGTACCTTTCGGGAAGCGTTAATGATTCCGTATGGTTAACGTCAGTTTCTCAAAAAACATACTAAATGGAAGGTTCGATGACTATAGCCGCTATGCAACAGTTTAACCATATTTTAATCAATTCGAACTTTGCCTTTGACTCATCGTTTAAGAAAAATTTAATATTTGTTTCAGGGCAACCATTCCGGGAATTGCGTAAGGTTGTCTCGTTACGTGGAGGTAAGTATGCGTAAGATTTTGAATATCGCTGACCGGTTCCGCGAGGAAGAAGACGGTGCGGCCCTTATCGAATACACGGTGCTTCTCGGCATCCTGCTTGTCGCGGTGATCGTGACCATCGGCCTTGTCGGTACGTGGATCAGCGGCCAGTGGACGGCGCTCAACGCTGCGCTGCCGTAAGTCGTCAAGACGTGCTGCGAAACGCGGGTGAGACAACGAAAAGACCTAGCGTTTCGAACAAAAACGACCGCGCCGCGGCGCGGTCGTTCCCTTCTTTGATTGCGACAGGGGGCAGCCGCGCCGTGACTACGGCGCGCTGAGAAAAACCACCGTCGAAATTTGCGCCACTGCGCACGCCGAGGGAGGCATGTAATGCGTGGAAACTCTCTCCTGATGCTCGGGCTCGCGGTCGTCTTCGGCCTCGGCGCCGTCATCGTTACCAAATACTGGCTCGATACGCAGCGCTCCCAGGTAGTGCCGCGCGCGGAAGCTACACTGTCCCCGACCGACACGGTTCTCGTCGCGGCGACGCCAATGCGCTTCGGCGACAAAATCCAGCCGGAAAACCTGAAGCGTATTCCCTGGCCCTCGGGCGTGACGCCGTCTGGCGCGTTTACCGACGAAGACGCGCTTTTGGCAGACGGAGAGCGCTATGTCATCACCGCCATCGAGGCGAACGAACCGATCCTTGAATGGAAGATCACGGGTGCCGGCCAGCGCGCGACCCTTTCGGCCATCGTCGAGGAGGGCAAGAAGGCCGTGACCATCCGCGTCAACGACGTGCTGGGGGTTGCCGGCTTCGTACTGCCCGGAGACCGTGTGGACATTCTGCTGACCCGCGAGGACAAGCGCGCGGATGATGACGCCCGAAAGGCCTTTACAGACGTTCTCCTGCAGAACGTGAAGGTTCTCGCCACCGACCAGCAGGCGGACGACCGCCGCGACGACCCGCTTGTCGCCAAGGCGGTGACGCTGGAGGTGGACACCGAACAGGCGCAGAAGCTGACCCTTGCCGCCAACATCGGCCAATTGTCGCTGGCGCTTCGCAATGTCGTATCCGCCCAGGGAGAGGTGACCCGGCGGGTCACAGTCGGCGACCTGAGCCTTGGCAACGAGGTCGACCCCGATTCGACCGAACTTGAGGCGGACACAAGCCCGAGGCCTGTATTTGCGACTGTGGGCGTAACGCGGAGTTTGAAGCGCTCCGAGTATCATGTTCGCAAGGAAAAATAGGTAATTTCATCAAGGCGTGCGGCTATTCAAGCCGCCGCCGATGTTGCGATAGCGCAACATCGGCTTTCGATTACAGCCAGACATCGAATTTTGACTCGGCGTGACGCTCTGTATCATGCATGTATACCGCTACGCGATTAATACAAAATTAACGATAAAATTTAAACGCGAGTTAAATTCAGTCGGTAACCATAGCGGCTATGTCGTTACGGAAACCTGGATTGCGGGCCGGAATCGCCCGCTCGCGCCGAAGCGTTGCGAAGGGGCTTGAAGTGAGTGTGTGGCGTCGATTCAAAGTAACTGGAAGGTTGCCGGCGGCCCTTGCGATGGCCGCCATGCTGATCGGCCTTCCGCTTGGCCAGGCGTTCGCCCAGGGGCTGGTCACTTCCGTACAGAATGTCAGCAGCAAGGTGCGCATTCCCGCGGGCCAGTCCGTCACGATCGAGACCGATCAGGAAGTTGGCGAGCTTTTGGTGGGTGACGACGAGGTGGCCGACGTGCTGCCGATCACCAATCGCTCGCTCTATATCCTCGGCAAGAAGATCGGCCGCACGAACGTTTCCGTATTCGATCCGGAGCGCCGGCTGGTCGGTGTCATCGACATCGAGGTGGGCGTCGATATCTCCGACCTCAGCAGCGCGATCCGCCAGACGGCGCCGCGCGCGAAGGTGACTGTGCAGACCGTGAACGGGCGCCTGCGCCTGGGCGGCACCGTGGCCGACGGGCTGGAGCTGCAAAAGGTCCTGGAACTCGCGAGCCAGTACACCGACGAGCCGGTGATCAACGCGATCAGCGTGACCAACGCCCAGCAAGTGCTTCTGGAAGTGCGCTTCATCGAGGCGCGGCGCGACGCGGGCCGCGAACTCGGCACAAGCTGGTTCATCCGCAACCGCTCCGACGGGCTGGGCCTGCGCACCGGCAACTTCGGCGGACCGGCGCTCGGCGGCATCGACAATGGCGGCTCGGTCACCTCGCTCAGCGTCATCGGCAGCCTTTTGCAAAGCGGCAACGCGCCCTTCGGCACGCTCGTCTCGCGCGTGCTCGACGAGGGCGTCATCGCAGACGTTCTCGTTCAGGCGCTTGAGGAAAAGGGCCTTGCCCGCAGCCTGGCGGAGCCGAACCTGACAGCCCTTTCAGGCGAGACGGCAAGCTTCCTGGCAGGCGGCGAGGTGCCCATCCCCGTTGCGCAGAACGACAACACGATCACCATCGAGTACAAGAAATTCGGCGTTCTGCTGAATTTCACGCCGATCGTGCTTGACGGCGGGCGCATCAACCTGAGGCTCGCCCCGGAAGTCAGCCAGGCCGACTTCACGAACACGATCCAGTCCGACACGCTGGGCATCGAGATCCCGACCTTCGTTACCCGCAACGCGGAAACGACGGTGGAACTGAACGACGGCCAGAGCTTCGCCATCGCCGGGCTTCTGCAATCCGTCAACGCCCGCAACCAGGACCAGATCCCCTGGCTCGGCCAGCTTCCCGTTCTCGGCGCGCTGTTCCGCTCCTCCTCGTTCCAGAAGTCGGAGACGGACCTCGTCATCATCATCACGCCGCATCTGGTGCGCCCGGCCAAGCCCGGCGAGCCGCTGAAATCGCCCCTCGATTCCACCAAACCGTCGAACGATCCGGAGTTCTTCCTGCTCGGCGCGCTGGAAGTGGACGACAAGACGCTGCGCGGGTTTTCCGAAGGAGCCGGCGTGACCGGGCCGTTTGGCCACATCATCGAACTGCCGGCTGGGGAATACAATGGCTACAAGAAGTAGTGGATGCATGCGCGCCGGCCGGTTGATCGCCGTTGTTGCGGGGTTAGCTGCGCTTGGCGGATGTGCGGACCTTCTGGACCACCGCGACACCATTACCCAGCACGGCGGCGATGCGCAGCGCTTCAACATCGCGGTGCAGACCATCGACCCGTGGCCGCCGGCCTCCCGGCGCAACGTGACCGGGGGAAGCGGCAAGCGCATTGAGAAGGTGACGGACCGCTATACCAATCCGCCCGACCCGTCCGCAGGCGGCGGTCAGCCGGTGGTGAACGTCAACGTTCAGGGGCAGGGGACCGGATCGAATTAGGCCGCCGCCCCGCGTGGAGCCTTGAATATGCTCAAGAGATTTGCCAAGTCGGAAGATGCAAGCGCTCTTGTCTATGTGACCGTACTATTGCCGGCCCTGATCGGCTTCGCCCTGCTCGCCGTCGACAGCTCGCGCGTCTACAACCTGCATTTCGACCTGCAGCAGGGGGCGGATTCCTTCGCGCTTGCCGCCGCCGCCGAACTGGACGGCACGAGCGATGCGATCATCCGCGCGAACCGGGCGATCGACAATCTCGTCACCAACCAGCATCACCTTTCGGACGCGGGCGCGGTGACGTTCGACAGGCTCAGAGACCTGTCGGTGCGCTATCTTTCGGACCTGCCGGCCAGCGACGACTTACCCATTCTCGGAAGCATGGTCACCACGGACCCGGCGCTGGCGCGCTTCGTGGAGGTGACGGTAAACCCGACGGCGATCACCTCGATCTTCCCGGCGACGTTTCTGGGTGCGGCCTCGAACACCCATAACCCCAGCGCAAGCGCCGTGGCGGGCTTCGGCTCCGCCGTGTGCCAGTTCACCCCGCTTTATATCTGCAACCCTTATGAAGGCACCGGAACGACGCTGGAACAGGTGGTCAACACCCGCAGCCTGCGCCGGCGCATGATCCAGCTTCGCAAGAACGGCGGCAGCGGGGCGCAGAATTTCCCCGGAAACTACGGCTTCCTGCAGCCCTATGACGGGCGCGGCGCGAACGCGCTGAAGGAATCCATCGCCCGCGTCAACCCGAACGCCTGCTTTTCGGCGAACGGCGTGGAACTGCGCACGGGCTTCATTGATTCCGTTCGCCACGCGCTCAACGTGCGCTTCGATATCTACGAGGGTTCCTTCAGCGGCAAAAAGAGCGATTCCTCCTATCGGCCGGCGCGCAACGTGCGCAAGGGCTACGACACCAGCAAGAACACCTGCAAACCGGACCTGGGCACGGATCCGACGCAATATCGCTCGCTTCCGTTAGACAATTGCTTCACCACCGGCACTTGCCAGACGCTCGGTGGCGGCAGCGGCGGCCGGCTGGGCGACGGCGACTACGACCTGACAGGTTATTGGAACGTAAACCACTCCGGGCGCCCGTTTCCCGCCGGATCCGGCTGGGCGGACACCTCCGCTTCGCGCCCGACGCGCTACGAAGTCTACAAGGCGGAGCTGGAAGACAACACGCTGATCCAGGACGCTTCGCCCGGCGGGGAAACGGGTGCTGCCCAATGCTACGCTGACCCCGGCGGCCTGAGCGACGATCCCGACAGGCGGCTGATCTACGGCGCGATCCTCAACTGCAACGAACTGGAGGCGAATTACGGGCCGATCACCGGCGGTTCCGCACCGCCGCTTCCGGTGGAGCGCTTTGCCAGCTTCTTTCTCGTCACGCCGCTGCCGACAGGACCGGAGGACGATATCTTCATAGAGCTCGTCGACATCGACAGCGCGCAAGGCCTCGGCACGTTGCAGAATATCCGGCGCGACGACGTGCAGCTTTACCGGTGACCGGCATGAGATACTTCCGCCGCCGCCCGCCGAGAAGGCTTTTCCCCGCAAGAGCGCGCCGCTTTCGCCACTTCTTCTCGCGCGAGGACGGCGCTGTCCTGCTCGAGACGACGATCATGCTGCCGCTGCTGCTGACCCTTTGCGCAGGCGTCTTCGAGTTCGGATCGCTCTTTTACCAGCGCATGCTGGTGGAAACGGGCGTGCGCGACGCGGGGCGTTACATGTCGCGCTGCACGCTCGCCGGATGTTCGGAGGCGGTGGCGCGGAACATCGCCGTTTTCGGCAACCCGGGCGGCGGGGCAACGCCAAGGGTCGACGGCTGGACGACCGGGGACGTGACCTTTACCTATATCCAGACGACGAACAATGACGGCGCGGGAAACCGTCTCTACCGCGGGGGCGGGCAGATCGTCACCGTCAGAGTGACCTCCACGGTGGCGCTCAGCAGCACCGGGCTTCTCGACTATCTAGGCCTTTCGCCCTGGGAGGTGACAGCCACCCACGAGCAGCGAGTGGTGGGATGGTGAGGCGACGGCTCGAAGGCTTCCAAAGCCAAGAGGACGGGGCGGCCTTCGTTGAGATGGCGATCGTCATCACACTGCTTCTTATCGTAACGCTCGGGTTCGTCGATTTCGGCTATGCGCTCTACCAGTGGAACCAGGCGTCCAAGGCAGTGCAGGTGGGCGCGAGGCTGGCGGTGGTTTCCGATCCGGTCGCCAGCAACATGGGCACGGTGGTTGCCGGGATCAACGCCGGCATCATTCCGGGCGAGCCGAGTGCCGCCTACAGTTTTGTCTGCGACGGCGGGACATCGAGCTGCACCAACGCCACCTACAGCGCCGCGGCCATGACACGTATCGTCGCCGGCGGCGACGGGGCGTGCGGCCCGCGCGCTCCAGGGGATCCAAGGCCGCTTGGCATGTGCGACGTCTATAGCGCCATCCAGCCGCAGAACGTGAGGGTGAGCTACACCTATAGCGGGCTTGGCTACGCGGGCAGGCCCAACGGGCCGGTGCCGACCGTGCAGGTGAGCCTGCAGAACCTGACTTTCGATTTCTTCTTCCTGGGCGGGCTGCTGGGTTTCGGCCAGATCAACCTTCCCCCGATGACCGGAACGGCGACGGGCGAAGACCTTTCGTCAACTTTCACCAATTGACAAGAGGCCGGTGCCAAAGCGCATGACCAGCGAACGTACGATCCTTGCGGTTTCCGACGATCCGTCGTTTTCCGAAACGGCCCTGTCCGCGCTTGCGGCGCGCCCGTCCTACCGTGTGCGAACCTCTTCGCCGAGCGACTTCGCCAAGCTTTCGACGCAGGATATCCACGGCATCGCCGATCTCGTCGTCGTGAGCATCGACGGCGGCGAATGGCTCGGCCAGCCGGAATTCACCGAAGGGCTCAGGCGGCTGGAGATCCCGTTCATCGTCGTTTCCGGCGAGTTGAGCGCGGATGGCCTTCGCCGCGTCGTCCAGCTCAATGCCGCCGACTGGCTGCAGGAACCGGTAGATCCCTCGCAGCTCATGGAAGCGGTCAGCGCCCAACTGGGCGGCCAGAACGCCCGCAAATCCCGCGTCGCGTCGTTTCTTCCAGCGGTGGGCGGGGCCGGGGCCACGTCTCTTTCCATCATGGCGGCGGCATCCGTGGCCAAACGGTCAAAGGCCGACGAGGCGGAGGTGTGCCTCGTCGATCTCTCCTTCGGCCGGGCGGCGGCAGGAAACTACCTGGACCTGACCAACCAGGAATTCGACGCCATGGAACTCGCCCACCATCCCGAGCGTATCGACCTCGAATTGCTCGACATCGTGAAGCGTGAGCATCCGCTCGGTTTCGCCGTGCTCTCCTTTCACTGTCCCGAACTCGACTGGTCGCCGGAGGCATCGGAGTTCATCTATCGCCTGCTCGACAATGTCGCGTTCCGCTATCCCTACACGATCATCGACCTGCCCTCGCACCACACGGCCTGGCGGGCGTCGGTGGTCAAGGCGTGCGATGTGGTCGCGATGGTGACAGAGGCCAATGTGCCCGGACTTCGCTATTGCAGGGGTCTGCGCAACGAACTTATCGAGGCGGGGGCAGATCCCGCGAGGATCGAGGTCATCGTCAACAAATTTCACGGCGGCCTGCTGTCGCGCGGGCTTTCGAAAGACGAGATCAGGAAGGTGTTCGCGAACGCGGAGATCGTATTCCTGCCGGAAGACGGGAAGACGGCGTCGGAAGCCATGAACCGGGGCCTGCCCTGGCAGGAGGTGAACGGCCGCTCGGCGACGGCGAAGGCGCTTGACGCCTGGCTCGGGCAGCATCTGTTCGAGCGCAAGAAACGAAGCTTCTGGGGAGGACGCTCATGAATACCATGCGAAGGACCGCCAGGGACCGCCACGCGCGGCGAACCTTTTCCGTGTGTTCCGTCTGCGCGGCGGCGATGCTGATTTCCCTTTTTGGCGCGCAACGCGTGAGCGCCGGGGACCCCTTCGCGGTTCCCAAGACACTGGGCCCGCAAAGCCGCCAGGAAGTCGCCTATTCCGAAGCGGCGAGCGCGGGGACGATCGTCGTCGATACGCAGGCGCGCGTGCTTTACCTCGTCACCCGCAAGGGAACGGCGCTGAAATACGACATCGGCGTCGGGCGCGAGGGTTTCGGCTGGAGCGGAACGACGAGAGTGGGCGCCAAGCGCGAGTGGCCGGACTGGCGTCCGCCCTCCGACATGCGGGCGCGAAACCCTTCGCTGCCGGAATTCGTACCGGCGGGGCCGCATAATCCGCTCGGCGCGCGTGCGATCTACCTCTACCAGGGAGGACGCGACACGCTCTACCGTATCCACGGAACGAACGACAATGGCGCCGTCGGGCAGGCCGTGACGTCCGGCTGTTTCCGGCTGAGCAACCGCGATGTGATAGATCTCTACGAACGGGTGAACGTCGGTGCGACGGTGATTGTGCGATAGCGGGCGGGACAGCGTGCTTTCGACGCGAATAGTCGACACACAATCAATATCTTCAGCATGTTCTCCTTGCGAAATCCGACACTGAGATTTCGCGAGATATGCTTCGGGTGCCGCCTCTGTCGCAGGCGCTCCCCAACATTGCGTTGACGGAGGGCGGCAAGCCGTTCAGAAACGGTAGCGGAACGTCGCGCGGACGGTGTGTCCCGAAATCTCCTGCTCGACGCTCTGGCCCGTGGCGGCGATGCCATAGGTTTTTTCGCCGAGGTTGAAATAGAGATATTCGATGCCGATGGCATCCCGTGTGGTCAAAAGATATTCAACCCCGCCGCCGAGGGCATATCCAAAGCGCCATTCCTCGTCCTTGACAGTCGTAAAAGGCGCGGGCCCGGGAGGACCGGCGTAAAGTTCGGTCTCCACCTGGCCGGCGGCAAGACCGACCGTCGCAAAGGTCATGAAACGCTGGTAGCGATAGCCAATGCGTCCGCGCAGCGTTGAAAACCAGTTCAGCTTGCTGTGCATTATGAGCTGGGGCGCAAGGATGGACGGATCGACCACCGGCCCACGATCGTCCCAAGTGTTGATCTCCACATCGGCGAGCACGCCGAAAACGACCCTGCTGAATTCGCGGTCGTATCCCACGG
This sequence comes from Hongsoonwoonella zoysiae, assembly GCF_013266695.1. Classification (GTDB taxonomy): domain Bacteria; phylum Pseudomonadota; class Alphaproteobacteria; order Rhizobiales; family Stappiaceae; genus Hongsoonwoonella; species Hongsoonwoonella zoysiae. The sequence goes on from NZ_JABRXF010000002.1 coordinate 278,391, forward strand.
AAAGCCCGCCGGAAAATTCGGTCGCGCCGGAATCATTGCTCGGCGGGGCGAGAAGCTCGGTCCAGGCGGCGCCCAGATGCGCGCCCCAGTAAAATCCGTCCCACGCGTAGACGGGCTTGCTTATGATGAACGGATTGGCCGAAGCGGTTCTTTGCGGAACGCAAAACAGAAGAAGCAGGCATACGCAAAAACTTAAAAATACACGCACGCTCACACACCCTTCAGTCCGAAGACTCGCTGCTTCCGGTCTGTTTTCCGACGATCTCTTCTTTTATCTCAACTTGCAGGTATCGAGAATGCATCCTGCGCATTAATTCGCGATTAATGCGTTTTTGCCACACTCTATTGCATGAGAAAAATCGAACGTTGCGCCTCGATATTCCCGGCAGTCGTCTTTTTCTGGCTGGCAATGTTGCTTGGTTCGTCGATGCTTCTGGGAGACTTTCCGTCGAGTTCGACGCTCTGGGCAATCCAGCTGGAATTGCGGCCGGAGTTTCGCGGGCTTTTCTACGGTCTTGAGACGGATCTCGGGCTGAGTGGCGCCAGGCTTTTGTTTGCGTTCGCCTGCGCGGGCGCTTTCTCGCTTCTCGCGGCGGTATCACGAAATCGGGTTGGGCTGTTCCTGAGCGCGCATGGCGCGGTTATCACCCTTGGCGTTGCAGCCTATTCGGGGGAACCGGTGGCGGATTATGCCCTCTATTCCCTGACCGGCGGCCCGGCTGCGACCGTGTTCGCCCTGCCGGTGCTCATCGCCTGCGCTTCGGTGCATCGCAAGTTCCTGAATGAAATTCGCGAGATACGGGCGGAGCGTCAATCGAGGCAGGCAATCGCCCAACTCAGGCGTATGGCCCAGGATATGCGCGACGCGATCGCCACACCTGACGAGAGTGATATGGCCGGTTATTCCTCTCACGGTTCTTCCCAGGGAGCGGCCCCCCGTCAAGGGGTGGTGTAAGGCCGGGGAATGCCGGCATCGGAAAGGCCTTCCGGCGTTGGGTCCACGGTTTCTTCCACACCTTCCGTATCCGGATCGGCGGTTTCCTGCCAACCGAACAGGGCTTCCGCGCCGGGCGCGGTTTGCGCCGGATCATCCGGCAAAACGCCGCCGTCCGTCATCAGATCTACCACCACCGGCGTTTCGATCACCCTGAAGAACGAGCCTTCGCCGCTGGCGCCGGAAAGCCGGAAGGGCCCTTCATCCGCCGGGTTGTCCGCCAGAAGGCCATTTATCCGGGGCCATTCCTCTGCCTGCGCGAGGGGCAAGGCCTCGGTCATGAAATCATGCCAGATGCGGGCGGGAAGCGAACCGCCGGTCACGCGTTTCATGGGGCTGTTATCGTCGTTGCCGACCCATACGCCCACCACGAGATCGCCCGCGAAGCCGATAAACCAGGCATCCCGATAATCCTGGCTCGTACCGGTCTTGCCGTAGGCTGGAACCGAAAGCCGCGCCCGACCGCCTGTGCCCCGCTCCACGACGTCACGGAGGATTTCAACCAGCATTTCGCGATGGTGAAGCCTCCGCAGGGGCTGGGCGGGACGTTGCCGGTAGCTTCCGAAAGGCTTGAGCCCGGTCATGCCCGAAGCAACGCTTGCATAAGCGCCGGTCAATTCCAGCAGCGTAACACCGGATGTTCCGAGCGCAAGGCTGTCTACCTTGCGAAGCGGGCTTTCAATGCCGAGATCGCGCGCGGCACGCATGACCGCGTCAAGACCCACCGACCGCGCGATGCGAACCGCGATCGTGTTGATCGACTTCGCGAAAGCTTCGCGCAGAGTGATATAGCCGTAGGACTTTCGCGTGTAGTTGCGGGGCAGCCAGTCGTCGGATGTGCCTCGCTCGTCGAATGCGTATTCGTCCGGCAGGTAGCCCGCTCTGAAGGCGGCAAGATAAACCGGGAGCTTGAAAGCGGAACCGGGCTGACGCAGCGCCTGAAAGGCACGGTTGAACGCACTGGAGCGGCGGTCTCTGCCCCCGACCATGGCCAGGACCGGGCCGCTGGAATGCATGGCGACAAGGGCCGCTTGGCCTACGTTCAGCCGCTTTCCTTGGGACGCAAGGGCCTTTTCGATCACCTTGTCCGCGATATTCTGCAGCGGGCGGCTGAGCGTCGTTTCAAGGGCTATGTCGTCGTGACCTTCGTAATGGTGAGTGAGGGCGATCCAATGCGCGAACCACGCCCCCGTTTGCGTTTCGGCTTTGCCTTGGCGTAAGGCGATGGGCCGGGTGCGCGCCGCCTGCGCCGCTTCACGCGGCAGTTTGCCGTTCCTCACCATCGCCGCGATAACGAGGTCGGCACGCGCAAGCGCGTCTTCCGGATTTTGCAAGGGGTTCAGTCTGGTAGGCGCTTTCAGAAGGCCAACCAGCAATGCCGCTTCGCGGACGGTCAGGTCCTTTACGGGCTTGGCGAAGTAGAGATCCGCGGCGCCAGACAGACCGACGACGCCCGATCCGAAATAGGCGGAGTTCAAATACCGGAGGAGAATTCCCTCCTTGCTCAGGTTCGCCTCCATGCGAAGCGCAAGGATAAGTTCCTGCAGTTTTCTTTCGAAGGTGCGTTCCGGGCCGAGGTAGAGGTTCTTCGCAAGCTGCTGGGTGAGGGTGCTTCCGCCTTCAAGAATTTTCCCGGCTTCGAGATTTCGCCAGGCGGCGCGCAAGATGCCAAGCGGATCAATTCCGAAATGCGAATAAAAGCGCTTGTCTTCCATACTCACGAGCGCGTCGATAACGTGTTGCGGAAGGTTTTGCGCCGTTACGTCTTCCTTGCGATAAGGCCCGTAGGACGCGAAAGGCGCACCATCGGAAGCCAGCAGCGTCACGGTTGGATTGCGACGGACCGTATCGCGGAAGTCTGCCGGCAGATCCCATGCAATGAGGACGCAATAGGAAAGAACGGCAAGGCCAAGCGCCAGAAATGCGCTGAACAGCGTGCTGCCGATGGCTCTGGCCAAGGGGGGCCTACGCTTGCGGCCGAGGGCTTTCTTCACACGCAACGTCATTAGGTCGCCCGGATCATTCGGCTATCGGATTGGAGTGTTTTTTCGCAAACAATCGCTCGCCTCCAAGGCACCGACATTTCGTCACCGTTATGATAGTCATGTAAGTGCCGCTAGGATAGTTGCGCTCCTGGGCCGACGCCGACGATATATTGGCCGCTGGCGTTCCGGATGGAGCCGCTATCCGCTGTCCACCCTATCCATTATATCCATCTGAAATCCGTAGTCGGGCTGGCTGGAAACTTCCAGGTGCCCACAATCCACGCTTAAGGTGTTATCGATCGGACGGTTCATGACCGGCCAGTCGGTCGGGAGGCGACATTATGAGCGGCGAAACGCCCGAAAGAGGTTTTCCGGAAAGGGAATTTGAAAACCGTCTTGAGCGTGCTCAATTCGCTATGGCGGAAGCGGGTTTCAATGCCCTGCTTCTGACGAGCGAGCCGGAGGTGCGCTACTTCTCAGGCTTCCTCACGCAGTTCTGGCAAAGCCCGACACGGCCCTGGTTCCTCGTCGTGCCGGCACAAGGAAAACCGATAGCCGTGATTCCGGAAATCGGCGCGGCGCTCATGCGCAAGACGTGGCTCGACGACATCCGCACATGGGCCTCGCCGCATCCAACGGACGATGGCGTGACGCTGCTGAGGGAAGCCTTGCGCGAAGTGGCGGGCGAGGGCGTGATAGGCACGCCGATGGGCCGGGAAAGCCACCTGCGGATGCCGCTTAAGGACTTCAAGCGGCTGACGGATGCGCTCGGACGGGAAAGGTTCCGTGATGCGTCGCCGATGATCCGCAAGCTCAGGATGGTAAAATCCGAAGCCGAGATCACGAAGATTACGCATATCTGCGCCATCGCGTCTTCCACGTTCGAGGCAGGGGCGGAGCTTTTTCGCGAAGGGCAGCCGCTTTCCGACGCCTTCAGAGCGTTCAAGACGAAATGCCTGGAGTTTGGCGCGGATGACGTTCCTTATCTCGTCGGCGGCGCGGGGCTGGGCGGCTATGATGACGTGATCTCGCCACCGTCGGACGCGCCCCTTGCCCGGGGCGATGTGCTGATGCTGGACACGGGCGCGGTGTTCGACGGCTATTTCTGCGATTTCGACCGGAACTACGCTATCGGCGAGGCGGATGACGCCGCCAAACGGGCGCATGACATTCTCTTCCTGGCCGTTGAGGCAGGCATTGCCGCCGCACGGCCGGGTGCAACCTGCAGCGACCTATATAACGCCATGCGCGGCGTGATCGCGGAAGCGGGCGGGGCGGATGGCGATGTCGGGCGGCTTGGCCACGGGCTTGGAATGCAACTCACCGAATGGCCGTCGTTGACGGATTTCGACGAAACGGTGCTTGAGCCGGGAATGGTGCTGACGTTGGAACCCGCGACCCGAACGGTCGGAAGCCGTATCATGGTGCACGAGGAAAACATCGTCGTGCGCGACGACGGCGCGGAGCTACTGACGCGGCGCACGCCGCGAGAATTGCCGATGTTGACCGCTCCATAAACCGGGGAAAGCTTATGAAGCTTGGTTATGAGACCGACGACGGACTGGGCACTCGCGCCTCGCTTGGCCTCGTGGTGCTGCAGGCGGATGAGACGATCGAGGCCGAATTTCGCCGTTTCCTGGATATTGACGGCGTGTCGCTTGCCACCAGCCGGATCCCGAGCGGGCGGGACGTCACGCCCGATACGCTGAAACGGATGGAAGCCGAATTGCCGACGGCGGTCGACCTGCTGCCGCCAACGGTGCGCTTTGATGCGATCGGCTATGCCTGCACGTCCGGCGCGGCGGTGATCGGCGAAGCGAAGGTCGCCGACATTATCCGCCACGTGCGGCCGGGCACGGCGGTGAGCGACCCGGTGACGGCGGTGCGCGATGCCTGCTGGGCACTCGGCGTCAGGCGGCTCGGCTTCGTCACGCCCTATGTGGCGGAGGTTTCCGCCGCGATACGCGCGAAGCTGGAGGTGGATGGGGTGACGATTGCCGGTTTCGGCTCCTTCGAGCAAAGCGAGGAAGGTGTCGTGGCACGCATCAAGCCGCACTCGACGCTGCGGGCGATTGCCGCGGTCGCCGAGATAGAGCCCTGCGACGCGGTGTTCGTATCCTGCACGAACCTGCGCGTCGCCGGCATCCTGGAAGAGGCGGAGGCGCTGATCGGGCGTCCGGTGATTTCCTCCAACCAGGCGCTTGCCTGGCACATGCTGCGCAAGGCGGGAATTCCCGATACGCGGGAAGGCTTCGGCGAATTGTTCCGTCGGCGGCTTTCGTGAAGCCTGGCGAGGCCCGTCAGCGGTAATGCAGGATGCGGCCGATGACATTCATCAGAAGCTGGGCGGCGAGCGTCGTTGTCGACCCGGTTGGGTCGTAGTCGGGGGCGACTTCCACAAGGTCCAGCCCGACGATGGTGCCGCGCTGGGCTAGCCCGTCCAGGAATTCCAGCATTTCATAGTAATGGAAACCGCCATGGCTCGGCGTGCCCGTGCCGGGCGCGACCGACGGGTCGAAGCCGTCGATATCGATCGTCACGTAATAGCGCGCACCTTCCGGCACGCGGGCGAGCACGCCGTCCACGCCCAGTTTGCGGAACTGGCGCACGGAAAGAATGTCGGAGCCGTAGCGCCGCGGATCCTCGTAACCTTCCTTCGCGGTGGACGAGACATTGCGGATGCCGAGTTGCGTGAGGCCCGTGACGTAAGGCTTTTCCGCGGCGCGGCGCATAGGGTTGCCATGGCCGTAGCGCACGCCGTGACGCTCGTCCACGAAATCGAGGTGCGCGTCGATCTGCACGATGTGGATCGGCTCTTCCCCGTCGAAGGCGTTGATGCAGGGAATGTTGACCGAATGGTCGCCGCCGAGCACGACGGACAGGGCGTTTGCCGCCAGGATCTTGCGCACGCCATATTCGATGTTGGCGTGGCTCTTCATGGTGTCGGTGTGGACGATGTCCGCATCGCCAAGGTCGACGATGCGCGTGGCTTCAGCCGGCAGGTAGGTGACGTCGTCTTCATGGTCGTAAGCACCGGCATGGCCGAAAGAAAAGAGCGTCGACGCCTCGCGGATGCCGCGCGGGCCGAAGCGCGCGCCGGACCGCCACTGCGTTCCAAGGTCGAACGGCGCACCAAGCACCGCGACATCGGCATCGATCTTGTCCCAATCCTCGACGTAAGGATTCTTGCCGAAGGTGCAGATGCCGACGAAGGGCAGGTTCAGGCGACCGGAGGAGCGTTGGTGGGGCATGTTGCGTCACCCGCATTGGCTAGAGCCGGGAACAAATAATCTGACAGATTAAGGAGCGGTCGATCCTTCAGGCAAGCGTCACGGCAACGTGCAGCCGAGTTGTGTCTTTGTGCTTGTCCGCTTGCTTGAGCCCGTCTAGTGACAGACTGCCATGGAGATATTGCTCGACGAGATTTTGAGATGGGCCGGCAAGGTCCACCCGGGGCGCGCGGTCCTGCCAACAACGGACCTTTATTTCTTGAACGCATGCCGGCACTGGCTTGCCCCGGGGCGCCACAGCCGGTTGGAAAGGTGGGGAGCAAACACATTCGCAACGGATAAGGCTATTGTCTGCATACGCCGAGATCATCCCAAGGTGGTCGCACGTGTCCAGTCGGACAGAAACAGGCGGCTCGTCTACGTAATCGATGATGACCTCTGGGCGGCAGAAGAGGATGCCAGCTTGCCGGACGATTACCGCAGGCGACTTGCAATCCTTCGAGAAGGCCAGCACAGGCTTTTGGTGGAAAAGGCTGAGACAATCGTGGTTTCGTCGGACAAAATCGCCCGGCATTACCGCGACAAGCACCAAGTCGCCCGCCTTGATCCGTTCTGGTCCGAACCGCTTGCGGATGGTTTGCATTTTCGCGACGTCGAAAAGGGTGATGCACTTCACATTGCTTATCTGGGCAGCGCGAGCCATGCCGCCGACAGGCTTTTCACGTTTACTGTTCTTGAGGGCTTATTAGGGAAAATGCCGAACCTGAAGATCACGGTATTCGGAGATCACGACCTGCCGGTTTCCCTCAAGAAGGACAGCCGAATTTGTGCCAGCCCGCCTTTGCCATGGATATTTCACCGTAAGCGCGTAGCGGCGTTGAAATGCCATATCGCGCTGTGCCCGATGCTCGATACCCCTTTCAATCGCGGGCGGTCCGTCAACAAACTTATCGAACATGCCGTTGCCGGCGGCATTGGCGTTTACAGCGCAGGCTGGAAAGAGGCGGACCAGGTTCGGGCGGCAGCGGCAGGTTTGTCGTTTGAAGACCGGCCGGAGGTCTGGGTTGAAGGATTGCAGGAGGCAATTTCCAGAAAGGAAGGTCTGAAATCCATTCAGTCGAATGCCAGAACACTGGCGTACCGGCTGAACGATGGGGACAAGCAGCGAATTTTCTGGCAGAACGAGCTTGAAATTGCCGCCTCCTGATGCCTGCCGAGCGTTGCGCGTCCTCCACAAAAATAGGCTGCTTTGTGCGGCTGCGAGGTTCTGGAGTTGAGCGAGCCATCCAATGGGGCGGCGAACTCGGCTCAAAAACTGCCGGAAAGTCGAAAACAGATTTTATGAAGTACGGAATTCTGTCCGACCTGTTCGGGAAGGGCGCTTCATCCAAAAGAGGTGTTGGTTCCGCCGACTATGTATCGGCGGACCGGATTTCAGGTTGGTGGCGACTGCCTGCATCCGCCGAACAAGAACACGCAACAATCCGTATTCACTGTGACGGCCAGCTTATCGGGACTGCGATTGCGAACCAGCCGCAGGCTTCAGCCGTCCATGCAGAACGATGCGGCTTCCGCGTCGATCTGAATTGGCCGGATGGTGTTCCGGACGATTTCTACGACAAGTTGATGCTCGAGGTCTTCGAGCTGGGCTTCGAAGTCCCGATCCGGGAGATCTATCGAAAATCTGCCACCGGGTGGAGCCTTCTGGATCTTACGGCGTGGTGGTTCGGGAGGACCATGAAATTACGCCTCGTACCGGAACGAGATGCGGTCGAACCCGGTGCTGCCCATTCTGTCGCGGGCGGCGATGAGACGCGCATCCGCATCGAGACTGAAGACAACCTTCTGCCTGGCTGGTATCGCATTCGTGCCAGCATGGATAAACAGCCGCTTTCGGCCACACCTCGCCTCCAAGTTGCGCATGATGCGGAATGGCGAAGTGTCAGCGAACATATTCTGGAGATGCGCTCCACCGGAATGGTTGACACGATGGTACGCATCGAGGGGCCGGTAAACGCGCTTCATATCGATACGCTTATTGCCGCCGGAACAACATACATCGAAGAATTCAGGCTGCGCCGCATTGGGACGCCAGAGGTTATGCTGGGTGCATTCCGCCATGCGCCCCGAATGGTATCCGCAGCCTTGTTCTGGCGCCTTTTGGGAAAGAAGGTGCGGGCGCGAAACCGCCTGCGCTCAGCTCTTTCCAGCGCGCCGTTTTCCGCAAGCCGTCTTCACAAGGCAGGCCTTTGGTGGCAGCGGCACGGATTCCTGCCAAGGAGCGAGCGTGAGCTCATCAGGGGGGAGCTCCGCAACTGGAAGGAGAATCGGCCTTGTTTCGCGATTGTGTTGACCTTCGAGGAGGGGACCGCGGAAGCGATCGATGATTCCATCCGGTCGCTTCAGGGGCAGCTTTACCCGGAATGGCGCGCCTATATCGTTGTGCCGCAGGGGGCTGAGGCGATTGCCGGGAAAGCGCGGGGCTTAAGCGAGGACGAAGCAAGGGTCAGGGTAATTGAGGAAATATACGGTACGGCGGATGCGCTGAACGTCGCGTTGGCTGATTTACCAGAAGCAGGCTTCGTCGGGCATATGATAGCCGGTGATCGTTTGATGCCGGACGCGTTTTTCAGGCTTGCACAGGCGGTGCGGGGGGCACCCGATCTCGCCATCCTTTATACGGATCAGGCACTTACGGACGCAGCCGGACGCGTTATCGATCTGCATTTCAAATCCGGATGGAACGAGGAGCTTTTCCTGCATCAGGATTATATCGACCGCCTTGCTGTGATACGCGTCGGCCTGGCCAGAAAAGCGGGCGGATATCGGAAAGTAGCGCAAGGTGCAGAGGTCTATGACATGATCCTGCGCGCAAGCCTTTTGATGCAGAGCAGCCATATTCAGAGGATTGCCCGTCCGCTGATCCTGACGGATATTTCGCAAAATACGGTTGCCCGGGACGATGCGGCACGCGGGCAAGCGCCTCCCGATTCCCGGCTTATATTATTGTCCGACTATCTAGCCCTGCGACCCGGGCCTAAAGCCGAGATTCGTGCTTCGGGCGAGGGCAGGCACCGGGTCGTCTGGCCGCTGCCGAAAAATAGGCCGTTTGTTTCGCTGATCGTGCCGACACGCGACCGGTTGGACTTGCTTAAGCCCTGCATTGACGGGTTGCTGAACAAGACAGAGTATTCGCCGAAAGAGATACTGATCGTCGACAACGACAGCCGCGAGACGGAAACCATTTCCTATTTCAAGGAAATAGCCCAAGACCCTCGCGTGCGGGTGATTTCCTGCCCGGGCCCGTTCAACTACGCGGCGATGAACAACCTGGCTGTGGACAAAGCGCGCGGCGAGTACATCGGCCTCATCAACAACGATATAGAAGTGCTGCGCGGCAGCTGGCTTGAGGAAATGATGCGCCATGCGGTTCGTCCAGAAGGAGGGGCAGTGGGTGCCAAGCTGCTTTACCCGGATGGCCGTATCCAGCATGGCGGCGTCATATGCGGTCTCGGAGGACTGGCAGGACATGGACATCGTTTTGCCCATGAGGCGGCGCCGGGCTATTTCGGGCGCCTCAACGCTCCGCAATATCTTTCAGCCGTTACGGCCGCGTGTCTCGTCGTGGAAAAAAGGAAATTTCTTGCCGTTGGCGGACTTGAGGCGGAACAGCTGAAGGTCGCATTCAACGATGTGGATCTATGCCTGAAATTGCAGGCTGCAGGCTGGAAGAATATCTACACTCCCGAAGCAGTGCTCGTTCATCATGAGTCCGTCTCCCGAGGCCATGATCTCTATGGAGAAAAGGCCGAAAGATATCGGCGCGAGGCAGCCTATCTGCAAGGAACCTGGCGGACCGACAAGGAGGTGGACCGTTACTACAATCCGAACCTCACTCACACCGAAGAGGATTTTTCCTTTACGGACGTTACGGAAGTCATCAGAGAACTGAAAATATAATGGATCGCCCCCCCTATTTTTTCGTGCATATTCCGAAAACCGCAGGAACGAGTTTCCGTTTATCGGTGGAGGAACAGTTCGGTTCGGAAAACCTGATCTATGACTATGGCTCGGGGTCGAATATTACGAACAGGCTTATTCTTGAGAACGTTTATGAGAAAGAAGACCTGTATGCGCTGAAGGGTGCTTTACCTTCAGACCGCCCCGTCATGGTGGCGGGACATGTTTCCCTCTACAAATATGCGGCCCTGAGCGGCGCGGATCGGGTAATCAGTTTTCTGCGCCGTCCCGAAGACCAGATCATTTCCCACTTTCGCCATCACAGGCGGCATCATGGTTTCACCGGTACTTTCGAAGAGTTCGCAAGCCGCCGGGGAATGGCTGAGATCCAAAGCCGCGTTCTTCAGGCGCCGTTGCCACTCGAAGCAATCGGTTTTCTGGGGTTGACCGAGCGTTATTCGGAATCGATTGCCCTGCTCAATCAGACGCTTGGCCTGAACCTGCGCGTTTTGGAAAAAAATGTTTCCCCAACCGATGGCGAGACTGCAATTACGCCGGAAATGCGAGAGATCGCCATTAGAGCTACGCGCGTCGATCGGAACCTGTACGATCGTGTCGCGGGTCTGTTTGAGCGTCGTCTTCGCCAATTCGACGCTGGCCGCCCGTATGTCCACGGCGCGATACTTAGACTTTTGCCACGCGCGATTATCGGTTTTGCTTACCGGATGAACGATACGGATCCGGTTTTCGTACGTTTGACAGTCAACGGCCGCGAGATTACCGATCCGATACCGGCGGCTAGCCACAGGCCGGACCTGGCCGGGTTCGGTGTCACGCGAGCCGGCTTCGTGGGTTACCATATCCATCTCGAGCGGCCGCTTTCTCCTGGCGATGTTGTAGAGGCGTTTGCCGCCGAAGATGAACAGCCGATCGGTAAACAGGCATTCGATCCGGAAAAATAATGGTTTCCCGGAAAAGCCTGCATCGCGATAAACTTCAATCGTCGGTCTGGCCGGCTTCGCGGGCGACTTGCAGAAGGTAGCTTCCGTAACCGTTTTTGGACAGGGCATTGCCGCGATTGATGAGCGCCTCGCTATCGATCCAGCCATTCACGAAGGCGATCTCCTCAGGCACCGCCACGCGCAACCCCTGACGCTTCTCAATGGCCTGAATGTAGCCGGAAGCTTCCACCAGGCTGTCGTGAGTGCCGGTGTCGAACCATGCGTAACCGCGGCCGAGGCGCTCCACCTGGAGGTTGCCGCGTTCCAGATATCGGGCATTGACGTCCGTTATTTCCAGTTCTCCCCTGGAGCTGGGCTTGAGGCCCGCCGCGATGTCGACGACGGAACTGTCGAAGAAATAGAGCCCCGTGACCGCCCAGTTCGAGCGTGGTGTCTGGGGCTTTTCTTCTATGGATGTCGCGCGCCCCTCCGCATCGAAGGCGACAACGCCGTAGCGCTCCGGATCCTGGACGTGATAGGCGAAGACAGTCGCGCCCTCCCGGCGATCGGCGGCACGGCGCATCTTTTCGGTAAGACCCGGCCCGAAAAAGATATTGTCGCCGAGAACAAGCGCGCAAGAATCGGTTCCGATGAATTCCCGTCCGATCAGGAAAGCCTGTGCCAGCCCGTCGGGGCTTGGCTGTTCGGCGAAGGTGAGGCTGATGCCCCACTGGCTTCCGTCGCCCAGCAGATGGCGAAACGCGCCCGCATCCTGCGGCGTGGTGATGATCAGAATATCCTTGATACCCGCGAGCATGAGCGTGCTGAGCGGATAATAGATCATCGGCTTGTCGTAGACCGGCAGAAGCTGCTTGGAAACCGAATAGGTGATCGGATAAAGCCGCGTGCCGGAGCCGCCGGCAAGAATAATGCCTTTCATGGCGATGAGTTTCCTGAATTTCTTGTAAGTCCGGAGCTCGTCCGTTCGTTGTTGAGCGATGCCATAACCTCGGCAAGGGCATCCTGCCAGGAACGAAAGCGGATGCCATGAACCTTCGCGAGCTTCGCACAGTCCAACCGGGAATTCGCCGGGCGTGCCGCCGGCGTCGGAAACTGTGAAGAAGGGATGGCCTCCAACTTAGGAATACGCAAGCCCCGACCTTCGGCTTGTCTGAAGATCTCGCGGGCGAAACCATGCCAACTCGTCTCACCGGAGCCTGCCGCGTGGAATGTGCCATAGCACGCGGGGGAAACGGCATCCAGGCACAGGCGCCGCGATATTGCGACTATGACCTGCGCAAGATCGGCTGCCGACGTTGGCGAGCCGATCTGGTCGTCGACAACGCGCAAAACGTCACGTTCGGATCCGAGCCGCAGCATTGTCTTGACGAAGTTGTGCCCCTTGGCGCCATAGACCCAGGCCGTCCTGAGGATCACATGGCGGTCGCACGCCTTACGAACCGCCTCTTCGCCAGCCAGCTTGCTTGCGCCGTAAACGCCGAGCGGGGCGACAGGGTCGGTTTCGACATATGGTGCGGGTTTCGTGCCGTCGAAAACGTAATCCGTCGAAACATGGATGATCGCAGCACCACATCTTTGCGCGGCTGCGGCAAGATATGCGGGACCATCGCGATTTGCGGCATACGCCGCATCGAGGTCCGCCTCCGCCTTGTCCACCGCGGTGTAGGCAGCGGCATTCACGATAATCTTCGGCCGCGTGCTTGCAACGGCGCGGTCGACGGCGGCACGGTCGGCGATGTCGAGATCACCATGAGCAAAGGCCGCGATTTCGAGGCCGGAATCCCGCGCTCTCGCGGCGACTTCGAATCCGAGCTGGCCGCCGGCACCCGTCAGAAGCACATCCATCGTCAGTCAGCCGTCGCGGGAGCGAATTCCTTTGCGCCCGCCTGCAGGCCGAGGCGCTCGCCGGCATAGCGGCCGGAGCCAATTTCCTCCCACCAGTTCCGGTTGGAAAGATACCAGGCCACCGTCTTCTCCAGCCCTTCCTCGAACGTATGCCTGGGCCGCCAGCCTAGTTCAGTTGTGATTTTGGAGATATCCATCGCGTAGCGAGCGTCATGACCGGGGCGATCCGCAACAAAAGTTATCAGATTCCTGCGGGATCGATCGGCTGGCAATTGACGATCCAGGAGATCGCAAATGGTACGCACGACATCGATGTTGGTCCGCTCCTCTTCGCCGCCGATATTGTAGACCTCGCCCGGCACGCCGTTCTTGACGACGTGCCACAGGGCATCCGCGTGATCGTCGACGAACAGCCAGTCGCGCACGTTTTCGCCCGTGCCATAGACAGGAAGGGGCTTTCCCTCAAGACCGTTCAGGATCATCAGCGGGATGAGCTTTTCCGGAAACTGCCGAGGACCATAGTTGTTGGAGCAGTTGGTGATTAGTGTCGGCAGGCCGTAGGTGTGGTGCCAGGCGCGGACCAGGTGATCGGAACCTGCTTTAGACGCCGAATAGGGGGAGTTCGGAGCGTATGGCGTGGTCTCGCTGAAGGCGCCGTCAGGCCCCAGCGAGCCGTAGACTTCATCCGTGGAGACATGGTGGAAGCGGAACGCATCCCGCTTCGGCGCCGGAATGGCGCTCCAGAATGCGCGGGCCGCCTCGAGAAGGCGATAGGTGCCGATGATATTGGTGTCGATGAAATCGGCCGGCCCGTCGATCGAGCGGTCGACATGGCTTTCCGCCGCCAGGTGCATGACGGCGTCGGGGGCCTCATCCTTGAAAAGTCGCTCCATCGCCGCGCCGTCGCGGATATCCGCCTGCACGAAGCGGTGTCGGGGATGGGCCATCACCTCGCCAAGTGACGTCAGGTTGCCCGCATATGTGAGGCTGTCGACTGTGATGACGTGAACGCCTTCGTCGAGTACAAGTCGACGCACGAGCGCCGAACCGATAAAGCCCGCGCCGCCGGTTACAATAACCTTCATCGATCGTCCTTTTCGTCGTATCTGAAATATTCCGGCAATTCGGCAAGGGTCGGATGGCGCCTATCCTTTTCGGACAGGATTGCACTTGCGGGGTCGATCCCCCAGTCGATGCCAAGCGCAGGATCGTTCCACAATAGCCCCTTGTCATGTTCCGGCGAATAGTAGTTGGATACTTTGTAAAGAACCTCCGTATCCGGCTCCAGGGTCACAAGGCCATGCGCGAAGCCGACCGGAACCAGAATCTGGTTCCAATCCTTGGCGGAAATCACAGCGGAGACATGGCGCCCGAACGTGGGCGAGCCGACGCGCAGGTCCACCGCGACATCGAGGATCGCCCCGCGCACCACGCGCACAAGCTTGTCCTGAGCATATGGAGGTGTCTGAAAATGCAGGCCGCGAACGGTGCCTTTTTCCGCTGAAAAAGCATGATTGTCCTGCACGAAGTCTATGTCGACTCCGGCCTCCAGCAACGTGCGCTTGTTGTAGGTTTCGGAAAAGAAGCCGCGATCGTCTCCGTGTATGGGAGGTCTTAATATTTTAATACTGTTATTCATCAGTCTTATATTTATCTATATTAGGGAATGCTCACGCCAGACAACAGTATATGAACATATATTCTCGAAATTGCAAATTGATATGTGGATAAGTATCAATGCGCGATGACTTATTTCTTGAAACCCTGTTTGATGCCCCAAAATGCGGGATTGGTATCATAGTTCGTGGGAATGAACGTCGCAAAAGGAGTTTGTTCTGTAATGCATATTTGTGTCGCACAAACTCTATTGACGATACAAAACGCAGGTAAGCGGGTGAGGCGGCATTATCCGTGCTGGTGGTAAATTTCCCCAGAAAAATGCTGGTAATCCTGACAGGAAGTGAGCATTAAAGAAATGTCAATTCAGAAAGCAATAAATAAAGAGGCAATTACGAAATATATGAATGTAAATGACTACTATAAAAAAATATTAGAGGCTGAAGAATTTCGAGAATTTTATAATGATAGTTCAAATTGCTACGAAATTGTCGAAGCGATTTGCGATATAGCAAAGAATAAAGAAATTGAGATAATTTCTTTTGACGTTTTCGATACCGCGCTATTGCGGGAAGGTAAGCCAGAAATATTGCGCTTTCTGGAAAGTGCAGAGTGGTTCGTTGGTCGCTGTAGCGAGGCTGGCTTAGCTGTTCGGTTTGAGAAGAAAGATGTTTTCCTAGCGCGGATCATGGCAGCGAAAGCAGCGTATTCGATTTCGCCGAACATTGCTGGAAATAGAGAGGGGCGGCTTCGCGACATAGCTCGTATAACTTGCGACTTGTTAGGTCATCCAGAATTGGCAGATGACTACGTTACGAATGAACTTTTGTATGAAGCAGCCTCGTTGATCGCAAATCCAATGCTGAACCATCTGGAGGAAGCACTGCCGGACATTCCCTTTATTTATGTCTCCGACATGTATATCGAAAGTTTTGACATCAGAACTTTGCTCTCTAGCAAATTTGGTATCGAAAAAATTTACGACGTATATTCTTCTGCGGATTTGAACGGTAGCAAGCGAACTGGCGGAATTTTCTCCTATTTGGAAGGCAAATATCGCACACGAGGGGAAAACATTTTGCATATTGGCGATAATCTTTGGTCAGACTATAAAATGCCCAAAAAAAGCGGTTGGAATGCATTCTATCTTCCAGTGTCGGAAAAAGAAAAGAGGAAAAGACAAGAGTGTTATTTGCAACTTAAAAATCAGTTCTCTGAAATGCAGATCGACATTGAATCACAACTCGCATTTAACATGTGAAACAGAAAATGGCTAATTGGAATTCACTACATCAGTTTGGATATGATGCACTTGGTCCGATCGTCAATGCATATTTGCTTAGGCTACATTCGTATCTTTTGCAGTGCGATGAGAAGGACGACAAGGTTCTATTTTGCCTTAGGGCTGGCCTGCGAATTCAGGAGCTTTATGAAACATGGCTAACCGCCCGAAGCACTGAGGCGCCGGTTGATGTAGAGCTGTTGGGCGTATCGCGCATGATGGCAATCAAGGCAGCCTATTGCTTTGTGCCGAATGTCGCTACTACGGCGCTTGGGCGCGAGTTTTCTGACTGCTCATTAGATCAAATAATAAGAAGCATTCTGAATAAGGAGATCACATCAGGACGTTGCCCTGAGTTTGCTCCGATTGATCAAATGCCTTTACATAAGTTCCTCAAAAGAAATGATAGAATTTCCGAATATGTTAATAATTACCTCCATCAACAATCTAAGATTTATACTGAATATTTGGCACGTATAGCCGGAGACGCCAAGCGCATAATACTTGTAGATTCCGGCTGGAAAGGCACGTCTCAGTTATTACTTAAGGCGGCATATTCAAACTATGAGTGGGAAGGGTTGTATTTCGGATGTATAGGCCGAGCGCAAATCTTTGACCGTCAGCCAGGCATCATGCACGGATTGATTTTTGATAGCCAAACATTTAGGTCAAATAAGCCGGAGACAGCATTCACTATTCATCGCCATGTTATCGAGAGTTTGTTTGAAGCTGGAATACCGTCGTTCGATCATATCGAAGCTAAAGATATTTATAAAAAAATCGATAGGTCAGAATTTTTAAAGACGGAAATAAAAGAAAAATGGGACGAAGTTTATTTGGGAGTGCTGGATTATATTAGGTCAAACGCATCGGATTCGGTTTATGAAATCACAACAAACTATCATCAAGCAGTAAAACTTCTATCCTCCGCAATATGTTATCCGACGCTAGATGATATCTTTTTTGTCTCTGGAAAATCCAGATCTCTGGATCTTGGGCGGTCTGGTGCGGTGGATGCGGTGATGCCAGCCCGGGATCGCTTTGATGGCGACAGCAAGGCTCTTCGGGTGGCAGAAGCCATATGGCCAACTGCACAAGCGCGGGTGGAATATCCAGAGGAAGAAGTCGAGAAACATCAACGGAGAATCGTGACGGAATACACGGATGGTCGCTCTAGTGAGTATTTTGTTGCGAATGAGCAAATGGGCGGTGCTATCGGATCCGGCCCAGGGCACGTAGCTATTATTACCAGGACCAAAGACCGGCCAGTATTGCTAGAACGCGCGGCCAAAAGCGTAGCGGAACAGACATATGAAAATTATACATGGGTGATTGTGAATGATGGTGGAGATATTGGCGAAGTTCTAAGAGTGATTGGCGAGTCTTCTGTTGATCCTACGAAAATCCGCATTTGTTCCAATTCACGTAGCCTTGGAATGGAAGCTGCATCTAATGTTGGAATATATGGCGGGGATTCTGAGTATATAGTCATTCATGATGATGACGATAGTTGGCATTGTGACTTTCTAAAGCAAACGGTCGAATTTTTGACGAGTAATTCTCATGTTTACGATGGCGTGATTACAAAGACTACCTATGTTTCGGAAGAAATATCTGGAAATACGATTATAGAGCACGGTCGCTTCCCCTATAATGACTGGATAAGAGATGTGCAACTTTCCGAGATGATTGTCGGAAATTTCTTTGCCCCTATTGCCTTCTTGTTTCGCCGGCGTGTTCTGGAAGAAATCGGCGGATTTGACGAGACACTTCCCGTGCTTGGGGATTGGGATTTCAATTTGCGGTTCCTTATGAAAGCGAATATCGGTGTCTTGCCCAAGCATCTCGCGTTCTATCATCACAGAGATAGAGGCAGCCAGGCTGGTACTTACTCGAATTCTGTGATCGGTGGTATCGATCGCCACGCCGAATACAATGCGATAGTTCGCAACAAATATATCAGGCGGGCAGCCACGGACGATGAATTCGCGGCGCTCGGCAATCTGATGGCGCTTGGTTTTACACAGTCGGATACGCGTTCTCGATTGAATAATGTCAGAATAACAGGGACCCAAACGGGCGGGGCACCACACGTCTCACCAGTGGGGCACGTTATCGGCGATCCGGATGAATGCCGCCAGGCAATGGAAGGTCTTCAGGCCGAACTGGATGAGCGTTGGATAATGTTGCATCAGATAGCCGATAAATTGATCAAAGCCAAAAAAATGAAAGTATCTGCAATCGAAATAATTGGATCGACAAAAGAAGAAATAAAGGACTATTTGAAGAAAAACAAAATTCACTCGCCGCCGGATTTTGATGATGAGTCGTATCTAAGGAAATATGCGGATGTTTCCGATAGTGTATCGAAAGGGCAGTTTGCCAGTGGTTTTGACCACTATGTAAAACATGGGAAAAACGAGGGTCGCAACCGGCCAAAAATATAAATACCCCAGGTAGCTGTAATTCCATCAAGATGGTGAAACAAATGGCAAAGAGTGCATATATTGAAAGCCTTGAAAAAAAGGCGAATGTGAAGAACTCCATTCAGGAAAAGATACAGGCCGTTATTGACTATTGCTGGGAGGCGCCTGCTGACGCTCTTCCAAATCAGGAAATGATGCAAATAATTGGGAGCCCCAATCCTCAACATTTCAAGTCTGCAATGGCTCATATATTTAGGGAAATGGTTTTACGCGGTGACATTTCGACAGGGTCAACGGTGCTCGATATTGGATGTGGTTGCGGGCGGATGGCTATTCCGTTTTCTCGCTTTTTGGAGACAGGTAAATACTATGGTATCGATGTTTGGGAGGAAGGTATAGAATGGTGTCGAAACAATATTAAACGTGATGGTGTTGAGTTCGAGTTTATTTTGAGAGAGTCTAAGAATAATTATTATTTTTCGGAGGTCGATTTCTCATCGCAAAATGATTACCATTTAGGTGAAATAGAGCGTAATTCGGTCGATTTTGCCTTTGCGATTTCTCTATTTACTCATCTTCGCAGCTTCGATTGTTATAATTATTTTTCTGAGTTGGGCCGTGTTCTTGCTTCTGGTGGTTGCGCCTATGTTACGGCATTTATAATTGATGAGTATTTCTTCGAATATGTGAGGCGTACGGGGATGCATAGCGCGGTTCGGCAGATAGAGCCTGGATGCTACTATGCCTATTCGGGGCAAGATTTTTTCGCGGGTTATACAATGAATAAATGGAAAGAAATTGTCGATAGTTCTGGATTAAAGATTGTTTCATACGATGTAGGCAAGTGGGCGGAGAAGCCTGGGGCGTTGAATCACCAGGATACATTCGCTCTAGTTTCTTCGGCTTATCGAAATGAAAAAAAACCATCAGTGGATCGAATTCCAAATTACTAAAGGTCTGAATATGGCATATAATACAAAATGTCAGTGCGATCGAGAAATAGTGAAATCTGAAATTCATCGCGCATAGTGAGAATGTAAAAATACAAAATTTTTTGTATGCATGATATTTGTGAGTACGGAATGCATCAACGAATGTCTGAGAGTTCCATTGAATAGCCGAAATATATAAAGTCATTAATATATATTGTGCGAACCAATGTGGTTTCTATTTCTCCATAGTATTCACCTATGCGATTGCTGGCGTTAGTTGCATGCCAGTTTATACTAGAATCTCGGATTGTTGCGGTGGCGGATATTAAATCTTGAAGATGACTGTAGTCATGCGAAAACTTCTCAAAATTCCCTAGGAAATGGTACTTTACTCTATCGGGCCGCAGGATATCGTATTGACTCATGAAATGAATATCACGCTCTAATGGAGGTTGCGCGTGAATTCGCTCGAGGAATTCGCGGAATCCAACATTTGCGCCTCTATTGAAACCGAGCGCTGGTAAATGTCGGTGACGCTCCCATTGGTTCTGGACAATTTTATCTAGATAGGCGGACAAAACTCTTGTGAAAGGATTTCTCACAAATGAAAAACGCAAAAACTCATCGCCACTGAAGAGTCGTGATATAGGTAGTTCGATTTCAGAAGGGGATTTTAATGGGGAGTTGACTTTGTCGTGTACATTATCCGGGAGAAGTGAATAATCTCCATTTGTTTCGATAATTTGTAAATATTTTTTGATCGTTGAACAGCAAACTTTTGGTGTTTCCATATACAAAATATTTTTTGATGCGGATATGTTTGCCAGATAATTAAGTTTATTGAAATTGTACTCGAATATCATAGTTTTAACCTGCATTGGGTCCATTTTATTTGGATGCATTTCTAATTGTATGGCAGAAATTTCAGTGCACTTTCAGCTCCCTTGTCGATTTGGTTACAGATTGGATGAATCGGTATTCGTAGGCCTCATAAAGTAGAATTCTATCGAGATTGGCTCAATCAGTGAGTTCTGTTTAATCCCCAATTAATGATGATGGACGCTTCATATTTCTATTTTCTTTGCTTATATGTAAGCGTTGAGCTTTACGAACGATGGTAATTTAAAAGAATATTTTACTATGGAATGTCAATAAAATATCCGGGTCGTAAATATCGTGAGACATCAGTATTTGAATTGTAAGTCGGATATCCAACCAACGCCGCATGAATCAAATCTTCGATATCAATGCGCTTGCGCTCTGCCGGAGGTGAGATTTCATCCTCCGTCATGCCCCAGCCGGCGTAAAACGGCATGCCGAAGGTGCGCACGGGCTTGCCCCAGATCAAGGCTTCAAAGCCGATCTGGGACGTGACGGTGTAGACCTTCCTGGCGCGCTCGATCAACCGGACTGGGTGGACCCTGTCGGCGATGAGCAGGATATTTCGCGAGCGGCCCGCAATATCCATGGAGAAATATCCCGATTTTTTGCCGTCCAGTACATCGGGGTGGGTTTTGACGACGACATGGGAGTTCGGGTTCTCGTGAATGGCGGCATTGAGCATGGTCTCGAATGAAGCTGCGCTCGCGGCTCCATAAAGGATCGAACTGTCGTTGCGGGT
The DNA here is from genome assembly GCF_013266695.1 of Hongsoonwoonella zoysiae. Taxonomy (GTDB): domain Bacteria; phylum Pseudomonadota; class Alphaproteobacteria; order Rhizobiales; family Stappiaceae; genus Hongsoonwoonella; species Hongsoonwoonella zoysiae. The sequence goes on from NZ_JABRXF010000002.1 coordinate 299,245, forward strand.
CTGATCCGCGACAAGAACATAATCGTCTGGAAGTTCGCCGCTGAATTCGGGATGGCAATTGTATTTGGAAACCCGCGCCTCGCGCCATTTGGTGGCGATGCGTCGTGCTTCCTCATCTTGCGAGCTCGTGTTTTGCTGAGAGATCAATCTTTCAAGCCGGGATGGGCGGTTGCAATCGTAATAAATACCCAGATCATCGACCACGATCGACAGCGGGGGTTCGTGATTGCCAAGGCCGTGGGAGCGCAGGAAACCATCCTCAAGCCTCCAGACCCTTGCACCGGTTCGCGCCGCGATGCGGTCAGCCCTAAGTCCGCTTGGCTTGCGTCCCCAGCCGATCCGGATTGCGCCTTTGTGCCGTTTGAAGCGCCAGTCCCGCCGAACCGGGCCGCGCAGAAACTTCTCAAGCAGGTTCCGTTGTATCCACAAGCCGTAATCCGCGACGTCTACCGCGAATATATGCTGATCGTCATCGGGAAGTGGCAAGACCAGGCACCAATGCTTCTTCGGCAACCGCCGGAACGTTGAAAACCGGAACGCTGAAAATATGAACCTCGGAATGGTTGCGCGGACTGAGTGCGGACAAACCGTGCGGTCAGGCCGAAGGTCAGGATCGATCCCGAATGTTATAGTAGACCATTACGCATATGCCCCAAGCGGCTAGCAAACCTAAAAATACGAGAAGCGATGTCATGCCTCTTTCGGGATATTGCGCTTCCTGAGACAAGGTCGGCTTTTGAAACACCGCAAGATAGGTTTGTTTCGCGTCAGCTTCAGCGCGCGCCTTTTCAAGGCTGGAAAGCGCAGCGGTATAAAGCCGTTCCGCGAATTCCCGTTCCAGTTCGAGTTCCTCGTAACTCGCAATTCTGTTGGAGATCGTACGTCCAGCCGAACTGTCACTGCCTTCATTGGTACGACCGTCGCCAAGGCGCTGTCGCTCTGCAGCGATCTGTTCCTTCAAGCTTTCGATTTGCCTTTGCAGAATGCGGACCTGCGGGGAACTCGGATCGAGATACTGACTGAGCGTCTTGAGTTCCGCCTGGTTCTTCGTCAGCTCCTGCTCGAGCGTGCCGATCAGTTCGATGGTGATCTTCGCATTTTCGAGCGGGCTAATTTCCTGCGTGGCCTCACGATAGGCAAGGAGTTCCTTTCGAAACACTTTTAGGCGCGCTTCCGCGCGGGCGACCTCCTGCCTGGCGAGCCTGAGGGATTCGCGATGGGAATCTTCCGAAAGCCGGTTTACGAGAATATCGCTGTTTTCGACAATCTTACCCGTGATTGCCTGGGCATCTTTGGCCGTAAATGCCCGTGCGTTGACAAAAATAAGGCCCGAAGTGGAATCGAAATCCACATCGACCATGTCGTTCCAGTAGTCGACTTTTTCCTCGATCGACAGGTCATCTCCCATTCGGAAAAACCAATCTGCATCTCGATGGTTGAAGGCCGACACAATATCGATTTCCCTGGCGACATCCTCCACGACGGCCTGGCTTTGAAGGTAATCGTTGATGATGTAGCTATCGGAGACGTTCGTCGCGCCACCACCCTGGACGACCAGGCCGAGCAGGTCCGTCGCACCTGTGCTTTCCACACTTCGTACGGCGAAGGCGGCCCTGCTGTGATACTGATCTGCCGCAAAAAGGAACATGTATAGAGCTGTTACAATCGATGGAATGACAACAGCCAGGAGGAAGCTTAGCGAGACGATCCGGTGGCGCAATGGCTTGCGCGTGCGATGCGCTCTTCTCGCCGAGGACGGGTCCCGGGTAAACTGCGCCGGGTCGAGGCCGGCATCCTTCAAGCGTAAGGAAATTGCATTTCCTGCCACAACCGCGAGATTGCGGCCGCCCTGGAGTCGCTGTGCGGTACGGACCGTGCGAGGCTTCGCACCGGAGTCACCCAATTCGCCCGCGTTTGAAGATTTAGGCGGCTGCGCCTTCATGAATGATTTCCCGTTAGCGAATCGACAGCGTTCTGTTGTGAAATTCTATCGCTTCTTCAATGTTTTCGAAAAACGTCAATTTTCCGTCTTCGAGCACCAGTGCCCTGTCGCAATAGTTTCGGATTGCGCTTGTCTGGTGCGATACCATGATGACGTCGGAATTGGATAGCTTATCAGTGAAGACTTCCTGACATTTTCGTTTGAAGTTGACGTCTCCAACGGCAAGCGTTTCGTCGATCAGATAATAGTCGAATTGAATTCCCATGCTGATACCGAATGCCAGGCGCGCCTTCATGCCGGAGGAATAGCCGCTCACCGGCTTGCGAAACTGATCGCCAAGTTCGGCGAATTCCTCAACGTATTCGGTCAGTTCTTCGGTATCTACTCCATAGATGCGTGCAACGAAACGCACATTCTGCTCGCCCGTTAAAGAGCCGGCGAAACTTCCGGCAAATCCCAAAGGCCATGAAACCTTGGCTTCGCGCCGCACGCGTCCCTTGTCGGGCTGAATAATTCCGGCAATGAGACGCAGGAGGGTCGATTTTCCCGCGCCGTTGCGGCCGAGAAGGCCTATGCTTTGTCCCCGCTCGATGGTGTAGGAGACGTCGCGCACCACATAGTGTGTGGTACGTCCCGACTTGAATCCCTTTGTGACACGCTCAAGGCGGATCATGCAACTTCCCGAAGCTTTGCTTTAAAGGCCGATGTTATCAGCAGACCGGTGAAAAGCGCTGCGATCGCGATTCCGATTAGCCAGGCTTCATCCACGAACGCGGCACGATAAGATGGATAAATTCCGCGCCTGAACCAACCGATAATATGCGAAACCGGATTCCAGAGAAGATAGTCCTGGTAGGGATGTGGAATTGATTCCGGTAAGAAAAACACTCCTGAGACAATAAAGAGTGGGCGGTTTATTATATTGAATACCTGTTGATATACTTCGCTCATCCGAAAGAGGACCGAATTCAGCATGCCAATACCAACGCCCAAGGTGATAGCGACGAGGCTGGCTGTAATGAGGGACTGGAAGTCGAGCGAATGCAGGGGCGTGATGAAAACCGCGATTCCCGAAAAAATCAGGACGCATACAGCCAACTGCGTCCCGCCTTGCAGTGCCGCCCGCGCAACGAACGTATCGAAAGGCGAGACTATCGGATAATTTAGAAGAGCCCGATTGGATTTCGCGGCCTGACTGACCTGATCCGTCATCGACCGGTAAATCCAAAAAGCCATATAGCCGCTTGCATAAAACAGGACGAAACTCCTGCCAATCGGAGGAGAATGGGCAATCGCGGAAAATACGATTGACATCAAGGCAATGAAGGCGACCGGATCGACGATCGCCCATATATAACCGCCGATCTTGTTACCATAACGTGTCGTCATCTCGCGGATAACGAGAGCGGCGATGACCCGGAAATGTGTTCGCAGCGCGGCGCTCATAAGCCTTGATGTATCAGATACGAAAAAGATTCGCTTCTGATACCCAATTACGGCGAACGAAAATAGGGTGCCCACGCAACACGTCGCTATTAATGTCGAGTGCGGGTGGTGGGGTCAGGCCCGTTCCAGCGATGTCACAACGCCGTCTTCGCCGATCGCGCAGGTCGCCTGCTGGCCGTCCATGGAAAGATCCACGAGATACCCGCCATCGCCGCCCGGTCTTGAGGACACGGGCAGGATCTTGTCGCTTGAGACGTCAAAACGCGTTGCCGCTTCCGAAGCGCAGGTGAGCTGAAGTGCTGCCGGTGCGGTCGCCTCCGATGTGCGCACGACCGGGCTCGTTGGTGTGGAAGAATTGCTGGTGGAACAACCTGCGAGAGCCACCGGAAATCCAAGTGCGAAAAAGAATGCGGCATGGGGCTTCAACGAGTTCATCGGGCCGGGGTCCTCTGGTGGTTGACTGGATTGTCGTGGAAGGCCGGTCTTAAACGCCGCGATAAAGTGCGGCTCCCTGCATCAAGACGATCACCTTTGCGCCGATCTCGACACGGTTATAAAGGTCGGTGACGTCATCGTTGTTCATGCGTATGCAGCCTGACGAGATGTTGAGGCCGATCGACCAGGGCTGGTTCGTGCCGTGGATGCGGTAGATCGTGTCCTGATTGCCCTCGTAGAGGTAAAGCGCCCTGGCGCCGAGTGGATTTTCCGGCCCACCCGGCATGCCATCCTTGTATTGGGCGGCCTTGGGATCGCGCTCGATCATTTCCGCCGGTGGCGTCCACGTAGGCCATTCCTGCTTCCGCCCGACCTTGACAATGCCGGCCCAGCCGAAGCCGTCCTTGCCCACGCCGATGCCGTATCGGATCGCCTGGAAATCCGGCAGTACATAGTAGAGGAAGTGTTTGTCGCCATCGATGATAATGGTGCCGGGTTTTTCCGCGGTCCTGAAATCCACGATCCGGCGCTGGAATTCTTCCGGGGCCTGACCGTGGGCGCGGTAGTATTTAACCGCCTGGCGCGGATCGTAGGTGACCCATGTGCGCGTCGCGGGATCGAATATCTGCGTTTCCAGCGCCTGCGCGAGTGCCGCACACGCGCAAAAGACAGCGATCAACGCCACGACCGGCGAGCGAAGCGGAAGCTTTTGCCGGGGGATGAGGATATTTAGTCTCGACGCGATACTTTGAGCACTCACTTCATCCACTCCTCGATACGATCGCCGTTTGCCTCGATCCATGATTGCGCAACGTCTTGCGGAGATTTTCCTTCGACGACGACCGCGTAGCTCATCGCGGTCGTGTCTGACGGCTCGAAGGAAATCCGGTTCAGAAATTTGGCCACCCCGGGCATGTCCCTTTCGAGATGCGCCGCGTAGCCGATATGGAAATGTGATCCGTCCCAAGCGGTATCCGCTCTGGATTTTTCCAGCCACTGCGGATCGTCCGCGCGCTTGACGATGTTCCAGCGCGCGGCGTCGTAGGCGGGCTCTTCCAGCTTCACGATGTCATGAAGCTCAAAGACGTGATGCGGCCCGTAGCAATAGAAGACGACCGGACGGCCGGTGGCAACTGCCGCGTCGACCGCAGCCATCGCCACGTCCTCCGGCATTTCCAGCAAGTTCATGGTCCGGTGGTAGCCGTAGCTGTGGGCCCGGATCATTTCGATCTCCGTGGATGACCACGTCTTCGCACCAATCCAGATTTCGCCCTTGCCGTCGCCGTCGCTATCGAATTTGACGGCGATGTCCGGGTTGGTAAGGTCGGCAACGGCCTTGATACCCGTATCGGCCGCCGTGGATTTTGTGACGCAAATATTTTGCGTCGCGTTCACGCCGTTCGGGCTGAGCCGCAACGAGCCTTCATTCCCGCTCATTCGCTCTACGATCTGGGAGAGGTTGGGCAGCCAGATTTCGGGATGAACGTCAATATCGCCGGAGCCGATCTCGCCGAGGATGGTCAGTGTTCCTTGTTCCTGAAGGTCCGTTTCGATACCGAGCGTGTCCCTGACGGACATGGCGATGATGTTGGCGGTTACCTTGGCCGAAGGCCAGGCGGGGACGCCAATGACCAGTTTTTCGGCTTGTGCGGATGGAGAAAATGCCAGAAAACAAGAAAAAACAGTCGCTTGCACAGCGGTACTTAAGATTGATTTCATAGTTTTCGAAGCCTTATCCAGCGTTTTGTGAAAAACAAACACGGAGTTTCCATTTCATACGCTACGGGAGATAATATCGATTACATTTCGCATTATTAATGCTGATCATGGCGAAAATGCTCGTAGATTGTTCACCTGATGGTGTCTTGCCCGGCAGGTGGTCTTCTTTCGGCGTCAGGAGGAAGCCGGAGCACAAAAACAGGGGAGGGCCGTGCGGAAGTACCGATTGACGAAAAGGAACGTTTGCCGGTTGGCCGGCATGGCCTTTACGGCACTACTCGCGATACTGGTCATCGCGCCGGCCGCCTGGGCGATGGAAAGCGGTTCGCAGTTTTTGCGCCTGGGGATAGATGCCGCCGACCTTGGCACGGGGGACCCGCATCGTGCGGCTTCGCGTAACGACCGTGCGGTTGTCGATATGATCTTCAACGGGCTGTTGCGTTACAGGCCCGGCGAGGCACCGCAAATCGAGCCGGATATCGCGACATCCATTCCAGTGCCGAAGATTGCCGGTGGTAAGCAGGTCTGGCGCTTCGAATTGCGCCGGGACGTCATGTGCCATCCCGGCCCTCAGACGGAAGGATACCGGCTCACGGCTGACGACGTCGTTTTTTCGCTGCGGCGGGCGGCCGATCCCGATGTTTCGTCCTATGCGGGCGATTATGAAGGCATGACGGTAACAAAGGTCGATGATTTCACCGTCGATGTAACATTCGATACGCCGCTTTCTTCCATATTGTTCTTTCCGAAGGTCGCGGACTATGCCGGTGGTTTCATCGTCTGCAAGCAGGCGGTGGAATCCCTTGGGGATCATGGCTTTGCGACGCATCCCGTCGGAACCGGGCCTTTCGTCTTCAATGGCCGGGTCGCGGGCGAGCGTATAATGCTTGCGGCGAACGAGCGCTATTTTCGCGAGCGGCCGCTGCTTGACGGAGTGGAAGTCCGCTATCTCCCGAAATTCGAGGAGCGTGACCGGCTGCTGCGGGACGGCGAACTCGATGTGATCTTCGGCTCGGAAAAGCCCGACTGGTTTTCCGCGATTTCAAATCACGGGCCGATCACGGTGGATGTCTTCGGCGTCGGTCAGGTCATCACGATGCATTTCAATTTGGGTCGGCCTCCGCTTGACGATATTCGCGTGCGCAAGGCGCTGGCACATGCGGTCGATCGCGATGTTTTCCGCGCCCTTTTCGCCGAAGGCGTTGTCGAGAACGTTTATTCGCCGGTGCCTGTGGAATTCCTTCCAGGTGGATTGTCGCGGGAAGAAGTCGCCGGACTTCGGCTTGACTATCCTCATGATCCGGAAAAGGCGCGAGGCCTGCTTGCTGAAGCCGGATACGAGGATGGCTTCAAGCTCAAACTCGCGACGTCGGAGCGTGGCCACTACCTCGCCAATTACGAGAGCCTGCGCGACCAGTTGGCGGCAGTCGGCGTCGATATCGAGCTTGAGGTCGTGGAGCACCGGGAGATGCATCGGCGCATCCGGGAGGATGAGAACGCAATCGTCATCTATGTGGCGTGGCGTCCGAATGCGGATGTGTTTCTCACCCGGTTCTTTCATTCGGATTCGACTGTCGTGACCGGCGAAAGCCCCGATACGAACTTTTCGCATTATGACGGGATCGACCGGCTGATCGAGACCGCGCGAAGCACCCGCGATCCAGCCGCACAGGTGCGTATCTGGAAGCAGGCGCAGGTGAAGCTCCTGTCCGATGCCGCGGCCTACCCGCTGCACTACGTGAACCTTGTCTATGCCCGGCGCAAGAATGTCGACTATGGCCATCCGCTGAAGGCGGCATTGGCGCTTTATCCGCAGTTCACCGAAACGACCCGGTTCAAGGACCGATAAGTGCGAGGGCTCCATGAAAATCTCCAGCAAGATTTTATGGGCGACCTTGCCTTTGCTGTTTGCCGCCTTCGCCACCGCAAGCGGGATCACCTACTACCTGTCGCGCGAGGCGTTGCGTGAAATCGCCGAAGAGTGGCTCGAAACACGCGGGCAGGAAGCTCTGCAGGCGGCGGAAAGCCAGGCCGAATTTCTCAAGGCTTATTCGCTCGATACGGTGGAGGCCAGCGTGCGCCAGGCGCAAAGCGATGCCGCGGCGATCATGGCGTCCATAGACATCGGCCAGGAAGGTTTCATCCTTGTCATGGATGGATCGGGGCGGATCGCCCATGCGCCGGACCCCGGCCTCATAGGCGAGGAAGTGGGCGCGCAGCCCTGGTTCGCGCAGATGGTCTCCCGGGAAAGTGGCCGGATCAGCTACAGTTTCGGCGGGCGGAGATATCTGGGCAGCTTCCATTACTTCGAACCGTGGCAATGGTATGTCGTCGCGACAGATCCGGAAAGCGAGGTCTACGGCGCGGTCAACCGACTTGGCACCTACGTCCTGATCCTCGGTATCGCCGGTTCCGTCATCATTGCTATCGTCCTGATGTCGCTGACGCGGCGCCTGACCGCGCCGCTGGCCGAACTGGTGCAAGGGGCGGAGCGCGTCGGGCGGGGTGAGTTGGACACCACGATCCCGGTTCGCACGCGCGATGAGGTCGGGTTGCTGGCGCGCTCCTTCAACGACATGACGGATGAACTGCGCGTGCTTTACAGCCGGTTGGAGGAGCGGCTGACCACCGTCGTTTCGAATGCCCCGATCATCCTGTTCGCGCTCGATGCGAAAGGGGCGCTCACCCTTCTGGAGGGCAAGGGCCTCGATACGCTCGGCCTCGATCCGCAAGGGGCGGTCGGTCGCCCCTTGTCCAGTGTATTCGCCAATTCGCCTGAAATCCTGTCGGCGGCCGAAGCCGCGCGGCGTGGTGGGACAGTCAGTTCGGTTGCAGCACTGCACGATCAGATCTTCGAGGTCTGGTGCGCACCGCATACCGGCCCTCAAGGTGAGGCGAATGGCGTGATCGGCGTTGCCACGGATGTGACGGAGCGGGTGCTGGCGCAGGAAAAGCTGCGACGGCAGGCGGATTACCTCACAGCCCTCAACGAGACGACACTTGGCATCATCAGCCGCCTCGACCTTGATGAACTGTTGCAGGCGATCGTCACGCGGGCGGGCGAGATGCTGGATGCGTCCCATGGCTATGTCTATCTGGCCGATGAGACCGAGGCCGCAATTCGCCGGCGGATCGGGGTTGGCGTCTATGGGGAGACGGTCGGCTACGAGCTGCAGCCCGGGCAGGGGGTGGCTGGAAAGGTATGGGAGGCCGGGGCCCCGGTTGTCGTCAACGATTACGCCACATGGCCGGACCGGGTTCCGAACCCCAGACACGACGGCTTGATCCGCGCGGTGATCGGCGTTCCCCTGAAATCCGGCACGCGGGTCACCGGCGTGCTTGGCATGGCCTATGACACGAATACGGATCGTAATTTCGGCGAGGAGGAAGCCGCTATCCTTTCCCGCTTCGCCGAACTGGCGTCCATCTCGCTGGAAAATGCCCGGCTTTACGCCTCAGCCCAGGAGGCGCTGCGCCAGGCGGAAGAGGCGAACGAACGCGTGCTGGAACAGAACCGGATGCTAGAGTCACTCTCGACCAAGCTTTCCAAATACCTTTCCCCGCAGGTCTATTCGTCAATCTTTACCGGAAGCCAGAGCGTCGAGATTTCCGCCAAGCGCAAGAAGCTGACGGTTTTTTTCTCCGATATCGCGGGTTTCACCGAGACGGCCGACAAAATGGAATCGGAGGATCTGACCCAGCTTCTGAATCATTACCTCACTGAAATGTCGCGAATTGCGCTCGCTCATGGCGCGACGATCGACAAATACGTCGGCGATGCCATCGTGATTTTCTTCGGCGATCCGGAAACGCGCGGCGTTCGCGAGGATGCGCTGAATTGCGTGAAAATGGCGATCGCCATGCGCGGCCGCATGCGTGAGCTGACCGAGGTGTGGCGCGCCTCTGGAATAGAAAGTCCGCTCAGGTGCCGGATCGGCATCAACACAGGCTATTGCACGGTTGGAAATTTCGGCAGCGAAGACCGTATGGACTACACCATCATCGGCGGCGGCGTGAACCTTGCCGCGCGTCTTGAGACCAGCGCCGAGCCAGGTGAAATCCTTATTTCCTATGAAACCTTCGCGCATGTGAAGGACGAAATTCATTGCGAGGAGCGAGGCCAAATTACCGTCAAGGGACTTGCATATCCGGTCATGACCTATCGTGTTGTCGACAGCTATGAGGTGCTTGGCGCGAAGGCACGCCAACTGCGCGAGGAAATGCCCAATATGAGGCTCGATCTCGATGCGGGGTCGATGTCCGCCGATCAAAGAGTGCAGGCTGTCGCAATCTTGAAGAAAGCATTGGATGAGCTGTCTGAGAAGTAGTTCTTGTCAGCCGGAATTTCTTGAGTGCACCTGAATGCCAACGGATGTACGCCCATCTTTTGGTTTGGCTGAGAAAATAATCTTGATGTCATTATATCTTCTACTTAAATTAGAGAGGGTTTTTATTTAGAGTAAGATAGATTTATAGGTAATAATTACAGGGAAATAGAATTTAACTTTACGTAGAGAAATGTTTGATAGCTTTAAAAGCAGTCGTGTTTCATTGTCGAAGGTATATGGCCATGGCCGAAGGGGCGAATGCCGGGCTCGAGGCTCGCAAGATTCCTCGTGCCGATTGCGAAATTGCGGGAAAAATTATCGACGGTGCCCGGGAAATCGACTGCGTGATCGAAAACCTGAGTGTTACCGGCTGCGGAATTCGAACCGAAAAGCCACTTGAGATTTCCGGCGCGTTCTCGCTGTCGATCCCTCAGTCCGATACCCGGCTTTACTCTGTCATCGTTTGGGCGGAAGGCTGCAAATATGGGCTGAAGTTCCTGCATCCCAAATCGCAGCAAGAAATCGAACTCGTAGAGTGAGGTAGGGGGCGCGAGATCGCTCGCGCCCTTATCGCTACTGCTGGTGCCGGCGGTCAGGCCGCGACACCGCCCCAGATGGCTTCCGCCGTCTTGACGACGAGTTCCAGCTTGCGGCGCTGGTCGTCGTAGGTGACAAGGTTGCCTTCTTCCGTCGAGGCGAAGCCGCATTGCGGAGCAATGCCGAGCTGATCGATGTCGGCGAACTTCGAAGCTTCCTCGAAATGCCTCTTGAGATCGTCCAGATCTTCCAGTTCGCCGGTTTTCGTGGTGATGAAACCCGGCAGGACGCGCTGTTTGCCCTTGGCGAGGAGGCGTAAGGGTTCGAGCCCGCCGGCGCGTTCGGTGTCGTATTCCATGAAGAAAATGTCGACGCCCGTCTTGTTGAAGACGGCATCCGCCGCAGGGTCGTAACCGCCTTCCGCGGCATAGGTGGAGCGGAAGTTGCCTCGGCACATGTGCATGCCTATGAGCATGTCGTCCGGCCGGTCCTTGATCGCTTCATGCATCATCCAGGCGTAACGGTCGATCAGCCAGTCGGGATCGAAGCCCTGCTCCTTTTTATCGGCGCGGTGCTTCGGGTCGCACAAATAGGCGAAGAAGATATCGTCCATCTGCAGGTAGCGGCAGCCGGCGTCATAGAACGTTTGCACCGCCTTCTTGTAGGTCGCGGCAATGTCGGCCGTCAGCACTTCGACGTCCTTGTATTCCGCAGGGGCGATGTCGGCGGGGGCTGTGCGGAAGTGGCACACGCTCGGGCCCGGTATCGAGATCTTCGGCGTCACTTTCGTCACGCCCGCCAGGAACCTGAAATGCTCCACATGCGGGTGATCGGCCGGGAAGTCGAGCTTTCCCTTGATCGTCGGGTAGGTCGGGCGCAGTTTCACCCCATGAAATTGAACGCCTTCGTCCCGTTCCTCCAGTTCGTATCCCGTGAGCCCGCCCAGGAAGTCATAGTGCCACCAGGAGCGGCGGTATTCTCCGTCTGTAACGGCAAGCAGCCCGATGTCCTCCTGCAACTTCACGACGTCGCGGATGGCGTCGTCCTCGGTGGCCTTGAGTTCTTCGGCTGACATAGTCTTGTCTTCGAAATGCTTCTTTCGCGCCGTCCTCACGCTTTCGGGGCGAAGCAGGCTGCCGACGTGGTCGGCGCGGTAGGGCGGCTTCGGAACGGTCATATCTCTTTCCTCCCGATCGTTTTCATTCAGTGTCGCAAGCAGGCGCAATGCGGGGCGAGCGGATGCGTCATTTGAACCGCAGTTTCGCCGATACGGCGGCGCCTTGCAATTGGTTGGTACAGAATGTATACAGTTAGTATCTCGTAAAGACAATCGGCTGGTCGAACCGGGAGGACCGGTGATGGAAGATCGCAGCTTTCCGTTGAACGCATGGTATGCTGCCGCGTGGGACGTCGAGGTCAGGCGCAACCTTCTGGCACGCAAGATCTGCGGAAAACCGGTTGTTATGTACCGAAAGCAGGATGGTTCGGCTGTAGCTTTGGCCGACGCCTGCTGGCATCGGTTGCTTCCGCTCTCAAAGGGGGAGCTTCATGGCGACAACGTCATCTGCGGATATCATGGTTTGGAATTCGATGATACAGGCCGGTGTGTATACATGCCGTCACAGGACACCATCAATCCGTCCGCATGTGTGACCAGCTTCCCTGTTGTCGAGCGGCATCGCTTTGTCTGGATCTGGCCGGGTGATCCCGCTCTTGCCGATCCGGATCTCGTGCCGGACATGCATTGGAACGACGATCCGGAATGGGCGGCGGACGGCAAGGTCATCCACGTCAAATGCAACTACCGGCTGGTCATCGACAATTTGATGGACCTCACGCACGAAACCTACGTGCACGGTTCGTCGATCGGTAATCGCGCCGTCGCCGAGGCGCCTTTCACCGTGACCCATGGTGATGGCCGGGCGACCGTAACGCGCTGGATGACGGACATCGACCCGCCGCCGTTCTGGCGCGCGCAGCTTGGCAAGCCCGGCAATGTCGACCGCTGGCAGATCATCAATTTCGAGGCTCCGGCAACGATCGCGATCGACGTCGGCGTGGCTCCCGCGGGAACGGGCGCTCCGGACGGCGATCGCTCGCAAGGTGTGAACGGCTTCGTTCTAAACACGATCACGCCGGAAACGGAATCCACCTGCCATTATTTCTGGGCGTTCGCCCGTAATTATCGGCTTGGCGAACAGGCGCGCACGCATGAGCTCCGGGAAGGGGTTGCGACGATCTTCCGCGAGGATGAATTGATCCTCGAAGCCCAGCAGAAGGCGATTGAGGAAAACCCCGACCACGTATTCTACAACCTCAATATCGATGCGGGCTCCATGTGGGCGCGCAAGCTTATCGACCGGATGATCGATCAGGAAAATGCCGCGAAAGCCGCCGCCGAATAGGAGATTGCGATGGCGCAACGCAGTGTGAGCGAAAAGGCGTCTTCCCAGACGCTGAAGGCCGTGCTCGGGATCCGTGAGCTTGTCTTCTCCGGTGAGGTTTCGCCGGGCGAACGCCTGTCGGAAGTCAACCTTTCGGCACGGCTCGGCCTGTCGCGCACGCCGGTCCGTGCAGGCCTAGCCCGCCTTGAGCAGGAAGGCATTCTGGAGCTGATCCCTTCCGGCGGCTATACGGTTCGCTCCTTCACCGAAGCCGATATCGTGGACGCGATCGAGCTTCGCGGCGTGCTCGAGGGAACGGCGGCGCGGCTCGCCGCCGAACGCGGTATTTCGCCGTCTCGCCTTGCCTCGATGAAGGCGATCCTTGCCGAAATCGATAAGGTGGTCAGCGGCCCGGACGATGCGTTCGACTTTCCGCGCTATGCGGAGATGAATGCCGAATTCCATGACCTTCTGAAGGTGCTCTCTGGGAGCGATATCATCTCCCGCGAGATCGACCGGGTGATGCGCCTTCCGTTCGCAGGCCCGAGCGCGTTCTTGAACGCGCAGCCGGATATCCCGGCTTTTCGCACCTCGCTTGTCGTTGGCCAAGCCCAGCACAGGGCGATTGCCCACGCAATCGAAATGCGCGAGGGGGCAAGAGCCGAAGCGGTCGCGCGTGAGCACTCGCGCCTTGCGCGGCAGAATCTGGACTTCGTCATGGACGATCACAAACTCATGGCGCAGGTTCCGGGGCTGATGCTCGTTTCCGGGTAAGAAGAGACGAGGGAGGACCGTGGTGATGAAGGGCAGGCGGGAATGGCGAAATGCCGTCGTCACACGTGCTCAAGCGATAGCGGATGGCATCAGGCTGATCGAACTCTCGGTTGAAGGCGGGCTTCCGCCCTTTGAGCCGGGCTCGCATGTCTCCGTCGAAGTCATGGTCGACGGCATGCCCGCCATCCGCTCCTATACATGCGTCTCAAGTGATGCCGGCCACATCCGGCTTGCGGTGAAGCGCCATGAGCACAGCCGCGGCGGGTCGCGCTTCATGTGGACGCTCATTGAAGGTGCGAAGCTGCGCGTCACCGTGCCTGAAAACCGATTCGCTCTGTCCTGGCGCGCGTCGTCCTATCTGCTGATCGCGGGCGGCATCGGCATCACCCCGATCTATGGGATGGCGAAGGCGCTGAGCGAGCGGGGAAAGCCTGCCCGCCTCGCCTACGCCGCGTCCACGCGCGGCGAACTCGCGTTTGCCGATGAGCTCGCGGACGTGATGGGTGAGAGCGCCGAATTCTTTATCTCCGGAGAGGGGCGGCGCATTGACCTTGCCGCCGAGTTTGCCGGGTTGCCGCCAAATGGCGAAGCCTACATCTGCGGCCCGCTCGGCATGCTGAACGCGGCAAAGGCGGAATGGGCGAAGACCGGCAGGCCGCCGAGCAGGCTGCGTTTCGAGGTGTTCGGAGATTCAGGCGAAAAACCGGAAGCACCCTTCAGCGTCGAGGTCGCGGGACTTGGCAAGCGCGTGGATGTCTCTCCAGATCAGTCCCTGCTCGATGCGCTCAACGCCGCGGGTGTGGATATGATCTGGGACTGCCTTCGCGGCGAATGCGGTCTTTGCGCGGTCGAAATCGTCAAGCTCGATGGAGAGCTTGACCATCGTGACGTATTCTTCTCCGATGAGGAGAAGCAAGAGCAACGCAGGATGTGCACTTGCGTGTCGCGGCTGGCGGGAGGAAGCGCCGTCATTGATACAGGCTACAGGAAACCCTGACCGGGAAAGTAACGAACGATAATGATCCGATGGGAGGAAAAATCATGAAGAAACTGACGCTACTGCTCGCGGCCGCAGCCGCAGGTATTGCCATATCGGCGAACGCTTACGCCCAGGAAGTGACGCTGCGCCTTCACCAGATGCTACCGCCGCAGGCGACCATTCCCGCCAAGGCGCTTGAGCCGTGGGCGGCCAAGGTGATGGAAGAATCGAACGGGCGCATCAAGGTCGAGCACTATCCCTCCATGCAACTCGGCGGCAAGCCGCCGTCGCTCTACGATCAGGCGCGCGATGGCGTCGTCGACCTCATATGGACGGTTATCGGCTACACGCCGGGCCGTTTTCCCTCAACGGAAGTATTCGAGCTTCCGTTCATGGTGACGACCGGCGAGGCGACCTCCAAGGCGTTCCATGAATATTGCGAAGAACACTGCCAGGATGAGTTCCAGGGTGTGAAAGTGATCGCCTGGCACACGCATGGACCAGGCCTCATTCACTCCAAGCAGCCTGTCCAGAAGCTAGAGGACCTGAACGGGCTCAAGTTGCGCGGCGCAACCCGCGTCATCAACCAGATGCTCGAAAAGCTGGGCGCAACGCCCATAGGCATGCCCGTTCCCGCCGTTCCGGAATCGCTTTCCAAGGGTGTCATTGACGGTGCGACGATCCCCTGGGAGGTGACGGTGCCGCTCAAGATCTCCGAGCTTGTCGACAACCATACGGGATTTGACGGCGAGCACGGCCTTTATGCGGCGACCTTCGTCTTCGCCATGAACCAGTCGTCCTACGACAATCTTCCCGCCGACCTGAAGAAGGTGATCGACAACAATTCGGGCATCGAGACCGCGGGGCTGTTCGGTAAGGCGATGGATGAAGGCGATGTCAAAGGCCTGGAAATCGCGAAGGAAGCCGGCGACAACATCTATATGCTCGCCGGAGAAGAGAAGCAGCGTTTCGAAGATGCCGCGACTCCGCTCATCGACGCATGGGCGGCGGAAATGGACAATGCCGGCAAGGACGGCAAGGCGCTCGTAGAACAGGCCCGCTCGCTGATAAAGAAATACAGCGGCGGTTCCTAAGAGCCTGATCGGTGCGGATCATGAGGCGGCGGAGGAAACTTCGCCGCCTTCATTTGTTGGTGACCGCGCCATGTCCGCCTTTAACAGGGGCATCCATTCTGCTGAGATACCGAACGATCTGTTCAATAGTAAATCCAACGCCGAAGTTGGCTGATCGCGAGCGGCAATATGGGATTTCGTTTTTTTTCCGATAAACACAGGCCCGTACATATGGGCCCCTATCCGCTTGAGCGCCTGCGCCGCCGCGAGACGCCTGCCGGTTTTGACAATATTCCGCCTTTCAGGCCCGTCTCTTTCGTCCGTCCGCATGCGCCGGCCTCCATAGTCAACGCCATGCGCGACTACCAGGCGATGCTGGATGCGATCCGCGACGGGCTGGTCAACAAGGTCAGGGCGGAGTGCCCGGACGACCGCCAGGAGCGTTCCGATCATCTGAAGGCTTTCGGGTATTTCTCCGATGCCTCGATGGTGGGTATCTGCGAACTGCCGGGTGAGGTGGTGCTTCGCGAGCCTTACTACAATCCCGGCGTGGAGAAACTGGCCGAAGACCTCCGCACGAAGCAGACCAAGACGCTTGCTTCCGGCATCGACATGATCATGGCTGATCTGAAGGAGTCCATGGAAGCCCCGCCGACGACGATCGACGGACAGACGCATGCGATCGTGTTCCTCTATGAATTTCCGCGCGATCCGAAAGCCGATGAACCGGGTGCGGACTGGATCATGGATGCGCAGGAAGCGCGCGCCTGCCTTAGAGCATCCGAAACGGCTGTCGTCATCGCCAATTATCTGAGGCTGCTCGGATACGATGCCCGTGCTCATACCGGTACATCGTCGGATGTGGACCTCAACCGCCTCACCGTTGCAGCGGGCCTTGCAAGCTGCGAGGCGGGCAAACTCGTAAATCCCTATATCGGAAGCCGGTTCGGCATTGCCGCCGTGACCACGCAATTCGAGCTTGCGGCGGACAAGCCGCTGGCTGGCCTTGCCGACCAACCATGGTTTTCGGCCAAAGGGCCGGCATGGTGGACGGGCAAGGGTTTTTCCAAGAATGCCTTCAATCGTGAGCCTTTCTCCGGCCGGCGTTTCGTAGACGGTGAGCATCCGTTCGAAAAGCTGAAGCGGGTGGAAAAGCCGACGACCTTCATCGACGAGGAGCGTGTCGCCCGGGTTCCGAAGCGCACGGACATGTTCGCGCGCGCCCAGTTCGGCGATATGGGCAAGGCCGTTCAGGAAGGCGCGAAGAACGGGCATTACGCGCGCAAATCCGCCCCGTCGATGGCGCAGCGCCGCGCGCTGGGCGCCTTCGTTCTTCTGCAGGACGGAGATCCTGAAACGGATATTGCGCGCGATGATCGCGATCCGGTGCGGGACGCGGAAAGGATCAAGGCGGCAAGCTACTTCCTCGGTGTCGACGCCGTCGGAATCTCGCGCTGTCCGGATTGGGCCTGGTATTCCCATGACGCAGTGGGAGAACCCATCGACCCGCCGCACGATCAGGCGATATCCATGATCATCGACCAGGGTTACGAGACCATGGAGGGCGCCTCGGGCGACGACTGGATTTCGGTTGCCCAGTCCATGCGTGCTTACTTGCGGTTTTCCCTGCTTGGTGGGGTGATTGCCAAACAGATCCGCAATCTCGGCTACAAGGCGAAGGCGCATACCGTCCTCGATGGCGAGGTGTTGCAGCCGCCGCTCCTGCTCCTTTCCGGGCTCGGCGAGGTCAGCCGGATCGGTGAGGTGATCCTGAACCCCTATCTCGGCCCGCGCCTGAAATCCGGCGTGGTGACGACTGACCTTCCGCTTGCTCACGACAAGCCGATCGATTTCGGCATGCAGGCCTTTTGCGAAGCCTGCAACAAATGCGCGCGCGAATGCCCGTCCGGCGCTATCACGGCGGGGCCGAAGCTGATGTTCAACGGCTATGAGATCTGGAAGTCCGACAGCCAGAAATGCGCGACCTACCGCATCACCACGCAAGGCGGCGCGATGTGCGGCCGCTGCATGAAGACCTGCCCCTGGAACCTGGAAGGCCTTTTCGCGGAGCGTCCGTTCCGCTGGGCGGCGATGAATATTCCTTCCGCGGCGCCTTTTCTCGCGAAGCTTGACGATATGGCCGGCAATGGGGGGCTGAACCCGGTCAAGAAGTGGTGGTGGGATATCGAGATTTCCGAAGATGGCGGCTATCGCCCGGCGAAGGCGCCGGTCAACGCGCGCGACCTGCAGCGCGACCTCGCCCTGAAATACGAAGATCAGACGCTTGCCGTCTACCCCGCAAACCTCGCTCCACATCCATGGCCGTTTCCCTTTCCCATGGATCGGGAAAAGGGGATCGAGGCCTATCAGGCCCTGATAACGGTTGAAGAATACAAGGCGCGGCTTTCGCGGAGCGAAACGGACGGTTTGGCGCATGAATATCGCGTTGAAGGCGATGCGCCCGTCATCCGTGTGAAGGTGGCAAAGGCCGACCATATGACGGCGGATGTGGCCAAATACGATCTCGTATCGCTTGACGGTTCACCCCTGCCGGAATGGACGGCGGGCGCCCACATCGACATTGTGGTCGCGCCGGAGTACCTCCGGCAGTATTCGCTTTCTGGCGAACCGGCGGACCGCACGAAGTACCAGATCGGCGTCCTGCGCGAGGATATGGGGAAAGGCGGGTCGAAGCTCCTGCATCGCATCTTCACGGAAGGGCGGAAGATTTTCATCTCAAAGCCAATCAATCACTTCCTGCTCGACGAGACGGCGGCGAAGACGTTTCTGATGGGGGGCGGCATCGGCATCACGCCGATGATCGCCATGGCACACCGGCTTCATGCGCTGGGTGCAGATTTCGAGCTGCATTATTCGGCGAAATCCCGACAGACAGCGGGATATCTTGAAGACCTTGCGAAGTTCGACTGGTCGGACAAGGTGACACTGCATTTCTCCGACGAGGGAACGAGAGCCGATCTTGCTGCGATCCTGAAGGGTTACCGGCGAGGCTGGCATGTCTATTCCTGCGGGCCTGACCGCTACATGAGTTCCGTGATTGAGGCGGCGGAAAATGCCGGTTTTCCTGAAGAAGCGCGTCATCTTGAGTATTTCTCCGTCCCCGAACAGCCGGACTATGAAAACCATCCGTTCGTTCTGCGCCTTGCCAAATCCGGTGGGGAGATTGAAGTGCCGGCTGATATGACCGCCGCGGATGTCCTTGTCGAGAATGGCTATCCGGTCGACATCAAATGTTCGGACGGACTTTGTGGAGTTTGCCAGTGCGGCATCATATCCGGCGAGGTGGAGCACCGCGACTTCGTACTGTCCAGAAAGCAGCGCGAGACGACGATGATCCTATGCCAGTCGCGTGCGGCCGAAGCAGGCGGTGTCATTACAATCGAGCTTTGATCGGAAGTCCTGAAGCACCAGCTGCATGAGCGCGAAGCTCCGAGGCCCGCTGTATTTTGGCTTTCGGCGCGCGAGTTCGTATAAGCTCTCGAGGGTCACCTGGTGATTCATTCATTGCTACGAACCATTCTTCCCTCGAACCGGAGCAAGCAGACTTGAGCGCCATCATCCCTTGCATCTTGTCCGGTGGCGCTGGCTCCCGTTTGTGGCCCTTGTCGCGTCAGACAATGCCCAAGCAGTTCCTGCGCATCTTCGACGGCGAAAGCCTGTTTCAGAAAACGGTCGAGCGCGTGTCCGGGGAAGCGTTTTCCGCTCCGCTCGTGATTGCCAACGAGGCGCATCGTTTCATGGCTGGCGAGCAGCTTGCCGAAGCGGGCGTGGAACCGAGAGCGATCGTGCTGGAGCCTTTCGGGCGTAATACGGCGGCACCAGCCGCGCTTGCAGCGCTTATTGCCGCGGAGACCGCCCGGGACGCGCTTGTGCTTCTTCTGCCGTCCGATCATCTCATCCGGGATACGAATGCTTTCCTGAATGCGGTGGAGAGCGCGCGCCCTGCAGCCGAGGCGGGCCGCATCGTCACCTTCGGCATCACGCCGGACAGGGCACACACCGGCTACGGATACATCCGACTGGGCGAGGGGACGGATTGCGTTTTTGACGTCGCGGCTTTTATCGAAAAACCGGATAAAGCGCGAGCGCAAGCCTTTCTCGCATCCGGTGATCATGTCTGGAACTCCGGCATTTTCCTGTTTTCGGCCCGCACGATGCTGCGAGCATTCGAAAAGCATGCCCCCGGCGTGCTAGACGCCGTTCGAAGCGCTCATGAGAATGGGCGCGAAGACCTCGATTTTCTGCGGCTGGATGCGGACGCTTTCGCAAAGGCCGATAATATATCGATCGATTACGCGATCATGGAGCAGGCTGACAATATCGCCTGCGTGCCGATGGACCCGAACTGGAGCGATCTCGGTGCCTGGTCTGCGGTCTGGGAGATTCTGGACAAGGATGAAGCCGGAAACAGCACATTGGGCGAAGCGCTCTTCGTCGATGCGAGCGACAATCTCGTGGTTTCCGACGATGCCGTCGTTGCGATGGTGGGGTTGAGGGATGTCATGGTCGTCTCGACCAAAGACGCCGTGCTCGTCGCCGCGAAGGACAAGGCGGAAGACGTCAAGGCGATCGTCCAGCGGCTCGATAATGACAAGCGGCGGGAAACGCGGCGTCATCGTCGCGTATATCGGCCATGGGGCTGGCGCGAGGAAATCGCAGCCCATGCGCGTTACCACGTTCAGGAAATCGAAATTAAGCCTGGCAAGAGTCTCTCCTTGCAAAGCCATGTTCACCGTGCGGAACATTGGGTTGTGGTTTCGGGTACGCTGGAAATCGAGATCGAAGGCGCGAAGCGGTTTTTATCGGAGAACCAGTCGGCTTTCGTTCCGATCGGGGCGCACCACAGGCTCGCCAACCCCGGCCTCATTCCGGCGCGACTGATCGAGGTACAGTCAGGCGCACATATCAGCGAAGAGGACATTACCCGGCATGACGGCGGTGAAGGAGCTTCGTAAAATCTCCATATTGAGTGCCTAATTGCCAAACGGCTTCTTTTGTCCTTCCTCAACAGCAGGATCTTTCATGTTTCCAAAGCCCGTAGCCAAGCTTTCCGCCAACACCTATGCCTATGAAACCACGCCGCTGGTGAAGCCGACCGGCTTTCGCGAGTACGATGCGCGCTGGCTTTTCGAAAAGGAAATCAACCTGATGGGCATGCAGGCGCTGGGCCTCGGCGTCGGCACCTTGATGCATGAGCGGGGCGTGAGGCCGGATATCGTCGTCGGCCATGATTTCAGAAGCTATTCGGGCGCGATCAAGATGGCCGTCGTCAACGGCCTGATGGCGGCGGGCATCAAGGTTCACGATATCGGCCTTGCGCTTTCGCCGATGGCGTATTTCGCCCAGTTCGCGCTTGATGTTCCGGCGGTCGCCATGATCACCGCCTCGCACAACGACAACGGCTGGACCGGCGTGAAGATGGGCATCGATCGCCCGCTGACCTTCGGGCCGGACGAGATGGGTCGGTTGAAGGAGATCGTGCTGGGCGCGGAATATGTGACTCGCGACGGCGGCGGATATCGCTATGTCGAGAACTTTCCCGAAGTCTACATGAAGGATCTGACGGACAGAGCGAAATTCAAGCGGCCGATCAAGGTGGTCGCGGCCTGCGGCAACGGGACGGCCGGAGCCTTCGCGCCGAAGGTGCTGGAGGCGCTGGGCGCGGAGGTGATCCCGCTCGACTGCGAGCTCGATCATACCTTTCCGCGCTACAACCCGAACCCGGAAGACCTGAAGATGCTGCACGCGCTGCGTGACAAGGTGCTGGAGACGGGGGCGGAAGTAGGCCTCGGCTTTGACGGCGACGGTGACCGCTGCGGTGTTGTCGATAACGAGGGCGAGGAGATCTTCGCCGACAAGGTTGGCGTCATGCTGGCGCGCGATATCTCGGCACTTCATCCAGGCTGTACATTCGTTGCCGATGTGAAGTCTACAGGCCTGTTCAAGACGGATCCGGTACTTGTCGAAAACAAGGCGCTGACCGATTACTGGATTACGGGCCATTCCTACATGAAGCGGCGGGTAAACGAGCTTGGTGCTATCGTCGGTTTCGAGAAATCCGGACATTATTTCTTCAATGAACCGATCGGGCGCGGATATGACGACGGTCTTCTCTCGGCGCTGGCGGTGCTCGACATGCTGGACCGCAACCCGGACAAGACGATGGCCGATCTCCGCCGCGACCTGCCCAGGACCTGGGGCTCGCCGACCATGTCGCCCCATTGCGACGACGAGATCAAATACGAGGTGATCGAACGCGTCGTGGCGCGCTTTGAGGAGATGCAGGCAAACGGCGAAACGGTTGCTGGTCACAAAATTGCGGAACTGGTCACAGTAAACGGCGTTCGTGTTGTTGCCGATGACGGGACGTGGGGTCTGGTGCGCGCGTCCTCGAATAAGCCGGAACTGGTCGTCGTTGTGGAAAGCCCGGTGTCCGAGGCAAGGCTCAAGGAAATGTTCAAGGCGGTCGATACGGTTTTGCGCGAAAACCCGGAAGTCGGCGAATACAATCAGACGCTTTGAGGAAACATGAGCGAGGCTTGCGAGGACGAGGCGCGGCTGCTGCGGGACGCGGCGGAACGGCTGGCGAGATGGACCTGCGAAGAGGCGCTGCCGGTCTGGAGTGGAGCAGGGTTTCATGTTGAAAACGGCCGGTTTCTGGAGGCTCTGGACCCTGAAACCGGAGAACCGGCCGACAGGCCGGTCCGCGCCCGTGTTCCACCGCGCCAGATCTATTCGGTGATTGCCGGAGGAAGCCTCGGCTGGGGCGGAAATTGGCGGAAACTCGCCGGTGCCGCACTGGATCGTTATCTTGCCGATTTTTTTCAGGCCGGACCTCTGGCGATCAAGTCGGTCAACATGTCCGGAGAACCTGTCGACGAAGGCGTCGACATCTACGATCAAGCCTTTGCGCTTTTTGCGTTCGCGAACGTAGCAGAGGCAATGCCTTCAAGACGCGACGAGATGTCGGCCCGCGCAGCGTCCATCCTTACCGCAATGAGGGAGGACCTGTCGCATCCGATGGCCGGTTTCGAGGAAGCGAACCCGCGCAATCTTCCCCTACGTTCCAATCCGCACATGCATCTCTTCGAGGCAGCCCTTGCCTGGGAAGCGCTGGAGCCAGAGGGGCCCTGGAGAGAACTGGCGGACGAGATCGGAGGCCTTGCGCTGTCGAAATTTGTCGCTGCGGAAACAGGGGCTCTCAGGGAATTCTTCGACGGGGAGTTCAAGCCCGCGCCGGGCGAAGACGGACGGCGGGTGGAGCCGGGCCATCAATTCGAGTGGGCGTGGCTGCTTGCGCGCTGGGGACGATCACGCGGAAACGAAAATGCCTTAGCGGTTTCAAGGCGTTTGTTCGAAATCGGCGAGTGCTACGGCATCGATGAAAAACGCGGCGTCTGTGTGATGGCGATCGACGACGAATTCCAGGCCGTCGATCCAGTCGCGCGGCTCTGGGGTCAGACGGAATGGCTGAAAGCCGCGCTTTTGCTGGGCGAAATGAGTTCCGGGGCGGAGCGGAAGCGGTACCTCGCCTCTGCCGTGAAGGCGGTGGCGGCGATGGAGCGGTTTTTCGACGTTCCCGTCAGAGGGCTTTACCGCGACAGGATGCTCGCCGACGGAAGCTTCATTTTGGAGCCGGCGCCTGCAAGTTCGCTCTATCATGTCGTTTGCGCAATCGTAGAGCTCTGTAATCACAGCAGGAATCCGAACGAGCGCCATTGAGAATTCCAGACGCGGACAATTGATGGATTTCAGGGGTCAAAAAGGTTCCTGAGAAATCCGCAGCGGCGGCGCATCCCGAAACCGGGACGACGAGCCTACTCCGCGGCCTGGAAGCGGGGATAAATTCACCCCCGCCGATTGCGCTTCGACAACTTATCCTCCCATGCCAGCGCATGGGTTACGATCACCTCCAGATCGTCGTAGGCGGGCCTCCAGCCAAGCTCGGAACGGATCAGCGACGGATCGGCGACGACCTTCGGGCTGTCGCCGGGACGCCGGCCTTCCAGCCTGACCGGAAAGTCGCGCCCTGACACGCGCCGGACGGTATCGACAACCTCAAGCACGGAGAAACCGCGCCCGTAACCGCAGTTCATCGTCAAGCTGGAGCCAGCGTCCCTGAGACGGTCCAGCGCAAGCTTGTGGGCGGCGACAAGGTCGCTCACGTGGATGTAGTCGCGAAGCGCGGTTCCGTCCGGCGTGTCGTAGTCCGTGCCGAAAATGGAAAGGCCGGAGCGCTTGCCGAGCGCGGCTTCACCGGCAACCTTGATGAGATGGGTGGCGCCTGCGGTGGATTGGCCTGTCCGCCCGTCCGGATCGGCACCCGCCACATTGAAATACCGCAAGGCGGTGTAACGGAAGGGATGCGCATTTGCGGTGTCGCGCAACATCAACTCGGTCATGAGCTTTGACGTGCCATAGGGCGACAGCGGCGCAAGCGGCGCGTTTTCGGCCACTGGAACCGTTTCCGGGTCCCCGTAGACGGCGGCGGTCGACGAGAAGATGAACTTGTCGACGCCGGCGGCAACGCAGGCCTCGATCAGATTGCGGGAGGCGCAGGTGTTGTTGCGATAGTATTTCAGCGGATCGGCAACGGATTCGGGTACGACGATGGACCCTGCGAAATGGATCACCGCATCGACGGCATATTCCTTAAGCACACGGCCGATCAGGGCCACGTCGCCGACATCGCCGCGCACGAGCGGGGCGTCACCGGGAAGCGCCCAGTCGAAGCCGGTTACCAGATTGTCGACGACGACGACCGCTTCGCCCGCATCCTTCAACGCCCAGACCATGTGGCTGCCGATGTAACCGGCCCCGCCGGTAACGAGAACGGTCATGATGAAACCCCTGAAGGAAGAATCGATGCGAACTTACGATCACCCTTTCTGTCGGGCTTGCTTCTCCTTTGCAAGGCGGGCACGGATTTCGGCCGCCCGTCCGGGCTTCTCGCTTTGTCTTGCACGGCCAAGGGCGAGAGCGTCGGCGGCGACGTCCTTGGTAATCACGCTGCCGGCGGCTGTATAGGCGCCGTCACCAATGGAAACGGGAGCGACGAGCGTGGCGTTCGACCCGATGAAGGCGCCTGCGCCAATGTCGGTGTGATGCTTCAGGAAGCCATCGTAATTGCAGGTGATCGTACCGGCGCCGACGTTGGCTTTCGCGCCGACGCGGGCATCGCCGATATAGCTCAGATGATTGACCTTCGCGCCGGTCTCGATCGTGGCGTTCTTGATCTCCACGAAATTGCCGATATGCGCCGTCTCGCCGATGCGAGCGCCGGGCCGCAGGCGAGCGTAGGGGCCGACGGTCGCGCCGCGCGCCACATGCGCACCCTCAAGATGGCTGAAGGCGCGGATGCGCGCGCCGCTCTCAACGGTAACGCCGGTTGCGAAGACGACGTTGGGCTCCACCGTCACATCAGGCGCAAGGCGGGTGTCATGGGAGAAGAACACCGTCTCGGGGGCGATGAGGCTGACGCCGGAGGCCATCGCCTGCTCACGGCAAAGCTTCTGGAAGACGGCTTCAACCGCGGCGAGCTGTCCACGCGTGTTGATGCCTTGGACTTCCCATTCGGGCGCGGTTTCGGTTTCAAGGCGAAGGCCGCGCGCGTGGGCAATCTCTATGGCGTCGGTGAGGTAATATTCACCCTTGGCGTTGTCATTGCCGATCGCGTTCACGAGATCGGAAAAGTGCTCGCCACGAAAGGCCATAATGCCGGAATTACAGAGAGTTATCGCCTTTTCCGGATTCGACGCGTCACGCTCTTCACGGATCGCGACAAGACGGTCGCCTTCCTTCACCAGACGCCCGTAGCCGAAAGGGTCCGCAGCCTCAAAGCCGAGGACGACGATATCGACGCCATCCTCAAGGCGCGTCTTCACGCGCCGAATGGTTTCCGGCGAGACAAGGGGCGCGTCTCCCAGCAGGACGAGGACGTGATCCGGCGTATCGCGGTATGCGGCTTCGGCGGCGCGCACGGCATGGGCGGTGCCAAGCCGCTCTTCCTGGACATGGCAGGTGGCGGAAGACGAGATGTCGCCGACAAGCTTCGCAAGGTCATCCATATCCGGGCCGATGACGACGGCAGCACGCCCGACATCCGCCGCTTCAACCGCCTTCAGCACATGGCCGACGAGCGGCAGGCCGCCCACTTCGTGCATGACCTTCGGCCTGTTGGACTTCATGCGGGTGCCGAGGCCGGCCGCAAGGACGATGGCAAGGGTCGACGATGCGGGAAAGGAGGACGCGGACATGAAGGAACCCCGGAGCAGGAAAACGCTCCGCGTTTCTTGGCCGGGTGACGGTGCGACGTCAAGTGGGAAGGGCGCGGGAAGCTGCGAAGAAGCAGTCGCTTATACCGACCAGAGCGGATTGTTTTAATTCAGCCTGATTGCAGGAATTGGACTGTACAAAGGGTCCTCGCCGTTTCAGGCCCGCCAAGGCACGCAATACCTTTGCTCTCCAGCGGGCCATCGACGGTGTATCCAAAGTATCTGGATATGTTCCAGTATTTTTCGTGCGGACGCAGTGTTTGCACAACGGGGCTGAAGTCACGAATTTCTATTTTCCGACCGCCGATGAATGAAGCGGCCAAAGTATCCTTTCAGAAGCAGCCGCCATCCGGCAGGCACGGGTTCGACCGGAAATTCCGGTCGAGACGCCTTGCGCTGCCGCGAATTATCGGAATTCGTCAGCATCGTTCGCGTCATTGAATCGGCTGCGTTCAAGCCCTTCATCACCTGTCCGCCAATCGTTGCGGGCACACCGGTGAAGACATGATAGATCGTCCAGGTTCCGTCGCCTTCGATGCGTCGGCCATATATGCTGTATTCCGAGTCATGATCGGAGGCGCCCCCGTCATCATCCCACCGCTCCAGACCGGCCGCGGCAGGGAAGATGGATCGGACAAACCTCTTGTGAAGTTGCGCTTGTCGCTCAGCGAAAATCGGTTCGCCATCGGGCAAACCGCCGGACAGGGCGTATTGCCGTGCGCATGCCGGCCCTTCGGCCGGTTCAATGCATTCCCGTTTACTGCCGCGCCCCTGCGGCTCCATCGTGCCTGCGCCCTTGAACGATAGCCGTAAGAGTGGGGCGGCGATCAGGCGCTGTACTCTCGTCGGCATGATAAGGTCCTCATGGTGGCGGTCACGGAAAGGGGTTCAGCTCCACGTCTCGGTCGCAAAAAACACTCGATCGAAATCACACGCGCCAGGTCGTTTCGACGTGGATTGCCACAGGTATCGAATTCGGAGAATGAAAATCGGTCCTGCCGGTGCCAGGACGGTGAGAGCAGAACGATAGTAAATCTCTAAGTTCATAAATTTGATGATGTTCTTCAATTGGGGTTTTATAAAGGCCGTATTTCTATTTCATTAAAAACATAATTTAAAAAATTAAAACTCACTATAGAGATGTTTATTGGGCATTTAAAATATGTTATAATGAGAAATATATTCTTTTTGAAGATGAATTATACTCCAATATACGGCTTTTGACCGAATTATTTTTGTAAGAGCGGGCCTGTTTTCGCAGACGGAAGGCACGCCCGCACAAGGCGGCGAGCAGGCGTCGCGACCAGGAAGGCGACAAAATATGTTAAGATTTGGAAACTCAGGCCGTAGCTACGATCCCGTACTGCGTCGGATCCATTTCGTAGGCCACGATGATGAGAAGGAAATCCCGTTCGCAGTCGATGTTAGTGCGCTGAAAGTTGTCCAATCGAAAGATTCCGTCTCCGAAAAATTATATCTGAAGGCCTTTGATAAGAAGCGAAGGACGATAAACGAAGTAGCTAGGGAAGCGTATTGCAATTGCGAAAAGACAATATACCTGCTTACTTCGGTTGACTTTCGATAAGGAACGTCGAGATACCCATGCTAATCAGATATGGCTATGAAATTACACTAAATTGCCTGCAACCGACCGCTATGGTCTGCCTTCTTTCGGTGCATGAAGACCGCAAGGCGGATATTCGCGTGCCCGAGAAACTTTACTTCACACCTGACATTCCGAGCACGACCTATCATGACATGTTCGGAAACCGTTGCCGGCGTTTCGTGGCGCCCGCGGGCGACCTGACGCTGTGGGGCGATGCGACGATCGAGGACGATGAACAACTCGACCCCGAAGATTGGGGAGCTGTCGAAACCCCGGTTGCCGATCTTCCGGACGATTGTCTCGTCTACCTGATGGGCAGCCGGTATTGCGAGACCGACCGGTTAAGCCAGATCGCATGGGACATGTTCGGGACGACGCCTCCGGGATGGGGGCGTGTTCAGAAAATCTGTGACTTTGTCCATGGCCACATCCATTTCGACTACATGCAGGCAAGGGCAACGCGAACCGCTTTCGAGGCATTCAATGAACGCGTCGGCGTCTGTCGCGATTTCGCCCATCTTGCAGTAGCGCTGTGCCGCTGCCTGAATATCCCGGCACGCTACGTCAACGGCCATCTGGGCGATATCGGCGTGCCGGTGGTCGATCCCATGGATTTCTCAGCCTGGATGGAGGTCTATCTTGGCGGCCGGTGGTATACGTTCGATCCGCGCAACAATGCGCGGCGCATTGGCAGGATCGTCATCGCGCGCGGCCGGGATGCAACCGACATCCCCCTCATCAATTCGTTCGGCCCGCACATTCTGAAGTCCTTCCGTGTATGGACTTACGAGGTGGCGAGTATTTGAAGAGGCTGCGGGCCCGCGACTGCCGGCTTTTTGTCTGTCGCAGACAACAGCGAGCCTGAAGACCGCCGCGTCAATCGCCATCGGCCGGGAAGGGGCCAGCGGCAGACGCGCCGGAGGAGGGTTTCGATGATCCGGGACAAGGCCGCTCTTGATCGCCATCGCCGGGACGTTTACACGAATGACGGCGTGCGTCTGAGCGTGATCGATACGGGCCACGGCCAGCCGTTCCTGATACTGCCGGCATGGTCCAACGCCGCTATCGAATATTGGCGCCAGATCGACGATTTCGCGCGGGACCACCGGGTTATCGCGGTCGATATGCGCGGCCATGGAGCATCGGAAAAATGCGAGCACGGCTATCGCGTGAGCCGTCTCGCGGCCGATCTCGAAGATTTGCTGAGTGAACTGGATGTCACCGACGCTGTCGTCATGGGCCATTCCATGGGGTGCTCGGTGATCTGGGCCTATCTCGACCTCTTCGGGCCGGAGAAGCTTGCGAGGCTCATCCTCGTCGACCAGGCGGCGACACAACTCATCCAGCCCTGGTGGACGCGGCAGGAACAGCTTGATTACGGCTGCTGCAACACCATCGAAGACATTTTCGACTTGTGCGCGGACCTGGCGGGTCCGGCAGGTGAACAAAAGACGCGCGATCTGTTTTTGGGGCTTTTTACATCGGGTTTTCCCGCCGAGGAGGCCGAGGCAATCGTGGAGGAGGTGCTGAAGATGCCGCGTCGCCACGCCGCCGCGCTGATGCTCGATCATGCGCCGCGCGACTGGCGGGACGTCATATCCCGCATCGAACTTCCCACGCTGGTCGTCGGCGCGCGAAAGAGCGTTTTTCCGGCAGAATCGCAGGAATGGATCGCCAGCCGGATACCGGGCGCCGCCCTTGAAATCTTCGAGGAGGCGGACGGCGGATCGCATTTCATGTGCATGGAGAACGCCGGGCGGTTCAATGCGGTCGTGCGAGGTTTTCTCGCGAATTGAGGCGGGTGCGCTCCACCTGCCGTGCCGTATCCGGTGCATGGTCTGGCCTGGCCTCTGTTCCCCCAACAGTTTTTCGCATGGGGCAATCGACTTTTTGCATTTCGGCCTTCAGGTGAATGCGGCTTAGCATCTCCCATATGACGCGGCATTGGTTCGAGACGAAGCGGCGTCGATAACCAGTGCGCGGATTGGAACGCGCCGGAACCAGAGGGGGCAGGGCCTGTGCGCTCACGGGGGCTTTGTCTTGACGCCAGATGTCGAGCTTTTCCTTGAACGCCGTGCCGGGCATCGTCTCCGGCGCCGGCAAGGTCGAAGACCTTGGCCGGATACTGCATGACCTGAGGCTTGGAACCTGCAGCGTTTTTCTTGTCGCCGATCCGGGGCTGACGCACCTTGGGATGACGAAGCGCGTTGCAGAGATCATGAAGGACGCCGGTCATAGGGTCGTCACCTTTGCCGACATCAAGAGCGACCCCAGCGAGGCGCAGGTGCGTGCGGCGGTCGCCACGGCGCGCGAGAAGGGGGCGGAGGCCATCGTCTGCCTCGGCGGCGGATCGGCGCTTGACGCGGGCAAGCTGATCGCCTCGCTGATCGGTGCGCAGGGTGACGTTTCCGACTATCGTCTTGGCGCGAGCCCGCTTCCCGTGGCGCGGGTCCCGCTCGTCTGCGTGCCGACGACGGCGGGAACGGGATCGGAGGCAACCGCCGTTTCCATCGTCTCCGGCGAGGACGGTTCGAAATACTGGTTCTGGGCGCCTTCGCTGAAGCCCGACGCCGTCGTCCTCGACCCGGAGCTGACGACGGGCCTGCCCGCGCATCTGACAGCCGCCTGCGGCATCGACGCGATCGTGCACGCAATGGAGGCTGCGACGAACGCCAATGCTTTCGAGACGAACAACCGCGTTTGCCTCGACGCGATCAACCTCGGCGCGCGGCACCTGCCGACCGCCGTTTCCGAGCCGAACAACATCGGGGCGCGGGCCGGGATGCTGCTTTCGGCGACATATGCGGGCATCGGCATCGACAATGCGGGAACGGGAATCGCCCATAATGTCGCCCATGCGCTCGGCAGCCTGGTGCCGATCCACCACGGGCGGGCGGTGGCTGTCGCCATGTGCGCGACGCTCTGCTGGTCGATGGAAAAGGACAAGCTGCGCTATACGGACGTAGCGCGCGCCTTTGGCTGCGAGCGTACCGGCGAACTGCCGATGTCTTTCGCAGCCTTCGTGCGCAGGCTCGGCATCACGATGAACCTGGAAGAGGAACTTCCCTTTCTGGCTCCGAGCCGGCTGGCCGAACAGATGGCAAGGCCCGAGAACGCGGCGATGCGCGCCGCAAGCTACCGGGAAGCGAGTGACGACGACCTTCTGCTTCTGGCCGAACGGACGCTGGCCTTCCGCTGACGGGATGGCCGCTGATCCCGTGCAGTCGCGCAAGGAAGGGCGGAAGAGCGCAGCGGCCGTCTTGCCCGATCCCGCGCATATCGAACTTGCAGTCCCATCGCGCTTCTCATTTCCAGAACCAAGGCTTAGTGTTTCCACTTAAGAGATTCACTTCCGCCGCATGAGAGCGCCTTTTCGATGTCGACGACCATCGACCGCCGCAGACTGCCGCTCAACTCGCTGCGCGCCTTCGAGGCGGCGGCGAGGCACATGAGCTTCACCCGCGCAGCGGAGGCGCTCGGCGTTACCCAAAGCGCGGTGAGCCGGCACGTGCTGAACCTGGAAGAGGTGGTCGGCGTTGCGCTCTTCGACAGGCGGGGCTCCATGCTGGCGCTGACCGATTCCGGACAGTACCTGCTTTCCCACGTCACGCCCTCCTTCGACAGGCTCATCAAGGCGCTTGACGGCATACAGGGGCAGGACCGGGGCGGGATGCTGCGCATCGCGCTGCCGCCGTCCTTCGCCTTCAGGTGGGCGAGCCCGATCATCGAGGCGTGCCGGAGCGAGGGCAACATCCGCGTCGAGATCGAAACGCCCTATGAAATGGTCGACCTCGACCATACGAACCACGACGTTGCGGTCGTCTTCTCGCGTCCAAAGGCGACGAGCGAGGTGATGGACCTCCTTTGGATGGAGGAACTGACGCTGATCTGCCGGCCCGACCAGGTGGAGGGCATGGGCGAGCCGGACCTGAACGAAATGCTCAAGCGCCATGCTGTCGTCCACGTGCGGAACGCCGGCGGGCGGCATTCCGCCTGGAGGCATTTCCTGCGCGAAATGGGGATGGACATCAACATCAATGACGGGCTCGTGTTCGACACCGCGCATCTGGCGCTCGAATTCGTCATGCGCGAAGGCGGGCTGATCGTCGCCGACCGGCATCTGGCGCATGACGACATCGAGGCGGGCAGGCTGGTCGCACCCTTCGAGGGCACGTCGGAATCCGGTTTCGGCTATTTCATGCTGTTCCGCCCCGAGGATATGCAGCGCGAGGCGGTACAGTTCTTCCGAAGACGGATGGTGGAGCGCTTTGCGAACGCGACGCGCCAATCGGCTTGAGGAGGTTCTAAAATGGGAGGAGGCGCCATGACCGTAGAATACCGGCGAATGACGCGCGCCGATCTCAACCTCGCGATCGACTGGGCGGCAAGCGAAGGCTGGAACCCGGGACAGGACGACGGCGACCCTTTCTTCGCCGCCGACAGAAGCGGATTTCACATGGCGACCATGGACGGGGAGCCGGCGGCGGTGATTTCCGCCGTGCGATATGGAAAGACCTACGCCTTCATCGGATTTTACATCGCCAGACCGGAGCATCGTGGCAAGGGCATAGGCCGGGGCCTGTGGAGCTATGCCATGGAAACGCTCAAAGACCGGGTCATCGGCCTCGACGGCGTGGTGGAGCAGCAGGGAAACTATGCGAAATCCGGGTTTGAGCTTGCCCACCGAAACATCCGCATGAGCGGAATTTCGATCACCGATACGCCAATGGACCCGAGGATCTCGATGATCGGGCGCGGGCTCTACCCGAGTGTGAGAGACTACGACCGGCCGTTTTTTCCCGACGACCGCGAAGCGTTTCTTGCCGCGTGGCTGATGCCTGAGGAAAACCGACGCGGCTTCGCCCTTGTCGAGGATGGCGAGGTGAGGGGCTACGGCGTCATCCGTGCCTGCCTCGACGGGTTCAAGATCGGGCCGCTTTTCGCCGACACGGAAGCGGTGGCGGATACGCTTTTTCGCGCGCTTGCCGGCATGGTGCGGGGGCAGGAGGTGACCCTCGATATTCCGGAGACGAACAGGGCGGCTGAGGCGCTTGCCGAACGCTATGAGCTTTCGCCCGTCTTCGAGACCGCCCGCATGTATCGCGGCCCACGGCCCGACCTTCCGCTGAAAAGAACCTTCGGCATCACGACATTCGAACTCGGATAAAAACAGGACATTAAATGCTGCCGCAACTCGACCGTTACCGCGCCTTCCTGCCTTACCCTTCTGCCGATGTGCCGTCATCCGCCGAAGGACCATTGAAAGGCCTGCGGCTTGCGGTGAAGGATCTCTTCGACGTCGCGGGCTATCCGACCGGCTGCGGCAACCCCTTGATGCTGGCCGCAAGCGGCACCAAGACGACGCATGCGCCCGCTGTTGCCAAGCTCCTGTCGGCAGGCGCGGAATTCTGCGGCAAGACGCATACGGACGAGCTTGCATGGTCGCTTTACGGAGTGAATGCGCATTTCGGAACGCCGGTCAATCCGGCGGCACCCGAGCACATTCCCGGCGGTTCCTCGTCCGGATCGGCGGCGGCTGTTGCAGGACATCTGGCGGATATCGCGCTTGGCACGGACACGGGCGGATCGGTGCGCGCGCCGGCGAGCTTCTGCGGTATCTGGGGCATCCGCCCGACGCATGCGCGCCTGCCGCTGGACGGCTGCATGCCGCTGGCGCCGAGTTGGGACGCTTGCGGCTTCTTCGCGCGCGACGGCGAGACTATGGAGCGTGTCGCCAATGTCATGTTCGAGGTGGACAAGACGCCGCTCAAGGATCCGCGCCTGCTCGTTCCCGAAGACATGCTCGACGGGATCGAGGCGGAAGGGCGCAGGCTGATCGAGACGGCTATCCAGCATATCGAGCGGTGGCGGGGGAAACTTGAGCGGGTCAACGTCTACCGGGGCGAGCGGGAAGCGATCTATACGGCGTTCCGCGAAATACAGGCGGCGGAAGTGCTCGGCGTTCACGGGGACTGGGTGGAGCGTTACCGTCCGCCGCTCGGCCCCGGCATCGCGGAACGTTTCGACTTCGCGCGCGGTGTTACGAAGGAAGCGCTCAGGCATTCCCAGGAACGGCGCGCAGACCTTGTCCGCCATCTCGACGAGATCATCGAGGCGGACGGCGTGCTGGTCGCGCCGGTGGTGCATGATGCGCCACTGCGGCGCGATGACGGTCCGGCGAAATTCGACAGTTACCGGCACGACGCCATGAAGTTACTCTGCGTATCCGGCCACACCGGCCTGCCGCAGGTGGTCTTCCCGCTGGGGCGGGTGCATGGCGCGCCCTTCGGCCTGTCGCTGATCGGACCCAAGGGTGCGGACCTTTCGCTGATCTCGCTTGCGCGCGAGATTGCTGAAATCGCGGGCTGACGTTTCCTGTTTTCGTGTCGGATATGGAAAAGAGGCGGACGCAAACAGGCCATTGGGTAATGATCTCCCGCAGGCTAGGGTCGGCAGACAGGTACTGGCAGCAGGTGATATGCAGCGCTACTCGATCTTCTCGCTCGTCAAGCACGCGCTTTCCGGCCACAAACATTGGCAGCCGGCGTGGCGCAAGCCCGACCCGAAGACGGAATACGACGTCATCATCATAGGTGGCGGCGGCCACGGCCTTGCGACCGCATATTATCTTGCCAAAGAGCACGGCATCAGGAACGTCGCGGTGCTGGAGAAGGGGTGGCTCGGCTCCGGCAACATCGGCCGCAACACGACGATCGTACGTTCCAACTACATGCTGCCGAAAAACAATCGCTTCTACGAGTGGTCGCTGAAGCTCTGGGAAGGGCTGTCGCAGGAACTCAACTACAACGTCATGTTCTCCCAGCGCGGGGTCTTGAACCTTGCCCATTCGCCGGCGCAGATGGACGCCTTCGCCAGGCGCGGCAATTCGCTGCGGATCGAGGGGGCGGATGCGGACCTGCTCGACCGTGACGAGGTGGCGCGCTTAGTGCCCGGCCTCGACGTTTCCGCGTCGACTAGATTTCCGATCCACGGCGGGCTGTTGCAGCGCCGCGCGGGAACGGCGCGCCATGATGCGGTTGCCTGGGGGTTCGCGCGCGGGGCGGATGCGCTGGGCGTCGATATAATCGAGAACTGCGAGGTAACAGGCTTTCAGAAAGACGGCGACCGGGTGATAGGGGTCGAGACGACGCGCGGGCCGATCAGGGCGAGGAAGATCGGCGTGGTGGTTGCCGGAAGCACGTCCGAGGTGATGCGCCGGGCGGGCGTGGAGCGCCTTCCCATCGAAAGCCACGTGCTGCAGGCCTTCGTCTCGGAACCGCTCAAGCCTTTCATCGACAGCGTCGTCACCTTCGGCGCCGGGCATCTTTATATCTCGCAGTCCGACAAGGGCGGGCTCGTTTTCGGCGGCAGCCTCGACGGCTACAACTCCTATGCGCAGCGTGGAAACCTGCCGCTGGTGGAAGAGGTGATGAGCGAGGTCGCCACCATGTTCCCGGCGATCAGGCGCATCAGGCTGCTTCGAAGTTGGGGCGGCATCATGGACATGTCGATGGACGGCAGCCCGATCATCACCACCGGGCCGCTGCCGGGCATGTATCTGAACGCCGGATGGTGCTACGGCGGCTTCAAGGCCACGCCCGGATCCGGCTGGTGTTTCGCCTGGACGATCGCGAAGGACGAGCCGCATCCGCTCAACGCCGCATTCACGCTCGACCGCTTTTACCAGGGGGCGGTGATCGACGAAGCCGGCCACGGCCCGTTCCCGCGCCTGCACTGACGAGAGCCTTCATGCTTATCCATTGCCCCGCCTGCGGACCGCGAAGCCACCACGAATTCACCTATGGCGGTGACGCGACCATCGTGCGTCCGGCCCCGGATGATACCGACATCGCCAGGTGGCAGGCCTTCGTCTACGACCGGGAAAACCCGCGGGGCGACCATCAGGAGCTATGGCACCACGTTTTCGGCTGCCGCCACTGGCTGAAGGTGACGCGGAACGTGACGACGCACGACATTTCCGCAGTCGAGCTGCTGGGGCCGCATGCGAAGGACGCGAATGCCGGGGAGGCCGGCAGATGAGCGGCTACAGGCTCGACAAGGGCGGCCTTCTGATCGACAGGACGAGGGAAGTCGCCTTCCGCTTCGACGGAAGGACACATGAGGGCTATGCGGGCGATACGCTCGCCTCGGCGCTGCTGGCGAGCGGGCAAACGCTTTTCGGCAGGTCGTTCAAATACCACCGTCCGCGCGGGCTTTATTCCGCCGGTCCCGAAGAACCCAACGCGCTGGTGGAACTGAGGCCGGGCCCGCACCAGGTGCCGAACACGCGCGCAACCATGGTGGAACTTCACGAGGGGCTGGAGGCGAACAGCCAGAACCGGTTTCCCTCGCTCGGCTTCGACGTCATGGCCGTCAACGACCGTTTGTCCCGGTTTCTGTCGGCGGGCTTTTACTACAAGACCTTCATGGGGACGGGGCAGCCCGTCTGGCATTTCTTCGAGCATTTCATCCGCAGGGCGGCGGGCCTTGGCAAGGCGAGCCACGAGGCCGACACCGACCGGTACGAGAAGACGAACACATTTACCGACGTGCTTGTCGTGGGTGCGGGACCCGCCGGGCTGATGGCCGCCAAAGCGGCGGCGGAGGCGGGCAAGCGCGTGCTGCTGGTGGATGAAAACGCGCAGGCCGGCGGCAGGCTCTGGGACGAGGGCGGCGAAATCGACGGAATGCCGACGCACGAATGGGCAAGGGCGGTGATCGCCAGCCTGGAGGTACGGGCGAATGTCACCATCCTGCTTCGAACCGCTGTTTACGGCTATTACGACGACAATATCCTGGGCGCTGCCGAGCGGGTGTCCGACCACAAGAAAACGCCCGACGCTTATGAGCCGCGACATCGCCACTGGACGATCCACGCGAAGAAGGTGGTGCTTGCGACGGGTGCTATCGAACGGCCCATCGCCTTTGCCGGCAATGATGCGCCGGGCGTGATGCTTGCTTCCGCGGGCCTTGCCTATGCAACGCGGCATGGCGTTGCGGCGGGGCGCAAGGTCGCGGTATTCGCCAACAACGACGGGGGCGCGCGTGCGGCGATTGCGCTTAGCGATCTCGGGGTCAATGTCGCCGCACTTGTCGACGCGCGGGCAAGCCTCGGCGAAGGGCTGACGGGCGCGCTGTCGGCACGCGGCGTAATGGTCTGGACCGGGTCCGCCGTGACGGGGACCAGGGGGCGGCGTGCACTGAAGGCCATCGACATCTCCGGCTATGACGCCGATCGGGGTGCGCTTGTCGGAGCGATGGAAACGATCCAGTGCGATGCGCTGCTCGTGTCCGGCGGGTGGACGCCGACAGTGCATCTGGCAAGCCAGGCGGGCGGACCGCCCGTGTTCGACGAGACGCTGCAGGCCTTTTTGCCGGGTGAGCCGCGCGAGGACTGGATCGCCTGCGGCAATGTGGCGGGCGAACTCAATCTTGCAAGCTGTATTACAAGCGGGACGAGGGCCGGGGCCGAAGCCGCCGGCGCGGTATTGCGCGAAGAGGAATTGCCGAAGGTGCACGGTGCCTGCGGCCCGGAAACGCCGTTACCCCTTTGGGAAGTGCCGGCGGCGGGCAAGGGCAAGGTCTTCGTCGACCTGCAGAACGACGTGACGGCGGAGGATGTTCGTCTTGCGGAGCGCGAAGGCTTCCGCTCCGTCGAGCACCTGAAACGCTACACCACGCTCGGCATGGCGGCTGACCAGGGCAAGACGTCCAACGTGAACGGGCTTGCGATCCTTGCCAGGGCGCGCGGACAGTCGATCCCGGAAGTGGGTACGACGCGCTTCCGCCCGCCGTATCAGCCGGTGCCGATCGGCGCGATCGCGGGCCGCGAGGCGGGCGAGCATCTGATGCCCGTCCGGCGCACGCCGATGCACGACTGGCATGAGGCGCACGGCGGGGAGATGATGGAAGCGGGCCTCTGGATGCGCCCGCAGATCTACCGCCGCGAGGGCGAAACGCTGGAACAGGCCTATGTGCGCGAGGCGCGCAACGTGCGCGAGAACGTCGGTATCGTCGACGTTTCGACGCTTGGAAAAATCGACGTGCAAGGGCCGGACGCCGCGAAATTCCTGGACCACATCTACACGAACGCCATGGCCAAGGTGAAGGTGGGCAAGGCACGCTACGGCCTAATGCTGCGGGAGGACGGAATACTCTTTGACGACGGCACTGCGTGGCGGCTCGGCGAGAACCACTATCTCGTGACCACCACGACGGCGGGGGCGGCGGCCGTGCTGGCCCATATGGAATATTATCTTTCGGTCGTATGGCCCGAACTGAAAGTGCATGTCGCTTCCGTTTCCGACCAATGGGCGGGAACGGCGGTCGCGGGCCCGAAGGCGCGGGCTCTGCTGGAGGCGGTTGTCAGGGATTGCGACCTTTCGCATGACGCCCTGCCGCAGATGGGCATCGCCGACGGGAAGATCGGCGAAATCGAAGTGAAGATCGCACGATTGTCCTTTTCCGGTGAACTGGCCTATGAGGTCTACAGCGGATGGAACGAAGGGCTTGCCGTCTGGAAGGCGCTATACGAGGCGGGGCTTCCCTTCGGCCTGATGCCCTACGGCATGGAAGCCATGGGCACGCTTCGCATCGAGAAGGGCCACGTCACGCATGCCGAAATGGACGGGCGCACTACCGCCGCCGACCTCGGCCTTGGCGCGCTCGCGGCGAAGCGCAAACCCTATGTCGGCAGCGCGATGCAGGACCGCCCTGCGCTCTGCGATCCCGACAGGGAGGTGATGGTGGGGCTTGTCTCGAAGGACGCAGAGCCAATACCCGCCGGAAGCCACCTCGTGAGCGACGACGGCAAGAGCCTCGGCCATGTGACGGCCTTCGCCTTCTCGCCCGCGAAGGAGACCTATATCGCGCTTGCGCTTTTGAAGCAGGGGCGGGAGCGGATCGGCGACACGCTGGAAGCCGCCTTCCAGTTGAAGGAGCGCAGCGTCACGGTGCAGGTCGTGGACCCCTGTTTCTACGACAAGGAGGGGAGCCGGCTCAATGGCTGATGCAGATTGGCCGAGGCTATTGGAACGGGCCAAACGCGGCGGGCGCGACCCGGAAGCGCTTGCCCTTCGCGAAGTGCTGATGGGTAGCATCTGCGAAGTCGCGAGCTGGCCCGACCGGCTGGAGGCAGTGGCGAGCGAGCTTGGCAGGACCTGCGGGCTGGAACTGCCGAAAGGCCCAGGCGGATTTACGGCGGGAAGCGGCATTCGCCTTTGCTGGCTCGCCTTCGGCAGGTTTCTCGTGATCTCCGAGGATGCTGCGACAACGGCTGCGCTGAAGGAGCGGATTTCAGCGTATGACGGATCGGTCGTCGACCTTCGCCATGCGCGCCACGGCGTGAGGATCGAAGGGGAAAAGGCGGCGGCCGTTCTCAACAAGGCGGTTGCCATCGACCTTCACCTTGCCGCCTTTCCGCCAGGCGCCCTTGCGCAGGCGCCAGTCCATCACATTCCGGTGCTGATCCTGCGCATCGACGAAACGCGATTCGATATTTTCGCGCCTTCGAGCCTTGCGCGGTCTTTCGCGGAATGGCTGGAAGATGCGTCACTTGAGTTCGGCTACCGCGTGAGCGGGACGGCGGGCCTCGACTGACCGGTGGACCGTGGCCGGATTGCGGGACGCTCACGAAAAATAGGCTTGCTAACGCCACCGTTCTGTCATTTTTATGGGCCGCCAGCCTCCACGTGGTGGAGAACAATCGCAATTGCGGCGGAAAATCCGAATGACGACGACCTATCCAGCCGGCACCGGGCCGGCGGCCCAGACCGGTTTTGCCGTGAAGCTGTTCTTCTACGCAATCGTACCGACAGCGGTCTTCTTCGCGCTGATGACCATAGGCTACGTCAGCCCGGCGGCGTATGAGGCTTATTTCAACGGCGAGACGGCCTATCTGGAAATTTTACATATCATCCTGCCGCTGATCGCCGCGATTATGTCATTTCGCCTTATCCTTGCGTTTCGCCGGGACGGCAACCCGCCGATGACCGCGTTCAGCGTGCTGGCGGTTGCCGCGAGTGTTTTCGCCGCCGGCGAGGAGGCAAGCTACGGGCAGCACTTCTTCGGTTGGGAGGCGGACGGCGTTTTCCTGGAACTCAACGACCAGCGGGAAACGAACCTGCACAACATCGGCTCATGGTTCGACCAGAAGCCGCGGGCCATCCTGGAAGTCATCACGATCCTGGCGGGGCTTGTAGTGCCTTTCATGCAGGAGTGGGTGAGGGGCTGGCTGCCCAAGTTCATGAAGCCCTATGTGACGGGCTTCTGGTTCATGCCGATCGCCATCCTGATCCAGCTTTCCGAACTGCCGAAGCGGCTTGATATCGCAGGTGTCGGCATCATTCCCGATATCCGCTACAGCGAGTTCCAGGAATTCTTCATTTTCTATTTCCTCGTGCTTGCCGTATGGCACATTTCCGAATGCCGAAAGCGGGATATCGCGGGGCGGGCACAAGCCTGATACCCGCCCGCGCGACCGTTCCGGCTACGCCTTGCGCGGATTGGTAATGATGTTGTGCTCCGGCCCGAATGGAAAGCCGGTGATGTTTTCCGCGCCATCCTCCGTCACGATCAGGATATCGTGCTCGCGGTAGCCGCCGGCGCCGGGCGTCCCTTCCGGGATCATGATCATCGGCTCCATGGAGACGACCATGCCGGGCTCAAGCACGGTTTCGATATCCTCGCGCAGTTCCACCGAAGCCTCGCGGCCGTAATAGTGGCTTAACACGCCGAAGGAATGGCCGTAGCCGAAGGAACGGTATTTCAGGACGTCGTGCGTGCGATAGATCTCGTTGAGCTCGGCGGCGATATCGCAGCAGCGAGCGCCGGGGCGAATGAGCTTTAGCCCCGCGCGATGGACATCGCAGTTGATCTGCCAAAGGCGCAGATGCTCGGCTGAGGCGTATTCGCAAAAGAGCGTGCGCTCCAGCGCGGTGTAGTAACCAAAGATCATCGGAAAGCAGTTGAGCGACAGGATATCACCCGGCTGGATGACGCGGTTCGTCACCGGATTGTGCGCTCCGTCCGTGTTGATGCCCGACTGGAACCACGTCCATGTGTCCATCAGTTCCACGAAGGGAAACGAACGGGCGATTTCGCGGATCATGGCTGTGGTCGAGGCGATCGCCACCTCATGCTCCGGCACGCCGGCGGCAACCGCATCCACGAGCGCCGCTCCGCCGACATCGCAAATCCGCGCACCTTCGCGGATCAGATCGTGCTCCTCGGCGGACTTGATCGTGCGCTGCTTCATGACGTCGGCCGCAATATCCACGAATTCGACGCCGGGTAGCGCTTCCTCAAGTAAACGCCTGGTGTCGAGTGAGACATGGTCGAACTCGATGCCGACACGTCTGGCGCCCGTGGTTAGCGTCGCAACGGCGTGAAAATAATTATCCCTGCGCCAGTCCGTGTAGGTGAGACAATCGCCATGGGTGCGCCGCCAGGGTTGCCCGCCGTCGATTGCGGCGGCCACAGTCGTGGCATTCTCCTGATCGACCACGAAGCCGTAGCGCCTGCCGAACGAGCAGTAGAGGAAGCCCGAGAAATAGCACACGTTGTGATAGGAGGTGAAAAGGCAGGCATCGATGTCGCGCGCGGCCATCATCGCGCGAAGCCTCGCCTGGCGGGCGTCCATCTCGGCGTCGGAAAACGGCGTATAGGCCTTCTCCCCATTGTGCCAGCGTACCAGACGGTCCATCTCCTTCGTCATTTCATCGCTCTCCTTCCTGATTGGGCCCTAACAAAAAACGGGCCGGCTCCGTCTGGAGCCGGCCCGCCAGGCCTGGTTAAGTCCGGTGCGCCGCGTGCTCAGGTCATATCTTCAATCTGACCATAGAGCGCGAAGCGCGATGTTTGTGCATCAGCCCGGCGACAGGCCGCGCAACCTTTCCGACCGACGACGGAGCATTTCCAGCGTCGTCAGAAGCAATATCGACAGGAAGACCATAACAGACGCTACGGCAAGGATGGTAGGCGAAATCTGCTCGCGCAAGCCCGTGAACATCTGCCAGGGCAGCGTTTTCTGGCTGGCGGAGCCCAGGAAGAGCACTACCACCACCTCGTCAAAAGATGTGATGAAGGCGAACAGCGCACCCGAAACAACACCTGGAATGATGAGCGGCATCTGCACCTTGAAGAAGGTGGTGATCGGATCCGCGCCGAGATTGGCGGCCGCTCTTGTAAGGCTCCGGTCGAAGCCGACGAGAGTGGCGGTCACCGTCACGATGACGAAGGGCGTGCCAAGCGCGGCATGCGCGAGCACCACGCCCCAGTAAGTGCCCTGCAGGCCAATGCGGGAGTAGAAGAAATACATGCCTGCCGCTGAAATGATCAGCGGCACGATCATCGGCGAAATCAGGACCGCCATGATCGCCGAACGATAGGGTACGTGGCTCTGCGACAGACCTATTGCGGCGAGCGTGCCGAGCGCGGTCGCGAGAAGCGTTGCGACAGGCGCGATCGTGAAGGAATTCTGCAGGGCCTGCTGCCAGTCGGGATTGGTGAAGAAATCCTCATAGTGCTTGAGCGAATAGCCCGCCGGATCGAAGGCCAGCATCTCCTTCGTGAAGGTGAAGAAATCCTGCGCGTTGAAGCTGAGCGGAATGATCACCATGATCGGGAAGATCAGGAAGAAGAATATGATCGCGCAAATCACCCGGAAGCCGTAGTGCCACGCGATCTGGCCGGTCGAATAGTATGGAGGAAGGTTTCTCATTCTTAATCCTCCTTTACCCGAGCTTCACGTTATCGATGCCGACGATCTTGTCGTAGACGTAGAAGAGCAACAGCACGAGTGACAGCAGGATGACGCCGAGCGCGGCCGCGAGCCCCCAGTTGAGAGACGACGAGATGTGGTAGGCGATACGGTTGGAGATGAATATGCCGTCGGTGCCGCCGACGAGTTCCGGCGTGATGTAGTAACCGATCGAAAGGATGAAGACGAGGATCGCGCCGGCGCCGATGCCGGGGATCGTCTGCGGGAAATAGACCCGCCAGAAGGCCGTCCAGTCCGTAGCGCCAAGGCTTTTCGCCGCGCGCACGTAAGATGGCGAAATCGTGCGCATGACCGAATAGAGCGGCAGGATCATGAACGGCAGCAGGATATGCGTCATGGCGATGATTGTGCCGGTCTGATTGTTGATCATCACCAATCGGTTCAGATCGTCGACCACGCCAAGCCATACGAGCGTGTCATTGATCACGCCCTGCTGCTGAAGCAGCACCTTCCATGCGGACGTGCGCACGAGAAGTGATGTCCAGAAAGGCAGAAGCACGAGGATCATCAGGAGATTCGAATAGCGCAGCGGCAGATTCGCCAGCAGGAAAGCGACCGGATAACCGAGAAGTAGGCAGGACCCGGTGATCAGCATGCTGAGGAACATGGTGCGCCAGAAGAGATAAAGATAGATGCGCTCGTCTTCCGGCTTCATCTTGATGCCTTCGACGCCATACTCCGCATCGACCGCATTCAGGAAGTAGCCCGGCGTGTATTTCGGCGAATAACGCTTGAGAAACAGCCACGTCTCGACATCGCCCCAATCCTTGTCGATATCGATGAACTGTTCCTTGTAATTGCCTTCGTCCATCCGGTCGACCCGACGGCCGGTCTTGCGGAAGAGGCTGGACATTCCCGAAAGCTCATAATTGAGCCGGGAACCGAGACGCGTGTGGGTCTTTTCCTCCGCGGCGATCACAAGGTCGTCGTGCAATGCGGCGTAAACATCCTCGCCGGGAAGTTCACCGCTCGAGGCGTCCCAGGCGCTCAGGGCGGCAACCGTCTGGGGCAGCGTATCGGCGACGATGCGGTTTTCCACCGAACGGAACAACATGTCCGCTATCGGCGCCAAAAACGAGATCAGGATGAAGATGAGCAGCGGCGCGATGAGCACCAGAGAGCGCATTTTTTCGCGCCTGAGGGCTCTTGCAAGGCTCACCTTGAGAGGCGTTCCGTCCTGTGTCGTCAGGACTGGGGCACCGTTGGCCGTGGTATCCGTCATGGCGGTGTCGCGTCTTTTGTCGTTATTGCCGGAAGGATTTCTTGTGCGAAGGCGGGGCCGTTACGGCCCCGCCTTCCTGGCGCTGTCTTACTGGCTCAGCCAAGCCTGGAACTTGGCGTCGAGATCGTCGCGATAATCCGCCCACCACTCGTAGTTATAGAGGAAGGTGTTCGTCGCGTTGGCCGGATCCGTCGGCATATGCGGCGCCATCTCGATGCCAAGCGTGGCGTGCTTGGAGACGAGCGGGGCCGAGGACTTGCGGGCCGGGCCATAGGAGATGTACTTGGCCTGGTCGGCGAGGCGCTGCGTATCCGTCGCGAAACGGATGTAGTCCTTGATCAGGGGCAGCTTGTCCTCTGATACGCCGGCCGGGATGATCCAGCCGTCAAGGTCAAACACCTGGGCGTCCCAAAGCATCTTGATCGGCTGATCCTGCTCCACGATCGCCGAGAAGAGGCGGCCATTGTAGCTGGAGCCGATGACCGCTTCACCGTCGGCAAGCGATTGAATCGCTTCGGCCGCGGCCGACCACCAGATGGTGTTGTCCTTGATGGTGTCGAGTTTGGCGAACGCGCGATCGACGCCTGCGTCGGTCTCGAGAACGTCATAGACGTCTTCCTTGGCGACACCGTCGCAAAGCAGAGCCCATTCAAGGTTGTTGATCGGGCGCTTCTCGAGCGTGCGCGTGCCGGGGAAGTTCTCCAAGTCGAACACGGCGCAGATGTCCTGCGGCTCCTTGCCGCCCCATTCCTCGACGTCGGTGCGATAGCCGAAAGTGGTCGAGTAGACGATCTGCGGTATGAAGCAATCGGAGACGATCAGATCGCCGAAATCCTCGGATGCGGGCGTGCCGTCGGGCGCCGGAGCCAGCCACTCATCGTGATCGATCTCCATCGCGAGCCCTTCGTCGCAAAGACGAATGGCGTCGGAGGCGACGACGTCGACGACGTCCCAGGTGATGTTGCCGGCCTCGTTCATGGCGCGCAGCTTGGCCACCGCCTCGGGAGAGGACTCGTCGTTAATGATATTAACGTCCGAATTCTTCTCCATGTACGGCTTGTGATAGGCGTTGTTCTGGCTGGCCGAATAGGCTCCGCCCCACGATACGATCGTGAGATCTTTAGCCATGGCCGTGCCGGCGAACATCGCCGTGGCCGTGGTGGCCAGAATAAGTGTTTTGAGATTCATGTTA
This sequence comes from Hongsoonwoonella zoysiae, assembly GCF_013266695.1. Taxonomy (GTDB): domain Bacteria; phylum Pseudomonadota; class Alphaproteobacteria; order Rhizobiales; family Stappiaceae; genus Hongsoonwoonella; species Hongsoonwoonella zoysiae. Next base: position 343,956 of record NZ_JABRXF010000002.1, read on the forward strand.
TCTCCCCTTTTCAGGTTTGCCCTCTCGTTGGAGGCATTTACCGGGCTGTATTTCGGCCCGGTATTCCGGTGGGGCCAATATGGAACCCGGCGTTCGCCGCTAGCCGGCACCGCCGGCGCGACGGGCGCGGTTCCCTAGCATATTCGCCAACCATGACGCCCGCATCATCAGGTGCGGACGCAGGTTCCAGCACCCCAATTCCTACTGTACAAAATCGAGCGCTTTGCAGTCGTCCGCGGCCCACCCGATATCGACCATCTGGCCGACGGCCAACTCGCGCTTCTGCCCGCGGTTGCGGACCTTGACGACGAATTCCCGATTGCCGGCCACATCCATTCTCACACGGATGTGGTCGCCCAGGTAGATCAGTTCCTCGATCCGGCCTTTCACGATATTTTCAAGGCCCTGGGGTTCGAACTCGATACGCTCCGGCCTGAGCGAAAGCGTCGTCCTGTCGCCGACCCCATTCACGTTCACCTTGTCAGCCTTGAGTTTCGTGCCGTCGTCGAGTTCGACGTCGCACAGGCTGCCATTTACGTGAGTGACCTTGCCCTCAAGCTTGTTGTTCTCGCCGATGAACTGCGCAACGAACGAATTCTGGGGATCTTCGTAAAGATCGTCCGGGCCCGAAAGCTGCTGGATGATGCCGTCGTTGAAAACCGCGATACGGTCCGACATCGTCAAGGCCTCTGACTGGTCGTGCGTCACGTAAACCACGGAAACACCGAGATTTTCGTGAATGTGCTTGATCTCGAACTGCATCTGCTCGCGCAGCTGCTTGTCGAGCGCGCCCAGAGGCTCGTCCATCAGCACGAGTTCGGGCTCGAAAACAAGCGCACGGGCGACCGCCACGCGCTGCTGCTGTCCGCCCGAAAGCTGTGCAGGGCGACGGTTGCCGAAGGCGCCAAGCTCCACCATTTCCAGGGCGCGCTTGACCTTCTGCTCCTGCTCCGCCTTGCTCATCCCGCGGACCTGCAGCGGAAACGCCAGGTTTTCGGCTACTGTCATGTGCGGGAAAAGGGCATAGTTCTGGAAAACCATGCCGATGCCCCGCTTGTGCGGCGGGACATTGTTGATCGGGCGACCGTTCAGATAAATCTCGCCATGTGTGGCGGTTTCGAAACCCGCCAGCATCATCAGGCAGGTGGTTTTTCCGGACCCCGACGGGCCGAGCATCGTCAAAAACTCGCCGCGCTGGATGTCGAGGTTGAGGTTTTTCACGACGAGCGAAACGCCGTCGTATGATTTCTGTACCTCGCTGAACGAGACGATAATGTCTTTTTCGCTCACAGCCTGGTTCTGCCCCCTTTTTCTTTGGTCTCCGCCGTTGGGTTGTACGACGGGCCTGCTCTGGTTTTCCCGTCACAGTAACGCCAAAGATTATGAAATCAAGGGTAACTTTCTGAAATCGGTGGAGTAAAGAAAAATAAGCGGCAATCGTATTAACAATAGGCAGTCGGAGTGCATATTGCACACTCCGACTGACTTATTGGTTTGCGCCAAGTATTAAACGGATGCGGATCAGATGTTACTATCCGGGAATTCAGCCTTTCGCCTTGTCATAAATGATATGAGCTGTTCGTCTATGGCAGGATCGAGTTCGGGGGCTACGTATTCGGCCAGGATCGCCTTCCAGCGCTGGTTGGCGCGCTGCGCGGCGTCCTGACTACCGTCCGAAACCCACTGCTCGTATGAGTTGTTGTCCGCGATTTCGGAACGGTAAAAGGCCGCCTCGAAATTGCGCTGCGTGTGCGAAGCGCCCAGGAAGTGCCCGCCGGGGCCGACTTCGTTCAGCGCATCCATCGCCTGGGCGTCTTCCGAAAGGTCGATGCCTTTCGCCAGTACGTGCATCATGCCGAGCTGATCGGCGTCCATGACGAACTTTTCGTAGGATGAGCAGAGCCCGCCTTCCAGCCAGCCGGCGGAATGCAAAGCAAAATTCACGCCGGAAAGCACCGTGGCGTTGATCGTGTGGGCCGATTCCTGCGCGGACTGCGCATCAGGTGTTTTCGACGAAGTGAAGGAGCCGCCGGAGCGGAAAGGAAGGCCGAGGCGGCGGGCGAGCTTCCCGGCGCCGTTCAAAAGCAGCGTTCCTTCTGGTGAGCCGAATGTGGGCGCACCCGACTGCATGGAGATGGAGGACACGAAGGCGCCGAAAACCACCGGAGCGCCGGGGCGCACGAGCTGCGTCAGTGCGCAGCCGGCGAGCGCTTCGGCGTAGATCTGGGAGAGTGTGCCCGCGACGGTGACCGGGCTCATGGCGCCGGCTAGGATGAAGGGAGAGACGATGCACGCCTGATTCGCCGCCGCATAGACCTTGAGCGCGCCGAGCATGGTGGAATCGAATACGAGTGGCGAATTCGCGTTGATGAGCTGGATCATCACGCAGTTCTTGTCGACGAACTCCGCTCCGAAGACGATTTTCGCCATCTCCACCGAATCTTCAGCGCGCTCGGAAGCCGTCACGGAACCCATGAAGGGTTTGTCGGAATATTTGATATGGCTGTAGACCATATCGAAATGGCGCTTGTTGACCGGCAGGTCCACCGGCTCGCACACAGTGCCGCCGGAGTGGTGCATCCAGGGCGAGGCGTAGGCGAGCTTCACCAAGTTGCGGAAATCCTCGATCGTGCCGTAACGGCGGCCGTTGTCGAGGTCCGTCACGAAGGGTGGGCCGTAGACCGGCGCGAAGACCATGTTGTTCCCGCCGATTTCCACGCTGCGAGCGGGGTTGCGCGCATGTTGGGTGAACTGCGAAGGCGCCGTCTTCACGATCTCGCGCAGCATTCCCTTTTCGAAGCGCACGCGTTCGCCGGAAACATCGGCGCCGGCATCCTTCCAGATCTTCAGCGTTTCCGGATCGTCGCGGAACTCGATGCCGATTTCCTGCAGCAACCTATCGGCATTGGCCTCGATGATTTCCGCCCCTTCGTCGGAGAGGAAGTCGGTCACCGGGATATTGCGGGTGATATATGGCTTGGCCGGGCCGGATTGTCCGCCGCTGCGGCGTTCACGCCGCGCCGCCCGTCCCCGCCTTGCGCCACGCACGTCCAAATCAGTCATTCTTTTCGACCTTTTTCAGGCTAATTCGAGATGACCTACTGTGCGCCCGCGGCGGCTTCGCCAGCGGCTTCAAAGCGTCGCCACATTGGTCAAATCCGTCATGCCGGCCGGCAAGCGCGACCGCACGGCCCCATGGCGCGTTGACGACAATTCCTGTCGCCCCGAAACGTCCTGTGGGGGCCCATGTTTCTTAGGGTGAACCCAAACAGAAACGATGAAATCCGGCGATGAACATCTGGCCGGACGGGCAAGGATGACGAGGATGAAAAGTCACGCGCGTGTTGTGGTGATCGGTGGCGGCGTCGTCGGCGTGTCGACGCTCTACCATCTCGTGAAGAAGGGGTGGTCAGATGTCGTGCTGATCGAGCGCAAGGAACTGACGTCCGGCTCCACATGGCATGCCGCCGGCCTCCTGCCGCTGTTCAACATGAGCTATTCGGTCGGCCAGATCCACAAGTACTCCGTCAAGCTCTACGAAAGCCTGGAAGCGGAAACGGGACAGCATGTGGGCTTGCGCCAATGCTCCAACATCCGCCTTGCGCGTACGAAAGACCGCTGGGACGAATACATGTACTACGCCGGCGTCGCGGAGACGATCGGCGTCAACGTGAAGATACTGACGCCCGCACAAGTTAAGGAAATCTGGCCGCTTTGCGAGACGGACGACCTTCTGGGCGCGATCCAGCATGTCGATGACGGTTATGTGCAGCCGGCGGACCTGACGCAGGCGCTCGCCAAGGGAGCACGCGCGGGCGGTGCCGAGATCTACCGCTATACGGCCGTCACCGGCATCGAGCAGAAGTCGGGCGGCGAATGGGTCGTTTCCACCGACAAGGGCGACATCACCTGCGAGCATGTCGTCTCGGCGACGGGCAATTTCGCGCGCAGGACGGGCGAGATGGTCGGTCTGGACGTGCCTGTCATCCCGGTCGAACACCAGTATATCGTCACCGAGCCGCACCCGGCGATCGTGGAACGCCAGAAAGCCGGCTTGCCGGAAATGGGCGTGCTGCGCGAGAGCGATTCGTCCTGGTACATGCGCGAGGAAAACGGCGGGCTGCTGCTTGGCCCTTACGAGGTCGGCGCGCCGTGCTGCTATGTGGACGGGCCTTCGGACGACAGCGAGTACGAGCTTTTCCAGGAGGATCTGGAGCGCCTGGAGCCGCATATCGAAACCGCGATTGCACGCGTTCCGGCCTTCGGCGAGGTGGGCGTGAAGCAGGTCTATAACGGCGCCATCGCCTATACGCCCGACGGGTCGCCGATCATCGGCCCCGCGTGGGAGCTCAAGAACTTCTGGCTGAACGAAGGCCATTCCTTCGGCGTGACGGCGGCGGGCGGCGCGGGCTGGCAGCTTGCCGAATGGATCGTGGAAGGCGAACCTTCCATCGACATGATGGGCGTCGACCCGCGCCGTTTCGGCCCTTACGCTTCGCGCGGCTACCTGAAGCAAAAGAATGAGGAAGCCTACGCAAACGTCTTCACCACGCACTTCCCCGACGAGGAACGCCCGGCGGCCCGCCCGCTGAAGCGCGCGCCCTGCTACGACCGGATGAAAGCGCTTGGTGCCGTCTTCGGCTCCGTTTACGGCTGGGAGCGGCCGAACTGGTTTGCGCCGGAAGGCTATTGCCTGACCGAGGAGGACTTGAACCGGCCGGACGTTCTCCTCAACGAGAACCATTCGCCGGCGCTCGATGACGGGCGGATCGTGGAAAAATACTCCTTCCGCCGCTCCAACTATTTCGAGCATGTTGGCAAGGAATGCCGGAATGTGCATGAAAACGTCGGTCTTCTCGATATGTCGGCTTTCGCCAAATGCACGATCAAGGGACCGGGCGCCGAAAGCTGGCTTGAAAGCATTCTTGCCAACAAGATCCCCAAGAAAATCGGTCGCGTGGGCCTCTGCCATCTCCTGACGAAATACGGCGGCGTGAAATCCGAGTTCACCGTCTACAAGACGGGGCCGCAGAGCTACTACCTCGTCTCCGCCGGCGCGTACGAACGGCACGACCATGACATCCTGCAAAAGCTGCTTCCGGCGGACGGTTCGGTGCGTTTCACGCCCGTAACCACAGCCTACGGCGTGCTGGTGCTGGCCGGGCCGAAATCGCGCGACGTGCTCGCAAAGCTGACGGATGCTGATCTTTCCAACAAGGCGTTCCCCTGGCTTACCGGCAAGCGCATCAGCATCGGCCATGCGATGGCCGACGCGCTTCGCGTCAACTTCGTCGGCGAACTTGGCTGGGAATTCCACCACCCGATCGAGATGCAGAACACGATCTTCGATCTCCTTATGGAGGCGGGTGCGGAATTCGGCATCAAGCCGTTCGGTATCCGGGCGATGGATTCCATGCGGCTTGAGAAATCCTACCGCCTGATCCCGCGCGAACTTTCGATCGAGTATTCCGCGCTTGAGAGCGGGCTCGACAGGTTTGTGCGCCTCGACAAGGAAGACTTCCTTGGCAAGGCGGGCCTGGAAGCCTGGAAGGAGCGAGGCTTCAGATGGCAGTTCGTGACGATGGAGGTTCACGACGTAACCGATGCCGATGCGCGCGGTAACGAGGCGATTTACCGCGGTGGCGAACTCGTTGGCCGCGCAACGTCGGGCGGTTACGGATGGCGGCTTGGCAAGAGCCTTGCCCTTGCGATGGTGCATCCGGATCTTGCCGAAGTCGGAACGAAGCTTGAGATCAAGATACTTGGCAAGATGCACCGCGCGACGGTGATCCCCGAAAGCCCGTTCGATCCGGAGAACGAAGCACTGCGCGCCTGACAACACGCCACGCGAAAAGATTTTCGCCCCGGTTGTGAAGTTCGCAATTGCGATGCTTTGCAGCCGGGGTTTTCCATATTACGAGTTCCGGGAAGCCCGCAGCTTGCTTTGCCTGCGGGGCGTTTTGCAGGAGAACTCACGTGCCGAGCCTTCAGGACCTTATCCGGGAAAAGGGTATGCTGCTTGCCGATGGCGCGACGGGCACAAACCTCTTCGCCATGGGGCTGACGTCCGGCGATCCGCCGGAGGAGTGGAACGTCACGCAGCCCGACAAGGTGCGGGCGCTGCACGAATCCTTCGTGAAGGCGGGATCGGACATCATCCTGACCAACACCTTCGGCGCGAACAGGCACCGGCTGAAGCTGCATAATTTTCAAGACAGGGTGGCGGAGTTCAACAAGACGGGCGTGGCAATCGCCCGCAATGTGGCGGAAGCTGCCGATCACCCGGTGATAGTCGCGGGTTCCGTCGGCCCGACGGGGGAATTGTTGGCGCCCCTTGGCGCGCTTACGTATGAAGACGCTGTCGAGGCTTTCGCCGAGCAGATCGCGGCCCTCAAGGAAGAGGGAGCCGATGTTGCCTGGATCGAGACCATGTCGTCTCCGGATGAAATGAAGGCGGCGGCGGAAGCGGCGGCGAAATGCGACATGCCTTTCGTCGTGACGGCAAGTTTCGATACGGCGGGCAAGACGATGATGGGCCTTTCGCCCAAGGGCATGGGGGATCTTGCTAGCCAATTCGTCTGCGAGCCGGTTGCCTTCGGCTCCAACTGCGGGGTTGGCGCATCCGATCTGCTGGCGGCGATGCTTGAAATCACCGAGGCGAACCCGGATGCCATTGTGATCGCCAAGGCGAACTGCGGCATTCCCCAGATCCGGGGTGACGAGGTGGTTTATACCGGTACGCCGGACCTGATGGCGCGCTATGTCGAACTGGCGATGGACGCGGGCGTGAAGATTATCGGCGGATGCTGCGGCACCTCCGCCGAACATATCGCCGCCATGCGCAAGGCCATGGATACGCACAAGGCCGAGACCCGCCCGGACATCGGGCGTATCACGGCGGAAATCGGCCCGCTTGTCGCTCCTCCCTCGACGGGCGGAGATGGAGAAGGCAGGCGGTCGCGGCGGAGGCGAGGATAGGGACGGTATAAAAACCGCCCGTACCTCCCATCCATTGTGTAGGTAAGTGATCGCTTGCCGGAATGTTGCCTGCGCAGTTCCTCACCTCACCGAGGCTGTTCTGGGAGAAGGTGAAATTTTTAATTACTTCCGACTGAGCAAGCCGAGAACAGGCGCTGCTTGAAGAAAGCAAGGATTTCGTCCCGTGCCTCCAGAGTTGGTTGGCCTGCCTCGTCGATGAGATGCTGCGTGAATACCGAATGCGGGAAAGGCACGTGTTTTTTGAAAAACGGATCGACGCTGGCATTTGCCGCGCTGTCCGGCAGCGTGCGGGGCTTGAAACCCGGCCCCAACGCCTTGGAATAGGCCGCAAACCGCTGCGCCTTGCAAATCTGGTCTCCCTCGAAACGATAAGCGAGAACGGTCAGGTTTTCCTTTTCCAGACGCCGGCGGACAGCAGCCAGCTCCTCCGGAGAACTTTCAAGGCCTTCGGGATCATCAAGCGGAAGCGAAGGTTGTGCGACGACCGGTGCGAGCACCTTCGGCTCCAGCATCATTGAAAGCGCGAAGTTTCCGGTAAAGCACATGCCGATTGCGCCAACACCTTCCCCTCCGCATTCCGTGTGTGCGTGCCTTGCGAGGGCGCGCAGCCATTCAGTGACAGGGCTTGCTCCTTTCCCTGCGAGCGCATGAAACTCAAAGCTGATGCAGGCGCGCCTGAAAACCGCGGCCCCTTCATCCGCGCTCGGAACCGTGCCATCCGGCCCGAACAAGGACGGCATGAAAATGGTAAAGCCCGCCTCCCGGACCCAGCGCCCGAAACGCGCGATGCGGGGACTGATTCCGGGCATTTCGGCCATGATGATCACGGCTGGCCCTTGTCCCGAGACATAGACACGTTTGGTAGTACCGTCCAACGTGATCCGCCGGACTTCGAAATCGGTCAGCGGATCCGCTTCGATCCTGTTGCCTTCCATGATCATTCCACCTTTATTAAGTTCGAATTATGAACTCAGACCGTTTTCAGTTATCTGGTTCCAAATGTCAAACTCAGATGGTCGGACGGAAATCAGGCATCGAGCGGCGGTTCCGAAAGAGGAATGCCCGATGGCGCTGGCGACCGAAATCGTCGGTGACCGGTGGACGCTTCTCGTGCTTCGCGAAGCCTTTTACGGGGTGCAGCGTTTTGACGATATGCGCGTCGATCTCGACGTGCCGCGCTCCATGCTGTCGGATCGGCTCCGCAAGCTCGTCGAGAGCGGATTGATGACGCGCCAGCCATATCAGGAGCCGGGCGAACGGGTTCGCTATGCCTATGCGCTTACGGATGCCGGGAGGGATCTGGCGCTGACAATGCTTGCCTTGACGCAATGGGGTGAAAAATACGCCAGTGCAAGTGAATCACCGGTGGAGGTTGTCAGTGGGAAGAGCGGTCGACGGCTTCATGTTGCATTAGTGGATGAGGCAGGGGAGATCGTTCCCCTTGAAGAGGCCAGACTGGCGCTCAGGACGGATCCGAGCCGCTAGATTTACCGCCCTAATTGCCCCAAAAAGCGGCGACCGCCGCCTTCCACGCGGAAGGTAGGGCAAGGCAGGTGTTCGCGGAGGATACCGGGATAGGGCGACTACTCATGATGGCGGGACGCATGCTGTCGTCATGCCGGACGCGCTGCAGCATGCAATGTTGCTGCGCAGATCCGGCATCCGTCCGAGCCTACATCGCGTTTGAAACCATGGATCCCGCGTCTGCAGCGCAATGCTTCGCATCGCACTGCGCACGGGATGACGGCCGGCCAGGGCGGGGGCCACTCTACCCCCGACGCCGCCTGCGGCGGCGACCACCATCATCCGGCGCATCCTCTTCGTCCATCGCCCTGGGTTGCGGAAGCGTCACGGAAGCGCGGAGTTTCTCGAACGGGTCGATCTTGTTCGGGATCGCCATGGCGTTGACGAAATGCTCCTGGAACTTCGGTTCGAGCGCCGTTTCGATCTTCTCGATTTCCCGCACCACGCGCTCGATCTCGCGGCGCTTTGAGCGATTGACGAGGGCGATGCGTGCGCCGGTGCCGGCCGCATTGCCGATGCCTGAGACATTCTCAAGCTCGCAATCTGGAATGAGGCCGAGGATCATCGCGTATTTTGTGTCGATGTAGCTGCCGAAAGCGCCGGCAAGGCGGATACGCTCAATCGGTGCGCCGTCGAGCTTATCCTGCAACAGCTTTACGCCGGCATAAAGGGCGGCCTTGGCAAGCTGGATGGCGCGAATATCCGTCTGCCGAATGGAAATGGGCGTCGTTATATCGGTAATGTGATACTCGAACGTGCGCCCGTTCTGGACGATGCGCGGGCTTTTCGCGGCAAGCGAACCGTCGATCAAACCGTCTGTGGTGATGATCCCGGCCATGTAAAGCTCGGCCACAGCCTCGATAATGCCGGAGCCGCAAATGCCGGTAACACCGACATATTCGGCGGCCTCCGCGAAATTCTCCTCATCCGACCATGGGTCGGCGCCGATCACCTTGAATCGCGGTTCAAGCGTTTGCGGATCGATGCGGATGCGCTCTATCGCGCCGGGAGCCGCGCGCTGCCCGCAGGAGATTTCCGCCCCTTCGAAGGCCGGTCCCGTCGGCGAACTTGCGGCAAGCACACGCTGCCGGTTGCCGAGAATGATCTCGGCATTCGTGCCGACATCCACCATGAGCGTAATCGGATCGCTGTCATAAGGCGCGGTGGAAAGCGTGGCGGCGGCGGCATCCGCACCGACATGGCCGGCGATGCAGGGCAGGGTATAAACCCTTGCACCGGGATTCAGATCGAGATCGAGATCAATTGCGCGGGTGTGGACCGCATCGGATACGGCAAGTGCGAATGGCGCACCGCCAAGTTCCGTCGGGTCGATGCCGAGGAAGAGGTGATGCATGATCGGATTGCCGACAAAGACGGCATCCAGGATGTCGCTGCGCTTCGCGCCGATGTCATCGACCAGCTTCTGCACGAGCGAATTGATCGCGTCGCGTACGGCTTTTGTGAGGTCCGGCTGACGGTCCGGATTCATCTGTAAGTAGGAGACCCGCGACATAAGGTCTTCGCCAAAGCGGATTTGCGGGTTCGACGTGCCGGCCGAGGCGACGGTGCGCCCGTTCGTCAGGTCGCAAAGATGGGCGGCAATGGTCGTGGAACCGATGTCGACCGCCATGCCGTACGCCGTGCGTTTTTCGCCGGGCCAAAGGGCGATGACAGCGGGGCGCGCGGTATCGTCTTGCCAGATGGCGGCGGTGACGGTCCAGCGGCCGGTGCGTAGTGTTCCCTGTACAAAGCGCAGGACAGAAAAATCGACCGTGAGATCCTGAAGGCCCGTCTTTTCCTTCAACGCATCCAGAAGACGGTCCGCATCGCCGCGCGGCACCTCCATGTCCGGTTCGGCAATGGTGACGGTGACGAGCGATACCGTGCTGTCTACCGGAATGCGGACGTTTTCCGCGCGCTTGCGCACGATCTGGCGGTTGGTCTGCGCTTCCGCCGGCACGTCGATGACCATGTCGCCCTGGACGGTAGCCTGACACGACAGGCGACGGTCCGGCGCAAGGCCGCGAATTTCCTTGTAGCGGGCTTCCGCGCTTGTGACCTCGCCGAGGTTGCCGGGCGAGGAGACGATACCTTCCTTGGCGAAGGTTCCTTCCGAGCAGCTTACCTGGCAACGCCCGCAGGTGGCGCGCCCGCCACAGACGGATTCAACGTAAACGCCCAGCGAACGGGCGGCATCGAGCAGGGGCGTGCCGACGGGGAATTGCCCCCGCCGGCCGCTCGGCTGGAATACGACTTTCGCGAGTTTTTGCGTCACTGTCATAATGTACAGGCTTATGCTTGCGCGCGCCGCCTTGATTCACGCCCGCCCCGGCGCCGCCCGGCGCCTGCATCGGTTGCCCCCGGCGCTCCGGCGGAAGCCGCCGCCCCATGATCGCGATAGGTCATGATCCAGTTGGTGCAGTTCGGGTCCGTGCCGTTCAGCACGTTCGCTGCGTGGACCATCTCCATTTCCTGCGGGCGGCAGGGATTCATGATGGCGCTGGTCATGCCGGAGGCGATCACCATCGGGATGAAGGCAGCGTTGATGCCATGGCGATGCGGCAGGCCGAAGGAAATGTTCGACAGGCCGCAGGTGGTGTTGACCTTCAGTTCCTCGCGCAAGCGGCGAAGCAGGCGGAAGACCTGTTGGCCGGCGGTGCCCATCGCACCGATCGGCATGACCAGCGGATCGACCACGATATCATGCGCGGGGATGCCGTAGTCAGCGGCACGCTGGACGATCTTTTTCGCCACCTCGAAACGCACGTCCGGGTCTTCGGAAATGCCTGTCTCGTCGTTTGAAATCGCAACGACGGGTACATTGTATTTCTTGATAAGCGGCAGGATCGCCTCGAGCTTTTCTTCCTCGCCCGTCACGGAATTGACAAGCGGGCGACCCTTGGCGACCTTGAGACCCGCTTCGATCGCCGCCGTCACCGAACTGTCGATCGACAGGGGCACGTCGACGAGATCCTGCACGATCTCGAGCGTCTTGACGAGAAGCGGCGGCTCCGTCTCGTTAGGATTGACCGCCGTCACGCCCGCGTTGACGTCGAGCATGGTTGCGCCGGCGGCAACCTGTTCGAGAGCGTCCTTGACCACCGTCTCGAAATTGCCCTCGGCCATTTCAGCAGCAAGCTTCTTGCGGCCGGTCGGGTTTATGCGCTCGCCGATCACGCAGAACGGCTGGTCGAAGCCGATTGCGATTTCCTTCTTGGCGGACGCGACGATGGTACGGGTCATTGAGCTACCTCGTAGGCCTTGGGTAGAGGGGCGTGGGTCTGAAAGGACCAGCTACCGCGCGACACCAGCCATTCGGACGTCTTCTGGATGCCGCCGAAGGGGTAGACGTGGATCTGCTCCAGTTGAGTGTCGGGGCGTGCTTCGATGCGCGCTTCCAGCGGGCGAACCATCGTTTCCGGATCGTAGCCCGACAGCATGGAGACGACGGCGCCGCCGCGCTTTTTCAGGAAGTCGATGGAATTGCCGATGCCGGCGAAAGCGGCATATTTCATTAGCGTCGTCAGTTTGGCGGGACCGGCCACGCCGACATGCACCGGGAACTTGTTGCCCCAGGCCTGGAGCTCGTCGAGCCAGACGCTGACGGCATGCGGATCGAAGCCGAACTGCGTGACGATGTGGAAATGCGCATCGCTTTCCGCGGCAAGTTCGTGCTTGCGGGCAAGGAATGCGCGGATCGTGTCGCGCGGGATCGCAGGCGCGCCTTCCGGATGGCCGGCAACGCCGATGCTTTCGATGCCAAGCTCGTCGAAAAGCCCGGTCTCGATCAACGCGACGGAGGAGGTGAGGGGGCCGCTCTTTTCCGCTTCGCCCGCGATCGTCAGCACCTCGCGCACGCCGGCCTCGCCAACGAGACGGCGAATGCGGCGGTCGAAAGCCTGAACGCTCGGATAACGGCGCGCGGCCATATGCGGCACGGGCACGAGACCAGCTTCATGAACCCGCCGTGCAGCAAGCACGATATCGTCCTCACTCGCGTTGCCGAGGTCGGTGATATAGGCTCGCGTCAACTTCGGCAGAAAACCCAGGTTTTCCGGCTTTTCCAGAACCTGGCGCGGGGAGACTTCCGTGGAAGCCGCGATAAGCCCCTGGGCGTTGAGGCGGGTGTCAGGCATGTTCGAACCCTCCGTTTTCGACGAGCGTCTTCAAACGCTCGGTCGGGAACGCGGCTTCAAGCTCTGCCAGGGCCGCGTCGGCTTCCATCTCAAGATCGTCGCTTACGGAATGAGGCTCGCCGCGCCGCCACTCGGCAAGATAGGCGTCGGTATCCCGCGCACCCACCTTCATCGCGCAGCGATCTATCGCCTGGATGAAACGCTCCGGCAGTTCGCGGCGTGCGGACTTGCGGCCCGCCTTCACCAGAACCTGTGCCGGGATGTCCCGCCAAAAGACGACGATTCTGTCTGCCATTCCTTCGCTCCGAATTGTCGGGCCATCATGCCTGCGCATGCATTTCGGGTCGGCCTTCACACGACATCCGCAATCGAAAAAGCGACGTCGTGATTTCGGCTTTTACTCAAGACCCTAGTATTTCCGTGCAGAAAGTCTGGCATGGCGCCTGCGCGCCAAGTCGTATATGCGATATTTTGGAGAAATAGCCGTCTGCGGCGTCAGGATCGGCGCAGGAATTCGTCGAGCAGGCCGTAGCCCGTGAAACGCTTTTCGAAGCGAAGGCCGAGACGGAGGGCGGCCTGGCGGGCGCGCTCTTCCAATTCGGCATCCTCGGTCTGAGCAATGTAAAGCAGGCGTGTGTAATGCTCGAAATACAGGTCTCGAAGTTCCGGATTGGAATCGAGCCCGAGCGGGCGGATCACCAGTGTTTCGAAATGACGGGCAAGGAAATCCGTTAGATAAAAGGTGCCAAGCTCACGTTCCGCCTCTTCGTCGAAAGCTTCAAGGCCAGTGAAAAACGCGTAGCAATGCGCGCCGGCGATCCGCTCGACGCCTTCTTCCTCGATCAGGCGATCGATCTCGCCGCCCGTTCCGCAATCGCCATAGCCGATGAGGATCTTGCCATAACTTTGCTTGGCGGTGCGGATCGCGTTGCGCAAGGCGGAGGGAATTTTCTGCGGCCGGTTGTGCAATTGGGCCGGAAGGCACTGAAGATCGACATGCTTCAGGCCGTTCTGTTCGATTATCGCAAGCACTTCGCGCGCTAGTGCGCCACAGGCGATAATGAGCACGCGCGTGGCCGCATCGCCGACGATCGGGGCATCGCCGCCCGACATCGATGCGGTCCACGCTTCGGCCGTCATCCCGTCAGGCTCCCCTGGCCAGTTGGTTGTGCTTGCGCATCATCAGGTCCTTGGCGATTTCCACCGTGACTGCGGCGTCGCGGCAATAGGCGTCAGCACCGATCGCCTTGCCGAACTCCTCGTTGAGCGGCGCACCGCCGACGAGAACGACGTAATCGTCACGTATTCCTTTCTCGATCAATGTGTCGATGACCACCTTCATATAGGGCATGGTGGTGGTCAGCAGGGCAGACATGCCGAGGATGTCGGGTTGGTGCTCCTCGATTGCCGCCAGGTAGTTTTCGACCGGGTTGTTGATGCCGATGTCGATTACCTCAAAGCCGGCGCCTTCCATCATCATGGAAACGAGGTTCTTGCCGATGTCGTGAATGTCGCCCTTGACCGTGCCGATCACCATCTTGCCGACCTTGGGCGCGCCGGTTTCGGCCAGAAGCGGACGAAGCAGCCCCATTCCCGCCTTCATGGCATTGGCGGACAGAAGTACCTCCGGCACGAAGAGAATGCCATCGCGAAAATCTATGCCGACGATACGCATGCCTTCAACGAGAGCATCGGTGAGAATCCTGTAGGGCGTCCAGCCGCGCTCAAGCAGGATTTCGACGCCTTCGACGATTTCGTCCTTTAGGCCGTCGTAAAGGTCGTCATGCATCTGCTCGACAAGTTCTTCGTCGGAGAGGGACCGGAGATCGAGTTCTTCGTCGGACATTAATCACTCCATGCACGCCAAAAGGCTTGCTCTCCACCACTTCACGGCGGGGGCAAGTCCGGCCGCTTGACAGCATCCCGGCTTCTTGGCGAGGGCCATCGAGATGGCCTCTCAGCGAAGAATCCGGTTTTCTACCTAATACTTTGAAGTCAGCCGCCCATCCGTAATATCTTCAAAGCGACATGCCAGGTCGCCACAGCGACAGCCTTGGCATTCCCAGGCAAAAAACCGTCGATATGTATCGTAACGTAAATACGTCAATTAATCCCCCGCCCGCATGACGGGCGGGAGATTTCCGAAACGAGTCCGCCTTCAGAACAGGCCTTCGATCTGGCCGGCCTCATCCAGGCGGATGTGATTGGCCGAAGGTACTTTCGGAAGGCCTGGCATCGTCATGATCTCACCGCAGATGACGACGATGAAGCCAGCCCCTGCCGACAGCCTAACTTCGCGGATCGGCACGATGTGGCCTGTCGGCGCGCCGCGCAGATTCGGATCGGTGGAGAAGGAATACTGCGTCTTGGCCATGCAGATCGGCAGGTTGCCGAAGCCGTCCTCCGTCCATTTCTTCAACTGGTCGCGAACGGATTTGTCGGCCGCGGCATCGTCCGCGCGGTAGATGCGGCGGCAGATGGTCTGGATCTTTTCGAACAGCGGCATGTCGTCCGAATAAAGCGGACCGAACTGGGCGCCGCCGTTTTCGACCAGTTGAACGACCTTTGCCGCCAGTTCCTCGGTGCCGGCGGAGCCGTCGGCCCAGTGGCGGCACAAAACCGCTTCCACGCCGTGTTCAGACGCATAGGCCTTCACCGCCGCAATCTCGGCTTCGCTATCGCCGCTGAAATGGTTGATCGCCACAACGACCGGCACGCCGAACTGCTTCACGTTGTCAATATGGCGGCCGAGGTTCGCACACCCCTGCTTGACGGCCGTCACGCTTTCCGCGCCAAGATCGTCCTTCTTCACCCCGCCGTTCATCTTCAGCGCGCGGATCGTAGCCACGATAACGGCAGCGGAAGGCTCCAGCCCGGCCTTGCGGCATTTGATGTCGAAGAATTTCTCCGCACCCAGATCCGCGCCGAAACCGGCTTCCGTCACTACGTAATCCGCAAGCTTCAGCGCCGTCTTTGTGGCGATTACGGAGTTGCAGCCGTGGGCGATATTGGCAAATGGTCCGCCGTGGATGAAGGCCGGGTTGTTTTCAAGCGTTTGCACCAGGTTCGGCTGCATGGCTTCCTTCAGAAGCACCGTCATCGCGCCGTCGGCGTTGAGATCGCGCGCCGTCACGGCGGTTTTGTCGCGACGGTAGCCGACAATGATATCGCCGAGGCGGCGCTGCAGGTCGTCAAGATCATCGGCAAGGCAGAGAATCGCCATGATTTCCGACGCGACCGTGATGTCGAAGCCGGCCTCGCGCGGGAAACCGTTCGCCACGCCGCCAAGCGAACAGACGATCTGGCGCAGCGCGCGGTCGTTCATATCCATCACGCGGCGCCAGACGACGCGGCGCGGATCGATTTCAAGCGTATTGCCCCAGTAGATGTGATTGTCGATAAGGGCCGAAAGCAGGTTGTGCGCCGAGGTGATGGCGTGAAAGTCGCCCGTGAAATGGAGGTTGATGTCCTCCATCGGCACCACCTGGGCATAGCCGCCGCCTGCTGCGCCGCCTTTCATGCCGAAGCACGGGCCAAGCGAGGGTTCGCGCAGGCAGATCGCCGCTTTCTTGCCGATGCGATTGAGACCGTCGCCGAGGCCGACGGTCGTCGTCGTCTTGCCTTCGCCGGCGGGTGTGGGGTTGATGGCGGTGACGAGGATCAGCTTGCCGTCCGGCTTGTCTTTCAGCGTCTCGATATAATCGGCTCGAACCTTCGCTTTCGTCTTGCCGTAGTTTTCGAGCGCGGAGGGCGGTATGCCCAGTTTCTCGCCAACTTCGTTAATGGGCTGCATCGATGCGGCCCTTGCAATTTCAATGTCGCTCGCCATTGCCTGTCTCTCCCGAAAAACGTATCGCAGAGGCCCGAATTGCAGCCGGATGAACTCTGCCGCCGATTTGTTTGGGAGGCTAGGGGAGGGATTGCAAGCGGACTGTTGAGAATCCGACGTCTGCTGCTACGCATTCGACCCATGCGGGAAGCTTTGGGAAAAGGGCCGTGAAAAATGAAAAAGACGCGGTGATTTCCGCGCCTTTTTCATTGGAATGTGAAAATGCGGCAGCCGGTCAGCGGGAGGCGGCGCGCGCGGTCGTGTTCGAATTGCGCCGGCTTCCCTGCGCCCAGAAGTAGTTCTGTCGCTCCTCGGTCGGCGTGCAGCCATACCGCTCCCGATAACATTTCGTGAAATGCGAGGTGGACGCGAATCCGCAGGCGATCGCCACGTCGAGCACGGCGCGATTGGTCCGCCGGAGGAGATCGCGCGCGGTCTCTAGCCGGAGTTTCAGGTAATATTGACCGGGCGTGCAGTCGAAATGACGGCGGAACAGTCGCTCAAGCTGTCGCGGGCTCAGGTTCACCGTCATGGCAAGCTGCTGGCAGGAAAGCGGATCCTCGATGTGCAGGTCCATGATGCGGATCGCGTCGAGAATCTTGGTGTTGGAGATGCCCGTTCGCGTTTCGAGGTCGTGACGCTGTGCCGATTCGCCGGAGCGGATGTTGTGGTATAGCGCCATCTCGGCGATCTCATGCGCGAGATAGGCACCATGCTGTATCGCGATCACGCGCAGCATCATGTCGAGTGCGGCCATGCCGCCGGCGCATGTAATGCAGTTGCGGTCGATCGCGAAGATATCGGCGGAAACTTCCACATCCGGGAATTCCTCCCGGAAGGAGCGGAGATTTTCCCAATGGATCGTGCAGCGCCTGCCTTCGAGAAGGTTGTAGCGCGCAAGCACGTAGGAGGCGGTGCAGACCGCGCCGTAGGTGCGGCCACGCGCATTCAGCCGCCGGAGACGGATGCCAAGCTCCCGACTGAGGGGGATGCGCTCGACATCGACGCCCGCGCAAAGCAGCGTAATATCCGCGTCATCGAGCTCTTCGATCGAACCGTCGACGGAAACCCGGCAGCCATTGCTGGCCGAGACTTCGCTGCCCGCGATCGAATAGGTCTTCCACTCGTAGAAATCATCGCCGATCAGCCGATTGGCAAGGCGAAGAGGTTCGATAATCGACGAAAAGGCGATCATCGAGAAATTGTCGAGAAGAACCAGAGCGATACGCTGCCGCTCGGATGTCCGCACACTGCCAGCCATATTCCGCACCCGCATTTCGAAACGCCGGAAGGTCTTATTTTTATTATTCATCAATGCGGGCTATACAGCCATTTGTCAAATAAAAATCAGAGTTTTGCAAGTTGCCATACTTATAACTCAATTTCAACAACTCGAAAAATGAAGAAAAAAATTGGTAAGTGTTTGTATTCTTCGTGAAGGAGCCAGTCGAACCTCACACGGTTAGGGAAATCGCGCGTTCGACAGGGCGCGCGCATTAAATCCGTCTTTTTCTTCGCAAAGAATTGCTCGCCGGAGCGGTCAATTTGAGCTTTTAAGGTATAATTCGAAATTTCTCGGACGTTGTTCGAATTCTTTTTAAGATATACATCTATATTCATCAAGAAAGAGGGAATTGTTTCGCGCAAATTGTGCTATCGGGGCAATCACGAAGGCATGAACACGCCAATCGGTATGGCATCACCGTGCGTCGCCGGTGGTTCAAGCGGAAAAGCGGCGCGCCTTTCTTTCCCACAGCAGGTCTAGCCGGAAGAATCGGATGATTTTAAATGTAGATCCTTATGTGGCGGGCACGGGGCCTTGCCGCATCTGGCGGAGGATGCCTGCCTGTATATTGGGCGGAGCTGCATGCAGCTCGTATCCGGTCGGGTTTCAGTTCGAAAAAGACTTTATATAACGGGGCTTCAATACGGCATCGGGATAGAGCCGCGCGCAGATTCGACCGTAAAGCGGCTGCACGAACCCGTTGAACCGGCGCTTGAACGCATCGGAGGAAGATTCCTCGCGCGTACCGCTGACATTCGCCTTCGGATAGACCCTGCGCGCCGGTTCAATGCCAATGAAGTCGCAAAGGGCATCAAGATCGAGAGTGGACCCCGTCCGCATGATCATGAAATTGGCCGGCGTTTTTTTCTCGAAGAAATCGGCGACGGAACCGTTGTGTCGACTATAGAAATCCAAGTAGGCGGCTTCGAAACCATGCGGGAAATGCGTTCCGAAGAAGCGTTTCTGCTTGTGTTTCAAAGGGTGGGCGTAGGTGTTGTGGCGAAGCATGCTCGCGTACCAGGTTTCGGCGTCCTTCCTGGTGGTCAGGATGTATTTTGCGTCCGAACCGTAGCGTTCAAACAGGGCTTCATAGGCGAAAGGCGTCGGAACGTCGCAATGGTATTCGCCCTGATCGTAAAACCGGGCCATCTCGTCAAGCCGCCAGTCATAATAGTATTTGCTCAGGGTATGGCTCTTTCCGAAAGCGTCGAACCCGTTTTCGAACATAAACGCCAGAAGGCTCGATAGGCCCGTCTTCGGGAGCCCGACACAAAAGATCTTCGTCATGTCACAGGATGTCCGTCCGCGCTGAATTCATGCGTGCCTATACACTCATATGCCGCTCGAAGAACTTCAGGGCAAGCGGTTTGGGGATAAAGCAGGGGTAAAAAGCGAATTATCCGGCTGACCGCCCTAGCTGTCACGCACGGCTTCGATCCCGAGCGGGCAGCAAAACCTTTCGCGAGACCGGCGGCTCTGGGCGGGAGTGTGCGAGCGCAAAAGCCGACAAATTCCGGTGAATCGGAAGAGCGCACGCAAAATCACTATCCGGCTGCTGCAGGTTATCGAGTTCCAAGGGTGGGGGATGGTGGGCGATACTGGGATTGAACCAGTGACCTTTCCGGTGTGAACGGAACGCTCTCCCGCTGAGCTAATCGCCCGTCAGCATTCGAGTTGTCGCGGTTATCTATTATAGGTCAGTCGGTTAGGCAACAGGTAATTGAGAAATTCGGGTGTCATTGGGAACGCGGCTTCATACATCGTTGGTAACTCTGTATATTTTTCACCCACGCCCGGGGTGGAAAACCCGCCTTGCGGTGTCTTGTTACTCTCCGGCGCTCTTTGGCGATGCTTTCGTCGTGGCGTCAAAAATAGACTGGGTGAGGCGGCCTTACAGCACAAGTGTCTTTTCAGTCGCCGCCAGGCGCCTTTCAAGTTCCGATTCCTCACGGTCAAAGTCTATATCCGGCGTGCGGGCCCCACTGCCCCTACGGTGGTTGTAAAGCTGCCCGACAACGGTGGAAAGGCGTTTCGTATCGGGAGTAATGGCGTCGCCGGCCAGCGTTTCCACCATTTCCGTCACGCGGTCGATGTCGTTCAGTTCCCTGGTGGTGATCGAGAAATTCTGAAGGCCCTTTTGGGGAAGGATTTTTTCGTAAACGGCCTGGCGCTTCTGAATTTCGAGCGCGTACCAGTAGCAGAGCTGGTAATCCGTAAGCCCTTCCCAATCTTCCACGGAGAGGAATACGCTATCCTGGGGAGACAGACAAAAGGCCTGACCACCCCAGGTGCGCCCGGGTATCGTGCGGAGCATCAGATGCGAGATGGCTATCGCACGCGGATCCCTTCGCAAGGTAATGAACGAGGGGCGCAAGCCGAATTCCAGCGCCGGTTCGATGAAGGCCTTGCAAAAAAGGTGCGACGTCTCGACGTAAGCCTTGGCGTGAGAACGGAGCATCGCCGGGAATTTCTCCCAGCGGAGAAAATCCCTTGCCCATTTGGGGTTTTTCTGCGCGCTGCGCATAACCTTGTGGAAATTGGGCTTCGGCTCGTGGGAGGCATCCACACCTTGCAGGCTATCCCAGATGCGATACATGGTGCCGGAGCCGGAACGGCCCGATGTAATGCAGAAAATATTTATTCTGTCATTGAGCTTCGATACTTCCTTCTCCAATTTCTCGTCTGAATCAAAGAAATTCAAAGTATTGAACTTAAGGTGGTAGAAATACCTGCGCCGCTTGTTCATCATGGCGATATTCTCGCTTTTTAAGCTCGTACACTGCCCGCCAGAGGCGGGATCATTTCACCCCACGCGCCGTGAGTTCGCGGACCGAGAGCGGATCACAATCCGTTTCCAACGGTCATTGGCGCCTTTCCGGTTTTATGCGGGTTGTTACATTATTGACGCATTGCGTAGGCGCATCGTCTTCGGATGTAACGATTTGTACTGAGCATCTGTCCTTCATTCTCTATGACCGTTCCCGCGTGAGGACGATAAAGGTCTCGTAAATCCCACCGGTTTCGGCCCGCGACGTTGTGAAGTTACAGTTGAAGAGTGTATTCTTCCGTTGCGCTATCATTGTTATTTCGTAACGTGAGTCCAGGCTTGATGCCAAGCGGCTTTCTCAATGTGAATGTCTTCTCGAATGTAGCCTCGACGGATATCGGGCGATGCCTGGCGCCGCTCGCGGTTCGTTCCTGCCTCGACACATTCTGCCTGCGGAATCGCGACGGCGTCGTCATTCGGGCGTTCGTGGACCCGAACCCGAATCCGTCGCACTTCGATGCGTGGGCGGATGCGATTCGCGGTGGCCTGCCCGGTGTGAATGTTGAGGTCGTGAAAACGACGGGTTTGGCGTCGGGATTCATAAAGTCGATCGAGATGTGCGAAGCGCCCTATGCGATCCAACTGGAGCATGACTTCGTTTTCGTGGGGCGGAGGATCGATCATTCGATCGATGAAATCCTCGCCGGCATGAGGCGCCTCGGGATCAATTATCTGAAATTCAACAAGCGAGCCAACCGGGTTCGGGGCTATGACCATTTCATGGTGCAGGCAGGCGATGAGGTCTTGCCGGTGTGCAGGATCAATGGGCGCTCGAACAATCCGCAGATCGTCGAGATCGACTATTACCGAAGGATGGTGGTGCCATTGCTCGATCCCTCGCGAAAGGGGGCAAGCGGTGTCGAGGGGTGGATTTGCCGGCAGATTGGCGGGGGTTACGTCTACGGCGCACTAGGGCATCCCGCAACGGCGGCTCATCTTGACGGCCGTAACGTGCGCTTCAAGGACCGGATACGAAGGGCGCTCTACAAAAGGGCGGCCGCGCCGGAGATGCGAAGCTCATAAAACCCCGTTTTCCGCCTTGCCTCCGGCGCCTTGTCTTTTCGCGATTTGTTAAACGCCGGCCGGCACCGCCTCACCGAGAGAGGCGACGGCATCATAAAGCTCGTCGAAGTGGGAAATCACCTTGTCGGGGCCAAGTTCGGTGACAGGCACCGGCGTATAGCCGAAGGTGACGGCGACGACCGGAATGCCGGCGGCGCGCGCGGCATCGATGTCCGTGCGGGAATCGCCGATCATCACGGAACGCGAGGGGTCGCCGCCCGCGCGCTCTATCGCGCCGAGAACCGGCATTGCATCCGGTTTCGGTTTTTCGAATGTGTCGCCTCCGACAATCGCCTCGAAATATTTCGTCATGTCGAGAGCGTCGAGAAGCGGGCGCGACAAACCTTCCAGCTTGTTCGTGCAAACCGCGCAGACCCATCCTTCTTCGCGAAACCGCTCGATGGCGCTTAAAAGCCCCGGATACGGATGGCTGTGGACGGCGATATTGGCCGAATAATAGTCGATGAACCTGTCGAACAACGGGTCGATAACGGCGTCGTCTGGGGTCACGCCGTTGGCTTCAAGGCCGCGTTCGATAAGCTTGCGCGCGCCATGGCCGACCATCGACCTTATGCGCTCGGGATCGATCGCCTTGTGGCCGGCATCTTCAAGCGCAAGATTCATAGCCGCGGCCAGATCACCGATCGTCTCGATGAGGGTTCCGTCAAGATCGAATACAAGCACAGGCTGCGGCACGGCGTTTCTCCGTCGGTTCGGGACGTCGTGGGCTTACCGCCCTTCGCGCGGCACCGCAAGCGGACGTTCGGTCGCAACAACGTGAAGGCGGGTAGAATTCAGAGCTTGTAGGCCGTGCGGAAACCACCCCAGTGCCTCCCCTGGATGATGATCGGTGCGTCAACTTCGCTCATCCAGATGATATTGCCGTTGCCCATGTCGCGGGGATAGGTCTGAAGCAGGAAGGGCCTAGTGTTGCGAGCCGCGCAAAGGCCTGCACGGTCGTCGAATATCCGGCGGTTGCGGCTGTTGGCGGCGTTCCAGGCCGGATCGTCCGGGTTTTGGGGCTTGGAATAGATCTTGTTGTGAACCGGCAGGTAGCCGTTCCGGTCAACCGCCGCGCAAAAGGCCATGCCGGACCGTGCGGACTTTGCGAAAAGTTCTTCCTGGATCGGCGGCAGGATCTCGTCGAGAACCTTCAGCGCTCGCGTCTCGAACTGAACCGGATTGGTGCCTTCGATCGTGCGATAATCTGTGTCGAAGAGAGCTTCGAGGGTCAGCCGTCGTTCAGCAATCGCACGTTCCATCGCTTGGGAGGCGAGAGCAGCGGTCTCCTGGGCGAGGTCGATTTTCGCTTTGGATTCGCGGGCGATCCCCTCGATAACTTCGCTTATGGCCGACTGAGTGGCTGCGTCCGGGTTCTCGAAGGCACAGTGCAGGCCGTTTTCCGATTGGCCGACAATACGCACGCCCACCGCGCCGATGTCCGAAATTTCGACTGTTCCCGATGCCGGCAGACGAAGTTTCGCCCCGGCTTCCGGCAAGAGGAGGACGCCGCCTTCGGAAATATCGCGTGTTTTGGCCGGAATCGTTCGACCCTGCAGGACAAGGGTCGCCTTGCGCTCGACAGGGTAGCGATCATATTTGCGCCGGTCGCCCATCGCGCTTTGGCGGACCATCATCGTGAAGCGGCGATTAAGCGCGGAACTTAGCGCCGTCATGTCCTGGCTTGCGGCATCGGCCGCGGAGCCGGATCGCTCCGCCAGGTCGGTGGCGCTGACGATAGCGTCGACCTTTTCCGCAACCGCGTGGACGAACTCCGCCGTCTGGCGGGCGGTCATGCCGATTTCCTGCGTGGTGGAAACCTGCTGCTGAACGCTGCCGGCGACAGCGGAAAAATTGGGCCTGATTTCTCCGATTACCTCGATGATGCGATCAACGGCCTGAATGCTCGTTTCGGCCGATTTCTGCAGCCTTTCGATATTCGCGACGATCACATCGGTAGCTTTTTGCGTCTCGACCGAAAGCGATTTCACCTCATTTGCGACAACGGCGAATCCTTTTCCGGCTTCGCCGGCGCGCGCGGCTTCGATCGTTGCATTGAGCGCAAGCAGGTTGGTCTGTTTGGCAACGTCCGAGATGAGCTTGACGACATCGGCGATATCGTCGATCGCGGTCTTGAGTTCCTGCACGCCGGAATTCGCGGTATCGGCGACGGTTCGCGCCTCTTCGGCAAGTGCGCTCGATTGCTTCACCTGGGTATCGATTTCCGCACTCGCGGCGGCCAGTTCCTCGATCGCATCCGCAAGGCATTGCGCATTTTCATTCGCGGCGTCGGATTCGGTGCGTAGAAGCTGCGAATCATTGCGGATTTCCGACAGCTTTTGGAGTTGCTCAGCAATGCGTCCGCGCAAACCGCCAGCTCCGGCTGCGATGCTTCCGGCCGCGGTTCGCAGATCCGCCTCGATCAGATCGAGCGTCAGTGAGAACTGGTCGCGATGAGCGGTGCCGGGATCGTTTAAAGCAGATTCTAACTCAACGACACTTAAGCTCGTTTCGCCCTTTGTACTTTTCGCATTCTGTCCGGTTTGATCATTTTTTCTTGCGAACAAGCGCATTTCGAGCCTCGATTTTCACTAATCTATGCGGATGCGGTGAAAAACCTAGATAAATATACTGAATCGCCGGTTAACAACTCCATCACGCCCCACGGAATAACGGTCTGCTCGAAGACCGGCAAAGCCGCGCTTTGCCCTGTGACGCTGCCATGCTAAACCCCCGCTCGCAGAGGCGGGGCGAAAGCCGCGTCAGTAACGATTGTCGGACGATCAAATGAGCGACGAACTAAAGCGCAAGGCGGCAGCGGCCGCGTTGGAGGAAGTCGAGGCCGGGATGCGGATCGGCATCGGAACGGGATCGACGGCGGAACATTTTATCCGGCTTGTCGGTGAACGCGTCAGGGCGGGGCTGGAAATCGTTGGCGTGCCGACCTCGGAGCGCTCGGCGAAACTTTCGCGCGAAGAGGGAATTAGGCTTTCAACGCTTGAGGATTTGCCGGAACTGGATCTTACGATCGACGGTGCCGACGAACTCGACGACAACCTCAATCTGATCAAGGGCGGTGGCGGCGCATTGCTAAGGGAGAAGATCGTCGCGACAGCTTCGAAACGTATGATCGTGATTGCCGACAGCTCAAAGCATGTCCGGCAACTCGGCGCGTTTGCGCTTCCTGTTGAAGTGGTGCCTTTCGGCCTCGGGTCGACCGAACGCGCCTTGGCGCGCGTGCTTTCTTCCTGCGGCTATGAGCCGCGGCTTTCCTTGCGCGGCGGCAGGCAAAATCCGTTCGTGACGGACGGCGGTCACCATATTCTTGACGCGGACTTGCGACACATAGCCGATCCCGATGCGCTGTCCGACGCGTTGCTTCGCGTGCCCGGAGTGGTCGATCACGGACTTTTCCTCGGAATAGCGGCTTGCGCCTATATTGCCGGAGACGGTGGCGTAAGAAAGATCGAGGCGGCGCGCTGAAGCGGACTGAAACCGAAAGATATCTGAATTACAAAACGTAAGCGAAATGCCGGGCCGGCGACCGATAGTGTGCTCCGGCAAATGAAAAGGGAGATCGGGATGGTCAACGGGACTGTCAAAGTCTTTAAGGCAGCACTTGCGGCGACTGTATGCCTCGCGTTTGTCAGCACCGCCGCCTATGCCCAACAAGCGCAGAAACCGCAGCAGCAGGAACAGGAAGCAATCGCGCCCGAACACCTGCAAGCGGCCAAGAATGCGGTTCAAGCGGCGAAGGTGCTGGATACTTACGACAACATGTTGCCGCTGATCGCAGATCAGACGAGAACGCTTTTCGTGCGCAGCAACCCGAGCGCTGCGGCCGAGATTGACGAAGTCGTGAACACTATTGCGCTTGAGATGGTTGAACAGCGTGCCCAGTTGAACAACACGATCTATCGGGTCTGGGCTCGCCGGTTTTCCATCGAGGAACTGAATCAGATCGCGGAGTTCTACAATTCTCCGGTAGGGCAAAAGTTTTCTGAGATCGGGCAAGAACTTACGGCGTTATCTGTAGGCGCCGGCAAGCAGTGGAGCGACCGTATCTCGACACAGATGGTGTCCCAGGCGCGTGAACAGCTCAAAGAGCGCGGCTATATCGACTGATACCTGACCGGTGGCGATGGCCGCGGCATTGAATCGACAGACGAGGCATACATGGCGGATTTCGACTACGATCTCTTCGTGATCGGAGGTGGCTCGGGCGGCGTGCGGGCCGCGCGCATCGCTGCGGGCTATGGCGCGCGCGTTGCCGTGGCAGAGGAGTACCGATATGGCGGGACCTGTGTCATTCGGGGCTGCGTACCCAAGAAACTGTTTGTCTATGCTTCGCATTTTTCCGAAACCTTCGAGGATGCGGAAGGGTTCGGCTGGTCGGTTGGCGAGCGGACTTTCGACTGGGAGAAGCTCGTCGACGCCAAGGACCGGGAGATAACCCGTCTTGAGGGTATCTATAGGCGGAATCTTGAGCGTTCAGGTGTCGAACTGCACGACAGCCGCGCCGTGATCGAGGATGCGCATACCGTCAGGCTGATGGCCGACGACCGCAGGATCACCGCGCGCTACATTCTGGTTGCCGTAGGCGGCACGCCGAATGTCGACCCGGACATGCCGGGTGGCGAGCATGTGATCACTTCGAACGAGGCCTTCCACCTCGCCGATTTCCCGAAGAAGATCGTGGTGGCTGGCGGCGGCTATATCGCGGTCGAATTCGCCGGCATCTTCAACGGTCTGGGCGCGGAGACCACGCTTATCTACCGTGGCGAGGAAATCCTGCGCGGTTTCGACATGGACCTTCGCAAGACGCTGCACGAGGAGATGGAAAAGAAGGGCATACGCGTCATTTGCGGCGATGTTTTCACTGCAATCGAAAAGACTTCGGAAGGGCTGGTCGGAACGACAAAGCTCGGCGAGGCGATAACCGCCGACAAGATCATGTTCGCGATTGGACGGAAGCCCAATACTGCGGGTCTCGGCCTTGAAGCGGCGGGCGTTGAAACCAACCGTAACGGAGCGATCATCGTTGACGGGCAGTCGCGCACGAACGTGCCGTCGATCTATGCCGTGGGCGATGTCACCGACCGCGTCAACCTCACACCGGTGGCGATCCGCGAGGGGCATGCCTTCGCCGATACGGTCTTCGGCGAAAAGGCATGGTCGGCGGATCATGAGTTGATCCCCACCGCTGTTTTCTCGCAGCCCGAGATCGGCACCGTCGGTATGACGCAGGAAGAAGCCCAGGCGAAATACGCCAACCTCGACATCTACCGGGCATCGTTCCGGCCGATGAAGCACACGCTTTCAGGCCGCGACGAGAAAATGCTGATGAAGGTTATCGTGGATGCCGACAGTGACCGGGTGCTCGGCGTTCACATTCTGGGACCGGATGCCGGCGAGCTTTCGCAGGTTTTGGGCATCGCGCTGAAGATGGGTGCGAAAAAGGCCGATTTCGACGCGACGATGGCGGTTCACCCGACTGCGGCCGAAGAACTGGTCACCATGCGCGAGCCGTCGGAGCGCATTCGCTCCTAAATTACCGATTGCACAAGTATTTCAAGGCACCCGCCGGTCAGGCCGACCCGCGGGTGCTTTTCGATTCAGCCGCCTAACGCTGAGAGAAGACGGGCGATTTCTTCTTCCGTGTTATAGGCGTGAAGCGAGGCGCGAACGAGGGAATCGAGGCCGCGCACAGGCAAATCGATCTGCGATGACGTTGCGCTGGTCACGGATGTGTTGATCGACTGGCGGGAAAGACGATCCTTCGTTTCCTGCGGATCTTCGCCCTCGACCTTGAAGGTGACAATCCCGCATTTGCGAAGACCCTTGTCGTGAACGCTGACACCACGAAGCTTTTCCAGTTCCTGGCGAAGCTGTGCTGCAAGCCCCGAAATGCGGGATTCCAGGCGAGGCAGGCCAAGGTCGAGCGCATAGCGGATGGCAACGCCGAGGCCGATCTGGCCGGCGACGAACCGCTCCCACGATTCGAAACGCTTCGCGCCGGGCACCCAGGAAAAGCGTTCAGCATCATTCCAGACCGACGATCCAAGTTCCACAAAGGGTGGATCAAGGTTATCGAGAATTCCATCGGCGACATAAAGGAAGCCCGTGCCGCGCGGGCCGCGAAGGTACTTGCGGCCCGTGCCAGAGAGCATGTGACAGCCTAGATGGGTGACATCGAGGGCGATCTGGCCGGCCGACTGGCAGGCGTCGAGCAGATAGAGAATGCCGTGCCGGCGGGCGATATCCCCGACCTCCTCGGCCGGGTTGACGAGACCGCCGAAGGTCGGGACGTGGGTGAGGGCGATGAGGCGCGTTTTCGGACCGATCGCGGCTTCGAGCGCCTTCAGGTCGATCTGGCCGTTTTCATCGTCCTCGATCAGATCGATCTCAATGCCCTTGCGTTCCTTCAATTGCAGGAAGGCGACGAAATTCGAGACATATTCAGCCCGGCCGGTGATGACCCTGTCGCCCGGTTTGAAGGGGATGGAGTAAAAAGCCATGTCCCAGGCGCGGGTGGCGTTTTCGATATATGCGATTTCGTTCGGCTGTGCGCCGATGAGTTCTGCAACTGCCGGATAGAAATCGTCGATCCTCGCTTTTGCCGCTGCCGCCGCTTCGTAACCGCCGATCGTCGCTTCCAGATCGATATGCGCCTTGACCGCCGCAACGACGGGGCGCGGAGGCAGGGACGAACCGGCATTGTTGAAATGGGTGACGGTTTCGCAACCCGGCGTGTCGGCGCGCAGGCCTGCAATGTCGGAGGATGTGAGGAATGGCTGTTCGCTGGAATTGGCTGGCATTTGACGGCTCGCTTGATGGCGCTATGGTCACGGACTTCGACAGATCACCCGCGATTCATCGATCAGGATAATGCTTTGACGATCACTTATTTCGGCTATGGTTCGCTCGTCAATCGGCAAACCCTTTCGCCGGAAAGCAAGGCCGTGCCCGGAGAACTGCGAGGCTGGGTGCGCGAATGGCGGGTCAAGGGCAAGGTCGCCGGGATCGGCACCGGGGCTTGCGCGTTGACCGTGCGCCGTGAACCGGAAGTTTCGATCCGCGGCGTTATGGTGAGCGAGCCGGCAAGCGGGCTTGCCGCACTCACGAAACGTGAAATCCGCTATGACCGCATCGACGGGATCGCGTCGGAGTTCCACGCCGAACGCCAGGAGGACGACGTGCCGCAGGACGCCTTCCTCTACCAGGCGAAATCAGGCCACTATGACTGGGGTGATGCGGACCACCCGATCCTGCAAAGCTATGTCGACTGCGTGCTTGCCGGGTTCTTCGACCATTGGGGCGAAAAGGGGATCGATCATTTTCTGGCGACGACCGACGGCTGGCACGTGCCGATCCTCGCCGACCGCGCCGACCCGCGCTACCCGAGGGCAGTTTCGCTTGAGCGGGAACTTGCCTTGCTGATCGACGAAAAGCTTTCACAAGTTGGCGTGGATTATATCCAAGTTTCGGGAGGAGAGGCCATTGAAGACCGAGCGCTATGAAATCCGCGACGAACGCTTCAGGAGAAGCATCAAGCTTGCCGAACCTGTCGAGCAGATCTGGGCGGAAGGACAATGGACGGAAGGCCCGGTCTATTCGCCGGCCTTCCGCTCGCTGATATGGAGCGACATCCCCAACGACCGGCGCCTGAGGTGGGACGAACTGACGGGTGCTGTAGGCGACTTCCGAAGCGGCCTTGGGTGCTATACGAACGGCAGCACCCTCGACCGGCAAGGGCGCATCGTCGCCTGCGAGCACGGCACGCGCACGGTCACGCGCATCGAGCACGACGGCACGGTGACGACGCTTGCAAGCCGTTATCAGGGTAAGCGCTTCAACAGCCCGAACGACGTGGTCGTGAAATCCGACGGTTCGATCTGGTTCACCGATCCGGCCTACGGCATCGAGACGGATTACGAGGGATTTCAGGCCGACCCCGAGCAGGACGGCGAACACGTCTACCGTATCGACCCGGTGAGCGGAGAGATAACGCGGGTTGCAGACGATTTCGCCTGCCCGAACGGGCTGGCCTTCTCGCTGGATGAAAAGACGCTCTATATCGCGGATTCCGGGGGAACGCGCTACGCAAGCGGGGAACACCATATCCGCAAATTCTCGGTTGGTGACGACGGCAAGCTTTCAGGCGGGGAAGTGTTCGCCGAGTGCGAGGAAGGCGTGTTCGACGGCTTTCGCCTCGACAACCAGGGCCGCATTTGGACAAGTGCCGCCGACGGGGTGCATTGCATCCACCCGGACGGGACGCTGATCGGCAAGATATTCGTGCCGGAAATCGTCTCCAACGTCTGCTTTGGCGGGCCGAAGGGAAACCGGCTTTTCATCACCGCATCGAAGAGTGTCTATACCGTGCGGCTTTGCACGACAGGCGCGAAAACGTTCTGACCTTCGGCCAGCGCCCGATGCCCGATGACGGAATGCCGATCATCGAGCCGGCAGGAGACATCGAAGGCCTTTTTATAGCTGTCGCACATGCCGGGCTGATCCTGGGGCCATTGGCGGGGAGACTTGTCGCCGGCGAGTTAATGTCGGGCCGCCGGAACCAATACCTTGCGGATTGAAGCGGGCGTTGGGGCATCCGTGCAGGGCATGTTACCGTAACGAAAGTACGGTATTTTTCGGGAGACCCGAGACTGCCTTGTCTGGATAAAGCCGTGCAGCGGGGGTGGAACATGTTGCCAGGAGCCCTTTTTCTCAGGATTGGAAGCTGCTTCCCGCTGGCCTTTTTGATGGGCATGACCCTTTCAATTGTTAATTCAAACGCCGCCGATCTGACGGTGGTGACATGGGGCGGCAGCTACGCCAAAAGCCAGCAGGAGGCCTATGGAAAGCCGTTTGAGGAGAAAACGGGAAAGACCATCGACTGGGTGAACTACAACGGCGGGCTTGCCGATATCCGCGCGCAGGTGAAAAGCGGCGATGTTATCTGGGATGTCGTCGACGTTTTTCCGAGCGATGCGCGAAAGGGATGCGCCGACGGGCTTTTCGAGAAGCTGCCCGAAAACATGTTTTCATCCTCGGATGCCGACGGGAATTTCGAAGACGATCTGATCGTGCCGCGCCCCAACGAATGCGTTTCTCCCAACATCATCTGGTCGTGGGTGACCTTTTACGCCAAAGACCGCTTTAAGGGCGAAGGCCCGCGAACGATTGCCGATTTCTTCGATATAGACCGCTTTCCGGGCAAGCGTGGCTTGAGCGTATTCGCCCAATCGAACCTGGAAATGGCGCTGGTGGCGGATGGCGTGGCGCCCGGCGACGTTTACGACGTGCTATCCACCGAAGAAGGGCTCGACCGTGCGATTGGCAAGCTTGAGAGCCTTGGCGATCAGATTGTGTTCTGGTCGGCGGGAACCGAGCCGCTGGAACTTGTGAATTCGGGCCAGGTGGCGATCTCGACCGGATACAACGGCCGGGTGAGCGAGGCCATTCTTTTCCAGGGTGCGGAATACGAAATCATCTGGGATGGCCAGGTGCTGGAAGAGGAATGGTTTGCGCTGGTGAAAGGATCGACGAACCGGCAGGAGGCATTGGAATTCCTGAAAATCAGCGCCACGCCGCAGGCCCAGGCCGAACAGGCCCGGTGGATCCCCTATGGTCCCATGCGTCGCTCGGCATTGAAAATCATCCGCGAGAACGAACCGTGGTTTCACGGCGGCAAGACCGTTCTGGAACATATGCCTGACCGTGAAGAGGTTATGGACCGCACCATAATCGCCGACCCCGACTGGTGGACGAATAATGGCGCTGAGGCATCCGAACGCTACAAGGCCTGGATGGAAAGCCGCTGACGGGGCATTGCGATCCAAAGCTATTTCCCCAAGTCACCCGAATCTGAAGTTTGTCTCAGTTCCCGGCAGGCTCTGAACGAACTTCAGATTCAAAAGGGCGACTAGCAAATATATGTTTCTAGTGTGGTTTTCGGATTTGAAATACGCTCCGGAGGCTGCTGCTAAACTGTGGCGTATTTCAAATCCACCACACTAGGTCAAGTCGGTTAGACTTGCCTTTGGGGTTTCATGAGCGAAGCAAGCACACAGCGCAGGCTTTCAGCAATCCTGGTCATGGACGTGGCCGGATACAGCCGCCTGATGGCTCGGGACGAGACGGGCACTTTCGAGCATCTTGCCGAGGCGCATGATACCATCATCCTGCCCTTGACAGGGCAGCACCATGGCCGGCTCGTCAAGCGCATGGGCGACGGGTTTCTGCTGGAGTTCCCGAGCATTGTCGATGCGGTGAATTTCGCGCTCGCCTTTCAGGAAAAAATGGCGACAGCCAACGAGCCGCGCCGCGACGGCGAGAAGCTCATTTTCCGGATCGGCATTAATTTCGGCGACGTGATCGGCGATGGCAGCGACATTTATGGCGACGGCGTGAATATCGCCGCTCGGCTGGAGCCGCTGGCCCCGCCCGGTGGCATCTGCATTTCGGCAAAGGTGGAAGAGGAAATCAGGGGCAAGATCGACACCGCCTTCGAGCCGATGGGCGCGCGGGCGCTCAAGAACATTCCTACGCCCGTCGAAACATATGCAGTGCGCATCGATCCTTCGGCCCCACCGATCGCCAGTCGGCGACCGCGGCGGTTGGTAATTGCGGGAGCAGTTGTGGCGGTGGCCGCGGGACTTGTGGGCGGTGCCTACTTCTTCTGGCCCGGAGTGCGGCAGGTTGCCGAGCCGGCCCGTGAAGCGCTGATGGCCCACCCCTTGCCCGACAAGCCGTCTATCGCCGTGCTGCCATTCAAGAACGTTACCGCGCAGGACGAGGCCGGCTGGTTCGCAGACGGTGTGACCGAAGACCTGATAACCGACCTTTCCAAGGTGGACGGGCTATTCGTGATTTCTCGCAATTCCTCTTTCACGTTCAAAGGCAAGGAGACATCGACGCAACAGGCGGCAGAGACGCTTGGCGTCAGATATGTACTGGAAGGGAGCGTGCGAAGGGCTGGAAACAGGGTGCGCATCAATGCGCAGCTTGTCGAAACGATAACGGGAGGCGCGGTCTGGGCCGAACGTTATGACGGAGACGCCGAAGCCGTGTTCGATTTGCAGGATGAAATAACATCCCGCATCATCGCGGAACTGACGGACCGGCTACTGCCGGGCGGTCCCGAGGTCGCGGCACGCGAGGAAACGGAAAATCCGGCCGCGCACGATGCGTACCTGAGAGGGCTCGCGCTCTACCGAAGGGGGAGCCCGCAAGACTACGCGGCAGCGGCAAGGGCATTCTCACGCGCGATGGAGCTTGATACCGGTTACGAGCGCCCGCGCACCGCACTTGCCAAGACATACGCCCAGGCCGCATTCGGCGTGCAGGATTACGCCGATGCACTTGGCCTTCACTGGGCCGATGCGCTTGCCCGCTCGTGGGTTCTGCTGGCGAAGGAAACCGAAGAGCCGAATGCGGACAGGCAGGTGATCCGTTCCTGGCTTGCGCTCAGGAAACACCAGCACGAGCGCGCCATTGCCGATGCGGAACGAGCGCTGATCCTCAGCCCCAACGACACCGACGCGATGGAAGCGCTGGCCGAAGCCGAAATATACGCCGGACGGGCGCAAGCCGGGCTCAAGGTGGCGGAGCAGGCGCTGCGCCAGAACCCGGCGGCTCCCGCCAAGGCGCATTACCTGATCGGACTTGCCAATTATGCCCAAGGTCAGCCGCAGGCCGCGCTGGAAGCTCTGGACCGTGCCATCGCGGCTGCCCCTGGCCGACGCTCGGAATTCGCCGGTATCCGCGCAGCCACGCTCGCCGAGCTGGGGCGGGACGACGATGCGCGCGAAGCGTTCGAGGTTTTTTCGCGCGGCTATCTCGACCGGCCCTCGATGTCATGGACGGTGCGGCCCGAAACCTTCCGCAACCCGCGCTTTCACACCTGGCGCAACATCGACCTTGCCTGGGCCGTCTTCACCCATCCGTTTCGCGACCCGCTCGTGCAGGAGCGTTTCGCCGTTTCACTTCGGGTCGCGGGCGCGCCGGAAGGCATCGGGGGTTATCTGCCGCTCAACCGGGGCAACAGGCTTGAAGGCGCGGAGATCAGGGAGGCAGCCTTCGGCAGGGAGATTTCGGGAAGCGATTTCTGGCTTGCCGAAAAGGAATGGCGGCAAACGCGGACGGAAGAGGGAGAGGTGACCCATCACGGTGTGCCGATCCATGTTGGCCCTCCTCAAGCGGACAAGGGGGAGGGGACGACACGCGACAACCTCTTGTGCGAGCGATGGCTGCTCGAAGACCAATGGGTGGAAATCTGCTCAAGCGTCTATCGCATGTTCGATGCGCGCTCGCGCGCCCGATGGGGCGACTACGTGATGGTTACGGACATCGGCCCGTTTCCGTTTTCGGTGGTTGAATGAAGGAGCGACCGTTCTACGGCTTCTTGCCGCCGGCGCTGTCCCACCAGACCAGGATCAGGTTGACCGCGCCGAACAGGAGGATAATGCCGAAGGAGACGGCGCCGAAGGCCTTGGCGCTGAGGCCCGTCGGGTTGCCGAAGAGCAGGAAGGGAATGCTGACGAGCGCGATCAGCATGATCGCCGCGGTCAGCTTGTCTTTCAGGCTCATGGCCCGTTCCTCCATCGCGGTCCTGGAACGACCGGCGGCATATCGAACCGCCTGAATATATTACGTTACGGCAGGAAAAGGGTGCACGTCTATGCCCTCATCTCGGGGTGGGTGGGTCATGCTGTTAGCCGGCCATTACCCGATCACATAGCGCTGAAGCAGAAAGCCGACACACCATGCGATACCTGCGGCGGTCATTCCGATGATCAAGGTTTCGATGGCTGAGGCCAGCCAGCGCTGCGTCGACCAGACCGATTTTGCCGCTCCGATCATCAAAAAAACGAGGCCGGTGAGGAGCGTTGCCGTCGCCGCGCTCGCGTGAGCGCCGAAGGCGAAGGGAATGAGCGGCACCGCACCGCAGATGACGAAGGCGGAAAAGGTGGCAAGCGCAGCCCTTACCGGATCGCGCCGGATCGGCGAAACGCCGTGCTCCTCCTCCAGCATGGTGTCCAGCCAGACCTGGCGGCGAGAGGTTATCAGGGCGACGATGCGGCTCAGATCTCCGGCCGAATAGCCCTTGCGCGAGTAGATCTGGCGGATTTCCTCGCGTTCGCCTTCCGGCACGGTGTCGATGTGGCGCTCTTCCATCCGGCGCAGGCGGCGATAGTCGTCCCGTTCCGCCTTGGTGCCGGAATAATTGGCCGCCGCCATCGAAAACCCGTCGGCGAGAAGATTGGCGATGCCAAGTACAAGCGCGACCCTTGCTGAAAGATTGGCTCCGACCACGCCGGCGACGATGGCGAATGTGGTCACCGCGCCGTCGATACCGCCGTAAATCCAGTCGCGCAGGTAATTGACCCTGGGACCGCCGGCCAGCCGTTCGGCGATCGCTTCCGGATCGTGATCGTGTTCGAGGTGCATCCGGTTTCCAGCTCGTTTCAAGGCGTTGTTCGGGCCCATCGATAATCGCAGGGCAGGCAAAGAATTGCCAACCCGGCTTATGGCCACAAGGCCGCCTTGCGTGTATAACCCCGCGCACGCTTGTTTCGGCGAAGGCCGAAAGCGGTGCTGCCCTTAAGAGAAGGGGTTGGAAATCCGGCGGTCTGACACTGGAAGACAATGACCGCGTCAAATGGTTCGGGAGTTGGAAAAATGGCGGAGAAATGGACACCGGAATCCTGGCGGTCGAAGCCGATCGTGCAGGTGCCGGAGTATCCGGATCAAGAGGCTCTGGCGGATGTCGAACATCGCCTGTCGACCTATCCGCCGCTGGTTTTTGCAGGTGAGGCAAGGAAGCTGAAGGCACAGCTTGCCGAAGTCGCCGAAGGACGCGGTTTTCTGCTCCAGGGCGGCGACTGCGCAGAAAGCTTTGCCGAGCATCACGCAGACCATATCCGGGATTTCTTCCGCGTCTTCCTTCAGATGGCGGTCGTGCTCACCTACGCGGCTTCCCAACCGGTGGTTAAGGTGGGGCGTATCGCCGGGCAATTCGCCAAGCCGCGCTCGTCCAACATCGAAAAGCAGGGCGATGTGGAACTGCCGAGCTACCGGGGCGACATCATCAACGACATCGCCTTTACGCCGGAAAGCCGGATCCCCGATCCGCGCCGGCAGGTGATGGCCTACCGCCAGTCGGCGGCGACGCTCAATCTTCTGCGCGCTTTCGCGCAGGGCGGTTTCGCGAACCTCGACCACGTGCACCGCTGGATGCTCGGCTTTGTCAAGGACAGCCCGCAAAGCCACCGCTATCAGGCGCTGGCGGACCGCATTTCCGAAGCGCTTTCCTTCATGCGGGCCTGCGGCATCGATCCCGACAGCGCGCCTCAACTGCGCTCCACGGAGTTCTTCACCAGCCACGAGGCGCTGCTGCTGGGCTACGAACAGGCGATGACGCGCGTCGATTCCACCTCAGGCGACTGGTATGCCACATCCGGCCATATGATCTGGATCGGCGACCGTACGCGCCAGCCCGACCATGCGCATGTGGAGTTCTTCCGCGGCATCAAGAATCCGATCGGCCTGAAATGCGGTCCCTCGCTCAAACCGGACGAGTTGCTCAAGCTTACCGACATCCTGAACCCGGACAATGAAGCAGGCCGGCTGACGCTGATCTGCCGCTTCGGGGCGGACAAGGTGTTCGAGCATCTGCCGGGCCTTGTGCGGGCGGTGGAGCGCGAGGGCAAAAAGGTGGTGTGGTCGTGCGATCCGATGCATGGCAACACGATCACCGCGAATGCCTACAAGACGCGGCCCTTCGACCGCATCCTGAAGGAAGTGGAGGCGTTCTTCGCCGTTCACCGTGCCGAGGGAACGCATGCCGGGGGCATTCATGTGGAGATGACGGGCAAGGATGTGACCGAATGTACGGGCGGTGCGCGCGCGCTGACCGCTGACGACCTTGCCGACCGCTACCACACGCATTGCGATCCGCGCCTGAATGCGGAACAGGCACTGGAGCTTGCCTTCCTGATCGCCGAAAACCTGAAGAAGGAACGCGACGAGCGGGGCGCGGAGCGCGAGGCGGCAAGCGCTTGAGGCGGATAAGGATCGGTCCGGTTCGCCGGGCTGGCCTGATAGGCCTGCGTCAGGATGCAAACATCCGGACGCAGGCTTTTTTATGCCTGCTCCAGACCGCGGCTATCGTCGGCGCCAAAGGCGGCGGATGACCGGTTCCAGGTCTCGCGGCTCAAACAGCCGTCTTATAGGGATTTACACGTACTCGATTTAACCGCTCATACATTCCTTCCGGGATATAAACCCAGGATTGCATTTATGTTCTGATACCGTTTCCGGAGAAAATTCATGAGAACCATCGGTTTGCGGATGAAGCTCGCATTGCTTGCCGCAACGGGTCTACTCGGCCTGATAGTTGTCGGCCTTATCGGTTGGGTCACGATCCAGAACTTCAACGATACAGCCTCCGAAGCACTCAGGGCGGAAAAAGCAAGCGAAAAACTCCTGTCTTTGGGCAAGAATGTCGCCGAGAGCGCTTCATTGTTCGAACGGTTTCTTCTGGTGCCGAGCGAGGACGCGGAAGCCTTCACGAAAGACCGGCTGTCACAGGCTGCGCGCGATCTCGGCGATCTGAAAAACGCGGAATATGAAATCGACGATGCGGTGATGGCGGATATCGAACAGGCCGTCAGCGGCCTGTCCTCAAGCGCTATTGCTACGATCGACCTGCAAAAGGAACTCGGTTACGACGAGAATGCCGGCCTGCAAGGTTCGTTGCGTATGGCGGTTCATGGCATTGAAGAAAAGATCGAGGATGTCGGCAAGGGCACGTCGAATGCGGGAGAACTGGATTCTCTTCGCGTAAAGATGCTGCAAATGCGTCGGCACGAGAAGGATTTCATTCTGCGCGGCGATGAGAAATATATCGGACGCCTCAACAAGCGGGTGGACGAATTCCTGACATTGTTGAGAGAGACCGGTTTCGACGAGGAAACCAAGGACGACATCCGCGGTCTGCTGCTGAAATATCAAGAAAGGTTCAAAGCCTGGGCAGAGAAGAAGCAGGCGCTCGCCTCAACCGTGAACGTGGTTCATGCAAACCAGGAAACGGCGGGCAACGTGCTCGCGCAGGCCCAAAGCCGCGCGGCGGACATCGTTTCCGCATCCGCGGATGAGCTTGATACCACCCACAGGCGTGCATCCCTGCTTATCGTGCTGGCTGCCGCGGTCGTCGGGCTGGCTAGCGCGGCAATGGCTTTCTTCATAGGGCGCTCGATCGCCAACCCGCTTTGCCACATCTCCTCGGGCATGGCCGAGATTACGGCAGGCAATCTGGAGGTGGAAATTCCGCTGCTCAACTCCGGAGATGAGCTGCAGGCACTTGCCGAAGCCGCCGCAAACTACAAGCAAAGTGCGGCCGCGCAGGCAAAATTGCAAAACACCAACCGGGCCAACCATGAAAAGACCCTGGCCGAACGCGACCGGCTGGAAAACGCCATTTCGGCGTTCCGGGACAGGATCACGGAGATCTCGACGACGCTTACGCGCCAGACCGATGCGATGCGCGATTCATCGAAGTCCCTCATTTCCATTTCGGGGACGGCCTCCAGGGAAACGGAATCCGCGAAAAGAGCGGCAGAAAGCTCTTCCCAAAGCCTTGAAGGTGTCGCGGTGACGACGCAGCAACTGGCCGCGTCCGTCCAGAACATAGCCGGCCAGGCGGGCAAGGCGAGCGCGGCGATTTCGAAGGCGGCCGATGTTTCGCGTTCGGCAGCAAACGATGTCACGAACCTTGCGAATGCGGCGGAGCGGATCGGTACGGTCGTCAACCTGATCTCGGATATCGCTGCACAAACCGATCTTCTTGCGCTCAACGCCACAATCGAAGCCGCGCGTGCCGGCGAGGCTGGCAGAGGGTTTGCCGTGGTGGCGACCGAGGTCAAGGAGCTGGCGACGCAGACGTCGAAAGCGACCGAAGAGATTTCCGGCCAGATTCAGGCAATTCAGGCGTCGACCGAACTGGCGGTGAAAGCGATAAAGGCGATCCACGAAACGATCGACGATGTCGATCAGCTTTCCGCCGGCATTTCTTCATCCGTACGGGAACAGGAATCGGCAACCCAGGAAATCGCCGACCGTATTGCCGGGGCAGCGAACGGCGCGGGGCAAATCACGGAAAACGTCGATACGGTGGAAAAGGCGATTTCGGAGAACAATCGCGAAGCGGCGAACGTGGATGATGCCGCCAACAGCCTTACCCGACTTGCCGGGGATCTCGACCAGACAGTCAACGGTTTCCTGAATTCGGTGAATGCGGGTAGAGCGGCCGCATGATCGTAAGCGGCGGGGCCTTGCCGTGACCGCACCGTTCACCGGAAGGGGACTCCCGGAGTTGGCGGATCGGGTTTATTTTCCGGAAGTGGATGCCGCGGCACTTCGTGGCGAACAACCGGGGAGTAAAGATGTTCCTGCCCGCGCTTTTCGTTTCCCACGGCGCGCCGGATCTTGCCGTGCTCGACACGCCGGAACGCCGCTTTCTGGAAGGGCTTGCGGGCGAAATAAAACGCCCGCGGGCCATCGTCTCCGTTTCGGCGCATTTCGAAACCGCAAGACCATCCGTCGTCGCCGACCCTTCACCCGAAACGGTCTATGATTTCGGTAATTTCGATCCACGCCTGTTCGAGATGACCTATCCCGCACCGGGCGAGCCGGAACTGGCGCGCGCAATCGTCAAGGGCCTGCGTGAACGGGGGCAAGCGGTCGACGTGCTGGAAAAGCGCGGCTATGACCACGGCACATGGGTGCCGCTGACGCTTGTCTATCCGGGCGCCGACATTCCCGTCGTGCAGCTCTCCGTTCAGCCGGGTGGAGGGCCGGAGCATCATTTGCGCATCGGGCGGATGCTGCGTGATTTCCTGCCGGAGGATGTCTTGCTGTTCGCGAGCGGGGCGCTGACGCACAATCTTCGCGAGCTTTTCCAGGGCGGTATGCCGGCACTCGACGCGCCGGCTCCCGATTGGGTCAACGAGTTCGGCGACTGGGTGGGAGAGCGCGTGGCGGCCGGCGACGAGGCTTCGCTTCTCGACTACCGTGCCCGCGCGCCGCATGCGGTGCGCAACCATCCAACGGACGAGCACTTGCTCCCGATTTTTACCGCCATGGGCTTTGCAGGGGAAGGATGGAGCGGCCACAGGCTCTTCGCCGGGCACTCGCGCGGGCTTATACGGATGGATACATTTTCATTCGAATGAAGCGGTATATATTTCGGCGCTTGGTTCATGGCCATACCGTTTCAACCGTGATACCGCTTGACCTTTAGTAAAAATGACTAGACACATGGTCGCCAGGGGTGAGCGCGATTCCCGGGACGTGTCCCGCCGAATCTGAATCTGGATTGGCGTTGAGGATATGCTCCGGCATAGTCATTCTGGAGCGAATTCCTGTCGGTCGGACCGTTCCATGCGTTGAGACGGCGCTCCGGCGACTTAGGCGGGAGGTGTGTCGTGCAACTTACCCCCATGGATTTGTCGCGACTGTCCATCCTTGTTATTGACGACAGTGCGCATATGCGCACGCTCTTACGTAAAATTCTGAACGGTTTCGGTGTTCGCCGCGTTTATGAAGCAAGCGACGGCGAGGACGGCTATTCCTCCACCGTTGAACAGCGGCCCGATATCGTCCTGTGCGACTGGGTCATGTGGCCCGGAGACGGCGCGGACTTCATGACGCGACTAAGGGCTGATGAAGACGCCATCGTTTCCACCACGCCCGTTATCATGCTGAGCGCGGACACCAGAAAAGCAGTGATTCTCAAAGCGCTCCAGCTCGGGATTCACGAATTTCTCGCAAAGCCTATTTCTCCGGCGTTGATGTATGCCCGCATGGAGCGCACGATCCGCGAAAACCGCCCGTTCTTGCGCAAGGGGCGGTATTTCGGGCCCGTGCCAAGGTCTTCGGTGCCCGCGCCTTCATCGACCGGTAAACGAAAAGAGCCACCGCCGGATGACGAAGAAGCCGTTTTCATATGATCGGCCGGCAGGGTGATGATTGCATGGTCGGCCACGGCGGGATAAACCGCTGACATGACCGACGAAAGCTCTTCCCGCATTGAAAACCGTTTCCGTATCGCCGTCGCGCAACTGAACCCGACGGTGGGTGATGTTCGCGGCAACCTGGACCTTGCGCGCAAGGCGAGGGCCGAGGCTAAGCAAGCCGGCGCCGACCTGCTTTTGCTTTCCGAGCTGTTTCTTTCCGGCTATCCGCCGGAGGACCTGGTGCTCAAACCGGCGTTCGTGGCGGCCTGCCGGGCGGCGCTTGACGAACTGGCGGAGGACACGAAGGACGGCGGGCCGGGCGTGGTGATCGGGTTGCCGTGGCGCGAGGGCGAACTGCTTCATAATGCGGTCGCAGTGGTCGATGGAGGCCGGATCGAGGGCGTGCGCTTCAAGTTCGACCTGCCGAACTATGGCGAGTTTGACGAAAAGCGTGTGTTCCAGCCGGGTCTGCTGCCGAGCCCGGTCGGCTTTCGCGGCGTGCGCCTTGGCGTGCCGGTCTGCGAGGACGTGTGGACCGACGAGGTTTGCGAGTGCCTGGCCGAGACGGGCGCCGAAATTCTGCTCGTGCCGAATGGTTCGCCCTATTATGCCAACAAGGCCGACGTGCGCCTGCAGGTGGCGGTCGCCCGCGTCGTGGAAAACGAGCTTCCGTTCATCTATTGCAACCAGGTGGGCGGACAGGACGAACTCGTCTTTGACGGGGGCTCTTTCGCGCTTCAGCCCAACCGGCAACTCGCCTTCCAGATGAAACAGTTCGAAGAGGGGATCGGCGTTTCGGACTGGGTTCGCCAGGAGAGCGGCGGCTGGGTGTGCGAAGGCGGAGAAGCGCAAGCGCTGCCGGACGTTCATGAGGCGAATTGGCGCGCCTGTGTACTGGGCTTGCGGGACTATGTACGCAAGAACGGCTTTCCGGGCGTGGTGCTCGGGCTTTCAGGCGGGATCGACAGCGCGGTCGTGGCGGCGATGGCCGTGGATGCGCTGGGGCCGGAAAAGGTGCACTGCGTGATGCTGCCCTACCGGTATACCTCGGAAGAAAGCATCACTGACGCCGATCAACTGGCGCGGGATCTTGGCATTCGCTATGACACAGTGCCTATTGCCGAGCCGGTGGAGGGTTTCCAGCACGCGCTTGCAAAAGTATTCGAGGGCACGCAATCCGGCGTCACGGAAGAAAATCTGCAGTCGCGCGCGCGGGGCGTGGTCCTGATGGCGATCTCCAACAAGTTCGGCTACATGGTGGTCACCACAGGCAACAAGTCCGAAATGTCGGTGGGCTACGCCACGCTTTACGGCGACATGAACGGCGGCTTCAACCCGATCAAGGATCTCTACAAGAGCGAAGTTTACGCGCTTGCCGCATGGCGAAACGAAAACCGGCCTGAAGGCATGAAAGGGCCGGACGGGACCGTTATTCCGCCGAATATCCTGACCAAGGAACCTTCAGCCGAGCTAGCGGAAGGCCAGAAGGACCAGGACAGCCTGCCGCCGTATGACGTTTTGGACGATATTCTGGAATGCCTCGTGGAAAATGAAATGTCGGTGGGCGATATCGAGGCGCGCGGCCACAGCCGCGAGCTTATCCACCGGATCGAAAACCTGCTTTACATTGCCGAATACAAGCGCCGGCAATCGGCACCTGGCGTGAAGATCACGCGCAAGAACTTCGGCCGCGACCGGCGCTACCCGATAACCAACCGTTTCCGCGACCGCAGCTGAATTCATGGGCGCCCGGAGGCGGCGCCCTGTTTCCCAACCCTCGGGACACCGGCAGCCCCGGTGAGGCGATCGTAATGTCGACGCTCGGATTTGTTGTCGCTAACATCCGCTGGCTTGCAGCGGGCCTGCTGCTGACGCTGTTTTCAAGTTTCGGGCAGACGTTCTTCATTTCGCTTGTGGCGGGCGATCTGCGCGAGACATTTTCGCTGTCGCACGGCGACTTCGGCGGGATCTACATGATGGCGACGCTGTTTTCCGCCGCCACGCTGGCAATCTTCGGCAGGATCGTCGACGACCATTCGATCGCGGTGATTTCGACCGGCGTGATCCTGGGGCTCACGCTTTTTTGCATCGGCATGGCGAATGTCTCGTCCGTGTGGATGCTCTTCTTCGTGATCTACGGGCTCAGGCTTTTCGGCCAGGGTATGATGACGCATGCCGCGATGACGGCTATGGGGCGATGGTATTCGGCCGAACGCGGCAGGGCCGTTTCGATTGCAACCCTTGGCCACCAGCTTGGCGAGGCGACGCTTCCGTTGATCTTCGTGGCGATGTTCGCCGTCGTCGGCTGGCGCGGCGGCTGGTGGATTGCGGCGGGCGCACTCGTGCTGGTGGGCTTGCCTTTGCTTCTCTGGCTGTTGCAGATCGAGCGCACACCGCGGGCCAAGAAGGTTTCCGGCGCGCCCGAGGTCGGCCGGCAGTGGACGCGCGGCGAGGTGTTGCGCGATCCGGCGTTCTGGATCATGTCCTGCGGCACGCTGGCGCCGGCCTTCATCGGGACGACGATCTTCTTTCATCAGGTCTATCTGGTGGAACTTCGTGGCTGGACGATGGAGCTTTTCGCCTCCGCCTTCACGGCGATGGCGA
Source organism: Hongsoonwoonella zoysiae (assembly GCF_013266695.1). GTDB lineage: Bacteria > Pseudomonadota > Alphaproteobacteria > Rhizobiales > Stappiaceae > Hongsoonwoonella > Hongsoonwoonella zoysiae. The sequence goes on from NZ_JABRXF010000002.1 coordinate 387,241, forward strand.
TCATGACCATCGTCTTCGCGCTGATCACGGGCTGGCTGGTCGACCGCTTTACAGCGGTGCGCATCCTGCCGGCGTTTCTCCTGCCGCTCGCCGCAGCGTGCCTCGCGCTTGCCGGGATTACGCATCCGGTAGCCGCCTTCATATTCATGATGCTTCTGGGCGTAACCTACGGAATATCCTCAACCCTCGTCGGATCACTATGGCCGGAGGTTTACGGCACGCGTCACCTGGGCGCGATCCGCTCCATTGTCGTAGCGATGATGGTGCTTGCCTCAGCACTTGGGCCGGGTGTGACGGGCTGGCTGATCGACATCGGCGTGCCTTACGGGACGCAGATGGTAGCCATGGCGGTCTATTGCGTGAGTGTGGCAATCCTGATGGGCGTAATTTCAGTACGCGTAACAAGGCGCATGAGCGCGGCCACATGATCCGACACTTGCTGAAAAGCTTCAATTTGAGTAGGGACTTCGCCCATGTCCGTTATCGTTCGTTTTGCCCCGTCCCCGACCGGCTATCTGCACATCGGCAATGCCCGCCCGGCCTTGATAAACTGGCTGTTCGCGCTCAAGCACGGCGGAGAGTTCGTGCTGCGCTACGACGACACCGACCGGGAGCGTTCGCGGGCGGAATACGCCGAAGCGATTGCGGAGGACCTTGGCTGGCTCGGCATCCATCCACATCGCGTCGAGCGGCAGTCCGAGAGGATTTCCGTTTACGACGCGGCGGCGGAGAAGCTGAAAGCGCAGGGGCTCATCTACCCCTGCTACGAGATGCCCGACGAATTGGAGCGGCGCAGGCGGCGGGCAAGAGCACTGGGACGGCCGCCGGTTTACGACCGTGCCGGCCTCAGGCTCACCGATGAGGAGCGGGGGAAACTGGAAGCGCAAGGGCGCAAGCCGCACTGGCGGTTTCTCCTACCGAATTTTTCCGATGACCCTTTTACTACGGAACGCACGGAAGTTCATTGGGACGACCTTTGCCGTGGTCCGCAGACGGTCGATCTTGCCTCGCTCTCCGACCCGGTGCTGATCCGCGCAGACGGCAGCTACCTCTACACGTTTCCTTCCATATTGGACGACATTGACATGGGGGTGAGCCACGTCATTCGTGGTGAGGACCATATTGCCAATACGGGCGTACAGATCGCGATCTTCCGCGCGCTCGGAGCCGAACCACCGAAATTCGCCCACCACAACCTGCTGACGACGGCTGACGGCGAAGGGCTATCCAAGCGGTCCGGGGCGCTCTCGCTCCGAGCGCTGCGAGAAGACGGACTGGAGCCGATGGCGGTTGCCTCTCTCGCCGTGCTGACGGGAACGAGCCACGCGATCGAGCCGGTGACGACCTTGCGGGAACTGGCGGATATGCTGGACCTTGCAGGCATTTCCAGATCTTCGGCGAAATTCGACCCCGCCGACCTGAAACCGCTGAACGCCAAGCTCGTGCATGGGATGGATCATGCGGTCGTGGCGGACCGGCTCAGGGAACTGGGTATCGAAGGGGATGCCGCGTTCTGGGAGGCAGTGCGCGAAAACTGCGAGACAGTCGGCGATGCTCTCGGCTGGTGGAAGGTGGTGACCGGGCCTGTGGAGCCGCAGGTCGGCGACGAAGACCGGGACTTTATCGCGCTTGCCCGCGTGAATCTGCCGCAGGAGCCATGGTCGGAAGAAACCTGGAGCGAGTGGACGAAGCTTCTCAAGGAGAAGACCGGGCGAAAGGGGCGGGGGCTCTTCATGCCTCTCAGAAAAGCTGTCACCGGCCTCGACCATGGCCCGGACATGAAACGCTTCCTGCCGGTTATTGGGCGACGAAATACCTTGGCCCGACTATCCTGACCGAACGTTTTTGCCGACTGGTCGGTTTCGAGGCTTCCGGCTGAGGCTGAGCCTTGGAACCGTTTCCCAATCTGGCGATGGAGGGCGAAGAGGCCTCAGGAACAAAGCCGAGACGGATGTTCATTGCGGTGTCGGGGTCTGCGCCTTCGGGAATTGCCGCGGCGGCGTGCCGGTTGCTCGCGTTGGAAGCGAGAATGTCCGGACCAGAAGAATTAGAGTGCTTATAGGAGGGAGGCTCGCCGTCTCCGCTTCGGTTCAGGCTCTCTATCGCGTCATTCCGCGCAGGGACACCTTGGCAACTGCAGCCCTCAACGAACTTGCTGCGGAAAGCGAATGCGTTTTCCTGCTTTGCGTAGGCAATACCGTCAAGCGAGATCATGTCTTCAGCCGATTCGCCAGGGTTTAGATGGACGTAGAGTGCCGTCTCCGCCGCGGGACACATCGAGCGGCAGATGGCCTCGTCGCGCCCGAAGCCGTATTTTCGCGTCCTGAAACTGACCGGAAAATAGTATCCGTCACAGGTTCTTACGCAGAGCGTGCGGTAATAACCGCTGCCGAACCGCGCCGAGACGAGGCCTTGCTCACCCTCACGCGGTCGGCCACCAGGCGCATAAGCAGAGCGAGATCGGTTCAGTCCATTCCCATGGCGGGAGGAAACGCTGAGCGAGGTGTCCGGCTCTCGCCGGGGAGCGAAGCCATCATCGGTTGGATCGTCGTCATTGGTGACCTGTGGCGAGGCCAACTGCGCATCGCATTCCTGCCGTTGGTACTGCTGCTCAAGCGCTGCGCGCGCAGCATCATCTTCTCCCGAAGCATCGCCATAGCGGTCTCGTAGCTCTTCGATGCTTACGAGATTGGCGCGCATACGTTCGATCTTCATCAACATCTGCTCGCAGGTGGAACCGCGATCACTTGCCGAGCAGCCTTGGCGTGCGGCATCGCGCTCCGCCGCGCGCAACGTCATCGCCTGGCGTTTGGCTGCGGCGTTCCATTTCGCATATTCGGGATGCGCGGATTCTGCGCGCCCAAGTGCTGCGAGACGTGCTTCCAAAACCTCGCAATCGGCTGCATTTGCCGGGGCGGAGATGGCCGCGCAAAGACCTGCTGCCACGAACCCGACGACCGCCCGCACCCGGAATGAGCTGATATCCGGCATCCCTTCATAGGTCCTTTCGACGGATTGGCGATGCGCGACGGACTTGCGATCCTTCGATGAAGACTATCTCAGCGGAACAGGCGCGAGACAAGGTTGGCCTTGCTGCTTGCGCTACCCTTTTTCTTTTTCCTGAAGCATCTGATCCGCAAGTTGAAAGGATGTCTCCGTTAGCCGCTCGAGAATCCTTTCAAGAGATTTCTGCTCCTCGGGAGACAGGGAAGCGACGAGCGCCCGGGAAAAGGCAAGGGCATCCGGGGTAAGTTCGGCGTAAACCTTCTTCCCTTTGGATGTGAGCTCGAGAAAACTTTCCCGCATATCTTCGATATTGGGCTGACGCTTTACAAGGTTCTTGTTTTCCAAAGAGGCCACGGCGCGGCTGACCTTCGTTTTGTGCATGCGGCTATGCGCGCCGATGTCCTTGGCCGTCATCCGGGCATATTGACCAAGGGTGGCAACGACCCGCCATTCCGGTATCGCGATGCCGAAGCGACTCTCGTAGAATCGGGCAAGCGATTGGCTGACGGTTTCGGCCAGGACGTTCAACCGGTAGGGAAGGAAGTTTTCCAACTCGAGCGGGACACTGCCGCCCTTTTGGTCTTGCCGGTTCATCGAACGCCCTCTATCTCCGACCCTTGCTCGGCGAGTCGGATTACAGCGCGAGATGCGCTTTCACAACCAAGATTATCAACGCAGGTCGGCTTAGTGAAGATTGTTGCAGGTGAAATCAATTGACGGGATCTCGCGGTAAGGACGATAGCGGCCCGGCGCCCGCCCCAACTCCCCAAAGTGCTGCGTTGTTTTGGCTGGTGTTGTGCCACGTCTTTATTCTGCCGCTGTTGGGTTTCTTTACTCCTTTGGTGACCGGGGTAATATTTATGTTACTTGACGTCACATATAATGTTGAAGCTTGGTCGCTCTTTGCAATACTTTTGCTGGCGTCAATAATCATACACTGGCGCCTATGGTATCTGGCGCGAAGCGAAGGGCGGAAGCTGCTTGGACGGGTCACGATATGTCTGGGAGTTCTGAGCTTTTGCAGTCTGATAGGGCTCGGAACGATCTCGCCGCTGGTCGCGGCAGTGCGCCTTACCGAAATGAGCATCTGAACGAATGATGCCTTTCCAGAGCGATACTTCGACAGAAAAACACTGAAAGTCGGGTCAATGAGTACAGAGTTCGCATCCGTCGGCGATACTGAAGAAAAGTCTATTTCCTTCATTGAAATGGGCCGGGGTTGCTATGCTTTCACCGCCGAAGGCGACCCGAACACCGGCGTCGTCATCGGCGACGACAGCGTGCTCGTGATCGATGCGCAGGCGACGCCTGCGATGGCTGAAAAGGTGGTCGAGAAGATCCGTAAGGTGACGAGCAAGCCGATCCGCCATCTCGCGCTTACCCACTACCACGCGGTGCGCACTCTCGGTGCTTCAGGCCTGGATGCGGAAAATGTCATTGCCTCCGACCTTACCCGCCGCATGATCGCCGAACGCGGCGAAGCCGACTGGAAAAGCGAGTTAGGACGTTTTCCGCGGCTCTTTCAGGCTGCAGAGACGATTCCCGGCCTGACATGGCCGTCCTTCACCTTTTCTTCCGCCATGTCCGTCTGGCTCGGCAATCGCGAGGTACGGCTTTCGACCCTCGGGCGTGGGCACACGATGGGAGATGTCGTCTGCTACGTGCCGGATGCTGGGGTGATGTTTGCCGGCGATCTCGTGGAACACCGTTCCGCCTGCTATTGCGGCGATGCCCATCTTGCGGATTGGCCCAGGACGCTTGACCGCATCAGGGCGTTCAGGCCGAAAGCGTTGATGCCCGGACGTGGCGGAGCGCTGATGAGCGCGCAAGCCGCGGATGATGCGATCGACATGACGCGCGATTTCATCGTCACATTGTTCGAGACGACGAAACGCGCCGTCAACGAGGGGGCGTCGCTGACCGAATGCTATGAAGCCGTGCGCACGGCGATGGACCCGAAGTTCTCGGATTTCGCGATCTACGAGCACTGCATGCCCTTCAATGTCTCGCGCGCTTACGACGAGGCATCGGGCATCGATCATCCGGCGATCTGGACCGAAGAGCGTGATCGCGAGATGTGGGAGATGCTTCAAGGCCTGGCCGATGCCCCGAATGCACCGGAGGCGGGGGCCGCGACCGGGCATGTGCTGCTGGAGGAAGAAGACGCGGCGCAATAGAATCTCGCTCTTTCCGGTCGCGAACGAGTGGGCGCATGCCTATATCCATTCTCGAAGCGAATGGAGAATGCTTATGCGCCTTGCCGGACTTTTCATGGTGGCCCTGTTTCTTGCGGTCGCGAACCCGGCCCACGCTCAGGACGAGCCCGACCTGATCTTCAAGAAATCGACCGTTTGGAAATTGCTGACGCCGGACCACAAGCTCGCGACCTATGCGATCGACGATCCGTTGATCGACGGTGTTGCCTGCCATTTCACGGTGCCGGAAAAGGGCGGCATCTCCGGCTGGATCGGCGTTGCGGAAGAAGTTTCCGATATTTCGCTCGCCTGCCGGCAGGTGGGGCCCGTCTCCTTCAAGGAGAAGTTCGAGCAAGGCGATGAGATGTTCCGCCAGCGCCGCTCTTTCCTTTTTAAGAAAATGCGGATCGTGCGTGGTTGCGACAGGAAGCGCAACGTGCTCGTTTACCTGGTCTATTCCGACAAGATCATCGAAGGCAGCCCCAAGAACTCGACGTCGACCGTACCGATCATGCCGTGGGGCGAGAGCGCGGCGCCGCGCTGCGAGGAATGGCTGGATGATTAGGGTTTGGACCCATGAAATTGACGGAAACGGTTAGAGCCGATTTGGCCGGCTACTTTGTCGCAAGAACTTGAAAACCGGTCGGTCGATCAGCTCGCCGTTTCCTTGATACCGTCCTTGGCGGCGGCGAGCACTTCCGGCGGGCAGAAGTGACGCTGTAGAAGCAGCATCACGTCCTTGGCGGCCTCGCTTGCGACCCTGTAAAAGATTGTGGTGCCTTCTCGGCGTGTGGCGACGATTCCCTGCGCACGCAGCAGGGCCAGTTGCTGGGAAACCGTCGGCATTCGCATCCCCGTCAGGTCCGCAAGCTGGCCGACGCTCACCTCCTCCTCAGCCATATGGCAGAGAAGCATGAGACGTGGGGCGGACGCCAGCATCTTCAGAAAGGTGGCGGCTTCTTCCGCCTTGTCCTCAAGAGGATTCATGATTATCGACCATCGTTAAATCCGGTTGAAGCGCAAGGAACCACCCCTTCGATGCATTTTGGGGCTTGATAGCGGCGATGCGCGATACGTAACGGAATTTCGCCCGGAATATATCCACATGAGCGATGTCACATTCAAGTGACGCGATGATCGTAAATCGATAATTGTTGAGAAAACGCGTGGGTTCTCAACGGGATTTCTAGAATCTTACCGATTTGCAGAAGCCCGCACCGTGCAGGCATTGGTTATGTGCAGCGAGGGAGCCAGCGGGTTCGCGCGGAGCGGTGACCAAGCCCGCCATCATCAGGAAGGGCGCTAAAATGGCCGTAAGGATGAAAGCGCGGGTGGCGAAGTCAAGGATGTGCTGGCGCATCGAAGGGGTCTCGCAACTCGAATACTCAGGATGCGGAAATCTTACCCAAGCGCCCTTGAATGCAGCCTGAGGGGGCAATTTAGCTGCCGTTCAGGATCGTTAACGCTTCAAGAGCCTTGCTTCGGGGGTTGACCGGCAGTGTCATTCGGTTCAAAAGCTTTTGTCATGACAACGGCCGCGAAGACGATCATTTTGACGATCATTATTTGCAGCTAGCGACATCGCTGGCTGTGGCCGTTCTCCTCATGCAGATGCGCCCCAAGGGGCCTTGAGACGGACGCCCCGGTCAGCCGGCTGGAGGATGATCCCTCGCATGCGCGATCATCTCCCTCTAATCGTTTACCGCGCAATGGAAACATGTGCGCCAATGGAGACGGATCGGCATGAGTGAGGCGACGCCGGTGAGGCACGAGCTGAAACTTACCAATACGCTGTCGCGCGAACGCGAGACCTTCTTGCCGGAAGATCCTGAAAACGTGCGCATGTACGTTTGCGGGCCGACCGTTTACGACTATGCCCACATCGGCAATGCACGGCCTGTCGTCGTTTTTGACGTCCTTTTTCGGCTCCTGCGCCATCTCTATGGCGAGGACCACGTTACCTATGTGCGCAACATCACCGACGTCGACGACAAGATAAACGCACGCGCGGCTGAGGAGGGCGTTTCGATCCGCGACCTCACCGAACGCACGGCGGCGCAGTTTCACGCCGATATGCATGCGCTCGGTGCGCTCGATCCCACGGTCGAGCCGCGTGCGACGGAACATATCGACGATATGAAGGCGATGATCGAGACCTTGGTCGAAAAGGGCAACGCCTATGTCGCCGAAGAACACGTGCTTTTCGACGTTTCCTCCATGGCGGAGTATGGCGAATTGTCCGGCCGATCGATCGAGGACATGAAGGCCGGTGCGCGTGTCGAGGTCGCTCCTTACAAGAAGGGGCCGATGGATTTTGTGCTCTGGAAACCCTCGAAAGAGGGCGAACCCGGCTGGCCGAGTCCCTGCGGGATCGAGGCGCCGGGGCGGCCCGGCTGGCATATCGAATGCTCGGCCATGGCGGGCAAGCACCTGGGCAAGACGTTCGACATCCACGGCGGCGGCCTGGACCTCACGTTCCCGCATCACGAGAACGAGCTCGCCCAGTCCCGCTGCAGCCACGATACGCAGATCATGGCCCGCTACTGGCTGCACAACGGCTTCCTGCAGGTGGAAGGCGAGAAGATGTCGAAGTCGCTCGGCAACTTCTTCACCGTGCATGAGCTTCTCGATACCGACAAGGTCGGCGGGCGGAAGTGGCCAGGCCATACGATCCGCCTCGTCCTGCTCATGACGCAGTATCGCCAGCCGCTCGATTTTACCGAGAAGTCGCTCGTCGAAGCCGACAAGCTGCTCGACCGCTGGGCAGAGTTGATGAAGATGAACGAAGCGAGCCTCGATTTCGGACGCAATCCGCCTGACGAAATCCTCACAGCCGTTTGCGACGACCTGAACACGCCAAGGGCCATTGCCGCGATCCACGGATTTGCACGTGAGGCGCGCAAGGGGGACTTTTCGGCGGCGCAGAAGCTGACGGACGCGTTGGAATTCCTCGGCTTCGCGCCCGCAGTGATGCTCACCCGCATGCAGAAGACCGAGATCGCGAGCGCAGCGGATCCGGCGCTTTCCGCGCGGGTTGAAGGCATGATAGCGGAGCGTCTTGCCGCGCGCGCTGCAAAGGATTGGGCGGAAGCCGACCGTATACGCGATGAACTGGCGTCTGAAGGAATCCTGCTAAAAGACTATAAGGACAAGGAAACCGGTGAGCCGAAAACAACCTGGGAGGTGAGCCGGTGACCGAAGTGCTGCCGATCGTACACACCGGCGGATGCCAGTGCGGGGCTGTTCGTTTTCGCGTGGAAGGCAAGCTCGGCACGGCCTCTATCTGCCATTGCCGCATGTGCCAGAAGGCTTATGGCTCCTTCTACGCCCCGCTTGTCGAGGTGCCTGCCATGGGCTTCACATGGACGCGGGGGCTGCCGCGCATGTTCCAGAGTTCGAACCATGTCGCGCGCGGGTTCTGTGCAGATTGTGGAACGCAGCTTACCTATGAGGCGCCGGGAGATTCTATCGCCGTTTCCATCGGCGCCTTCGACCGTCCGGACGAGATCGAGCCGACGATCCAGTACGGCACCGAAGGGAAGCTTCACTATGTTGACGATCTTCCGTCGCTGCCGAAGCGGGAGACGATGGATGACACGGAAGAAGCGCCTTTCCTGAAGTCGATCGAATCCTACCAGCACCCCGACCATGACACGCCCGAATGGCCCGCCAAGGAGCGCAGGAAATGAGCCGCGAGCGCCTTTATCTTTTCGACACCACATTGCGCGACGGCCAGCAGACGAGCGGTATCGATTTTTCCGTCGACGAGAAGATCGCGATTGCCGATCTGCTGGAGCGCCTGGGTGTCGACTACGTGGAAGGTGGCTATCCCGGCGCCAACCCGACCGATTCCGCTTTCTTTGCGGAAAAGCGCACGAAAAAGGCGGCTTTCACGGCCTTCGGAATGACGAAGCGGGCAGGGCGCTCGGTCTCGAACGATCCCGGTATTCAAGGCCTGCTTGAGGCGAAAGCGGATGCGATCTGCTTCGTCGCCAAGTCCTGGGACTATCATGTGCGTGTGGCTCTGGAGACGACGAACGAGGAAAACCTCGTCTCCATTCGAGACAGCGTCATCGCCGCAAGGGAAGCGGGCCGCGAGCCGCTGGTCGATTGCGAACATTTCTTCGACGGTTACAAGGCGAACCGGGATTACGCGCTAGCCTGCGCGAAGAAAGCCTATGATGCGGGCGCGCGCTGGATCGTGCTTTGCGATACCAACGGCGGCACCATGCCAGGTGATGTGCGCCGGATTGTGGAGGATGTAAGGAGCGTGGTGCCGGGAAGCCACCTCGGCATTCATGCCCATGACGACACGGGGCAGGCGGTCGCCAATTCGCTGGCGGCCGTCGAGGCGGGGTGCCGCCAGATACAAGGCACGCTGAACGGCATCGGCGAGCGCTGCGGCAATGCGAATCTCACCTCGCTCATCCCGACCCTGATGCTGAAGGCGCCTTACAACGAAATGTTCGAAGTCGGCATCAGCAATGAGGGCCTGAGGGATATCGCGGCGATTTCCCATGCCTTCGACGAGCTCATCAACCGTGCGCCAGATGTCCACGCGCCTTATGTCGGTGCGAATGCGTTCGCGACGAAGGCGGGTATCCATGCTTCCGCTCTCCTGAAAGAGCCCGAGACCTACGAGCACATCCCGCCTGAAACGGTGGGTAACCGGCGGCGCGTGCTCGTTTCCGATCAGGCCGGCAAGTCGAACCTCATCAACGAACTGTCGCGGATAGGCATCGAGGTCGACCGCAAGGATCCAAGGCTTGACGGGCTACTGACGGACATCAAGGAGCGCGAGGCGCAGGGCTACTCCTACGAGGCGGCCGATGCTTCGTTCGAACTTCTGGCGCGGCGCAGGCTTGGCGAAGTGCCGAATTATTTCGACGTAAAATCTTTTCGCGTAATGGTGGAGCGGCGTTTCAACGCGATTGGCGAACTCGTCACCGTGTCGGAGGCCGTGGTGAAGGTGGATATCGACGGCGAGACGCGCATGTCGGTTGCCGAAGGCAACGGCCCGGTCAATGCGCTTGATATCGCGCTGCGCAAGGATCTCGGCCGATATCAGTCGGCGATCGACGGGATGGAGCTTATCGACTTCAAGGTGCGCATCCTGAACGGCGGCACGGATGCTGTCACCCGCGTGCTGATCGAAAGTCAGGACAAGGTTTCACACAAGCGTTGGTTCACGATCGGCGTTTCCGGCAATATCGTGGACGCATCCTTCCAGGCGCTGATCGATTCCGTGACCTACGCGCTTTTGAAAGCGGGCGTCTGATCCGCACAGTCTGACTTAAAAGCCGGCGGACGGAGTTCGCTCGGCCACTTCTGGAGCTTTCATGACCGAGATTGCCCACGCACGAACGCCGGAGCAGGCGGAACTGCGCCTTGGAATGATGGCGGGTCTTTCCGCTTACCTGCTTTGGGGATTCCTGCCGATCTATTACACGCTGACCGACACCGTGCCGGCGCTTGTCGTCGTCGCGCATCGCGTGATCTGGTCCGTCGGTTTCGTCGGGCTTTATCTGGCACTGGTCGGGCGCTCTGGCGAGGTTCGAGCGATACTCGCCGACCGGAACCTGCTGTCGCGGCTCTTCCTGTCGGCCTGCGTGATTTCCCTCAACTGGCTGACATTCATCTGGGCTATCGATGTGGGCCGCGTGCTTGAAGTCAGCTTCGGCTATTTCATCAACCCGCTTGTCAGCATCGTCATAGGCATGGTCTTTCTGGGCGAAAGACTGAACAGGACGCAGACGGCGGCCGTCGGGCTGACCGTTTTCGCCATCGCAATACAGGCGGTTTCCCTTGGCGCTTTGCCCTGGGTGTCGCTTGCGCTTGCCTTCAGCTTCGCCACCTATGGATATTTGAGAAAGACGAGCCCGGTGGGCGCGACGCCCGGCCTTCTCGTCGAGGCATTGCTGGTCAGCCCGTTCTTCCTCGGGCTGCTGCTTTATCTTGGAGCGGTGGGCGAAAATGTGCTGCCGAGCGATGATCCAGGTCTCATGGTTGCCCTGATCGGCACGGGCGCCGTCACCGCGCTGCCGCTCATCCTGTTTGCGACGGGCGCGCGGCGGCTGCCGCTTTCCGTCATGGGCTTCATGCAGTATCTCGCGCCATCCATCCACTTCATCCTGGCGATTTCGATCTGGAATGAACCGCTATCGCAGGCAAAGCTCGCAAGTTTCGTGCTGATCTGGATATCGCTGGCAATATTTTCGATCGACATGCTGCGCAGGGGACGGCGGCGGTAAGCGCGTTCACAGCGCGGCGATGATCCCGATGATGGCAGCCTGTATGACGCATGCGCCGGCGAAGACGCGCAAGGCGCGGGTGATATCATCCGCACGAGCCTCGCGCCGGCCGTTTTCGTTCATGAACGGATCGTCGACCTCATACCCCGAATAGCGGCGCGGGCCGGCAAGTGCGAGGCCGAGAGCGCCTGCCATGGCGGCTTCCGGCCAGCCTGCATTGGGCGAGCGGTGGCGCGACGCATCCGCCTTCATGATCCGGAATGCCGTCGCGATACTTCCGCGTGCAAGGGGAGCCGACAGCGCGATGAAAAGCCCAGCAAGACGGGAAGCGGGCAGGTTTACCAGATCGTCGAAGCGGGCCGACGCCCATCCGAAATCCCGATGCTTGTCGGTCTTGTGTCCGATCATGGAATCGGCGGTATTTATGGCCTTGTAAGCGATCAACCCCGGAAGTCCCAGAGCCAGAAACCAGAAGGCGGGGGCTACGATGCCATCCGAGAAGTTCTCCGAACACGATTCGATCGATGCCCGTGAAATTCCGGCCTCATCCAGCGTTTTTGGATCGCGGCCGACAATCATCGCGACCTTAGCGCGGGCCGCGTCGAGGCCATGCTTTGCCAAAGCGTCGCGCACTCGTGCGACGTGGTCGTAGAGGCTGCGCTGCGCGAGGAAGACGGCGGCCATCAGCACGATGCCGATCTCACCATAAGGGATGAGACGCAAGATGCCTTCGATAAGCAAACCCAGCATGAACGAGACAGCCACGAATGCGGCGAGAAAAACCGCGCCGTAGATTTTTCTCAGGCGCGGGGACAGATCCGGCGTGTTGAAATCCTGATCGGCTATGGAAATGACCGCACCAAAAAGGGCGACCGGGTGAGGCAGGCGCCGCCAAAGCCAGTCCGGATCGCCCACAAGGGCATCTAGCAGAAGGGCTGCGAACAGAAGAACGGCAATGTCCGGAAAAAGCAGCATGTCCCGTCAGATATCGGCAAGGGCTTCCTGAAGCCCCGCTGTCAGACGTTCGAGATTCGCGCGACTGCCCGGCAAACCGAACCTGAGCCAGGTTGGGGCGTAAGCGAACTTACGCGTCCAGATACGCCTTTTTGCAAGCGCTTCATGAAGAGCTTCCGCTTTTTCGTGCGCGGCTAGCGCGAACAGGGGCGTTCCGCCAAATACCGTCAGCCCGCATTCGTGAAGGGCGATGTTCAGGTCCGCGATCTCTTCGGCGAGTGTCGAAAAGGCTTTCGCCTGCCATTCCTTGTCGGACAGGGCCCTGGTGCCGATCGCGATCGCGGGGCCGGAGACGGCCCAGCTTTCAAGCGATGCGGAGAGAGCCTCCGTAATATTCCGCGGGCCTGCGAGAAAGCCGAGGCGCAGGCCCGCCAGGCCGAAAAACTTGCCGAAGGAGCGTAGTACCAGAACAGGCTCGTTCGCTAGATGCGGCAGGACGCTTGCTCCTGGAACGCAATCGGCAAAGGCTTCGTCGACGATGAGACAGCCGCCGCGGCCGCCAAGCTCGCGGGCGAGATGCAAGAGCGATCCGACGTCCGTCAACCTGCCGTCCGGGTTGTTCGGGTTGACGATGACGGCTATCCGGCAGCCGTCCGGCAACGAATAGGGGCTGGCAGCCTCCACGACTGTCCTGCCCGCGCCGCGCCAGGATTCTGCATGGCTGCTATAGGTCGGCGAGACGACTGCCACATCTCCGTCAGGCAGAAGACGCGGCAGCCAGCCGAGGAGAGACTGCGTACCCGGTGCCGTGGTCAGGCCGATGTTCGCCGGGACGCCATAGGTCCTTCGCCCCGCTTTAAGCAATTGATCGAGATCGTCTTCGGACGGCAGCCGGTGCCAGACATGATGCGCAATGTCATGGGGCAGCGGATAGGCATGCGGATTTATTCCGGTCGACAGGTCGAGCCAGTCTTCGATCGTTCCGCCATGCCGACGCATTGCCGCGCCGAGGTCTCCGCCGTGTTCCATCTTCCGCTCTCTGATCGGTTGTGCCTGGAGGTTTGTCGCCAATCGCTTCTATCGTTTTCAGCGTCGTCCCGCCAACCATCCTTGCGACACTACATGCCTTGACAGCGGCGGCATTCAAGCGCATCGAAGAGAACAAAAAAAGAACATATACCTAAAGCCCGAGTACCGTGGACCCTTGCCCCATGACGAGCCGAAGAGCCGGATCGCCCCTTGATTTTGACAGCAAGGCGCTGCTCGCGTGTCTGGGAAACGCGCGCAGCGAACTGATTGCCGCGCGACGAGGGATGAAGCCGCGCTCGGGCCTCGCACGCTGCGTCGATGCGCTTATAGACGATATCGACGAACTGGCGCTCGTCATGACCGGACAACGGGAATATTTCCATGCGGGCGGGCACGCAAGACTTTCGGGAAAAGCCTCCGCCAGTGAGTGAGTTCAACCCATCCCGGTGACGCTTGGGCGGTCTCCGAAGCGCCTGCGGTCATGCCATTCGCTCCAAATGGCCATGGCGCACCAGGCCGTAACGTAAATCGCGCCCATCGCGATCATCACTTCGCCGGGAATGGGCCCCACATCGGCCCTGCGCATGAACTGGTCCAGACTTGTGAGAGGTATGGGGTGGACGATCAGCTTGCCGACGTAGGATGCGGCCTGAATCAGCAAAATCCAGAGGTAATTTCTGCGGATGCGCCGGCCGAGCGCGGTCATGAAGCTGATGTGGTAGTGCGGATGCCAGTAATCCTCCGCAAGCGTTGCCTGCCAGCCTTCTTCCATATGCAAATCGCCATCCACCAGCAACGGCGCATAGAGATGGTTTTCGATCCACCTCGCGCGTGCCCGCCAGACGTTGAAATAACGATATCGCCGCGCTTCCAGCATCAGGAAGAACAGGATCAGTATGCCGACAAGGACGAGTGGCAGCGGTGAGGCGCTCGGCGAGGAAAAGGTGATTGACAGCGCGACGCCGAGTGTGACCACCGCCCAGTTGGTGGTTGTATCGAGTCGCGTGCGCCAGATCGTGCTGCGGTAGATTTCACCGCGATATAGATGCGCGATAGCGCCAAGTTCGGCGTTTGTAAGTTCGCGCCGCCGTTGTTTCGAATCGGTATCGGCCATCCCGTCCTCCCGGCGTTACCGGCCGAACGCATTGGAGAACCATGGAGTCTAACTCATAAGCCGTTGGAATTCACGGTTATTCCGGCGGAGCATCCGCTTTGACCCTAAAAGCGGGTATCGGGAAAGGTGATAAGCTGGAAAGGCCGTTGCCGCAGGTGATGTTCTAGCGACAGAGCAATGCTTAAGTCAGTGGGGAATTGGCAATAAACAGGATGGAGGCCTCGCCCGGAATCGAACCGGGGTATACGGATTTGCAGTCCGCTGCGTCACCACTCCGCCACGAGGCCATGAGCGGTCTTTTCAATCAGTTGCCCGGCGCTGTCAATCGATCTGTATGAAATTGTCACTCTATGTGTGCAAAAACCGCGGTTGCCGCCCTTCCGTTCACAAACCGGACAGGCAGTAGAGATGGCGTACGCCGCCGGAACTCCAGAAAGGCAGTATCAGACGGTTGATCGTCATATCGCGCTCTCCTTCAAGCGTCTCAACGCTGACATGAACGGTATCGCGCACCGGGTGGTCGGTGAGCATGACCGTGCGGAGGCCGGTCGCGATTTTCCAGCGGACCGATGGCGGTAGGGCGGGGCGGCTCAGGTTCGGCGCGTTGGCCCATTCAAGGCCCATCCATCGTGCAATCACGGTGTCTTCTCCGCAATAAAACAGCGTGGGACTGTCGTCGTCTTCTGCCTTGTCGTCGAAGATCGTGATGTGTTTCATCAACGGGTGCAGTGCCTTGTCCGGCCGACCACCCGTTTCCTGCCAGATCCTGTAGAACTTTGTCTGGGCGGAATTCATATGGGGGGAGGGACGCTTGTCGAAAGGCGTGTGAGGTGGAGGCTGCCTGGAGCCGCGCAGCGCCAGATCGACGACGGCGCTTGCAAGGCAAAGCCGGCAGCGTTCCAGAAGAAGCTCCTTTTCGGAATTGCCGAGGCTGCCGGCGTCGCATACTCCGAAAAGTTGCCGGCAAGCAGCTTCGGAAAACGTTTCAAGGCCAAGGCGTGAGACCGTTTCGCGAAATTCCATAAAGCGAAAGGAAATCGGCCGTTTCAGGCTGAGATAGGGCGGATTCGCAGCGTAATTACCGAACATATAACCGGACGAAAAAATCGCTCACCAACACAAGTCCGCAATGAGCGGGCCATCAAGTGTCTGATTCTTCGGGCTTCTGCGTTATGAGATCGTTATAGACCCAAGCCATAATTTTTCCGAAGTCGTCCAGCGAACCGCTTCCGCCGATCAGAGAGCGCTCGAAAGCGGCGGCCTGTCCGTAGGCCCGCTCGATCAATGTGTAATTCGCCAGTTCACCGTCCACGGCCGGAAAAAGCGGGGATGTGCCGCGCAACTCGACGCCGCCCAGCTCACGGATGAAATGAAACGAGGCGTGAGACGGCGCGTCGAACAGAAAATACGATCCGGCATCTTCCATTCCCGGATTGTCCCCGGCACTCGCCGGTAATTCTATCGGGTCGAGCGAATGGCTGCCTTTGTCATCCCGCTGGCTCGCCCGGTGCTTCGCTTCGTCTGGATCATTGTCGGATTCGCTCATCGCGCATGTCTGCAATTGCTGCCGGAAACAAAGGTCTGCGACAAAGCCGGGAAATACCAACCGCCGAAACTCATTTTATTTCGAACGGTGGTTACCGTCCAGTTTCCGACACGCAATGTGACCGGGGATTGTCCACAGGCCTTTCAAGTCGTGGACCGATAGATAGGGTCGGGCGGCTCCAAATTGCGTTTGTGTGCCGTGCGATGTGGAGGAAGCGCCTTCATGGTTACTCGAATCGCTCGATCGGAGAGCTTGTCAGGAGCGGCTGCGCCCGCTAAGGAGGCATCGGCGCAGATGCGAATATGAACGAGGCACACCATGGGCGACTTCATCCAGTCCCGTATCCGTATGGTGGACACCCAGCTGAGAACCAACGATGTCACCGACCATCGGGTTCTCGACGCTATGCAGGAAGTCCCGCGAGAGCGTTTCGTTCCAAGCGCAAGGCGAACCGTCGCCTATATCGATCAGGACATTCCCGTGCAGGGTGAAGGCGCCGGCCGCTACCTCCTGAAGCCGCACATCCTGGGCCGTCTCGTCCAACTTGCCGATGTGAGGGAGGACGATGTCGCGTTGGTGGTAGGGTGCAGTACGGGATACAGCGTGGCGGTCCTTGCAAAGATCGCTCAGTCGGTCGTGGGATTGGAAGGCGACGAATCGCTGGTGGAGGCGGCTTCCGCCACTCTGGTTGATCTCGGCATCGAAAACGGAGCGGTGATTCAGGGCGATCTTGCCGCCGGCTGCGCTTCCGAAGGGCCTTACGACGTCATCCTTATCGACGGAGCGGTGGAACGTCTGCCGGACGCATTGACGGCTCAACTTAAGGATGAGGGGCGCCTTGTCACGATCGAAGGGCGCGGCGGATCGGGTTCGGCCCGCATCTACACGCGCTCCGGCGACACCGTCTCGGGCCGATTCGCCTTCAATGCCGCGGCGCATGTGCTGCCGGGTTTCGAACGGCCGAAAGAATTCGTTTTCTAAAGTATATGCCGTACAGCCTGACTTAGGCTGTACGGCAAGAATATGCTCAAAATACTGATTCTGATGCGATTTCTGATCGATCGGATATTTTAGCGCGATCGGAAAGCGCCTTAGGGGTTTTCCTAAAATAGCTGTTTGTCCTGTCGGCTGGAGCATTCCCCAGCCGACCGAATTGCGGTGTTTTACTGCTTCAAGAAAACTCCTTCGCTTTCCTGAAAAGCTCTCGAGACTTCGACGGCAAGACGGGATCGGACCTTGTCGGACCTGGAAATCGTTTGCGGATGGAGGAACTGTGCAGGGCGCGCTGTCGGCATGTCGACCTTGCAGGAGATTCTGCCCGGCCGGCGGCCTTGCGCGCATAAGCGCTTCCTTGCAGTTTCAGGTGGCATTTTTCAGGTTTCGCCCGGTTCTGCCCGTCAAGAGATGCATTAGGAAGCCTGGATCGTACGGCACAGCCGGCGAAGCCTTGAGTTCATGTGCTAGTGGTAACCGGCGGCTCTGCTGCGGCGCAGCGTAATTCTTTATCCTTCCGCTGTTGCTGCAATGCCTCAGGTGCCAAAAAACGATGAGAAATCGTACGTTTCGCTGTTGTTTGTTTGCCTGATCCGGATATCAGTAAGGGAACAGTAGGGAGCGATGCGTGCAACTTGATGGGCGCGCGAATAAGAATGCCGGCGGGCATCCGGACCGAGGATGAAGACGAGCATGGTGATGCGGACAAGTGTGTTTTACCGGAGTTTTTTCGGCGTTCTGGCCGGTGTAGCGCTGCCGCTTGTCGCCATGTCGTCCGGTCATGCCCAATCCATCAGTGAAGCGTTGGCTCTCGCCTACAGGAATAATCCGACGATAAATACGGCACGGGCCGAATTGCGGGCGGTCGATGAGGGTGTTCCGCAAGCTTTGTCCGGCTGGCGCCCGCAGATATTCGGTAATTTCGACGTTGGCGGCGTTTATACCAACAACAATCCCGGTTCGGATAATTACAACAACACCGCCAGACTTGGCCTGTCCGTGCAGCAGGCGCTCTTTCGCGGTTTCAGGACCGTGAATTCGACGCGCCAGGCGGAAGCGATCGTGCGTTCGCAGCGCGAAAGCCTCAGGGCGACGGAACAGAACATCCTGTTCGACGCCGCAGCGTCCTACATGGATGTGATTCGCGATACCGCGATCGTTTCCCTTCGCCGCAGCAATATCTCCTTCCTGCAGGAGCAGGTACGCGCCGCGCAGGACAGATTCGAGGTCGGCGAGGGAACCCGGACGGACGTTTCCCAAGCACAAGCTCGCCTGGCAGACGCGCAGGCGTCGCTGAACCTTGCACTTGCCAACGTTAATACAAGCAGGGCCCGGTTCCGGCAGATTATCGGTGAAGATCCAAAGAGCCTGTCAGCCAGCACCAATATCTACAGGCTCCTGCCCAAGTCCGTGGAAGCCGCCATGAGCATAGGCGCGCAGGAACATCCCGCGATCCAGTCTGCTTTGCATGTCGTCGATGCCGCGATTTTCAATGTCAAGACGATTGAGGGCGAGCTTCTTCCGACAGTGACGCTGGAAGGTAATGTCGCGCGCGATTGGTATCCGCCGAACTCCAACCAGACTTCGTCGGATTCCGCCACAATTTTCGGCCGGGTGTCGGTGCCGATCTATCAGGCCGGCCGGGTCACGTCGCAGGTGCGCCAGGCCAAGGAAGAACTCGGACAGGCGCAGGTGCAGGTGGACGTGGCGCGCGACCAGATCCGTGCTTCCATCGTATCCGCGTGGGGGCAGTATCAGGCGGCTGTCGCATCGATTTCCGCCGCTCAGGCAGCGGTTGAAGCCAATCAGCTTGCGCTTGAAGGTGTTATCGAGGAACAGCGCGTCGGGCAGCGTACGACGCTCGATGTGCTCGATGCGCAGCTCGAGCTGGTGAACAGCCGGGTTCAGCTTGTCACGTCTCAGCGCGATCGTGTGGTCGCGGCCTATCTTCTCGTTTCCACCATCGGCAGATTGGGTGCGGAGCGACTCGGCGTGCCTGCGCAGATTTACCAGCCGCAGGAACATTTCCAGGAAGTGCGCAACAGCTGGTTCGGAACCAGAACGCCGGACGGCAGATAAGGTTTTGCGCTACGGCAGCTTTCGGCCATCCGGAGATTTTCGACAGAATTATGGACTTGACGGCCATGAACCCGAGGATTCGTGGTCGTTTCGCTCTTTGCCCGCCTCTGTCGCGCGGGGTATATTTTCAACGACGATTCGCGGCCTTGCCAATGTGCCCGCCGAAAACCCGCGTTTAGCGAACGGTGACTTTTGGAGGCGCATGACGGGGCGAAATCGATCGGCCATTCCGCGTTCGGGCGAGTTCCCGGAATGCAGGTGGACCTAAAGCGCTTCCCATTCGGATGGAATCATCTGAAGATCGTGAAAGCGTTTAATTGGACCCGAATGGGTATTTATGGCCTGAAGTTCCTGGCAAGCGGATGACAGGCCGCCCGCGGGATGGGGCACGTTGAAGTTTTGGGGGACCTGATGGCCAATCCAAACCCGGCTCAAGAACCGTCGATGGAAGAGATTCTGGCGTCGATACGCCGGATCATTTCCGACGAGGACACCACCACAGCTCAACCGTCCGGCGGCACGCCTGCACAGGCGGCAGAAACCGGCGAGGCGGATCAGATGGATGTTGCCGGCGAGGCCATGTCGCAAGACGATTTGGACAAGCTGTTCGATTCCGATGGCGATACTGCGGTTGAGGAGCCGGAGGCGGCGCCTGTGCCCGCCGATCCGGAGGAAGAGGATATCCTCGAACTGACTGAAGAACAGGCCGTTTCGGAAAGTTCATCGGAAGGGGAAGAAGAAGACGAAGACGGGCCCGGCTCTTTCGAACCAGATGCGGAAGAAGCGGAGATAGCGTTCGTCGATTCCGACGGTGCCGGTGATGGGGCGGAGAGCGCCGCGGCTTTTTCCGAGCCTGACAAAAATGAGACCGCTTCGGCGGTGCAGGCGAGTGCGTCGGCGGAAGTCGAGCGCCTGGTTTCACCTTCGGTCGATACGGTGGTGAATTCCGCCTTCAGCAACCTCGCGAACACGGTGTTGATGAACAACGCCCGCACGCTTGAGGACCTCGTCAAGGATATGTTGCGGCCAATGCTGAAAGAATGGCTGGACCAGAACCTGCCGCCGCTCGTTGAGCGCCTCGTACGCCAGGAAATAGAAAGGGTTTCCCGCGGGCGGTAAGTTCGACCAATCGGAGCAAAGCCGCCTTTCGGGGCGGCTTTTTTGATTCAGGCAGCAAGCGGCAAGCACCCTCAGAGGATGTAGCAAGTGCCGAAAGCGGGATGTATGTCTTGCCGAGGGAGGCCGGCGATGGGAGCCGGTGGTTGACTTAGCAGCACGCTTCCGATTTACACGCTTCCGACATCCAAAATATCTGGAACACTCCATGCTGGACAAAACCTACGACGCGGCGGCGGTTGAGCCGCGGATCTACGATACCTGGGAAGGCGCCGACGCATTCCGGGCAGGTGCCGGAGCGGAGCCGGGCGCTGCGACCTATTCGATCGTGATCCCGCCGCCGAATGTCACGGGTTCGCTGCATATGGGGCATGCCCTGAACAATACGCTGCAGGACATTCTTGTCCGCTTTGAGCGTATGCGTGGGCGCGACGTGCTCTGGCAACCGGGCGTGGACCACGCGGGCATTGCCACACAGATGGTCGTCGAACGTCAGTTGATGGAGCGCAAGGAGCCGGGACGTCGCGACATGGGGCGCGAGGCTTTCGTCAAGCGCGTATGGGAATGGAAGGCCGAATCCGGCGGCATGATCCTGAACCAGCTGAAGCGCCTCGGTGCGTCCTGCGACTGGTCGCGCGAGCGTTTCACCATGGACGAGGGCCTTTCGCGCGCGGTTCTTGAGGTCTTCGTTTCCCTTTATAAGGAGGGTTTGATCTACAAGGACAAACGCCTTGTCAATTGGGATCCAAAGCTCCAGACCGCGATTTCCGATCTCGAGGTCCAGCAGATCGAGATTAAAGGAAACCTCTGGCATTTCCGTTATCCACTTGAAGGCGGCGAATCCTACGAGGCGCCGATCGCCTGGGACGATGACGGCAAGCCGACGGCATTCGAGACACGCGACTATATCGTCGTTGCGACAACCCGCCCGGAGACGATGCTGGGCGATACGGCCGTCGCCGTAAACCCGGAAGACCAACGCTATCAAGGGCTGATCGGCAAGCATGTGATCCTGCCGCTGGTCGGCCGCCGCATCCCGATCGTTGGCGACGAATATGCGGATCCGCATGCGGGGTCTGGCGCGGTGAAAATCACGCCGGCGCATGATTTCAACGACTTCGAAGTCGGCAAGCGCCACGATCTGGCAATGATTTCGGTGCTCGACCGTGAAGCGAATATCCACCTCGGCGAGAATGAGGAATTTCTCGAGGGCGTGCCGGATAGCGAAAGGCTGCAAACGACGATTCGAATGCTCGACGGCAAGGAGCGTTTTGCAGCGCGCAAGGCGCTAGTCGAGATGATGGAGGCGGATGGTTGCCTGCATGCCGTGGAAGACCATACGCATATGGTTCCACATGGCGATCGAGGCGGCGTTCCGATCGAACCGTTCCTGACCGACCAGTGGTATGTGGACGCGGCAACGCTTGCCAAGCCGGCAATCGAAAGCGTGCGCGAGGGACGCACGGCGTTCGTGCCCAAGACCTGGGAGAAGACCTACTACGAGTGGATGGAAAACATCCAGCCCTGGTGTATCTCGCGTCAGCTCTGGTGGGGACACCAGATCCCGGCGTGGTACGGGCCCGACGGCACGCTTTTCGTCGAAAAGTCCGAGGAAGCGGCGCTTGAAGCCGCCGCGGAGAAATTCGGCAAGCCCGTGGAGGTCGTCCCGCAAGCGGAAGCGATCAGGCGCTGGGAAACGGGCGGCGGAGACACTGTCGCGCTCCACCGCGACGAGGATGTGCTCGACACGTGGTTCTCTTCCGCGCTGTGGCCGTTTTCAACGCTCGGCTGGCCGGACAAGACGGAAGAACTTGCCCGCTACTATCCGACGAGCGTTCTCGTTACGGGCTTCGACATCATTTTCTTCTGGGTCGCGCGGATGATGATGATGGGTCTTCACTATATGAAGACCGAGCCGTTCGACACCGTCTACATCCATGCACTCGTCCGTGACGAGCAAGGGCAGAAGATGTCGAAGTCGAAGGGCAACGTCATCGATCCGCTCGAGTTGATCGATGAGTATGGCGCGGACTCGCTGCGTTTCACCCTGGCAGCGATGGCGGCGCAAGGCCGCGACATCAAGCTTTCGCCAAGCCGTGTCGCAGGCTATCGCAATTTCACGACCAAGCTATGGAACGCCGCGCGTTTCGTGGAGATGAACGGCGGCGTTCGCACGCCCGGATTCGACCCGGCGCAAGTCTCACAGACGGTGAACCGCTGGATTGTCACCGAGACGGGCCGTGCGGTCGCCGCCGTCACCGAGGCGCTGGAGAACTATCGCTTCAATGATGCGGCAAACGCGACATATCGTTTCGTCTGGAATACCTATTGCGACTGGTTCCTGGAATTCGCCAAGCCGATTTTCAACGGTGAAAACGATGAGGCAAAGGCCGAGACGCGCGCAACTTCCGCATGGGCTTTGGATGAGATATTGAAGATCCTGCATCCGTTCATGCCGTTCCTGACGGAAGAACTTTGGGCGCGTACGGTGGACGGTGGCGAAGCACGTCCCGAGCTCCTTATTCACACGCGCTGGCCGGGTTCAGTGGCCGGCGATGCCGTAGCGGCTGCGGAGATCAATTGGCTGGTCGATGTTATTTCCGAAATCCGCTCTGTGCGGGCGGAAATGAACGTGCCTGCTGGCGCGCAAATCCCGCTTGTTGTCACTGGCGCGCAAGCAGTGACGCGCACGCGCCTCGACACGCATGAGGCTTTGATAAAGCGCCTTGCCCGTGTCGAATCGATTGCCTTGCAGGAAGCGCTGCCGAAAGGCTCAGCGCAGATTGTCGTCGGCGAAGCCACATTCTGTCTTCCGCTCGAAGGGGTCATTGATCTTTCGGCGGAGCGTGCGCGCCTCTCCAAGGAACTTGCCAAGATTGACGGCGAGATCTCCAGGATCGAGAAGAAACTCAACAACCCCGGTTTCCTTGCGAAAGCGCCCGAGGAAGTGGTTGAGGGCGAGCGCGAGAAACGCGGCGAATACGGCGAGCGGCGCGGCAAGGTGGAAGATGCGTTGGCGAGGCTGGCAAATCTGGATTGAGCATTGATACAAAGGCCTGGAGGATGCATCGTCGGACGATTAGCGTACGATGCCTTTTCCGGGCCGCAATCCGTACCTAAACGCTTGAAAAGATTTCGCTCACGCAAGGATAAACGGCAGGCGATGGCAAAAGGGCTGAAGAACGCGGCGAAGCGGACCGCCTTGGCCGTGGCGCGGGGGTGCGGTCTCCTTGTGTTCGTTTCGGCATTCGCCATGAACGCGCCATCTGCGCATGCGGAAAAGATCGCCAATCCCGTTGCCGTCTTTTCCGGTCTCGACAAGATCACCGGACGGATCATCTCCTTCGATGTTTATGTGGGAGAAACGGTCCAGTTTGGTGCGCTTCAGGTCACGCCGCGCATTTGTTACACGCGCCCCCCGACGGAAGCGCCCCAGACAACGGCCTTTCTTGAAGTCGACGAGATCACGCTGAACAACGAGGTAAGGCGGATTTTCACCGGCTGGATGTTTGCGGCAAGTCCTGGCCTGCATGCGGTGGAACACGCCGTCTATGATGTCTGGCTGACGGACTGCAAGAGGTCGTCGAGTGTTCCGCCGCCCGAAGGATATTCCGGCCCGCCCGTGGAGGTGATCGAGGACGGGGGAGAGGATCTGCTGGCTGGCGATACGCCGCCTTCAGACGCCGGTCAGGTTAAGCCCGTCCCCAAGCCTTTGTTCTGATAAGTATTTTTATCCCGGAATGGTATCAGGGCTGAGCCTCGTCGAGGATGGCCAGGACTTCCGCGCCGAGCGTTCGGTCGGGCAGGGCGTCGAAATCGCCTTCATGGCGGAGCGCCTCTTCCAGAAGCTGATTGTATTTCGATTTCGGAACCTCGATCGCACCAAGGCTTGCGAGATGATCCGTCACGAATTGTGTGTCCAGAAGGGTGAAACCGCCCACTTTCAGGCGTGCCGCGAGATGGACGAGTGCGATTTTTGATGCATCGCGTGCAAGTGCAAACATGCTCTCGCCGAAAAAAGCTCCACCGAGGCGAACACCGTAAAGCCCGCCGACGAGCACCCCCGCCTGCCACGCTTCGACAGTGTGGCAGTGGCCCATATCGAACAACGCGCCGTAAAGGCGGCGGATTTCAGCGTTGATCCAGGTTTTCTGGCGGCCGGGCGCTGGCGCGGCACAACCGTTTATTACGCCCTCGAAGTCGTAATCGATCCGGACTTCGTAAACATCCTGACGAATGGTGCGCCGCAGCCTGCGGGGGATGTGCAGTCCGTCAACGGGAATGATACCCCGGCGCTCCGGCTCGATCCAGAACAGGCCCGGATCGTCTTCCGATTCGGCCATGGGAAAAATGCCGCAGGCATAGGCTTTCAGCAAAACCTGCGGCGTAATTTCGAAGGCTATGTCACCGCCTTTGCCGGCCATGATCCTCCAGTGGGATTCGAATCAATCGCTTTTGGCTTCGAGATATTTCTCCAGCCAATGGATATCATACATTCCGTTTGCGATGTCCTGATTTTGCAAAAGGTCACGGAAGAGCGGGATGGTCGACTGGATGCCGTCGACGACAAATTCATCCAGGCAGCGGCGCAAGCGCATCATGCATTCCACACGGCTGCGGCCGTGAACGATGAGTTTGCCGATCAGGCTGTCGTAGTAGGGCGGGATCCTGTAGCCCTGATACACACCGGAATCGACACGGACGCCAAGGCCGCCGGGCGGGTGATAATAGGTAATCGTGCCGGGCGAGGGCGTAAAGTTGCGCGGATCTTCCGCATTGATACGACACTCGATCGCGTGACCTTCGAACGTGATGTCCGACTGTTCGATCGAAAGCGAAGCGCCTGCCGCGATCCGGATCTGCTCGTTGACGAGATCGATCCCGGTGATCATTTCGGTAACCGGGTGCTCCACCTGCAGGCGGGTGTTCATCTCGATGAAGTAGAAGTTGCCATCCTCATAAAGGAATTCGATCGTGCCGACACCGCGGTATTTCAGCTTGCGCATGGCCACGGCGACGATACTGCCGATTTCCTTCCGCTGGCTCTCGTTGAGTGCGGGAGAGGGCGCCTCCTCCCAGACCTTTTGATGACGGCGCTGCAGAGAGCAGTCGCGTTCGCCGAGATGAATGGCATTGCCCTTGCCGTCGCCAAGCACCTGGATCTCGATATGGCGCGGCTTGCCGAGATATTTCTCGATATAGAGCGCATCGTCGCCGAAGGCCGCTTTCGCTTCCGCTCGCGCGGTGGAAAGGGCTGTATCGAGATCGGCCTCGCTTTTGGCAACCTTCATGCCGCGTCCGCCGCCGCCCGCAGCAGCCTTCACAAGTACCGGGTAACCGATGTTACGAGCAATGGCGTGGGCATCGTCCGTCGGCTTCACCGCCCCATCCGAGCCTGGCACCACGGGGATGCCGAGCTTTTCAGCCGTCAACTTCGCTTCGATCTTGTCGCCCATGATGCGGATGTGCTCCGCCGTCGGACCAATGAAAGTGATGTTGTGAGCTTCGAGGATCTCCGCGAACCGTGCGTTTTCGGATAGGAAGCCGTACCCCGGATGGACCGCATCCGCACCTGTTATCTCGCAGGCAGCGAGAAGCTGGGGAATGTTGAGGTAGCTTTCGCGCGCTGAAGGTGGGCCGATGCAAACGCTCTCATCGGCCAGCCTCACGTGCATTGCATCGGCATCGGCTGTCGAATGAACGGCGACAGTCTGGATGCCGAGTTCCTTGCAGGCGCGCAGGACGCGAAGGGCAATCTCTCCGCGATTTGCGATCAGGATTTTCGAGAACATCGAAGCCACCCCGTCATTCGATGACGACAAGAGGTTCGCCGTACTCTACCGGCTGACCATCCTCCACGAGAATTGCGGAGACCTTGCCCGCGCGCGGCGCAGGGATCTGATTCATGGTCTTCATGGCCTCGATGATGACGATCGTATCTCCTTGGGCCACGGTATCGCCGACTTCAACGAAGGCGCGAGCACCAGGCTCGGGCGCGCGATAGGCCGTACCTACCATGGGCGAGGGTACCGCACCGGGATGACCGGCCGCGTTTGACGTCGGAGCGGCTTGCGGTTCCTCCGTCCGGGCGACAGCGGGAGAGGGGGCGGGGCTTGTCGCTGGCGCTGTCTGGATCGGCGCTTCGACCGTCAGTTGACGCGCAACCCGAACGCGAAAGCCTTCGCGTTCAAGTTCGATTTCGGAAAGGTTCGTTTCGTCTAGCAGTGTCGCGAGTTGCCGGATCAGTTCTCGGTCGAACTGGTTTTTCTTTTCTGACATGGTCTTTGGTCTTCCGGTTCCCGTTTGTGTGTCAGGGGCGGATCACGGTGGAGATCGCTTCGAGCGCCAACCTGTAGCCGGTCGCGCCGAAGCCGCAGATCACCCCGCGCGCCACGGGTGAAACATAGGAATGATGACGGAACGCCTCGCGCGCGAAGACGTTCGACAGATGCACTTCCACTGTCGGTATCTCGGCCGCTCGTATGGCGTCATGGATTGCGATTGAGGTGTGGGTGTAGGCAGCCGGATTGATCACCAGGCCCTGCGCCAGATCTCCGGCTTCCTGGATCCAGTCGACAAGGATGCCTTCCACATTGGATTGCCGGAACTCAATATCCAGATCCAGATCCTCTCCGACCTCCCGGCACAAGATCTCTATCTCCGACAGCGTGAGCGAACCGTATTCATCCGGCTCGCGGGTGCCGAGAAGATTGAGATTGGGACCGTTGAGGATGTAGATGGAGGCGGACATATGACTCCCGTCGCGGTGGCGCGGACGCTGCGTCCGCACTCACATATCCGCCCCTTATAGGCATTCGAAAGGGTAAGGAAAAGCCCTCAGTCGCTTTGATCACAACCGCTTGCAGTCAACAGGTGGCCGAGCCGCAATCGCGGAGCGCTGCAATCTTCTGTTTCAGCGCATCATAGCCGACCGCGCCCATGACGACTTCGTCACCCACCACGAAAGAGGGTGTGCCCGTGAGACCCAGGCGATTTGCAAGCGAATAGACTTCCTCGATCGTTGCCCGTATTTCCGGGGAGGAGGCCATGGCGGTTTCGACGTCCGATCGATTCAACCCGACCTTTTCCGCCACCTGCAGTGCAAGTTCCTGGTTGGCCTGCCCGCGGGAGCCAAGAAGGGTCTTGTGGAACTCCAGGTATTTTTCAGGTGCGGTTTCGTTGACGGCTATCGCAACGCTCGCCGCTTCGACCGAGCCCTGCCCGAGGACGGGAAATTCCTTGAGCACGACACGCAGGTTCTTGTCTTCGTTGAGGAGGCGAATCACATCATCCATTGCGCGCCGGCAGTATCCGCAGTTGTAGTCGAAAAATTCGACCAGGGTAACGTCGCCGCGCGGATTGCCGAGTTCTACCTGACGCGTGGAATTGAAGAGATGCTCGGCCGCGGAGCTGACGGCATCTCGCCGCGCCGCGTTCTGGGCCTCTTCCTCTCGGCGTTCCAGTTCGATCAGCGCTTCGCGTACGATTTCCGGATTTTCCAGAAGATATTCGCGCACGATCGATCGGATCGCATCCCGATCGGCATCGGTAACTTCCGCCAGGCCGGGAATGGTGAAGCTGAAAGCGGCGATTACAATCGCGAAGAAGGCGCCGATGGTGCGGCGGAATCGGGTGGTCATTGCAGTCTCCCTTGTCGGCGGCAGCGGGAGAACTGTCTGCGCCGACGCATCTCGATTACCGTCTGAGCTTAGGAGGTTTATACGACAGTATGTCGTCCGCTTGCAGCCATTCACGCGACCCGCGCTTCAAATTTTTTTGTGCGCGACTGGCGTATTGCTTGGCGCCGGCGAGATCGCCACGGCTCATCAAACCTTGAGCGGTGGCGAGATTTGCCTCGGCATTTTCACCTTGCCGGGAGTGGGCAATGGCAAGTTGCTGGTATCCGACAGGGGAGTTTCCGTCCATTTGCAGACCGGCTTTCAGTATTCTTTCCGCCTCCGGAAGGAGCGCGGGATTATCGGAGGCGACCATGGCGAAGCCTAGCCAGATCAGAAACTGACCCTCGCGCGGGTTAAGAGAAGCGGCCTTGCGGAAAGGTTCGATAGCAGCTCGGGGATTGCCGGATTCCAGAAGCGCCTGACCCTTCAACTCGTAGAAATACGGGTTGTTTGGTTGTTGCCTGATAAGGCTGTCGATGATCTTCGCGGCGGCTTTGCCGTCACGGTTCTGGGTGGCTACGACGGCCCTTGCATATTGTGCGGCCATGCTCTTGTCGGAACGCGGATAGGCGCGCTCCACCGTGCGCGGGTGGCTGGTGAATGCCAGCAGCTTCGCCCGCACGAGATCGTGGCGCGCTTGCAGCGAGGCGGGGGCGGGCTTGTCGTAATACGGGCTTTTCTTCGCGAGTTCTTCCAGCGCGTTTAGCCGTTCGCGCGGAAGCGGGTGGCTGACAGCGTAGGGATCGGCGTATTTCGAAGAAAAGAGGTTCTGGTCGGCGAAACGGCTGAAGGTGGTCAGCATTCCCTTCGCAGACTGACCGGTACGTTCAAGATAGGTCAGCGCGGCGCGGTCGGCGGTCGCCTCTTCGCCACGCTGGTATGACAGGAGCGATCGCTTGGCAAAGCCTGCACCTGCGGTGGCGAGCCCCGCGCCGCCGCCGGCGATATCGGCCGAGCCGGCGCTCGCGCCCACGGCGAGCGCACCGGCGCCGAGCAGCGCTCCGATCACGCCGATGATCTGAGCATTGGAAGCGGCCTGGCGCAAACGCGCCAGATGGTTGCCGGCGATATGGCCCGTCTCATGGGCGATGACGCCAATCACCTCGCCCGGAGTTTCCGCATCCAGAATAACGCCGATGTTGATGAACATGCGCCGGGCATCCGGAACGAAAGCATTGAAGCCCTTGTTGTTGACCAGGATGATTTCGACCTGGGAGCTGGGAATGCCCGCTGCCTTGTAGATCGGCTGTGCGTAGTCGCGAAGAAGCGCCTCCGTCTCCGCGTCGCGCACGAGCGGCAGGTTTCCTCTCTGCGCTTGGACGGGAGTGGCGACGCTTCCCAGGAATATCGCCGCCGCCGCCAATAGTGCGGTTGCGCTACGTCCGGCGCGTGACAACGGACGTTTTATCCCCGAAAGACGCTTTATAGCCGAAAGAGTCTGGGGTAGGGGGGATGAAATCATACTCACGCTCAGGCTCGCTCTCGCACAGTTTCGACCGGAGGGTATGAAGACCGGCAGTCCCGGTCAACCGGCGCTTTCAGTTGGCGCGATTAGGGAGCGGGATTGCGGCAGCAGGGTGGCGCGCAAGGTGCCGGTACGATGAAATTACCGCTACGCGCTTTGCGCCTTGCGTTTTGGGAAGGGATCCATGTTCAAACCGTCTCGCAGAAGTGCAGTCGAACCTTTTATCGCCATGGATGTGATGGCGGCGGCAAACGCCCGTGAGGCGGAAGGACGCCGTGTCATTCACATGGAGGTGGGTCAGCCCGGCGCGCCTGCTCCGCGCGCGGTTCTTGACGAGGCTCGGTTGGCATTGGCGCACGGGCGATTTGGCTATACCGAGGCGAAAGGCCTGCCGGTTTTGCGCGAAGCGATCTCCACTCATTATGCGGGATCGTACGGGATTGATGTTCCGGCAGACAGGATTGTCGCCACGACCGGATCTTCAGCCGGGTTCAACCTCGCATTCCTTGCCGCCTTCGATCCCGGCGACCGTGTTGCCCTGACCGCGCCCGGATATCCCGCCTATAGAAACATTCTTGCAGCTCTCGGCCTTGAGGCGGTGGAAATCGAAGTCGGACCGGAAACCCGCTGGGCGCTGACGCCGGAATTGCTCGAGGCAGCGCACAGGCAAAAGCCGCTGAAAGGCGTGCTCGTGGCAAGTCCCGCCAACCCCACCGGCACGATGATGACGCCCGATGCACTGAAGGCGCTGGCGCAAGCCTGCGAAGGCCTTGGAATCTGGTTCATATCCGACGAGATCTACCATGGTCTCGTGTTTGCCGGGGAGCAGGAGACGGCGCTGCGCCATTCCGACAAGGCGATAATCATCAATAGCTTCTCGAAATATTACTGCATGACCGGCTGGCGTATCGGCTGGATGATCCTGCCCGAGATGCTGCTCAGGCCGGTCGAGCGGCTTGCCCAGAGCCTCTATATTTCGGCGCCCTACGTTTCCCAGATCGCGGCGACCGGGGCGTTTTCCGCCACAGACGAACTGGAAGCGGTGAAACAGGGATACGCGGCCAACCGCGCGACACTTCTTGAGAAATTGCCGCAAATCGGATTCGATGAACTACTGCCTGTTGACGGGGCGTTCTACGTCTATGCGAGCGTGCGGCGCTTTTCGAACGATTCGCACGATTTCGCCACGAGGATGCTGCGGGAAACCGGCATCGCGGCAACGCCGGGCGCGGATTTCGACCGTGATCGCGGACATCGCTATGTGCGCTTTTCCTTTGCCGGCAACCATCAGGACATGGTCGATGCCATGGACCTGTTATCCGACTGGCTGAAATAGGAATGCCCTTGGGGCGAATGGTTTCGCCCCAAGGATTGTTTCGTTGACTTTTCCGTTCAGAACGTTTCGGTGAACGGGCGCAATTCCAGTTCCCACGTCCATGCGCTACGCGGCTGCGTTGCGACATTCCAGTAGGTTTCTGCGATGGCATCGGGGTGCAGGCGGCTTTCGTCGTCGGTGATACCCACCTGGCCATCGATCACGAAATGCGCGACGTGGATGTTTTTCGGCGCAAGCTCGCGGGCCATGGATTGGGCGAGGCCGCGCAGCGCGAATTTTCCCATGGCAAAGGCTGCCGATTGCGGAGAGCCCTTCACGCTGGCTGTCGCGCCCGTCAGCAGGATCGTGCCGTGCCCCTGGGCTTCCATGCGTTTTGCCGCTTCCTGGCTGGCCACAAAACCACCCCATGCGCTTACGCGAACCGCATTCAACACTTGGTCGCGGTCAAGTTCCGTCAAAGGGCCCCGCACGCGCGCGCTCGGGTTGTAAAGCAGGACATCCACTGAACCGAGCTTTTCGTCGGCGTAGTCGAACAGCTTGTCGATATCGCCGGGGTCGGCCGCATCGGCCTGGAATGTCAGGGCTCCCGTTTCGGAGGCAAGGTCCTTGAGCTTATCGATATTGCGTGCGGCGAGAAGGACCTTCGCCCCGTTCTCGGCTGCGCGGCGGGCAAATGCGCCGCTTATCCCTTCTCCCGCGCCGATGATGACGACGGATCTGTTCGGATTGGTTTTCATGATTGTTTCCGTTTGTGGAGATGGTTGGCTGGTTCGCGAAAAGGTTCGACCGTGCATCCCGCCAGGGCAAGGTGTGTTCCGATCACATTCAGGACAAACCATGCGGGAACAGGCACCGGAAGAACCCAGCCGGTTGCTCGATATATGACGCTGCCTTCAAGAAAAAGCCCCGCCGTGCGAACGGCGGGGCCTCGAATGAACAATCGGCTTGTATCTGTCAGAAGAAGCCGCGGCGTTGCCACCAGCCGGATCGTTTCGGCTTCTTTTCTTCCTTCTCCGGTTCCACCGTCGTTCCGTCCGGTTTTTCCGAAACCACTACAGGCTCCGGCGCGGTGACCTCTTCGCTGGCCGGCGGTTCCGCCGGAGGCGGTGAGGAGATTTCGGCCACATCGACAGTTGCAGCAATAGCAGCAGGTTCTTCGGCCGGCTGTTCCACGCCCGTCTCATCCTCGCCGTCCTCTGCTGTGTCCGATGCTTCGATCGGCTCGCCGGCTGGCGCAGGCGCATCCGTCGATATGTCGGCAGTCCGTGCGTCTTCCCCTTGCGACGGTTCGAACTCTACGCTCTCGGCTTCACGATCGGGCGCTTGCGTGTCGTCAAAGGCCGCATCGGCGCTCGTTTCCGCCTCCGCCGAATCTGCGTCCTGATTGGCACCATCACCCTTACGGCCCCGCCGCCCGCCGCGCCGGCCCCTGCGGCGCTTGCGCTTGCGGTCTTCTTCCCGCTGATCATCATCGGTTTCGGGCGCAGCACTCTCAGCTTCGGCGTCCTGTTCCTGATTGTCGTTGGAGGCACCTGCTTCCGCTTCAGTACTCAGCGCCTCGCCATCACCCTGTCCGGGCTTCCTGCGCCTGCGGCGGCGGCGGCGTTTGCCGCGCCCGCCTTCTTCCTCCCCGCCGTCGCTATCCTCCGTCTCGGGTGGTTCCTCAATCGTCTCCGCAACGGGCAGGATCGTGTCGGGCTGCACGATAGCAGGGGCTGCTGCGACGGCGTCCCGATCGAGCAACTCGCCGCGCTCCAGTACATAGTGCTGGCCGTTCACCATCGTGTCGGCGAGAACCGAGATCTCGAGCGAAAAGCGCGCCTCGAGATCCGTCAGGTGGCTACGTTTCTGGTTGAGGATATAGAGTGCGACCTCGCCAGGTGTGCGTACGATGATGTTATGCGTAACGCCCTTGAGAAGCTGGTCTTCCAGCGAACGCAGGACGTGAAGCGCCACCGATTCCACCGAGCGGATCATTCCGGAGCCGTGGCAGTGCGGACAGACGGTGGTCGAACTTTCCAAAACGCCCGTGCGCAGACGCTGGCGCGACATCTCGAGCAGGCCGAAATGCGAAATCCGGCCGACCTGGATACGCGCCCGGTCGTTCTTGAGGCATTCCTTCATCCGCCGCTCGACCGACCGGTTGTTCTTGTTCTCCTCCATGTCGATGAAATCGATCACGATGAGGCCGGCGAGATCGCGCAGGCGGAGCTGACGGGCGATTTCCTCCGCCGCCTCCAGGTTCGTCTGGAGCGCTGTATCCTCGATATTATGCTCGCGCGTGGACTTGCCGGAATTCACATCGATGGAAACGAGAGCTTCCGTCTGATTGATGACGATGTAGCCGCCGGACTTCAGCGTTACCTGCGGCGAGAACATAGCGTCGAGCTGGGCTTCGACGCCGAAACGCGTGAAGACGGGCGTGGGCTCCCGGTAAGGCTGGACGTTTCGCGCGTGGCTCGGCATGAGCATGCGCATGAAGTCCTTTGCTTCGCGGTATCCCTCGTCACCGGCGACGAGAACCTGATCGATGTCCTTGTTGTAGAGGTCGCGGATCGAACGCTTGATGAGCGAGCCTTCCTCGTAAACGAGGCAGGGCGCGGAGGATTGAAGCGTCAGGTCGCGCACGTTTTCCCAAAGGCGCAGCAAGTATTCGAAATCGCGCTTGATTTCCGCCTTGGTGCGCGAAGCTCCCGCCGTGCGAAGAATGACGCCCATTCCTTCCGGCACTTCCAGCTCGGAAGCGATTTTCTTCAGGCGCTTGCGGTCGGTCGGATTGGTGATCTTGCGCGATATCCCGCCACCGCGGCCGGTGTTCGGCATCAATACGGAATAGCGCCCGGCGAGAGAAAGATAGGTGGTGAGCGCCGCACCCTTGTTGCCGCGCTCTTCCTTCACGACCTGGACCAGAAGCACCTGCCGGCGCTTGATCACTTCCTGGATCTTGTATTGCTTGCGGGCCTTTGGTGCGCGCTGCGGAACTTCTTCCATAGCGTCTTCCGCGCCAACGGATTCCACCTCGTCCTCGTCGACATCGTCATCCGCACCGTTCGCGTCGCCCCCGTTTGCATCGGAGGCTTTCGCGCGCCTGGGCTTTTCGTTCGCCTCTTCGCCGTTTTCCTCTGCGCCGCGCTGCTCGGCGTCTTCCTCTTCGAGTAGCGCTTGCCGGTCGGCGACGGGTATCTGGTAGTAATCCGGGTGGATTTCGCTGAAGGCAAGGAAACCGTGCCGGTTTCCGCCATATTCGACAAAGGCGGCCTGAAGCGACGGTTCGACCCGCGTCACCCTGGCCAGATAAATATTGCCGCGTAGTTGCTTTCGACTTGCTGCCTCGAAATCGAATTCTTCAACACGATTGCCGCGTACCACGACCACCCGGGTTTCTTCCGGGTGGGCCGCGTCTATGAGCATTTTGTTCGCCATCGATTAGGATCTCCACGGCCGGTCCCCGGTGCCGGAGCGCATATGCGGCTCCGCGCTGCCTGGCAGGTCCGGTCGCCTGGTTGTTCTTGCTGCGGGAAGGGAGCAGGGCGTTGCGCGCGTAGGCACCGCGGAGCGCCGCGACGGGAGTGTCGCGTCTTGTCGCTCCTTGTGTTGTCGGTCTCGCGCTGTTGCTCATGGCAACGCCTGCCCAAATTGATACCACGTGGGTTCGCCAGTCTGGCGAACGTCGGAATTTGCCGGCAGGTAAACCTGTCGTCGAACGAGCCTCGGATTCGAGCTGCTCTGAAGAAATGGATTTTATGCCACGCGCGGGAAGCGCGTTCGGACTACACCCCTCAACGAGGGTTCGGCCAGTTCGCGCCGGAAAACGACGCCCTTGCCCGAAACTTGTCGGTCAGGGACGGCGGTTTGCCTTGCCGCAATGCCCGGATCCATCGGGATCAACGGTGTTCGGTTGCGACGCGGAACCCGGCACGGGCTCCAAACCTTCGAGATACCCGGCTCAGACATAATCTGAATCCGAAACCCGTTCTTTTCCTTTTACGGGTGGTAACAGCGGAACGCAAGCAATGTTAAACGACGTAACGGAAACAATGTTGCAACTGGACATGTGAACCTTTGTTGCCCAGGCTCAACACTTCGGCGCGGTCTTACCCCGCGGCGGTTCGCGCCTATTGTCAATGGAAGGTTAACTTGCCATCCATTATGCAATGGGGAAGCGATGCGCTGTCGCATCGCAACAACAGAGAATCAGGTGCCCCGGTGATCCGTAGCATTCAGGTCCCAATTGCAGCTTGCCTCGCGCTTGCGCTCTTCACGGGTGCTGTCAGGGCCGCGGATACGGACGCGGTGCAAGCGCCCGTCGCGGAGGCGGCGCGCCTTGCGGGCGATGGGGTGCGAACGCGCTTCATAATGGACCTTGCCGAGCCGGTGGATTTCGTGATCTCCACCCTGGCCGATCCCTATAGGGTGATCATCGATCTGCCGGAGACCCGCTTCGACTTCGGCGAGGATGCCGGCAAGGATGGCCGCGGCCTCGTTTCGGCATGGAGGTATGGTCGTTTCGCGCGCGGCAAGTCACGTATCGTCCTCGATGCGGTCGAACCCGTCACCGTCGACAAATCCTTTATCCTTCCTCCGGTGGAAGATCAGCCCGCCAGGCTCGTGCTGGATCTGGTGAAGACTACGCGCGAAGCTTTCCTGGAAGGCATTTCGCGGCCCGAACCTGCGTCACATGCGGTGACGAAAGGCGACAAACTGACGGCCAAGTTGGCTTCCTCGCGCCCGCTCATCGTCGTCGACCCGGGGCACGGCGGCATCGATACCGGGGCGACGGGCAGGGGCGGCACTCTTGAAAAGCAGGTTGCGCTCGACTTTTCGAGCCTGCTCAAGAGAAAGCTCGAGGAAACGGGGCGTTACGATGTGGAGATGACGCGTGACGGAGATGTCTTCGTTCCTCTGAAGAAACGGGTCGAGATCGCGCGTGCCCTTGAGGCCGATCTTTTCATCTCAGTACATGCGGATTCGGTTCGCGTCGGCAAAAACGAAGTTCGTGGCGCATCCGTCTATACTCTTTCCGAAAAGGCGTCGGATGCCGTTGCGGCCGAACTTGCCGAGCGTGAAAACCGCTCCGACGTGATAGCGGGCGTGCATCTGGAGGACGAGCAGAGCGAGGTTGCTGATATTCTTATTGACCTTGCGCGCCGCGAAACGAAGAAGTTTTCGATCTTCTTCGCTCGCACGGCCGTGGATGAGCTCCGATCGGCGGCAAGGGTGATCAAGAATCCTCACAGGTCCGCCGGGTTTCGGGTGCTTGAGGCGCATGATATGCCTTCCGCGCTCGTCGAATTGGGATATCTGTCGAATCGTCTGGACGAAAAGCTGCTGACAAGTGACGAATGGCGAGAGCGCATGACGACGGCGCTCGTTGCTGCCGTCGACCGGTTTTTTCGTCCGCGCCTTGTCAGGAGTGGAGTGGCAAGTTCGGCGAGCTCGACCCAATAAGTTTGGCATTCGCAACGGCATTGGCCGAGAAAACCGTTTTCACCGCCTCAGCATCGCCATATTGGTTGCGGAATGAGGTGATGAAGGAAATCGCGTTGTGCGGGGCCGGGTTGCGTTGAAAGGCGGCCCATGAATGAAAGTCCCGATTGAGCCATCTGGCCGCATATGGCAGACAGGCGCAACGCAGGATCGGAAAACGAGCCGACAATATGAAGTTTTTTGTCAAGTTCTTCGGCTACCTTTTCGGGATCGGAACGGTACTGTTCCTGATCGTCGCGGCGGGTATTTGGATGTACCTGTCGGAAATGGGCAAGGATCTGCCGGACTATACGGCGCTGAAGAACTACGAACCGCCGGTAATGACACGTGTTCACGCCGCCAATGGCCAGCTTATGGCGGAGTATGCGCGCGAACGGCGGTTGTTCCTGCCGATCCAGGCCGTTCCCGATGTACTCAAGCAGGCGTATATCTCCGCTGAGGACAAGAACTTCTACAACCACTTCGGCATCGACCCGGAGGGTATTGCCCGCGCCGTCGTCGCATTCGTTCAAAACTACGGTTCCGGCCGGCGCCCGCAGGGGGCGTCTACCATCA
The DNA here is from genome assembly GCF_013266695.1 of Hongsoonwoonella zoysiae. GTDB lineage: Bacteria > Pseudomonadota > Alphaproteobacteria > Rhizobiales > Stappiaceae > Hongsoonwoonella > Hongsoonwoonella zoysiae. The sequence continues at coordinate 424,046 of NZ_JABRXF010000002.1, forward strand.
CACAGCAGGTGGCGAAGAACTTCCTGCTCACCAACGAGCTTTCGATCGAACGCAAGATCAAGGAAGCTGTCCTGGCGTTGCGCATCGAGCAGACGTTCACCAAGCCCGAAATCCTCGAGCTCTATCTTAACGAGATCTACCTTGGCCTTGGCGCCTATGGCGTGGCGGCGGCCGCGCTCGTTTATTTCGACAAGTCGGTGCACGAATTGACGATCGCCGAGGCCGCGTATCTCGCGGCTCTTCCCAAGGCACCGAATAACTATCACCCCTTCAAGTACACCGATGCTGCGATCGCGCGCCGCAACTGGGTGATCGACCGTATGGTCGAAAACGGCTACGTCGCCGTGGAAGCTGGCGAAAAGGCCAAGGCAACCCCGCTGGAGGTCACGCCGCGCACCCGAGGATCGCATCTCTTCGCCTCCGAATACTTCTCCGAGGAAGTGCGCCGCACGCTTGCCGAAATGTATGGCGAGGACAGGCTCTATGAAGGCGGCCTTTCCGTGCGTTCGACCCTTGATCCTGAAATGCAGGAACTTGCGCGAAAGACGCTGATGGACGGCCTGATCGAGTTCGACCGCCGCCGTGGCGGATGGCGCGGGCCGGTGGAGAAAATCGACCTTGGCGCAGGTGACTGGGGGGAAAAGCTTGCCGAAGTCAAGAGCCTGAGCGACGTTCCGGAATGGACGCTCGCCGTAGTGCTTTCGGTCAACGGCAGGGAGGCGGAGATCGGCCTGCGGCCGGAGCGGCTCGTTTCGGGCGCGCTTTCGACGGATCGCATGCGCGGCGTCATTCCTTTCGACGCCATGAAATGGGCAAGGGTGAGGGGGCGCAGCCCCGACTCGCCCGACGACGTCCTTTCGCCTGGCGATGTAGTCTATGTTAAAAAGCAGGAAGGTCCGGCGGCCTCCTATTATGAATTGATGCAAGTACCAAAAGTATCCGGCGCGCTGGTGGCGCTTGATCCTTACACGGGCCGCGTGCTGGCGATGTCCGGAGGCTTCAGTTTCGCCGAAAGCGAGTTCAACCGCGCGACGCAGGCGTACCGGCAGCCTGGCTCTTCCTTCAAGCCGTTCATATATGCTGCGGCCCTCGACAACGGTTATACGCCGTCAAGTGTGGTGCTCGATGCGCCGCTGGAGATCAGCCAGGGGCCGGGATTGGAGACCTGGCGCCCGCAGAACTACGGCGGCAAGTTCTACGGCCCGTCGACGCTCCGCACCGGTATCGAGCTTTCGCGAAACGTCATGACCGTGCGCCTAGCCCAGGATATGGGCATGCCGCTCGTCGCGGAATATGCCAAGCGCTTCGGCATCTACGACAATATGCTGCCGGTTCTGTCCATGTCGCTCGGTGCCGGCGAGACCACGGTCCTGCGCCTGACGACCGCATATGCTACGATCGCCAATGGCGGGCGCAAGCTGGAGCCCACCCTCATCGACCGGATTCAGGATCGCTACGGCAAGACGATCTACAAACACGACCAGCGCATCTGCGATGCTTGCATGGCCGAGACCTGGGACGGTCAACCCGAACCGGAGCTTGAGGACAATCGGGAGCAGGTGCTCGATCCGATGACGGCTTATCAGATCACCTCGATGATGGAAGGCGTGGTCCAGCGCGGAACGGCAACCAAGGTGCAGGCGGTTGGACGCCCGGTTGCCGGCAAGACAGGCACGACGAACGACGAAAAGGATGCCTGGTTCGTAGGTTTCACGCCAAATCTGGCCGTTGGCGTCTTCGTCGGTTACGACACGCCGAAGCCGATGGGCCGTGGCGCGACGGGCGGGCAGGTCGCCGCGCCGATCTTCACGGAATTCGTGAAGGAGGCCCTGGCGGACGAGCCGCCGGTGGAATTCCGGGTGCCCGAAGGATTGCAGCTTATTCCGATCAACCGCCGCACGGGCTTGCGCGCTTCGGCGGGTGCGCCTGGCACGATCCTCGAAGCCTTCAAACCGGGTACGGCGCCGCCTGATGAATATTCGATCATCGGCTTCCAGGACGAGATTGGCATTCCGCGCGATGTCTCTCCGGATGCGGGACGCGCGGTGCTAACTGGAACGGGCGGTCTTTATTGATCGCCTGTAAAACTCCTCCCATATATTTACAGCGATTGGGGCCGCGGCTATGGTCGCGCCCCGCCGGGCGCAACAGCTCGGTCTGAAATTCACCCGCGAGAAAAAGGGGATGCGATGCGCGCCGAAACCGAGGCCGTGGTCGATGAAATCAAGCAGGCCATAAGCCTGCTGAGGAGGCATCTTTGACTGGGATACCGCAGTCTCCCGGCTTGATGAACTGAACGCGCTTTCCGAAGATCCGGAACTTTGGAACGACCCCTCCCGCGCACAAAAACTCATGCGCGAACGCCAGCATCTGGATGACAATATCGGCGGTGTCCGCAAGCTGGAAAGCGACCTGTCGGACAATCTTGAATTGATTGAGCTCGGCGAGGCCGAAGGCGATCAGGATGTCGTTTCGGAGGCCGAAAGCACCCTGAAATCGCTGAAGGGCGAGGTTGAGAAACGCCAGCTCGCGTCACTGCTTTCCGGCGAGGCGGACGCCAACGATGCCTATGTCGAAATCAACGCCGGCGCCGGCGGGACGGAGAGCCAGGACTGGGCAAGCATGCTCTTGCGCATGTACACCCGCTGGGCGGAACAGCACGGCCACAAGGTCGAGCTTCTGGAAGTGCACGACGGCGAAGAAGCCGGCATCAAGTCCGCCACGCTTCTTGTCAAGGGCGAGTGGGCCTATGGGTGGCTTAAGACCGAATCGGGCGTTCACCGCCTTGTTCGCATCTCGCCTTACGATAGCCAGGCGCGGCGCCATACCAGTTTCGCTTCGGTATGGGTCTATCCGGTGATCGACGATTCCATCGAGATCGAGATCAACGAGAGTGACTGCCGGATAGATACCTATCGCGCTTCCGGCGCGGGTGGTCAGCACGTCAACACAACCGACTCCGCGGTTCGAATCACCCACCAGCCGACCGGCATCGTGGTCCAGTGCCAGAACGAACGTTCCCAGCACAAGAACCGTGCCCAGGCCTGGTCGATGCTGAAGGCGAGACTCTATGAACTCGAGCTTCAAAAGCGAGAGGAAGCCGCCAGCGCCGAAGCGGCGTCGAAGACATCGATCGGCTGGGGTCACCAGATCCGTTCATACGTCCTGCAGCCCTATCAGTTGGTCAAAGACCTTCGAACCGGTGTGGAGACCACCAGTCCTCAGGCAGTACTTGATGGCGATCTCGACGCTTTGATGGAAGCGGCCCTGGCCCAGCGTGTTCTGGGTGAAGAACCCGCAGAAGTCGAGGATGTGGAATAAAACCGAAGGGCGGAAATACTTCCGCCCTTTTTTACAACGTAGAGGCTGTCGTCAGATCACGTCCGCAAGCTGATAGCCAGCGTTCAAAAACCTGCGCGGGTTGATCGCCTTGCCGTTTACGCGAAGCTCGTAATGCAAATGAGGTCCGGTCGACCGGCCGGTGGATCCGACCAGCCCTATCACTTCACCGACCTCAAGTTGTTCACCATTCTTCACAATAATGCGGCGTAAATGCGCATAACGGCTCACGATTCCATTTGTATGTTCGATCTCCACCATCAGCCCGTAACCACCGTTCCGGCCGGCGAATGTAACCTTGCCGGAAGCAGGGGCCTTCACCTTCGTTCCGCGCGACGCTCTGAAGTCGATACCGGTGTGCATTGCCATGCGGCGGACGAAAGGATCGAGGCGCGGTCCGAAGGATGAGGTGACCTTCGCGTCCGATATGGGAGCGCGAAGGGGAACGGCCTGTGCGGCGGACTTCAGGGATTCGAGCTTTTCGAGTGCAGCCTCCGCACGGTCCAGCCGTTGGTGGAAAGCATCTCCCTCAATGCCCACGAACGGACCGCCTAGGCCTGAATTCTGCCCGTCTTCGGGAATGGAGGCGAGATCGAGGCCAAGGTCGGAAGCGGTGCGCTCGATCTTGCGGATATCCCGGGAAGCCGAAACCGCGATGATATCCAGCGCGGAATAGGTCTCGTCGTTCATCCGCTCGAGGGAAGACGTGATGGAACTGAAGAGCGTGTCGCTTTCTTCATCTAGGGAAAGTGCGGCTTCCTTGTCTGGAAGAAACGTCGACCCTCGCAATCCGATTTCGGCGTCGAGTTCAATAGGTTCGCTGGTTCCGCCGATCCCGTCGGACGCCTCCCGCGTACCCGGCGTACCTGGTAATTCCAGCTCTCCCGGTTTGCGGCGCGGCAGATTGTCGGCAAGAGAAAGCGTGATCCCGCTGTCGGCCGCTTTTGCGAGGAGGACGGAAACGCGGGCGTGCCGTTCGTCGAGCTCGCGCTGCCGAAGGACAAGACCGTCGACCTTTTCCTCCAGGGTTCTACGATCGATGACCGATCGGCTGGTTAGTCGATCGATCTGCGCCCTGAGGTTTGCTATCCGGTCCTCATACCTCAGTTGAAGTTGCGCCTGCTTTTCGGTCGATGTGCGGATGATACCGTCGCGAAGGACTAGGTATCCCGTTGCCCCGATATAACCGACCGCGAAAAGAATACCCGCGCCGGTGATCAGCCCCATCGACCAGGGAGATATCGTGAAGGAGCGCACGTGCCCGGCTCGAGAGATCGTTATGCGATGAGGTTCGCGCCGCTTGCCGAATTGCCGATGATTGTCGTGTGATCGCATCTCAGCCCCGAAGCTGCGTCTTCTTGATGATGACCATTCTTGTCGAGGCTGATTAGAAATCAGTAAGGTTAACAAACCCTTTTGACGTACGGGCAATCAACCCACGAGGCGAACCAGAGGACGGTAGAAACCGGGCGTGAGGCCGGCTTCCGAACGTGCTCGGTCGTTGAACGGCGGCTTGAGGCCGCCCTTGAAGTGCGTGCGCACGAGTTCCTGGAATCGCGGTTCCGGGCTCAGGTTTTGACGATCGCAAATGTAGCGGAACCACTTAGCGCCAAACGCAACATGTCGTTTTTCATCGCGGTAGATGATCTGGAGAATCGATGCCGTTTCCTCATCGCCCAGCGCATTGGATTTCTCGATCATGGCGGGTGTTATATCAAGCCCGCGCGCTTCGAGTACAAGCGGTATGATGGCGAGCCTCGCGGCAAGGTCGTGTCCTGTCGCCTGTGCGGCCTGCCATAGCCCGTCGTGGGCGGGAAGTGTCCCATAATGCGAATCGAGATCCAGAAGCCTGCGTTCGAGAAGCGCGAAATGCTTGGCTTCCTCCAGACCCACCTGAACCCAGTCATCAAAGTATGATCGCGGCATCTTCACATGCGCAAAGCGGCCAATCAGGTCCCAGGTGAGGTCCACGGCGTTGAGTTCGATGTGCGCCAGAGAATGGACAAGCGCGATACGTCCCGCCTCGCCGCCGAGGGATCGTTTGGGCATGTCACGAGGCGGCAGGAGCTCAGGCCTTTCCGGCCGGCCGGGGCGGACAGGCATCGCAAGCGATCCGGAACCACGCCTCAAGGATAATTCACGCCGGAACCATGCACGCGATGTTGCGTAGGCCAGCTCGACCTTCCTGGCGGTATCGGTTTCGGCCACGATCGCGCGCGCCCCGTCCGCAAGCGATGCCGGCTTGTCGGCGGATACGAATTCTTGCTCATCTCGTGCGGGGTTTTCATCCATGCGTCAAAGTGCCTTCGCTGCTTCAAGCACTTCTTCGGCATGGCCGGGAACCTTTACCTTCCGCCATGCACGCGCGACCTTTCCCTTCGCGTCGATCAGGAAGGTCGAGCGTTCGATGCCCATGTATTTTTTGCCGTACATGGACTTTTCCACCCATACGCCGTAGGCGGAAGCTGTTTCGGTTTGCGTGTCGGCCGCCAGCGTAACCGCCAGGCTGTGTTTCGCCTTGAACTTGTCGTGCTTTGCGACGTCATCCGGCGAAATACCGATAACGGTTACTCCCAGTGCCTCGAATTGAGGTGCAAGGTCCGTGAAGGCGATCGCTTCCTTGGTGCAGCCCGGCGTATCGTCCTTTGGATAGAAATAAACGACGACGGGTTTTCCACGCAGGCCGGAAAGCCTGATCTTATCCCCGCCGTCGGTGGGCAGGTCAAAATCGGGTGCTATGCTGTCTTCCGTTATATCGTTCATTTTTTGCCTTCCTTTCGACGCAGGATGCAGGGAATGGGGCGTATGACACAATTTCAACACGCATTGCAGCGATATGCGGCGGTAAAGAGCGTCGATTGTGACCGCCGAAGTTGGCTTAAAGCGCTATCATGACGACGCAGAAAAAGCGAAGCGAACAAACACTCCGGGAAGGAAACGACCGCCCTGACTAGAGGACTGTTTCGGCGAAAAGATTCGGAAAATACGCATGCCGGCAGGCGCTGGGGCAGGCGAATCGCTATTGCGATTTTCCTGCTGATCGCGATCCTTGCCGGAACGGCCGCATATTTCGTGGTTTCAGGCCCGGTGGATGTGCCCAGGCTTGCGCGTCTTGTTGAAGATCGCATTGCGGAAAACGGCCTCCCGGCAGCAGTGACCAGCGCATCCATCGACTTTACGCTTTCGAACGAAGCTTCGATCACAATCGAAAACATGACGGTTGGCTCGCAGGACGAGCAGGGCTTCTCGGTAACCGTTCCGCGCGTTGTAATTCCGGTGGAGCTTTCCGCCTTGCTCGAGGGGCGCGTGAGAATCAGTTCCCTGACGCTTGAGCGGCTGCATCTTATTTTCCGGCCGAAGCCGGCTGGAAAAGACATTCCAAAGATGGCCGATGTGATCGAAAGGATCGATAAGGCATCGCAAGCCATTATGGATGCGTTCGCCAAACGCGGCCTGGAATCCATCCAGGTGGTGAATGGCGATGTCACCATCCGCGCGGATGGCGACCGCTATATCTCCGGCATAGATGCCCGCCTCTCACGGGGCGAAAAGGATAGCCTGATCCTGGAGGCGGATATTGCGGGGCGCTTCGGCCGCTGGGAGATCGAATTTCGGCGCATGATTGACCCGGAAAGCGGCGAGCGAATCGTTTCAGCCTCCTCAAGCCCGCTCACGCTCGGCGAATTCATGGCGCGCGAACGGGATCTCGAGCCGGGAAAAGGGCTTGGCGTGCCGTTTCAACCGCGCTTCGAAGGGCGCTTGACGCAGGACGGCACCTTCAAGAATGCGCGCTTCAACATCGAGGTTGCCGGAGGCTGGATCAAGACCGGTCGATCGGTCGTGGCATTCGACCGCATAAATGTCGGGTTCGCCTGGGCTCCTGGCCTCGACGGGTTTCGTATCCAGCCTTCTCACTACGTGAGAGGGCGGACGGTGATCCCGTTCCAGGGCTTGGTGGAAAGCCCGCGCGACTGGGGCGACGCCTGGTCCTACAAGATAATCTCGCGCAACGCACGGATACTGCCGGGCGATGTTTCGGGCAGGCCGCTGCCCGTAAGTACTTTGCTCGTGCAGGGAAGAGCAGATCCGGAACAGCGCACGATCTTTTTCGATCGGGCGGCGATTCGCGCCGCTACCGCCAAGATAGACGGCGCGGGGTCTGTCCAGTTGACCGACGAGGGCCCTTATCTGGCGCTCGCGCTTGAAAGCGAGGGGATGCCGGTCGCCACGCTGAAACGCCTGTGGCCCGTGACCTTTGCGCCGCCGGCGCGCGACTGGGTGATCGATCATCTGCTTTCGGGCAACATCGAACACGGGCGCGCGAATGTATCGGTGGGCCCTGGAGCATTCGACCGTTCGAGCCCGGATCCGGGTTGGAGCGGCAATGACGTTGGCGCGGAAATCAAATTTAACGGCGTCGGACTTACCAGTATCGGCACCGTTCCGGCGCTACAGGATGTGGATGGTGCTCTCGTCATCGCGGACGAAGCCCTGACGATCGACGGCACGAACGGACGTTTCGACCCGGGCGGCGGAGAAACGGTCGCCGTGCCTCGGGTGAAATTTTCGATTCCGAACTTTCGTCAGCAGATAGGCAAGGTGGGTCGGCTGGAAATCGCGGGCGAGGGGGCGAGCGCCGCGCTTGGTGCAATTCTCGACAGCAACCCGTTCAATGCATTGGAAAAACAAGGTATTTCGCCGCAGGACCTGTCGGGAGACGGAACGCTTAATCTGGAGGCGGAATTTCCGCTTGTAAAGAAGCAGAGCTTCAAGGATGTCGACTGGAAGCTGACCGGTAATCTCAAGGGCTTTTCGATCGCAAAGCCGGTGAAGGGGAGGCGGATCGAGAAAGCAGATCTGTCGTTTTCGGTCGACGGCAGCAGTTTTGCGGTCAACGGGCGGGGCCGCCTCGACGGCCTTGCGGCGGATATCGACATATTCGAGCCGCTTGGCGAAATCACGCAGGGCGATACGGAAAGCCTCGCCCGGCAGGGTATTGTGCTCGACGTATCGGCTGAAGACCTGAAAAAACGCGGCATCGACCTCGGTTCGATGGTCAGCGGCGACATGACGGTGTCCCTCGACAACAGCGCTCAGGGCCAGCTTTACGAGATTGACCTGACGAATGCGAAGGTCGCAATCTCGGAACTGGGTTGGCAAAAGAGCTCAGGCGTCCCGGGTTCGGCGAAATTCGAACTCGTTAAATCCGATGCCGGACAGGAGTTGCGGGACTTCCAGTTGACCTCGGAGGGTGTCGACATCAAAGGTGCCGTCTACCTGGCGCCATCAGGCGAGCTCAAGCAAGCGCGTTTCAGCGAGTTCAAGCTTCGCCCGAGCGATTCCGCATCCCTCAAGATCACAAGGACCGGCCGCGACGCACTTCGCGCGGAGCTGACCGCGCAGCAGTTCGACGGGCGCGGCCTGATCGCCGCAATTCGTTCGAACAGCACGGATTCCGGCAAAAATTCAGGCGAGGGCGGCTCGATATCGGTGAATGCCGATATCGCTCTCTTGCTCGGTTTCAACGGTGTGTCGGCGCGGGACGTGAAGCTTGACCTCGAGCGGTCGGGCGATGACCTTCAGGATTTGTCGCTGAAGGGGCTGACCGGCGGCAAAAACGCATTTGAGGTAGACTATTCACCGGACGGCGAAGGAGGAATGCTGAGCGGGACGCTGGCGAATACCGGAGAGGTTCTGAGATTCCTCGACTTTTACAAGCGCATGCGCGGCGGCCGCGGGAGGCTTTCCGTCGATATGGACGCCAATGACAATTGGGTCGGCTCGCTTGTCGTGAAGGACCTGTCGATCACCGAAGATCCGGCGATCAAGGAGCTGAGTACGATACGTCCGGTGGCGGGTGATGATGGCGCGTTGGTACGTAATCTCGGGGCCGTGCGCCAGGGTGAGGCGTCATTCCAGCGCATGAGCGTTTCCTTCCGCCGAAGCGGAGATACCATTACCGTGACAGATGGCACCATGACGGGCGCCACCGTCGGCGGGACATTTTCCGGGACTGTGAACCTAGGCAGCAAAACCCTTGATCTTACAGGCACTTTCGTGCCGGCTTTCGCGCTCAACAATCTGTTTGCGAAGATCCCGGTGCTCGGTTTCGCGCTTGGCGGCGGCAGCGACGAAGGGTTGATCGGCGTTACCTATCGGGTAACGGGCGCACTTGCCGACCCGCAGCTTTCGGTCAACCCGGTTTCGGCAATCGCGCCCGGAATCTTCCGCAAATTGTTTGAATATCGTTGATTATCAATAGGATATCGAAAATTGCGGAATCGATCCGCGAAAGCGTCCAACTCGACGCAAAACATGCCTAATTCGGTGCTTTAAGGGGCCAAAAAGGTGAATGAGAAATCCGACGGCGCCTGCGGGCCGCCGGATTCTGTTTCTCAAGATCTTTGCCGAACCGTGAGGCTCAAGCGGGGATAAGTCAGACCGGCTTCAGAAGAACGTGGCGCTTCTTCCCCAGCGAGAGTTTGATCACACCGTCCTCGACCAGGTCGGAAGCCGTCAGCACGCGCCGTTCATCGCTTTCCGGCTTGTCGTTGATGCGGATCGCACCGCCCTTGATGTTGCGGCGAACCTCGCTGTTGGTGGCGCACAGCCCGGCGGTCACGACGGCACTCAAAAGGCCCAGGCCTTCGCTGAGGTCACCCTGGCTGATCTCGACCGTCGGCAGACCCTGGGCCAGCGCGCCTTCCTCGAAGGCCTTGCGGGCCGTCTCGGCCGCCTGGTCCGCCGCCTCGCGGCCATGGGCCATGGCGGTCGCTTCCGTCGCCAAAACCTTTTTCGCTTCGTTGATCTCCGATCCGCCGAGGCTTGAAAGCCGCGAAATCTCGTCGAGCGGCAACGTGGTGAAGAGCTTCAGGAAACGCTCGACATCCGCATCCTCGGTGTTGCGCCAATACTGCCAGTAGTCATAGGCCGACAGCATGTCCGGATTGAGCCAGACGGCGCCAGCCGCCGTCTTACCCATCTTCGCGCCCGAAGACGTGGTCAGGAGCGGCGTGGTGATGGCGAAAAGCTCCACATCCTCCATCCGCCGGCCGAGATCGACGCCGGAGACGATGTTGCCCCACTGATCCGATCCGCCAAGCTGAACGCGGCAGCCGGTGCGCCGGTAAAGCTCCACGAAGTCATAGGCCTGCAGCAGCATGTAGTTGAACTCAAGGAACGACAGATGCTGCTCGCGCTCCAGACGCAGGCGCACGGAATCGCGCTGGATCATCTGGTTGACCGAAAAATGCCGCCCGACGTCGCGCAGGAACGGAAGGTACTCGAGCTTCATCAGCCAGTCGGCATTGTCGAGCATGAGCGCGTCCCTCGGCCCTTCGCCGAAGGACAGGAACCGGTCGAACACCTTGCGGATGCCGGATTTGTTCTCCTCGATCATTTCCTCGGTCAGGAGAGGGCGCGCCTCGTCGCGGAAGGAAGGGTCGCCGACACGGGTGGTGCCGCTGCCCATCAGCGCGATCGGCTGGTGCCCGCACTTCTGCATCCAGTGCAGGATCATGATCTGGACGAGGGAACCGACATGCAGGCTTTTCGCCGTGCAGTCGAAGCCGATATAGGCGGTGACCGTCTCGGACGAATACAGCTTGTCGAGCCCTTCCGGGTTCGACACCTGATGGATGAAGCCTCGCTCCTGGAGGGTCTTCAGAAAGTCCGATTTGAAAGCGGTCATCTCGCCAGTTTCCATATTTCCCGTGATTGGATTGAGTAGCCGGCCCGAAAAGTGCTCAGAAACAAGGCCGGCCCGCTCTATAGCCGATGCGGGACGCAATTTCACGGGGGAAATGGGAGAGAGGGGGCGTGGATTGAGGGAGTGATGATAGAAACTAATTGTCGCAGCTGTGGCTACGTTATTGCGTTTCTGGTTTTCATGCGCGGGCAACGCCCGCGCATTCATTTTGTTTCTTTGCGTTTTTGAGCTTCTTACACCTTCCACTTTTCGAGTGATTCACGCGCTTTTTCCAATTTCCGCAGTATCGCTCTCAAAGGCTCGCAATCGGGATAATGCTTTTTGAGTATGCGCTCGGCTGCAGATAATTTGTGGGTGAGTTCGGCTATATCAAGTTTCTCGTTGGATCTGAACCGATGCTGCACATCGCCGTAGTAAAGCTTGTGAAACACCTCATCCGAAAGCTCTGTCCGCAAGTATTCCTTCTGCACCCAATCATCCAACTCGCTGCGAACCGTTTCGAGCCGGTTTCGGACGCCCTGACGCTTCCAGGCAGCGCCGAGAACCGGCATGAGAAGCTTGCCAATTTGGCTGTGTGCCTCGACCGGCATTCTGGTATCGGGCTTTCGCCGAACATTCCCGAACATTGAATGATAGCCGATGGTTTTAGCTGAAATTTTCTTTGTAACTTTTTGGGAAGATTTCTTTCTTTCATGATTTGTCTTGGCCGAGGCGATCTCGCCAGGAGTGGAAAAAAGCTTGTCCCAAGGTGCGGACTCACCATTCCATCGACTGGCAACGACGGGTGTTGGCGCTTTATCTAATGTTGTGGCAATGCGTTGGAGGGGATTACCTTTTGAGACATCGGCAAGTAGATAGAACTCAGTGCCTCCGTCAGGAAAGTAGATACCGCTCCAACTGGGTTTGATAATTTCCCAACCATGCCTGCGCGACCAGGTGTCACGCTCCTGCTGCCATGTAGCACCACCGCCATAAGGCTCGTCTACCACTATAATCTGGCCGGTTTCAGGATCGCGCCAGACGGTGCTGTGGTCTATTCCCGGGAGGCGTTCCCCCATATGCAAATTAGGGTTTAGTTTTCTGCTAGTTGATGGTTTCAAACCAGTCGCATCCATGAACTGCAGGGCGCGTGCGGCTTGGCAGACAAAATGCCTGGCGCTCTGCTGGCTGATATACTGGAAGCGATAAACTAGATGGTCGGCGGACACTCGGCGGAAACGACTTAGATATGCGGCAACGCGCAACTGTGCCGTCGTGATGATCTCTTCGAGTGGCTTGGATACGCGAAGCTTCAGCGTCTCCCGTCCACCTTCTTTAGTGTCGTGGTCGTACCAATAACCCGTGATGAAGATGAATGTCTGAGGCTCTACGTTCGGCTCATGTGCACGAGACAGCATTCGTCGGGCATGCGCGAAATTCTGATATCCGGAGCATAGGGCGGCAGAATCCAGCGCTCTTGAGTGCTGCTGGCCAGTTTCCTTGGAGATATTTTTTGCAAGACGCTTGATACCCTCAAGCGTGCGGGGGGCAAGAAGTTCCTTCGTCATGACGCTTCTCCCGGCTCATCATGAAGCGTCGCCCGCCAACCGCCTCCCGAGCCCGAAGTCGACATGATCGGGAAGGAGTAAATTATAGACAGAACCGTCAACGGCTTCGCCAAAGGCGGGCGGCATGCTCCTGTCCGGAAGCGAATCGATTCTAGCCTAGATTGTGCTGAACGAAAACCCGTCATATTCCGAGCTGGCGGCATGAGATTTTATCAATATGACCCGTGAATCCACGCAGCCACCACGTGTTTTGCCAATGCCTTATGGATCGCCGGGTCTGGGCCCGGCGAAGACGAAGGATTGGGCGCGGCATGTGGCGCGACGACAGGGCACGGTGTGCCGCATGACGGCAGGATACGGAGTGTTGAGGGAGGTCCCCGCCTTCGCGGGGAAGACAGGAGAGCTGCGAATCGGGATTTCACGGGGGAAATGGGAGAGGGGGCGTCAGGCGAATGCCTTGGAGACCAGAACCACGCCATAGCCGAACATGAAGGCCAGGAACAATTTCTCAAACGCGGCCTGCTGAAGGCTGGCGAACGTTCGCCGGCCGAGGGCGACATATACGGCTCCGGCCAGCGCCATCAGGTATACCTGGCTCCAGGTGAATATTTCCGGTTTGAAATTGTATAATATAATCAGTTGGATGCACGCGAAACAGAAGTAGCAGAAGGCGATGGTTCTGCGGATTTCGGACTTTTCCCGGAAGCAGGAGTTCGTAACCAAAGCCAGAACACTGCCGCCGAGATTCGAGATGCCGTGCACGACACCCATTATGACGAACCATGCCTTCAGGTGATGACGGATCATGCCGTTCGTCTTCACCGAGTACCTTGGCAAAACCTGGCAACAGACACTCAGGAGCATGATCGTGCCAAGCGCGAGCTCCAGCGATATCGCAGCCCCGAACTTCAGCAAAGCGACAAGCCCGACGCCCAGCGCCGGCAGACACCAGACGATGAACTGACGCGCGAAGCGCCCGTCGACCAGTTTGTCTTCGTAAAGCTGGAACAAACTGATCACGATTGAGGCTGGCAGCAAAGTCGCCAGTATTTCAGAGAATTCAAAACCCAAAAGAAGCAGGGTAGGCGTACCGAACACAAGCAAGCCCATCCCGAACAGGGATTGTACGAAGCTGAAGAAGATAACAGTAACAGCAGCTTCCATGTCTGGCCTTTTAGAAGGCGCTTCCTCCAGTTGGATGGAATGAAGCCGGAGGTTCTACGCCGGTTGTTTTTGCGCAGGACTGCTCCCCTGCATTATCGACGAAAGATCCCAGTGAAGCGCTTCAGCCAGGTCACCGATGCGATGGGTCTGAATGAGGTTCATCCGGTTGCCTGAGCGCGGATAGCCGACAGTGGTTACGAGCACGACATCCTCAAGCGTCAGTTCGCCCTGATGGAAAAGAGCTTCGAGACATTCGGCTATATGGTCGGTGGAGGTGCGCGGAAACTCGATATCGAGATGAATGCCCCGCACGCCCTGAAGCAGGTTGAAACTGCGCGCCGCCATATGGTCATTGCTCACGGCCAATACGGGCTGCCTGAGAGAACGTGAGGAAACCAGACGCGCGGCAAACCCCGATATCGTGATGGCCACCACCTTGGTGATTGCCAGTTCATTGCAGATCAAGCCGATGGCATCGCCCATGGCCTGCGGCGTTTCGAGGTGACCTTTCACGGCGCCCGAGCCGACGACATGGTGCATGGCCGCATCGACGATGCGGCGCATCGTCCTGACCGATTCGACCGGGAAGGCGCCAAACGCGGTCTCGCCCGACAACATCGTTGCAGCACAACCATCAAGCACCGCGTTCGTAATGTCGCTGACCTCGGCCTTGGTCGGCATGGGCGACTCGATCATGCTGTGCAGCATCTCGGTGGCCACGATGACCGGCTTGCTGTGCGCTTTCGCCGCGCTCAGGACGCGCTTCTGGTAAAGCGCGACGTTTTCCACGTTGGTTTCGACCGACAGATCGCCACGGTCGATCATGACGGCATCGGTCGCCTTGAGAATGTCTTCCACATTGTCGAGGCCGATCTGGTTTTCGACCTTGGCGACGATGCGCGGCCAGTTGCCGCCGGCAAGCTCACGGATACTCTCGACGTGGGCGGCGGATTCCACAAAGCTGATGCCGACGAAGTCGACCTCCTGTTCGACGGCGAATGCCATCATGTCACGATCCCGCTGGGTGATCATGGGGGTGCGAAGACGGACGAAGGGAACGTTGATGCCCTTGCGGCTTCTCAACCGGCCGTCGCAATTGGCTTCAACGTAAATATCCCGGTCATCGACCCTGACGACCGTGAACCTGAGCGTGCCGTCATCGGCGAGGATGATATTTCCAGGCGCCAGATCCTCGTGCAGGCTCGGGTAATTCACGGGCACCTTTTCACTGCCCGTGTAGGAGGTATCCGTCGTCAGGACGATCGTATCCCCGATCTTGAACCTGGGCTCGGCGATGAGTTGGGTCGTGCGGATCTTCCTGCCCGGAATATCGAGAAGAATGGGCGTGTTCGGCAAGACCTTGCGAATAAGGGCTATAGTGTCGGCATGCCAGGCCAGCTCGTTATGCGATCCGTTCAACCGCGCAACGGTCATGCCGGCGTCTTCGAGTTCGCGCAGGATTTCCGGAGACGAGCTTGCCGGCCCGATTGTCGCGACGATCTGGATCTTGCTCACATTTCCTCTCCCTCAATGAACAAGGGGACGTTCGCCAGTGCGGCTACAATCTCGGGCCGGATGATATTTGCGTCGACTGCCCCTTTTCCCGCCAAAGCCGAGCGAATATCCGTGCCGGAAATTTCGGTGATCATTGCTGGCGCTTGAGAGAAGTGTCGGCAGGTGTGTTCCGTGACGATCGTTCGGCATCCGTCGCAATAAAACGGGCCGTTCAGCCGCAGAACCTCGATGCCGAGTTCACCTTCGAATTCACGCGTCGCCTCATGCGCCTCATATTTGCCGTAGTAGCTGCCGACGCCCGCGTGATCCCGGCCGACGACAAAATGGGTGCAGCCGTAGTTGCGGCGGATGATCGCGTGAAACACAGCCTCGCGCGGGCCGGCATAGCGCATCGATGTCGTCAAGATGCCGAGGACCACGCGCTCCGGCGGAAAGAAACCGTCGATCAGCGCCCGGTAGCCCGCGATAACGGCTTCCGGTGTGTAGTCGCCGGCTTTTCTCAAGCCGACGAGCGGCTGAACGAAAAGGCCGTCCGCGATCTCGAGCGCGACGCGCTGAAGGTATTCATGCGCGCGATGCGGCACGTTTCGCGTCTGAAAGCCGACAACGCTTTTCCAGCCCCGGGATTTGAAAAGGCGGCGCGTCTCCGCAGGCGTCAGCTCATATCGGGAGAGCCCGTGCCTGATCCGTTTCTTGAGCGAAACCGGCCCTCCGACGAACCAGTCTCCACCCTGCATGAAGAACCGCACACCGGGATGGGCGGTATCGTCGGTGCCGTATATCTTTCTTGCCGCAGCCGCCTTGTCGACCGTGTAAACGCTTTGCGGATCGAGTTCGCCGACTTCTTGCCCCTCGTGCAGCAATGAAACGCGAGGCGCGCGCCGAAGCCGCTCGGCATCGCTTGCGCCGACGCCAAGGACGATCGGCAGGGGAAACGGCGATCCATCCGGCAGCCGCCTTGTGTCGACCACGCTGTTGAACTCGTCCTCCGTCATGAAGCCGGTAACGGGCTGGAATGCGCCGAAAGCAAGCTTTTCCAGCTCGAAATACCGGATGCGGTCGAGGACGAGCTCGCTCATGAAACGGCGTCCATCTGGTCGATTTGCAGGGCCGCTGCAAAACGCGGGATTGCCTGCGCAACGTTTCTTGCAAGTTCCGCCGGCTTGGGGACCGTCGCCACATCAATGCGAAGATCGGGATTTGCGGGCGGGTTCCACGGCACGTCTATCCCGACGACGGACTCAATCTCGCCGCGGGCCGCCTTGCCGTAAAGCCCTTTGGGATCGCGCTGACGAACCAATGAGAGCGGCGCGTCCAGATAAATCTCGAAATAATCTTTAAAGTTCTGCCTGTTCCAGTGGAGAAGATCGGGGTGCGCATAAAGAGCCGCGACGATTACGACCTGACCTTGCTTGTCGAGCTCTCTCGCAAGGCTTTGTATGCGCTTGATCTGGCGTGCGCGATCGGCCTCGCCAAAGCCGAGATCCCCGCCGAAAATCTCGCGCACGATATCGCCGTCGATAAGAACCAGTTCCGGTATCCGCGGCTTCAGCAGCGATCTCAGTGCCGCGCATAATGTCGTTTTGCCGGAACCGGAAAGACCCGTGACCCAAACAACCACTCCATCCCCCCGCTTTCTGGAGCATATCCCGCAAAAATCGATCAGGGTTTCGCGATAAGGATATGCAAGTTAACTCCGGGTCCGTAAGCCGACCGCAGGCTGTTGGTCCCGGAGCGGATTCTGATCCCGAAAGCGATCCCGCTTTCAGGGCAAGCGCTCTATGCGGCGTCAGACGTGCCGACCCTCCGCCACTCGTTGAGGTCTCTTCCCAGGAGACGGGCGAGCTGTTCCGTTTCCGGCTGGAAGTAAGCTTCGAGGCGCGCGCGTACCGGTTCGGTCAGCGGAGGATAGCGGTTCGGCTTTGCGATCAAGGCGCGCGCCGACCTGAACGCAGCCGTATGGCGAAATGGGGCGACGATACCTTTCATCGGCCCCAGGGCCTTGCGCACTCCCAACGGCAGCATCGCGGTGTCCCTGGCCTTGGCCCGCTTGCCGATGTCCTGGGAAATGAACGGGTCCTTTACGCCGACATGCCGGGCGATTGAGCGAAAGACGCTGGCCGGATCCCTTTCCATCTCTTCGTAGATCGTCACCAGCAGCTGGTCCGGCTCGAAGAAATCGAGATACCTGGAAAGGTGAGTGAAATAACGGCCATCGTCCAAAAGCCGTGGAATCGGGGTGCGGTCCGGATCCAGATAACGCGCGATGTCGCCATCCGCCTGGCCCCTGCGAAAGTGCATGCAATAGTCCGAATAGGCGCGGTCCACGGGATTGCGCAGTTGGGCGATCAGGCGCACCCGAGGAAGCAGTTCCTTCAGGCGTGCAGGCACGTCGGGATGTGGGAGATAACTTGCAGATTTCTCACCGACGATCGCGATATCGTCGCTGACGCCGGAGAAATGATCGAGATACCAGTCCGTCCCGCGTTCGAAATTCCTGCTGAAATAGTGCAGCCCGGCACTTGGTTGCATTGGAATTGAAACGTCTTTCTGTAGCTGAAGGTTGGCAACGATCCAACTCGTGCCACCCTTGGTCGCACCGATAATAATGAAATCCGGATACCGCACATTTTCAAGCACGCGGACACTCCATACACTGGCGTATAATGCGCAGTTTAAATTAATTAAAAGTGATTTTATTAATGCCGAGAATATTAGTCTCTGGGTAATTTAGCCAACTAATCTGAAATATTAAATATTTTTAATCAATATTTTCACCTTTTCCTTCCGGAGTTGCTGTTTTTCCGAGGCGCAAAAGGAAAAACCCGGCCAGCCAAGCACGAGTATGACGAAATGGTAAGGGAGATGCTCGATAGCTGCACCCCTGGCGTGGAAGGGATCTGACAGATGCAACCTCGCGCAAAAAAAGACCCGCGCCGACAGAGCGCGGGTCCCATGTTTTTCCGAGCCGGTGTTCCGGCCGTCGAGCGATGCCGCTCAGACCGAGTAGTACATGTCGTATTCGACCGGATGCGGCGTCATTTCGAACCGCATGTTCTCTTCCATCTTCAGCTCGATGTAGGCGTCGATCTGGTCGTCGTCCATGACGCCGCCGGCCTTCAGGAACTCGCGGTCGGCATCGAGCGATTCCAGGGCTTCGCGAAGCGAGGCGGAAACGGTCGGGATGTCCTTCAACTCCTCCGGCGGCAGGTCGTAGAGGTTCTTGTCCATCGGGTCGCCCGGGTGGATCTTGTTCTTGATGCCGTCCAGACCGGCCATGAGCATGGCTGCGAAGCAGAGATACGGGTTCGCCGACGGGTCGGGGAAGCGGACCTCGACGCGCTTGGCCTTGGGCGATGCCGTGAACGGAATACGGCAGGAGGCCGAACGGTTGCGCGATGAATAAGCCAGAAGCACCGGAGCCTCGTAGCCCGGAACCAGACGCTTGTAGGAGTTGGTCGACGGGTTGGTGAAGGCGTTAAGCGCCTTGGCGTGCTTCAGGATGCCGCCGATGTAGTAGAGGCAGGTTTCCGAAAGGTCGGCATACTGGTTGCCGGCGAAGACGGGCTGGCCTTCCTTCCAGATCGACTGGTGGCAGTGCATGCCCGTGCCGTTGTCGCCGAAGACCGGCTTCGGCATGAAGGTGGCCGTCTTGCCGTAGGCATGGGCGACCTGATGCACGGCGTACTTGTAGATCTGCATCTTGTCCGCGTTGCGAACCATCGTGTCGAACTTGATGCCGAGCTCGTGCTGGGCGGCGGCCACCTCGTGGTGGTGCTTTTCGACGACGACACCCATTTCGGTCAGGACCGTCAGCATTTCGGAGCGGATGTCCTGGGCGCTGTCGACCGGGGGAACCGGGAAGTAGCCGCCCTTGGTGCGCGGACGGTGGCCGAGGTTGCCCGTCTCGTATTCCGAGCCCATGTTGGTCGGCAGTTCCATGGAATCGACCTGGAAGCCGGTGTTGTACGGGTCGGCCGAGAAACGCACGTCATCGAAGATGAAGAACTCGGCTTCCGGGCCGAAGAAGACGGTGTCGCCGATGCCGAGCGTCTTCATGTAGGCCTCGGCCTTCTTGGCCGTGGTTCGGGGATCGCGGTTATAGGCCTCGCCCGAGACCGGGTCGATGATGTCGCACATGATGGCGAGCGTGGACTGAGCAAAAAACGGATCGACGTGCGCGCTTTCGGGGTCGAGAACGAGCTGCATGTCGGACTCGTTGATCGCCTTCCAGCCGGCGATCGAGGAACCGTCGAAGGCCACGCCTTCAGCGAACATATCCTCGTCGACGAGACCGGCATCCATCGTCACGTGCTGCAGCTTGCCGCGCGGGTCGGTAAAGCGCAGATCGACGAACTTGATATCCTTTTCCTTGATTTCTTTCAGAATTTCGTTAGCGGTCGTCATTACGGTTTTCCCAGGTTTTTACGTTGGATTGGCGACGTGCAGTCGTTTAGCTCGATCCTTGGCTGTTGGCCGGAGGCGGCGCCGGATCGAGCTGTTCAGATGGCGTCCACGCCGGTCTCGCCGGTGCGGATGCGGACGGCTTCCTCGATGCTGGAGACGAAAATCTTTCCGTCGCCGATTCTGCCGGTTTGGGCGGCACCGCGAATTGCCTCGACAGCCTTTTCCACGAGGTCGTCAGTCAAAACGATCTCGACCTTGACCTTGGGCAGGAAGTCGACGACGTATTCGGCGCCGCGATAAAGTTCGGTGTGGCCCTTCTGGCGGCCGAAACCCTTCGCTTCGGTGACGGTGATGCCCTGGAGGCCTACCTCCTGAAGCGCTTCCTTGACCTCGTCCAGCTTGAAGGGTTTGATAATCGCCTCGATTTTTTTCATAGCCTCCGTCTCTCCGCGTCAGATGCTTTCGGCCGGGCGGTCGATCCCGACCTGACGTTCGGCGGGAGATTGCGCTGTCATACTGACGCGACAAACTCCGAACCTTCGGACCGAGCGGTTAGTCCGCATCCGGGTGGGATCGTCTGCTTGCAGGATGGTCTAGCACGAGCCATGCCAAGCGCGCATGCCGAAAAAAACGCCTCCAAATGCGGCAAATGGGTCAGGAAATCCCGGGCTGTAGCGAAGTGCGGCGATCAATAGTGATCATAAAGTAATCATAACGCATAAAAAATAGGCAGAGAATCGGCGGTTATGACCCCGCGCGAAGGGTGCGGAGCGTTATTTCCGGCGGGAAATCCTTGTGGAACGACGCATGCGGGTGTGAAAATAACGCCAGTCTGACAATGATCCGTGCAGGCGGTGGAATAGAATGTGGAGCAGTTCGGCCATGCGTATTCTTTCGCTCGACCATGTGGTGCTGACGGTCAAGGACATCGACGAGACCGTCGCCTTTTATTCCGGCCTCCTGGGAATGGAGGAGGTGACCTTCGGCAAAGGCCGAAGGGCGCTTCAGTTCGGCCGTCAGAAGATCAACCTGCACAAGGCGGGGGCTGAATTTTCGCCACGCGCGAAAGCGCCGACATCCGGTTCGGGCGACCTGTGCTTTCTGGTGGAAAGCCTTGAGTTGGTGGAAAGGCGCCTAGCGGATGCGAATGTAAAAATCGAGGAGGGGCCGGTGTCCCGCACCGGCGCGGTTTCGCCCCTTCGCTCCATCTATATACGTGATCCGGACGGCAACCTTGTCGAGTTGGCCGAGCCGCAGGACGTCGTCATCGCGGGTGAAACCTGAGACGGGGGCTTTTGGTGGAATTACTCCTGACGCCTTCGCAAATGGGCGAGGCGGATCAACGCACGATTCGTGCCGGTATGCCGGGTATCGAACTCATGAACGCGGCCGGACTTGCGGTCGCCGACACCTGCGCGCGGATGATGGACCATGCCTCTCAAGTGCTGGTGCTGGCGGGACCGGGCAACAATGGCGGCGACGGATTCGTGGCTGCGCGGATCCTCAAGAAGCGCGGATATTCCGTACGGCTTCTGCTGTTTGGCGAAGCGAGCCGCCTGAAGGGGGATGCGGCGACAGCGCGCGACGATGCCGCAAACGCCGGCGTGCCGATCGAAAGGCTCAACCTTTCCAGATTGCCCGAGCGCCTGAAAGAAGCCCGGCTGGTGGTGGACGCTCTGTTCGGCGCCGGCCTCGACCGGCCGCTCGAAGGCGATGCGGCGGAAGTCGTCCGTCTGGTAAACGAACGGGGAGCGAAGGTCGTCGCCGTCGATTTGCCGTCGGGTGTCTACGGAGATAGTGGAGCGGCGCCGGGCGAAGCGATCCGCGCAAGCCGCACCGTCACTTTCTTCCGCCGAAAGCCGGGTCACCTTCTATATCCGGGGCGCGAACTTTGCGGCGGGGTAAGCGTGGCGGATATCGGCATCCGCGAAAAGGTGCTCGACGAAATCCGTCCGCAAACATTCGTCAACGACCGCGACCTTTGGCTTGGCGCCTGGCACCTGCCAAGGATGGCCGGGCACAAGTACGACCGCGGCCACGCGCTGACCGTGTCTGGTGCTGCCACGCGCACCGGCGCGGCAAGGCTTGCGGCAGTCGCGGCCCTTCGCGCGGGCGCCGGCCTTTCAACCGTTGCGGCGTCGCCGCGGGCCGCCTTCGTTCATGCGGCGCATCTGACGGCCGTCATGCTGAAGACCTACAAGAATGCCGACGAGTTCGCAGATATCCTTTCCGACAAGCGCCTGAACGCAGTGGTTATCGGCCCGGCGGCGGGCGTGGGGGAAGCCACGAGGCGGCGGGTTGGCCTTTGCCTTGATGGCGAACGCTCAGCCGTGCTTGATGCCGATGCTCTGACCAGCTTCGCAAAGGAACCGCAGAAACTGTTCACGGAGATACGGAAGAAGGCGGGCGGCGGCGTCGTCCTGACGCCGCACGAGGGCGAATTTGCGCGGCTGTTTCCCGAAATAGCCGCGCAAGATTCGATCTCGAAGCCGGATCGGGCGCGCATGGCGGCAAGGCAGAGCAGTGCGACGGTCGTGCTCAAGGGCGCCGACACGACGATCGCCGCGCCGGACGGGCGCGCGGCGATTGCCGAAAACGGATCTGCCTGGCTTGCCACCGCGGGCTCGGGCGATGTTCTGGCCGGGATCATCTGTGCTATGCTGGCGCAGGGAATGCCGGCTTTTGAGGCCGCCTGCGCCGGTGTGTGGATGCATGGCGAAGCGGCAAGGGTGGCCGGAGCGGGGCTGATCTCGGAGGATCTTTTGCCAGCTCTCAAGAGCGTGATCGCCGAGCTTGCGGAGGGCGGGCGCTGAGGACAAGCGCCATTCACCGCGTTTTTTCTTTGACCCCGCCGATCTCGATGTTATAGAGGCCGCGCCTCGGCTGCGGGCGTTTTCGACCGTTGCGGGCGTGGTGGAATTGGTAGACACGCCAGATTTAGGTTCTGGTGGCGCAAGCCGTGGGGGTTCAAGTCCCTCCGCCCGCACCATGCCTGGAGAGCCGGATACCGGTCTTAGCGGCGAAGTCGTAGGCAATTCTCAATTCATCCTGCCAGCGCGACGCTGTCAGACAGACGTTCTAGACCGAGGACGAAGCATATTACCATGCAGGTGACCGAAACCCTGGCCGAGGGCCTGAAGCGCGAACTGAAAGTCGTCATTCCGGCTTCGGATCTGTCGAGCCGCCTAGATTCCTATCTCGACGACCTCAAAGGCAAGGTCCGCATCAACGGATTCCGACCGGGCAAGGTGCCTAAGGCCCACCTGAAGCGCCTTTACGGACGCCAGGCGATGGCCGAGCTTTTGTCCAACCTGATCCAGGAATCGACCCAGAAGGCGATCGAGGAGCGCGAGGAAAAGCCAGCGCTGCAGCCCGAGATCGACCTTCCCGAGGAGGAGGCGGAAGCCATCCTGGAAGGCAACGCCGATCTCGCTTTCAAGATGTCTTACGATCTCATGCCCGAGTTCGAGCTGATCGATCTTTCGACGCTCGAGCTGGAGCGCCCGATCGTCGAGATCTCCGACGAAGAGGTCGAGGAGCAGGCGATGCGCATCGCCGAAGCCAACCGCCCCTACGAGACCAAGGACGGTGCGGCAGAGGAAGGCGACCGCGTTTCCATGAGCTATGTCGGCAAGCTCGACGGCGAAGCTTTCGAAGGCGGCAGCGACGAGGACGGCCATCTGGTGATCGGGTCCAAGTCCTTCATCCCCGGCTTCGAGGAGCAGCTTGTGGGCCTGAAGGCCGGCGACGAAAAGACGATTTCCGTGACCTTCCCGGAAGATTATGCGGCGAAGCATCTTGCCGGCAAGGAAGTGACCTTCGATATCGCGGTCAAGGAAATCCAGGCCCCTGGCGAAGTGAAGCTCGACGATGAGCTTGCCAAGACGCTGGGCCTTGATTCCATCGACAAGCTGAAAGAGCTGATCCGCGAGCAGATCGAAAGCCAGTTCGGCGCGATGACGCGCCAGAAGATCAAGCGCCAGCTGCTCGACAAGCTCGACGAGGCCTATTCGTTCGATCTGCCCGGCAAGTTGGTCGAGACCGAATTCGACAACGTCTGGCGCCAGGTCCTTGCCGACATGGAGCGGGAAGACAAGAGCTTCGAGGACGAAGAGACGACCGAGGAAGAGGCGAAGGCCGAATACCAGCGTATTGCCGAACGCCGCGTGCGCCTGGGGCTGGTGCTTTCCGAAATCGGCGAGAAGAACGACATCCAGGTTTCCGACGACGAGGTGCAGCGCGCGCTTTACGACCGCGTTCGCCAGTTCCCCGGTCAGGAGCAGCAGGTGTTCGAATTCTATCGCAGCAACCCGCAGGCGCTCGCCAGCCTTCGCGCCCCGATTTATGAGGAGAAGGTGGTCGACTACATCATGACGCTCGCCAAGGTGACGGACAAGACGGTCACCAAGGAAGAGCTGATGGCGGAAGACGACGAGGACGGAGAGACGGCCGCCGCCTGACGCGCCCTCGCAAATGTCGCGCAACGCATTCGCTTAACCCTTGTTGTGCGTGATGCGTTGCCTATCTTTCGAAACGAAGCGACATCCCCTATGTTCCGGGTGTCGCTTTTTTCGACTCATGACGAACGAACACGGGCGAGGGCGCGGGACGCCTTTTCGGAAATGGGTTTCCGGTCCTGGCCTTCCCAGTTTTCGCCAAACCATGGACGAGGCATGCAAGATCCTGTCGATTTCGCGGTAAACACGCTAGTGCCGATGGTCGTCGAACAGACGAACCGCGGGGAACGCGCCTACGACATCTATTCGCGCCTTCTCAAGGAGCGCATCATCTTTCTGACCGGGCCGATCGAGGATCATATGGCGGCCCTGATCAGCGCCCAGCTCCTTTATCTGGAAGCCGAGAATCCGAACAAGGAGATTGCGCTTTACATCAATTCTCCGGGAGGTCTCGTGACCTCGGGCCTCGCGATCTACGATACGATGCAGTTCGTGCGCCCGGAAATTTCCACGTTGTGCATCGGCCAGGCGGCCTCCATGGGATCGCTGCTGCTTGCCGCGGGCACCAAGGGAATGCGCTACTCGCTGCCCAACTCCCGCGTGATGGTGCACCAGCCGTCCGGCGGCTTCCGGGGACAGGCGGCCGATATCATGCTGCATGCCCAGGAAATCCTGAAGCTCAAGCGCCGGCTGAACGATATCTACGTCAAGCACACGGGGCAGAGCCTCGATTCCGTCGAAGAAGCGCTGGAGCGCGACAACTTCATGACGGCCGAACGGGCGCAGGACTTTGGCATTGTCGATGAGGTGATCTTCGACCGTTCGAAACTGGGCGAGACGCAGGAGAAATAAGCCGTCGCGCTTTTGCCACAGTGTTCTGTGGTGATCGCGGCGTTAACCGTAGTGCTTTAGCTTTGCCTTAAACGTATGTTGATTTTTAAGGGCGAAGCATGGTGACATTCTTAGGATACCGCCGATTGTGACCCACGATCGGTGAATGCGTTGTCCGGACACCGGAAAATGGGGCGTCCGGAGGCAAAGGGGGGGCTGGGCCTGCTCTTTGTCCGCAATACGAAACGGGATGGCATTTGATGCATCCCAGGAGATGCGGGGACTAACACATGAGCAAGGCCAGCGGCGGCGACTCGAAAAACACGCTCTACTGCTCGTTTTGCGGCAAGAGCCAGCACGAGGTTCGCAAGCTGATCGCCGGCCCGACTGTTTTCATCTGCGATGAGTGCGTCGAGCTGTGCATGGATATCATCCGCGAGGAGAACAAATCCTCGCTGGTGAAGTCGCGTGACGGAGTGCCGACCCCGCAAGAAATCAGGCAGGTGCTTGACGATTACGTGATCGGCCAGGACAGCGCGAAGAAGGTTCTCTCCGTTGCCGTTCACAACCACTACAAGCGGTTGAACCACGCCTCCAAGAGCAACGACGTCGAACTTGCGAAGTCGAACATCCTGCTCGTCGGGCCGACGGGCTGCGGCAAGACGCTGCTCGCCCAGACGCTGGCGCGAATCCTCGACGTTCCGTTCACGATGGCCGATGCCACGACACTTACCGAAGCAGGCTACGTCGGCGAGGATGTGGAAAACATCATCCTCAAGCTTTTGCAGTCGGCCGACTACAATGTGGAACGCGCGCAGCGCGGCATCGTCTATATCGACGAGGTCGACAAGATCAGCCGCAAATCCGACAATCCATCGATTACCCGCGACGTTTCGGGCGAGGGCGTGCAGCAGGCGCTCCTGAAGATCATGGAAGGAACTGTGGCGAGCGTTCCCCCGCAGGGCGGACGCAAGCATCCGCAGCAGGAATTCCTGCAGGTGGACACCACGAACATCCTGTTCATCTGCGGTGGCGCTTTCGCGGGCCTGGAGAAGATCATATCCGACCGGGGCAGCAAGACCTCTATCGGCTTCAAGGCGACCGTGCTGGGACCGGAAGACCGCAAGACGGGCGAGCTTTTCGCCGAGCTTGAGCCCGAGGATCTGCTGAAATTCGGCCTGATTCCCGAGTTCGTCGGCCGCCTGCCGGTGATCGCGACGCTTGAGGATCTCGACGAGGATGCGCTCATTACCATTCTCATGGAGCCGAAGAACGCGCTTGTGAAGCAGTATCAGCGGCTTTTCGAGATGGAAAATGTGGACCTGACCTTCCACGAGGAAGCGCTGCGCGCGATCTCGCGCAAGGCCATCGAACGCAAGACCGGCGCTCGTGGGCTGCGCTCCATCCTCGAGGCGATCCTTCTCGACACGATGTACGAGCTTCCAGGCCTGAAGGGCGTGAAGGAAGTCGTGATCTCTCCCGAGGTCGTGGAGGGCAAGGCGCGCCCGCTCTACATCTACGAGGACCGGGCCGAGGAATCCGCGACGAGCGCCTGATCGAAGGCGACTCGCCCGAATGAAGCAAAGGCGCCGAACCCGCCCGTTCGGTGCCTTTTTGCATGTTAAGGGCTGCAATTCGGGCACGCCCGATGGCTTTGTTCACCCTTGCTTGAGGTAATCAACAGGGAACCATTGTCGCGCCCCGTACCGCATCCTTGACACCCATGCCCCGGGTAGCCACCTAATAGGTCAACTACGGCAGGGCGAGCCCGGCATGCTCTTGTGCGAGGTGCCGCGTATCGGCTTCTTTTCCGGCATCCGTCCGGACGCCGTCATTTAAGCGCCCGTGCGTTTCTGCGAGTATTCGGGGACGGCGGGCCGCGATGAAAGGAAACGAAATGACAGAATTCCAGACGCGACCCGCGGGCGGGAGCGGGGGAACCGTCTACCCGGTTCTGCCGCTCCGCGACATCGTCGTGTTCCCGCATATGATCGTGCCGTTGTTTGTCGGGCGCGAGAAATCGATCCGCGCGCTGGAAGAGGTGATGAATTCGGACAAGCAGATCCTGCTCGCAACGCAGGTGAACGCTTCCGATGACGAACCCTCTCCCGAAGACATCTACAACGTCGGGACGCTTGCGACCGTACTCCAGCTCCTGAAGCTTCCCGATAATACGGTGAAGGTGCTGGTGGAAGGCGTTTCACGCGCCAATATCGGCGCATATACGGACCGCGAAGACCTTTTCGAAGCCCACGCCGAGCCGTTGCCGGACACTGATGCCGAAACCGTGGAAGTGGAAGCGCTGGCCCGCTCCGTCGTGTCGGAGTTCGAGAGCTATGTCAAACTGAACAAGAAGGTTTCGCCGGAAGTTCTGGGCGCTGTCAGCCAGATCGACGAATATTCAAAGCTCGCCGACACGATCGCCTCCCACCTTGCGGTGAAGATCCCCGAAAAGCAGGAAATCCTCGGGATTGCCTCGGTCTCGCAGCGGCTTGAGCGCGTGCTCGGCCTCATGGAGAGCGAAATCTCCGTTCTGCAGGTGGAAAAGCGTATCCGCTCGCGCGTGAAGCGCCAGATGGAAAAGACACAGCGCGAGTACTATCTGAACGAGCAGATGAAGGCGATCCAGAAGGAACTCGGCGACGGCGAGGATGGCCGTGACGAGGTTGCCGAGCTGGAAGAGCGCATTTCCAAGACCAAGCTTTCCAAGGAAGCGCGGGAAAAGGCGAATGCGGAGCTGAAGAAGCTCAAGCAGATGAGCCCGATGTCGGCCGAAGCCACAGTCGTGCGCAATTACCTCGATTGGCTGCTCGGCATTCCCTGGGGACGGCGCAGCAAGGTCAAACACGATCTTTCCTTCGCCGAGGAAGTGCTGAATTCCGACCACTACGGCCTTGAGAAGGTGAAGGAGCGTATCGTCGAATATCTGGCGGTGCAGAAGCGTGCCAACAAGCTCAAGGGTCCGATCCTGTGTCTTGTCGGCCCTCCCGGCGTCGGCAAGACCTCGCTCGGCAAGTCGATCGCCAAGGCTACAGGGCGCGAGTTCATCCGCATGTCGCTTGGCGGTGTGCGTGACGAAGCCGAAATCCGCGGTCATCGCCGCACCTACATCGGCTCGATGCCCGGCAAGGTCATCCAGTCGATGAAGAAGGCGAAGAAGTCCAATCCGCTCTTCCTGCTCGACGAGATTGACAAGATGGGCATGGATTTCCGCGGCGACCCGTCTTCCGCGTTGCTGGAAGTGCTCGACCCGGAGCAGAACTCGACGTTCATGGACCACTACCTGGAGGTCGAATACGACCTTTCGGACGTGATGTTCGTGACCACGGCGAATACGCTCAACATTCCCGGCCCCTTGATGGACCGAATGGAGATCATCCGGATCGCGGGCTACACCGAGGATGAGAAGGTCGAGATCGCGAGGCGGCACCTGCTGCCCAAGGGCATCAAGGATCATGGCCTGAAAGAAGGTGAGTTCGAGGTTGACGACACGGCGCTGCGCACCGTGATCCGCCGCTATACCCGCGAGGCGGGTGTGCGTAACCTCGAGCGCGAACTCGCCACGCTTGCGCGAAAGGCGGTCAAGGACATCCTCATGTCCGACAAGACGAAGATCGTCGTCGACGACAAGATCGTGGAGGACTATCTCGGCGTGCCGCGCTATCGCTACGGCGAGGCGGAGCAGGAAGACCAGGTCGGCGTTGTGACCGGGCTTGCGTGGACGGAGGTCGGCGGCGAACTGCTGACGGTGGAAGGCGTCATGATGCCCGGCAAGGGCAAGATGACGGTGACCGGCAATCTGCGCGACGTGATGAAGGAATCGATCTCCGCGGCCGCGTCCTACGTGCGTTCGCGTAGTGTCGATTTCGGCATCGAACCGCCGCTCTTCGACAAGCGCGATATCCACGTGCATGTGCCGGAGGGGGCGACGCCGAAGGACGGACCTTCCGCAGGCATTGCCATGGCGACTGCCGTGATCTCCATCATGACAGGCATTCCCGTGCGCCGGGATGTGGCCATGACCGGCGAGATCACGCTTCGCGGCCGTGTCCTGCCGATCGGTGGGCTGAAGGAGAAGCTGCTTGCGGCCCTTCGCGGCGGCATGAAGACGGTTCTGATCCCGGAAGATAACGCGAAAGACCTCGCGGACATCCCCGATAATGTGAAGAACAGTCTCGATATCGTGCCTGTATCGCGTATGGACGAAGTGCTGTCCAAGGCGCTGACGCGCATGCCGGAAGCAATCGAGTGGAACGAGAAGGAAGCTTCGACTCCGGCGGATGCCGCTGCGGCGGACGAAGAATCACCCGGTCTCGTCGCTCACTGAGGCGTCATCCGGAACGAAAAATTGAAGGCCTTGGCACCTGCCGAGGCCTTTTCTTTTGAAAAAATGGTGTTTTTGAGCAAAAAATCCCGGAATTCCGCCAATTTCGGCTTGCGTTGGGCAATGATTCGAAAGACTGTCGCCACCGGAGCCCGTTCGAATCGGCGGGCATACCGAGGTTTCCAAGAAAGGTGACTGCCATGAACAAGAATGATCTGATCGCAGCCGTGGCCGAGAAGACCGGGCTGACCAAGGCGCAGGCGGGTGAAGCCGTGGATGCTACCTTCGACGCGATTACCGGCACTTTGCAGTCCGGCAGCGAAGTGCGCATCATCGGATTCGGCAACTTCTCCGTTTCCGAGCGTGCCGCCACCGAAGGCCGCAACCCGCGCACGGGCGAAGCGATCAAGATCCCGGCGTCCAAGACGCCGAAGTTCAAGGCCGGCAAGGGTCTCAAGGACGCAGTCAACGCCTGAGGCGGCTGACAAGACAGGCCTTTAAAGGCCCTGCGGGACAAATGTCCCGCAGGGCTTTTTTGTTTCGCGATGGCGTAGTCATGAATTTTGGAAATCGGGGTTTGGAATATTGGAAAGTGGCGCTTCGCGCTTGCAATCCGCGCTGCGAGCGCATAGACATCCGGAAATCCCAAGGCGCGCACATGCAGCGCCGTTATGGGCGGTTAGCTCAGTTGGTAGAGCGCCTCGTTTACACCGAGGATGTCGGGAGTTCGAGTCTCTCACCGCCCACCATTATTCCCGAAGTTGCCAATTGTCCGTGTGGGCGGAACTTTTACGCCAGATTCAATTGGCGATGAGACTTAATCGGGAAGACGCCAAAAAAATATTGAGAAAGACCGCTTCCTCTCTCCTCCGCGAAGCCATTTATTGTTCTCCGCTCCAGGGCGGATATTATATTAGTGTTGATTTTTCTAAAATATTGATTCGGGAGTCTATCCTGTCATGAATCTCGTATCGCTTTTCTTTAGCTTGGAAGGCCGCATCAGTCGCAAGCAGTTTTGGATGGGGGCCGCAGCGCTCTTGTTAGGTGGACTGGTGTTGGGCTGGATACTGCATTTGTTTGGCCTAAGCGTAATTCGGACAACGGTAGGCACAATCCTGATCGAAGGTGCTACTCCGCAGGAATTTTCGAGAACGAAAATTACATTAACTCCATCCGGAAAGTTAATTCATTGGATTATATTTTCATATCCGACCATCGCATTAGGGATTAAGCGGTTTCATGATCGCGAGTATAGTGGACATACGATGGTTACACTTTATGGGATCCTGACGATTCCGGTTGTCATTCGTTATTTTATGGCGGAAATACCAGAATCTCTCGAATCCATGCTAAGTTTGGCCTCTACAATCGTCTTTTTTGTTCTATTGATCATCCTGGGGATGTTGAAGGGGACGCACGGAGTGAATTTCTATGGGCCCGATCCGCTAGCAAGACATGTGTCTTCCTAAGATAGGTTTGAGCGTCTGACCGCTAAACCCGAATAGCGCCGACGGCGGATTGAATCGCCTGCCTTTCGGAAATGAGCTGGGGTTGGTCGATTCCATATTGCTCTGGCCGGTGACTTACGGCGGATATGGCGCGCGCTTATGGCTGCTGTCGCCTCGCATAGTTTGTGCGGGCCGTTTCACCGATAGAAGGTATCACTCAAGCGTTTCAACAGCTTCTCCTTATCCACAGTGAAAAACCATGGAAAGGAGCGGGGAAGGGCGGGGGACCGCGCCCGAACATGGGCGTTTTGGAAAAACGTTACAAACACCAGCGACCAACCCTTGACTAAAGTGGCGCAGCGCCGTAAATCAGCGCCACTTCAAGCGGTGACGCACCGCTTCGATGTACGCGGGTGTAGCTCAGTTGGTTAGAGTGCCGGCCTGTCACGCCGGAGGTCGCGGGTTCGAGCCCCGTCACTCGCGCCACTTCCCTGAAAGATCAGATATTTCAGAGAAGCGGCCAGGAAGAATACGACCAGGCGAGCGGGTGTAGCTCAGTTGGTTAGAGTGCCGGCCTGTCACGCCGGAGGTCGCGGGTTCGAGCCCCGTCACTCGCGCCAGTCGTATTTTCTATCCATGACGGATCGATCAGCCAAAGCCCGCGCCTGGCTGCACTGCGGAAACCATGCGCTCCAGGAGCGCGTTTTTCTTTTCCAACCAACTCTCTGACTTCCGCGCCTTGCGGCTCGCCACAAACAAATGGCGGGTTGCCGGATACCGCGAGAGTGTTAGTTTTCCACCTGCAGACAATCGCGTGATGTTGATGGCCGGCGTCTGTGGGTATCCTGCCTTCTGCCGCTTGGTTATCCGCAATCCGTCGCGATTATAAGCGCTTGTGGGACTTGCGTTGGGCATGAGCGTGGGCTAAGCGTGCCGACGCGATCCGATGCATCGTTCCACGGGCATTCGATCGCCGGTCATGACCGGGGGCTTTCCGATTGCGGCAGCGCCGCACCCAGCAAGGGAAGGCCTTCGAGTTCACCGGTAATTCGGTCCATTGGCAGGGACACGGCTGAAAAATGGAAGACCTCCTGAGGGAATACGTTCCCATCATCGTGTTCATTGGTGTTGCACTGGCAATCGGCTTGGCGCTTTTGCTGTCGCCGTTCCTGATTGCCTACAAGAACCCGGATTCGGAGAAGCTGTCGGCCTATGAATGCGGCTTCAACGCATTCGACGACGCCCGCATGAAGTTCGACGTCCGGTTCTACCTGGTATCGATTCTCTTCATCATCTTCGATCTTGAGGTGGCCTTCCTGTTCCCGTGGTCAGCCGTGTTCGGCGACTTGGGCTGGTATGGCTTCTGGTCGATGTCGATCTTCCTGGCCGTGCTCACGATCGGCTTCATCTACGAATGGAAGAAGGGGGCCCTGGAATGGGATTGACGACTTCCCAGCCGCTCGTCGCGCCGCAGCCGAAGGGCATAATCGACCCGAATACGGGCAACCCCGTGGGCGCGGACGACGCCTACTTCCTGGAAATCAACAACGAACTGGCCGACAAGGGTTTCCTAGTTACCGCTTCCGACAGCCTCATTCAGTGGGCGCGCACCGGTTCGCTGATGTGGATGACGTTCGGTCTGGCCTGCTGCGCCGTCGAAATGATGCAGATGTCGATGCCGCGCTATGACGGCGAGCGGTTCGGTTTCGCACCGCGCGCCAGTCCGCGCCAGTCGGACGTCATGATTGTCGCCGGGACGCTGACCAACAAGATGGCGCCCGCGCTTCGCAAGGTCTACGACCAGATGCCGGAGCCGCGCTACGTGATCTCCATGGGGTCCTGCGCAAACGGCGGCGGTTACTATCACTATTCCTATTCGGTGGTCCGCGGATGCGACCGTGTCGTTCCGGTCGATATCTACGTGCCGGGCTGTCCGCCGACCGCCGAAGCGCTGCTTTACGGCGTTCTTCTTCTGCAAAAGAAGATTCGCCGCACAGGCACGATCGAGCGCTGAGGCGGCGCAGGGAATTGCAGGTTCAAACAGGTCCAAACGGGACGGGTGGAAATCTCATGGACGAGACGCTCGCGGAACTAGGCGAACATATTCAGGCGTCGCTCGGTGATTCGCTTGACGGATGGAGTGTCGCCTATGGGGAACTGACATTGATCGCGCGTGCGGCGGAAATCGTGTCGGTTCTCCGGTTCCTGCGCGATGACGCAAGCTGCCAGTTCATTAATCTGGTCGATATCTGCGGTGTCGACTGGCCAAGCCGGGAGCGGCGCTTCGATGTCGTCTACCACCTGCTCTCACCGCGCCAGAACCTGCGCGTTCGAGTAAAGGTGGAGGCGGACGAGGACAGCCAGGTTCCTTCCGCGTTCGGCGTCTTTCCGGGCGCCGACTGGTTCGAGCGGGAAGTCTACGACATGTACGGCGTGCTCTTTTCCGCTCACCCGGACCTGCGCCGTATCCTGACCGATTACGGTTTCGACGGATTCCCGCTGAGAAAGGACTTCCCTCTGACCGGTTACGTGGAAGTGCGCTACGACGACGAGAAGAAGCGGGTGGTCTACGAGCCTGTGCGCCTGACGCAGGAGTTCCGCGATTTCGACTTTCTGTCTCCCTGGGAGGGCACGGATTACGTGTTGCCGGGTGACGAAAAAGCCAAGACGAATTGAGGCGGGCGATGGCAGAGGCTCAGGTTCGCAATTTCAACATCAACTTCGGCCCGCAGCATCCGGCGGCGCATGGAGTGCTTCGCCTCGTGCTGGAGCTCGACGGAGAGGTGGTTACCCGCGTCGACCCGCATATCGGCCTGCTTCACCGCGGCACGGAGAAGCTGCTGGAGCACAAGACTTACCTGCAAGGTGTGCCTTATTTCGACCGGCTCGACTATGTCGCGCCGATGAACCAGGAGCATGCCTTCGCACTGGCGGTGGAAAAGCTCGTCGGCATCACTGTGCCGAAGCGTGGCCAGTTGATCCGCGTGCTTTATTCCGAGATCGGCCGGATCCTGTCGCATATCCTGAACATCACGACGCAGGCGCTCGACGTCGGCGCGCTCACCCCGCCGCTGTGGGGCTTCGAGGAGCGCGAGAAGCTGATGGTGTTCTACGAGCGTGCATCGGGTTCGCGCATGCATGCGGCCTATGTGCGCCCGGGCGGCGTGCATCAGGACCTGCCCAAGGAACTGCTCGACGATATCTGGGATTTCTGCGATCCGTTCCTCAAGGTATGCGACGACCTTGAAGGCCTTCTGACAGAAAACCGCATTTTCAAGCAGCGCAATGTCGATATCGGTGTCGTGTCGCTGGACGAAGCGTGGGCACGGGGATTTTCCGGTGTGATGGTGCGCGGTTCCGGCGCGCCGTGGGACCTGCGCAAGGCGCAGCCCTACGAGTGCTACGACGAACTGGACTTCGATATCCCTATCGGAAAGAACGGCGACTGCTACGACCGCTATCTCATTCGCATGGAAGAAATGCGCCAGTCAGTGCGAATCATGAAGCAGTGCCTGGAAAAACTGACGGTGGAAACCGGCCCGGCGTATACGACCGACGGAAAGGTGTTCCCGCCCAAGCGTGGCGAGATGAAGCGCTCCATGGAGGCGCTGATCCACCACTTCAAGCTCTACACCGAAGGCTACCATGTACCAGAGGGCGAGGTTTATGCCGCCGTGGAGGCGCCGAAAGGCGAATTCGGCGTCTATCTCGTCTCCGACGGGACCAACAAGCCCTATCGCTGCAAGATCAAGGCGCCAGGTTTCGCGCATCTTCAGGCGATGGATTTCCTTTGCCGCGGACACTTGCTTGCCGACGTTTCGGCCGTCCTCGGTTCCCTCGATATCGTGTTCGGAGAGGTTGACCGGTAATGGCCGTTCGTCGCCTTTATCACGAGCAGCCCGAAAGCTTCGCATTCAGCGATGCGAATTACGACTGGGCGCAGAAAGTGATCGGCCGCTACCCGGAAGGGCGGCAGGCCTCCGCCGTCATCCCGCTTCTGTGGCGGGCGCAGGAGCAGCACAATGGCTGGTTGCCGGAACCGGCGATCCGCTATATCGCGGATATGCTGGGTATGCCGCATATCCGGGTGCTGGAAGTCGCCACTTTCTACACGATGTTCCAGCTTCAGCCGGTCGGCAAGAAGGCGCATATCCAAGTGTGCGGAACGACGCCGTGCCAGCTTCGCGGCGCGGAAGATCTTATCAAGGTCTGCAAACGCAAGATCGCCGCACACGCGCATGATCTGTCCGAAGATGGCGATTTTTCCTGGGAAGAAGTCGAGTGTCTGGGTGCCTGCGTGAACGCCCCGATGATCCAGATCTTCAAGGACACCTATGAAGATCTGACGCCGGAAAGCCTTGAGCAGCTCATCGACGACATTTCCGCGGGCCGCGAAGTGACGCCCGGGCCGCAGATCGACCGCAGGTTTGGCGCTCCAGAAGGCGGGGCGACGACGCTTAGCGAGATCAAAGACAAAACGAAGGGCGTGGATCCGGTCGCACATGTGGTGAATGGCGCGGAAGCCGCCTCGCACGTTTTCGCTGGCGCATCGATCAATTCCG
Source organism: Hongsoonwoonella zoysiae (assembly GCF_013266695.1). Classification (GTDB taxonomy): domain Bacteria; phylum Pseudomonadota; class Alphaproteobacteria; order Rhizobiales; family Stappiaceae; genus Hongsoonwoonella; species Hongsoonwoonella zoysiae. The sequence continues at coordinate 459,348 of NZ_JABRXF010000002.1, forward strand.
GCGGCAACGACTTCGATGGTATTCCCGGTGACGGGAAGGGGACCTCGGGGAAGAAGCCGAGCACCAGGAAAACGAGCGAGAAGACCTCTCCCCGCACGAAACAGGCGAAGGCTGAAAACGTTGGCAAGCCGAAAGCCGAGGACCGGCCAGAAGTTGAGGCGGCGCGCTCTGAACCAACGGACGAACATACTGTCTCCGACGATCACAAGCCCGAGCTTCTGAAAGGGCCGCGCGGTGGCGCGGCGGACGACCTGAAGCGGATTCGCGGCGTGGGTCCGAAGATCGAAGGCATTCTGAATGAGATGGGTGTCTACCACTTCGACCAGATCGCGGCGTGGAATGAGAACAACAAGGCGTGGGTGGACGAGCGCCTGATGTTCAAGGGCCGCATCGACCGCGAAGACTGGATCGCGCAAGCCAAAACGCTGGCCGAGGGCGGTGAAACCAAATTTTCCAAGCGCGTCGACGATGGCGACGTGCCGACATCCAAGTCATGAGGTGAGGGAACGGGATGCTGAAGGATCAGGATCGGATCTTCACCAATATCTACGGGCTGCACGACTGGGGCCTTGAGGGCGCGCGTCAGCGCGGCCAATGGGACGGGACCAAGGCGATCCTCGAAAAGGGGCGCGACTGGATCATCGACCAGATGAAAGCGTCGGGCCTGCGCGGGCGTGGCGGGGCGGGTTTTCCGACAGGGTTGAAGTGGTCCTTCATGCCGAAGGAAAGCGACGGCAGGCCGGCCTATCTCGTCGTCAATGCGGACGAGTCCGAACCCGGCACCTGTAAGGACCGAGAGATCATGCGCCACGATCCGCATACGCTGGTCGAAGGTTGCCTGGTAGCCGGTTTCGCCATGGGCGCCATTGCCGCCTACATCTATGTGCGCGGCGAATTCATCCGCGAGCGCGAGCGTTTGCAGGCCGCGATCGACCAGGCTTACGAAGCCGGGCTGATTGGCAAGAACAACGTGCATGGCTACGATTTCGACATCTACGTCCACCACGGCGCGGGCGCCTATATCTGTGGTGAGGAAACGGCACTTCTCGAAAGCCTCGAAGGCAAGAAGGGCCAGCCCCGTCTGAAGCCGCCGTTTCCGGCGAATGTCGGTCTTTATGGCTGCCCGACGACGGTCAACAACGTCGAATCGATTGCGGTTGCGCCGACGATCCTTCGTCGCGGGGCAGCATGGTTCGCGGGTCTTGGAAGACCCAACAACACGGGTACCAAGCTCTTTTGCGTATCGGGCCATGTAAACAAACCCTGCACCGTGGAAGAGGAGATGGGGATCTCCTTCCGCGAGTTGATCGACAAGCACTGCGGCGGCATTCGCGGCGGTTGGGACAACCTGATGGCAGTGATTCCTGGCGGCTCGTCCGTGCCTTGCGTGAAAGGCGAGGATATTGCCGACTGCGGGATGGACTTCGACAGCCTGAAGGAAAAGGGTTCGGGCCTAGGAACGGCGGCCGTGATCGTGATGGACAAGTCCACCGACATCATCAAGGCGATCGCGAGGCTCAGCTACTTCTACAAGCACGAGAGTTGCGGTCAGTGCACGCCCTGCCGGGAAGGCACGGGCTGGATGTGGCGCGTCATGGAACGCATGGTGAAGGGCAATGCCTCGCGAGAGGAAATCGACATGCTCTTTGAGGTGACGAAGCAGGTCGAAGGCCACACCATCTGCGCCCTCGGCGATGCTGCCGCCTGGCCGATCCAGGGGCTTATCAGGAATTTCCGCCCGGTAATCGAAGAGCGTATCGACCAGTACACCGCGAAAGCGCGGTCGTCGGGTGCCGCTCTCGCGGCGGCTGAGTAAGGCCGGTCAAGGAATTCGGAGAAAGCGATGCGTACGATCATCGTCGACGGGAAGGAAATCGAGGTGCCGCCCGAGTACACGCTTCTTCAGGCGTGTGAGGAAGCCGGTGCCGAGATCCCGCGATTCTGCTTCCATGACCGGCTGTCGATCGCCGGTAACTGCCGCATGTGCCTGGTGGAAGTGAAGGGCGGGCCGCCGAAGCCCGTTGCGTCTTGCGCCATGAACGTACGCGACCTGCGGCCCGGACCGAACGGCGAGGCGCCCGAAATTTTCACCAAGACGCCGATGGTCAAGAAGGCCCGCGAAGGCGTCATGGAGTTCCTGCTGATCAACCACCCTCTGGATTGCCCGATTTGCGATCAGGGCGGTGAATGCGACCTGCAGGACCAGGCGATGGCCTATGGTGTCGACGCTTCGCGCTATCAGGAAAACAAGCGCGCGGTGGAAGACAAATATATCGGCCCGCTCGTCAAGACGATCATGACGCGGTGCATCCATTGCACGCGCTGCGTTCGCTTCACGACCGAGGTGTGCGGCGTTTCCGATCTTGGATTGATCGGCCGTGGTGAGGACGCTGAAATCACGTCCTACCTCGAACAGTCGCTGTCTTCCGAGATGCAGGGTAACGTCGTCGATCTCTGTCCAGTCGGGGCGCTGACGCATAAACCCTATGCCTTCAAGGCGCGGCCCTGGGAGCTCAAGAAGACCGAGGGTGTTGACGTGATGGACGCGCTCGGTTCGGCTATCCGCATCGACACGCGCGGACGCGAGGTTATGCGCATCCTGCCGCGCCTCAACGAGGCAGTGAACGAGGAATGGATTTCCGACAAGTCCCGCTACATCTGGGACGGGTTGCGCGCGCAACGTCTCGACAGGCCCTACATAAAGCGTGACGGCAAACTCTCAGCTGCTTCCTGGAGGGATGCTTTCGCAGCGATTGCGGAGAAAGTGAAGGCTGCCGGGGGAAGCAAGGTTGCGGCGATCGCCGGCGATCTTGCCAGCGTTGAAGAAGTGTTCGCGCTTAAAAGCCTTATGGATTCGCTTGGAAGCCCGCATATGGACTGCCGTCAAGACGGAACGGCGCTTGACCCAGCACTCGGGCGTTCTTCCTATCTCTTCAATTCGACGGTGCAAGGCATCGAGGACGCGGATGCCGTGCTTATCGTCGGCTCCAATCCGCGCATTGAGGCACCTGTTCTGAACGCACGGATCCGCAAACGTATGCGCATGGGGCGGCTTCCGGTGGGCGTGATCGGCGAAGCGGCGGATCTAACTTATCCCACGACCTATCTCGGGGCCGGGCCGGAAACGCTTTCAGACATCGCTTCGGGCAAATCGGACTTCGCGAAGGTGCTGAAAGACGCCGAGCGGCCTTTGATCATCATTGGCCAGGGTGCATTGATGCGCGCCGACGGCAAGGCGGTGCTTTCGGCAGCCGCGAAGCTCGCGATGGATGTGGGCGCCGTTACCGATGACTGGAATGGCTTCAGCGTCCTGCATACGGCTGCTTCGCGGGTGGGTGCCCTTGACGTGGGCTTCGTGCCGGGCGAGGGCGGACTTGACACCGGTGGAATTCAGGAAGCGGCGGCCAAGGGCGACATCGAGGTCGTATTCCTGCTGGGTGCCGATGAACTCGACATGGCCGCTTTCGGTAATGCTTTCGTCGTTTACATAGGCACACATGGCGACCGTGGAGCCCACCGCGCGGAAGTGATACTGCCCGGGGCAGCCTATACCGAAAAATCCGGCACATGGGTGAATACCGAAGGTCGCGTCCAGGTTGGCGACCGCGCCGGTTTCCCGCCGGGCGAAGCACGTGAGGACTGGGCGATCCTGCGCGCCCTTTCGGCAGAGCTGGATGCGGTACTTTCCTTCGATTCGCTTGGAGAACTGCGTCGCGCGCTTTATGAAGCCTGCCCGCTGATGGCTGGGGTCGACCAGATCGCCGACGCAGGCAACGAAGGTGTTGGGAATGCCGCCAAGCTTGGCGGCAAAATGGACAAGGCGCCATTCGCCAATGCTTTCCAGGATTTCTATCTGACCAACCCGATCGCACGGGCGTCCAGCGTCATGGCCGAATGTTCGGCAGAGGCGAAGGCGCGCGCGGTCGAGGCAGCCGAGTAAGGGGCGGAGGCTAGAATGGCTGATCTTTGGGCGGATTATCTTCTGCCGCTGATTATCATGGTCGCCCAGAGCTTGCTGCTCATGGTCGTGCTTCTGATTGCGATTGCCTATATCCTCTATGCCGACCGCAAGATCTGGGCGGCGGTTCAGATCCGGCGTGGACCGAACGTGGTTGGACCATGGGGGCTGCTGCAGTCCTTCGCCGATCTTCTGAAGTTCGTCCTGAAGGAGCCGGTTATTCCGGCAAGCTCCAACAAGGGCCTGTTCCTGCTTGCACCGCTCGTCATGGTAATGCTGTCCCTTGCCGCCTGGGCGGTTGTGCCGGTTGCCGAGGGGTGGGTGATCGCCGATATCAACGTCGGCATCCTTTATATCTTCGCCATTTCTTCACTCGGCGTTTATGGCGTCATCATCGGCGGATGGGCATCAAACTCGAAATATCCTTTTTTGTCGGCGCTGCGTTCGGCCGCGCAGATGGTCTCCTATGAAGTATCGATCGGCTTCGTGATCGTTACCGTTCTCCTGTGCGCAGGCTCGCTGAACCTGAGCGAGATCGTGAAATCGCAGGAAACCGGTCTTGCGAACATGATCGGCCTGCCGTGGCTGACGTTCCTGAACTGGTACTGGATCCCACTGCTGCCGATGTTCGTTGTCTTCTTCGTGTCGGCGCTTGCGGAGACCAACCGCCCCCCGTTCGACCTTGCGGAGGCTGAATCCGAACTGGTCGCGGGCTTCATGGTGGAATACGGCTCCACGCCGTACATGATGTTCATGCTCGGGGAATACGTCGCGATCGCGTTGATGTGCGCCCTGACGACGATCCTGTTCATGGGCGGCTGGTTGCCCCCGTTCGACTTCGCGCCGTTCACCTGGGTGCCAGGTATCATCTGGTTCACTCTGAAGGCTTTTTTCGTCTTCTTCATGTTCGCGATGGTCAAGGCCATGGTGCCGCGTTACCGCTATGACCAGCTCATGCGCCTCGGCTGGAAGGTATTTCTGCCGCTGTCGCTTGCCATGGTGTTCATCGTTGCCGCCGTGCTGATGGCGACAGGCTGGGCGCCTTGAGGACTAGACCATGCCGATATCGCTCGCAGGGCTGATCGGAGCGGCCATTGGGCTCTATATCGGATGGTTGGACTATAAAATCGTCACCGGCGTCCTTAACGGGCGGTTGGATCGGCGAAAACAGAGGAAGGGTGCGGAGGATATCCTGGTACGGAACCGGGAAGGTATCCGGATCCTAGTACTAATCACGACGATCATCGCGTTCCCGGTGATCGGTTACATAGCCGCCGTGTCAATGACCGGCTGAGTTGAACCGCGAGAGAGGCATTTGGGTCATGGGACTGCAACAGGCCGCCAATTCGCTCTTTCTGAAGGAGTTCGTGTCGGCGTTCTTTCTCGCCATGAGATACTTCTTCAAACCGAAACCGACGATCAACTACCCCTTCGAGAAGGGTCCGGTGAGCCCGAGGTTTCGCGGAGAACACGCGCTTAGGCGTTATCCCAACGGCGAGGAACGCTGCATTGCCTGCAAGCTTTGCGAAGCGATCTGCCCGGCGCAGGCGATCACCATTGAAGCGGGCCCGCGACGCAACGACGGCACGCGCCGCACAACGCGCTACGACATCGACATGGTGAAATGCATTTATTGCGGCTTCTGCCAGGAAGCCTGCCCGGTGGATGCCATCGTCGAAGGGCCGAATTTTGAGTTCGCCACGGAAACTCGTGAAGAGCTCTATTACGACAAGGAAAAGCTTCTTGCCAATGGCGACCGCTGGGAGCGGGAGATCGCGCGGAACATAGCGATGGATGCGCCATACCGCTGAACGCGGTAAGTGCGGAAGAAAAGTGGACGCGGCGGGCAGACCGGGGTAACCGAGTGCGCGTCGAGAATGGCCCTTCAGGGGCTTTAGAATTTCCGGAACCGGCGGCGTTCGCATGAACGCCGATCGGGGCTCCGGTAACCAGAAGCGATCGGCTTTTCTGTTTTGGGGTAATTCAACCCCAGGGCAGGCCGGTCTTGGAGAGTGACGGGGGCAATCCCAGACATGGTCCTGCAAGCCGTCTTTTTTTACGTTTTCGCGGCGATATGCGTCGCCTCGGGCTTCATGGTGATCGCTTCGCGCAATCCCGTGCACTCGGTTCTGTTCCTGATCCTTGCGTTCTTCAACGCGGCAGGGTTGTTCATCCTGCTCGGAGCAGAATTCCTGGCCATGATCCTGATCGTCGTCTATGTCGGTGCGGTCATGGTGCTGTTCCTCTTTGTCGTCATGATGCTTGACGTCGATTTCGTGGAACTAAGACAGGGCTTCCTGCAGTACCTGCCCGTTGGCGGTCTTGTGGGGATCATCCTCCTGGTCGAACTGCTTCTCGGGCTCGGGGCATGGACATTCGCGCCTGAAGTGCCGGTCAATGTGGCGGCTCCGATACCGCCCATCGAGCAGGTCTCGAACATTCAGGCGCTCGGCGAGGTTCTCTACACGCGCTACATCTTCTTTTTCCAGATTGCCGGGCTGGTTCTTCTGGTGGCCATGGTGGGCGCTATCGTGCTTACGCTGCGCCACAAGGAAGGGGTGAAGCGGCAGGATATCCCGACGCAGGTCGCGCGGAACCGCGAGACGGCGATCGAAGTTCGCAAGGTCGAAACCGGCAAGGGCATCTGACGCCAGCCGTTCGACCGGAAAACAAAACGTTCAAACGCACGATCCCACCCCACGGGATCGTCCGGAAACTGGATACGGGGGAGCACGGCGAGGCGCCCATGGAAATCGGTCTGTCACACTATCTGACGGTTGCGGCGATCCTGTTCACGATTGGGATCTTCGGCATCTTCCTCAACAGGAAGAACGTCATCATCATTCTGATGTCGATCGAACTGCTGCTCTTGGCCGTCAACATCAACCTGGTCGCGTTTTCGTCCTTCCTTGGGGACTTGGTGGGACAGGTGTTCGCTCTTCTGGTTCTTACCGTCGCAGCGGCGGAGGCGGCCATCGGGCTTGCCATTCTCGTTGCGTTTTTCCGAAACCGCGGCTCCATCGCCGTGGAAGACATCAACATGATGAAGGGCTGAGGGGCGGATGTATTCGGCTATCGTTTTCCTGCCGCTTATCGGCTTTCTGATCGCAGGTCTTTTCGGACGGACGATCGGAGCCAAGGCCAGCGAGTATATTACTTCCGGCCTTCTTATCGTCGCGGCGATCCTGTCGTGGATCGCATTCTTCTCCGTCGGTTTTACCGATGCGGCGCCCCAGCATGTGACAGTGCTCAGGTGGATCAACTCCGGCACACTCGATGTGAACTGGATGATCCGCGTCGATACGTTGACCGTTGTCATGCTGGTGGTGGTGAACACGGTTTCGGCGCTGGTGCATGTCTATTCCATCGGCTACATGCATCACGATCCGCACCGTCCGCGCTTTTTTGCGTATCTGTCGCTATTCACCTTCGCGATGCTGACGCTGGTGACGGCTGACAACCTTCTACAGATGTTCTTCGGCTGGGAAGGTGTGGGCCTGGCGTCCTATCTGCTGATCGGTTTCTGGTATCAAAAGCCGTCAGCCAACGCGGCGGCGATCAAGGCTTTCGTCGTCAATCGCGTTGGTGACTTCGGCTTCGCGCTCGGCATCTTCGGTGTCTTTTATTTGTTCAATTCGATCGATCTCGACACGGTCTTCGCCAATGCTCAAGCCTTTGTCGAAGGGGGGCACGGCGAACCGGTTCTAGATTTCCTCGGCTATCATCTCGACGCCCACGGCGCGATGACGGCGCTCTGCCTGCTGCTCTTCATGGGCGCCATGGGCAAATCGGCGCAGTTCCTGCTGCACACCTGGCTGCCGGATGCGATGGAAGGCCCGACTCCGGTTTCCGCGCTTATCCACGCGGCGACGATGGTTACCGCTGGCGTCTTCATGGTCGCGCGTCTTTCGCCGCTGTTCGAGCTTTCGCATACCGCGCTAACCTTTGTGACCTTTATCGGGGCGACGACGGCTTTCTTCGCGGCCACGGTTGGCCTGGTACAGAACGACATCAAGCGGGTGATCGCCTATTCGACCTGTTCACAGCTCGGTTATATGTTCGTGGCGCTCGGTGTCGGCGCCTATTCTGTCGGTATCTTCCATCTCTTCACGCATGCCTTCTTCAAGGCGCTTTTGTTCCTGGGGGCAGGTTCGGTGATCCATGCCGTTTCCGACGAGCAGGACATGCGAAAGATGGGCGGCTTGCGCAAGCACATCCCCGTCACCTACTGGATGATGGTGATTGGAACGCTCGCGCTAACCGGCTTCCCTCTTACGGCCGGTTACTTCTCGAAGGATGCAGTTATCGAAGCGGCATACGCCGGCCATAACAGCTTCGCGCTCTACGGCTTCTGGCTGACGGTGGCGGCTGCGGCCCTGACGTCGTTCTATTCCTGGCGTCTCGCCTTCATGACGTTCCATGGAAAGCCGCGCGCGTCCGTAGACGTGATGAAACACGTACACGAATCTCCATATGTCATGACCGTTCCGCTGATGATCCTGGCTGCGGGTGCGTTGTTCGCGGGCCTGATCTTCTCTGGTTTCTTCATAGGTGAAGGTTATGGCGAGTTCTGGCGGGTTTCGCTTTTCACCTCCGAAGAAAACCACGTGCTGCATGACATGCACGAGGTCCCGGCTTGGGTGAAATTCTCTCCGCTCGTCATGATGATCGGCGGGTTCTTGGTGGCCTGGCACTTCTACATCCGTTCGCCGGACACCCCGAAGCGTCTGGCCGAGCGGCATGAGGGGCTCTACAAGTTCCTGCTAAACAAGTGGTACTTCGACGAGCTTTATGACGCGATCTTCGTACGTCCCGCGTTGTGGATTGGTCGTCAACTCTGGAAGAAGGGCGATGGCGCGACGATCGACGGGTTCGGTCCGGACGGCGTCGCAGCCAGGGTGCAGAACGTTACGACGTGGGTCGTCCGGCTGCAGACCGGCTACATCTATCACTATGCGTTCGCCATGCTCATCGGCGTTGCAGCCCTTGTAACCTGGTCCATGTTCGGCGGCGGGAGTGCCCAATAATGAGCTGGCCTATTCTCAGCACCATAACGTTTCTTCCGCTGGTCGGCGTTCTCTTCATTCTCCTCGTCCGCGGCGAAGAGGACAGCGCCAAGGAAAACATCCGCCGCGTATCCCTGATCACGACGGTATTCACGTTCATCGTCTCCCTGATCATCTGGATCAATTTCGACACGCAGAACCCCGGGTTCCAGTTCGAGGAACGGGCGGATTGGCTTGGCGGAAACATCACTTACCGGATGGGCGTCGACGGCATCTCTATGCTGTTCGTCATCCTCACGACGTTCCTGATGCCATTCTGCATTCTCGCGAGCTGGCGGAGCATCGAGAACCGTGTCAAGGAGTACATGATCGCGTTCCTCGTGCTCGAGACACTGATGATCGGTGTCTTCTGCGCGCTCGATCTCGTTGTTTTCTATGTCTTCTTCGAAGGAGGCCTTATCCCGATGTTCCTGATCATCGGGGTGTGGGGCGGCAAGCGGCGCGTTTATGCAAGCTACAAGTTCTTTCTTTACACGCTGCTTGGCTCCGTGCTGATGCTCATCGCCATTATGGCGATGTACTGGAATGCCGGTACGACCGATATTCCGACACTTTTGGCGCATTCCTTCCCGGCAGAGATGCAGACGTGGCTGTGGATCGCCTTTTTCGCGAGCTTCGCGGTGAAAATGCCGATGTGGCCGGTGCATACGTGGCTTCCGGATGCGCATGTGGAAGCGCCGACGGCGGGTTCGGTGATCCTGGCCGGCATCCTGCTGAAAATGGGGGGCTACGGGTTCCTGCGCTTCTCGCTGCCGATGTTCCCGGTGGCGAGCGACCTGTTCGCGCCGTTCATATTCACATTGTCTGTGGTGGCGATCATCTACACCTCGCTCGTTGCGCTCGCGCAGGAAGACATCAAAAAGCTGATCGCCTATTCCTCGGTGGCGCATATGGGCTATGTCACCATGGGCCTATTCACGATGACCGAGCAGGGCCTGCAGGGCGGTATCTTCCAGATGCTTTCGCACGGCATCGTATCCGGCGCGCTTTTCCTTTGCGTGGGTGTGATTTACGACAGGATGCATACGCGCGAAATCGATGCCTACGGTGGGCTCGTCAACCGCATGCCAGCCTATGCCGTTGCTTTCATGATCTTCACTATGGCCAATGTCGGCCTGCCGGGCACGAGCGGGTTCGTCGGCGAGTTCCTGACGCTGGTTGGCGTGTTCAGGGTAAACACCTGGGTCGCGCTATTCGCCACGACCGGTGTCATCCTGTCTGCCGCCTACGCGCTCTACCTCTACAGGCGGGTAATTTTCGGTGTGATCGACAAGGAGAATTTGAAGTCGATACTCGATCTTTCGGTTCGTGAGCGCGTTATCCTGGCTCCGCTCGTCGTGCTGACGATCTTCTTCGGGTTCTATCCGGCACCGGTATTCGACGTGACGCAGGCGTCTGTCGATCAACTCATCCAGAACTATCAAGCCGCGCTGGAAACGGCCCAGCAGACGGCATCGCTGGCGCATTAAAGGTCAGAAGGGCGAGAATAAACGATGGTAAGCGAACTTCCCGATCTGATGCCGGCCCTGCCGGAACTGCTTCTTGCCGTGGGTGCACTTGTTCTCTTGATGGTCGGCGTCTTTGGCGGCGAACGTTCAACGCCGATCGTCACGGGAATGTCGGTCGCGCTTCTTGCGGTTGCGGTGCTGATTTACATCTTCAGCCCGGCGGAGGGTACGACCTTCGGCGGCGCGTTCATACAAGACGGTTTCGCCCGTTACCTGAAGATCCTGACGCTGATCGGCTCAGGTCTTGCGATCGCAATGTCGGTCGCCTATGCGCGCAGCGAGCATTTCGAGCGTTTCGAATATCCGGTGCTGATCGTCATCGCGACGCTCGGCATGCTCCTGATGCTTTCGGCGAACGACATGATCTCGCTCTACCTTGGGCTGGAACTGCAGTCGCTGTCGCTCTACGTCGTCGCCTCGATTAACCGGGACAGCATTCGCTCGACGGAAGCCGGACTGAAGTATTTCGTTCTCGGAGCGCTATCTTCCGGCATGCTGCTTTACGGCATGTCACTGGTCTACGGCTTTACCGGCCATACCGGCTTCGACCCTATCGCCGAAGTTCTGGCGGCGGACGAGGCTTCTCTCGGGCTGATTTTCGGCCTGGTGTTCATTCTTGCCGGCATCGCTTTCAAGATATCCGCCGTTCCCTTCCACATGTGGACGCCGGATGTCTACGAGGGGGCGCCGACACCGGTGACGGCATTTTTCGCCGCGGCACCTAAGATCGCCGCCATGGGAATGCTGACGCGCATCGTTGTCGACGCGTTCAGCCCGATCACATCCGAATGGCAGCAGATCATCGTCTTCGTCTCGATCGCTTCGATGGCGCTTGGCGCGTTCGCGGCGATCGGTCAGCGTAACATCAAGCGGCTGATGGCCTACTCCTCGATCGGTCACATGGGTTACGCGCTTGTTGGTCTCGCCGCCGGCACGGAGCAGGGTGTTGAAGGCGTGATTGTCTATCTTACCGCGTATATGGCCATGACGCTCGGCGCATTCGCCTGTATTCTCGCCATGCGGCGCAAAGAGGGAATGGTTGAGGAAATCTACGAGCTTTCCGGTCTTTCGCGCACGAACCTGCCGATGGCTGTCCTTCTTGCGGTCATCTTGTTCTCGCTCGCCGGTATACCGCCGTTCGTGGGCTTTTTCGCCAAGTTCTATGTGTTCCTGGCAGCCGTCGAGGCCGGGCTGTATCCGCTCGCAGTCATCGGTGTGCTCACATCGGTCGTCGGCGCCTACTATTACCTGCGTATCATCAAGGTGATGTTCTTCGATGAACCGGCGCCGAAGTTCCTGCCGATGCCGGGTGAGATGAAGATCGTGCTCGGCGTATCTGGCGCCTTCGTGCTCTTCTTCGTCGTTATTGCCGGGCCGATCGTGGAAATGGCGGGAACGGCGGCGAAAACGCTATTCTGATCGACATGGATTATGACGGAAACGAACACCCGGTGCCAAATGCGCCGGGTTATCGTTTCAGAGCTTACCCATCCGTAGGGTCGACGAACGCGCTTGCCATGGAGACCGCACGGGCAGGTGATCCCGGCGGCCTCTGGATAATTGGAGCGGAGCAAACCGCAGGTAGGGCCCGGCGGGGACGCGCCTGGACATCCGAGAAAGGAAATTTCTACGCATCGCTTCTGCTGATTGATCCGGGTCCGTCTGAGCGTGTCGGAGAGTTGCCGATGGTGGCCGCGGTGGCGCTTGCCGATGCGGTTGAGAAGGCTTGCGGAGTGATTGGGGTCGTCAAGCTGAAATGGCCGAACGACCTTCTGATCGAGGGACGCAAGATTTCCGGTATCCTGCTTGAAGCGCTGACGCTGGAAGAAGGAAGGCGTGCAATCGTTTGCGGCTTCGGTGTTAATTGCGCGCATCATCCGGATCTTGGCCTTTATCCGGCGGGAGACTTGGCCGGTTTCGGGTTTCGGGTAACTCCGGAGATGGTTTTCCTTCGTGTAGCCAATACGATATCCGAGAGACTTGAAGCTTGGTCTTATCCAGGCGGATTTGCTAAAATCCGGACAGACTGGCTCCATCGGGCGGTTGGCCTAGGCGAACGGATCAACGTGCGGTATCCGGACCGGGAAATCGCAGGCGTCTTTTTGGGCCTCGAAATGGATGGGCGCTTGCGCTTGCGTCTCGACAACGGCGAAATAGACCGTATATCCGCGGGCGATGTTTTCTTCGGCGAATAAACAATTCATGGCGGCCAGCGTAACCGCCTGTCAGGAGTATATGCATGTCGAGCGACAGTGAGCTCGTATTCGTCGCCCTGGGTGGCCTTGGCGAAATCGGGATGAATCTCGGTGTTTACGGGTATGGATCCGAAGACGATCGTCGGTGGCTCGTTGTCGACTGCGGGGTAAGCTTCGCGGGCCCTGATCTGCCTGGAATCGATCTCGTGATGCCCGACATCCGGTTTTTGGAGGAAGAGCGCGACCGGATCGACGGTATCGTCATCACGCATGCACATGAAGACCATTATGGAGCTCTTATTCATCTCTGGCCGAAGCTGCGGGCACCGCTTTATATGACGGCGTTTACCGCCGGCCTGCTCGAAGCAAAAAAAGAGAGCGAATATGGTATCGAGCATATTCCGGTAACGGTGGTGAAACAGGGCGAACGCCTCGAAATAGGAGCTTTCGACGTCGAGGTGATCGCCATGTCGCACTCAATCCCCGAGCCTTGCGCTCTCGCGATCCGTACCGGCCTCGGTACGGTCGTCCATTCAGGCGACTGGAAGATCGATCCGGAACCGGGTGTCGGCAAGCCGATCGACCTTGAGCGACTTGCGGAAATCGGGCGGGAAGGCGTGAGAGCCCTTATCTGCGACAGCACCAACGCGGTGCGCGACGGGGTGAGCCCCAGCGAGGCAGACGTCGCAAGGGAACTTGCAAAAATTATCGCCAATGCCTCCAACCGCGTGGTGGTGACAACATTCGCGTCTAACGTAGCGCGCATCCGATCCATCGCCCTTGCTGCCAAGGCCGCAGGGCGGGAGGTCGTCGTCATGGGCCGCTCGATGCAGCGGGTGATAGAGGTGGCGTCCGAACTTGGCTATCTCGACGGTTTGCCGCCGTTTCTTGACGAAGAGGCTTTCGGATATCTGCCGCGCGACAAGGTGGTGGCGCTGCTGACCGGGAGCCAGGGCGAGGCGAGAGCCGCCATGGCGAGAGTCGCTCAGGGCGACCACCGCAATGTGGCACTTGCGAAGAAGGATCTCGTGATCTTTTCCTCGCGCACGATTCCCGGCAACGAGAAAGCGGTGAACGCCATCATCAACCAGCTTGTCGAGCAGGGCATCGATGTGATGACCGACCGGGACGGTCTGGTGCATGTTTCCGGCCATCCGCGAAAAGGAGAGCTTGAGCGGCTTTATGACGTGCTGAAACCTCAAGCGCTGGTGCCCGCACACGGAGAAGCGATGCATCTGGCCGCGCAGGAAGCATTCGCGCGCGAGCAGGGCATCAAGGAGACGGTGATCGCACGAAACGGCGATTTGGTTCGCCTGGCGCCCGGCAAACTGGAACTTATCGACGAGGTGCCGGTCGGCATAGCGGTGAAGGACGGCGCGATTTTGGGCGACCCGGAGGAAACCGGAGTGCGCGAACGGCGCAAGCTTTCCTTTGCTGGCGCCGTGGTCGTGACACTCACAATCGATGGAAAGGGCATGCTGGTGGGCGAGCCCGAAGCGGTGCTCTTCGGCCTGCCGGAAGCTGACAACAAGGGGCGGGACTTCGAGGATATCGTTCTCGATGCGGTGATCGGGGCAGTGGAAAGTATCCCGAAAGTGCGGCGCAAGGATCCCGATCTCGTGGCAGAGGCGGCAAGGCGGGCAGCAAGAAGCGCGGTGAATGAAGCCTGGGGCAAAAAGCCTCTGACGCGGGCGATCGCCACGCGCGTGTGACCATTTGGCCGACTTGCGCCTTTCGCCAATTGCCGTCACATCGGGGAAAGCAGCGAACGGGAAGGATGGATCATGATCGGGCGTCTCAATCATGTTGCAATCGCGGTGCCGGACCTAGAAGCGGCGACAGTGACCTATCGTGACACGCTTGGTGCCAAGGTCTCTCAGCGCCAGGAAGAACCGGACCACGGTGTAACCGTCGTCTTCATAGAACTTCCGAACACAAAGATAGAGCTTCTTGAGCCCCTTGGTGAAGGTTCTCCGATCCAGGCTTTCCTCGACCGCAGCCCGGCGGGCGGCATCCACCATGTCTGCTACGAGGTTGACGATATTCTCGCAGCACGCGACAGACTGAAGGAGCAGGGCGCGCGCGTCCTCGGCGATGGCGAGCCAAAAATCGGCGCGCATGGAAAGCCTGTACTTTTCCTGCACCCTAAAGATTTCAATGGCACGCTTGTCGAACTCGAACAGGCGTAATCAGAATACTGGAGCCAGGGCGTGTCGTTGACATCGGGTCTTGCTATTTATTTCATCATCTGGTGGGTTGTGCTCTTCGCGGTGCTGCCCATCGGCGTGCGCACACAGGAAGAAGAAGGTGAAATCGTGCCCGGCACGGTGCCGAGCGCTCCTCATGCGCCGCAACTTGCAAAAAAGGCCGTACTGACCACAATCGTCGCCGGCGTGATCTTCGCGGCCTTTTATTGGGTCAGGGTATACTCAGGACTCACGCTGGACGATTTCCCGATCTGACCTCTAGGGCGCTTTCCACGAAAGCAGTTTCGCTTTCGTGACAAGAATTCGATCCAGTATCAGTTTTTTGATCATATCCTTGTCGCGAAATCCAACTTAGATTTCGCGGCATATGCCTTAACTGTAAAGCTCGATCTCACCGATGTTCTTGGCGCGAGCGATACTGCGGCGAGTGTAACGCTGCTGGACGGTGTCGCTCAATTCGGCGCGAAATTCGGTGCTGATACGTATGTCGCCAGGCGCCGGGTCTCCATCCACAATATCTTCCTTGTGAACTTCCTCAAGGCGTGCTGCCTTGTTTACGTCCTTGCCGATCAGCGTGAACTGATGACGGGTGGCGGAGCCGAAATCCCCGCTGAGGGCGAGGCCGAGGTGCAGCCCGATGCGAAGATGAAGGCGCGCATTTCCGATGCGGATTTCCGATACGGCCTTCACCGCGTTTTCCGCCGCCCGCAATGATTCCAGACACGCCTTTGCCGTGCTTGCGCCATCCTGCAAGACCCAGAATGCCATCAAGCCGTCGCCTATGAACTTGTCGATATATCCGCCATGTGCGGCAATCGGTACGGACTGCGCATTGAAGAAGCGCTGGACGATATCGGCCGTGCGCTCGGGGCTCATCGATAGTGTGTGTTCGCTGAAGCCGACGACATCCGAAAACCAGATTATCGCCCGGTCGACCTTATAGTCGGTCAACCGGCCGCCGCCAGCCTGCATGCGCCGACTGAGCGCATATTGGTTCGTATAGGCGTGCAGGATGCGCGTGTCATCCTGGAGCTGCCTGCTCAGGGACGCAACCTTGATGCTGGCGTTCTTCAGTTTGAGCGAGATGATGCGAGCGATATTACGGTAGATCAAATCCCTTTCAGGGTGCTTTTCGATACTCGCCTTGTCGACCACCAGAACTTCGACATTCATTTCGCTGGCGACGAGGTCGTACATACGCCGATAACCGTTTCCGAGGAGATTCTGCTCTCCCACGACCTCGCCGCGTCTTCGGACGAAGAGCGTGCGATCACCTTCCTTTACCGCCACGGAACCGGTGACGATCACCCAAAGGCATTCTGCCACATCGCCATGTCTGCAGATGTATTCGCCTTCGGCATAACGGTAGGGACGGGGTACGAGATCGGAACAGTCGGCTATATCGTCCACAAGACCGCTTGCGATCATTGCTTCGATATATTCGCGTCCCAGCGTTTCAAGAGGATGCGGTTCAGGCTTTTTCGTCATCGATTCGTTCCGGATTCGACCGTTTCGCTCCGTGCGAGACCTTTGGCCGGGAACTATAGCCGGAAGCCGCCTCCTGCGGTTTGATATGGATCGAACGAGCGAAACCCGATTTATAAAATGCAGGTGAAAATAAGCTGACGTAATCGTGATCCGGGCCGGGTGAAATTCATCAGGACGGCCATAATTGCCGTGAATTGCGGAGTATTCTCAAAATATTGAATATGGAGCGAATTCTGATCACGAAAGCGCTTTAGCCCGAAAGAAGGGTAATGAGGGAGGAACCATGTGATGCTATCCCGACGGAGAGTTTTTCTTACCTTTGCAATTGTGTCTGCGGCCGCGATTCCGGTGCAGGCACAATCACCGGATATGTCCTTTTTTATTACAAGCGCCGGGCCGGGTGACGGCGCCAATCTCGGCGGCGTGGAAGGTGCGGACGCACATTGCCAGGCGCTTGCCGAAGCCGCTGGAACTGTCGACAAGACCTGGCGCGCCTACCTAAGTACATCATCCGTTAACGCGCGCGACCGCATTGGCAGTGGCCCCTGGGCGAACGCCAAGGGCGAAGTTATCGCAAAGAGTCTGGAAGCGCTTCACTCCGACGCAAATACGATAAGCAAGGAAACCGGCCTCACAGAAAATGGGGAGATGGTGAACGGTCGCGGCGACAGCCCGAACCGGCACGATATCCTGACCGGGAGCAATCCAGATGGTACGGCGAATGAAAACACTTGCGGCGACTGGACGTTGAACGGCGAAGGTAGCGCGATCGTGGGCCATCACGACCGGATGGGACTGCGCGACGACGCACCTTCCAAGTCCTGGAATTCTTCTCACCCTAGCAGAGGTTGTAGCCAGGAAGCGCTTCGCGGTACCGGCGGTGATGGCCTATTTTACTGCTTCGCCATAAACTGAAGGTTGTTGACACCAAGATTCGGAACAAAAAAAAGCAAGGCCTGTTGGCCTTGCTTTTCAGAAGTTGCGCGTCTTCGACCTTTCATCACCGGAACTGGCTTACACCTGGTTTCCGGTGGGCAGCTACCGATAGTGGGCGCCGAAAGGTCTTTCCTCCCAAGACTCAGACCGCGATGTCTGTTATTCGGTGCGAACTGCTTGATACAGCCCGAACCTTCTTATGGGGCGTGACGTTACTCCATCGAATTCCACTTGTCATCATTTTGTGCAGTGTCCGCCTAAATTTTTTGCTTTGCGTATAAAGTGAAACCTGCAAACCGGTTTGACCTTTTGATCAAAAAAGCATGCAGACCTCACACATGCGGTTGTGGCACGGAGGAAAGCCCCTTTGTGGAGCCTTGACCAGCGGATGATGTAAGCGCGCGCGGGGCTTGTGTTTTTCAGGCGCATAAGGTTTGACTGCACGCGAATGAGTCCGTTGAAGCGCTAGCCGCGAGAACCCAGATGCGCCTTTCCCGATACTTCCTCCCCATCCTCAAGGAAACTCCCAAGGAGGCGGAGATCGTTTCCCACCGCCTGATGCTGCGAGCAGGCATGATCCGGCAGGAATCGGCGGGAATCTATGCCTGGCTACCGCTTGGGTACCGAGTGCTTCGCAAGATAGAGCAGATCGTGCGCGAAGAGCAGAACCGTGCGGGCGCGGTTGAGCTTCTCATGCCGACCATCCAGTCCGCCGATCTATGGCGCGAAAGCGGGAGGTACGATGCCTATGGCCGCGAGATGCTGCGCATTACCGACCGGCATGAGCGGGACATGCTTTTCGGCCCCACCAATGAGGAGATGATCACCGAGATCTTTCGGGCCAATGTCCGCTCCTATAAGGATCTTCCGCTCAACCTCTACCATATCCAGTGGAAGTTCCGTGACGAGGTGCGGCCGCGTTTCGGCATTATGCGTGGGCGGGAATTTCTGATGAAGGATGCCTATTCCTTCGATGTCGACAAGGAAAATGCGCGCCATGCCTACAACCGCATGTTCGTTGCCTATCTGAGGACATTCCACCGCATGGGGCTGAAAGCCATCCCCATGCGCGCGGAAACTGGCCCAATCGGCGGCGACATGAGCCACGAATTCATTATTCTGGCGTCGACCGGCGAAAGCGAAGTGTTCTGCCACAAGGACATTCTGGACCTGCCGATCCCGGGAGAGGATACCGATTTCCAGGCGGATCTGACGCCGATCGTGGACGCGTGGACCGCGCCATATGCAGCTACGGACGAAATGCACGACCAGGCGGCCTTCAGCGCGATTCCAGACGACCGGCGCGTGACCGCGCGAGGGATCGAGGTCGGTCACATCTTTTATTTCGGAACAAAATATTCCGAGCCCATGAGGGCGAATGTGACGCTTGCGGACGGGACGGAGACGCCTGTCCACATGGGCTCCTACGGTGTCGGTGTCTCGAGGTTGCTCGCCGCACTCATTGAAGCACATCACGACGAGAACGGCATTATATGGCCGACGTCGGTCGCGCCTTTCCACGTTGGTCTTGTAAACCTGAAGGCAGGCGATGCGGCGACGGATGCGGCCTGCGAACATCTCTACACCCAGTTGGAAAACGCGGGTGTCGAAGTGCTGTATGACGATGAAGACACGCGCGCAGGCGCGAAATTCGCGACGATGGACCTGATTGGCCTGCCATGGCAACTCGTCGTCGGGCCACGAGGGCTCAAGGATGGTATCGTTGAGCTTAAGAATCGCTCCAGCGGCGAACGCGTCTCGGTTTCGCCACAAGAAGCGGTCAATCGGCTGGTGGCGGATATCAAGGGATGACGCCGCACGCATAACAGGCCCACGGGACCGAAATCGCGATGACAGCAGAAACCGCCGGAGAGAGCCGCGAGGGAACGCACCCCTTCGCGAGATTCGAGTGGATGCTGGCCGGACGTTACCTGCGCTCGCGTCGGCGGGAAACATTCATCTCCATCATTGCCGGCTTCTCGTTCACAGGGATCATGCTGGGCGTTGCGACACTCATCATCGTCATGGCCGTGATGAACGGATTTCGCGGTGAACTTCTGTCGAAGATCCTCGGCGTGAACGGCCATATGCTCGTCCAGCCGATCGATAGCGCACTCGACGACTATGATGCGGTCGCGGCGCGGATCGACAACATGGATGGTGTGCGCTTCGCAATGCCCTTCGTGGAGGGCCAGGCGCTCGTTTCCGGGCCGGTGGGTGCACTCGGCGGACTGGTGCGCGGCGTGCGCGAAGTGGACTTGCGAAGGGTACCTCTCGTCACCAAAACGATCCGTGCCGGAGCGTTTGATAATTTCGATACCAGCGGTGGCGTTGCCATCGGCACGCGAATGGCCCAACAACTGGGTGTGACCATCGGCGACCGGGTCACCATCGTTTCTCCGCGCGGCAATATTACCCCGCTCGGCACTACCCCGCGGGTGAAGGGATATCCGGTCGTCGCGATCTTCGAGATCGGCATGTCGGAATACGACAGTACATTCGTCTTCATGCCTTTCGAGGAAGCACAGCTCTACTTCAATCAGGATGGCGCAGCGACGGGCATCGAGGTCTTCGTGCAAGACCCGGACAACGTCGGCCCCATGCGCCGGGTCGTGGAAGAAGGGGCGGGGCGACCGGCATTCGTCACGGACTGGCGGCAAAGGAACATGACGTTCTTCTCCGCGCTCGAAGTGGAGCGAAACGTCATGTTCCTGATTCTCACCCTTATCGTGCTTGTGGCAGCCTTGAATATCATTTCCGGCATGACAATGCTCGTGAAGGACAAGGGCCACGACATCGCGATATTGCGCACCATGGGGGCAACGCGGGGCGCGATCATGCGCGTTTTCGTGATTACCGGGGCCAGCATCGGCGTCGTTGGGACCATTGCCGGGTTCATTCTGGGCTTTATCGTCTGCCTAAACGTCGAGACGATCCGCCAAGGGATATCCTGGTTGACGAGAACGGAGATATTCTCTCCCGAACTTTACTTCTTGAGCCGGCTGCCGGCGGATATGGACACTGGGGAAACGATCACCGTGGTTGTCATGGCGCTCGTTCTTTCGCTTCTCGCAACGCTCTATCCGGCATGGCGCGCGGCCCGTCTCGACCCTGTGGAGGCGCTTAGATACGAATGAGCGAGGAAGCGCACTATCAAATGGATGAGACGCCGCATCTTCGGCAGGCCGCAGCCGTACATCCGCTGCATCTGTCCGGCATCACCCGAAGCTTCAAGGAAGGACATGGGCGGCTTCAGGTGCTGAAAGGCGCCGACCTTACGCTCCACCCCGGCCAGATCGTGGCGCTTGTTGCGCCCTCCGGTGCGGGCAAGTCCACATTGCTACACATTGCCGGCCTGCTGGAACGGCCCGACAGTGGCGAGGTCTTCATCGGTGGTACGCCTTGTGGCAAGGCGAACGACGCGGAGCGCACCCGAATCCGCCGCAACGACATCGGCTTCGTCTACCAGTTCCACCACCTTCTGCCGGAATTCACAGCGCTTGAAAACGTCGCCATGCCTCAACTCATTCGCGGGCTGAACCGAGACGAGGCGCTGGAACGCAGCAGTGAGTTGCTCGGCTATATGCGCCTGCAGGAAAGAATGGACCACAGGCCTGCCGAACTTTCCGGCGGCGAGCAGCAGCGGGTGGCGATCGCCAGGGCGGTCGCAAATGCTCCGAAGGTGCTGCTTGCCGACGAACCCACCGGCAACCTCGATCCCAAGACGGCGACATATGTTTTCGAAGCACTGGTGGCACTGGTGCGGGCGTCCGGCTTGGCGGCGCTATTTGCGACCCACAATATGGAACTCGCAGAACGCATGGATCGCTGTATCACCCTGCAGGAAGGGCGCGTTGTGGAATTTGAGGGTTGACGTGCCAAGCCCAGCATTCCTGCACGTTTCGAAAATAGCAAAGAAGTTGTTTAACTAAAAGTTTACCAGTAAATATAAAAGAACAAATCAAGGTTGCAATAAGAACAAAAAGCGAACATTATTTTGGTCGTGACGTGATCATGACGAAGGAGAGCCATCATGACCGCCGATATCAAGGGATTTTTCCAAGACCTGGCCGCGTTCGGTTCGATCATTGCTTTCACTGCGACAATGGCCGTCTGGAGCGATGTATTGCTCTACGCCGGGTGAAGCCGGCGAATGTCCACATGGCTATCTGATTTCAGTGGGTGATGTGTCTTGGGCAGTCGACATGATACTTCCAAGGATGGACTCTGACAGTCTGAGACTCACCGATAAGGGACGGCAAATGGCGGACGTCGGCTTTGTTCACCTGAGAACGCATTCGGCTTATTCGCTCCTGGAAGGTGCGTTGCCGCTCGGCAAGCTGATCGAACTTGCGAAATCCGATGAACAGCCGGCGCTCGCGGTAACAGATTCGGGAAACCTGTTCGGCGCACTGGAATTTTCCGAGAAGGCTTGGGGCGCCGGTATCCAGCCGATCGTCGGCTTGCAGATCCTCGTCGATTTTGACGATGGTGGGATAAGCGCACGCCGAGGGACGGAGTATTTGAGCGAACTGATCCTCCTTGCGCAAAGCCGCTCCGGCTATGAAAACCTGATGGACCTTGCCAGCCGGTCCTATCTCGATACCGATCCGACGAAACTTGCGCATGTGCCGATGAGCCGCGTGGCGGGGAAGGCCGAAGGCGTCATCGCGCTGACGGGTGGACTTAATGGGCCGCTGACCCAGACCTTGCTCGCAGGCGAACATGAAAAGGCGGCTTGCCGCCTTTCCACACTTCACGCTGCATTCGGCGACCGGCTCTATATCGAACTCCAGCGCCACGGGCTAGGCGCGGAGGCCCAGGCGGAACAGGGCCTGCTCGACCTCGCCTACAGCCGGAACATTCCGATCGTCGCAACGAACGACGCCTATTTTCCGAAGGCGGAGGATTTCGAGGCGCATGATGCGCTGATCTGCATTGCCGAGGGGAGGGTCGTTGCGGAGGACGATCGGCGAAGGCTTACGCCCGAGCACTACTTCAAGACGCGTGCGGAGATGATCGAACTTTTTGCCGATCTGCCGGAAGCCGTCCAAAATACGGTGGAGATCGCAAGGCGATGCCATTTCCGCCCGCTTAAGCACAGCCCGATTCTGCCGCGGTTTACGGGCGCGGGTGCCGACCCGGAGGAAGCGCTGAATGCGGAGGCCGCGGAGCTTCGACGGCAGGCGCAGGAAGGACTGAAGGAACGCCTTGCGGCACACGGTCTTGCACCGGGTATGGAAGAAAAGGATTACTGGGAGCGGCTCGACTACGAACTCGGCATCATCGAGCGGATGAAGTTTCCTGGTTATTTCCTGATCGTTGCGGACTTCATTAAATGGGCGAAGCTGCGTGACATACCCGTCGGACCCGGGCGTGGATCGGGCGCGGGCTCACTCGTGGCATGGTCGCTCACGATCACGGATCTCGATCCTATGCGGTTTGCGCTCCTCTTCGAGCGTTTTCTCAACCCGGAGCGCGTATCGATGCCTGACTTCGATATCGATTTCTGCCAGAACCGCCGCGAGGAGGTGATCCGCTACGTCCAGGAGAAATACGGCCGCGAACAGGTGGCGCAGATCATCACCTTCGGCACGCTGCAGGCGCGCGCCGTGCTTCGCGACGTCGGCCGTGTGCTGCAGATGCCCTATGGCCAGGTCGACCGGCTGTCGAAACTCGTTCCCGCGGCGCCCGGCAAACAGGTGACGCTGGCGCAGGCAATACAGGATGAAGCGCGCCTGCAGGAGGCCCAGCAGAACGAGGAGGGTGTCGACAAGCTGCTCGACGTCGCCCAGAAGCTGGAAGGTCTGTATCGCCACGCTTCCACGCATGCCGCTGGTGTCGTGATCGGAGACCGGCCTCTCGAAAAGCTGGTGCCCCTTTACCGCGACCCGCGCTCCGACATGCCTGTCGCCCAGTTCAATATGAAGTGGGTGGAGCAGGCGGGCCTCGTCAAGTTCGACTTCCTGGGCCTCAAGACCCTTACGGTCATTGACACAGCGGTGAAGCTCATCAAGCGAAAAGGCATCGACATCGACATGGCGGCTCTGCCGATCGATGACGAAAAGACCTACAAGCTGCTGGCGGCGGGTGAAACGGTCGGTGTGTTCCAGCTTGAAAGCCAAGGCATGCGCCGGGCTATCGCCGGCATGAAGCCGGATCGGTTCGAGGATATCATCGCGCTGGTGGCTCTCTATCGCCCGGGGCCGATGGACAACATTCCCGTCTATAACGCGGTCAAGCACGGCGAGCAGGAGCCGGGCTACCTGCATCCACTGCTCGAGCCGATCCTGAAAGAGACGAACGGCATCATCGTCTATCAGGAGCAGGTGATGCAGATCGCGCAGGTTCTTTCGGGCTATTCGCTCGGTGAAGCCGACCTGCTGCGCCGTGCCATGGGCAAGAAGATCGCCTCCGAGATGGAGATCCAGCGCGCCCGCTTCACCGACGGCGCGGTAGAGCGAGGCATCGACAAGGAGCAGGCCGGGACGATCTTCGACCTCGTTGCAAAATTCGCCAACTACGGCTTCAACAAGTCGCACGCCGCAGCTTATGCGCTCGTTTCCTACCAGACGGCATGGCTGAAAGCGAATTACCCGGTCGAATTCATGGCGGCCTCCATGACGCTCGACCTGGGCAACACCGACAAGCTGAGTGACTTCTGCCAGGAAGCGCGGCGGATGCACATCGAAGTTCTTCCGCCATCCATCAACCGCTCGGACGTTCATTTCGAGGTGGAGGATGGAAAGGTGCGCTACGCGCTCGGCGCGATCAAGGGGGTCGGCGAGCAGGTCGTGGAGCATATCGTTTCGGTGCGGCGTGAGGGGCCTTTCAGGTCGATCAGCGATTTTGCCCGGCGGATCGGCGCACGCAATCTGAACAAGCGCACGCTTGAAAGTCTCGTCGCAGCCGGAGCGTTTGACGATCTGGAACGCAACCGCGCCCGCGTCTTCGAAGGCCTCGATCGGATCGTCGGCGTGGCGCAGTTGACGGAAGAAGAGAGCTTATCCGGTCAAGGCAACATGTTCGGGGTATCCGAGGAAGAAGAGGCGGTACACCTGCCCGACGTTTCGCCATGGATGCCGGACGATCAACTCCAGCGCGAGCATGCAGCGATCGGCTTTTATCTGTCTGCCCATCCGCTCGACGAATACCTGATGCTGCTGAAACGAATGCGTGTTCAGATGTGGGCTGAGTTCGAGCAGGCGGTTAAGGCGGGCGCTTCCGCCGGAAAGCTTGCCGGAACGGTGATCTCCAAGCAGGAGAGAAAGACGCGAACCGGCAACCGCATGGGGATCGTGCGCCTGTCCGACCCTACAGGCCAATATGAAGCGCTGCTATTTTCCGAAACGCTTTATCAGTACCGGGACCAGATCGAGCCGGGCCAGTCCGTCGTGCTGGTTGTGGGTGCGGACATGCGCGATGAGGAAGTGAGCCTTCGCGTCCAGTCCATCGATACGCTGGAGGCGGCGGCATCGCGCGTTCAAAAAAGCCTGACGGTCTTCGTGCGTGAAGGGGTTTCCGCTACAAGCCTCTCGAGACACCTGAAAGACCGTGGTGACGGGGACGTGAACGTTGTGGTTCTTCTCGATCAGGGACAACGCGAGATCGAGGTGAAGCTTCCCGATCGCTACCGCCTGTCGCCACAGATTGCGGGTGCGGTGAAGGCGATTCCTGGCGTCGTCGACGTTCAAATGGCCTGAACTGCCCCAAGTGGAAGGTGCTGGATGGCGTTTGCGGGCAGATTTCGGCGAAAAGCGGCGCTCGGACTGTCTTTGCGGGCTTGAATTGCGCCTGTGTGCTGCTTATAAGGCCCAGATCCCACACGCAGGGTTCGGTAATCGCATCACATGCGAAGTCCATCCGGTGATCGTACGGCCCGGTCGTACAGCCCTGCGGAGGTCTAACCGGAAAAACAGGAGTAGCAAGGCCATGGCCCTGCCCGATTTCACTATGCGCCAGCTTCTGGAAGCTGGTGTGCACTTCGGCCACCAGAAGCACCGCTGGAACCCGAAAATGGGTTCCTACATCTTTGGTGTGCGTAACAACATCCACATTATCGACCTTGCCCAGACGGTGCCTTTGCTGCACCAGGCGCTTAAGGCGGTGTCCGACACCGTGGCCGGAGGCGGCCGCGTTCTGGTCGTCGGCACGAAGCGCCAGGCGCAGGAAGCTGTTGCCGACTCCGCGCGCCGTTCCGCGCAGTATTTCGTCAACGCCCGCTGGCTTGGCGGCATGTTGACGAACTGGAAAACGATTTCCAACTCGATCCAGCGCCTGCGTAAGCTTGAGGAGACGCTTTCAAACGAAGGTGTCGGCCTTACCAAGAAAGAGCGTCTGTTCATGGACCGCGAGCGCGAAAAGCTCGAGCGGAACCTTGGCGGTATCAAGGATATGGGCGGGTTGCCCGACCTGATCTTTGTCATCGACACGAACCGCGAAGCGATCGCCATTCAGGAAGCCCGTCGGCTTGGCATTCCCGTTGCCGCCGTGGTTGATTCCAATTGCGACCCCGATGGTATCGATTTCCCGATCCCCGGCAATGATGACGCCGGCCGCGCGATCACGCTCTACTGCGATCTCGTCGCCCGTGCCGCGATTGACGGTATTTCGCGCGCCCAGGGCAATATGGGTGTGGATGTCGGCGCTTCCGAAGAAGCTCCGATCGAGCCGGCCGTGGAGACAGAGGCCGAAGCGGTGAGCGAAGATGCCGCACCGGCAGCTGAAGAAGCCGCGCCCGCTGCGGACGAAACCGCGGCACAGTAATTTCGCGATAGGAGCCGGTTTGGGCGCAGGCCCGTGCCGGCTCCTGCAAGCGCGCGTCCGCCGGCATACACTTGCGCGGGCGCTGTCACATTACCCGGGACAGTCATGGGCTATGCCCTGACTCGAACCCTATTCTCATCCACGAGGCGATTGATGAGCATTACCGCAGCGATGGTGAAAGAACTCCGCGAGACGACTGGCGCGGGGATGATGGATTGCAAGACGGCTCTGAAAGAGACCGACGGCGACATGGAAGCGGCCATTGACTGGCTGCGCGCCAAGGGCCTTTCCAAGGCCGCGAAAAAGGCGGGCCGCGTGGCGGCTGAAGGTCTCGTCGGCATTTCTTCGGCCGATGGCAAGGCAGCGGTTATCGAGTTGAATTCCGAGACCGACTTCGTTGCGCGCAACGAAAACTTCCAGAAGCTTGTCAAGGGCGTTGCGGATGCAGCGCTTGAGGCGGAAGGAAACATCGAAAAGCTGAATGCGGCTTCGTTTCCGGGCTCATCCAAGTCCGTTGAAGACGAAATCAAGGACGCAGTCGCGACCATCGGCGAGAACATGACGTTGCGCCGTGTGGCTAGCCTTTCCGTATCTGAAGGCGTGGTGGCCTCTTACGTGCATTCTGCCGTTGTTGAAAACCTCGGTAAGATTGGCGTACTTGTCGCCATCGAATCCTCCGGGGACAAGGCAAAGCTGAACGATTTCGGCCGCAAGGTGGCAATGCATGTTGCGGCAACCAATCCGCTGGCGCTAACTGTCGACCAGCTAGACAGTGATGTGGTCGAACGTGAGCGTGCTGTCTTCAGCGAGCAGGCGCGCGAATCCGGCAAGCCGGAGAACATCATCGAAAAGATGGTGGAAGGTCGCATGCGCAAGTTCTACGAGGAGGTAACGCTTCTCAAGCAGGCTTTCGTGATCGATCCGGACAACACGGTAGAGAAGGCCGCTGAGGCACTCGGCGCCGAGCTTGGAACGCCTGTGAAAATCGCAGCGTTTGTCCGTTTCGCCCTCGGCGAAGGCATAGAAAAAGAAGAAGCCGATTTCGCCGCGGAGGTTGCCGCGGCGGCCGGCAACTGAGCCAAGAAAGCGCCGGTTGATCCGGCGCTTTTTTTTGCCTGCGTTTTGAATGCGAGCTGAGGAAAGCTTCCAAAGTTGTCTGGGGATTTATTGGCGGGCATCAACAAGGCGGTTTCCACGAACCGTTTGCGAGGATAGGAATAGCTGCTTTCATAAGGCGCCGGGTGAGGCTTCGCGCCCTCGGTGTCCCTGGCAGCCGGTATTTCAATAATCAACGCATGGGATGAACGATGACCAGCAAGCTTCGTTGGCGCCGCGTGCTCGTCAAGCTTTCCGGCGAGGCTTTGATGGGCTCGCAAGATTTCGGGATCGATCCGGAAACGGTCGATAGGGTGGCGAATGAAATTGCCGAGGCGGTCCGCCTGGGTGCTCAGGTCGGTGTTGTGGTTGGCGGCGGCAACATTTTCCGTGGCGTGGCAGTTGCGGCAAAAGGTGGAAACAGAGTTACGGGCGATCACCTGGGTATGCTCGCTACGGTAATGAACAGCCTGACGCTCGCGGATGCGCTTCGTCGGTTCGGGGTTCAGGCGCGTGTGCTTTCCGCCGTGCCTGTTCCTTCGATTTGCGAAACTTTTACCCAGCGTGGTGCCGACCGCTACATGGAAGATGGCGATGTGATCGTCTTCGCCGGTGGAACGGGCAATCCGTTTTTCACCACAGACAGCGGTGCGGCGCTTCGTGCGGCGGAAATGCGTTGCGATGCTTTCCTCAAAGGCACCAGCGTAGACGGGGTCTATTCGGATGATCCCAAAGTGAACGCGGATGCCGAACGTTATGACACACTCACCCCACAGGAAGTGCTTGAGCGCGATCTCAAGGTGATGGATGCGACTGCGATTGCGCTTGCCCGGGACAACGCTATTCCGGTAATCGTCTTTTCAATTCGAACTCCCGGCGCGCTGGTCGATGTAATGAACGGCGAGGGGCGCTATACGGTGATTGAAGGCTGATATGGCAGCCCTTCCTGTCGATAGGTCGGTTTATGTCCAGCTTTGGGCCATCGCACTGTTGATGCACCGGCTCTTTCGATGGATGGTTGCCCTCACGCGCTGAAACGGTTGCCGGGCCGGGAGTTTCACGGCTAACCCGCCTCATGCCAGAATGCGGCGGCAACAAGAATCGCAGGAGAAGATCCATGCCCGCTCAGGATGTCAACTATAGTGACTTGCAGCGCCGGATGAACGGCGCCATTGGTGTGCTCAAGACCGAACTGGCGGGCTTGCGCACGGGGCGCGCTTCGGCAGGAATGCTTGATCCGATCTCCGTCGATGCCTATGGCAGTTCGATGCCGCTTAATCAGGTAGCCACCGTCAGTGTGCCTGAGCCGCGTATGATTTCGGTACAGGTTTGGGACCGTTCGATGGTTTCGGCGGTGGAAAAAGCAATTCGCGAATCAAGCCTTGGTCTGAACCCGGTTGTTGATGGTCAAAATCTGCGCTTGCCAATCCCGGAGCTTAACGAAGAACGGCGCCATGAGCTGATCAAGGTCGCGCATAAATATGCCGAACAGGCAAAGGTCGCAGTTCGTCACGTTCGCCGGGACGGAATGGACATGATCAAGAAACTGGAAAAAGATGGCGACCTCAGTCAGGACGACAGCCGTGTCTCTTCGGACAAGGTTCAAAAACTGACAGATGATATGATTGCCGAAATTGATGCGATTCTTGCAAAAAAAGAGCAGGAAATCTCGCAGATCTGACGCATGCTCCTTTATCGGCACCGCTTGCGTGCGGCGCCGGATGTGAGGGAATGAAATGACGGCGACGGCGCAGCGAAACGCATTTACAAATGCCTGCCCCGACGAAAAGGCAGTGTTTCCGCGCCATGTCGCCATCATCATGGATGGAAACGGCCGGTGGGCGCGCGAGCGAAACCTGCCGAGGACGGAAGGGCATCGCAAGGGCGTGGAAACGCTGCGAAAAATCGTGCGTCATGCGGCCAAGCGAGGTATCGGCTTTCTCACGCTCTACAGTTTTTCTTCCGAAAATTGGACGCGACCGGAAGCGGAAGTCAGCTTTCTGATGGGGTTGCTCCAACGATTCGTTCAGCGCGACCTCGCGGAGCTCGACCGCAACAACATCAAGGTGCGCATCATCGGCGAGCGGGATGGATTGTCTCCGGAAATCCTCAGCCTTCTTGATGAAGCAGAAACAGTCACCTGCGACAACAGCGGGATGGTGCTAACCGTCGCCTTCAACTACGGCGCCCGAAACGAGTTGACGCGAGCCGTAAAATCAATCGTCGAAGCTGTGGTCCGGGGTGAAATTTCTTCGGAACAAGTGGATGAGGCGATGATTGCAAGCCGGCTCGACACGGTCGCGCTGCCCGATCCGGACCTGATTATTCGTACAAGCGGGGAACAGCGCCTTTCAAATTTTCTATTGTGGCAAGCAGCTTATGCGGAATTCTTCTTCCCAAGCTTGAATTGGCCGGACTTCAACGAGGAAGCTTTCGATGATGCGTTGGCCGTCTTTGCGGGACGTGAACGACGCTATGGCGGTTTGTCCGGTCAGGCGGGCGGATGAACGACGGGAAGGGAGCAGGCGCCGAAGGGACGAGGCAACCGTCGAACCTGCGGCTTCGTGTGATTTCGGCACTTGTGCTTGCTCCCCTAGCCCTCGCCGCAGTGTGGTTGGGTGGCGTTATTTTCTCCGGATTCGTGGCGGCAGCGTGCCTGCTCCTTTTGCGTGAGTGGGTGAAGATCGTCGGAGGCAGTTTTCCGCAAGTTGATGTTATCGCAAGTTTCATCGCGCTTTTTGGCGTGCTCGTGCTCAGTCACTTCGGGCAATACCTTCCTGCACTGGCGCTGCTCATAACCGCGGTGCTTCTCGTGTCCGTCGTTCTCCGCTTCAGCGCATCTCACAAATGGAAGGCGGAGGGCCTCGCCTATGCCGGGATATCCGGAATAGCACTTATCGCCTTGCGTTCCGGCGAATACGGACTCTACGTCATAATGTTTCTTTTTGGGGTGGTTTGGGCGACGGATATCGCCGCCTATTTTGCCGGACGCTCGATAGGCGGACCGAAGCTTTGGCCGAAAGTTTCGCCGAAAAAAACCTGGAGCGGCGCGATTGGGGGCCTAATGGCAGCCTTCATCGTCGGAGCCATATTTTCAGCGCTCGCCGGAGGCGTGCATCCTATAGCATGGATCGCGGCCGCCATGGTTCTTTCTGTGGCATCACAATTCGGAGACCTGTTTGAAAGCGCTGTGAAAAGACGGTTCGACGTGAAAGATTCAGGAGCGCTGATCCCTGGACACGGTGGCATAATGGACCGGGTCGACGGGCTTGTCGCCGGCGCTGCCGTTTTCTACTTTCTAGCAGTTGCCGTAACCGGAAACTTCGCCGATCCCGTTAGCGAATTGGTAACACTCTATGGCGCTTGAACAGGGTGGTTCGTTGAAGAAAGCTCCATCCCCTTCAGTCGGTTCGGGGGCGGTGCTCCAAAGCAGGCATGATCGGTTGCGGCTGTCGGTCCTCGGCGCGACCGGATCGATCGGCCAAAGCACGCTTGATATCGTCGCGCGCAATCCCGAGCGTTTTTCCATCGCTACCCTTACCGCCAACAGGAACGCTCATGGCCTCGCGGATGCGGCGATCCGGGTCGGCGCGGAGCGCGCGGTGTTGGCCGACGCAGAGGGCTACAACCTTCTCAAGGATCTGCTTGCCGGTACGGGAGTAGAGGCCGCGGCCGGGGCGGAAGCCGTTGAAGAGGCTGCGATGGCCGATGCAGACATGGTCGTGGCCGCAATTGTCGGCGCGGCGGGGCTTGCGCCGACACTTGCCGCCGTCAAAAAGGGGCGCGCGATCGCGCTGGCAAACAAGGAATGCCTAGTTTGCGCGGGCTCTTTGTTCATGGAATTGGCCGAACGGCACGGTGCATCCATTCTGCCGGTGGATTCCGAACACAATGCCATCTTCCAGGTTCTTGAAACGAAAAATTCGGATCAGGTCGAAAAGGTGATCCTGACCGCTTCCGGCGGGCCCTTCCGCAAGTTCAGTCTGGAGGAAATGCGTGGCGTTACGCCCGAGGAGGCGTTGAAGCATCCCAACTGGGACATGGGGCAGCGTATTTCGATCGACAGCGCGACGATGATGAACAAGGGTTTCGAGGTTATCGAAGCTCACTATCTCTACGGGTTAGCCGCCGAGCGCCTCGAGGTCCTGGTGCATCCGCAGTCCGCCGTGCATGGCCTTGTGCAATATCGGGACGGCTCCCTGCTCGCGCAACTGGGCACTCCCGACATGCGTACGCCGATTTCCCATTGCCTCGCGTGGCCGGAGCGCATCCCCGTTCCGACGCAGCGCCTTGATCTTGCCGCATTGGGATCGCTCACCTTCGAGAAACCGGACGGTTTGCGTTTTCCAGCGCTGCCGCTGGCTTACAGAGCGCTGGAAGCTGGTATGGCGGCCACGGCGGCTCTCAATGCCGCTGACGAGGTCGCAGTCGATTCGTTTTTACGCCGCAGAATCGGGTTTCTCGACATCGTCGCGATCGTGGAGAAGACGATCGAAACGCTCGATCGCGCGGGTGAATTGTCGAATTGCGGTTCTATATTCGACGTTATGAATGTCGATGCGGCGGCAAGGCGGTCGGCGGAAGAATTTTCGCGCACCTGAGCTGGAAACAAAGTATTTACCGCTGTTACGGAAACTCGCGGCGGGAGAATGGGGACAGATCATGGATTTTGTGCAATCGATCTTCAGTACGGCGTTCGGCTATATATTGCCGTTCCTCTTCGTGCTTACGATTGTCGTCTTCTTCCATGAACTCGGACATTTTCTGGTGGCACGCTGGTGCGGCGTAACCGTCAAGGCCTTTTCCGTTGGCTTTGGACGAGAGTTGTTCGGCTGGACCGATAAAAAAGGGACACGCTGGAAGCTTTCGGTCATACCGCTCGGCGGCTATGTGAAGTTCGCAGGCGACGAGAACGAGGCAAGCGCGCCGGATCAGGAAGCTCTCCGGCAGATGTCGGAAGAAGAACTTCGGGGCGCCTTCCAGACAAAGAGCGTGGGTAAACGTGCCGCCGTCGTTGCCGCCGGTCCGATTGCCAATTTCATTTTGTCGATCGTGCTATTCGCTCTCATCTTTGCGATTGTTGGACGTGCGGAGATCGCCCCCCGTGTCGATGCTGTTCAGCCGGCAAGTGCTGCTTCGGATGCCGGACTTCAACCGGGAGATCTGATCGTTCGCATAGACGGTTTTCCAATCGAAACCTTCAATGATCTGCAACGTATCATTGCGACAAGCGCTGATGTCCCGCTGGACGTCACGGTGGTGCGCGGCGATGAGATTCTGACGTTTTCAGTAACGCCGCGTCGCCGGGAGATCGAGGATCCGTTTGGGAACGTTCAGAAAATCGGTGTTCTCGGCGTCAGTCGGAGCCCTTCGCCGGAAGATATCGTGGAGCGCACCTATGGCCCGGTAGAGGCGCTTGGGGAAGGGGTGAAAGAGACCTGGTTTGTCGTGGAGCGGACCGGCAGCTACCTTACCGGTATCGTTGTCGGGCGTGAGTCTGCGGATCAACTTGGCGGGCCTATACGTGTCGCCCAGATATCCGGGCAGGTGGCAACGCTGGGGTTTGCCGCGCTAATCAATCTGACTGCGATCCTGTCGGTCAGCATCGGTCTGTTGAACCTTTTTCCGATACCAATGCTCGACGGTGGTCATCTGCTGTTTTACGCAGTGGAGGCGATCCGCGGAAAACCCTTGAGCGAGCGGGTTCAGGACTATGGCTTTCGAATAGGAATCGCGATCGTGCTGATGCTGATGATCTTTGCAACATGGAACGATGTCATGCACTTGAGCTCGCTTTAACGTGTCTTTGCGTGTCACGGGGGCAACGCTTCAAAATGAAAATACACAGGCTCCATGACAGCGGTTGCGTCATTGCCAAAAGCCTGTAAAACGGCTGACGGCATTAAAGAATCTCCAATGGGAGTCTCCGCATGGCGGACCGGAAATCGGACCGCTGCGAGGCGAAAAAGAAAAGGCATAGCGTTTCTATGCAGCGTTTCCAGACTTTGACCAGGGCGTTCCTGCTGGCATCCGTGGCCATTGGCGCCGGTGCCGTCGCTCCCGAGGGGGTGCCTGTCATCGGCATCAAGGCAGCACAGGCTGCAGTCGCAAGCAGGATTCAGGTTGAAGGCACGACCCGTATCGAGGATGCGACCGTCGAAAGCTACCTCACCATCCGCGCCGGACGGCCTTATGGTCCCTCTGACGTCGACGAATCGTTGAAAGCGCTGTTCGCGACCGGTTTGTTCGAGGACGTTTCTATTTCGCAGAGCGGCGGCACTCTCATCGTTCGCGTGGTCGAAAACCCGATTGTCAGCCGTATCTCGTTTGAAGGAAACGACAGGCTCTCCGACGAAGCGTTGACCGCCGTTGTCAGGACTACCGAACGTTCGGTGCTGACAAAGGCAAAAGTGCAGTCGGACGTCCAGAACATCCTTGAAGCTTATCGCCGCTCGGGTCGGTATCGTGCCTCGGTGGAGCCGAAGGTCATCAGCCGTGACAACAACCGTGTCGATCTCGTGTTCGAAATCAACGAAGGCGATAAGACAGGCATCGAGCGAATAACCTTCATCGGCAACGAGCGCTACAGCGACAGCCGCCTTCGCGATGTTATCCGCACACGAGAGACGGGGCTGCTCGGCTTCCTGCGCACGACCGATACTTTCGATCCCGACCGCCTGGATGCCGATCAGGAACTAATCCGCCAGTTCTATTACCGGCACGGTTATGCCGATTTCCGCATCGTTTCCGCCGTGGCGGACCTCGATCGGGAAGAGAATGTTTTCTACGTGACCTTCACGGTGGAAGAGGGCGAACAATACACTTTCGGTGAAATCGACGTTCAGACATCGCTGTCGGCGGTCGATCCGGAAGAATTGCGTGCCGTGGTGCGCACCGATGCTGGCGATACCTATGATTCTCTCGACGTCGAAAAGACGCTTGAGGACATGACTATCGAGGTCGCCAAACAGGGGTATGCGTTTGCCCAGGTGCGTCCGCGCGCCAATCGCGATTTCGAAAATCGCACGATCTCGATCACATACTTCATCGAGGAAGGCCCGCGCGCTTATGTGGAGCGGATTAACGTGCGCGGCAACGACCGTACGCGCGACTACGTTATTCGCCGCGAGTTCGATCTTGCCGAAGGCGACGCCTTCAACCGCGTTCTGCTTGACAAGGCGGAGCGCCGGCTCAAGAACCTGCGCTTCTTCAAGGATGTGCGGATTTCGACATCGCGCGGCAGTGCACCGGACCGCGTTGTCATCAATGTCGATGTCGTAGAGCAGCCGACAGGTGAAGTTTCTTTCGGTGTCGGTTACTCGACCTCCGACGGTGTTCTTGGCGATATCACGATTACCGAAAAGAACTTTCTTGGCCGAGGGCAGTTCGTCCGCGCGAAGTTCGGGCTCGGCGAATCTCAGGAAACTTATGAATTTGCCTTCACCGAACCGTTTTTCCTCGGCCGGCGTATTTCGATGTCGCTTGAGGCGTATCAACGCTCATTCGATGCCAATGACTTCCGTCAGTATGACGAGACGACGACGGGCGGCAGCATTGCCTTTGGCCTGCCGCTTCGCGAGGACGAACTGCGGTTGAATCTTTACTACAACATCTTCAATCGCGATGTTGAGCTGGATAATAGTACGCTGGCTAATACCAACATTTCAGCGGCCATTCGTGATGGACTGGGCGAGGTTCTGACTTCGGCGCCGGGATATTCCATCGTCTACAACACGCTCGATCAGAACTTCAATCCGAACGAGGGCATATACGCCAAGTTCGATCAGCAGATCGCGGGGCTCGGTGGTGATGCGCAATACATCCGCACGACCGTCGAAGCGCGGGCCTATCGGGAAATCTACGCGGATTGGGGCCTTGTAGGACAATTGCGTGCCGGCGGTGGCTATATCACCAGCATCGGTAATGACTTGCGCGTGCAGGAGCAATTCCAGCATAGCCAGGACTGGCTGCGCGGCTTCCAGCCGCGCGGTATCGGACCTCGCGACAGGCGCACTGATGACGCCCTTGGCGGGCGCTGGTTTGCGCATGTGAATGCGGAAGGCCGCTTCCCGTTCCCTTGGATTCCGAAGGAGCTCGGCCTCTCTGGCGCTGTCTTTGCGGATGCCGGGGCGCTGTGGGATGTCGAGCCTGAGATCGAGGATTGCGTTGTAACTCCCGCAAGCTGTGGTCTCGCAGGATTGACACCCGATAGCGTTGAATCGAATGACTTTGCTCCGCGCGCGTCGATTGGCGCGGGCATCCAGTGGATCTCGCCTTTCGGGCCGCTGCGTATGGACTTTGCCTGGGCTGTGCTTAAGGAAGACGAGGACAAAACCGAAGTCTTCCGCCTGAGCGGCGGCACGCGGTTCTGATCCGAACGGGCGGATGCCTGCTTGGGCATTTACAATTTTTATGACGAATGATCCGGCGAAGTGATTTCACTTCGCCGGATCATTCGTTAAAAGGGGCTCGTCTCGGCCTATTCGCCCGACTTTCGAAAGTTTGAAATGAGCGATCCCGTTTTTTTCCCGGATTTCACTCCCGTCAGCATCGCCGAAATCGCCGCATGGGCGAGCGGGGAATTGCCCGCCGGCGGCGGCGATAAACCCATCACCGGCGTCGGCCCGCTGGATGATGCCAGAGATGGACAACTCGCCTTCCTGGATAATCCGAAATATGCCTCATATCTCGAAACGACGAAGGCGACCGCTTGCCTGATCGCGAAAAAGCACCTTGACAAGGTACCGGCAACGGTTGTGCCGATTGTTGTCGTAGAGCCTTATCGCAGCTGGGGCGCCGTTCTTGGGCGGCTATATCCGCAAGGACTGCGGCCGGCGGGTGCCACCGGGGACAATGCGGTGTCCGCCAAAGCCCATGTGGATAAAACGGCCCGACTTGAGGACGGTGTTATCGTAGAAGCCGGGGCTGTAATCGGCCCGGAGGTAGAGATCGGCTCCGGCAGCCGTATCGGTGCCAATGCGGTGATTGCCGCGGGGGTGCGCATTGGGCGTTCTTGCGATATTGGTCCGAACGTTAGTGTTCAATATGCGCTGATCGGGAATAATGTCATCCTGCACCCGGGCGTCCAGGTGGGGCAGGACGGCTTCGGGTTCGCGATGGGTGCGCAGGGGCATCTGAAGGTTGCGCAAATAGGCCGTGTGATCATCCAAGACCATGTGGAGATTGGTGCGAACTCCACGGTCGACCGGGGCGCCAACCGTGACACGATCATCGGAGAAGGCACGAAGATCGACAATCAGGTTCAGGTGGGCCACAACGTCGTTATCGGACGCCATTGCGTTATCGTTGCCCAGGTTGGCCTGTCGGGTAGCTGCACCCTGGAGGACTATGTGGCAATCGGCGGTCAATCCGGAGTGCGCGGTCACGTGACGATCGGCATGGGTGCGCAGATTGCCGCCGTTAGCGTGGTGGAAAGTGACGTCCCGCAAGGTGCGCGGTATGGCGGTGTGCCGGCGAAACCGGTAAAGCTTTGGTTCCGTGAAATAACGGCGCTGCGGAAGCTTGCGGAAAGGGGTGCTTCCGCACCGAAGGCGTGAGTGGGGGCAGGATCGCACGGGATGCGGTCTTGAAGGACAGACGAATGAGCGACTTGAAAGATACCACACTGGAGAGCGCGGACATTATGCGCCTCCTGGAACTTCTGCCGCACCGGTATCCGTTTCTGATGGTCGACCGGATTATCAATATGGACGGAGATGTGTCCGGCGTAGGCATCAAGAACGTTACGGCGAACGAACCGCAGTTCATGGGGCACTTCCCTAACCAGCCGGTGATGCCGGGCGTGCTCATGATCGAGGGTATGGCGCAGACGGCCGGAGCGATGTGTGTAGCTGCGCGGGGGAAGGACGACCCTCCGAAGCTCGTCTATTTCATGACCATCGACCGGGCGAAGTTCCGAAAGCCGGTCATGCCGGGTGACCGGGTGGAATACCACGTAACCAAAATCCGCAATCGCGCCAATATCTGGAAGTACGACGCAGTCGCGCTTGTCGATGGCGTGAAAGTGGCTGAAGCCGAAATCAGCGCAATGCTGGTTGACGATTGAACCGAAACGAATGACGAAAATACATCCAAGCGCGGTCATTGAAGATGGGGCCGTTCTCGGTGCCGATGTCGCCATTGGCCCGTTTTGCCATGTCGGTCCGGATGTGCGGCTTGGCGATGGCGTGGAACTGAAGTCCCATGCGGTTGTCGCAGGCCATACAACGATCGGCGCCAATACGCGGATCTATCCTTTCGCTTCGGTTGGCCATCAGGCGCAGGACCTCAAATACCGCGGCGAACACGCGACGCTTGAGGTAGGTGCAAATTGCCTTATTCGTGAGGGCGTTACGCTGAACAGCGGGACGGAAGGCGGCGGTGGCAAGACCGTGATTGGCGATAATTGCGCGTTTCTCGCCAATTCGCATGTCGGTCATGACAGCACTCTCGGCAACAACATCATCTTGTCGAACAACGTCATGATTGCCGGTCACGTCACGGTGCAGGACAACGTGATTTTTGGTGGCGGCGCCGCCGTTATCCAGTTCACCAGGGTTGGTGCGCATGCTTTTGTCGGTGGCCTTGCCGGGCTTGAAAATGACCTCATTCCATTTGGCATGGTGACTGGAAACCGTGCGAGGCTGCAGGGGCTCAATCTCGTGGGCCTCAAGCGTCGCGGTTTTCCGCGCGATCAGATTCATGCATTGCGTAACGCTTACAAGGCGATGTTTGAATCCGTTGAAGGGACGTTGAAGTCGCGCACCGAAAAGGTGCGGGACGAGTTTCCTGACCAGCCGCTGGTTGCTGAACTGGTCGAATTTGTCCTCAGCGAAGAAGACCGAAAATTCTGCACACCAAGGATACCGTCATAATAAAGCGGCCTGGAACCGGTATGTTCTGGAAATTCGCGCGACTGACCAACTGGGACGGCTGATGGGCAACGACGCAGGTTCGAGCGCTTCTCCGGTCGCGATCATTTGCGGCGGGGGGGCGATTCCGCCGGCGGTCGTAGAATCTGCCTGCCGGATGGGACGCGAAGTCAAGGTGGTTGCCATCAAGGGAGAGGCCGATGCCTCCCTTGAACGATACCGGCCGACGGAACTTGGCTGGGGGCAGATCGGCAAGCTGTTCGATGTGTTGAAGCGTGCCGGATGCCGCGACGTCGTACTGATCGGTAACATAACGAAGCGACCTGATTTCCGCTCCATTGCCGGTGATTTGGGTACTATACGCCGCCTTCCTCGCATCATAAGCGCGCTGAAGGGAGGCGATGACAGTCTTCTGGTCAAGGTTATCGGGCTTTTTGAAGAGGAGGGCTTCCGCGTAGTGGGCGCACATGAAGTGGCGCCGCGACTGCTCGCGGCCTCGGGCCATATTGGTGGCCCGATGCTGACCCCCGAAAACTCTGCGGATATTTCGCTTGCTCGACAGGCTATTGTGGCGATCGGGCATCTGGATGTGGGCCAGGCGGCCATAGCGGTGGGTGGCCGTATCGTGGCGATAGAGGGGGCGGAAGGTACGGATGCTATGGTTTCGCGCTGCGCGGATCTGCGACGCATCGGACGCGTAAGGGACAAGGTGCCGTCCGGCGTTCTGGTCAAGCGGCCCAAGCCGGGCCAGGACCTTCGCGTAGATCTTCCGGCTATCGGGCCGCAAACTGTTGAGGCCGCCCAAAACGCGGGTCTTGCCGGCATTGCCGTCGAGGCCGGGCGCGTGCTGATTGCCGAGAAGGAGCGCACGCTGGAGCTTGCGCAAAGCAAGCGGATATCCATCTTTGGATTCGATCCAATCTCGGCTGGAGAAAGTGTTGCGCATGACGGATGAAAATGCGCCCCGGCCATTCAAGGTTTTCATCGTCGTAGGAGAAGAATCCGGCGACCAACTTGGTGCGCGGCTCATGCATGCGCTGAGGCGCATCCACGGAGACAATATCTCTTTTGAAGGCACTGGCGGCGAACGAATGGCGCGTGAGGGCCTTCAGTCGATTTTTTCCTTGTCTGACATCGCGGTAATGGGGTTGACGGCAGTTCTCCAAAACCTGAGGACTATCATTCGCCGTGTTCATGAGACGGTTGATGCAGCGGTTGCCGCCAGGCCGGACGTGCTTGTCATCATTGACAGCCCCGACTTCACCCACAATGTTGCCAAGCGCGTCAGAAAACGCGCGCCTGAAATTCCGATAGTCGATTATGTGTCTCCCTCCGTTTGGGCGTGGAGACCCGGCAGAGCTCGAAAGATGGCACGTTATGTCG
Organism: Hongsoonwoonella zoysiae; assembly: GCF_013266695.1. GTDB lineage: Bacteria > Pseudomonadota > Alphaproteobacteria > Rhizobiales > Stappiaceae > Hongsoonwoonella > Hongsoonwoonella zoysiae. The sequence continues at coordinate 498,821 of NZ_JABRXF010000002.1, forward strand.
ACCATCTTCTGGCGGTCCTGCCATTCGAGCCGGATGTCCACAAACGCCTTGGCGGTCCGCCGACGACTTATGTTGGCCATCCGCTTATTGAAAGGCTTAACGATTTGCGCCCCGCCTCCGGGGAGCGGCCGGATGTAAGGGAGGTCGACCGTCCGACGTTGCTCATTCTTCCGGGCAGCCGACGGAGCGAGGTGAGCCGGTTGCTCGATCCTTTCGGCAAGGCGCTTGAGATCATCCACCGCCAGCGTCCGGAACTGGATGTGCTGTTGCCCGCAGTGCCGCATCTTGCGGGTGATATCCGCGAGAAAACCGCAAACTGGCCTGTTCCGATGGAGGTGGTGGTGGGAGAGGAAGCGAAGTTTCGCGCATTCCGCCGCGCGCACGCAGCTCTCGCGGCATCTGGTACGGTTTCGCTTGAGCTCGCCATTTCCTCCGTACCGATGGTGGTCGCCTACAAACTTGACTGGTTCTACCGTCGCATTAAGGACCTGAATCGATTTATTAAGTTTGCCGGGGTCGATTCTATGGTGTTGCCAAATATCATTCTTGAAAAGAACGTTATCCCGGAATTTCTTGATGACGAAGCGTCACCAGAATCTATGGCACAGGCTGTGCTGATGCTCCTGGATGACAGCGAAGCCCGGTCCAGACAACTGCGTGAGTTTGCGACCATGGAAGATAAAATGCGCTTGCCGGAGAACCTCAGCCAATCGGGCGAAGCGGCGAGGATCGTGAGTGAAGTGGCCCGAGCGGGAAAGTCTTAGGCCTGTCAGCTCTTGCCCGTGCCTTTGCGAATGGCCGGCGAAACAAAAAGGGGCGCCATTGGCGCCCCTCGGTAATCATCGCAGTTTTGCAAACACTCAGCGCCTCTGGCTGATCGGCATATAATCGCGAGAGGCATAGCCCGTATAGAGCTGCCGCGGGCGGCCGATCTTCTGAGAGGGATCTTCGACCATTTCCTTCCACTGTGCGATCCAGCCGACGGTGCGTGCCAGTGCAAACAGCACAGTGAACATCGTAGTCGGGAAACCGAGTGCGCGAAGCGTGATGCCCGAATAGAAGTCGATGTTCGGGTAAAGCTTCTTCTCAATGAAATATTCGTCGTTGAGCGCAATCTTCTCCAGCTCGATGGCGACTTCAAGCAGCGGATCGTCCCGCATGCCAAGTTCCGCGAGGACCTCATGCGTGGTTTTCTGCATGATGCGCGCGCGAGGATCGTAATTCTTGTAGACGCGGTGCCCGAAGCCCATCAGGCGGAACGGGTCGTCCTTGTCCTTGGCGCGGCGAACGTATTCGGGAATGTTTTCGACGGAGCCGATTTCCGCCAGCATGTTGAGCGCGGCTTCGTTCGCACCGCCATGTGCCGGACCCCAGAGACAGGCGATGCCGGCAGCGATACAGGCGAAAGGATTCGCGCCGGAGGAACCTGCAAGGCGCACCGTGGAGGTAGAAGCATTCTGCTCGTGATCGGCATGGAGGATGAATATCCGGTCCATGGCGCGTGCTAGAACCGGATTTACCTTGTAGTCCTCACAAGGAACGGCGAAGCACATGTGGAGGAAGTTCGACGAATAATCGAGATCGTTGCGCGGATAAACGAATGGCTGCCCGACGTGGTATTTATACGCCATGGCGGCGAGCGTCGGCATCTTCGCGATCATCCTGAGGCTTGCCACCATGCGTTGGTGCGGATCGGAGATGTCCGTCGAGTCATGGTAGAAGGCCGACAGCGCGCCCACGGTGCCGACCATGATCGCCATCGGGTGCGCATCGCGCCGGAAACCGGTGAAAAAACGGCTCATCTGCTCATGAATCATGGTGTGATAGGTCACACGATGAACGAAGTCGTCCTTTTGCGCTTTCGTCGGCAGTTCGCCGTATAGCAGCAGGTAGCAGGTTTCCAGAAAGTCGCCGTGATCCGCCAGTTGCTCGATAGGATAACCGCGATAGAGGAGGGTGCCTTGCTCGCCGTCAATATAGGTGATCTTCGACTCGCAGGATGCCGTCGACGTGAATCCCGGATCGTAGGTGAAATGACCCGTGTTCTTGTAAAGAGCAGCGATGTCGAGGACGCTCGGCCCGACGGATCCTTCCTGGACGTTGAGGTCCCAGGACTCGTCGCCGATCGTCAGCTTCGCATTAGTATCGCTCATTCAGGATACCCCCTTTTGGAGTTCGGCCTATCCGCCACGAAGCCCGGGTGACCGGCGCCTCGGCCAAGTCATGCCCGATCCGGCTCCCGGCGGCGGCGGGAGGACTGATCGCGGACTGCGTAGCCCATTTACAGCCCTCCCGCAAGCTTGGCCGAATAGCGCATTCGTCACATTTTGTGCGGCATCCCGCGGTCTGCCTAAAATAGTTGCATGCAGAACCGTCGCGGTGATTCACTCGGCTTGTTCGCGTATGCGCGCTAGCGCTTCATCGCGCCCTAAAACGTCCAACACATCGAAGATGCCGGGCGAAGTCGACCTTCCTGTCAATGCCGCGCGAAGAGGCTGCGCAACCTTGCCGAGCTTGAGATTTTCCGCTTCCGCAAAGGTCCTTACCGCCGCTTCCGTGGTTTCGGAACTCCAGGTATCGAGCCTTTCGAACGAAGGCAGGAGGCGAGCCAGTACCCCACGAGCATCCTCGTTTAGAAGCTTTGCGGCTTTCTCATCAAGATCAAGTGGCCGTTGAATCCACAAATAGCGCGCGCTTTCAAATAGTTCAACAAGGGTCTTGGCCCTTTCCTTCAATCCAGGGAGGGCCGCCAGGAATTTGGCTTCATTGGTATCCAGGTCCAGCCAGTTCAAGATCTGGCTTCCCCCTTCTACGTAGGGAAGAAAGGACCTGAATGCCTCCAGCAACTCTGGGTCCGACGTAGAACGCATGTAGTGGCCGTTCAGGTTTTCAAGCTTCTGGAAGTCGAAGCGTGAAGGCGATTGGCCGATCGCATTTATGTCAAACCATTCGATGAGTTGTTCTGTCGAAAAAATCTCGTCATCGCCGTGGCTCCAGCCCAGGCGTGCTAGATAATTTCTCATCGCCGCCGGCAGGTAACCCATCGCTCGGTATGTTTCGGCCCCTACCGCGCCGTGCCGCTTGGAAAGCTTCGCACCGTCTGGCCCGTATATAAGCGGGATATGGGCCATCACCGGGACGTCCCAGTCCATTGCCTGGAATATCAATGTCTGGCGCGCGGCGTTCGTCAGATGATCATCGCCACGGATAATGTGCGTGATACCCATGTCATGATCATCGACGACAACCGCCAGCATATATGTCGGCGTCCCGTCCGACCTGAGCAGAACAAAATCGTCGAGGTCCTTGTTTGGGAACTTGATCAGGCCTTGTACCTTGTCGTCGACGACAGTTTCCCCTTCGACCGGCGCCTTGATCCGCACAACGGGCTTTACTCCCGCAGGAGCTTCCGAAGGGTCGCGGTCGCGCCAACGGCCGTCGTAGCGGGGTGGCCTGCCTTCCGCCTTGGCCTTTTCGCGCATTTCCGTCAGTTCCTCTTGCGAGGCGTAGCAGTAGTAGGCTTTTCCGGCTTCTATCATCTGCTGGACCACCTCGCGGTGCCGGTTGACGCGCGCGAACTGGGACAGAGGCTCGCCATCCCAGTCAAGGCCAAGCCACTGCAAGCTGTCGAGGATCGCGTCTACCGCTTCCTTCGTAGACCGCTCCCGGTCCGTATCCTCGATGCGCAGCAGCATTTTGCCGCCACGGCCGCGTGAATAGAGCCAGTTGAAGAGGGCCGTGCGGGCACCGCCGATGTGCAAGAATCCCGTAGGTGAGGGGGCGAAGCGCGTGATCACAGTCTCGGTCATGGAGAAGCGGTCTTTCTCATCTTTCGGTAGGGGTGTTCGTCCGTTGGCGGCTGATGTAGCATATGCGCATTGTCGGCCCAAGAGATGGGAACAGAAGGAAGGCGTAATACCGCCCGAAAGAACAACCGCTTCTCTCGATACCGAACGATCTCGCCGTCTCACCAGCCTGATTGCGGATCGTGCGGAAAAGCACGGCCCGGATTCCGGCAACTCACGAGAGAGGCGAGTCCGCTTTCTCGCTGAAAAATTGCGAGGATACATTGCAGGTCTGCCCAAAGCCTTCGCGGTTGAATTCGATCGCGGTCAAAGCCTCGTCTGGGTAACGCTCTGCTACGCGTTCGGCATTTTTCTCTATTTCGAACTGCCAGCGGAACCCTCGCCCTATGCCGTGGCGGCATTGGCATTCTTTTTTTGTAGCGTGCAAATCATTTCCTATTCGCGCCCCCGTTATTCGCGAATCTTGGGCCTCGTTTTGGCGTCGGTTCTCGGCCTTTGCGTAGCACTTCTGAGGACCACCGCGGTAGAAGCTCCGATCCTTGAACATTCAGGTTCGGTTAATTTGACCGGTTTTGTGGAAAGCATGGAGGACCGACCATCTTCTACGCGAATGCAGATCCGGGTTATCGATATTTCCGGATTGGATCGGAAGGCGTGGCCGGAAAAGGTCCGTATTTCCGTGCGAGGGAACGCCCCGGAATTTTCGACCGGGGATGCGGTTACCTTGCGTTCACGATTGCTGCCCTTGCCGGGTCCGGTCGTGCCGGGCGGCTACGACTATGCGTTTCGGATGTACTACGAGGGTGTCGGGGCCACCGGGTTTGCATTTGGCGCCCCGGAGGTCAACCCATCCTTCGATATGCCATGGGATCTGAGGCTCAAGCGCTGGGTCGATACCATCAGGCAAGGTTTTGCGGAGCGGATAAAATCGGTTCTTGGATACGGACGTGCAGGAGCGCTGGCAGTGGCGCTTCTTGTAGGAGATAGATCATCGATTGATGAAAATACCGAAGACACGCTGCGTACGGCGGGATTGGCGCATATCCTGGCAATCTCGGGCCTCCACATGGCATTGTTCGCCGGGTCCGTCTTCTTCGCCGTGCGTGCCGTACTTGCCTTGTTTCCGTCTATAACGCTGAGATTTTCGATTGATACATGGGGCGCCGGCGCCGCGCTTTTTGCTGCGGCATTCTACCTTGTGCTCTCTGGTGCTTCGATTGCCACGCAAAGGGCTTTCGTCATGATTGCGCTTGTTCTGGTCGGGCGGCTGCTCGGCCGGAACGCTATAACCTTCCGCAGTGTGGCGCTGGCGGCCCTCCTCATCCTGACGTTATCTCCCGAAGCGCTGTTGGCGCCCGGCTTCCAGATGTCTTTTTCGGCTGTCATCGTTCTGATCGCAGCCTATGAAGAGGTTACGCGCAGGAGCAAAGGCAGATTGCGTGAAAACGTTCGGGTGAATAACGGGATATTTGCGTCGGTTTTCAAAACGCTATTTTATTCCATTGCGGCGCTGGCGCTGACATCTCTGGTCGCAGGCGCTGCGACGGGCGTCATCGGTGCCTATCATTTCCACCGGGCGGCTCCACTCGGACTTCTCGTGAATGTTGCGGCCATGCCGATCGCCTCACTGATAATTATGCCATTCGGTGTCCTCTCACTCGCGCTCATGCCCTTTGGTCTGGATGCCTTGACACTGCCCGTGATGGGGTATGGTCTGAAAGCCCTCTATGCTGTAGCCGAGATTGGCGCGGAAAATACGCCGCATCAGGGCATTGTCGGTGCGCAATCGTACACGGGTGTGATGTTTGTTGTGGCGGCAGGCCTGATGCTCTGCCTTTTCCCGCGCAAATACAGGCGGTTATCGGCCATTCCCTTTCTATTCGCTGCAATTGCAATCACCACATTCCAGCCGGCCGACATCTATATATCCGAACGGGGTAACAAGATTGCCTACCGCAACAGTGCCGGTATTTTGCGGATATTAGGCAGCCGCAATAGTTTTGAAGCCGAGACGTGGTTGCGTATGGAAGGGATCGCACCGGAGGAGCAGAGGAGCCACAGGGTAAGGCGATCTTTTCATGCTTGCGATGACGACGCCTGTATCATCCGGGCTTACCCCGCGAACAGGGAACAAGCTTCGGCCGCATCGAAGAATCTTCCGCTCGTTCTGTCGCTGGTTGAAGGCGCCAGGGCGTTCGCCGAGGATTGCGAACGCTCGGATATCATAATTACAAGGATCATTGCGCCCGCGGATTGCCAATCCGTATTGGTTCTCGACAAAGATGCCTTGAAACGGCAGGGAGCACGCGCGATCTGGCTTGATCGTTCGTCCGCTGACAGCGCCGCTATAAAGCATATCGATGTGGCCAGGAAGTACCGCAGACGATGGGCGCCATCATCTCAATAACGGCGAAAGAGCGAAACAAGCCTTCCCTGAATGCGAACCCGGCCGGGGCCGAAGATACGTGTCTCATAGGCGGGATTGGCGGCTTCCAGGGCAATTGATGCCCCCTTCTTGCGAAGTCGCTTGAGGGTTGCTTCTTCCTCATCGACAAGGGCCACCACGATATCGCCGCTGTCCGCGCTGTCGCATTTGCGCAAGACAACCGTATCTCCATCGAGAATTCCGGCCTCGATCATGGAATCGCCGCGCACTTCCAGGGCAAAATGCTCTCCACCCCCGATCAAGTTGGCCGGTATCGGAACCGTGTAGCTATGGTTTTGAATAGCTTCTATGGGAACGCCTGCCGCAATACGGCCCATAACCGGGATTGAAACGATATCGCCGCTTGCGGCGGCCTCATCCTCGATAAATTCGCGCTGCCTGGGCTTGCCCAGCGAACCTTCGATAACCGCAGGCGAGAAGCCGCCTCCACGCTGAGCCGCAAGACCAGGCTGATAGGAATCAGGGAGTTTCAACACCTCCAAAGCGCGCGCACGGTTTGGCAGCCGGCGGATAAAGCCTCGCTCCTCAAGTGCCGTTATGAGCCTATGGATGCCGGATTTGGACCGAAGGTCCAAAGCTTCCTTCATTTCGTCGAAAGAAGGAGGAACACCGGTTTCCTTCAGCCGCTCGTGGATGAACATCAAAAGTTCGTGCTGCTTGCGCGTCAGCATCTGCGCCGTCCCCACGCTTCATTTGCCGGCGCCTCTTAAGATTGCGATTGCAATTTCCCGGCCCGACAAAGTCTCTCGCGCTGTAGCGCAGGAGACTCAGTTGAAACAAATCATGAACGTACCCTAGCTGTTCCTACTGTGTTCCGCAACCGTTAAGGACGGGTTACCGGCTATCGAGGCGCAGGATCGGCACAATTTCGCCGCTTTTGGCGGCAGGTGCGTACGGGGAGCGAACGATAAGCGCATCTGCGGCTGTCATGGTGGCAAGCATGGAAGAGTCCTGACGGCCAAATGCGGTTGCGACGAGGTCATTATGTTCGTCGCGGGAAAGCCGGGCACGGAGGTAGTCCTCGCGACGGTCGTTTTCGCCAAGATCTGTTCCGAGCCGGGCGGTTTCCAGCTTTCGTGACGGTATATCCGCGCCCTGTATGGCAAAAAGTAGGGGCTTCAGGAACAAAAGCGAACAGACAAGGCTCGATACCGGGTTGCCGGGTAACCCAAGCACGCGCATAGGGCCGATATGACCGGCCATGAGCGGCTTGCCGGGACGCATTGCAATACGCCAGAAGGCAAGTTCCATGCCCTCGGCACCAAGAGCGTCCTGCACGAGGTCATGGTCACCAACCGAGGCGCCGCCGAGCGTTACCAGGATATCCACTTTGGCGTCGGCGGCTTTGCGGATTTTTTCTGCGAGAGCCTCCTCGGTATCGGCGGCAATTCCAAGATCGACAGCTATTCCACCGCAGTCCTCTACGAATGCAGCCACGCCGAAACTGTTCGAAGCGATTATCTGGTCCGCACCCGGATTCTGGCCCGGGAGCACCAGTTCATCGCCTGTTGCAAGGATCGCGATACGAGGCTTTCGTACCACTGGTACGCACGCATGGTTCATTGCCGCCGCCAGAGCGATATCGCGGAAATTCAATCGCCGCCCGGCCGTAAGGAGTTCCTGGCCTTCGACAAAATCGAGACCTGCCTTGCGTACGAAACTGCCTTGAGAGAGAGCCTCCAACGCGGTGACCCTGTTTCCGTCGCGCCGGGCATTCTCCTGGATCAGGATAGTATCGGCACCTTCCGGCACCGGCGCACCGGTGAAGATGCGAACCGTTTCACCCGGCCCGATGCTCCCTGAAAATCCGTGGCCAGCGGGCGCTTCGCCTATGATTTTCAAATCGGCCGGTACTTGCATGATATCGGCGGCACGCACTGCGTAACCGTCCATCGCGGATGCGGGAAAAGGCGGTTGCGTGCGTCGTGCGGAAAGCGGTGCCGCCAAAATCCGTCCGTTCGCCTCTGCAAGCGGAACCTCTTCTCCCTCCAGCGGCTTTATGTCGGAAAGCAGCCGGCCAAGGGCCTCGTCGACGGAAATCAGCGACATACGTTCAATCTTCACCTTCATCGTGCTCGTCGGCGAGGCGCCAGTGTCCGGATTTGCCGCCCTTTTTTTCCAGGAGCCGGATTTCACCGACGGTCATGCCCCGGTCGACCGCCTTTGCCATGTCATAGATCGTGAGACATGCGAGCGAACAGGCCGTCAGCGCCTCCATCTCAACGCCGGTCTGGCCGGAAACCTTTGTCGTTGCCGTCACGACGAAGCCCGGAAGCGTATCGTCGGGGTCAATCTCTATCGTGACCTTCGACAGGGGCAGGGGGTGACACAGCGGGATGAGTTCATGCGTGCGTTTGGCCGCCATGATCCCGGCAATGCGGGCCACCCCAAGCACGTCACCCTTCTTGGCATTGCCGGAGAGGATCATTTCCAGCGTTTGCACTTTCATCCGGATCTCGCCACGGGCCACAGCCGTACGGGATGTCGTGTCCTTTTCCGAGACGTCGACCATACTGGCGGCGCCGCTTTGGTCGATGTGAGTGAGCTTGGGTTTATCCTCTGCCATACGCGTCAACTCGCCTTAACGAAGGCTCGGTTGAGGAGCGTGCGTGTTGCCGCCTCGACATTCGCTTGCCGCATCAGGCTTTCGCCGATCAAGAATGTTTCGATGCCGACGGCATCCATGCGCTCAAGGTCGTTCGGTGTGAACAGGCCCGATTCGCCTACGACGATACGCTCTTTCGGCACCATAGGCGCAAGTCGTTCGCTCGTTTCCAGCGTCGTCTCGAACGTCTTCAGGTTCCGGTTGTTTATGCCGATCAGCTGCGTCTTAAGGTTCAGCGCACGCTCCAATTCGGCTTCGTCGTGCACCTCGACCAGCACGTCCATATCAAGGCCCATCGCCACGTCTTCGAGCTCGGCCGCGACCGCGTCGTCAACCGCCGCCATGATGATGAGGATGCAATCCGCTCCCCAGGCGCGCGCCTCGAACACCTGATAGGGTTCGAACAGAAAGTCCTTCCTGAGCGCAGGCAGGAAAACCGCATCGCGCGCCGTCGTCAAAAACTTCGGCCTGCCCTGGAACGATGGCGTATCGGTCAGGACTGAAAGACAAGCCGCACCTCCGGCTTCATATGCTTTCGCAAGGGTCGGCGGATCGAAATCCGCTCTGATCAATCCCTTGGAAGGGCTCGCCTTCTTGATTTCCGCGATCAGCGCGTATTCGCCTTTGGCGTGTTTCGCTTCCAATGCGCGGATGAACCCGCGCGCCGGCTCTGCCTCTTCCGCGTGATTGCGTATCGCCGTCTCCGAAATAACAGCCTTTGCGGCGGCAATCTCTTCCCGCTTGTAGGCTTCGATTTTCTTGAGAATATCGGCCATTTGCCTCAACCGTTCGATATTGCGACCAGACGCTTCAGACAATTGCGGGCCGCGCCGGAGTCGATCGATTTCTTCGAAAGCTCCACCCCTTCGGCAAGATCCGCGGCCTTGCCGGCGACCACGAGGGTAGCGCCCGCATTCATCAACACTACATCGCGGTAAGACGAGTGGTTTCCATCAAGTACGTCGAGAAGCGCACGCGCGTTTTCCGGGCCTTCACCGCCCTTGAGCGCGGCGGGCTGGACGACAGGTAACCCGACTTCTTCAGGAGACACGGCAAATTGCGTGATCTCCCCGCCATTGAGGGCGGCGACCGTCGTCGGGCCGATAGTGCTAATCTCGTCAAGTCCGCCCGCACCGTGGACCACCCAGGCGGCCTCGGTGCCGAGGTTCCTCAGAACTTCGGCAATCGGCAGAACCCATTCCTCGGCAAATACGCCGACCATCTGGCGCTTGACACCCGCAGGATTCGTGAGCGGTCCGAGCAGGTTGAAAATCGTCCGGGTACCAAGTTCCGTTCGTGCCGGCCCGACGTGTTTCATCGCCGAATGATGGTTCGGCGCGAACATGAAACCGACGCCTGCCTCGCGAATGCAGGTGGCTATTGTTTCCGGCGGAATGTTCACATCGACGCCGAGTGCCATCAGTACATCGGCCGCACCCGATTTGGAGGAAAGTGAGCGATTGCCGTGCTTGGCGACCGGCACGCCAGCGCCTGCGACGACGAAGGCCGAACAGGTGGAAATATTGTAGGTCCCCGAGGCATCGCCGCCGGTGCCAACGACATCAACGGAGTCTTCCGGCGCATCAACCGGCAATGCCTTGGCGCGCATGGTGGCGACGGCGCCCGCGATCTCGTCGACGGTTTCGCCGCGCACCCGCAACGCCATCAGGAAACCGCCGATCTGCGCCGGCGTTGCCTCACCCGACATGATTATGTCGAATGCACGTTCGGCTTCATCACGCGTCAGTGCGGCGCCTCCGGCAACGCGCCCTATCAACGCCTTCAGATTGGTCACGTTCGGCTCCCCCTCAATCTCGCACTTCTCCGGTATTCCACGGATTGACGCGGTTCAACCATCGGTGGCTCCCAAACCAAGCACCCTGGAGAGGGCGGCCTGGTCAATGCTAACACCAACCCGATTTTCCATGGCGCCAACATATTGGGCGACGATGGAATCCTGCAGATCTTGCGCCAGCCGCTGGCCGAGTTGAGCAACTTCGCCGGCTTCTGCAAAAAATGCGGGTGCCGATACTTCGTCAACGGCGAGCAGCAATCGATGGCCGTCCTTGCCTTCGGCGCCCGCGATAGTACCCTGCGGTCCGGAAAAAGCAGCGGAAACAGCCGCCGCCGTAAGATCGCCGGAGGGGTTGCCGCGAGTGAAAGGTTCAGAGATCTTGACCTCCACTCCGAGGCCGGCAGCGACCTCTTCGAGCGTCTTGCCGCTGTCGAGTTCGTCCTTCGCGGTTTTTGCGATCTCGTCCAGCCTTTTCGCGCGCTCACGGCTCATCCAGCGTTCGACGACCTGATCGCGCACCTCGTCGAGTTCCCGTTCTCGTTCTGGCGTCACTTCATTGACTTCAAACCACAAAAATCCGCGGCGGCCCACCTGCAGCGGGTCGTTTTCGACGCCGACATCGCTCTGAAAGACTTCCGAGATGAAATCTCTCACGTCCGGAAGCTGCGCCTCGGTTCCATCCTCTGCGGAGCCTGCGCTGTCGAAAGGGGCAAGCTTTCGAAGCTCAAGGCCAAAACGATCCGCGACTTCGGCAAGCGTTGCGCCGCCTGCGCGCGCATCTTCAACCTCGTCATGCAGGTCCAGCACCTCGCGTTCCGCAGTCGCCTCGGCAAGTTCCTGGCGCAATGTATCCTCAACTTCCTCCAGCGGCCGTGTGCGTGCAGGCTGAACTTGGCTCACTTTTACGATTACATCCGTAAGACGTCCGTCGATCGCGCCGGATGTTTCGCCTTCCCGAAGCGCGAATGCTGCATCCGCAATAGCGGAATCGAACAGGGCGTCCCTGGCGATCAGTCCGAGATCGGCATCTTCTTCCGTCAAGGATTGCTCTTCCAGGAGGTCTTCAAATGTGGTGCCAGAAGCGAGCTTCGCCGCCGCCTCGGCGGCCGCCTCGGCACTATCGTATGTGATTTGCAGGATGCGCCGCTTTTCAGGCTCGCCGAACCGGCTTTGCGAACGCTCGTAAGCATCACGCACAGCATCCGTAGAAACCTCTTCCGGACGGGCAATTTTTTCCGGCGTGACTTCGAGGATGCTCACGGCTCGGTATTCCGGTGCTCGGAACTCTCCCTTGTTCTCATCGAAAAAAGCTTCGAGCGTTGCTTCGTCCGGCATGGCAATTTCGCCCGTAAGTTCCGGCGCAAGGTCCATATAACGCACCACACGGGTTTCATTGGCGTGTCTGTGCACTGCCTCCAGGAAAACCTCGGGCGCGTTCACGCCGCCCGCAAGTCCTTCGGCGAGTTGCTGGCGGCGCGCAAGAAGACGGCGGCTTTCGACGAATTCGTCTTCCGTGACCTGGTTCGCCGCAAGAAGCTGAGCCAGTCGGTTGCGGTCGAATCCGCCCGAAGCGCTCTGGAAGGATGGATCTCTTTGAATGAGTGTCAGGAGCTCTTCATCCGAAATGCCGAGATTCAGATCCTGTGCAACCTCGTTGAGCGCGGCTTCTGCGACGAGCTGTCCAAGGACCTGTCCGGGAACGCCAAAGGCTGCGCCCTGCGCGGGGGTGATCGGCCGTCCGAGTTGCCGGCCTAGCACGTCAAGCCTGCGGCGATAGGCGTTTTCGAATTCGATCGCCGTTATCTTCTGGTCGCCGACGGTGGCGATGTTGCCGCCTCCGATGGTCAGCAGGTTGCCCGATATTCCCCAGATCGCGAAACTCATGACGAGCAGACCGATTAAGAGCTTGGCGAGCCATGATTTCGCGCTGTTGCGCAGTGCATCGAGCATTTCCGAATTCCGTTCCTGGACAGTCTGGTCAAGCCCGCCTTCCATATTGCAGGCGGGCTGGAAAGTTGGCGGATAATAGTGAGGCCGGTTTGACGGGGCAAGGCGCGCCGGATGGGAAATCTCAACGGTGACGGAATTTGCTTCTCAGAGAAGCAAGCTTGATCCGTCTTACGATTCTGATAGCACATTGCCGCAAGACAATCGGGAAACGGGATAAAAACTCATGTCGCGCAGCATCAAGCCGCTGGTGGCGGGAAACTGGAAAATGAACGGGGTATCCGAAAGCCTTGTCGAAATGGAAGCATTGAAGACCGGTCTGGCGGGCGGAAGCGCGAATACGGATGTCATGGTCTGCCCGCCGGCAACACTTGTCGCATCTGCCGCAAATGCCGCGGACGGTTTGCTCGCGATCGGCGGGCAGGATTGCCACTGGAGCGAAAAAGGCGCGCATACCGGCGATATTTCGGCGGAGATGTTGGCCGATGCCGGCGCAAGTGCCGTGATTGTTGGTCATTCCGAGCGCCGTGCCGACCATGGCGAAAGCAATGAAGTCGTGATGAAAAAGGCGGAAGCTGCCTGGCGGGCGGGTCTTGTCGCCATCATCTGCATCGGCGAGACCGAATCGGAGCGCAAAAGCGGGCAGACGCTTCAGGTTGTCGCCGAGCAACTCGCCGGCTCGACCCCCAATGGGGCAAGATCAGAAAATACCGTGATCGCCTATGAGCCGGTCTGGGCGATCGGCACCGGCCTTACGCCAACCGCCGACGATGTGGCCGACGTCCATGCCTTTATCAGGCAGAAGCTTTCCGAACGTTTCGGTGCGGAGGGAGCCGCAATGCGCATTCTCTACGGCGGTTCGGTCAAACCCGCCAACGCAGCCGAGCTCATGGGTGTGGACAATGTCAACGGTGCGCTTGTGGGCGGAGCAAGCCTGAAGGCCGCGGATTTTCTGGGCATCATTGCCGCTTATCGTTGAAGTTTGCCCGACAGGTGATCATTTATTCGTGGCAAGGGTGGAAAGCCTCGGCGCATTCGTGTAGAAGGCGCCTCAATTCCACGGACAAGACTGGCTTTCGATGGAAACCGTAATCATCGTCATACACTTGATGGTCGTGCTCGCACTCGTGCTCGTGGTCCTGCTGCAGCGCTCCGAAGGGGGTGCTCTGGGGATTGGCGGCGGTGGCGGCGGCCTCATGTCAAGCCGCGGCAGCGCGAATGTGCTGACCCGCGCGACCGGAATTCTCGCCCTTCTGTTTTTCATCACCTCGCTGGCGCTCGCTATCCTCGCGCGCAATGATGATCGTCCCGCGTCGATCCTCGATGCCGCGCCGAATGGTGCCTCCGCACCGGCAGGGGATGCATCCGGCAACGGCCAGGGAATTCTCGACCAGCTCAAAGGGCAGGGCCAGCCGCAGCAGGCTCCGGCGCCGAGCGGTCCGCAGGTGCCCGCCGCGCAATAAGCGGCGGGGATCCTTCTGAATTCGAACAGGGCGCCCTGCGCGCGTTTCGCGGGGCGCTTTTCTGTGTGTTACAAAAAATTCCGGCGGTTTAATCCGTCGCGAAGCGATATGGTAATGGTCCATGGCGCGTTACATCTTCATCACCGGCGGCGTGGTTTCCTCCCTTGGAAAGGGCTTGGCCTCTGCAGCCCTGGGCGCTTTGCTTCAGGCGCGCGGCTATAAGGTCAGGCTTCGCAAGCTCGATCCCTACCTCAATGTCGATCCGGGCACCATGAGCCCGTATCAGCACGGCGAGTGTTTCGTAACCGATGACGGGGCCGAAACCGATCTCGACCTCGGCCATTACGAACGCTTCACCGGTCGTCCAGCGAACCGCATGGACAACATTACCACGGGGCGGATTTATCAGGATATCATCGCCAAGGAGCGGCGGGGCGATTACCTCGGCGGGACCGTGCAGGTGATTCCCCACGTAACCGACGAAATCAAGAATTTCGTGCTCGACGGTAACGAAGGTTATGATTTCGTTCTCGTTGAAATCGGCGGCACCGTTGGCGACATCGAAGGCCTGCCGTTTTTCGAGGCGATCCGCCAGCTTGGCAACGAATTGCCGCGTGGACACGCTGTCTTTATCCACCTGACGCTGATGCCCTTCATCCCGAGCGCCGGAGAATTAAAGACCAAACCGACGCAGCACTCGGTGAAAGAGCTCCGCTCCATTGGTATCCAGCCCGATATCTTGATGGTGCGTTGTGACCGGAAAATCCCCGAGAATGAGCGACGAAAACTCTCGCTATTCTGCAACGTGAGGGAAGGTGCGGTCATACCCGCCTACGATGTGGCATCGATCTACGATGTGCCGATGGCCTATCACGAGGAAGGGCTTGACGATGAAGTGCTGGCCGCATTCGGACTTACAGGTGCGCCGGCTCCGAATCTCGACCGCTGGCGGGAAATTTCCCACACCATCAAGAACCCGGAAGGCGATGTCACGATCGCGATCGTCGGCAAGTACACGGTGCTTAAAGACGCCTACAAGTCGCTGATCGAGGCGCTTGTGCACGGGGGCATAGCCAATCATGTCCGCGTCAATCTCGAGTGGATTGAATCGGAAATCTTCGAAAAGGAAGATCCATCGCCATGGCTTGAAAACGTCAACGGCATTCTGGTGCCGGGCGGCTTCGGTGAGCGTGGTTCGGAAGGCAAGATCGCTGCGGCGGGTTTCGCGCGAACTCATAAAATCCCGTATTTCGGGATTTGTTTCGGCATGCAGATGGCCGTTATCGAGGCTGCCCGCAACCTGGCCGGGATCGATGATGCCAATTCGACCGAGTTCGGCCCAACGGACGAACCTGTTGTCGGGCTCATGACGGAATGGATGCGGGGCAACCAGGTGGAAATTCGCAATGCGGAGGGCGATCTTGGAGGCACGATGCGCCTTGGCGCCTATCCCGCGCGGTTCGAGGATGGATCCAAGATCGCCTCGATCTATGGCTCAACCGAGATTTCCGAACGTCATAGGCACCGCTACGAGGTCAATATCGCCTACCGAGAGAGGCTGGAAGCGGCGGGACTGCGCTTTGCCGGAACTTCGCCTGATGGTGTGTTGCCGGAGACAGTCGAAATTGATGATCACCCCTGGTTCATAGGCGTCCAGTATCATCCCGAGCTCAAGTCGCGCCCGTTCGAGCCGCATCCGCTGTTCGCTTCCTTTATTTCGGCTGCGGTCGAAAAAAGCCGTCTGGTCTGATGGGGCGGGCGGTGAGAAGCCTTGAGCGCGGTCTCGATCATGTCGTCTGGGCAGTCCGGGATATCGCGGCCGCGTCGGCCTTTCTCGAGAACATCGGCTTCACGCTGACGCCGCTGGCACGTCATCCTTGGGGAACGGTCAACCGGCTGGTTCAACTGAACGGTTTTTTCTTTGAACTCCTGTCGGTTGGCGATGAGACGCTCATTCCCAATGCGGGCGAAGGAGCGTTTTCTTTCGGCGCTTTCAACCGCGATTTCCTCGAGCAACGCGAAGGTGGCTCGATGTTGGTGGTGGAAAGCAGTGATCCCAAGGAGGACAAACAAACCTTTGAAAAGGCGGGGCTTCCGTCATTCAAACCGTTCTCATTCGAACGCATTGCAAAGAGTCCCGATGGCAGCGAACGCAAGGTCGCATTCGATCTGACTTTCACGCGTGACGAGCGCGCGCCAGACATTGGCTTCTTTACCTGCCATCATCGATTCCCGACGAATTTCTGGCAACCCAAGTTCCAAAAGCATCCCAATTCGGTAACTGAGATTTCCGCCGTGGTCATCGTCGTGGACGAACCGGCGGAGCACCACATCTTCTTTTCGACCTTCACAGGCATTCGGGAAACACGCACGACAAGCCTTGGCATCGAGATTTCGACGCCACGCGGGGATATCGATCTGCTCACACCTGCGGGCTACCGGGCTCTCTACGGCGGCGAGGCAGCCGATGCATCCGGTATTTCCCCATCGATCGCGGCCATTCGAATGATCGTGGAAGACCGGGATACTCTTGAAGCCTACCTGAGGGATGCCGGTATTCGCTTCTATCGATCGCAAGCCGGCGTTGTCGTTCCGGCATCCGGGTGTTTCGGCCTTTCCCTGATTTTCGACTAGAGTGCCTCTTTGCTCTCGAGGCGGCTCTTAACCCTTAGCCGGGCGGGTGCGTTTTCGTCTAAGGCTTGGCGAACAGTGAAATTTTAGGTTTGTGTTCCGCAGCTTCCCGAATAATCTGACGTGGCGTAATTTTCTGCGCCGCGTGTGGGAGAGGCGGGAGGCCAGATGCCTGAAAATTTATTTCTCCGTTCGGGAGCCTTCCGTTTCCTCCGGATAATGGCCGCTGCGGCAATTCTGGCCGGGTGTCAGGATGACCAGCGGGCCGAGAGCACGCCGGAAGCCCCGTCGGTGCAGGTTTCGGCGGCGCGCGAACAGGAAGTGCGCCGTTCCGCGCAGTTCGTCGGCCAGATACAAGCCGTGGATGACGCTGAACTGGTAGCCCGGGTTTCGGGCTTTCTGGAAACCAAGGATGTGAAGGACGGCGCTGTCGTCAAAAAGGATCAGATCCTTTTCACGATCGAAAAGGCGCCCTATCAGGCTGCGCTCCTGTCCGCAAAAGCCGAGGTTGCAAAGGCGGAAGCGGATGCCGCGCTAAAGGTGGCGGATCTGGAAAGAGATGAGGATCTCTACCAGAAGGGGCATGTTTCAAAGGCGAAATACGAGGCGACGCTGGCGGCAAAGCAGCAGGCGGATGCGGCTGTGGAAGCTTCGAAGGCAGCACTGACCCAAGCAGAGCTAAACCTTGGTTACACGGATATAAAGGCGCCCTTCGACGGGCGGATCGGCAAGGTGGTCTACAGCGTTGGCGATGTGGTGGGACCGAGCGCGGAACCGGTCACCCGATTGATAAGCCAGGCGCCCGTTTATGTGAGCTTTTCCGTCAGCGAACGGGATTTGCTGAACGCCATAAAGACTACCGGCACCGATCCTGACGACCCCAGTGCCAAGGATAGGCTGCCCAACTTGAGATTGTTGCTCCCGAATGGCGAAACCTTCGATGAAAGCGGGCGGATTGTGTTCATCGACAATGTCGTCGATCCGAACACCGGCACGATCTCGGTTCGAGGCCAGTTCGAGAACGATAGCAAGATCCTTGTGCCGGGAACCTTCGTGACGGTCACCATCGAAGCGCCGGTGACTACCGAGGCAGTGGTCGTTCCGCAAGCCGCGATCCAGCGCGATCAAAAGGGCCCGTTTGTGCTTGCGATCACCGATCAGGAGATGGTCGAGCAACGCTACGTGGAGCTTGGCGAGCAGGTCGGAGGTGATTTCGTCGTCAAGGAAGGATTACAGGAGGGCACCAGGGTTATTGTTCAGGGGTTGCAGAAGGTGCGGCCCGGCGTGCCGGTAAACGCAGTGTTGAGCGACCAGCCGGCGGGGTAAGGCAGGATGTTTTCCGCATTCTTCATCTACCGGCCCAAGTTTGCGTTGGTAATTTCACTCGTCATCACCATCGCAGGCATCCTCGGATACATCGCGCTTCCCGTCGCACAGTTTCCCGAAATCACCCCACCTGTGGTGAATGTTAGCGCGACCTATACCGGCGCAAACTCCGAAGTGCTGGAAGAAACGGTCGCAGCCCCCATCGAAGCGCAGGTCAACGGCGTGGACGACATGATCTATATGTCGTCCAACAGCACCAATTCGGGCAATTATTCGCTGAATGTGACCTTCAACGTCGGCACGGATCCGGACATCGCCACCGTCAACGTGCAGAACAGGGTGAGCCAGGCGACAAGCCAGCTGCCGAGCGAGGTAACGAAGAACGGCGTGACGGTGCAAAAAGCCAGCACGAACATGTTGCTTGTCATCACGCTCTATTCGCCGAACGGCACCTATAACGAAGTTTTCCTGTCGAATTATGCCTCGATCAACCTGAAGGATACGCTTGCCCGCGTGAACGGCGTCGGCAAGGCGGAAGTACTGACGGATTTCGCCTATGGCATGCGCATCTGGCTCGATCCCAACCGCATGGCAAGCCTTGGCATGACGCCTTCGGATTTCATCACGGCCATTCAGGACCAGAATATTCAGGTTGCAGCCGGCGAAATCGGGGCGCCGCCGGTTCCGGCAGGCCAGCAGTTTCAATACACGATCAAGGCGAAGGGGCGGCTCGATTCGGTCGAGGAGTTCGAAAATATCGTCCTGCGCACCGGCGCCGACGGGGCCATCGTGCGCATTGGCGATGTGGCCCGTGTCGATCTCGGCTCGCAGATTTATGCCGCGAGCGGCAAATACGATGGCCAATCTTCCACGGTTCTCGCGATCTACCAGGCGCCCGGCGCCAATGCGCTTGCGGTTGCCGAGGGAGCGTTGAGCAGACTTGAAGAACTGGCAAGGTCGTTTCCCGAAGATATCGAATATTCCGTGCCCTTCAACACGACGGATTTCGTGGAGCAATCGCTCAACGATGTGATCTCCACGTTGATGCTGACGTTCATGCTCGTGGTTTCCGTGGTGTTCATCTTCCTTGGAAACTGGCGGGCAACGATCATTCCCGTCGTCGCGATACCGGTATCGTTGATCGGCACATTCGCAGTGCTTTTGGCATTCGGAATGTCGCTCAACACGATCAGCCTGTTCGCGCTTGTGCTTGCGATCGGTATCGTCGTGGATGATGCCATCGTCGTCGTGGAAAACGTCGAGCGCATCATGGCGGAGGAGGGGCTGGCCGCCAAGGAAGCGACCGCAAAGGCCATGGGCCAGATTACAGGCCCCGTCGTTGCGACGACGCTTGTGCTCCTGGCGGTTTTCGTGCCGACAATCTTCATGCCGGGCATCACCGGCCGGCTTTATTCGCAGTTCGCCGTCACCATCTCCGTATCCGTGGTTATTTCCTCGATCAATGCATTGACGCTTTCGCCGGCGCTTTGCGGGCTCGTGCTGAAACAGCGCTCTCAGGCCACGGGAATATTCGCCGTCTTCGATCGCGGCATCGACCGGGTGCGGAACGGCTACACAGGTGTCGTTGGCCGTCTGGTCAGGCGCTCCTTTGTCGGCATCATCGCGGTTGCGATCATCATCGGGGGCATAGTCCTGTTGAGTGGGCGGCTGCCTTCAGGCTTTCTGCCGCTGGAGGACCAGGGTTACCTGATGGTCGACGTACAGCTTCCGGACGGGTCCGCACTGGAGCGCACGGAAGCGGTAACGCAGGATATCGAGACACGACTTGAGAATGTCGAAGGCATTGCCCATGTCGTGACGGTGAACGGCTACAGCATCCTGAACAGCGGCCTGCTGCCGAACGGCGCAATGCTGATCGTAACACTGACGCCCTGGGATGAGCGGCAGGAACCTTCGCTGAAGGTGGATTCAATCCTGGCGAGGCTCTGGCAGGAATTTTCCACCATCGCCAGCGCCAATATCATCGCGTTCAACGCACCGCCAATCCCCGGCCTCGGCACGACGGGCGGCGTGGAGATGAAGCTGCAGCAGACCGGCGGTGGCACGCCGCAAGATCTTGCTTCTGCTGCCGGTTCGCTGGTGTATTCGGCCAACCAGTCTCCCGGAATTGGGCAGGCATACTCGACCTTCCGCTCCAATGTTCCCCAGGTTTTCGTGGACCTCGACCGGGAGAAGGCGAAGACCCTCGGCGTAAATGTGTCCGATGTGTTTCTGACGCTCCAGGCCTATCTTGGGTCTTATTACGTCAATGATTTCAACCTTTTCGGGCGCGTTTACAAGGTCATGATCCAGGCGGAGGGCGCGTTCAGGAACCGCGTGGAGGATATCTCTCAGCTCTATGTGCGTTCCAACACGGGCGAAATGGTTCCGCTTCGCACGCTCGTTGCGGTGGACAACGTCCTGGGGCCGCAGATGATCAACCGTTACAACATGTTCCGCTCCGCATCGGTGAACGCGGAGCCAAGGCCCGGTGCTTCGACCGGTACCGTGATCAACAGCATGGAAAGCGCGGCGATCGAGGCCCTGCCGCCTGGCTATGCCTACGAATGGACAGGTACGGCGTTGCAACAGAAGGGAGCCGGGGCGATCGTGGTCTTCGTCCTGCTTCTTTCGATCCTCTTTGCCTATCTCTTCCTGGTCGCCCAGTACGAAAGCTGGTCGATGCCTGTGGCGATCCTGATGTCCGTAACGGTGGCGCTTCTCGGTGCGTTCCTGGCGGTTCTCGTGACCGGAGGCGATGTCAATCTCTACACGCAGATCGGCATGGTGATGCTTGTCGGGCTCGGAGCGAAAAACGCGATTCTGATCGTGGAGTTCGCCATGGAGCAGCGGGCGGGCGGAAAATCCATCCTGGCGGCGGCAGCGGAAGCCGCGCACTTGCGTTTCCGTGCTGTCATGATGACGGCGCTCTCGTTCCTTCTTGGCGTCGTTCCGCTGATGACGGCGTCAAGCGCAGGAGCGGCCAGCCAGAAAGCCATCGGTTTTGCCGTGTTTGGCGGCATGTTCCTCGCGACAACCATCGGAGTGATCCTGATCCCGGTGCTTTACGTGGTGATGCAGATCCTGCGCGAACGCGTAAAAGGCCAATACAAGGGCGCGGATACGCCGGGCGAGCCAGCGGAAGAAAACGCCAGGACGAGCGAAAAAGCCGAAGCACCGACGGGCTGAGTAACAGGCCTCAGGAAGAAGCCGCTATGCACGCCCGACTCCCGCTTGGTATATCAAGCCAAAGGTCGCTGAAATTCTTCAATTTTATGGAATTCGATGTCTATTTCGACAGTCTAATGCGAAAAGAGGTTATTTGCGTTGCGGTAGCGTACGAAAAAGTATTATGATATTGTAATCATTAATATATTTTAAATCTATCATAATAATATCCTGATAAGAATTTACGTAACGCCATAATATGTTTGATGAAAAAGATGTAGTTGCATTGGTGCGGTGCGTATTGCATGCGGAGCACAAGTAAGATCAACATCGTTGAAATTGCGGAGTGGCGAAGTCCCCGGGAGGACACGCAAAGCGATTGCAAGCGCCGGATAATGGCGCGCCGGCAGGGAGGAAACAGGGACATGATTCCTGGTGTGTTCGAATATCATCGACCGTCGACCCTGACAGAGGCGGCTGGTCTTCTGACCCGCTTCGGCGACGAAGCGCGTGTGCTTGCGGGAGGGCACAGCCTGATCCCGATGATGAAGCTGCGCATGGCAAACCCGGAGCATCTGGTCGACCTCCAGGATGTGGGCGAGCTCAAGGGCATATCCATTTCAGGCGGTGAAATTTCCATCGGCGCGATGGTCACGCAGCATGAATTGATCGACGACAAGGCACTTGCCACGGCGGTTCCGATTATCCGGGAGGCCGCGTTGCAGATCGCCGATCCGCAGGTGCGCTATGTCGGCACGATCGGCGGAAACGTCGCGAATGGCGACCCGGGTAACGATATGCCGGGGCTCATGCAGTGCCTTAATGCGACCTATGAGGTTGCAGGGGAAAAGGGGACAAGGCGGATTGCGGCGCGAGAGTTTTATGAAGGCGCCTATTTTACGGCTCTTGCGGACGACGAGATACTGAGCCGCGTTATCTTTCCGAAACCCGATGCCGGCACGGGCTACGCATATGAAAAGCAGAAGCGCAAGATCGGCGACTACGCGACAGCCGCAGCGGCAGTGATGATTGGTAAAGCCGGCGCATCCATTGCGATGACGAACCTGGGCGACACGCCGGTCTGGTCGACCGAGGCCAATGACGCGCTGACGAACGGCGATGTCGAAGGCGCGGTAAACGCGGCGATGGCCGCCATCAATCCGGCGTCGGACAATCGCGGGCCGGCGGAATTCAAGAAACATCTCGCGGGCGTCGTTCTCCGCCGCGCGATCGAGCGCGCGCAAAGCCGTGCCAGCTGAGCGGGAGGGACAGATGTCGAAGATGCATGTCAAGATGACGGTGAACGGAAAGGAAGTGGAAGCGCTGGCCGAACCGCGCATGCTGCTGATCCATTTCCTGCGCGAGGAACTGAACGTCACAGGGCCGCATATCGGCTGCGAAACGACCCACTGCGGGGCATGCACGGTCGATCTGAATGGCAAGTCCGTGAAAGCCTGCACGGTTTTCGTGGCCCAGGCGAACGGGGCGAATGTCACCACGGTCGAGGGGCTGGTGAATGAAGACGGCACGCTCGGCGTGCTTCAGGAGATGTTTCGCGAGCATCATGGTCTCCAGTGCGGTTTTTGCACGCCGGGCATGATTACCCGCGCCCATCGCCTGCTTCAGGAAAACCCGAACCCGAGCGAAGAGGAGGTTCGCTTCGGCATGTCGGGCAACCTGTGCCGCTGCACGGGATATCAGAATATCGTCAAGGCGATCCTGGCCGCCGCGGCCGAGTTGAACGCTGCGAAGGAGGCTGCGCAATGACCGAGGCAACGCAAACCAGGGAAGACCGCGCCACCGCCCTTAAAGGTCTCGGGACCGCGCGAAAACGGGTCGAGGATGTTCGCTTCACGCAGGGCAAGGGCAATTACGTCGACGACATCAAGCTCGACGGAATGCTGTTCGGCGATTTTGTCCGCTCTCCTTATGCGCACGCAAAGGTCGTTTCGATAAACGCCGATGCGGCACGCGCGCTGCCGGGAGTGGTTGCCGTACTTACCGCAGCAGATCTGGAGCCGCTCGGCCTGCACTGGATGCCGACACTTGCGGGCGACAAACAGATGGTGCTTGCAGACGGCAAGGTCCTGTTCCAGGGACAGGAGGTGGCCTTCGTCATCGCCGAGGACCGCTATATCGCGGCGGATGCGGTTGAGCTTGTCGAGGTTGAATACGAAGAGCTGCCCGTTATCGTCGATCCTTTCAAGGCGCTCGATGCCGATGCGCCGGTGCTGCGGGAAGATATTCGCGACCAGATGGAAGGCGCCCACGGCCCTCGCAGGCACAACAACCACATCTTCACCTGGGAGCAGGGCGACAAGGCGGCGACGGAAGCCGTGCTTGCCGGGGCCGATGTCGTGGCCGAGGAGATGATTTACTACCATCGCACGCACCCTTGCCCGCTTGAGACATGCGGTTGCGTTGCTTCCATGGACAAGGTGAACGACAAGCTCACGCTCTATGGCACCTTCCAGGCGCCGCATGCGGTGCGCACCGTTGCCTCGCTCATTTCGGGCATTGCCGAGCACAATATTCGGGTCATATCGCCCGATATCGGCGGCGGTTTCGGCAACAAGGTCGGCGTCTATCCGGGTTATATCTGCTCCGTCGTCGCTTCCATCGTGACCGGCAAGCCGGTGAAATGGGTGGAAGACCGGATCGAGAACCTGACGTCCACCGCCTTTGCCCGCGATTACTGGATGAAGGGCAAGATCGCCGCGACGAAGGACGGCAAGATTACCGGTCTCTGGTGCCACACGACCGCCGACCACGGCGCGTTCGACGCCTGCGCGGATCCGACGAAATTTCCCGCCGGCTTCATGAACATCTGCACCGGGTCCTACGACATCCCGACCGCATATCTTTCCGTCGACGGCGTTTATACCAACAAGGCGCCGGGCGGCGTGGCGTATCGCTGCTCGTTCCGGGTGACGGAGGCAGCCTATTTCATCGAGCGGATGATCGAGGTGCTTGCAATCAAGCTCGGTATGGATGCGGCCGAGCTTCGGCGGATCAACTTCATCCGCGCCGACCAGTTCCCGTATCAGTCGGCGCTTGGATGGGAGTACGACTCAGGCAACTATCACGCGGCCTGGGAAAAGGCGATGAAGGCCGTCGACTACGAGGGCCTGCGTGCCGAACAGGCGAAGCGCCTCGAGGATTTCAAGGCCGGCAAGACTCGCAAGCTGATGGGGATCGGCCTTACGCATTTCACCGAAATCGTCGGTGCCGGCCCGGTGAAGAATTGCGACATCCTTGGCCTTGGCATGTTCGACAGCTGCGAGATCCGCATCCACCCCACAGGATCGGCGATCGCGCGGCTTGGCACCATCAGCCAGGGGCAGGGACACGCGACGACATTCGCGCAGATCCTGGCTTCCGAGATCGGCATACCGGCAGACGACATCACGGTAGAAGAAGGCGACACTGATACCGCCCCGTACGGCCTTGGTACCTACGGGTCGCGCTCCACGCCGGTAGCCGGTGCAGCGACCGCAATGGCCGGGCGGAAAATACGCGCCAAGGCGCAGATGATCGCCGCTTACCTGCTGGAGGTTCATGACGACGACGTGGAGTTCGACGTGGACCGCTTTGTGGTCAAGGGCGCGCCGGAGCGCTTCAAGACCATGAAGGAGATTGCCTTCGCCTCCTACAACCAGGCGATACCGGGCGTGGAACCTGGACTTGAGGCGGTGAGCTACTACGATCCGCCGAACATGACGTACCCCTTCGGCGCCTATGTCTGTGTCGTCGATGTGGATGTCGATACCGGCGTCACCGACATTCGCCAGTTCTATGCGCTGGACGACTGTGGAACGCGGATCAACCCGATGATTATCGAAGGGCAGGTCCACGGCGGATTGACCGAGGCGCTCGCCATCGCCATGGGCCAGGAGATGGCCTACGATGAAATCGGCAACGTCAAGACGGCTACGCTGATGGATTTCTTCTGGCCGTCGGCCTGGGAGACGCCGAATTATCGAACGGACTGGACGACCACTCCATCGCCTCATCACCCGATCGGCGCAAAGGGCGTTGGCGAAAGCCCGAATGTCGGCGGCGTTCCCTGTTTTTCCAATGCGGTTCATGACGCGTTCCGGCCTTTCGGCCTGACCCAGACAAATATGCCGCATGATCATTGGCGTGTCTGGAAGGTTGCCCATGATCTTGGCCTTCATGGCTGAGAAGCGGGTTCACGACGCATGAAAGGCTGTCTGGAATGAACCATCGGGACCTTCAATCTCAACTCGCCGAGGCCGGCTACGTCGCGGATGAAAATCTGGCCATGGCGCTCTATCTGGCGCTGTCGCTTGGGCGGCCCCTTCTTCTTGAAGGGCCGGCCGGCGTCGGCAAGACGGAGATCGCCAAGGCCTTGGCGGAGGTGCGCGGCGCACGGATGATCCGGCTGCAGTGTTATGAAGGGCTCGATGCTTCCGCCGCGATCTACGAATGGAACTACCAGCGCCAGTTGCTGGCGATCCGCGCGGCGGGAGAGGGTGAGGCCGCCAGTGCCGTCGAAGAGCGGCTGTTTTCGGAAAAATACCTGTTGCGCCGTCCGCTTCTGGAGGCGATTTCACAAGACGAGCCGCCTGTTCTTCTGATCGACGAGATCGACCGTGCTGATGAGGAGTTCGAAGCTTATCTTCTCGAAATCCTGTCAGATTTCCAGGTATCCGTACCGGAGCTCGGTACGATTCAAGCCAAGTCGCGCCCGATGGTCGTATTGACGGCCAATGGGGCGCGCGACCTGTCGGATGCGCTGCGCCGCCGCTGCCTCTACGCTTATATTTCCTATCCCGACAAGGAAACGGAACTGGCGATCCTCGCCCGTCGCGGGCCGCAACTCGAGCCGCGCCTTGCCACGCAGATCGTCGGTGTCGTTCAGGCGCTGCGGCGCGAGGAGCTGGAAAAGAAGCCCGGTGTCGCCGAAATGCTCGACTGGGCGGCGGCACTTGCGGGGCTTGGTGTCAACGATCTGGCCGATGATCCCGCCTCGGTTCAGGCGAGCATCGTCTGTCTGCTCAAGACCGCTGCGGACCGGGACGCCGTGCCGGGCGAAGTGCTCCAGCGGCTGATCGGTAAGGCGGCATGAGTACGGTCACCCGATTTCCCGCTCGCGCCTCCGGCGTTGCGGAGCGGGTATCCGGCTTCATGGCGCACCTGCGCCTGAACGGCATGAAAG
This sequence comes from Hongsoonwoonella zoysiae, assembly GCF_013266695.1. Classification (GTDB taxonomy): domain Bacteria; phylum Pseudomonadota; class Alphaproteobacteria; order Rhizobiales; family Stappiaceae; genus Hongsoonwoonella; species Hongsoonwoonella zoysiae. Next base: position 525,190 of record NZ_JABRXF010000002.1, read on the forward strand.
CAGGACCGGGTGAAACGGCGGATGCGCTAGGGGCGCTTGCGCTGGTTGACGCAGTTGACCCCGATCAAGCGCGGTTGGCGTTAAAAACACTGATTGCCACCGGTGCGGAGGATTGGCGCAGATTCGACGATCTGTTTGACGCCTATTGGTTCAATGCGGGCCGTCAGCATCGCGAAGCACGGCAATCGACCCATATTCGAACCCAATTGCGCCGCCCGACGATCTGGCAGCCGCATTTTGGCGTAGATGCGGATGGCAATGCTTCCAGCGAGCCAGAATCCGGTTCGCCGGGTTCTGACGATGAAGGGGTCGAGAGCACGGAAGGCAGGCTTCTTGCCACACGCACCGATGCGTTTACCCGCAAAGATCTTCGCGAACTCATGAATGAGGAGACGCTGCGCCGCGCCGAGATCATCGCGCATGATCTTGCACGTGCGATCAGGGATAGGCGGTCCCGCCGGCGAAAGGCCGCGCGTAAGGGCGTGGCACCCGACATGCGGCGCATCATCCGCAAGAGCCTTGCGCGGGGCGGCGATCCGCTCGACCTTGCCTTCAAGCGTCGGCCCGACCGGCCAATGCGGATTGTGGCGCTTGCCGATGTATCAGGCTCCATGTCGGTTTATGCGCGTGTGTTCCTTTCGTTTGTAAAGGGGCTCGTAAGCGCCGAAGGGGCGACCGAGGCCTATCTTTTCCATACGCGGCTGATGCGGGTTACGCCTGCGTTGCGTGACCGGGACGCGTTGAGGTCGGCCGCGCGCCTTTCCCTGATGGCCGAAGGTTTCGGTGGCGGCACCGATATAGCCGGCAGCCTTTCGGCTTTCGCCGACGCCTATGCAGCAAAGGCGCTCAACAGGCGTACGGTGGTGATCATCCTTTCCGATGGATATTGTACCTCCGAGCCGCGCAAACTGGCGGCTGCCCTTGCACGCATTCGCCGGAAAGCGGGACGCATCGTCTGGCTAAATCCGCTCAAGGGCTGGCGGGATTTCGCGCCGGTTGCGGCAGGAATATCCGCCGCGCTTCCCTATTTGGATGCGCATCTTCCGGCAAACACGCTTGAGGCGCTGTCAGCACTTGAGGGTGAATTCGCCAAGCTTTGAAAGTCGATATCATGACGAGCTTCGACATTTTCGACACAATCGAACGGCTTCGCGCGGAGGGGCGTCCGTTTTGCGTCGCGACCGTGCTGCGCGCTGCCGGTATTACGGCCGCCAAGGCCGGCTGCAAGGCAGCGATAACGGATACAGGAGAAATCATCGGCCATCTGGGTGGGGGATGCGTGCAAGGCGCGGCCCGCAAGGCTGCCGTCGAGGCCTTGTCGTCCGGCGAGCCGGGCATAATCCGGGTCAAGCCGTCGGAGACCGTCGTCTCGCTTGAAGACGATGACGGAGTGAGGCTTTACAAAAGCGGCTGCCCGTCGGGCGGCACCGTTGATATTCTGCTTGAGCCATACCGCAGGCCGCCGATGGTAGTGATATTCGGGAAAACGCCGATCGCCCGAGCAGTTGCGCGTCATGCCGCAATGCTCGGGTACGACATAGCGGCGACCGTCGATCCCGATGGAATCGCCGGTCAATACCGGTTGATCGAAAATGCCGATCTTTCGGAGCTTGGACTGTCGGCGGGCGACTTCGTCATCGTCGCGACGCAGGGCGAGGGCGATCTCGCGGCACTTCGTGCGGCGATTGAAAGCCCTGCAGACTATGTGGGAATGGTCGCCAGCCGGCGGAAAGCCGAATTCCTGAAGCAGAAACTCGCTGAAAGTGGAATGGCGCCTGAGCGGCTTGCCCGCCTCGTATCCCCTGCCGGACTGGATCTGGGCGGCGTTGATCCCGGAGAGATCGCCATCTCCATCCTTTCAGAAATCGTTCGCCGCCGACATGCCGGGAGCATCGAGAACGGGCTGATCTCGGTCGAAAGTTAGATGATAAACCCAAATATACTCTCGTTTCGGCAATCAATTGCACCCCGGAAGTGAATTCACTCCCGGGGGTGCGATGTAACCGGTGCTTCGGCAGAGAATAGCTATTTCTTCGGTTTGTAGGTGACGGATGATGCCTTACGCATCGCCGCGACGCCGTCTTCCCCGCTCATCAAAACCGTTGTCCTGCCGGACTTCATGGCACCACCGGCCGCGACGGCCATGCCTACGGACGCCATGCTGACATTATCCGGAACGTCCATGATGAGGGCGATGTCGAATTCGCCGAATGAAAGCCATGCACCGACGAGCTTTCCGCCGACGGATTCGCACACCGCCTTTCCTACGGTCTCTACACGGTTTTGAGGATCGGCAAGCTGCGCGGCCCAGGATTCGGGCGTATAAGCGCCTTGGTACAGGTAAAGCGTCATAGTTTATCCTCCCATCGTTAAATACGAGCTGGATACACCCGACTGCCATTGCAGTTTACCACATCAGAAGTATGCATCGCCGATATTTACTCTTCTAAGTAAGAATCCGTATAAATTATATCCGGTAATGGAGCTGAAATACGAATTCAATTTGATGTATTGCCTTGTGTTCGTTCAAGTATCTATGGTTGAATTTATTTTACTGAAGGGGAATTTTTCAACGAAAACAAAGGTGTCTCCTCTGGAGAACGGGATCCCCTTCCACACCGAACCTTTTTCGGTATGTCGCGATCGAGTTTCAGGCAGGAGAGGCCGGAAGCTTACAAAAACAATGGATGAGCTGGCCGATACCCTGCGGGCGGGCTTGCCTGCCGTTTGCCAAAGCCAGAAATATCAAACGCGGCGCGGAACGATCGACGAAGAATTTCAAAAGGCTCAGGTAGAAGCTTTTGCGACCTCCAGAAACAGGCTTCCAGGAGTCGTATCATTCTATTGAGAATGCCACCTTCGCAGGTGCATGGCTTTGCGTACACGTTCCGTTGCCAATTCTACGGCTGCCCTGCGTGGTGTGGAGTTGTCGTCTCTTGCGCGTTCGAGCACTTCATTCGCATTGCGGCGGATCTTTTCCTCAATCGTGCGTAATGCGTCCGCTTCGGTGCCGCCACGATATTCGACGGATGCGCAGATGACGCCGCCGGCATTCGCAATGAAATCCGGAAGAGAAAGAATGCCGCGCTCGTGAAGGCGTGCTTCGGCTTCCGGCGTCACCGGAATATTCGCGCCTTGAAGCACCAATTTGCAGTCGACCCGGTCGACGTTATCCATGCGAAGAACGTCGGGGCGGGCGGCGGGTATCCAGATGTCGCAGGCGGTGCCGACTATGTCATCGCTGCCGAGCTTCCGGCCTTTTTCATAGTCGCCGATTTGGCCTCCGCTTTCCTTGAATGCGATGAGATCGGCGACGTCGATACCGTCCGGATCGTGGATCGCGCCACTGGAGTCCGATGCCGCCACGAGCACCGCTCCACGTTGGGTGAGAAAGCGCGCGGCATGCTTGCCCACCGCACCGAAGCCCTGGATCGCGACGCGCGCGCCTGCAAGTTCGATATCGCAGAACGGCTCCGCAGCCTCGGCAGCTATGGCCAGGCCAAATCCGGTCGCTCCGATCTCGTCAAGCGGTATTCCGCCAAGTTCGCGCGGCAGTCCGACGGACCGTCCTGTTTCGTCCTTTATCCAGGCCATGGAGGTTTCATTCGTGCCCATGTCGGGGCCGGGAATGTATTCCACTAGATCCCGTATTTCGCAGGCGAATGCACGAATATGGGCTTCCTTGTCGGCGCTCTTCATGGCCGGATCGCCGAATATGACGGACTTCGCGCCGCCATGGGGGAGGCTGGCAGCGGCATTCTTCAGCGTCATCGCGCGGGCGAGGCGGAAGCACTCGTCGACGCTCACATCGGGTGCCATGCGCGTTCCGCCGATTGCCGGTCCCGCCGCGATATTGTCGACAACGACAATCGCCTTGAGGTCAACGGCAGGATTGTAAAGATGAACAATCTTCGAGGGGCCGATCTCGTCAGCAAAACGGAAGATGCTTTCGGCCATTCATTCCTCCAATGCCTTCATAATTTTCATCAAAAACCGAGCGGCTTCCGCGCCTGTTACCGCCCGGTGGTCGAATGTGAGCGACAAGGGCATCACCCGGCAGGCCGCCACCTTACCCTCCACGATGCGCGGTTCCGTGGTGATCCGCCCGGCGCCGACGATTGCCACCTGTGGCGGCATGACGACGAGGTTTGCATGGCGCCCGCCGATCATGCCGAAATTCGACAAGGTGATGGTCTGATCGCGAAGTTCATGTGCGGGGATCGTGCGCGCTTCCACATCCTTGCGCATGGCGTTGAGCCCAGCGCGCAGATCCTTCTTCGACCGATTGCCGGCATCACGCAATACGGGCACGAACAGGCCTTCCTCCGTGTTCGTCGCAATTCCAAGGTCGATCCTGGCGTGCAGCAGTCTCGCCTCGCGTCTGCCGTCATACCAGGCGTTCAATGCAGGTTCCGCCTTGCAGGCGGCGGCGGTGGCGAGGACGAGACGAAGCGTGATGTCTTCGTTGGCTTTCCAGCCGGACAGGTTGGCCTCGTCGGTGACATTGGTGGTGGCGACTTCGGCATGCGCACGCGCCATGTTGCGGGCCATCGCCCGGCGCACGCGCCTCAAGGGTTCATAGCCTTCGCTGGGGGGCTGCGACGCCGCGGCTTCCACATCCTTTCGGGTAATCGTTCCGTCCGGGCCCGTGCCTGTGATAGCGGCCAGGTCAATACCGCGATCGGCTGCGAGTTTGCGGGCTGCCGGAACCGCCCTTATGGCTGAACCCTCCCGCCGGGAGGGCAAGCTTGCAGCCGCAGTGCTTTCCTTAGACAGGGTACCGACAACGGCGCCGGCGTCCTCTCCAGTGCCTTCAATATCGAAATCGGCGACCGGCGCGCCGACCTCGATGATGTCGCCGGGTTTGGCATGCAACACCGTTACAGTTCCCGACCACGGGGCAGGCACCTCGACAACCGCTTTCTGGGTTTCCACTGAGACGAGGGGTTGGTCGGCAACGACCCTTGCACCTTCGCTGACATGCCAGGCGACCACCTCTGCATCCTGCAGCCCTTCTCCGAGATCCGGCAGCGTGAAGGTCTTCATGCGTACTCCATCGTCTCGCGCGCGGCTTTCAAAATTCGCACCTTCGACGGCATGTAGTGATGCTCCATCTTTGGAAGCGGCATCACCGTGTCGTACCCCGTCACCCGTCTCACCGGCGCCAGAAGGCTTGCGAGCGCACCTTCGGCTACCCGGGCTGAGATTTCCGCGCCGAAACCGCCGGTGAGCGGGGCTTCGTGCACGATGACAAGACGGCCCGTCTTGTCGACGGATCTCAAGATCGTATCGGCGTCTAGCGGCTTCAGCGTCGCCACATCGATCACTTCCGCGCGGATGCCGTCCTCCGCGAGGTCATCGGCCGCCGCCAGCGTTTCCATGATCATCGCACCCCAGGTCACGTAAGTCAGGTCATCGCCTTCGCGCAAGGTGAAACAGCGGCCCAAGTCGAGGGCCGAGCCGTCGTCCGCGAAATCTTCCTTGAAGGCGCGGTATATGCGTTTGGGCTCGAGAAAGACTACGGGATCGGGATCCCGGATGGCCGCCAACAGAAGGCCGTAAGCTCTGGAAGGCGAAGAGGGGATAACGACCTTCAAGCCCGGAACATGGGCGAAGATCGCTTCCGTGCTTTCCGAATGGTGCTCCGGCGCGTGTATGCCGCCGCCATATGGCGCGCGCAGAACCATGGGGCAGGCAAGGCGGCCTCGCGTACGGTTCCTGAGCCGTGATGCATGGCTGACGATCTGGTCGACAGCCGGATAGATGAACCCCATGAACTGGATTTCGCCAACTGGCCTGAAGCCCTGCGCCGCAAGCCCTACGCACACGCCGGCGATTGCCGATTCCGAAAGGGGAGTATCGCGTACGCGCATGTTACCGAAGCGTTGCAACAGGCCTTCGGTTGCCCGGAATACGCCGCCGTCGGCGCCCACATCCTCGCCCAGTACGATGACATGCGGGTCTTCTTCCATGGCGCGCGCCAAGGCAAGCCGTACCGCTTCGACGAGTGTGATCTCACCCATCGTCAGACTCCCGGGCGAAAGCGACAGCCTCGTCGCGCTGATGCGCCAGATCGGGCGGGCATCGCGCATAGAGGTAGTCGAAGATATCGCCGACGTTTGCGACGCCTGCGGAAAGGTATTCATCGACCGCGGCGCCGACCGCTTGCACGCATTCGCCGATCAACGTTTCTTCATCGCTCTTCGACCAGGCATTTTGGGAAACCAGGTAGGTGCGAAGGCGCGCGACCGGATCTTCCTTCCAGTGCGCGGAAACTTCCTTTTCATCGCGGTACCGGCGGGCATCATCGGCGGTTGTATGATCCGACAACCGGTAGGACACGGCTTCCACGAGGCTAGGTCCGCCACCGTCGCGCGCGCGCTCGATTGCCCTCGATGCCGCGTCACGTACGGCGATGACATCGTTGCCGTCCACCTGTGCGCCCGGCATGCCTGCGGCAATTGCCTTTTGCGCGAGTGTTTCGGCTGCAGTCTGCGCCGAGCGTGGCACAGAGATCGCCCACTGATTGTTGTTGATGATGAAGACGGCGGGCAACTTCCAGGCGCCGGCAACATTCAGCGCTTCATAGAAATCGCCTTTGGAGGTTGCGCCGTCGCCGCCAACGGCAACCGCTACCCGCTTCTCATTGCGTGATTGAAAGGCGGCGGCGACACCCGCCGCATGAGGAAACTGCGTGCCGACCGGAACGCATACCGGGAAGTCTTCCTTCTGTTCCTTGAAAGCACTGCCACGTTCATCGCCGCCCCAATAAAGGAGCGCTTCTTTCAGCGCAACGCCACGCCAGATTTGTGCGCCTTGCTCGCGAAACGAGGGCAGGAGCACATCTTCGGGACGCATCGCACTTGCAACGCCAATGGCAACCGCTTCCTGCCCGAGCGAGGACGCATAGGTGCCAAGCCTTCCCGTCCGTTGAAGCGCGACGGCTTTTTCGTCGAAGGTTCTGGTCAGCACCATTGCTCGGTAGAGAGGCAAAAGGTTTCGCGCATCCACGGCGAATGCCGGCAATTCGCACGTGGTTCTGCCGTCCGCGTCCAGAAACCCGGTGAATTCGACGCTGAACGTCGTTTTGTTTTTGTGTCTTCGAATGGCCGTTTCCCCTCTTTTGTGGCGGCGCCGCCACTAAGGAAATCGCTAGTCTCGCTATACCGGTGCCACCGCAGACGCATACGGACCTTTCTCGCCTTCGTGCTCGGTAAACCTGACGTCTATCCCGGTCGTCAGGTCATCCCACTGCCCGTCGGCGGTCAGGCTCTCGCGCCTGAAGAAGAACTCCCGCCCGTCAAGCGCGCGAATAAAGCCGAAACCTTCATCCGCCACCATTCGCACTATTGTGCCATGTGATTTCATGGGTTCGGGCTTGATGCGGTGTCCGCTCATCTTTCGAACGGCATCCTCCAACTGACGCTGTGCGGCGTTGAAGCTATCACGGATCGCCACCATAACGTGTTCGTGGGCGTGGTTTTCTTCCGGTTCCCGGCCCGCGACGATTTCCGCGCCAGGAACAGTTATGTCGACATGGACGTGATAGATCTTGCCTTTGTGGCCGTGCCTGTGAGGCAATTCGACGGTTACACGGCAGGACGTCATGCGGCTGTGAAATTGTTCAAGGCGCTCGATCCGCTTGCGGATCGTATCTTCTATCCGGGGCGAGGATTCCAGCCCCTTGAAGGTGATTTGAGGCGATACTTGCATGGCTTCGGCCTTCTCCTCCGAGGTGCGATTGTCTTTTGGCGTCGCGCCGAACATCAAGCTGAATTGGATTTCGTTACGCCCTGTTTTGCCGGGGCGATCGGATGCGCGGTGAGAATGCCGATTACCTCTTTGTCGTCCAATTGATCGAAATGCCGGTAGTAGGGGCTGATCGCCTGGAACGTTTCAGGCGAATAAAGGCAAATGACTTCATCGACCTCCCGCGCCAGTTCTGCGATCGTTTCGGGCGGAGCAACAGGGACCGCGAGAATGATTTTTGCCGGGTTCTTCCGGCTCAGGCCACGGATTGCCGCTCGTACCGTCGCTCCCGTGGCAATGCCATCATCCACGACGATGGCAATTCGCCCCTCGATCCCGGCGCGCGGGCGATCGTCGATGTACTGTTGCCGCCGGCGCTCGATCTCCTTCAGTGCCTGTTCGGCCGCCTTGTCGAAATCGCCGGCAGAAACCCAGGCAAGCCGGATGACGTTGTCATTGCGAACAGTGACCGGTTCGTCGCCGTCTATCAATGCGCCCATGGCAAGTTCGGGTTGCCAGGGTACGCCGATCTTTCGAACGATTAGCAGGTCAAGCGGAGCATCGAGCTGCTCGGCGATCTGCGCGGCAACCGGCAGACCGCCGCGAGGAAGCGCCAGGACGACGGCGTCCCGGCCTTTATAGTCGGACAGTTTTCCGGCCAGCTTCCGGCCGGCATCTGTGCGGTCGTCGAACATCATCAGATCAACCTGCGCGAGCCTGTCGCCTCGGAGTAGTCATACGGGCGGTGAACCAGTCGGAAGCTTCGCGGATCACAGCCTCAAGTGCGCCGGGTTCGTCGAAAAGGTGGGTTGCGCCCGGAACGATCGTCAGCTTCTTTTGGCAGCGAAGCTGCGCCAGAGCATCCTCGTTGAGGGCAAGAACATCCCTGTCGGCGGCGCCTACGATCAATAAGGTCGGCGATGACACGGAGGAAAATGCGCAAGCGGCGAGGTCCGGCCGCCCGCCGCGTGAAACGACGGCGGAAATACGGCGTCCGAAAGCTGCTGCGGCGATAAGTGCCGCAGCGGCGCCGGTGCTTGCACCAAACAGGCCGATAGGAAGGCGCGATGTCTTTTCGTAGGCCTCGACCCATTTGATAGAGTTCACCAGCCGATCGGCCAGAAGTGGGATGTCGAATACCTTGCGGCGGTCTATCGCCTCGTCATGCGTCAGCAAATCGAACAGCAATGTTGCAAAGCCCGCTGCACCAAGCCCCTCGGCAACCTGGCTGTTGCGCGGACTGAGGCGGCTTGAGCCGCTTCCGTGCGCGAAGATCACAATCCCATGGGGATGCTCCGGCAAGTGCAAAATTCCGGGCAGGCCCGAGGGTTGGATAATTACATCCTCGACCGGCAGGGTAACGTTATCGGTTGAGCGGGCGGCATGGGGAAACATTGTCCTGCTCCTTACCTGAGCGGCCACACTGCTCCCCCGTCGGTGTTCTGTCGTTGATCGTGATCAATAATTGCCTGGAAGCGGAAAACGCCCACGGAGCCGAAGCACATCGTGCCGGGTCCAAAACGGATCTGGCGGAAGAGACATGCCGACATGGTGCCTTGGAAAAACTGGCGTTACGGAGAGGTTCGCGCTCTCATGGCAGTGCCTAGTTTGATCGGTGCCTGGATACAAAGCTCACGGCGGCGGAGAGGGAATGTTCGAGAGATGCTTCGACGAACCCGCGAATGATCTTCACAAGATCACCGCGCCGTGGCACATGCGCGCAGCTGACCATTCATCTTGGACGCAATGTCTGACATTGGCCAAGATATTGACGAGTTTGGTGAGCCCGCAGGGGCTCGAACCCTGGACCTACTGATTAAAAGTCAGTTGCTCTACCAGCTGAGCTACAGGCTCTCACCAAGCTCCGGAACGATGTCCGTCGATGGAGCGAAGACATAGCGACTCGTTTGGGCAAGGGCAAGCCCTCGTCGACCGAAAGACGAGGATATCAAGAGTGGATGAGATTTGGACGGAAAAGGATGGGTAATGCCGGAGAAGTTTAGGAAAATTGATCCGACGGGCATGTGATCCGTACTCAAGAAAAGGCTAGATGCGGTTTTCGGAAATACGGGGCTGAAGATGCCATGAGTGAAGACAAGTCGCCGACCGTCGGCGCCAGCAGCGTCGAGATGGAATTCGTCAAGGGACATATTGCCGCGACGATGGTGCTCATCCAGGGTCTTTGGGAGCAAAATCTGCTCGATAAGGAGGCGCTGGAACGGTATTTTACAAAATATCTTGAAAACCTGCCAAGTGACAGAACCACTTTGCCGCTGCGGTTGATCATCGATCAGTGGCGCGAGGATCTGCGCAATGGCATGACCAGCAGCGAGCTTAAAGGCAAAGTTCTTTCTGTGATTGAAAGCGACGAGATGGGCGGGAGCTGACGGAGACTGCGAATATAACGGACTTTTGACACAAAACGTGAGATAGGCCGTCGCTGGAAGGGTGGGGCAGTTTACTGTTCATTTGTTTGTTGCCCAAGCCTGATTTGACCGACAAAATAGCGCCTTCTAACAGCTCAATACCAATCACCGTTACCGGAGGGAAGCATGCGGCCGATCGCAATAGCCGTCGTGGCAGTTTGTTTCGCTGCAGCCTTCGGACAATCACTTCGGGCGCAGACATCTGACCAGCGCCATTTCGTATCCATCGGCACGGGGGGCGTAACCGGCGTCTACTATCCTGCCGGGCTGGCGATCTGTCAGCTTGTCGATAATTCCCGCGACCGGCACGGGTTTCGCTGCATAGCCGAACCGTCGGGCGGTTCGCTCGACAATATCCGGGCGATCGAGAGTGGATCGCGGGAATTCGGCATTGTTCAGTCCGATGTGCAGGCGAATGCCTATCAGGGCAGGGGGCAATGGGATAAAGGGGCATTTGAAGATCTACGCGCGGTGTTTTCGCTTCATGCCGAGCCGGTTACCATGCTGGCGCGCACGGATGCCGGAATAACCACGCTGGAGGATATCGCGGGAAAGCGCGTCAACATCGGCAATCCCGGTTCCGGCCAATATGCCACCTGGGAGGTGATGGAAGCCGAGGGCCTTGTGGATCGCAATTCCCTGGGCGAGGCCACACAACTCAAGTCCGCGGACGTGGGCCAGGCGCTTTGCGAAGGAAAACTTGACAGTTATTTCTGGCTAGTGGGCCACCCTTCCGCACTGACGCAGGAGACGATTTCCTCTTGCGAGGCAAAGCTTGTTTCCGTCGGCGGCAAAGGTGTCGAAAGCTTGCTTGCGAAATATCCTTACTACCGGAAAGCCGTTATTCCGGCTGGCATGTATAACAACAAAGAAGACATAGAAACTTTCGGCGTCGGCGCAACGTTCATCACGTCAAAGGATATTTCTGACGAGATTGTCTATGCGGTCGTCAAATCCGTGTTCGATGATTTCGAAACCTTCAAGAGCAGGCACCCGGCCTTTGAGCAACTCACCATCGGGGAAATGATACGCGACTCGCTTACAGCCCCCCTTCATCCGGGAGCGAAGCGCTACTATCTGGAGCGCGGTTGGCTGGACAGCAACAACTGAGACTGACGAACAGCTTCCCCGGCCGCGGCTTCATATTGCTCACTGCGGCCTCGCAGAAGGTTGAGAAGACTACGATTTCTCCCATCATTATAGTCTGGCACAAATCACCCTCGGACCGGGGCCGGTCTCAAGCGACACTTCGGCGCGTTGCGGATCATGCGGGATGGCCTTAGGAACGCTGGGAATTCGTCAAATCGCTAACCGGAGCGTCCTGCTTTCAAATCGTTGAGGGCGGTGCTTCGATACTGCGAGAGCAACAAAAGGGAACGCGGTTTCATGTTGAGTGAAGTAACGGTGTTGGGCGCATTCGTGGCTGGCATCATTTCTTTCGTGTCGCCCTGCGTCTTGCCGCTTGTGCCACCCTATCTGGGTTTTCTGGCAGGCGTGAGCCTTGATGAACTCACAGGTGAAGGTGAGGAAAAAGCGGATGCGCGGCGTGTCTTCCTGACGGCGCTGTTATTTGTGCTCGGCTTTTCGACGGTCTTCGTTTCGCTTGGCGCCAGCGCATCGCTGATCGGTCAGTTCGTCACCCAACACGTACAAACGCTGGCCTATGTCGCAGGCGCCATAATCATTGTCATGGGTCTGCATTTTCTCGGTATTTTCAAGATCGGCCTTTTCTATCGCGAAGCGCGCTTCCAGGTGGAAAAGAAGCCCGCCGGCCTGATTGGCGCTTATGTCATCGGCCTTGCTTTCGCGTTCGGCTGGACGCCGTGCGTCGGCCCGATCCTGGCGGCCATCCTTTTCATTGCCGGATCGGAAGACACCGTTCTGCGTGGGGCAACTCTGCTTGGGGCCTATTCGCTGGGACTTGGCGTCCCGTTCCTGGCGGCTGCTTTATTCGCCGGCCCGTTCATGAAGTTCATGGGCCGTTTCAAGCGGCATATGATGACCGTTGAACGGGCAATGGGCGTGCTCCTCATCATAACCGGTGTCGCCTTTATGACAGGGCAGATGGCGGCTCTTTCCTATTGGCTACTGGAAGCGTTTCCCCAATTCGCTGCGGTCGGCTGATGGAGCGCGGAAAGCGATGGGTTTTGGAAAAGCGGGCCCCAAGGCCCGCTTTTTTATTGGTGTCACCTCGCGGTCGGCAAGGGCAGCAGTGCGATAACGCGCCTTACAAGCGCAACCGGCGCGGTGGCGAGGACAAGACCTGCCATGATAAGGACAAACCCTGAAAGGTGATAGAGCTCAAGATCTTCGCCGAGAAACACCACCGCCATCATCACACCATAAGGTGGAAGCAGATACATGAAGACGCCGGTGGTTGCAGGGCCAAGCACCTTGACGCCATATTGAAAGCAGGAAAAAGCGAGCACCGATGATACGAGCGCGATACCCGCGATCGACGACCACGCAGGTAAGCTTTCAGGAAACCGCTCCGTCACCGCGATTTCAAGCGCGGTAAACGGTAGTAGCGAAACCGCACCGGCAAACGCAAGTACGGCGAACAGTGACAGGGTCGGCACGCCCGTAAATTCCGGACGCTTGAGCAGGACGGAATATACGGCCCAGCTCAGCGCGGCCAAAGCGAAGACGAGGTCGCCGGCATTCAGATCGAGGCCGAGGAGTACCGACAAGGAACCCTTGACTACGATTGTGACGACGCCGGCGATCGCAAGCACGATCCCGATGATTTCACGCGGAGCGATTCTTCGGCCGCGGAAAATCCATTCAAGAAGAAGGATCAGCACCGGAGAGGATGTGTAGATCAGTGTTCCGTTCGTGGCGGTGGTGAAGCGTAGCGCGAAATAGACCCCGGCCCCGCAGATCCACATGCCGAGAAAGCCCATGATCGCAATCAAGCCCCTGTGGCGCAGAAAAATGTGTGCATTCCGGCTGATTCCAGGCATCGCGAACGGAAGCAGGACGGCGAACGCAAGCGTCCAGCGCAGAAAAGCGAGTGTCCAGGGTTCCACTGCCTCCACTGCCGCACGGCCGATAATGAGGTTCGAGGAGAAAAACAGAGGCATGACCGTGAGCAGCACGAATGCCCGCGATTTTTCATCGATCAGAAAGCGCATGAAGCGGCCATTTTGAAAGAGATAACGATGAACCCGCAGACGGATCCGTGTCGCGTATAACCCGTCGTGAACCGAATTGCACGTCAGGCCGGTTCATTCATCGTGCAATAAATCGCCTGCGAAAATATTCGGACGACAAGCAAGGTTACGGGCGGAAAGCAGCACGCAGGCAGCCGCTGCGTCGGCGGCATTGGCAAATGGGCCAAGCAGCAGCCGCACCTCGTTATTCTTGGCACCTTTACCCGCTTGAGCAGGTCTAACGCGAGGCTCTACGTCTCCTGAAAGAAGCGACAGGTGTTCTTCTATGGCCGAAAGCGTTTTTCGCGCTGCGTCTTCGGAGGGATAAAGGCCGAGGTCGGCGGCGAAATCCGTGCGCGAAAGCGCTTCGCCGTCTGTTTTTCCCGCAGGGGGAGCGATGGAAAGAACGGGCGCGGGTTGTTCTCCGGTCTCGTGCCCGGGCGAGAGGGCCTCAGCCGGGATGGAACCGACAGTGGCAGGTTCGCCGGCTGGCGGAAGGGCAACGATTCGAACCGGCGCTGCCGAATCGACACCGGAGGCCGAGGCGCCAATCCCGCTTTTGCTATGAACTTCGTCGACCTCTCGAATTTCAGGGGCGGGAAGCGTTTCCACGCGCGGTCTGGGTGTTTCCGGCGTTGCGGAAGCGGCAGGGCTTGACGGCTCCCCTGCCTCTTGCGGCTTCAATGACTGCGCCTCCGCGTGTTTGCCGCCTTCGATGGCGGCGAGACGGCGCGACAAACCGTCGTTCTGGCGCTCCAGAACCGAGAGATTGCGGCGCAGACCGGCAATTTCCCTGCGCAAGGTCGCGATCTCGGACTGCATACGGGTGGTGGACTGCTGCGCTATGAGCCCGCCGCCGGAAGGGTAAACTGCGAAATTCACCGTTTCGCCGTCCGCGGCGACCGCGCCCGTTGTCGTCACTTCGCCGCTGGCAGGTGGCAGCGGAAGTGAGGCGTAAAGATCGTTCGCCCCACGAATCGCGGGGGAGAAGAAGTATGACCCAACCGCAACCGCGGCAAATAACACCGCGCCCGCGCCCCAGACGAATGCCCAGGCAATATCCACCCGCTTGCCGGAATGGACCTTTTTGGAGGAACGGTTGGACGGCACTTTCACGTCGATGACTTTCAGGATCGAATCTTTGAGGCGCACGAACGAGGAAACGACGGTTATGGTTAACAAGCGTTAAAAGTTCCGCGGAAACACCGTTTCGTGTACGGCTGGGGAGCAGGGCAAGGGCATTTCTGCTGCGGCCTTCGATAGCGCATACTGCCTGTTACGAAACGAAACAGGGATTGATTGTTCTTCCAGATCGGGATTCGGGTATGGAAGCGTCTGACAGGGCTAGAGATTTCATTTCCTGAAAGGTGAACTGCATGTGCGGAATTGTCGGTATCCTGGGCAGGGAAGGCGTCGCCGATCAATTGGTCGACGCGCTCAAGCGGCTGGAATATCGCGGCTACGATTCTGCTGGAGTCGCGACGATCGTCAACGGAGAGATCCTGCGACGCCGCGCCGAAGGCAAGCTCAGGAACCTTGAGCGGGCGCTAAAGAGCGAGCCTCTCGCCGGCGCAACCGGCATCGGTCACACCCGTTGGGCCACGCACGGCGCGCCGACCGAACGCAATGCCCACCCGCACGCGACCGATCAGGTCGCCGTCGTCCATAACGGTATCATCGAGAATTTCCTGGACCTTCGCGAGCAGGTGAAAAAAGCGGGTGCGGTGCTTGATACGGACACGGATACCGAAGTCGTGGCCCATCTCATCACGCAGGCTCTGCAAACCGGCAAGACGCCCAGGGAAGCTGTTGCCGAAACGCTGCAGCGTCTGAAGGGAGCATTTTCCTTCGCCATAATTTTCAAGGGTGAGGAAGATCTGATGATCGGCGCCCGGCGCGGGTCGCCGCTTGCCGTCGGTCATGGCGACGGCGCGATGTATCTTGGTTCGGATGCCATCGCGCTCGCGCCTTTCACCGACCGTGTCACCTATCTCGAAGATGGTGACTGGGTGGTCCTCACGCGCAACAGCTTTGAAATCTTCGACGAAAGCAACACCCCCGTCTCGCGGCCTGAGCATACGAGCACGGCGACGGCTGTTCAGGTGGACAAGGGCAACTATCGCCACTTCATGCTTAAGGAGATTTACGAGCAGCCCGAAGTGATCGGCCATACGCTGTCGCGCTATCTCGACTTGAACAACCTTTGCACGGAGCTTCCAAAAGGATTGTCCGTCGACTTCGCCTCGCTGGACCGGCTCGTCATTTCCGCTTGCGGGACGGCATTTTATGCGGGCCTGATCGGCAAGTACTGGTTCGAGAAATACGCCAGGCTCCCGGTCGATATCGATATTGCGTCGGAATTCCGCTATCGGGAGATGCCGGTGAAGGCTGGCGATCTTGCCCTTTTCATCTCTCAGTCCGGCGAGACGGCGGACACGCTGGCATCGCTGCGTTACTGCAAGCAGCAAGGCATGCGCATCGGCGCTGTGGTCAATGTGCCGGAATCGACGATCGCGCGTGAAGCCGACGTGGTGTTCCCGACCATTGCGGGTGCGGAAATCGGCGTCGCCTCGACCAAGGCATTCACATGCCAGCTTGCCGTTCTCGCCTGTCTTGCGATACACGCCGGGCGGGCACGGGGCGTCCTGAGCGCCGAGCGCGAGGCCGAACTGGTGCGTATCCTGGGCGAGGTGCCGGCCTATGCGCTTCAGGCGCTTAAAATGGAGCCGGAAATCGAGAAGCTGGCCCAGCCGCTTTCGAAATCAAATCACGCTCTTTACCTTGGGCGCGGGCCTAATTTCCCGATAGCGATGGAAGGTGCGCTGAAGCTGAAGGAGCTGTCTTACATCCACGCCGAAGGCTATGCTGCAGGCGAATTGAAGCACGGCCCGATCGCGCTTATCGATGAATCGATGCCTGTCATCGTTGTCGCTCCGCATGACGAAATTTTCGAGAAGACGGTCTCCAACGTTCAGGAAGTTGCGGCGCGCGGCGGTCGCGTCATACTGATCACGGATGCTCAGGGAGCGTCGGAAGCCGGGATCGATGCCTGGAAGACGATTGTGATGCCGCATGTGCCGGAGATCGCCGCACCGATCATGTTCGCATTGCCGGTGCAGCTGATTTCCTATCACACAGCCGTGTTCATGGGCACCGACGTGGATCAGCCACGCAATCTTGCGAAGTCGGTTACCGTTGAATAACGTTCCGCTCCGATAACTGCACGTATTGATCGTGTGAGCGGAAGGATAACCCGATGACGTTGGAAATCTGGCTTGGCTATGTCGCGACGGTTTTGGTGCTGATGTCGACACCGGGGCCGAGCCAGATCTTGATGCTGTCGAACTCGATGTCCAACGGTTTCGGCAGATCGATCGCGACGGCTGCAGGCGATCTTACGGCGAATATTCTACAGATGTTGGCCGCCGGCCTAGGGCTTGCGGTGCTGATTACGTCTTCAGAGACCGTGTTTCTCACCGTGAAATGGGTTGGCGTCGCCTATCTTGTTTACATGGGCGTAACGAAACTCAGGATGGCGAAAGCCAAGGTCGGGATTGCCGGCACTAGGCCCCGCAAAAGCTTGGGGAAGCTCTGGCTGGACGGCTTCATCACGTCGGCGACAAACCCGAAGGCGGTGATCTTCTTTGCCTCTCTCTTTCCGCTTTTCATAGACTCTGGCCAGCCGGTCGCGCCGCAGCTCTTCATCCTTGGCGCGACTTATATCGCGATGGATGGCCTGTTTCTCACCTTCTACGGAAAGTCGGCGGAATGGGTCGCCCGAAAGGTTTCGCAGTCCGGTTACAGGCTTGTCGAACGCATCTCCGCCTCGGCGATGATCGGCGCCGCCGTTCTGCTCGGCCTGAAGGATGTGAGGTAAGGACGCCCCTTACTCAAGGTGCCGAAGGCCTGCTTGCGACATATGCCGCGCAGACAAGGAAAAACAGGGCCACGCCGATCGCAAGCGACAGATCGGGAGACGCGGTATAGAGGAACAGCATAAAGCCTGCTCCCATCCCTGAAAACGCCGTGAGTTTCGCGCGCGGAGAGATCACCCCATGGTCGCGCTACGCTCGTACGGTCGGCCCGAAACGCGGATGTTCCATTATCCGGCGTTCAAGCTCCGGCGAGGAGCGGGCGAAGCAGGACGCAGCGAGAATGAAGAAGATCGTCGTCGGCAGGAGCGGCACCACGATACCTACAAGGCCGATCGCGACGAAAAGGGCGCCAAGCGACTTCAACAACGGCCTTTGCAGCATATTGCCTCGATAGATGCGGGTTTAAGTCGGCCGAATTCGGCTGGAAGGATCTGTAGATGCGGATTTGCGCAAACTTTCACCAAGGTTTGGATACCATCGGCGCGTTTTCTACACTATTTATAAGGTCGAGTACGGGGCTGGGAATAGTTGCGGGATTGGCCGCATTCACTGCGGCCTCACGTCGCCGGAGACTTTATGACGGAATTGAAAGGCCCGAGCGGCCAGGACGATCATGTGCCCGCGAGGCCGCCGAAGCATACGGGCATGACGCGTATTCGCAATTATTTCCTGACTGGCCTTGTTATCGCCGGCCCGATCGGGATTACGCTTTATCTTACCTGGTCGCTGATCCAGTGGATAGACGGATGGGTAAAGCCTTTCATCCCGCTGCGTTATAATCCGGATACCTATCTGCCGTTTCCCGTGCCCGGATTCGGGCTCATCGTCGCCTTCGTCGCGCTGACGGTCGTGGGTTTCCTGACGGCGAACATCGCCGGCAAGACGTTGGTCTCCTACGGCGAATCCCTGCTTGGCCGCATGCCGCTCGTGCGTAACCTTTATGGTGGACTGAAGCAGATTTTCGAAACGGTGCTGGCGGAGCGTTCCAACACCTTCAAGAAGGCCGCGCTCATCGAATATCCGCGCAAGGGGCTGTGGGCGATCGTTTTCATCGCTACGGATACGAAAGGCGAAGTGTCGCACAAGCTGGAACCGTCCGCCGATACGATTTCCGTCTTCCTGCCGACGACGCCGAACCCGACATCCGGCTTTCTCTTGTTTGTGCCCAAAACCGATGTCATGGAACTCGACATGAGCGTCGAGGAAGCGGCAAAGCTCGTGATTTCAGCCGGCCTTGTAAATCCGGACTATCCAAGAAAGCTGGCCGTGAAGAAGCCAGGCCGGAAGAGCGAGCAGCCGCCGGTGCTAGAGCCGGCTGATTGAGCTGCTTATCCAGCGCGCAACAGGCGCACCGCCTCGTCCCGCGAAAAGAGATAGAGAAGCAGCCGAAGCGCTTCGCCGCGCGGGCTCTTCAAGTCCGGATCGGTTTCCAGGATGAGGCGCGCATCGTCGCGGGCGATTTCCATCAGGTCGCCGTGAACTTCCACGTTCGCGATCTTGAAGCCCGGCGTGCCGGATTGGCGCGTACCGAGGATTTCCCCTTCGCCGCGCAGGCGCAGGTCTTCTTCGGCGATACGGAAGCCGTCATCCGTCTCGCGCATGATGGCAAGCCGCGCGGCGGCGGTTTCGCCAAGCGGGCCCTTGTAAAGAAGCAGGCAGGTCGACGGTTTCGAGCCGCGCCCGACGCGCCCGCGAAGCTGATGAAGCTGTGACAGGCCAAATCGTTCAGCGTGTTCGATGACGATAATCGTCGCATCCGGCACGTCGACGCCGACCTCAATGACGGTGGTGGCGACAAGCACTTTCGCATCGCCATCCTTGAAGGCGGTCATCGCGGTTTCTTTTTCTTCCGCAGACTGGCGGCCGTGGACAAGTGCTACGAGCGGACCAAGCGCGCGTTGCAGGTCACCGAAACGTTCTTCCGCCGCCGCGAGGTCGGATTTCTCCGATTCCTCGACGAGCGGGCAGACCCAATAGATTTTCTGACCCTCGGAAATCGCAGCCTTCAGGCGCCCGACCACCTCGCCGATCCGCTCCAGAGAGACGGTTACAGTCTTGATCGGCTGCCGCCCGGCCGGCTTTTCGGTGAGGCGCGAGACGTCCATATCGCCAAAGAACGTTAGAACCAGCGTGCGCGGGATGGGCGTTGCCGTCATCACGAGAACGTCGACGCCCTGTCCTTTGGCTGAAAGCGCGAGGCGCTGATGTACGCCGAAGCGATGCTGTTCGTCGATCACCGCCAGTCCGAGGTCCTTGAACGCGACATCCCCTTGAAAAATCGCGTGCGTGCCGACCACGAGGTCGATTTCGCCGGCTTCGAGCTGTTCGCGAATCTCTCGGCGGTGTTTCGCGCTGTCGCGCCCGGTCAGAACTGCGGCGCAAATGCCGGCGGCTTCGCAGAGAGGGGCGATGGACGCCAGATGCTGCCGGGCGAGGATTTCCGTGGGCGCCATTATTGCAGCTTGCGCGCCGCTCTCGATGACGGCGCAAGAGGCCAGAAGCGCAACGATCGTTTTTCCGGAGCCAACGTCGCCCTGCAGCATGCGCAGCATGCGTGTCGGCTCGCCAAGGTCGGCCTCGATCTCCGCCACCGCCTCTTGCTGGCCGCCTGTCAGGCTGTAGGGCAAAGCCTGAAGCACCTTGCGTTTCAACTCGCCGGTTGCCGCGCGTGCCACGCCGCCCGCCTTTCGCAACGACCGGCGAATCAATGCAAGCGCGAGCTGGTTCGCCAGATATTCGTCATAGGCCAATCTTCTGATCGGATTGGAATCGAGGGAAAACTCTTCTTCGCCAGTGGGTTCATGGCAATATTTCAATGCATGATTGAAGTCTGGCCAGTTTTGCCGCGCTTTGAATGCCGGGTCTAGCCACTCTGGCAGATCGGGCACATGACGCAGCGCATCCAGCACCGCCTTGTGAAGCATCTTGCCGGACAGTCCGGCCGTCAGCGGATAGACGGGTTCGATCAGTGGCAATTGATCTGCCTTGTCGGCAGGCACCATATGATCGGGGTGGACCATTTGCGGGCGGCCGTTGAACCATTCGACCTTGCCGGAGACGAGAAACTCAGCCCCGACGGGAAATGTCTTTTCCAGCCAATCACGCCGCGCATGAAAGAAAACGATCGCGATTTCGCCCGTCTCGTCATGGGCGAATATGCGATATGGCGTCTTGCTATGCCGGGGCGGTGGGTTGTGCCGGTCTATCCGCACGTCCAGGGTCACGATCGCGCCTTCGGGCGCAAAGGCGATGCCGGGTCGTTTTCTCCGGTCGATCATGCCGTGCGGCAGGTGGAACAGGAGATCGGCGACCGTCGGCTCCCGCTCAGTGGCGGTACCGAACAGGTTGCCAAGCAGTTTCACGGTCTTTGGCCCCACGCCTTGCAGCGAGGATACGGCGGCGAAATACGGGTCGAGCTTCGGCGGGCGCATCCCCGTTTACTGCCACCCGGGCAGGCAATAGGCAATCTTCTTTCACCTCGGCGCTGACATCGCCGTGCGGGCAAGCTATAACCCGCGGTCATATGGGCGCGGGCGGCGGATTTGCCTCCGGCGCTATTCCTGTTTCGTGGTGCCGTTATCGCAAGAGGCTTGAATGACCGCCGAAAACCCGAATGCTTCATCGGAGCAGCCCCTCGATCCGCGCCGCAAGCGAATCCTCTTCCGCAGCACGCACCGGGGCATTCGCGAGATGGATATCATCTTCGGCGGTTTCATCAGGCAGCATGTGGCGAGCCTTGAGGACGGCGAACTCGATGAGATCGAGGCGATGCTCGAAATTCCCGATCAGGAGCTATACGCATGGATGACGGGTCGCGCCGAGGTGCCTGAGAAGTGGGATACAGCCCTTTTCCGGCGGATTCTCGCCTATCAGCGGACCCGGGTTTCCGACTGATATTTCGTATTTTTTCACGGAGTTGACCGAAGGTGTTCGAAGCTTTCCTGCGTGACCGCGGCAATGTTGTCCTGACCGGTATTCCTGACGGGGCGGATGTCTATGCGCTCGCCCGCATCCTGCGCGAGCAGCAAAAAAACGGCCTTTCGCTCGTTTTCATCGCGCGCGATGCACAGCATATGCAGATGGCGGCGGATGCTTTCTCCTTCTTCGCTCCCGAGGCGGGGCTTCTTCAACTTCCGGCCTGGGATTGTCTGCCCTATGATCGCGTATCGCCCAACGCGAGCGTTGTGGCGCAGCGCCTGGCGGTTTTGGGTCAGCTTGCCCATGGAGTGAGGGAAGAAAGGCCGGTCGTGCTTCTGACGACGGCGAATGCCGCACTCCAGCGTCTGCCGTCGCGCGATTTTTCCAAGGCTCAGAGCTGGCGCGCGCTGCCGGGCAACCGGGTCGATCTTTCAAAACTGGTCGATTGGCTGGAGCTTAACGGTTTTCTGCGCTCTTCCACGGTGCGCGAGACCGGCGAATACGCGGTGCGCGGCGGCATCGTCGACCTTTTTTCGCCTGGAGGCGATGAACCGGTGCGGCTCGACTTCTTCGGGGATACGCTGGAATCGATCCGCGCCTTCGATCCGGAAACCCAACGCACCACGCGCCAGATGAAGGCGATTGAGCTTGTCGCCATGAGCGAGGCTGTGCTTTCCAAAGAGGCGGTGTCCAGGTTTCGGAAAGGCTATGTCAGCCGCTTCGGCGCCGCCGACCGTGGCGACATTCTCTATCAATCGATCAGCGAAGGCCGCCGCTACGCCGGCATGGAGCACTGGCTGCCGCTTTTTCACGACAAGCTCGAAACGTTGTTCGACTATACGGGCGATACGCCCATCATGCTGGATGGCGCCATTGACGATGTTGTTCGTGAACGCCTCGAGCAGGTTGAGGAGCATTACTCCGCCCGCGTGGAGGCGATGCAAGGCGGAATGACGGCGGGTGCCGTGCCCTATAAGCCGATTGAGCCGCGCGAGCTTTATCTTAGCAAGGACGAATGGACGCAGGATCTTGCCGATCAGGCGACGGCGCGGCTTTCCGCCTTTTCCGTGCCGCAGGGGCAGGGGCAGCAGATCATCGAGTTTGACGGGCGGCAGGGCCGTTCTTTCGCGGCCGAGCGCGCTGCTGGCGACATAAATATTTTCGATGCGCTCACGGATCACGTTCGAAAGCTCGAAAAAGACGACAAACGGGTCGTCATCGCTTGTTGGAGCGACGGTTCGCGCGAGCGTCTTGCCCAGGTGATGGGCGATCACGGGCTTGATCGTGTTGCTCCGGTGGAGACCGAAGCTTTGGCGCGTGAACTGCCCAGGGGCATGACCGGACTTGCCGTGCTCGGCATCGAGCATGGTTTCGAAATCGGCGATCTTGCCGTCATCGGCGAGCAGGACATCCTGGGCGACCGTCTTGTCCGTCAGCGCAAGCGCAAGGCCAAGGGCGCCAATGTTCTGACCGAGGCGACAAGCCTTTCGGAAGGCGATCTTGTGGTTCATGTCGAGCATGGCATCGGCCGCTTTCTGGGCCTTCGCACGATCGAGGCGGCAGGTGCGCCGCATGACTGTCTGGAATTGCAATATGCGCTCAGCGCCAAGCTGTTCCTGCCGGTCGAGAATATCGAGCTTCTGACGCGCTACGGCTCGGAAGATGTCGACGTCCAGCTGGACAAGCTCGGCGGTGGTGCGTGGCAGGCGCGCAAGGCGCGCATGAAGAAGCGCATCCTGGAGATCGCCGACGGTCTGATAAAGACGGCTGCCGAACGCGCGCTCAAGCAGGCGCCTGTCGTTTCGGCGCCCGACGGCGTCTATGATGAGTTCGCCGCGCGTTTTCCTTACGAGGAAACGGACGATCAGCTCACGGCGATCGATTCCATCTTCGAGGACCTTTCAACCGGGCGACCGATGGACCGTCTGGTGTGCGGCGATGTCGGCTTTGGCAAGACGGAAGTGGCGCTCAGGGCTGCCTTTGTCACGGCCATGACCGGTCGCCAGGTCGCCGTCGTCGTGCCGACCACGCTGCTTGCCCGCCAGCACTACCGCACCTTCGCCGAACGGTTCCAGGGCCTGCCGATCAACGTCGCGCAGGCTTCGCGCCTTGTCTCGGCCAAGGCGTTGTCGGAGGCCAAGAAGGGGATCGCCGACGGTTCGCTCGATATCGTCATCGGCACGCACGCGCTCCTTGGAAAGTCGATCAAGTTCCGCGACCTCGGCCTTCTCATCATCGACGAGGAGCAGCACTTCGGCGTGAAGCACAAGGAGCGGCTCAAGGAACTGAAGGCCGATGTCCACGTGCTGACGCTTTCAGCGACGCCGATCCCCCGCACGCTGCAGCTTGCGCTCACCGGCGTTCGCGAACTGTCGCTGATCGCCACGCCCCCGGTGGACAGGCTCGCGGTCCGCACCTTCGTCTCGCCGTTCGATCCGCTGGTGGTACGCGAGGCGCTCTTGCGCGAGCGCTATCGCGGCGGCCAAAGCTTCTACGTCTGCCCACGCGTTTCCGACATTGCGGATACGAAGGCCTTCCTCGATGAGATGGTGCCGGAGGTGAAGGTCGCCGTCGCCCACGGACAGATGCCGCCGGGCGAACTGGACGACGTCATGAACGCCTTTTACGAAGGCAAGTTCGATGTGCTTCTCTCCACCACGATCGTGGAATCGGGGCTGGACGTCCCAACCGCCAATACGCTCATCGTGCATCGGGCCGATATGTTCGGCCTTGCCCAGCTTTATCAGCTTCGCGGCCGGGTCGGCCGCTCCAAGACGCGCGCCTATGCGCTCTTCACGGTGCCCGCCAACAAAACGCTGACGGCGACGGCGGAGCGCCGCCTCAAGGTGCTTCAGTCGCTTGACAGCCTCGGCGCCGGCTTCCAGCTTGCCAGCCACGATCTGGATATCCGCGGGTCCGGCAATCTTCTGGGCGAGGAACAGTCCGGCCATATCAAGGAGGTCGGCTTCGAGCTTTACCAGCAGATGCTGGAAGAGGCGGTCGCGCAACTCAAGTCCGGCGGCGAGGATCTTGGCGAGGAGCAGTGGTCGCCACAGATCACCGTCGGCACGCCGGTCCTGATCCCGGAGGATTACGTGCCCGATCTGCAATTGCGCCTGCAGCTTTACCGCCGCCTGGCCGATCTTTCGGACCCGCAGGACATCGATGCCTTCGGCGCGGAGATGATCGACCGTTTTGGCTCGCTGCCGGAGGAGGTCGAGCATCTTTTGAAGATCGTCTTCATCAAGGGGCTTTGCCGTCAGGCGAATGTGGAAAAGATCGACGCCGGTCCGAAGGGCGCCGTCATCCAGTTCCGCAACAGCGAGTTCCCAAATCCGTCAGGCCTTGTCGCCTATATCACCGAGCAGGGCTCGCTCGCGCGCATCCGGCCCGACCAGAAGATCGTGCTGTCGCGCGACTGGGAAACGCCCGAGAGCCGATTGAAGGGAACCGCGGCGATCCTGATGAAGCTCTCCAGGCTTGCGCAAGCCGAGACAAAGGCGGCGTGAGGCGGGCTATCGCTCGCCCTATGAAGCGATGCGGCGAAGCGTTTGGGCATTCCTTGCCGCCTTCCGCTTTATCGCGTCGCGGTCGATCGTCGTCGGCTGGCCTTTCTCATCGAACGGCTGCTTGAAGTTGAAGGCAAAAGCCGTCGGCCCGTTGTCGTGCAGGAATTCGTGCCGCTCGATCGCCTCCGCCCATGTCGGCATGTGCCCGCTGTCCACCCACCAGAGCGCATAGGGCGGCCACTCAGGTTTAATGAACCATTCGCGCCCGTGCCTCATGGCCTCGGCGTGGATGCCCGAGTGGTAGGCAAAGGCTATGATCGATGGAACGTCTTCCCAGAGCGACAGCGTGGACGGCGCCCAGCCGTCGCCATGCTCGATGTAGAAACGCGGATAGACTTGCTCGCCCCAGCTTTCAGGGC
Source organism: Hongsoonwoonella zoysiae (assembly GCF_013266695.1). Classification (GTDB taxonomy): domain Bacteria; phylum Pseudomonadota; class Alphaproteobacteria; order Rhizobiales; family Stappiaceae; genus Hongsoonwoonella; species Hongsoonwoonella zoysiae. The sequence continues at coordinate 550,238 of NZ_JABRXF010000002.1, forward strand.
CCGGCTCGTCATCATAGCCGGAGCGGGCGATAAAACCGTCTGCCACTTCTACTGCCGCGAAATTCGGATCGTTGCGATCATGGAAGCCCTGATTTGAAGGGTGCTCCGACGGCCTGATGAAATTGCCGAAGGTGTAAACGGCCAAATGCCGCGTTGTCATGGCGTAATGGTCATGGGTTGTTCCGAAAATTCCGTTTCTCGAGCCGCAATGCTATGCGCAAGGGCGATTGGCCGCCACATCCCGGCGAAGCATTTTTACGAAGTATCGAAACCAACTATTAAGCCTGTTCGGGCAAAGTCTCCTAATCACCTCGAGCATCAAGACCTCGAGGCAAATGGCCCTGAATGTATCTGTGTAAGGGACCCGTTCGTGCCGTTCAAAGCGACCCGCCACCGCAAGAAGTCGATCTGGCAACGTCTCGTCATCCCGACGATTGCCATCGCCATTGTCACCTATTTCGGATTTCACGCGATCAACGGCGAATTCGGCCTCGTCGGGCGCGCGCGGATAGAGCATCAGATACAGAAGCTCGAAGCGGAGCTTGCCGTCCTCAGGGAACAGCGCAAGGAGCTTCAGCACCGCGTTGCGCTGCTGCGTCCGGAAAGTCTTGACCCGGATATGATCGACGAACGCGCGCGCAAGACGCTCAATCTGGTTCACCCTCAGGAAGTCGCCATCCTGCGCCCGCGCCGATAGCCTTTGTAGCGTTAACTAAAATCGCGTTCATTAGACATAATTAATCTAATATCGGTTTATTCCGAATTCGTAAATCCAGCCAATATGTTGATGCATGGCTGATACGCGTCGAAATGGTCTTTTGTTGACAGGCGACCTCAAGTACCGTCCGCTATCGTTTGTGAGGGAACGCCGCCCGAAACGGGCCTTTTGCGAGAAGAGGGTTATGGCTGCCACAGCAAGAAAAACAACCGCCACGCGCTCAAAGAGCGCTGGTCGGTCCCGCTCCAGCGCGTCGAAATCCAAAGCCGCGCCGGCAATTGCCGATTTCTCGAAGGAAGAGGAGCTTGAAGCCTACAAGGAGATGCTGCTCATCCGCCGTTTCGAGGAAAAGGCGGGTCAGCTTTACGGCATGGGCCTGATCGGCGGCTTCTGCCATCTCTATATCGGCCAGGAGGCTGTCGTCATCGGCATGCAGCTTGCCAAGAAAGACGGCGACCAGATGATCACCGGTTACCGCGACCATGGGCACATGCTCGCCATGGGGCTTGACCCCAAGGGCGTGATGGCGGAACTGACCGGGCGTCGCGGCGGCTTGTCCAAGGGCAAGGGCGGCTCGATGCACATGTTCTCCAAGGAAAAGGATTTCTACGGCGGCCACGGCATCGTCGGCGCGCAGGTCTCGCTCGGCACCGGGCTTGCCTTCGCCAATCGATACCGGGAAGACGGGCGCGTCTCGATGACCTTCTTCGGCGATGGTGCCTCGAACCAGGGCCAGGTCTACGAAAGCTTCAACATGGCGCAGCTTTGGAAGCTTCCCGTCGTCTTCGTGATCGAGAACAACAAATACGGCATGGGCACCAGTGTCGAGCGCGCGTCGGCGACGACCGACCTGTCGCAGCGCGGCGCTTCCTTCGGCATTCCCGGCGAGCAGGTCGACGGGATGGACGTTCGCGCGGTGAAGGCGGCGAGCGAAAAGGCGCTTGAGCACTGCCGCTCGGGCAAGGGCCCTTACATTCTCGAAATGATTACCTATCGCTACCGCGGGCATTCCATGTCCGATCCCGCGAAATACCGCTCGAAGGACGAGGTGCAGAAGATGCGCACCGAGCGCGATCCGATCGAGCAGGTTCGCAACCGCCTGATCGAAAAGAAATGGGCGAGTGAGGACGAGCTCAAGGAGATCGACAAGAAGGTGAGGGAGGTCGTCAACGAAGCGGCCGAATTCGCCCAGAACGATCCCGAGCCGGACCCGTCCGAGCTTTACACCGATATTCTTCTTTGAGGCGGAGAGAAAACGATGCCGATTGAAATTCTGATGCCGGCTCTTTCTCCGACCATGGAGGAAGGCAAACTTGCCAAATGGGTCAAGTCCGAAGGCGATACGGTCGCCGCCGGTGACGTGATCGCGGAAATCGAGACCGACAAGGCCACCATGGAAGTGGAAGCCGTCGACGAGGGCACGCTCGGCAAGATCCTCGTTTCCGAAGGGACCGACAACGTCAAGGTCAACACGCCGATCGCGATGCTTTTGGCCGATGGCGAGGATGCTTCCGCGCTTGAAGGGGCGGAAGCGAAGGCCGAAGCTCCGGCGGCACCTAAACCTGCAGAAGCTCCTGCTGAGGGTGCGGCGCCCGCTCCCGCGGCGCCTGCCGCGCCGAAACCCGCCGCCGATCCGGAAATTCCGGCAGGCACCAGCATGGTCTCGACCACGGTACGCGAGGCGCTCCGCGATGCGATGGCGGAGGAAATGCGCCGTGACGAGAACGTGTACCTGATGGGCGAGGAAGTTGCCGAATATCAGGGCGCCTACAAGATCAGCCAGGGCTTGCTTGACGAGTTCGGCCCGAAACGCGTGGTCGACACGCCGATCACGGAACACGGCTTTGCCGGTTTGGCCGTCGGCGCGGCGATGGCGGGCCTGCGCCCGATCGTGGAATTCATGACCTTCAATTTCGCCATGCAGGCGATCGACCAGATCATCAATTCCGCCGCGAAAACGCTTTATATGTCGGGCGGGCAGATGGGCGCGCCCATGGTTTTCCGCGGGCCGAACGGAGCTGCCGCGCGCGTTGCCGCCCAGCACAGCCAGGATTATGCGGCATGGTACGCCCATGTTCCGGGCCTCAAGGTCGTGCAGCCCTATTCGGCGGCGGATGCGAAAGGCCTGCTCAAGGCCGCGATCCGCGATCCGAACCCGGTGATCTTCCTGGAAAACGAAATACTCTATGGCCACTCCTTCGAGGTGCCGGACATGGAGGATTTCGTTCTGCCGATCGGCAAGGCGAAGGTCGAGCGTGAAGGCTCCGACGTCACCATCGTCTCCTGGGGCATCGGCATGACCTATGCGATCAAGGCCGCCGATGAACTGGCTGGAATGGGAATTTCCGCGGAAGTTATCAACATGCGCTCCATCCGGCCGCTCGACATCGACACGGTGATTGAATCGGTCAAGAAGACGGGCCGCCTCGTCACGGTAGAAGAAGCTTTCCCCGTCTGCTCGGTTTCGTCGGAAATCGGCTTCCAGGTGCAGGAGCGCGCGTTCGACTGGCTGGACGCACCGGTCCTCAGGGTTACCGGCAAGGACGTTCCGATGCCTTATGCCGCAAACCTTGAAAAGCTCGCGCTACCCAACGTCGGTGAAGTCATCGACGCGGTCAAAGCCGTTACCTACACGTCCTGAGGCCGGAGGAAGCCATGCCGATCAATATTCTGATGCCGGCCCTCTCGCCGACGATGGAAGAGGGCAACCTGGCCAAGTGGCTCGTCAAGGAGGGCGACCAGGTCGCCCCCGGCGACGTCATCGCCGAAATCGAGACGGACAAGGCCACCATGGAAGTGGAGGCTGTCGAGGAAGGCACCGTCGGCAAGATCGTCGTCGCCGAAGGCACTTCCGGCGTGAAGGTCAACGAGGTGATCGCCCTTCTTCTGGAAGAAGGCGAAGATGCCTCCGCACTCGAGGGGGCGGGTAGCGCATCTGCTCCCAAAGCGGACGGCCCGTCTTCCGGAAATGGCGCCGATCAGGCGCGCGAAGCGCCGCCTGCACCTGCGTCATCTCCGGCTGTCGAGGTCGGTGCTCCCGCCGCGGCGGCCCCGGCGCCCGCTCCCGTGACGGCCTCGGGCGACAGGATCTTCTCCTCGCCGCTCGCAAGGCGGCTTGCCCAGCAGAACGGCCTCGATCTGAAGGCAATCAAGGGCACCGGCCCGCATGGACGTGTCGTCAAGCGCGACATTGACGAAGCGCTGGCGAAGGGCACCGGCAAGGCTGCCCCGGCTGCGGCACCGGCTGCCGCCGAGGCACCGAAGGCGGCGGTCGCTGCGGGTCCGTCGGATGAGCAGATCCTCAAGCTTTTCGAGGAAGGGTCTTACGAGCTTGTGCCGCATGACGGCATGCGCAAGACAATTGCCCGCCGCCTGACGGAATCCAAGCAATCCGTCCCGCATTTCTACCTGTCGGTGGATTGTCAGCTCGACGCCTTGCTGAAGCTGCGTTCCCAGCTCAACGCTTCCGCCCCGACGGACAAGGACGGAAAGCCCGCCTACAAGCTTTCGGTCAACGACATGGTGATCAAGGCCCAGGCGCTGGCCCTCAAGGCTGTTCCGGCGGCGAATGCCTCCTGGACGGACGGCGGAATGCTCCTCCACAAGCATGCCGATGTAGGCGTCGCGGTCGCGATCGATGGCGGGCTGATCACGCCAATCATCCGCCGGGCGGAAGAAAAGACGCTTTCCGTCATTTCCACCGAGATGAAGGACCTCGCCACCCGTGCGCGTGAGCGCAAGCTGAAGCCCGAGGAATATCAGGGCGGCACGACGGCAGTCTCGAACCTTGGCATGTTCGGCATCAAGGACTTCAGCGCGGTCATCAACCCGCCGCACGCCACCATTCTGGCGGTCGGCACGGGCGAGCAGCGCGCGGTGGTGAAGGACGGTGCGCTGGCGATCGCCACGGTCATGACCGTTACCTTGTCGACCGATCACCGCGCGGTGGACGGTGCGCTTGGGGCCCAGCTTCTGCAGGCCTTCAAGGGCTTCATCGAAAATCCGATGTCGATGCTCGTCTGAGGCCGGATCGATGCCGGCCACGGCCGAAATCAGTAAATCGAATAAGGTTTGCGGCGGAAGGTTTCCGCCGCAACCCCATATCCGTTCAGCGTTTGCCGCCAGCCATCTTCGCGGCTTCCGGCAGGTTTCTCAGGCGAGCCATCGCCACGATACCGAAAATCGGCCCCAGAACGAGCGGCAGGAATGCCCATTGCCAGCCGACAAGCTCCACCCACGCCGGCAGGCCCTGAACGGTGATGACCGTGATTGCAAAGCCGATCGCGGTCTGGACGGTGAGGATGGTGCCCTGGGTTCCCGGTTCGCTGAGTTCCGCGACGCCGGTGGAGAATTGCGCGGAATCGGCGATGACCGAAACACCCCAGACCAGCGAGAGCAGGACGATCAGGCCGGGTGCTGCTCCGAACAGCGGCCCGGCGGCAAGACAACAGACCCCGCTGATCGCAAGTGCGATGATCGTCAGCCGCGTCCGGCCGATACGGTCGGCCAGGTAGCCGCCACCGAAGGCGCCGAGTGCGCCGGAGCCGATCGCCAGAAACGCGACGAGACGGGCGTTGGATGCCGCATCCGCCATGCCGGTAACGGTAAAACTTGCCGCGATGTAGCTGCCAAGCCAGGCCCAGACGGCGTAAAGCTCCCACATATGGCCGAAATAGCCGAAGTTCGCCAGGCGAAGCGGCCTGCTTTTCAGCGCCCTCAGCGCAACATGCGGATCGAACCGGCCGGCGTTTTTGAAGCCGGGGCCGATGCCGACGCCAAGCACCAGGACGGCGCCGATTGCCGCGGCGGTGGACGCCGTTGTCATGACCACGCGCCAGTCGAGATCGCCGGCGAAGGCGAAGAGATGCGGCAGCGCGGAGCCGACGGTGAGCGCGCCGACGAGCGTGCCGACCAGAAGGCCCGCATCGTTTTTCGCCCAGCTCACCGAAAGCTTCATGGCGACGGGATAGACACCCGCCATGATCGCGCCGGTTATCAGCCGAAGAACGATGGAAACGGTCGAGCCGGGCTCGACGAAGAGAAATGCCGCATTGGCGACGGCACCCGTCAGGGCGGCGGCGCAATAAAGCAGCCTCGGGTCCAGCCTGTCGGGCAGACCGAGGATCGCGCTGACAAGGCTTCCGGCAACGAAGCCGATCTGTACGGCCGTCGTCAGCATTGCCGCGCGCGTCGGGCCGATGCCGTAATCGGCGATCAGCGCCGGAGTTACGACGGACGCCGCGAACCACAGCGAAAGTACTGCGACGCAGGAAATCGCCAGAAGCGCGATGCTGAGCGGTTTGGATTTCATGGGATCGGCTTCGTCCGGTCGGATGGCGACAGAGTTTGAACGTGCCGGGTCGGACGACTCGGCACGCGGGATTGGAACTTGAAGAGAAGCGGCAGCGCAAGCGCCGGATCAGTAAAAAAGGGATCAAACCATGGCTGAGAGCTACGACGTTATCGTGATCGGCGGCGGGCCGGGAGGATATGTCACCGCGATCCGGGCTTCGCAACTCGGCTTCAAGACGGCGCTTGTCGAACGTGAGCACCTGGGCGGCATCTGCCTGAACTGGGGCTGCATCCCGACCAAGGCGCTGCTGCGGTCGGCCGAGATTTATCACTACATGACGCACGCCAAGGACTACGGGCTTTCTGCGGAAAAGGTCGGCTTCGACGCTGCCGCCGTCGTCAAGCGTTCGCGCGGCGTGTCCGGCCAGCTTAATGCCGGCGTCGGCTTTTTGATGAAGAAGAACAAGATCGACGTCATCTGGGGCGAGGCGAAGCTGACGAAACCGGGCGAGGTCAAGGTTTCGAAGTCGAGCAAGCCCGCGATGGAGCCGCAGCATCCCGCACCCAAAGGCGTGAAGGGCGAGGGCACCTATACCGCCAAACACGTTATCATCGCCACGGGCGCGCGCCCGCGCACGCTGCCGGGCATCGAGCCGGACAAGGAAAACATCTGGACCTATTTCGAGGCGATGGTCCCGCCGTCCATGCCGAAATCCCTCATCGTCATGGGCTCTGGTGCGATCGGCATCGAGTTCGCGTCCTTCTACCGAACGATGGGCGCGGACGTGACGGTGGTGGAGCTTCTGCCCCAGGTCATGCCGGTGGAAGACCCGGAAATCTCGGGCCTCGCCAAGAAAGCTTTCGAGAAGCAGGGCATCAAGATCCTGCTGGATGCCAAGGTCACCGCCGTCAAGAAGGGCAAGGGCTCGGTCACTGCAACCGTTGAGACGAAGGACGGCAAGAAGCAGGACATTACCGCCGACAAGCTGATTTCCGCCGTCGGTGTCGTCGGCAATATCGAGAACCTTGGCCTTGAGGAGCTTGGCGTGAAAACGGACCGCGGCTGCGTCGTGATCGACGGCTACGGCCGCACCAATGTGCCCGGCGTCTATGCCATCGGCGATGTCGCCGGCCCGCCGATGCTTGCTCACAAGGCGGAGCACGAGGGCGTCATCTGCATCGAGAAGATCGCCGGTCTCGACGTCCACCCGATGGACAAGAACAAGATCCCGGGCTGCACCTACTGCCATCCGCAGGTCGCAAGCGTCGGCCTCACCGAGCCGAAGGCGAAGGAGGCGGGCTATGAGATCAAGGTCGGCCGCTTCCCCTTCATGGGCAACGGCAAGGCGATCGCCCTTGGCGAGCCGGATGGTCTGGTCAAGACCATCTTCGATGCCAAGACCGGCCAGCTTCTCGGCGCGCATATGGTTGGGGCCGAAGTGACCGAGCTTATCCAAGGCTACGTGGTTGCCATGAACCTTGAGACCACGGAAGAAGACCTGATGCACACCGTATTCCCGCACCCGACGCTTTCCGAAATGATGAAGGAAAGCGTGCTCGATGCTTACGGGCGGGTGCTGAATATCTGAGGTGGCGATCATTACAGATAAATACCGTTGCGGATATAAAGCCTTACGATACCCTGAGAGTGCGGCATACGCCGCATCTCAGGCAGGCGATACGGAACGGAGGCGGACATGGAAGCGAAAAACATCCTTATCTGGTGCGCAATCGGCATTCTTGCAGGATGGTTGGCCAGCTTCATCGTGGGGGGCGGCGGGTTACTGCGCTATCTCGTTACGGGACTGATCGGGGCATTCGCGGGCGGTTTGCTCGTGAACCTGAGCGGGATCAACGTCAATCTGGGCAATGAATACGTGAACCAGATCGTCGTTGCTGCCATCGGTGCCATCATCGTTGTGCTGATCGCCCGCTTCCTCGCCTGACGAAGATCGACCGGGGAACTTATGGGATTCATCTTCTGGATCGTCATCGGCCTGATTGCCGGTGCAGTAGCCTATCGTGTGCTCGACAGCCGTGGCGGGTTCATCGGCAGCCTCGTTGTGGGGCTGGTCGGAGCGCTTGTCGGCGGCAAGCTTGCCGAGATCCTGCGCCTCAAGATTACGGGTGGCTTCGTCGATCAGCTCGTGCTCGCAACCGTCGGGGCCATCCTGTTCCTCTTCGTCTGGCGCAAGATCAGGGAAGCCGCATGAAAGGTGAGATGCCGAAGCTTGAAGACTTTCCGGTGCGGACGTCGGACAAGCTGCGCTATGCCGATACGGACCGCCAGGGCCATGTGAACAACGCCGTCTTCGCAACGTTTCTGGAAACCGGCCGGGTCGAGCTGTTCTTCAATCCCGAGACAGGACCGCTTGCGAAGGAAAGTGCCGCCTTCGTGATCGCAAGCCTCAAGCTCGATTTTCTGTCGGAGATCAACTGGCCCGGCACGGTCGATATCGGCACGCGCGTTTTGAAGGTAGGGCGCAGTTCGATGACGCTTGATCAGGCTATCTTCCAGAACGACGCCTGCGTTGCCAGGGCGCAAACCGTGATCGTGCAGATGGATGAGGCGACGCGCCGCTCGACGCCCCTGTCAAAGGATGTGCTGCAGCGGTTGGGCGCATTGATAATGGAGGCTTCGCCGGCCGAATGAACATCGCTGCCCGTCGCCTTCGTCACTTGACCTTTCTCCGCAAAAACGACATGTGAAGCCCATGGTTACGATCGTCGACACTCTCTCCAAGCCCGACACCGATGCGGCAAAGTCGCCGGAGCGTCCTCGCCATCCGGAAAAGGCGCATCGCCCGGATAACCCGATCCAGCGCAAACCGAAATGGATCAGGGTTAAGGCCCCGACGTCGCCCGTTTATCGCGAGACGATCGATATCGTGCGCGACAACAAGCTCGTGACGGTTTGCGAGGAGGCGGGCTGTCCCAATATCGGTGAATGCTGGTCGAAGAAGCACGCGAGCTTCATGATCCTCGGCGACACCTGCACCCGCGCCTGCGCCTTCTGCAATGTGCGCACCGGGATGCCCGGCCCGGTGGATGAGGGCGAGCCGGAGCGTATAGCCGAAGCCGTTGCCGCCATGGGGCTGAACCATGTCGTCATCACCTCCGTTGACCGGGACGATCTCGACGATGGTGGGGCAACGCATTTCGCCAATGTGATCAAGGCGATCCGCAAAGGCTCTCCGGGCACGACGGTCGAGGTTCTGACGCCGGACTTCCTGCGCAAGGACGGTGCGCTCGAAATCGTCGTGGAAGCAAAGCCCGACGTCTTCAACCACAACATGGAAACGGTTCCATCGAAGTATCTCAAGGTCCGTCCGGGCGCGCGGTATTTCCACTCCATTCGCCTGTTGCAGCGGGTCAAGGAGCTGGACACGACGATGTTCACCAAGTCCGGCATGATGGTCGGCCTCGGCGAGGAACGCAACGAAGTGCTTCAGCTGATGGACGATCTGCGCACGGCGGATGTCGATTTCCTGACCATCGGTCAATATCTTCAGCCGACGAAGAAGCACCATGCGGTCATGGCCTTCATCACGCCTGAGGAATTCAAGGCTTATGAGCGTATTGCCTACGCCAAGGGATTCTTGAAGGTATCGTCGAGCCCGCTGACCCGCTCCTCACATCATGCGGGGGAAGATTTCGCGGACCTTCGCCGCGCGCGCGAGGCGAAATTCGGCAGGATCGCCCGATAGGGCGACCGGAAAACGCACCACGACTTGATGAGCAGCAGGCCGAGGACACATGCCGACGTTTCACACCGAACACAAGGTTGAGCATTCCGCGAAAAACATGTTCGATCTGGTGGCCGATGTCGAACAATATCCGCGCTTCGTCCCGCTTTGCGAAGCGCTGGTCGTGCGGGGCCGCAAGCAGTTCGACGATGGGAAGGAAGTGCTCATCGCGGATATGACGGTGGCCTACAAGCTTTTCCGCGAGACCTTCACGAGCCGTGTCACGCTAGACCGTGGCAGCTACGAAATTTACGTCGAATATCTCGATGGGCCGTTCAAGCACCTGGAAAACACCTGGGCCTTCACACCGCTCGGGGCAAATTCCTGCGAGATACGCTTCCACATCACCTATGAATTCAAGAGCCGTACGCTGGGCGCGCTCATGGGGGCGATGTTCGACCGCGCCTTCAGCAAGTTTTCCGATGCGTTCGAGGCGCGCGCCGACGAGATCTACAAGACCGCCTGAAATCCGTGCTTTACTTCGCGTGGTAGGTTGAGGCCTGCTCGCCGGAATTGCTGTATTTGTTGAACGCCTTCTTCAGCGCCTGGAAGCGCTGGTTGTATTCGATCTCGCCATCGTCGAGGCGCATGACGAGGACATAATCTTCCTCGATGCCGATATCCTTCAGGCTCACTTGTTCCTGCGGGTTAAGGCAGGCGCGGCGCCAGCCGGAACCCTGGTTGAACTCCAGCGTGACCTTGCGCCCGTGCTCCACTTCCCAACGCATCCAGGCGATTGTCCGGGGCCGGGACCAATACTTCCGGCCGCAGAGTTCGATCTGGTAAAGCCCGCGCGCTCTTTCGGTATACATGCGGTGGCTTGCGTAGAAGACGCCGTCGACATGGCGGGAGATCATGAAGAATTCGGTCGCCTGCGCCGTACCGGCGATAAGGCTGAGGGCTAGGGCGATGATGGGCGTGCGCATTCTTCTCTGTCCATGTCGGCGTGAACGGCATGCCCCAATTTGCATTTGAGCATGAAAACCTTTGGCTTCAGACAGCGACGCTATTTCACGCAAACAAAGAATACGTTAGGTCAGATTATAAAATTTGAAATACCTTCAATTGCTTGGCGAACCGACGCCAGCCGGATGCCGTCACGGCCGAGGTCGCCGAAGCGGCGCTCTACATGGCGAGTGGGCTCGCCGTTGCGCGCAACGGCGAAGTGAACGAGACCGACCGGCTTTTCCTCCGACCCACCGCCCGGTCCGGCTATTCCGGTCACTGAAACGGCGATATCGGCACGCGAGCGGGCAAGCGCGCCTTTCGCCATGGCGATGGCGACTTCGCGGCTCACAGCGCCGACGTTGGCGATCAGATCTTCCGGCACACCAAGCATCTCGGTTTTTGCCGTGTTCGAATAGGTGACGAAGCCGCGATCCACAACCGCCGACGATCCGGCGATTTCGGTAAGAAGGCCGGCGACCAGCCCGCCGGTGCAGGATTCGGCGGTGGCGATCATCAGGCCCTTTTCCGTGCACTCGGCGATAAGGGCCTGGGCAAGCGGTTTCAGCGTCGAGAGATCGGTCATCGGTTGTCCTCTCCGGCTCTATCGAATGGCAACCTGATGGTTGCGCAAGCCATTGCGGCTATCCCTTCCCGACGGCCCGTGAAGCCCAGTTGTTCGGATGTCGTGGCCTTCACCGACACTCTCGATACCGGCAGGCTACAGATTTCGGCAATACGCCGCCGCATCCTTTCCCTGTGGGGGCCGATCTTCGGCGCTTCGCAGACGATCGTCACGTCGATGTGGGCGATTCTTCCGCGCTGTTGCGCAACGCGATCGATCGCGAATATCAGGAACTTGTCGGAAGCCGCACCCTTCCACTCAGGGTCGCTCGGCGGGAAATGGTGACCGATATCTCCGTCGCCAAGCGCGCCGAAAATCGCGTCGGTAATGGCGTGTAGCACCACATCCGCATCCGAATGGCCCTTGAGTTTCCGCTCGAAAGGGATTTCCACTCCGCCAAGAATGACCGCTTTTCCCGGTTCGAACGCGTGCACGTCATATCCCGTACCGACACGAATGTCCCCGAGCTTGAGCCATTCCTCCATCAGCACTCTCCGTTCCGCCGCCACCAGGTCATCCGGCGTCGTTATCTTCGTGTTCCCGGGCGAACCGGTTGAAACATGAACGTTCATTCCCGCCCATTCGGCCACCGCCGCATCGTCGGTAAAATCGCCCCTGCCGGCATCCGCCGCTTTCCGGTGGGCATACAGAACGTCGGAATAACGGAACGATTGCGGCGTCTGCGCCGCCCATATCCCGTTCCTGTCCACGGTCGCTCCCACCGTCATTCCGCCATCGACCCGTTTCAGCGTGTCGGCTACCGGCACCGCGGCGATGAGGGCGCTTGCGCCTTCTTCAAGCTTTGCGGCCGCATCCGACACAATGTCGCGGGTAACGAAAGGGCGTGCGGCATCGTGAATGAGCACGAATTCCGGCGCGTTTTCGAAAAGCGCCTCAAGCCCGTTCAGCACCGATTCTTGACGCGTCCTTCCTCCCACCGCGGGCGGCAGGATCCGTTCGTCCTCGGGGTCGCTACCCATCGCACGGTCATAAAGGGCTCGGTCGTCGGCATGGATGACCGGCAAGACGGCATCGACAAGCCCCGTATCGAGCAACGCTGTCACCGTGCGCCGGAGGATGGAAACGCCGGCCAGTTCGATATATTGCTTCGGCGTCGCGCTTTCCTGTGTCCCGGCAATTCGCGTGCCGCGTCCGGCCGCAACGACGATCGCTACAATTCGCGGGGATAGACCCGCTTCCCGCCGTGATTTCGTGTCAATCGTCATCTCGCTCCCAGCCGTCGTTACATCATCTCATCGTGGTATTGCGCCAAAGGGGCCTGCGAGACAAGTCACGTGACGGATGATCGTCCAAAGGTTATTTCGCACTGCAAAAAACAGGCTTGCTACGAGAGATAAATGTCTATTACATAGGCACTAGAAGAAACTGCACAGCATATGAGCAATAATTCAGTGTCATTTGCGCCGATGAGCCCCCTTGAGCCGCTTCGGATTGGCTCCGTTGAAATCCCGAACCGGGCGTTCCTGGCCCCCATGTCGGGCGTCTCAGATCTTCCGTTCCGCCGGCTTGCCGCGCGTTTCGGGGCCGGACTCGTCGTATCGGAAATGGTCGCCTGCGAGCAGTTCGTGGAAGGTCACGACGAGACGTCGCTGCGCGCCGAAGGAGACGGCATATTCCCGCATGTCATACAGCTTGCCGGGCGCGAGGCGCGCTGGATGCATGAAGCCGCGAAACATGCGCAAGCCGCGGGCGCGGATATCATAGACATAAACATGGGCTGCCCGGCCAAGAAAGTGACGAGCGGCTACTCCGGGTCGGCTCTCATGCGCGATCTCGACCATGCGATGACGCTGATCGAAGCGACGGTGAAGGCCGTCGATGTGCCGGTAACGCTCAAGATGCGCCTTGGCTGGGACGATCGGTCCATCAACGCGCCGGAGCTTGCCCGCCGCGCGGAAGCCGCCGGCGTCAGAATGGTGACGGTGCATGGCCGCACGCGCTGCCAGTTCTACAAGGGCAGCGCGGACTGGGCCGCGATTCGGCAGGTGAGGGAGACGATCGATATCCCGCTTGTTGCCAATGGGGACTGCCGCACGACCGAAGATGCCCGGCGGATGATGGAGCTTTCCGGCGCGGATGCCGTCATGATCGGGCGCGGGGCCTATGGCCGTCCCTGGCAGCCTGGCCTCATCGGTGCGGAACTTTCCGCAAACGAGGGGCCGGAGGTTCCGGCAGGTGCCGCGCTTGCCGGTCTGGTGGCCGAACACTACGAAATGATGCTCTCCCACCACGGCGTCGAGGTCGGGCGCAGGACGGCGCGCAAGCATCTCGGCTGGTATATGGACGAAGCTGAAACGCCCGTTCCCGCGGACCTCAGGCGCAGAATACTCACCTGCGACGATCCGGCGGAAGTCCTTCGCGCGATTCCTGCCTGTTTTGACGGAACGGCCTTGCGGAGCGCGGCATGACGGGCGCATTGCAGCAGCCGGTGCGCAACACCGTGAACGGCGAGGCGAGCGCGCGCATTCTCGATTCGCTTCCCCATCCCGTCATCCAGGTCGGTCCCGATGGTGCGATCGTGGCGGCCAACATGGCGGCGGAAAACTTCTTCGGCGCCAGCGCCTCCGTTTTGAAGCGGCACCCGATTTCCTACTTCGTGCCCTTCGGCAGCCCGCTTCTGGCGCTGATCGATCAGGTGCGCGAACGTGGCGCGCCGGTCAACGAATACAAGGTCGATGTCGGCTCGCCTCGCATCGGCGCGGATCGCATCGTCGATATCAACGCCGCGCCCGTTACCGAGCAGCAGGGTGCTGTCGTGCTGATGTTCCAGGAACGCGGCATGGCTGAAAAGATCGACCGGCAGCTCACCTCGCGAGGTGCCGCACGCACAGTGACGGGGCTTGCGGCCATGCTTGCCCATGAGATCAAGAACCCGCTTTCGGGTATTCGCGGTGCCGCGCAGCTTCTCGAAGCTTCCACCGGCGAGGACGATCGCCCGCTTACCCGCCTCATAATGGACGAGACGGACCGGATCGTGAAGCTCGTCGACCGGATGGAGGTTTTTTCCGACGAACGGCCGATAGAGCGCGAGCCGGTAAACATCCATGTCGTGCTCGATCACGTGAAACGGCTTGCCGAATCCGGCTTCGCCCGCAACGTGCGGATTGTCGAGGAATATGACCCCTCGCTTCCCGCCGTCTATGCGAACCGGGATCAACTGGTGCAGGTCTTCCTCAATCTGGTGAAAAACGCCTGCGAGTCGCTCGGCGGCAGATCCGATGCCGAGGTCGCGCTCACGACGGCCTTCAGGCCCGGCATTCGCCTGTCCGTTCCCGGGACGACGGAGCGGGTCAGTCTGCCGCTTGAATTCTGTGTTCGCGACAATGGCCCTGGCGTGCCGGAAGACCTGCTGCCGCACCTGTTCGAGCCGTTCATCACCACCAAGACCAACGGTTCGGGCCTCGGCCTTGCGCTTGTCGCCAAGATCATCGGCGACCACGGCGGCGTCATCGAATGCGACAGCCAGGCGGGGCGAACCGTATTTCGCATCCTGATGCCTGCCTATCTGCCCAAGGGTATGCCCTCGAACGACAGGACATGTTGACCAATGCCGACCGGGACCATTCTCGTTGCCGACGACGATGCCGCGATCCGCACGGTATTGAATCAGGCTCTTTCGCGTGCGGGCTACACCGTGCGCCTGACCTCCAACGCCACCACGCTCTGGCGATGGGTAAGTTCCGGAGATGGCGATCTTGTCATCACCGACGTCGTCATGCCGGATGAAAACATCTTCGATGTGCTGCCGCGGATGCGGAAATTGCGGCCCGATCTTCCGGTTGTGGTGATGAGTGCGCAAAACACCTTCATGACGGCGATCCGAGCGTCGGAAAAGGGGGCGTACGAATATCTGCCGAAGCCGTTCGACCTCAAGGAACTGACGACCATCGTCGGCCGCGCCCTGTCGGAGCCGAAGGGCCGGCACGCTTCGCCCGTGGAAGAGACGAACGAACATATTCCGCTGGTCGGGCGCTCGCCCGCCATGCAGGAGATTTACCGCGTTCTCGCCCGCCTCATGCAGACGGACCTGACGGTCATGATTTCCGGCGAATCCGGCACCGGCAAGGAGCTTGTCGCCAAGGCCCTGCATGATTATGGCAAGCGCAGGAACGGGCCGTTCGTCGCCATCAACATGGCCGCCATACCGCGTGATCTGATCGAGGCGGAACTTTTCGGCCATGAGAAGGGCGCTTTCACCGGCGCCCAGGCGCGCTCCTCCGGCCGTTTCGAGCAGGCCGACGGCGGCACGTTGTTTCTCGATGAAATCGGCGACATGCCGATGGAGGCGCAAACGCGGCTCCTGCGCGTTCTCCAGCAGGGCGAATACACGACCGTCGGCGGCCGTACGCCCATCAAGACGGATGTGCGCATAATCGCCGCCACCAACAAGGATCTGAGCCATCTGATCCAGCAAGGCCTCTTCCGCGAGGACCTGTTCTACCGCCTCAACGTCGTTCCGATCCGCCTGCCGGCCTTGCGCGAACGGCTTGAGGATATCGGCGATCTCGTGCGCCATTTCTTCATGCTGGCGGAGCAGGAAGGGCTTCCCGCCAAGCAGATCGACCAGGCGGCGCTTGAGCGTCTACGCCGTCATCGCTGGCCCGGCAACGTGCGCGAGCTTGAAAACCTGATCCGACGGCTTGCGGCGCTTTATCCGCAAGACGTGATCACCACCTCGCTGATCGACCAGGAACTGAGCCAGCCGGCCCCATCCTCGCTCAACGGCGAGAACGCCAGCGAAAACCTCGGCGATTCGGTGGAGCGTTATCTCAACGGCTATTTCGACAATTTCGGCGAGGCGCTGCCGCCTCCGGGGCTTTACCACCGCATCCTGCGCGAGGTTGAATATCCGCTCATCAGCGCGGCACTTGCCGCCACGCGCGGCAACCAGATCCGCGCGGCAGAACTTCTGGGCGTCAATCGCAACACCTTGCGCAAGAAGGTGAAAGATCTGGATATCCAGGTCATCCGCTCCAGCCGCTGAACGACCTCCAAGAGGTGCCGGAAAGCGGCCGCGCCTTGCGCCATTCTGCCTGCGGGAAATGTGGATAGTTAAATTTCCGCATAACCGGGCATGACGTTGCCCGCAAACTGTCGTATTTAAGCAACAAAGTGTGGTATCGGCGTCGCGAACTTCGAAAAACATCTTCTCGTCGATATGTGATCGGGCTTTTTACGAATGGTGTTTTGATGTCCGTACTTGCGGAGCGTCACGGCAAAAGCGGTATCGAGGGCGAGCAGCCTTCGCGAGCAGGCGGATTCCGCAAGGCGGGGTTTGCGCTCGTTATCCTTGCTCTGATCTCCATCGCCGTGACGTTCTTCGTCCTGACCGGCCTGACGCCGATTCAGCCGACGAGCCGGGTCGTGACGATTGCCATGGCGATCAACACGGTGCTCGTGGCGATCCTGGTTTTCATGATCTGCTACGAGGTCGTGGGCCTCGTGCAAGCAAGGCGGCGGGGGCGGGCGGCCGCGCGCCTTCACGTGCGCATCGTCACGCTGTTCAGCGTGGTTGCCGCCGTTCCGGCGATCATCGTCGCGGTTGTCGCCACGGTCACGCTCGACCGCGGCCTCGACCGCTGGTTCGAGGATCGCACGCGCACCATCATCAACAACGCGCTCGTCGTTGCCCAGGCCTATCTGCAGGAGCATGCGCGGGTTCTGCGTGCCGATCTCATCGCCATGGGCAACGATATCGACCGCGCCAAGGCCGTCTATGACTACGAGCCGACGCGGTTCGACAGCTTCTTTCAGGCGCAGACTTCGCTTCGCGCGCTTCTCGGCGCCTATCTGATGAGCTCCGACGGGTCGATCATCACCCGCGTCCTGCCGAAGCCGGATGCTCGCGTCCTGCTGCCGCCCGACAATGCCTTCAGGGAGGCTGAAGACGGTGAACCGGTGCTGATCGCGCCCGGCCCGTCCAATCTTGTCGGCGGCGTCATCAAGCTTTCCGCCTATGACGACATGTATCTCTACATCACCCGCGCGATGGACAAGCGCGTGGTCGATTACATGCGCCTGGCGGAGGAGGGGGCCGAACAATACACGGAGCTGGAAAACACCCGCTTCGGGGTGCAGGTCGCCTTTGCGTTGGTCTTTACGGGCGTGGCGCTCGTTCTGCTTCTGTCAGCGATCTGGATGGGTTTCGGCTTCGCGAACCGGCTGGTCGCGCCGATCCGGCGGCTGATCGCCGCCGCCGATGAGGTTTCCAGGGGCAATCTCTTGGTAAACGTGGAAACGGAGAAGTCCGCAGGCGACCTCGCCAATCTCGGCGAGACGTTCAACAACATGACCGGGCAGTTGCGCGGCCAGCGCGATGCGCTGCTTGCCGCCAACGACCAGATCGACCGCCGCCGCCGCTTTACGGAAGCCGTGCTCTCGGGGGTTACCGCAGGTGTCGTGGGCATCGACGAGACGGGGCGGATTTCGCTGGTAAACCTTTCCGCGCTTGCCCTTTTCGACATGGAAGAGGAAAGGTTGCTCGACCATTCCCTTGCCGAAGCCGTTCCCGAGCTTGCTCCCATCGTCGACGATATTCTCAACAGGAACGACGGCCGGTTCCGCGAAACGCAGGTTTCCATCGTTCGCCACGGGCGCGAGCGCACGGTGAACGTGCGTGTCACCAGCGAACAGTCGACAAGGCGCGAACACGGCTATGTCGTTACGCTCGATGACATTACGGATCTTGTCGCCGCGCAGCGAACCTCCGCCTGGGCGGATGTCGCCCGCCGCATTGCCCATGAGATCAAGAACCCGCTGACGCCGATCCAGCTTTCGGCGGAGCGTATCCGCCGCCGCTACGGCAAGAAGATCGAGGAGGACCGCACCATCTTCGATCAATGCGTCGACACGATCATTCGCCAGGTAGGCGATATCGGCCGCATGGTCGACGAATTCTCCTCCTTCGCGCGCATGCCCAAGCCGACCATGGACAAGGGGGATCTCAGGAACACGGTGCGCGAGGCGGCCTTCCTGCAAAGCGTTGCGCACCCGGAACTGGAGATAAAGACCCATCTTCCGGAGGAAAGCCTGCCGACGATCTTCGACACGCGCCTCGTCGGCCAGGCGCTTACCAACGTCATCAAGAACGCGACGGAGGCGATCGCCGCAGCACAGTTCAGCGAAGGCGAAAAGGGGCGCATCGATGTGCATTTGCGCAATGAAGACGAGATGCGCGTGATCGATATCATCGACAATGGCATCGGCCTGCCGCAGGAAAACAGGCAGCGATTGCTCGAACCCTATATGACCACGCGTGAAAAGGGCACGGGGCTGGGCCTCGCCATCGTGCGCAAGATCATGGAAGAGCACGGCGGCGGCATCGACCTACTGGACGCGCCGGCCGTAGCCGGGGGCGGGCGGGGCGCCATGGTCCGCCTTCGGTTGAGCGCACGCCCGCCAACCTCCGAAGAGCAGGCGCAAGACGACGCCGGCAAATCGGACGCCAGCAAATCGACGGTTGAAGAAACGGTAGAAAACAATGCCCTATGACATTCTCATCGTTGATGACGAGGCCGACATCCGGGAGCTGATAGCCGGCATTCTCGATGACGAAGGCTATGATACCCGCACCGCCGGGGACAGCGATTCCGCGCTTGCGGCGATCAGGGAGCGCCGTCCCTCGCTGGTGATCCTCGATATCTGGCTGATGGGCAGCCGGCTTGACGGCTTGGCCCTTCTCGATGTGATCAAGGAGCAGGATCCCGACCTGCCGATCGTCATCATTTCCGGCCACGGCAATATCGAAACCGCCGTTTCCGCGATCAAGCGCGGCGCGTACGACTACATAGAAAAACCCTTCAAGGCCGACCGCCTGGTGCTTATCACCGAGCGTGCGCTGGAGGCTTCCTCGCTCAGGCGCGAGATCAAGGACCTGAAGCAGCGCAGCTCCGATGCCCTTCAGATGATCGGTGCCTCCTCCGCCGTAAACCACCTGCGCCAGACGATAGAGCGCATCGCCGCCACCAATAGCCGCATCCTGATCACCGGCCCCTCCGGTTCGGGCAAGGAGCTTGCCGCCCGCACGATCCACACCATGTCGCCGCGCGCGCGCGGACCCTTCGTCGTCATCAATGCGGCGACGATCACGCCGGAGCGCATGGAAGAAGAGCTTTTCGGCATCGAGGACGAGGCGACCGGCAAGATCAGAAAGGTCGGCGCGCTGGAGGAAGCGCACGGCGGCACGCTTTACCTCGACGAGGTGGCAGACATGCCGCGCGAGACGCAGGGCAAGATCCTGCGCGTTCTGGTGGAGCAGACATTCGTGCGCGTCGGCGGCACGGGCAAGGTGAAGGTGGATGTGCGCATCCTCTCGTCGAGTGCGCGCAACCTCGAACTGGAGATCGCGGAAGGCACCTTCCGGCAGGATCTTTTCCATCGCCTCGGCGTCGTGCCGCTCGGTATCCCGCCGCTCGCGGACCGGCGGGAGGATATTCCCGAACTGATCGCCTTTTTCATGGAGCAGATTTCCGGCGCGACCGGTCTTCCCGTTCGCAAGATCGGGGAGGATGCCATGGCCGTGCTGCAGGCGCACGACTGGCCCGGGAATATCCGCCAGCTTCGCAACAACGTCGAGCGCCTGATGATCCTGACCCGCGGCGAACCCGACGCGGTGGTGACCGCCGACCTTCTGCCGGCCGAAGTCGGCGACATGCTGCCGAGCCTGACGTCGTCGGGCAATGGCGAGCATCTCATGTCGCTTCCCCTTCGCGACGCGCGCGAGATGTTCGAGCGCGATTATCTTCAGGCGCAGATCAAGCGCTTCGGCGGCAATATCTCGCGCACGGCGGAGTTCGTCGGCATGGAGCGCTCGGCTCTTCACCGCAAGCTGAAGACGCTGGGATTGTCGTAAAAAAATTGCCGTGGGAAGCGATATCCGTTAGCACCGCATAGAAACCACAAGGGCTTAGTGCATGCGAGTTGTCATCTGCGGCGCCGGCCAGGTCGGTTACGGCATTGCCGAAAAGCTGTCGCAGGAGCAAAACGATGTCTCGGTAATCGATTCATCGCCGCGCCTCGTCAACGCGATCCGCGACACGCTCGACGTTCGTGGCTTCGTCGGCCACGGCGCGCATCCGGACGTGCTGGCCCAGGCGGGCGCCGACCAGGCCGACATGCTGATCGCCGTCACCCTTTACGACGAAGTCAACATGGTCGCCTGCCAGGTGGCGCATTCGCTTTTCAACGTGCCGACCAAGATCGCCCGCGTGCGTGCGCAAAGCTACCTGGAAGGACAGTGGAGCGACCTTTTCTCGCGCGAAAACATGCCGATCGACGTGATCATCTCACCGGAGATCGAGGTGGGAGAGATGGTGCTTCGCCGCCTTGCGCTGCCCGGCGCGGTGGAGACGGTGCGCTTTGCCGACGATAACGTGGTGGTGGTCGGCATCATGTGCAACGAGGATTGCCCGGTGGTGAATACGCCGCTCAGGCAGCTTACCGAGCTTTTTCCGGACCTCGGCGCGGTGGTTGTCGGCGTCTTCCGGGCAAACAAGCTGTTCGTGCCGAAAAGTTCCGACACGATCCTGCAAGACGATCTCGTTTATATCGTCGCCCGGCGTGATCAGGTGCGCCGTACGCTTTCCATTTTCGGTCATGAGGAGCCGGAGGCGAACCGAGTGGTGATCGCCGGCGGCGGCAACATCGGCCTTTACGTCGCCCGCGCTCTCGAGCAGCGGCAGACGAAGGCTAAGGTAAAGCTGATCGAGCATTCGCGCGAGCGTGCGGTGGCCATTGCCGACGAGTTGAAGCGCACGGTGATCCTGCACGGCAGCGCGCTCGATCAGCATCTTCTGCTGGAGGCCGACATCGAGGATGCGGATACGATGGTCGCGCTCACCAACGAGGACGAGGTCAATATTCTCTCCTGCGTGATGGCAAAGAAGCTTGGCTGCCGGCGCAATCTTTCGCTTTTGAACAACTCCAGCTATCCGACCTTTGCGCATGCGCTCGGCATCGACGCTTTCGTCAACCCGCGCCAAGTGACGATTTCCAAGATCCTGCGCCACGTCAGAAGGGGGCGCATTCGCGGCGTTCACGCGCTTCAAAACGGAGCTGCGGAAATTATCGAGGCCGAAGCGCTGGAAACCTCGCCGATGGTCGGAAGGCCCTTGCGCGATGTCGATCTGCCGGACGGCATTCGCGTTGGCGCGATATTCCGCGATGGCAAGGTCATTACGCCGAACGGCGAAACCCAGCTCCAGGCGCATGACCGCGTGGTTCTCTTCGCGGTGGCGGATCGGGTGCGGCAGGTGGAGCAGATGTTCCGCGTGAGCCTGGAATTCTTCTGATTGTTCCGAATTCTGCCGGCCTTCGTCTATTCGCGGTCGCGGCGGGCCGGAGGCGGGTATTTCGTTCATTGGCCTCTTGCCCCGCTCCACCGAAGCGCGATACTCGTTGGCGAATAACCCGTTTCCTAAAGACTGTTGGAGTTGCGATGAGTCGCGTTGCCTATGTGAACGGCCAATATGTTCCGCATTCGCAAGCCTGCGTTCATATCGAGGATCGCGGCTATCAGTTCGCCGATGGCGTCTACGAGGTGTGCGAGATCTGGAACCGCAATATCGTGGACGAGCGGCGTCATCTCGACAGGCTGGACCGGTCGCTACGCGAGCTTTCCATCGATGCGCCGATGGGTCGGCCCGCGCTTTGCTTGATCATGCGAGAGGTCATTCGCCGCAATCGGGTGAAAAACGGCCTCGTTTATTTGCAGGTCACGCGTGGCGTTGCGAAGCGCGATCATTATTTCCCGGCCGGCGATACGCCGCCGGCTCTGGTCGTCACGGCGCGTTCCACCGATCCACGTGCGGCCGAAAAGGCCGCCGAAACCGGCTGTGCGGTAATCACCGTTCCCGAAAACCGCTGGGAGCGTGTCGACATCAAATCCATCGGCCTTCTTCCGAACGTCCTTGCCAAGCAAAAGGCGAAGGAGCAGGGCGCCAAGGAGGCCTGGTTCGTGGACCGGGACGGCAACGTGACAGAGGGCGGCTCGACGAATGCATGGATCGTGACGAAAGAGGGCGCGCTCGTCACCCGTCCGGCGGAAGCCGGCATCCTGCGCGGCATCACCCGGCAGGTCGTGATCGAACTTGCGGCGCGTGAAGGCATAAAGTTCGAAGAGCGGCCCTTTACCGTGGAAGAGGCGAAATCGGCCCGGGAGGCGTTCATTACCGCGGCCTCGACGATTGTCATGCCGGTTGTGCGTATCGACGATACGGTCGTTGCGAACGGTTATCCTGGCGCGATTTCACGTATGTTGCGTGAAAAATTTCATGAAGTGAGTGAACTGGAATCGCTGTGACAGTCTGCCGAGGGCCTTGAAAAATCTGGAGACAAAACGAATTTTCATCCGTTAGACTGGCCTTTGTGACTGTCACGGAGCAACAAAGATATCTGACCAAATCTCAGGCGGAACGGGGATAGCGCTTCCTTCCCGCGAATCCTCAAACCGTCAAACAAGAAGGCCGCCCGACGCGCATCTATTAACCTAAGGGCACATTGGGAGACGCGCGGACGTTAAGGCCACAACTTAGAAACCAGGACATAAAAAAACATGGCTGACCGCGCACAAAACCTTCAAGACACGTTTCTCAACCACGTACGCAAGCAAAAAACTCCGCTCACCATTTTCCTCATCAACGGTGTCAAACTTCAAGGTGTAGTCACCTGGTTTGACAATTTCTGCGTTCTTTTGCGCAGGGACGGGCATTCGCAGCTTGTCTACAAGCACGCGATTTCCACTATCATGCCGAATACTCCGATCCAGTTGTTCGATCCCAATGAGGCCGAAAGCGAGAAGGCGGCGGGCTGATTGAAGCCGAAATCGAGAAAATCGACCGAATCTGAAAAGGGCGGCACGGCTCACGAGCCGTTCGCCGAACGTAAGGAAAGCGTCGGCGCAAGGGCGCTTGTCGTCGTGCCTGTGTTCGGGCCGAAAATCAGACGCTCGAACGAGGCCGCCCGGCCGGAGCGTTCCAATGAAGCCCGGCTGGACGAAGCTGTCGGTCTTGCCCGGGCGATCGATCTTGAGATCGTCTCGGCCGGGATCGTCACGCTCAACAGCCTTCGCCCCGCCACGCTCTTCGGCACCGGCAAGGTGGAAGAGCTTGGCCTCACCGTGAAGACGGAGGATGTCGAGCTTGTCGTCGTCGATCATCCGTTGACGCCGATCCAGCAGCGCAACCTCGAAAAGGCGCTGAACGCCAAGGTGCTGGACCGCACGGGCCTCATTCTCGAAATTTTCGGGGCGCGGGCGCGTACCGCCGAAGGGCGCTTGCAGGTGGAGCTTGCCCATCTCAAGTGGCAGAAAAGCCGCCTTGTACGCTCATGGACACACCTTGAGCGTCAGCGTGGCGGCCTCGGCTTCATCGGCGGCCCCGGCGAAACCCAGATCGAGGCGGACAGGCGCCTTATCCAGGAGCGCATCTCGCAGCTTGAGAAAAAGCTTGAGCAGGTGCGCCGCACGCGCGATCTTCACCGCAAACAGCGCAAGAAGGTGCCTCAGCCCGTGGTGGCGCTTGTCGGATACACCAACGCCGGCAAGTCCACTTTGTTCAACAGGCTCACCGAGTCGGAAGTCTTTGCCGAGAATCTCCTGTTTGCGACCCTCGATCCGACGCTCAGGCGCATTCCGCTGCCGCATGGCGGCGAGGTGATCCTGTCCGACACCGTCGGTTTCATTTCCGACCTGCCGACGCATCTGGTCGCCGCCTTCCGCGCGACGCTGGAAGAGGTTCTGGAAGCGGACCTGATCCTGCATGTGCGCGACATTTCGCATGAGGATACGGATGCCCAGGCGCTCGACGTTGCCGATACGCTGCGTCTTCTCGGCATAGAGGAGGGCAGCGACGAGCGCATCATCGAGGTCTGGAACAAGGTCGATCTACTCGATCCGGCCCGTCGGGAGGCGGTTTTGGAGGCGAACCGGGCGGACGGCGGGGCAATCGCCCTTTCCGCCATATCGGGCGAAGGCATCGATATCCTGCTGCAGCGCATCGAGGCGCGGGTCTCGCAGGAGCGCTCGGTCTATGAGATTGACCTTCCGCTGGAAGAGGGCGAAACGCTGGCCTGGCTTTACCGCTCGACGGAAGTGCTCGAGCGGCGGGATGGCGACGCGTCAAGTCACCTGACGCTGCGTGTCGCCCCCAAGCAGCGCGACCGCTTCATGCAGCGTTGCAAGAGCTATATCGAAGCTAAATCCGCTTAGCCGCCTGCCAGATTTCTTCCATCTCGTCCAGCGACATGGCGTCGAGCGTCGTCTGCCGCGCCTTGGCCGTTTCCTCGATGTGGGCGAAACGCTTGCGGAACTTGGCATTCGTTCGCTTCAGCGCCTTCTCCGGGTCGATCTCCAGGTGGCGGGCGAGATTGGCGATCGCGAAGAAAAGATCTCCGATCTCGTCCTCGATCCGGTCACGATCTGGCGTATCGCTTGAAACTTCTTCGGCAAGTTCTTGCGTTTCCTCGGCAACCTTGTCGAGGACGGGCCCTGCCGCGCCCCAGTCGAAGCCGACCTTCGAGGCCTGTTTCTGAAGCTTCTCGGCTTCGGTCAATGCGGGAAATATCGTCGGAACATGGTCGAGGAACCCCTTGTCCTTATCCTCGATACCCAGTTGCGCCCGCCGCTTTGCCCGCTCGCGCTTTTCCTCCGCCTTTATCCTCTCCCACGCACCTTTTGCCATGCCGGCGCTTTTGGCCTCCTCGTCGCCAAAGACATGCGGGTGTCGGCGGATCATTTTCGTGGTTATCCCCTCCACGACGTCGGCAAAGTCGAAGCGGCCCTCCTCATCGGCCATCTGGGCGTGGTAGACGACCTGCAGGAGGAGGTCACCGAGTTCTTCCCTTAAGTCATCGTGATCGTCGCGCTGGATCGCGTCGGCCACCTCGTAAGCCTCCTCGATCGTGTAGGGTGCGATGGAGCGGAAATCCTGCTCGACGTCCCATGGGCATCCTGACGCAGGGTCACGGAGCGCGGCCATGATTTCCAGGAGGCCGGATATATCGCGGGAGGGCTGCACGGTCTGCTCGCCTTTCTGGGGAAGTTTTGGAATTCTCATTCACCCGGATAGCATCGAGATGAACCCGAAACAAACCTTCTGGAATTCTCCTCGCCGAAATTATCGGGACCGCACATGACGAGAGAAATACGCCGTGGCGATCTGCGCGTAACCGCCAATTTACACATCCCGGCCGAGGATATCTCCGAGGCTTTCATTCGCGCCTCCGGTCCGGGCGGCCAGAATGTCAACAAGGTCGCGACCGCGGTGCAGCTTCGCTTCGATTTGAAGGGAAACGAAACGCTGCCCCCTGACGCCAAGGCGAGGATGGCCCGGCTTGCCGGCAGCAGGTTGACGCAATCCGGCGAAATCCTGCTGCAGGCTGACCGTTTCCGTACCCAGGAGCAAAACCGGCAGGACGCCATGGAGCGTCTTGCCGAACTTGCGCGTCAGGCGCTTGTGCGACCCAAGCCCCGCAAGCCGACCCGCCCCACGAAAGGCTCCAAGGAGCGGCGGATCGCAGCGAAAAAACAACGCGGCGAGATCAAGAAAATGCGTTCAAAGACAGTCGATTAACAAAACACTTCGATAAGCGCGAACATGTTTCGTATGATTTTTTCAAGACAGTGGATTGGCCTGGCGGCAATTATGAGTTACGTACCTCAAAAATTGTGATGACCCGAAGCGATAAAAAACCTTACGGGAGGTGAAGCGTGTACCTCGGCATCGATATCGGCACATCCGGCGTAAAGGCGGTGCTCATCGACGAAGAGCAGAATATGGTCGGGCAAAAGACGGCCGATCTGTCGGTGTCGCGGCCGCAACCCGGCTGGTCGGAACAGGATCCGCTCGACTGGTGGATGGCGAGCGAAGTCGCGCTCGACAGGCTGCACCGCGAGTTTCCCGCCGAGATGAGCGCGGTAAAAGGCATCGGGCTTTCGGGCCAGATGCATGGCGCGACGCTTCTCGATGCAAACGACGATATCCTGCGTCCGGCGATCCTCTGGAATGACGGACGCTCCTTTGCCGAATGCGCCGCGCTCGATGCGCGCGCCGATTTTCGCGGCATCGGCGGCAATCTCGTCATGCCGGGTTTTACCGCGCCGAAGCTCGAGTGGGTGCGCTGGCATGAGCCCGACGTTTTCTCCATGGTCGCCAAGGTGCTGTTACCGAAAGATTATGTGCGCTTTCGCCTGACCGGGGAGTATTTTTCCGACATGTCGGACAGCGCGGGCACGCTGTGGCTCGATGTCGACAAGCGGCGCTGGTCCGATCGTCTTCTCGAAGCAACGGGATTGACCCGTGGACAAATGCCGGCGCTCGTCGAGGGAACGGAGCCATCAGGCACGCTCAAGGCCGAACTTGCCAACCGATGGGGCATGTCGAATTCACCAGTCGTCGCCGGCGGCGCCGGGGATAATGCCGCGAGCGCCTGCGGCATAGGCGCGGTGGAGCCGGGCGGCGCTTTTCTTTCGCTCGGCACCTCGGGCGTCCTCTTCGTTTCCACGGATCGCTTCCGCCCGAATACCGATAGCGCCGTTCACGCCTTTTGCCACGCGCTGCCTGAGACCTGGCACCAGATGGGCGTTATCCTGTCGGCGACCGACAGTCTCAACTGGCTGGGGCGGCTTGCCGGAGCCGATCCGGCGGACCTCGTCAATGCAGCGGAAGCAAGGGCTGAAAGGGGCGAGGGGCCGTCGCAAATCGCCTTCTTGCCGTATCTTTCCGGTGAGAGGACGCCGCACAATGACGCAAAGGCGCGGGGATTGTTTGCCGGCCTCAGCCAGGCGCACGACCAGGCCGATCTTGCCCGCGCCGTCCTCGACGGTGTCGCCTTCGCATTTCGTGACTGTCTCGATGCGTTGACAGCGGCGGGGACAAACGTCGAGCGGTTGACGGCGCTTGGCGGCGGCGCGCGTTCCCGGCTTTGGCTGAAGATCATGGCAAGCGTGCTGGAGCGCCCCGTGGATATCCCGGCGCATGGCGATTATGGCGCAGCCTTCGGTGCCGCCCGTCTCGGCATGACGGCTTCCGGCATTCCGGCGGCCGAAGTCTTCAAGCCACCGATGATCGAAACCACCATCGAGCCCGATGCGCGGTTGACGGACGGCTATCAGGAGCCGCTGCGCCGCTACCGCACTCTTTATCCCGCTATCAAAGAGGTCATGTCATGAGTACCGGTTTTTTCAAGGATATCACTCCGGTCCGCTATGAAGGACGGGAAAGCGAAAACCCGCTCGCCTACCGCTGGTACGACCCGGACCGCATCGTCCTCGGCAAGCGCATGGAAGACCATTTGCGCTTTGCCGTCTGCTACTGGCATAACTTCTGCTGGCCCGGCGGCGATCCCTTCGGCGGACAAACTTTTGAGCGCCCATGGTTCGGCGACGACATGGACCACGCTCGACTAAAGGCCTATGTCGCCTTCGAAATGTTCGATATCCTGGACGTTCCCTTCTTCTGCTTCCACGACCGGGACATTGCGCCGGAGGGTGCAAGCCTTGCGGAATCGAACAAGAACGTGCGCGAAATTGCCGAAATCTTTCAAAAGAAGATGGCCTCTTCCAAAACGAAACTGCTTTGGGGCACGGCAAATCTCTTTTCGAACCGCCGCTACATGGCCGGTGCCGCCACCAACCCGGACCCCGACGTATTCGCCTATGCCGCCGCGCAGGTGAAGAACTGCATTGACGTTACGAAAGAGCTTGGCGGCGAAAACTACGTGCTTTGGGGCGGGCGCGAAGGCTACGAGACGCTGCTGAATACGGACATGGCGCGCGAGCTCGACCAGCTCGGGCGTTTTCTGTCGCTCGTCGTCGAATACAAGCACAAGATCGGATTCGACGGGACGATCCTGATCGAACCGAAGCCGCAGGAACCGACCAAGCACCAGTATGATTATGACGTTGCCAGTGTTTACGGCTTCCTCAAGCGCTACGGCCTTGAAAACGAAGTGAAAGTGAATATCGAGGTCGGCCATGCCGTGCTTGCCGGCCATTCCTTCGAGCATGAAGTGGCGCTGGCTGCGGCACTTGGTATTTTCGGGTCGTGCGACATCAACCGGAACGACTATCAGTCCGGCTGGGACACCGATCAGTTTCCGATGAACGTCCAGGAAGTGGCGCTTGCGCTCTATTACATCCTTAAATCGGGCGGCTTCACGACGGGCGGGCTCAACTTCGATGCGAAGCTGCGGCGCCAGTCGATCGATCCGGCGGACCTGATCCATGCGCATGTCGGCGGGATCGACACTTGCGCCCGCGCGCTGCTGGTGGCAGCCGACCTGATCGAGCGAGGCGACCTTTCAAGGGCTTTGGAAGACCGTTACGCGAAGTGGGGAAGCGACAAGGCGCAGGCAATGCTGAAAGGCGAAATGAGCCTTTCCGGCATCGCCGAGATGGTCGAGCGCGAAAGAGTGAATCCCTCACCCGTCTCGGGTCGCCAGGAATATCTGGAGAATATTCTGAACCTGAGCCTTTGAGGCTGAATTCCAAAGAGAAAAAAGCCCCGTACGATATCGTACGGGGCTTAGTTTACTTAAGTTGGGAGGGGGAGCATCAACGCCCGTTCACGCCCAGGCGTGCGGCGTTGGACGCGCCGGGTTCGCCAAAGCGGAAGGAGTTGAAACGGGCACGCTGTGCAGCGTTACCGTTGATGCCGAGATCGTTGAACGAGCGCGGATCGGCATCAGACAGGTGAACGTGATGCCGCCCGTTGATGATGCCGAAGAGAGCATCTCCAAGTGCATGAGCCAGGAAAGACATTTCACTCACCAAAGGTTTCGGGTTGCGACCGGATGGAAATCGCGGGATCCGCGATGACTTGATCGCCATATGGTGCCATTCGACCTTTCAATCAAACGAAAAGAGTTTATGCTATCGATCAATTTGATTGAACCGACAATTCGAGCGGGATTCAATGGAACAGCTTCCGGGAAAAGGCGCGCCGCTGGTTGAGCTCGATCTTTATCGAACCTTTCTGGTGATTGTAGAATGTGGAAGTTTTTCAAAGGCTTCCGAAATCATTGGCCGAACGCCTTCGGCTGTCTCCATGCAGATCAAGAGACTGGAGGCAATTCTCGGGGTTACCGTTTTTGCAAGGGAGAACCGCAGTGTGCGCATGACGGCGGAAGGCGAAGCTCTGCTTGGATATGCGCGAAAGATCCTTCTCCTGAACGAAGAGGCGGTGTTCCTGTTCCGCTCGCCCAACGTGGAGGGGGAAGTCCGTTTCGGCGCGCCGTCCGATTTCGGAACGCGTTTCCTGCCGAACATCCTGGCCCGTTTCGCCCGCACCCACCCGGGCGTAAGCGTGGATGTGCATCTGGACGGCAGCCCGCAACTTCTAAAGGGACTCAGGCAGAACGAACTCGACCTGATCCTCTATACCGCACGGCCCGACAGCGATTTCGCGCTCGGCGGGGAGATCGTTTACACGGAGCCGCTCGTCTGGGTGGGGCTTGAAGGTGGTATCGCCTATCAGCGCGACCCCGTTCCGCTTGCCGTCTCGATTTCCGGTTGCCCGTGGCGAAGGGCTGCGCGTATAGCGCTCGACAAGGCGGAAAAACCATACCGGATCGCATATCAGAGCTTTCACAGCGCGGGGCAGGAAGCGGCATTGCTCGCCGACCTCGCCATAGCCCCATTTCCGGCAAGCGTCGTCAATTCTCCGCTACAACGTCTCGACGACAGGCATAATCTGCCGGAAATTGGTAATTACAACATCATCCTCAAGGAATCGTCCTCCGCCGGCAAGGCGACGGACGCCTTCGCCAGGCACGTGATCGAATCCTTCAAGGAACTGAACACCGCCTCGGCGCCGAAAGCGATGAGCGCCTGAAAACACAGGCTTCCACCGGCAAAAACGGCCATCAGCCGCGCATCCTGAGAGCTTGAGGATCGAACAACGGTTCCGGATTGATCCGCGCCTTGCGGCGCTCGCCAATGATTTCGATCTCGAACGCGCCTTCGTCGAGATTATCGGCCAGTTCCTTCGGGATGTAGCCCTGGGCGAGCGACGCATCGACAAAATGCGCGTATCCGCCGGAAGTCACCCAACCGATCACCTCGTTATCATGCCAGATCGGCTCATCGCCGATGACGTCCGCATCTCCCGCATCGACAATGAAGGAAACGCGGCGCAGTTTTCCGCCAGTTTCCTTTTCTGCCACTGCCGCATCGCGGCCGATGAAATCTTCCTTGTCGAGCCTCACGAAACGGTCGAGCCCGGCTTCGAACGGACCGTAGATCGGCCTGAACTCGCGGAACCAGGTGCCGAAATTCTTCTCAAGACGAAGCGAGAGGAGGGCGCGCATGCCGAAATCCCGAATGCCGAAATCCGCTCCGGCCTGCTTGAGCGCATCGTAGACTCGACGTTCATATTCCGGCGTCATCCAGATTTCATAGCCGAGATCGCCTGTGTAGCTGATCCGGTTGACGAAACAGGGCGCGCCGGCAATGTCCATCGCGCGGGCATCCATGAAGCGGAACGCTTCATTAAAAACATCGGTAACTACAACCTTTTCAAGCACTTCTCGCGCCTTCGGCCCGGCGATCGAGACGCCGACCCAGCCAAGACCAATCGCGCGAACCCGGACCGATCCGTCGTCGGGCAGATGATTTTCGAACCAGCGCATGTGATAGATCTCGGCTTGGCTCGAGCCCCACATGTAGAACCGGCCGTCCGCCACCTTTGCAATGGTGAAATCGCCGATCAGCTTGCCGCGTTCGTTCAACATCGGCGTGAGGATAATGCGTCCCGGCTTCGGCATGCGATTCGTCATGAGGCGGTTTAGCCAGGTTTCCGCACCAACGCCCGTGATCTCGTATTTTGCGAAATTGGCGATCTCGGTGATGCCAACGCTCTCGCGCACCGCAAGGCATTCGGCCTTCACATGCTCGAAATCGTTTGAACGGCGGAAGGAAACGATATCCTTCGCTTCAACCCCGTCGGGCGCGAACCAGAGCGGTGTTTCGAGCGCCCAACTGTCTCCCATGACGGCCCCTTGCGCCAACATGCAGTCGTAAAGCGGTGTGGTCTGGTGAGGGCGAGCGGCCGGAAGCTCCTCGTTCGGGTAGCGGATGCGGAAACGGCGGGAATAGTTTTCGCGCACCTTGGCGTTCGTATAGGCGAGCGTGGCCCAATTCCCGTAACGGGCGACATCCATGCCCCAGATGTCGAATCCCGGATCGCCTTCAACCATCCAGTTGGCCAGCGCAAGACCAACGCCACCCCCTTGCGAGAAGCCGGCCATAACCGCACAGGCGACCCAATAGTTTTTAAGCCCGCGCACCGGCCCGACGAGGGGATTGCCATCGGGCGCGAACGTGAAGGGGCCGTTGATGAACTGCTTGATCCCCGTGTGTTTGAGTGCCGGGAAATGCTCAAAACCGACCTCGAGAGAAGGCGCAATGCGTTCCAGGTCTGGCTCCAGCAGTTCGTGGCCGAAATCCCATGGGGTTTCCTTGGGGCTCCAGGGGGTCGCCGCACGCTCGTACGTGCCGAGCAGCATGCCGCCGCGTTCCTGGCGCGTATAGATTTCCCCTCCAAAATCAATGGCATGGATCAACTCTTTACCGGTCGATGCATTGATTTCGGCAATCTCGGGCATGTCGTCGGTGAGGAGGTAATGATGCTCCATGGCAAGTACCGGCAGCTCTATGCCGACCATGCGCCCGACCTCGCGCGCCCAAAGGCCGCCGGCATTCACAACGTGGTCCGCATGGATGGTGCCTTGCTCGGTGACGACATCCCAACTACCGTCCTCGCGCTGCACCAACTCCATGACGCGATTGCGAAGAACGATTTCCGCACCGTTCTTGCGCGCGGCTTTCGCGTAGGCATGCGTCGTACCGGAAGGGTCGAGATGACCTTCGATGGGGTCGAACAGGGCGCCGACGAAGTGTTTCTCGTCGATCAGCGGCAGGAGGTCCTTGGCCTCCTTCGCCGAGATGATTTCCGTTTCCATGCCAAGATAACGGCCTCGCGCATGTGCCATCTTCAGCCATTCCAGCCGCTCCGGCGTATCGGCAAGCTGCAAGCCGCCCGTCAGATGCAATCCGCAGGACTGCTCTGAAAGAGCTTCTATCTCCTTGTAGAGATTGACCGTATAGGCCTGAAGCTTTGCAACGTTCGGATCGCCGTTCAGCGTGTGGAAACCGCCCGCCGCGTGCCATGTGGAACCGGACGTCAATTCCGAACGCTCGATCAGCGTGACATCGTGCCAACCAAGCTTCGTGAGATGATAGAGAATACTTGCACCGACAACACCGCCACCGATGACAACGGCCTTCGCGTGAGACTTCATGACCGGGCTCCACATAGGGCTCTTGCGTTTCCGCCGGATTTGTAATTCCAACGGGGCCGCGTCTTGAGATTACGATTTTTTGCGGGCTTGAACCGTCGATCAGAAATCCGTCGGCGCGCCGCCTTCCTCCTTGCGTTTTTCCACGAATGCAGAAAGCTCCTCGTCAATCGCAGGATCGAGAGCCGGCATTTCGAACTCGGCAAGCACCTGTTTGTAAAGCCGGTTCGCCTTCTCATAGGCGGTCGGGCTGCCGGCTTCCGCCCAGCTTTCGTAGTTGCGCCAATCGGAGATGATCGGCGAGTAGAACGCATCCTTGTAACGCGCCTGCGTATGCGCCGTGCCAAAGAAGTGACCGCCGGGGCCGACCTCGCGGATCGCATCCAGCGCAAGGCTTGCCTCATCGACCACAATCGGTCGGAGATATTCGTCGACCATCTGAAGAAGGTCGACATCGATGATGAATTTTTCGAATCCCGCCGAAAGCCCGCCTTCCAGCCAGCCGGCCGCGTGCTTGAGGTAATTTCCACCGCCGTTGATGGCGCCCCAAAGCGAAAAAACGGTTTCGTAAGCCGCCTGCGCATCGACGGTATTGGCGGCGCAAACCGCCGATGTTCGATACGGAATACGGTATTTGCGCGCCAACTGCCCGCCGACGAGTGCCGCCTTCATATACTCCGGCGTGCCGAAGGCTGGGGCGCCCGACTTCATGTCGACATTGGAGGTAAAGCCGCCATAAACGACCGGAGCACCCGGCTTCACCATCTGGGCGAACGCGAGCCCGGCGAGCGCCTCCGCGTTCTGTTGCGCAAGAGCACCGGCAAGCGTCACCGGCGCCATCGCACCCGCCAGCGTGAAGGGCGTAAGCACGATGACCTGGCCGCGCCGCGACATCTCGATGATGCCCTGGAGCATCGGCGTGTCGAGACGAAGCGGAGAGGAGGAATTGATGATCGACAGGACAACTGGTGTCCGCTCGAACTCATCCTCGCTCAAGCCATTGACGATTCGAGCAATTTCCATCCCGTCGAGATTGCGTTCCTTACCCAGCGAATAGATGTGGAACACCTTGTCGGTGATGCGCACCGTGTCCGACAAACACTCAAGATGACGCACGCTCGGGTGGATATCGACAGGCTCGACCGGATAACCTCCGTTCAGATCGATCACATTGAAATATTGCGTCAGTTTCAGAAGGTTTTGGAAGTCCTCTCGATTGCCAGGGCGCCGGCCTTTTTCGGCGTCAACGCAATTGGGCGCACTCGCCACAGCGCTCCAGACAACGGAATCACCACCGAAGTGCAGGTTCTTCTCCGGGTTGCGCGCATGCATCGTGAATTGCGAAGGCGCCGTGCCGATCGCTTCCAGCACGATTGCGCGATCCATCCGGACACGATCGGAGGAGGGGTCGATGTCGGCTCCGGCGGCCTTAAGAATGGCCTTCGCCTCCTCGTTGATGAAATCGATGCCGATTTCCTCAAGAATTTTCAGCGATGCCTCATGGATCATTTCCAGTTCGTCCGCAGAGACAGCATCCACCTTGGGATAAGTATTTCGCCTCGCCCGGAAAGGCTTTTGTTCGATCGACCTTGCAGTAGCTCCGATACCCTTGCGTGCCTTGCGTGCCTTGCGTCCGCGACGTCCGGCACGGGGTGCGGACGGCAGGTCGCCTTCGGCATTCGGTACTATATCGTCTGCCATGAGAGGTCCTTCGATTTACGCTTTTCTTTTTTATCTGAATTATTCGAGAACTGGCGAGTAACCTCAAATCGAATGCGAAAATCATGATGTATTTTCGCATTTAAAATCTCGAGATCGCAGTTATTCGAAAACCATCGTAGCGCCGTTCGCCGCATTGCAGCGACACCCCGTTTGCGACATCTATTTACACAGGTCCGACATCGCCCGCGCTATTTTGATGAAATAATTCAAAACGCTTTGCCCGCCGGGAGTGTTTGCATGTTAACTTGGGCGAGCTGTCGAAATGCTGATATCCGCTAGCCACCCTTGCGACCGGAGGCAGGCGGCGATTTCGCCAGTCAAAGAAGGAAAGACAACCGTGCGGTTGCCTTGGAACCGGCAGACGAACACCGGCACATAAGCCGGAGAATTTGCCGGGGCTTCCGTGCGTCAAACAAAGGTAGAGGGTTGTAGAACCAATGACGAAAGACAAGAAATCCAACCGCATACATCCGAAGGTCGACGAGGCGCGTGATCTGATGGAAAGCGGGCGGATGAACCGCCGCGAGTTCGTACGGATTGCCGCCTTGTTGGGCGTGGGCGCATCCGCTGCCTATGCCATGGCGGGACTTCCGGCACCCGCGTTCGCCGACGATGCCAACAACCTGCCGTTCCCGCCCGACAACGCGGACGCCAAGGAGGGCGGCATCCTGAAGGTCGGCATGCAAGTCCAGAAAATGGAAGATCCGGCGACTTATTCCTGGGTCGAAATGTCGAACCAGACGCGCCACATCCTTGAACATCTGGCTTTCACCACGCCCGACAATGTGACCCGTCCGATGCTGGCTGAAAGCTGGGAAGCTTCAGAAGACCTTACGACGTGGACGTTCCACCTGCGCAAGGGCGTGAAGTGGCACAATGGCGACGATTTCACGACCGAGGATGTGAAGTTCAACTTCGAGCGCTGGACCAATCCCGATCTCGGCTCCTCGAATGTCGGCCTGTCTTCGATCGCCGCGATGCTTGAGGAAAAAGACGGCAAAAAGGTCTTGCGCGAAGGCGCGATCGAGGTGATCGACGATCACACGATCCGCTTCAATCTCGCCAAGCCGGTACTGTCATTCCCGGAAGACATGTACAACTATCCCACGGCTATCGTGCATCGAAGCTTCAAGGCCCCGCTTTCCGACAATCCAATTGGCACCGGTGCTTTCACGCTCGTAGAAAACGTCGTGGGAGACCGATGCATCCTGAAGCGCATCAGGGAGACGACAAACGGCGAGCCTTTCGAGTACTGGGGCGGCAAGGTTTATCTCGACGAAATCCATTACTACAATTTCGACGAGGACAACCAGCTGACCGCATTCGCCGGCGGCGACGTCGACGCGATCTACGAGTTCGGTATCGAACAGATGGAACTCGCCAAGGCAGTCGAAGGCAATATCATCGCGGCCAGAACGGCACAGACGCTCTGCTGCCGCTTCCAGGTCACGCAGAAGCCGTTCGACGACAAGCGCGTGCGCCAGGCTCTGGTCAAGGCGGTTGACAATTCCCGCATCCTCGACCTGGTCTACCCGGAAGGCGGGGATGTTGCCGAAAACCACCACGTCGCGCCGATCCACCCGGAATATTTCGAGTTGCCGCCGCTTGAACGCGATGTCGAAGGCGCCAAGGCGCTTCTCGCCGAAGCCGGCTACGAGGACGGGCTGGAAATCACCATCGACGTCGGCAACACGGATGGCCCGTGGCACCAGACGGTTGCCGAAGCCATGCGCGATCAGCTCAAGGATGTCGGCGTTACGCTGAACGTCAACGTGATTCCGCCGTCGAAGTACTGGGAAATCTGGGACAAGACGCCATTCGGCGCGACTGCCTGGACGCACCGCCCGCTCGGCACGATGGTGCTTTCACTCGGCTACAGGACAGGCGTTCCCTGGAACGAGACCAAATATGCCAATGCGGAGTTCGACGCCGCACTGGACGAGGCCGAATCCACGCTCGACGTGGAAAAGCGTACGGCCATCATGGAAAAGGTGGAAAAGATCCTGCAGGACGATGCGGTGATGATCCAGCCGCTCTATCGGCCGGTCTACACCATTACATCGAAATCCGTGCATGGGTATCCAGGACATCCGACCCAGTACCATCAGTTCAACAAGGTCTGGAAGGGCTGACAATCGCCTGGAGCATATCCCGCAAAATCCGAACCGGATTTCGCGACAGGGACATGCTCAAGATATTGAATCTGGAGCGAACTCTGGATCGCGAAAGCGATCCAGAGTTCGGGGCCGGAGGAGCAATCTTCGACCCCGACCGTTTCCCGGCACCCCCGGAAAAACTCCAGATAACGCGATAGCGGTGCACTGATATGGCAAAACTGGTCCTGCGGCGCCTTGTTCAGATGCTTCTGATCATGGTCGTCGCCTCACTTCTGCTTTTCGCAATTTTCGACACGCCAGAATTCAAGAAACGGCTCGCGATTCAGGAACTTGGCGGATTTGCCGTCTCGGCATTGTCGGAAGATAGTTACAACCAGTGGCTGGCTGAAAAAGGGCTCGATGTGCCTTTCTACCAGCGCTACGTCAACTGGGTCGGCAACATCCTGAGCGGGGATATGGGCTATTCCTACGAGAAGGCGACGCCCGTGGCTCCCTTGTTGCTCGACCGACTGGCGAATACCGGAATTCTCGCCTTCTTCGTTTTCGCGCTCATGATCCCGATATCCCTTTTGCTCGGAGTTCTGGCCGGCATGAAGGAAGGGTCGATCCAGGACAGGGCGATCAGCTTTTTCTCGGTGTTCACGACATCCATCCCTGAAATCGCGACAGCGATCCTGCTGACCGTCATATTCGCGCTCGGGCTGCAATGGTTTCCGGTAAAATCTGCGATGATCGGCGGTTTCCAGTTCGACCAGTTGATCCTGCCGGTCCTGACGCTCGTTCTCTACGATTTCGGTTACGTTGCCCGAATGACCCGCGCCTCCATGGCGGAAGTCATGACCTCGCAATACATCCGCACCGCAATCCTCAAGGGTTTGCCCTACAAGCGCGTAATCATGAAGCATGCACTGCGCAACGCGTTAATCGCTCCCTTCACCATCATCGTCCTGCAGCTCAATTGGCTGCTTTCCGGCGTGGTCGTTGTGGAAGTGTTCTTCGAGTATGACGGGTTCGGAAAACTACTTCTGGAAGCGGCACTGTTTCCCGATGTCGAGGTGGTTCAGGCCTGCACGCTTGTGGCGGTTGCCGTAGCCGTGCTTTCGCAGCTGATTTCCGACATCGGCTATACGTTCCTCAACCCGCGCATCCGTTTCGCCTGAGAGGGGGCAAGGCATAATGGCTGTATCCGAATCCATCGCCGCTCCCGGCCTTGTCGAGCGGCTAAGCGCGCCGAAACCGGCGATAACGCTTCTCTTGTTGATGTGGGTGCCGCTGACGATCTACGTCATGTTCGGCGCCCATCAGTTCGTGCTTTTGCCGGCCATTCCGGCAACAATCCTGCTTTATTGGGTCGCGTTCTACAATTTCCGGGAGAGTTCAACCGCGATCATCGGGCTGACGCTCGTCTTTTTCTGGCTTTTAATGGCGGTGTCCGCGCCATATCTGCCGCTCGTTGACCCGAACAAGCCGATCGCACCCTTCACCCTGCCATTTTCCGAAAAGCGCGACATCTTTTTCTGGCTCGGAACAGATTTCAAGGGCCGTGACATGCTCTCTCGCATGATCTGGGGATGTCAGCGCGTCATCGTTTGGGGCGTTACGGCGACATTCGTCGCCTATGTGATCGGCACCTTGTTCGGCCTCATCGCCGGCTATCTGTCGGGATGGTGGGACGAGATCATCTCGTTTCTGGCGAACGTGCTTCTATCCTTCCCGGTGATGGTGCTTTTCATCGTCATTCTGAACTATCTCGGCCCGTCGGGCTTCAACATTGTCGTCGCCGTCACTTTCGCATCCGCCCCGGCGATCATGCGTATCGTGAGGGGGCTCACGCTTGATATAAAGACACGGGACTATGTCTATGCTGCCCAAACGAGAGGTGAGCATCCCTTCTACATCATGGTGATCGAGCTCCTGCCGAATGTGCGCGGGCCGATCATCGTCGATGCGTGCCTCAGGCTCGGTTACACGACCGTTGCGATCACCACGTTGACGTTTCTGGGCCTCGGCCTTCAGCCGCCCGATCCCGACTGGGGCCTGATGATCCGCGAAGCGGCGAAAACCGCGATGCTCTGGAAGTTTTCCTACATGCTGCTCGTTCCGGCATTGAGCGTTTCGACGCTCATCCTCGGCTTCAACCTGATGGCCGACGGACTGCGCGAAATGAGCCTGAAAGACTGAGAATGGGGACGACAAGAGACATGAGCGACCAGACACCGGTTCTGGAGTGCCGGAACCTTTCGATCTCCTACTACACGCGCGCGGGCGAAATCCCGGCGGTGGTGGATTTCAACCTGAAACTGATGCCGGGTGAATCGCATGGCATCGTCGGCGAAAGCGGCTGCGGCAAATCCACGGTCGCGCTCGCCATCATGCAGTACATGGGCAAGAACGGAGCGATCGTCGGCGGAGAACTGCTGTTCGAAGGGCGTGACATGCGCAGCATGAGCCCTGATGAGCTACGCAAGCTTCGCGGCTCCAAGATCGCCATGGTCTACCAGGAGCCGATGGCCTCGCTAAACCCGGCCATGCGCATCGGCGATCAGCTTTGCGAGGTGCCGATATACCACGACGGCGTTTCGGAAAGGGAGGCTTGGCAGCGATCGGCGGAGATGCTCGCCAAGGTGCGCCTGCCCGACCCCGAACGGATCATGAATTCGTTCCCGCACCAGATTTCAGGCGGGCAGCAACAGCGTGTCGTGATTGCCATGGCGCTCCTGTCGAGCCCGAAGCTTCTGCTTCTCGACGAACCCACGACGGCGCTCGACGTTACGGTGGAAGCAGGCATTGTGGAACTCATCCGGGATATCGCCGACGAGTTCGGCACCTCGATGATCTACATTTCCCACAACCTCGGTCTCATTCTCGAAACCTGTGACAGGTTGACGGTGATGTATTCCGGCGAGGCGGTGGAGGTCGGCGACATTCACGACGTCTTCGACGAGATGCGCCATCCTTATACGCGCGGGCTTTTCGGTTCGATTCCGCTTCCGGGCGCGGACAAGAACGAGCATCCGCTCGTCGCCATTCCCGGCCAACTGCCGCTTCCGCATGAGCGGCCGAAAGGCTGCAACTTCGGTCCGCGCTGCACATTCTTCAGACAAGGGGTATGCGACACGGGCCGCTTGCGAATGCACTCCGTGCCGGGAGATGACGACCACCGGGTGAGATGTGAACGGTTTCAGGAAATCGACTGGGAACGCGACCTGCCGAAGGGCGAAGCCAAACCGCCCGTGGAGTCCGGCGATGTCGTGCTTTCCGTCGACGATATGACGAAACACTATGTAATTGAAGAGTCAGGCTTTCTGATATTCGGCGGCGAAGAGAAAACGGTCAAGGCCAACGAGCACCTGAATTTCTCCGCCCGCGAAGCGGAAACTGTCGCGATCGTCGGTGAAAGCGGCTGCGGCAAATCTACCTTCGCCAAAGTTCTCATGGGCCTGGAAGATGCGACTGCTGGACAGGTAAAGCTGGGCAATGTCGAACTCGGAAACCTCCCCGTCGAGAAGCGGGACGAAAAGACAATCTCACGTCTGCAGATGGTGTTCCAAAACCCCTTCGATACGCTCAATCCATCTCACACCGTTGGCGGCCAGATCGCACGTGTCATCCGCAAGTTTGGCGTGGCCAAGACCAAGGAAGAGGTCGACGAAATCGTCTTCAGGCTTCTCGATATCGTTAAGCTTCCTCGCGATTTCGCAAAACGCCGTCCCCGGCAGCTTTCAGGCGGACAGAAGCAGCGCGTCGGTATCGCGCGCGCCTTCGCCGGCAATCCGGACGTCGTGATCGCCGACGAGCCGGTCTCAGCGCTCGACGTTTCCGTGCAGGCGGCGGTGACGGACCTTCTGATGGACATTCAGCGCGAAAAC
Organism: Hongsoonwoonella zoysiae; assembly: GCF_013266695.1. Lineage (GTDB taxonomy): Bacteria > Pseudomonadota > Alphaproteobacteria > Rhizobiales > Stappiaceae > Hongsoonwoonella > Hongsoonwoonella zoysiae. The sequence goes on from NZ_JABRXF010000002.1 coordinate 590,584, forward strand.
CGCACGACGCTGCTTTTCATCAGCCATGATCTTTCCGTGGTGCGCTATCTGGCGGATCGGGTGGTCGTTATGTATCTCGGCCAGATCATGGAGCAGGGGACCACGGAGGAGATTTTCTCTCCGCCCTATCATCCATACACGGAAGCCTTGCTCGCCGCCGTGCCGATCGCCGATACGAGCATCGAGAAGCGTCACATCGTGCTGAAAGGGGAGTTGCCTTCACCGTCCAATCCGCCGAAAGGCTGTCCCTTCTCCACGCGCTGCCAATACATGATGCCGGGCAAATGCGATGTGGAGGCGCCGCCGATCCGGGCGTTCGGCCGTGAGGGACACGAGATCCTTTGCCATCTCGACCCGACCGAGTTGCAGGAGATGGAGCCCGTAATCAAGAAAAAGGAAGAGGCGGCCTGAGCGGGCCTTATTCCAGCGACGCGCTCAACGGGAGGTCCTCGATCTCCCGCAAGAGCTTGCGGAGCATGGCTTGGGCGAAATCCTCATATTCGCCGGCCCGGACGACAAAGCTCTTCGGGCCGGTCGCTACCTTTTCCAGATAGTAGGCCGAAAGTTCCTTGTCTTCGTTCTCGATAGCAAGCCCGTTGATCGTAATGCCGCGCGACAGTGCCATGCCGCGCGCATTTTCCACGAGAACGACATAGTCACGCGGCGGTGTTTCACGCCCGTCACCCGACACGTCGACCGTGCGCCGCACACTTGTGTAACCGTTGCGGTCGAACATGCGCATGGCCTGAACAAGGCCTGCGCCTATGCCCGTTCCACCATTTACATGGCGGGGCCATGCCGAGACGTCTCCTGCGAAGCGGTTCGCACTTCCAGAGCCACTCACAAGATACCAACCAGATTCATCGGCAGGCGTGCCCGATTCCGCCCAGACGATGATCGCCACCGCGATCGCGCCCTTGTCGCCAGCCGATATGGCTTGATGTACCCGAATATCTCGAAATGCAGCAGCAATTCCGTCGAGTTGAAGCTGATACTCCTGTGGGTCAACGCTTGCCGATGCGTCGATGGCAAGCACGAGCTGCAGGTCGACTTCGCGGGCTGATTGCGCCGGGGCAATCGAGGCATATGCAGCAACGGCGAGCGAGATGCAAAGCGTAAGAGCCCGCTTCAAGGAAACGGCAAACCGACCGATGTGCATATGTTCGCGAGCTCCCCACCCCAGGCAACAGAACAAGACTGGGTGAGGGGAGACGCCATGGCAAGAATGCAACTGGCCACAATTTCGCGATTGGGATAGGTCTCCAGCGATCAGCCAAAAAAAGAGGCGGGGCATGAGCGGTATCACGACAATCGAAGAACTTGAGGCGATTTACGGCACGCCTGCCGAGGCATCGACAGTGAAGGTGCTTGACCACGTCTCGCCGCTCTATCGCCGGTTCATCGAGGCATCGCCCTTCGTTGCGCTCGCCACCTGCGGGCCGGACGGCCTCGACTGCTCGCCACGGGGCGATCAGCCTGGCTTCATGAGGATTGCGGATGAGAACACGCTGATGCTTCCAGACCGGCGCGGTAATAACCGTGGCGATTCCCTTAAGAACATCATTCTCGATCCGCGCGTGTCGTTGATGTTCCTTGTTCCGGGATCGGGAAATACAATCCGGGTCAACGGTCGCGCAAAAATTTCAACCGATGAAGAGCTTTGCAATTCTTTCGCGATCAAGGGCAAGGCACCACGGACTGTCATCGTCATCACCGTAGATGAAGTCTACTTCCAGTGCGCGCGGGCGATCATCCGGGCCGACTTGTGGAACCCGGACCAACGCAAACTGGCAGACGGGCTACCATCTCCGGGCGACTATCTGACCGAAGCGACGAACAACGGCTTCGATGGCGAGACATACGACAAGGAATGGCCGGAACGTGCGGCCAAAACACTCTGGTAGCACCCCAAGCCTGTTGGGTTACCGGGCCGTCCCTCAGTCCGGTTGGCATATTTCGTCGCGCCGCGCTGCATTGATCGTCTTGATCACGAGCGTGGCCAGCACGGCCAAGAGTACCGCGTAGACAGCATAGGCGACGCCTTTCATCGCCGGATAGCCGGATACGTCGGCGTAAATGAATGTGGCAACAGAAAATGCGGCGAGCGGGAACGAATAAGCCCACCATGCGATCGTAAAGGGCAGCTTCGCGAAGCGGCCGATTTGTGCGGTCACCACCATCACGAAAAAAAGCCCTGAAAAATAGAGGATCCGTCCGAATGCGTTCAGCTCTCCAGAAAGCTGCATCCATGCGATAAAACCGGCCGAGGGGGGCGCGACCAGAATAACCAATGTCGGCAATAGCCGCTCGGGCAGCGGATTGTGAAAGATCAGCCGGTTGAAAACGAGGGTTAAGAGCACCGTCCAGAAAACGACGCTGATGGAGAAAAAGAACCAGGAAATTTCGACGAAACCGAATCCGACACCCCCAATCGGCACCAGGACGTTTCCGACAACCGGGATGAACCACGCCGGATTGAGGTGAACAGGTTCGAACGAACGATGCCCGATCCAGGCGGATATAACAGCCAGCGTTGCCGCAAGATGCAATATCGCTCCCGCCGCCCAGACCACCCGGCCAACTTGAAAGAAGAATGGGGCAAGTGCCGTTCCCGTAAGAATAAGCCCGATGCTGATAGCCGGGAAAAACGCGATCTTTACCGGGTGATTCCACTCGGCGCGAACAGCTTGCGGATGTTTAACAAGCTTCAGGAGATAGAGCGCGGACAAAAGCAAAAGCACGGAGACGGTCGCGCCAAGGAACATAAGGCTTATGCTGGCAGAAACGCCTGAGGCGCTTTCAAATCTGATCGTTGCCAGCGTTAATCCCGCCATTCCCATGACGATCGCAAAAAGATTGACCGGCAAATGCGGCAACTTCTGAAGATCTCCTATGACAGTCGCATCGTCGGCGCTGCTGCCCACCATAATTTTCTCCCAACCAGGCGGTCATACGAATAATATATTCACGAGGGTGAATCCAAAGATCGCGGCATATCAACGCGATGTCGGCCGGACGCTAATGGCTGTATGCGGGGATGTCCCCCCACCAGTCCGTCAACAGGGTACAAATCTTCGCGAAGAGGCAGAATGCCACGGTTAAGCGGTCGGCGCGGCGTATTCTCCAAGGCCTGTCCTGAGAAACGATAATTACCGTGTCCCTGCGCGTCCCGCCGTCATAGCCGCGAAAAATGTGACACTACAAATCTTTACTCTACGATAGTTAACCATGTTCCGAAGATTTACTTAGCGTTTGATCAAAGAATTATGCTTTCTGAGTTGGAAAAAATATTTCTTGGATTATTCTTTGTAGCGATCTGGCAAATCGTCCACCAGCGTTATACATCCCATAAGTCGCGCTCTGAGCGGCCTCTCGTTCGATTACGAGGGATCAGATCGGGAGGTGTTATTGACGAATGAAAGAGCAACGAGTTTGTAGAAAGCGTATCGCTGCTCTGACAGTCTCATCCATTGTGGCCGTGTATTTTTTGGCGAGTGCAAGCTATGCACTACTGAACTATTCAGACTTTGGAACTGCTATACCCCAATTTATCCGATACATAAAAGTACCTATCATTTTGGCATTATTGACAATTTTCCTTGCGGCCTATCTTAAGCCGACATCAGCGCTCTTGTTTGGCATCTGTGCTTTTTCAATATTGTTCTCCTTTTTTGCCGTCGAAGCATTTTTGTCTTACCGGATGCTCGGAGTTCAGATGGCAATGTTGGGAAAGATGCCCAAGGCCGGAGATAAAATAAGTGATCTTGATATATTGCGTGGATTTACATTGAGACGACTCAACAACAAACTGGAGACGAATAAACTGTCATCTTCCGTTTTGTCGGGTCTCCCTGGCGCCAACGTCCTTCTTTGCACCCCGGGTGGTGAGATCGTTAATTACTTCGCGGACCGTTACGGCTTTGCCAATGACGACAATGTTTATGACGAACAAGTGGACGTTCTAATTGTAGGCGATTCATTCATCGAAGGTTTTTGTCTCGAACCGGAACTGAGCCTGGTGGGCCAATTGCGCCGGCAAGGCCTGCAAGTCGCCGGGATGGGCATACGCGGGAGCGGCCCTTTGATCGAACTGGCCACAATCGGAAGGTATGGCCCGATTTTGAAGCCCAAAAAAGTCGTGATGGCGTTTTTTGAAGCCAATGACTGGGAAAACCTGGAGAAAGAACTCGAACAACCGTGGCTGGAGGCGGCGCTTCTCGAAGGCGTGGATTTTGGCAGTCCCATCCAATCGGAAGCTGTTCTCACCCGCATAGAAAAGGCACTGAGAGAAGATTCAGCTTCTGAAGTGAATGTGACGGATGTATTTAAGAGATCCAAAATTATTCGTAATTTCCTTGCTTTGCACCTGACCGGAACGTCTTTGGGGCTAATCTATCCGAAGGTGCACGAGAACAATCCACGATATGTTGAAATACTCATTCGCGCGAAGCAACTCGCTGAGCAATGGGGTGGGGAATTTTCTCTGCTCTACGTTCCGCAGACGGACCGATTCCGGGGCCTCTTCGCGATGGATTTCGCCATAGACGATTTACGCCACCAGGTGCTGAAGGCCGCTGATGAAGCGGGTATTGAAGTACTAGACCTTGTCCCTGTTTTCCATGGCGAAAGAAAACCCGCGCGTTTCTATGCCCCCGATGGACATTTCAGTGAAGAGGGCGCCCGTTTCGTGGCGTCCTGGCTTAAGGACAATATCAAACAGGGCGTGTCGAAGACGCAGCGCCAGTTGACGCTGACAAGATCGGGCCCCGGTGAGGGTAAACTCACCGGAAAGACAACTCCTGAAGCTGACGGATTCCTGGACTGAACCGCTATTGAGTCGTCGTTGGCTTTCACATGCTGTTAGAGCCCCTCGCAGAGCGGAACACCAATTCTACCGTAAATAACATATAAGTAATATTCTATTGTATTTTGGCTAAATTGGTACTTTAATATCAAAATAAGGATAATGAAAGAATATTATAAAGATCATCTGGTGTAAATCGCTATTCAATCAGGAAAAAACTAAGATTTCTGCGCGCAATGACTAAATATACGCCGTACCTCATCGACCTTCATCCGCAAAACGCTCTTTATTGGTAAAAGACAGTTGTAAGAATATAATGTCCGTGATGCAGATCGGCGCGTTTACCGGCAAGCCGGATGGCACCCGGACATGGTGTATAATCAGGTTAACGTCCAAAAGTAGATCGATTTTCCCCATCGAAGAGTACAGGTGCTGTCATGGAAAGACGCCTTGCTGCGGTAATGGTTTCCGACATGGCGGCATATAGCCGCCTCATGGAACTCGATGAAGACGGCATCATCGCAAGGCAAAAGAATTATCGGCGCGAAGTGATCGACCCGGCGATCGCCGCCAGACACGGACGGATCGTCAAAACCACCGGCGACGGTATGCTGGCGGAGTTTCAAAGTGCCCAGGATGCTGTTCGCGCGGCGATGGAGATCCAGGAAGCGATGTTCGAGCGGGAGGGCAGATGTCCTCCCGATGTACGCATTACTTACCGGGTGGGAATTAACCTGGGTGATGTCGTGCATGACGACGGCGATATTTTTGGCGATGGGGTAAACGTCGCAGCCAGGCTTCAGACGATCGCAGAACCCGGTGGAATCTGCGTCTCCGATCTGGTGCACCAGACTGTCAATGAAAGAATCGGCGCAACTTTCCGCGATATGGGGCGGCAAAAGGTAAAGAATATCTCGCGCCCGATCCGCGTCTGGCAATGGACACCGGACGCAAAGCCGGAAACGGTTCAACCGGTCGAAGAGGCATTGCAGCAAAGAGTTCGCTATGCGGCGTCAGCCGACGGCACGCATATCGCCTGGGCGAGTGTGGGAAAAGGATTGCCGGTTTTAAAAGCGCCAAACTGGCTAAACCATCTGGAATACGAATGGAAAAGCCCCTGTTGGGCGCCAATGCTCGCAGAATGCGCGCGCAGGTTTCAGTTTGTGCGTTTCGACCAACGTGGCAACGGACTCTCGGACCGGGATGTTGAAACGATTTCACTGGATGCGATGCAAAGCGATATGAACGCGGTGGTCGCCGCTGCCGGGCTTGATCGCTTTGCGCTCCTTGGAATCTCGCAAGGAGGAGCATTTTCCATACGTTACGCCGTGGAAAATCCAGAGCGGGTCAAATGCCTGGTTTTATTGGGAGGATATGTGCGCGGGCGCCGAAATCGTCCCGATTCAGAGCAGAAAGAACTGTTCGAAATGCTGACCACTACGATCGAGCAGGGCTGGGGCTCACCCAACCCCGTGTTCAGGCATTTTTTCACATCCAGCTTCATGCCTGATGCACCACCCGATGTGGCTAGCAGCTTTGACGAGTTGCAGCGAATTGCCACAAGTTCCGAAGCCGCGCTCAGGCTTTGGCACATGAACGCGGATGTCGATGTGACGGAACTTGCCAGAAAAATACAGGTACCAACACTAGTTCTGCACTGCATCGGAGATCGAGTGGCACCGATCGAGGAAGGACGCCTTATTGCCCGCCTCATCCCGAATGCGACCTTCGTGGAGCTACCGGGAAACAACCATGTGCTGCTGGAGGGCACGCCCGCCTTCGATCAATTCTTCGAGGAAATTTCGACTTTCCTCAATAAGCACGCAGAATGATCATCCAAGAAATACGGTGGACAACGGGAGATGTTTTCACCCGAAACATTTGTTTTTAATTAAGAATCCGATTCAACTGATGATATATATGGCTGTCTTCCTTACATTGAAGAAATACTCTTACCGGGAGCGCCAATTCCGGCTGCAGGCGTTTGCCGATTGACGATCGATTTCTAGTTCAGTCTTCGAAGGAAAAGCCGTTCACCCGCAAAAATCAACGTAATGCCGATCAAGCTTGCGTAAATCACCAGCACGTCCGATTGAGCCTTCACAATAAGCAATGCACCAAGCACGATGAGATCGAAAGCAATTGCCGCTCCCAAAACGATCGCGCTGGCATCGATATCTTTGCGTAGTCGGCGCAAGATGCCCCAATGAACGGCGATATCCATGACTATGTAAAAGATCGCGCCAAGCGATGCGATCCTTCCCAGATCGAAGAAGACAGTCAAAAACATGGCCGCCACGATCGTGTATACCAACGTATGTTTCTGGATATCTCCCGGCATACCGAAATGGCTATGGGGCACCAGCTTCATTTCCGTCAGCATAGCCAGCATGCGGGATACTGCGAAAACGCTTGCAATCACGCCCGAGACCGTCGCTACAATCGCAAACCAGACAGTAAACCAAAGGCCATAACGCCCAAATGCCGGCTTTGAGGCTTCTGCGAGAGAGTAATCGCGCGCACGCACGATCTCTTCGATAGAAAGGTTCCCCCCGACCGCGAGCGAGACCAGTAGATAAATAACCACGCATATCAGGATGGATATGATGATGGCCCGACCCACGTTACGGTGCGGGTCGTCAATCTCCTCGCCGCTATTCGTTATCGTCGTGAAGCCCTTATAGGCAAGAACGGCAAGTGCTACGGCACCCAGAAAGCCGGTAAGCGTGGTATCTGCCGGGTCCAGGGACACACTTTGAAAAGTAAGCCCGGAGACCCACAATCCGGCCACGGCGAATACGGCGATACCGCCTATCTTCAGGAAAGCAAGAACAAACGAAAGGGACTGAACCGCCCGGTTTCCAAGAATATTCACCAAGAATGCGAAGGACAAAAGCGCCACGCCCAATGCGGGAACCAGATAGTTCGCCTCGGAAATATCAAACAGTTGAAGGGTATAGGTCCCGAACGTTCGCGCCACGAGACTTTCGTTGATCACCATCGAAAAATACATGAGCAGGGCCGTAGCCCCGGTCATCATTGATTTTCCGTAGGCCTTTTCCAGGAACATCGCGATGCCGCCGGCAGATGGATAGGCATTTGCCAGCTTTACATAGGAATAGGCACTGAACCCGCTTACGACGGCTGCGGCGAGGAATGCGAGGGCAAACCATTCTCCCGCAAGCTCGGCGACTTGGCCGGTCAGGGCAAATATACCGGCGCCGATCATGACGCCGGTTCCCATTGCTACGGCGCCAGCAAGCGTCAGGCTGTTCTTCTGGTATCGTGCGGATCGAGCGTCATTCGACATGAACTTTGCACCATCGAATTGAGCGGAACCTCATTCGCAGGCGTCGACCAGGAAACGAAGCCCGCCTATCTCAAAGTCCTGGCGTTTAGCGTATCGTGTCTGTCGCGAATTTCCTTCGGCCACCGTGACTTGATGAACGACAGGACGGCGACAATTTGTGCGTCGCTCAGAACGCCTTCATACGCAGGCATTGCGGAAGAATGATTTTCCAGTCCAGCCGCTTTCGCCACTCCATACTTGGTAATTTTAAACAACAGTTCATCCGCGTGATGCCAGGTATGACCGGAAGCGTCATGCGGTGGCGCCGGAAACAACCCGTCCGCACCTTGTTCCTGCCAGTTCGGGTGACCTTCAAGACTTTCACCGTGACAGGATGCGCAATACGCAGCGTAAATTTCACGACCCTGAGAGATAAGGCTCGCGTTATCGGGCATCAAGCGAAACGGTCGGCTTTCCACTTCGCCAAGCGTGTAGGTTAATGCCGCAAGGCCTGCGGTCAAGGCGATTGCCGCGCAGGCTAAAGTTACGACCTTTTTCATTCCCATAAGCTACTCAGATAATCCAGCGCCCTGTCTAAGGGACAAGCCGGCTGCAAGTTAATCCCGCTACTTCCAGCGCATATCCTACTTCTTTCTGGCTCATCACAATGCCCTGGCGGGAATACGAGCATCTTCGCATCCGGACCAATCGTATTTCATTGACTTTGGATAAGCCGATGAAAAGGCCCGGAAGGCGAACGGGATCCGGAACCCTTTCGAACGTTGGTTTACGAACCGGCGTCCGCATCCAGCAGGTAGATGGAGATTGCCCTCAGATCTTGCTCGCTCAAAAACGCGGTGCCGTCGCGAACCACTTCCCCCATCGAGCCGCCGAATACGTCTCCGTTCGGCAAAATGCCCGTTTTCAACGCATATTTGAGCGTCTCCACGGTCCATCCATTCTGCCGCAAATGTGCTTTTGTTATCGGAGGTGACTTTCCGCCGCCGGGGAGGCCATCCGCGCCGTGTAGGCGCTGCTCCACCTGCCTAGCCCCCATGGCATTGCGCGGCGTATGACATGCGCCGCAATGAGCCGGCCCCTCGACGATATATTTGCCCCGGTTCCACAAGTCGCTTTTTGCGCGGTCCGGCTTGTATGGTTCGGGCCTGAAGAACATGCCTCGCCAAAGCTTGAGTGCTGGCCGAAAATTGAAAGGCGGAACCAGATCTTGCGGTTTCGACGGTACCGCGACCGGTGGCACCGTCTGGAAGGCTGCCCAAAGGTCCGCGATGTCCTGGTCCGTCAGCCTGGAGTAAAACGCATATGGAAAGGCCGGATAGTAAGGCTTTCCCTCTGGCGATATTCCTTGCCGGACAGCCTTGGCGAAATCATTCACTGTCCAGGCGCCGATCCCGTGTTCCTTGTCGGTTGTCAGGTTCGGCGAGTGGAAGGTGCCGAAGTCCGTTTTCAACGCCACGCCGCCTGCCAAAGGAGCTCCGGAATTCTCAGAATCCGTGTGGCAGCCGATGCATCCCGCCATCCGCGCGAGATAGGCTCCTTTTTGCGGATTCCCGCTTCGCTCGATACCGGGCACCGAGGCCTCGATAGGCCAGACGGCAACGCCTACTGCCACTACCCCCGCAAGCGCGAGGGCAATCAACGGCAGCTTCAGTATGCGCCGCATTGCCTATTTTTTTTCCTGACGGAACTTCGTGTGGCAGGTCGAACATGTCAGCGCCACCATGTTGAAAACTCCGTCCGCGGGCATTTCGGAAAAATCCGCACTCTCGAAGCCTGAGCCGCCCCCCATCATTTCTGAGATGCCCAGCATGCCTTCGCCGCCCATCAAGGAGGCCGGGCCAGTGCCCATCATGTGCATCGTGTCAAAGCTCGCCGCTTCGCCACCTTCATGCATGCGCCCGTTCCCCGCGGCACCCTCAAGCCCCTCTGCCAGCAAGGCTAGCCGGTCTGCAAGTTCGTTGAACTCATTCCAGTTAGCCCAGATCGTATCGCGGGCTTCCGAAGGGGTCGGATTGCTGCCTTCGGGGAAAAGCTTCACCATCGTAGCTCCGGCGTGGGACCGGATCGTTCGGGCGCTGTTTCGCACGACCGCAGCATCGTATTTCGTTTCCCCTCGCATCATTGCGGAGAGCGTTTTCATCACTTTCCCCAATTCACCCATGGCATCCATGCGTTCTTTCACGATGCCGGTCGCACCTCCATGGGCAAATGCTCCCGAAGCCGCCACAAGCAAAATGCCGGCCGCGGTATAGGCCTTGAAATTCTTCATGAGGTCTTCTCCTGTCTATCGATCAATTTGACGGCTGATACCGTCCAGGTTTGCGGAGCGACAGTCAGAAAGAGCGTGGCGGGGGAGGTTCGGGAACTGGATGATGGGAAACTTCGGCGACCGACAGGAATAACGCCGGTTTGTTTGCCTCGACCAGGAGCGCTATTTCGCATTCATGAAAAAGCGCCAGAATATTGGAGCCGCAATGCAGGGACCCGGATTCACTTTTGTGATTTTCGGGAACGCCTGAATGGCCATGATCAGTGTGATTGTAATGCGAAAGGGAGTGCGTGTGTCCTGCGGGGCTTATTTCGCCGGCATGAGCATAAAACCCACCCGCCATAACAAGCGACAATACCGCCAGAACCGAGAAAAAACGGCAAAAGATTATTGTTTTCCCTTTTTCGATCACGTCGTCATGATATCCCGTTGGCTCGTTGCAGCGTGCGAACGTAATCGACAATTTTGGCAATATTGTCTTGCGTCAAGCCCTCGATCGGCGGCATATCGCCGAAAGGCCAATGATGGGCGCGCGCTCCACGCGCTACGGCAAGGTAAAACGCCCCATCCGCGTGATGGCCCGGTTCATAGATTTTATGGACAAGAGGTGGGCCCATACCATCCCGACCGGCAGCGTTTTCACCGTGACAGACCGCACAGTTTGCGGAAAACAGCTTTTGCCCGGCCTCGGCGCGGCCTGTCAATTCCGGGATTCGAACAGAAACAATTGCTCCACCAGGCGTCGCCTTTCCATCGTCCGGCTTTTCGAAGCCGAATCGCAACACGGCAAGAACGATCGCCGCAATGCCGATCAGAAGCAGGATGCGCATTCGGTTCATGCGTCGTTGTTTCCGGCAAGATCATCAATGATCGGGCACTCCGGCCGGTCATCGCCGTTACAGTGCGAGACGAGGTGTTTTAAAGTCGCCTCAAGCGATCTCAACTCACGAATCTTTTCCCCGATCTCGGCAAGCTTCGAATTGGCAATCCTTTTGACGTCCGCACTGGAGCGTTCGTCATCTTCATAAAGCGAAAGCAGCTGGCGGCATTCGTCGATGGTGAAGCCCAGGCTCCTGGCTCGTTGAAGAAATCGAAGCCGATGAACATCCTGTATTGAATAATCGCGGTATCCGTTTTCGGCCCGACCCGGTTTGATGAGATGGATTTCCTCGTAATAACGGATCGTTTTTGCGGGGAGATTTGATTTTTCCGAGGCGTGACCGATGTTCATAGCCTTGGCTCATAACTCTTTATGCTGCAGGTATTTCCGTCTGCATGCGACCTGCCAGGTGACCGCGCATGTAGACGGAGAATATAAACACCTTACCATGACTGGAAGGTCAAGGGCCGCAGCGTTAATAACCGTCCGACAGTGACGGCCAGCCTCGAAAACCTATCCCTCAAGAGCCTTACGACGCTCTTCGTATTCCGCAACATCAATTTCCCCGCGCGCTAAACGCAGCTTCAGCGTTTCCAGCGCGTCGCCGCTTTTTTTAGAAGCACTGTCACGGTCCATGAACCACCGCACGGCAATAACGACCAGAAAGATGATCAGGCCCCAGAACAGAAACATCATACCGGCGCCCATGAAACCATATCCGTAACCATCTCCCCACATGTGGCCGTGATAGCCTCGAAAGTCATTCGACTGCGCCGCCGCAACCCCGCTCATTGCGGTAAACATAGCCATGCCGCCCATGACGATTGAAAGAAACCTATTCATTTCTCTCTCCATTTTGAAATGACGAAATTCTTGCATTAAACGCACTGCTCATCAGTAGATGAATATCTTGTCGAGGGAATAACGAATTGATTTATCTCAATATTATCAAATAACTCACTGAATTGTGAAGTGCATTGCCGGTTCTCCCGGCCTGCTTGAACGCCATCAAAGCCGGATGTTCCTGAGCCTTAGAGAATTTGAGATCACGGACACGGAAGAAAGACTCATGGCAGCCGCCGCGATCATCGGAGAAAGAAGCGTCCCGAAAACGGGATAAAGAACGCCCGCCGCGATGGGCACGCCTAGAGCATTGTAAACGAAGGCGAAAAACAGGTTCTGCTTGATGTTTCGGATCGTCGCTGTGGCAAGCTTGCGTGCGCGGACGATGCCATTCAAGTCACCCTTGACGAGCGTCAGTCCCGCACTTTCGACCGCGACATCCGCCCCAGTTCCCATGGCAATGCCGACATGGGCGCTGGCAAGGGCAGGGGCGTCGTTCACGCCATCGCCTGCCATTGCAACGGATTTGCCTTTTGTGAGGAATTCTTCGACCAGTGCTTGCTTGTCTTCCGGCAGCACTTCGGCCCTGACATCATCGATGCCGAGCTTGCCGGCAACAGCGCGCGCAGTGCGCTCGTTGTCGCCGGTCGCCATGATGATGGTGAGACCAAGGTCGTGCAGAGCACGGATTGCATCGGCCGTTGTCTTCTTGATCGGGTCGGCAACCGCCAGAAGCCCGATTACCTGCCCATCGGCGGCGACGAACATTGCCGTCTTTCCTTCCCCGCTCAGATCCTTTGCCCTCTCGGAGAATCTATCCGTGTTGATCCCGAGATGATCCATCATGGCCCTGTTGCCGAGTGCAACGGATTTACCCGCGATTTCACCAGTTACACCCTTGCCCGTAACCGCCTCGAATTCGGAAGCCGATGAAAGCTCCAGGTCGCGTTCACGTGCCGCTTCGACGATCGCATCAGCAAGCGGATGCTCCGAACCCCGCTCCAGGCTTGCCGCAAGCCGCAGGACATCCATTTCATCCCAGTCGTCCGCGATGACATCCGTTAGCTTCGGCTTTCCTTCCGTCAACGTGCCCGTCTTATCGACAATCAGCGTATCGACGTGGGCAAAGCGTTCCAGTGCTTCGGCGTCTTTGATCAGGACGCCGGCCTGCGCGCCACGTCCGGTCGCCGTCATTATCGACATGGGCGTCGCAAGTCCGAGGGCGCAGGGACAAGCGATAATCAGCACCGAGACCGCCGAAACAATGGCGAATATCATCGACGGTGAGGGTCCGAAGATCGCCCAGATGACAAATGCGAAAACGGCCACAAGCACCACTGCCGGCACGAACCAGGCCGCCACACGGTCGGCAAGCCCCTGGATCGGCGCGCGTGACCTCTGCGCCTTGGCCACCATGTCGACTATGCGGGAAAGCATCGTGTCGGCACCAACGCGTTCGGCCACCATGATGAGGGAGCCGTTCTTGTTGAGCGTGCCGCCGGTGACGCCGTCGCCGGTTTCCTTTTCGACCGGGACAGATTCCCCCGTGATCATGGATTCATCAACCGACGAGCGGCCCTCGGCGATGCTACCGTCGACGGGAATGCTTTCGCCCGGGCGGATGCGCAGCCGGTCGCCGGATTTCACCTCATCCAAAGGCACTTCTTCTTCGTTGCCCTGCGCATCGATACGCCGCGCGGTCTTCGGTGCAAGATCGAGGAGAGCTCGGATAGCCGAGCCCGTGCGTTCGCGCGCCCGCAGTTCCATAACTTGGCCCAGGAACACCAGCGCGATGATGACGGCAGCGGCTTCAAAATAGACCGGCACATGGCCGCTCTCCATCCGGAAGGAAGCCGGAAACGCGCTCGGAAAGAGTGTCGCCACGACGCTGTATCCATAGGCCGCGCCGACGCCAAGGCCGATAAGCGTCCACATGTTCGGGCTGCGGTTGAGAAAAGAGTGATAGGCACGCTCAAAGAAAGGAACTGCCGCCCAGAGAACCACCGGTGTGGCCAAAAATAACTCTACCCAGACCGAAGCACTCTCGCCAAGCCAGGCCCGAAAAGGAATGCCGACCATCGGCCCCATCGTCAGCACGAGAAGCGGGAGGGCACAAGCCGCGCTCACCCAGAAGCGTCGTGTGAAATCGACAAGCTCCGGGTTCGGGTCTTCATCGACGGAAGGCACGCCCATCGGTTCCAGGGCCATGCCGCAAATGGGGCAGGAGCCCGGCTCGTCGCGGATGATCTCCGGATGCATCGGACAGGTGTATTCTGTGCCGGACGGCATGGCTTCCGTTTCGGGTCGATCGCCCAGATATTTCTCGGGCGTCTCGACGAACTTGTCGTGACACCTTTGGCTGCAGAAGAAATAGCGGTGGCCGGCATGGTCGTGCGACGGCTTGTCCTCGCCAGGCGTCACCTTCATGCCGCACACAGGGTCGATAACCGAGTGTGCATGCGTTCCAGGATCGCGGCCGTCGTCATGCGGACTATCGATGCTTTTCTCGGTGGAGTCGCCTTTTTGACCGTTCATCTTTTCGCCTATCAGCACATAAAACAGCCCAATACATAATTGTTCCAGCGGCTGGAAGGTCAATCATTGAAAATTATAATAAACGAACGCTACGTGATCATATCACGGATACATATCTTCACTTAATGAAAGGGGGGGCGAATATAATCTATGCGGCGTAATTAAAGTAAGTTCAAAAATATCGACATATTAGGCGCCTGAAAGAATTCATGGCGGAGGCGGTGGGATTCGAACCCACGAGACGGTCTCCCGCCTGCCGGTTTTCAAGACCGGTGCCTTCAACCACTCGGCCACACCTCCGACGCGCCTCGTTTCGGTGTTTCGAAAGCGAATGTCAAGAGTGTGCGTCAGGAGCAGACTTCAACCGTGTATCCGGCTTCCTGGTCGGCTGGGAAATAAGCCGCCGACCCGGCAGGTCGAGGCAGGGGCCGGATCAGCGGCAACGCCGTCTATACGGCGAAAGGCGCAGGGGCGTGCGCCAACAACTTGTCTACAGCTAATTGGCTTCCAGGGATGTGACGTGGGTCACTTGCAATTCGATCATTCATTGATCCGTCAGATTTGCACATGCGTACCTTCCAGTGATGAAAACGGGAGGTGACGATGAAAGGCAAGTATCCTTCGTTTTTCCGGTTCTCAGGCGTTTTCGCCGTCGCAATGGCGATTTGCTTTATGACGAAACCAGCCGTCGCAAATTCCGTGATGACAGGAAACGAAATAAAGGCAGCGGTTTCAGGTAAACGGATTTTTCTCAAGACGCCGTTTGGCGGCGAGTTCCCGCTTTACTATCAAAGCAATGGAAAGGTCGACGGATCCGGCAAGGCGGTTGGACTTGGCCGCTTGATGAAACCGACCGATTCCGGGAACTGGTGGGTCCAGGGCGACAAACTTTGTCAGAAATGGAAGTCCTGGTACGACGGCAAGCGCTTTTGCTTTACTCTCGCAGAACGAGGCGAAGGTACACTTTTATGGACTCGTGATGACGGGTTAAGCGGCCGTGCGCGGATCGGACAGTGACATATCCGCCACAATTAAGAAATCATTTACCATATTGATATCATTATCGTCTTACTGAGGCGATCTGTGTCTCGACGTGTCGTTCACGATACAGTAAGAGCTTTGATGCATTCTCTGGTTTGGCGCCATTTTTGGGGGACGGCGCTGCCTGACGGGAGGATGTTTCCGGCATGTTAATCGAATGCCGGAATGATCGAAGCGGTTGGCCGGCGGCTAACGATCTGCCCCGTGCAGGCAAGTCAGTCGACAACGTGTATCGAGTAAGACGGCATGAGACCCAAGAAGCAGAACGCATCGCAAGCCTCCAGCACGGCATTCTCCTTCTTTATTTCCCCGCGCGGAGCTGGCGCAACGGCAACCGCGTTGCTGTGCATCGCCGTAGCAGGATGTTCTTCGGGGCCGAGCGAGAAGAAGGTCAAATTCAGTTCCGCGAAATATGGTGTTCCCGCCAGCCCGAAAGTTATCGCCGATGGCAAACCCGTTCCGAAAGGCGGCGGACGCGCGGTGGTCGGCAAGCCGTATAAGGTAGCCGGCAAATGGTATAAGCCGAAGCGCGATCCGAACTATGAGAAAGTCGGCTATGCATCATGGTATGGACCGACATTCCACGGGCGGATGACGGCTAACGGCGAAATTTTCGATCGAAGCGCACTTACGGCTGCTCATACAACACTTCCGCTTCCCTCCTATGCTCGCGTCACCAACCTTGAGAATGGCCGTTCGGTCACGGTTCGCGTGAACGATAGAGGGCCGTTCCACGGGAACCGGGAAATCGACCTTTCGGAGCGTGTTGCGACATTGCTTGATTACAAGCACAAGGGCGTCGCCAAGGTGAAGGTCGAATATGTCGGCCCTGCGAGACTGGATGGTCGGGATGAGGAATTTCTTCTCGCATCCTATTCGGGCCCGGGCGAGACGACGCCGGGCGGCACCTTGCCGGGTACGCTGCTTGCACAGGCAACGCCACCGGCATCCATTTTTAGTTCCGCCCCAATTCCGCAAACCCGGCCTTATGGCGCATTCACAACTCTCGCATCGGTGGACGGGCAATTGCAGCAGGGGATAGAAGTGGCGGCTTTCGATCCCGCACTTGCATTCGAAGCGTCTGGCAAAACCATTCAGGTCGCATCCGCAAATGCTTTTGTCCCTTCCGCGCAGCAGTTGGGAAAACCGTATGATCTGACGCTTCCCGCCGCATTGAACCGCCCGACCGGATCGCCTGACCCTCAACCTGGTGTCCTCGGCGTGCTTCCGGTAAGGAATTCGGGCTTCGACGGCGGGTCGGCAGTGTCATCCTACTCAGCAAGACTGCGCATCAGTGCAGCCTATTCCGCCATATCGGAAATTGGGGGCGGAGTTTCGCTGGCTGCGCTCGCTGTGAAACTCCCGGAATAGTCGGGCTTTTCGGATGCCAGGAAAGCTCTGCAATTTATATTTAAATTTGAAATCATTGAGATTTTCGCTAACGTCCACCGCATTGGCAGATCGGGCGACGAAAAGTGCGTGCAGGGTACGGTTTCATATCAATGTTGCAGACTGGCCTTCTGGCCATGACGTTTTTCCTTCATCCGCCCGCAAGCGCGGAGGAAGGTGCTGAAAAGACATCCACCTACCTCCTCGATACGACGACGGAAACGCTGCTTTCAGCGACCGATCCCGAGCGACCGTTTCCTCCCGCTTCCACCGCGAAGCTGATGACAGCTGCGGTCGTCTTCAAGGCACTTGAAGAGGGCAAACTAAAACTCAGCACCACATTCAAGGTGAGCGAGCATGCATGGCGTACAGGTGGCGCGCCGGCACGCACGGCAACGATGTTCGCCGAACTGGGCAGCGAGATCCGCGTGGAAGATCTCTTGCGCGGCCTCATAATCCAAAACGCCAATGACGCGGCTATTGTCATCGCCGAGGGAATGGCCGGCAGCGAAGCAGATTTCGCCGATCTTATGAACGAGCTTGCCCGAGAAATAGGCCTGCGAAACACACGCTTCGCAAATCCGACCGGCTACGAAGCGGAAGGCGCTCATACAAGCGCACGCGACCTCGCCGTGCTGGCCAATTACATCCTGGATGAATTCCCTCAATTCTATTACCTCTACAGCCTCCCCGAGTTCACCTGGAACAATATTTTTCAGCGCAATCGCAACCCGGTGCTGGGAGAGATCCGTGAACTCGACGGCATGGTATCGGGCTTCAGCGAGACGGACGGCTTCAATGCCGTCGGCTCCACGGTTCGAGGAGATCGCCGATTCGTCGCAGTCGTCGCCGGCGCACCCAGCGAGAGCGCTCGCATCGACGCCCTGAAACGGCTTCTCGACAGTGTCGAGAAAGACTTCGAGGAAGTAATACTTTACGATGCTTGGGAGCCGGTTGCGGATGCCCGTACTTTTGGCGGCACGAAATCCGGTGTTGCACTTGCAGCGGAAGCGCCGGTACGTGTCCTTTTACCGCGCGGCGACCGGCACGACTATAAAATCCGCGTCGTTTACCGAGGCCCGCTCATCGCCCCGGTCGAGAAGGGGCAGAAAGCAGGGGAGCTTCGCATTCTCAAAAACGATGTCGTTACCTACCGCACTTCCCTTGTCACAATGGACAGGGTGGAAGAAGGGACAATGCGGACCAAGGCCCTCGATTCGGTGACGGAAACATTATTCGGTTGGTGGTAGGTGCGCCTCGGATCGTCTCTGCAGGCTGCCGCTGAATCGGCTACACTCGATTTGCAGACACCAGTTACCGGTTTTTCAGGAACCAGCGCTACCCCGACCAAGAGGCTACAACTGCGTGACGGGACAATTCATAACCTTTGAAGGGGGCGAGGGCGCAGGCAAATCCACGCAGATTGCCCGCCTGAAAGCACATCTTGAAAAGCTGCGCATTCCGGTATTTGTCACGCGTGAGCCCGGCGGCTCCCCGGGAGCGGAGGTCGTGCGCAGCGTTCTTCTTTCGGGCAAGGCGCGAGCCCTTGGTCCGGATACCGAGGCTATGCTTTTTGCGGCGGCCCGCGCCGACCATATGGATTCTATTATCCTTCCAGCGCTCGAACGCGACGAATGGGTCCTATGTGACCGTTTTACCGATTCCACCCGCGTCTACCAGGGTGAGGCCGGGGTAGATCCGGCATTCATTCGTGAACTGGAAAACCTCGCAGTTGCGGGAAAGAAGCCCGACCTCACGGTCCTGATAGACGTCCCGCCGAATATCGGCTTGGCGCGGGTCTCCACGCGAAGCGCCACTGAATCGGCATCCGGCGCGCCCGACCGGTTCGAAAAGGATGATCTCGAAGTGCAGGTTCGCCGGCAAGCCATGTTCCTTGATCTCGCCAAGGCGGAACCGGATCGGATTGCCGTCGTCGATGGTTCAAAGTCCGCCGACACGGTGGAAGAAGCGATATGGGCACTTGTCCGTGAAAGGCTCGGCCATAGGCTTGAAGATGCGACTCGCGTTGTTCCTCTGATTGTGCCCGGAACACGGGATGGCTAGAAACATGGCTCTACGGCAGAAAGATACTCAGGCACCCGGCGAGTGGGACCAGATTGACGGCATCCCCCATCCACGCGAAACCACCGATCTGATCGGCCATCAAGAGGCGGAAATGGTCCTGCTTGACGCCTTTCGCTCGGAAAGGTTTCACCACGCATGGATTATCGGTGGGCCAAGAGGTATCGGGAAAGCAACTCTTGCCTTCCGCTTCGCGCGTTTCGCATTCTCGCACCCGGAACGCTTCTCTTCGGCGGTGATGGAAGCAAAAACGCTCGCCGTCAGTCCGCAATCACCGGTCAGCCGGAAGGTGGCAAGTGGAGCGCATCCCGATATCCTGCATTTGCGCCGCCCCCTAAACGAGAAGACGGGCAGGTTTCGAACAGAACTGACGGTAGACGAGGTCCGTCGCACGGTCTCTTTCTTCGGCTCCACGGCATCCGGCGGCAACTGGCGTGTCTGCATCGTTGACGCGGCGGACGACATGAACGCCAATGCGGCGAATGCGCTTCTTAAGATCCTGGAAGAACCTCCACCGCATTCCGTGTTTTTCGTTCTCTCTCATGCACCGGGGAGGTTGCTTCCGACAATCCGCTCACGCTGCCGCCGCCTACATCTGAAACCCCTTGAAACCGATATGGTGTCGCAGGGTATTGGCCGGTTCGTACCGGAGCATGGTCTCGACCCGGAAGATCTTCCGCTTGTGGCACGACTTTCCGGCGGTAGCCTGCGGCGGGCGCTGCAACTTTTGTTGACCGGCGGTCTTGAACTTGCCCGCTTGTTCGACCGCCTCATGGCTAATCTCCCGGACGTAGATACGGAAGCCCTGCATGGGTTCGCCGATTTTGCTTCCGCAAGCGGGTCTGACGACGCGTGGATTCTGTTTTATGATCTCGTTTCGGAGCATTTGCACGCACGCCTGCGTGCTGAGGCAGCAAGCGGCGGACACCGGCTTGTCAGGTGGAGCGAGGTGTGGGAAAAGACCAACCACGCCGTATCGGATGCGGATGCGCTGAACCTTGACAGGAAGCAGGTAATCTTGACCGTCTTCAGGCAAATGGCCCAAACCGCCCGAATGTGACGACAAGTTCCGCAGACCTGCAACAGCGCGCCTTGTCCTACGCAGACCTTTCTCGAGATGCTTGAAATACGCCCAGTCGGCCGTGGCATCATTCGCCCCCGTCGACACTGCGTTTCCGACCGAAAAGAGCCATGACCGCCAAGCCGCCATTTTACATCACCACCGCGATTTCCTATCCAAACGGCGCGCCGCATATCGGCCACGCGTATGAGGCGATCGCGACAGATGCGATCGCGCGATTCCACCGCCTGGATGGCCGTGACGTCTATTTCCTGACCGGGACAGACGAACACGGGCAGAAAATGCTGCAAACCGCGCGAAAAGAAGGCATCGAGGTCAGGGACTTGGCCGATCGAAACGCCAAGCGATTCAAGGAGATGATTGGGGCGCTCAATTGTTCCAACGACGATTTCATCCGCACCAGCGAAGAGCGCCATTATGAGGCATCGCAGGCGATCTGGAAGCGGATGGCCGACAACGGCGATATCTACAAGGATTCCTATTCCGGTTGGTACTCCATTCGCGATGAGGCCTACTATCAGGAAAGCGAGACCGAACTTCGCGACGATGGCATGCGCTACGGCCCACAGGGAACTCCCGTCGAATGGGTGGAGGAGGAAAGCTATTTCTTCCGGCTTTCCAACTATCAGGACAAGCTGTTGGAGCATTATGAGAAACACCCGGAGTTCATAGGCCCCGACGAACGGCGCAACGAAGTCGTCAGCTTTGTGAAAAGAGGTTTGCGCGACCTGTCGGTATCACGCACCACATTCGACTGGGGCATTCCGGTACCCGGCGATGAAAAACACGTTATGTACGTGTGGGTGGATGCGCTTACCAATTACATTACAGGTTTGGGATTCCCGGATGAGGCAGCGCCGAATTGGCGGTACTGGCCAGCTAACCTGCATGTGATCGGCAAGGATATCGTAAGATTTCACACGGTTTATTGGCCGGCGTTCCTGATGTCCGCCGGGATACCGTTGCCTGACCGTGTGTTTGCCCACGGCTTTCTCTTCAATCGGGGGGAGAAGATGTCCAAATCCGTCGGCAACGTGATCGATCCGTTTGCCCTGATCGGTCATTACGGTCTAGACCAGGTACGCTATTTTTTCCTGCGCGAAGTGCCTTTTGGGCAGGACGGCAACTACAGCCACGATGCGATCGTCAACCGCATCAATGCCGATCTCGCCAATGACCTGGGGAATCTCGCGCAGCGTTCGCTCTCGATGATCGCCAAGAATTGCGGAGGCACCTTGCCCGATTGCGGCTCGCTCTCGAATGCCGATAAGGCCATGCTCGCTCAGGCCGATGCCATGCTGGAGGCCTGCCGAAGCGCCATGAGGACGCAAGCGATTCACCAGGCGCTCGCGACCGTCTGGGCGTGTGTTGCCGAAGCGAACCGGTATTTTGCGTCTCAGGAGCCTTGGGTTCTAAGGAAGACGGATCCGGCGCGCATGGGCACTGTTTTGTATGTGACGGCGGAGGTGATCCGGCAAATCGCGATCCTTGCCCAGCCGGCCATGCCGGATAGCACTGCAAAGATTCTCGATGCTCTCGGTGTGCCGGAAGGCGCGCGCAATTTCGCAAACCTGGGTGCCGAGGGACGGCTTAAGAGCGGGACAGAGCTTCCAAAACCTCAACCTGTATTCCCGCGCTACGTCGATGAGGAAAAGGTCGAGGGCGAAGCCTGATGCTTGTCGACAGCCACTGCCATCTCGATTTTCCTGATTTTGACGAAGAGCGCGATGAAATCATCGCCCGGGCGTGCGATGCCGGCGTGAAGGTCATGGTGACAATCTCAACTCGGGTTCGACAGTTCGACCGGATCCGCGACATCGCGGAGCGCTATGACAACGTCTACTGCTCCGTCGGAACTCATCCACACAATGCTGGCGAAGAACCTGACATCGAGGTCGACGAACTTATTCGCCTTTCCGAGCATCCGAAGGTTGTTGCGATCGGCGAAGCCGGGCTGGATTATTTCTACGACAAGTCTCCGCGGGACCTGCAGGCGGCCGGCTTCCGGCGCCACATCGCCGCCGCACGAGAAACCGGGTTGCCGCTGGTCATTCATTCGCGCGATGCCGATGAGGACATGGCTACCATCCTCGAGGACGAAATGGGGAAGGGGGCCTTTCCGGCCATTCTTCACTGTTTCTCATCCGGCCGGGAACTGGCGTTGAAGGGAATAGAATTAGGACTCTACGTCTCTTTTTCCGGCATCCTGACCTTTAAAAGGTCAACGGAGTTACGCGAAATCGCGAGCGAATTGCCGCGTGATCGCCTTCTTGTCGAAACCGATGCTCCTTATCTCGCCCCGCAACCCTGGCGCGGAAAACGCAACGAGCCGGCTTACGTCGCTCACACCAACCAGGTTCTTGCCGATTGCCATGGTTCTTCGACAGAAGAAATGGCGACCCAGACAACGGCGAATTTCTTCCGGCTGTTTTCCAAGGTACCGCTTCAGGAGGCGGAATGACGGCGCAGCTGGAATTCACGATCCTCGGCTGCGGTTCCTCCGGCGGCGTCCCAAGGGTCGGGAACATATGGGGAGCTTGCGACCCGGCGGAGCCCAGAAACCGCAGGCTTCGTTGCGCATTGCTCGTCCGGCGGGTCGCCGAAACCGGCACCACTACGGTGCTGATCGACTCCGGGCCGGATGTTCGTCAACAGCTATTGAATGCGGAAGTGAAGGACCTGGATGCGGTCGTCTATACCCACGCACATGCAGACCATATTCATGGTATCGACGATCTGCGCGCGATCGCGATTACCCATCGAAGGCGTGTCGATGTCTATATGGATGCACCGACGTCTCTGAAGGCGCATGAGGCGTTCGGCTATGTATTCAAGACGCCGGAAGGTTCGAACTATCCGCCGATCCTGAACGAGCACCGGATTGACCCGAAGAGGGCATTTGCCGTCGAAGGCGCTGGCGGCACCCTCGAATTCCTGCCGGTGAAGGTTGGTCACGGCGACATTGATGCGCTTGGTTTCAAGATTAAGAACGTTGCTTACCTCCCTGATGTGAAAGATATTTCACCAATGTCTGAATTGCATTTCAGGGACTTGGATATATGGATTCTCGACGCATTGCGCCATTCACATCATCCGAGCCATCTCTCACTTTCCGAAGCTTTGGAGTGGATCAAGCGCATGGCGCCGAAGCAAGCGATCCTGACGAACATGCATATTGATCTGGATTACCGTACGCTTCGCGCGGAGCTGCCTGAAAATATCGAACCTGCCTATGACGGCCTGACATTTTCCGTGGATGCGTGACACGTTTTGAAATTCCGCCGCCCGCCAAAACCGCCGACGGAAGAGCGCCTGAAACGTTCGGCTATCGCATACCTCCAGCGCTATTCATCGAGCGAGGATAACCTCAGGCAGGTTTTGCAACGCAAGGTCATGCGTGCCGCTATGGCGCTGGAACTGAACCCTGACGATTTTCAGGACATGATCCGAGATACGGTTGGCTTCTGCGTTCGCAACGGGCTTGTAGATGATCGGGCTTATGCCGAAACAAAGATTGCCGGACTCAGGCGGCGCGGCAGGTCAACGAGCAGGATCAAGGCGACGCTGGTAGCAAAAGGCGTTTCGAAGGATTTGATCGACGAAACGTTGGACGATGATCCGAAAAGCGAAATCGCCGCCGCGATGCGCTTCGCCAAACGTCGGCGCTTCGGACCGTGGCGCACGACGCTCGCAGTGGATCACAAGCTCATGGAGAAGGAAACCGCCGCGCTTTGCCGCGCAGGGTTTTCATATGCGCTCGCCCGAAAGATAGTGACGGCAGAAAACGTCGATGCGCTTCGGCAAAGCGCCTGTGATGAGTGAATGGACGCGAGCGCAAAACGATTGGCTTGGCCAAGGCGGGCATCTGCAGCCTGAAGCGGCCAAAACCTGGCTGATGTCATACCCACAAACCTTCGTCAAAATAATTCCATAATATATCTTATGCGAATTTATTCATTCGAGGGCACATACGAAGACGGCTTAGACGGCTGTACTCGAGTCGCCCTCTTTGAGATCCGGCGCGTATCGGGTGGTTATTCGATAAATGCGCCCCTATGCGGGTGCGGCTGTGAATGATGGATTATCCGCTCAGCATGTCTTTTAGCGTCAGCGTAATAACTTCCGTTGCAGCTCGCAGGTCCGCCAGCATGATATGCTCATCCGCCCCGTGTGCGTTCGCTTCGGCGATGGATCGCGGTCCGGCTCCGTAAAGCACCGTTGGGATCCCAACCTGCGTATAGTGGCGCGCATCGGTGTATAGCGGTATGCCGGTGTCGCGCACGTCTTCGCAAAGCACCTCGCCCGCGTGATGCTTGACGACTTCGGCAAGCCGCTCGGTTCCAGAGATCGGGCGCATCGGATCGGCGAGCATGATACGCCTGCACTCGACCTCAAGGCTTTCGTGGTCAGGCGCAGCGGTTTCGATCAGATCCTTCAACGCCTCTTCGGCCGCGTCGCCGTCCTCTTCCGGAATCAACCGGCGGTCGACACGCAGCGTCACGCGATCCGGCACGACATTCGTGTTTATGCCGCCTTCAATGAGACCGACAGTGAGTTGCGGCGAGCCGATGCCGGGCGTCTCGCTTTTGATCTTATGCAGCCGTTTGCGTTCCTCGTAGAGTGCTGCAAGCACTGGTGTTGCAGCCTCCAGCGCATCGGCGCCGTTTTCCGGCGTAGCCGCATGAGCCTGCCTGCCGCGAATAACGATTTCGAGATGAAGACAACCGTTATGGGCCGTGGTCACCGCATGCGAAAATCCCGCGGAAATGGCATAGTCGGGCTTTGAAAGGCCCTGTTCCAACAACCATCTTGGCCCAACGAAGCCACCGGCCTCTTCATCATAGGTCAGGTGCAATTCAACAGTACCGTTCAGGCCGTCGGACGTATCTTTCAACGCAAGAAGTGCAAAGGTGTACGTGGCGAAGTCGGATTTGGAAACTGCCGCGCCACGTCCGTAGATCGCTCCATTGATTTCCTCTCCGCCGTATGGGTCGCTCGTCCACCCCTCACCTGGCGGCACCGCATCGCCGTGGGCGTTCAAGGCAATCGTCGGCCCGGTACCTTCGCCGAACTTCTCGCGCACGATGAGATTGGTAACATTGCGCATCCCGTGTTGCTTCACGAAAGGTTCGGGCACCGGATGGCGCTCGACCTGAAAGCCAAGGGCTTCCAGCCGCTTCGCTGTTTCCTCCGCATGAGCAATTGTGTCACCGGGCGGATTATCGCTCGGCAATCGGATAAGCGCCTTGAGAAAACCCACCTCCTCGGCCCACCGTGCATCGATTGCCGCTTTGATCACGCTTTCATCTCCTGTTGCGCGATTTCCGCGACCCAACGGACCGTCGCCTCGACAGCCATCCCCATATCTTCGATGGATACATATTCGGACGGATTATGGCTTATTCCCTTCCTGCATCGCACAAAAAGCATGCCGATATCCGTCAGAGCCTTCATTGCCTGACCGTCGTGCCCCGCGCCGGACATCAGCCGGAACGGACGAATGCCCATGGATGCAATCGCGCGTTTCGCCGCGTCCTGAAAGATCTCGGAACAAGGAGACGTTACCACTTCATGAAACTGATCGAATTCGATCGGGCATCCGCGCTTCCTGGATATTCTAGCTGCTCGCGCCTTGATTTCGTCTATCGCCGCCGCTCGTGGCCTATCTGTTGCCGCGCGCAGATCCAGCGTCATTTTCACTTGCGCCGGAATAACGTTTACCGCACCTGGATGGATCCCAAGCTCCCCGACGGTCGCCACGACACCATCGCTTCTAGCTGATTTGGCCGCCGTCTCCATAGAGACGATCAAATCCGCAGCGGCGGAAACAGCATCCTTTCGCGCATCCATCGGCACAGTCCCGGCATGTCCCGCTTCGCCTTGAACGGTAATCCAGTGACGCTCCGCACCGGCAAGTGACGTCACGATGCCAACCGGCAGGGCCTCCCTTTCGAGAACGGGCCCCTGCTCGATATGGACCTCCAGATACCCGACGAGCTTTTCGGGCACCTCCTTGAGATCTTGAATGTTTTCCGGGCGTCCTCCGAATTCGCGCAAAGCTTCGGCGACGCTGATACCATTCGCGTCTCGCGCGTCCAACTCGCTATAAGGCGCGGTACCGGCAAGGGCCGACGAAGATAATAGCGTGGTTGGAAAACGCACTCCCTCCTCGTCTCCGAAGGCGAGCACATCGATGTCAAATGGAAGGTCGATACCGCGCTTTCGCAGCTCGCGCGCGGCAAGAATCGCGCAGATGACACCAAGCGCCCCGTCGAATTTTCCTGCATCGATCACGGTATCGATGTGCGAGCCGATCAAAAGGCATTTTTCGCCATAGGCGGGCATTGAGGAAGGTAATCTGCCCCGCACGGTTCCAAGGCTGTCTTCGCGAACGTCAAGCCCGGCTTGCCGCATCCACCGGGCGACAAGATCCGCCGCATTGCGGTGCTCCGGGGTGAGGTAAAGGCGCGTTAGCTTGTCTTCTTCGGCAGATATCCGAGAAAGCTCATCGATGAGTGCGGCAGCCTCCTCGCCCAGCTCATGCGCGGTTAGCGGCGGCTCATCAGGCACCACGGCCCACTCCCCTGCTCGCCAGCATCCAGCTCTTGGATCTGGCGGCATGATTTAAAATCACGATTGGCATCGTCATGATATCGATATCTTATTGTCAGTTCGATATCGAAGCCAACACATCATCGTTTAAAATAAGAAATCCCATAAAAATCAATGGAAGCCGCCGGGACACGACCTGCATCCCGGCGCTTTTAATCGTCTTATTGCGGTAGCTTGTCGTCCACGCCTTCGACGTAGAAATTCATGCCAAGAAGCGTGCCGTCATCGGCCGTCTCGCCTTCGGCGAGCCACTGCGTGCCGTCCTGCTTGTTGATCGGGCCGGTAAAGGGATGCAATTCGCCGGATTTGATCTTGGCTTCCGTCTCTTCCGCCATTGCCTTCACGTCATCGGGCATGTTCGTATAAGGCGCCATCGTGAGGATGCCTTCCGCCAAACCGTCCCAGCTCGACTGGGATTCCCAGGTCCCGTCGATCACTGCCTGGATCCGCTTGATATAGTACGCGCCCCAGGTATCGACGATGGCGGAAAGCTGCGTCTCCGGACCGGCTTTGATCATGTCGGAGGCCTGACCGAACGCATGGGCACCACGCTCGGCGGCAACCTGCATCGGAGCCGTGGAATCAGTGTGCTGCGTCAGAATATCCACGCCCTGATCGATCAAGGCCTTGGCGGCATCGGCTTCCTTGCCGGCATCGAACCAGCTGTTCACCCAGACAACCTTGAGCTTGAAATCCGGATTGACCGATTGGGCACCGAGCAGAAATGCGTTGATGCCCTGAACGACTTCAGGAATGGGGAAGGAGGCGATGTAACCGGCAACGCCCGTCTTCGACATCTTCGCGGCGATCTGGCCGATGATATAGCGGCCTTCATAGAAGCGCGAATTATAGCTCGTGACGTTGTCGGCCGTCTTGTATCCGGTTGCGTGCTCGAATTTCACGTCAGGGTATTTTTTTGCGACCTTGATCGTGGGATCCATGAAGCCGAAGGACGTCGTGAAGATGATGTCGCAGCCGGACCGTGCGAAGCGCTCGATTGCGCGTTCGGCGTCGGCCCCTTCGGGGATATTCTCGACGAACTTGGTGGTCACCGCATCGCCCATAAGGTTGTCGGCTTCCTGCCGGCCGATGTCATGGGCCTGCGTCCAGCCGCCGTCGGTTTTCGAGCCGACGTAGACGAAGCAGGCCTCTACCGGGTCTTGCGCCTGGGCGCTGGCCGATCCGACAATTGCGGCGGCAAGGGTAAGTCCCAGAATTCTCAACTTCATGATTGCAACATCCTCTCTGGTTTTTTCAAGCAGGTGTGAACGCGCTTTGCCCGCTCTCCTGCTCTTCATACGTCGGTTATCTGTCCGGTACGAAGGGTTTTCCGAGCGAAGCCGGCGTATTCACAAGAGTCAACCGACGATCGCGCGAGATGATAACGAGAACGGCTATCGTCGCAAGGTAGGGAAGCGAGGACAATAGCTGCGATGGAATTCCGAAACCCAGCGCTTGCGCGTGCAGCTGACCGATGGTAACCGCGCCGAAGAGGTAGGCGCCCGCAATTACGCGCAGTGGCCGCCAGGACGCGAAGACGACAAGCGCCAGAGCGATCCAGCCCCTGCCGGCTGTCATGTTTTCAACCCACTGGGGCGTGTAGGCGAGCGAAAGCTGCGCGCCGGCAAGGCCGGCGCAGGCCCCGCCGAACATGACCGCCAGATATCGAATGCGGATCACAGGAATTCCAAGCGTATGCGCCGACGTCTGGCTGTCCCCGACAGAACGTAACGTAAGCCCGGAACGTGTACGAAAGAGGAACCACGCCACACCCGCCACAAGGGCGAATGACACATATACGATGATGTCCTGCTTGAAGAAGACCGGCCCGAAAAACGGAATATCGGCAAGCAGGGGAATTTCGATCGGCTGCAGCTTCGTACCGGGAAGACCGACGTAAGGTTCGCCGATTGCCCCGGAAAGCCCCAGGCCGAGGAGGGTCAGAGCAAGACCCGTCGCTACTTGGTTCGTTGCAAGCGTAAGGGTCAAAAAACCGAACAGCAGCGAAAGAAAGACACCGGCTGCGATGCCGCCGATGATACCCATATACGGGCTTCCGGTACCGTGCGCGATGGCGAAGGCGACGACAGCCCCGATCACCATCATGCCTTCGACGCCCAGATTCAATACGCCGGAGCGCTCCACGACCAATTCGCCAGTCGCGGCGATCAGCAGCGGTGTCGCTGCCGTAACGATCGTTATTATGACTGCGACAGCGAGTTCCATCAGTTTTCTCCCATCGCAAGCGACGGTGCACGCTTGGACACGAGGCGTATGCGGTAGAGGATCAGCGTGTCGCAAGCGAGAACGAAGAAGAGCAGCATGCCCTGGAAAACGCGGGTGATCTTGTCTGAGAGACCAAGAACGATCTGCGCTTCCTCACCGCCCAGATAGGATATTCCAAGCAGAATGCCGGCAAAGAGAACGCCGATCGGGTTAAGCCTCCCCAGGAAAGCCACGATGATTGCGGTAAAGCCGTAACCCGGCGAAACCACCGGCCGGAGCTGCTGAACAGCGCCGGACACCTCCGAAACGCCTGCAAGTCCGGCTAACGCACCTGAAAGCAGAAATGCGAAGAACGTCATTTTCGCAGTTGAAAACCCACCGAAACGCCCTGCCCTTGGCGCCTGGCCGGTTACCTGGATCTCGAAACCCTTCAGCGTTTTGGAAAGCAGTATTGCAAGTCCAAGCACCGCCAGGATCGCGAATACCGCCCCATAGTGCGCCCGCCCGGATTCCAGCACTTCCGGAAGGATCGCATATTCATGGAACGCACGGGATTCCGGGAAGTTGAATCCTTCCGGATTGCGCCAGGGGCCACGCACCAGCCAGTCGAGAAAAAGCTGGGCGACATAGACGAGCATCAGGCTTGTCAGGATCTCGTTCGTGCCGAAGCGTGTCTTGAGGAACGCCGGTATGAACGCGTAGGCAGCGCCGCCCGCCATGCCCATTATGATCATGAGTGGAAGGACGAGTGAATTCTGGACGTCCGGAAACACGATGGGCATCATCGAGCCGACGACCGCACCCATGACGAATTGCCCTTCCGCGCCGATATTCCAGTTCGAAGACAGGAAGCAAAGCGAAAGACCGGCGCCAATCAGGATCAATGGCGCGGATTTAACGGCAAGCTCATGAAGTGACCAGGTCGACGTCAATGGACTCACGAAATAGATGTATAGCGCTTCGGCCGGGTCCTCTCCGATGACGGCAAACAGGATCGCGCCGAATACCAGCGTCAACCCGATTGCGATAAATGGCGAGGCGATCGAATAAAACGTCGAATGCTCGGACCGTTTTTCGAGTTCAAGCCGCATCGAACGCCGCTCCTTCGCCTTGAGCCGAATGTGCATCGGTTATTCCGCCCATCAGCAGACCAATCCTTTCTCGCGTCATTATTTCTGCAGATACGGCCTCCGAAAGCTCGCCGCGCGAGATCACCGCGATGCGGTCGGCCACTTCGAAAATCTCGTCAAGATCCTGGCTGATTACGAGAACGGCGCTTCCAGCCCGCGCCAGATCGATCAATTCCTGGCGGATGGTGGCAGCTGCGCCAGCGTCGACGCCCCAGGTTGGTTGATTGATGACGATTACGCCGGGATTTCGGTCGAGCTCGCGACCGACGACGAATTTCTGCAGATTGCCGCCAGAGAGCGACCTTGCCTCCGGGTCGTCATGTGACATGCGCACGTCGTAATTTTTCTTGATCTTTTTTTCGAGCTCCTCAGCTCGCGATCGGTTCACGAAGCCTGCGTTCACGAGCCCGTCGTTCACACCATGCCGCGTCAGCACGATGTTTTCCGATAGCTTGAGGCCCGGAACCGCGCCGTGCCCAAGCCGCTCCTCCGGCACAAAGGCCGCACCGGTCCGGCGCCTGTCGTTAACGCCTTTGCGGCCGACTGCTTGTCCGTCAATGAGTACGCTATCCGCCCGGTCCGCAAGGCGCTCTCCAGAAATCAGGTCGAATAGCTCGCCCTGCCCATTTGCCGCGATTCCGGCGATCGCAACGACTTCACCTGCGCGTACCGCAAGATTGACGTCCCGCAGCGCAACGCCAAACGGGCCGTCAGCCGGAGCGCTCAGACTGCCTATCACCAACCTCTCATCCCCAGGCTCACCGGCGCCGGTCTTGCGTACATCCTTGATTTCCGCGCCGACCATCATGCTTGCGAGGGTAGCCGGTGTTTCCTGCGAAGGGTCACATTCGCTGACGACCTCGCCGTGGCGCATAATCGTTGCGTGATGACAGATCTGCTTCACCTCTTCCAGCCGGTGACTGATGTACAATATCGCGCAGCCTTCGCTCGTCAGGCGCTGCAAGGTGATGAAAAGCTGATCCGTCTCCTGCGGTGTCAATACCGAAGTAGGTTCATCCATGATGATGAGATCGGGCTCCTGGAGCAGGCACCTTACGATCTCCACACGCTGGCGGATGCCGACCGGCAGGTCGGCAACGATTGCTCCGGGATCGAGTTCCAGACCGTAATCGGTCGAAACGGTTCGTATACGTTCGGAAAGCGCGCGGATGGACAATTTGCCGGGAATGGCGAGAGCGATATTTTCAGCGACAGTCAGCGCTTCGAACAACGAAAAATGCTGGAATACCATACCGATACCGAGTTTTCTCGCCTCGGCGGGAGAAGTGATCGAAACCGGCTTTCCGCGCCACAGCAAGGTGCCGTCGTTCGGCTCCAGCGCGCCGTAGAGGATCTTCACCAGCGTTGATTTGCCTGCCCCGTTCTCTCCCAGAAGCGCATGAATTTCACCTGCCCTGAGATCGATCGATACATCGTTGTTGGCCAGTATCTCGCCAAAGCGTTTTGTAATTCCCTTGGCCTGGAGGAGCAGATCCCCAGACCTTTCGAAGGTACCGGCTTGCGGACCCGATTTCGTTTGCGTGTTGGTTTCCATTGCTCCCCCGTCGGAACCGTTATCAAGATGCCCGCCCTGCGGATGCAACAGAAGAAGCAAGGGGCGCGCAAGATTTCCACGCCCTTATCTCCGTTTCCTGTTTAGCAAGCAGGTCTGCCGCGACAGAAGCCGCAATAGCCGCCGGATGCTTGGATCGGATTGATTGCAAGCCGATTGGACACACAAACCGATCCAACGCACTTTCTTCGATGCCCCCGGCGCGGAAACGGGATAGCATACGGCCCCGTTTGGTTCGGCTGCCTATCATCCCGACATACGGGATTTTTGTTCTACGCAGCGCCGTATCCGCGATCGCCTGGTCAAGTGCATGGCTGTAGGTCATGACGATCACCCACGCACCGTCCGGCGCATTTATCAGTTCCTTTTCGGGCCGTTCGCTCAAGACGCAGCGACAATTTGCCGGCACCATCGCCGGGAATGCGTCCGCCCTGCTGTCAATCCATGTCACGTTGAATGGCAGGGGCGCCAATGCAAGGACCAGAGCACGCCCCACATGACCTGCACCGAACAGCCAAAGCTCTGTTCGAAACTCTCCGAACGTTTCGATCAATTCGGCGCCATCCAGGTCGATAATCGGCGCTTCGGCCAGATCTAAAATCTCGCGCGGGCCGACAGTTCCGCCTTCTTCGATCGTCGCCTTGGTTGAAAACGCGCCGCTGCGCTCCTTCTCGGACAATCGGTCGATCTCTTTCCGACGGCCGGCATCGACAACTTCGATAGCGATACACACGCGTCCGCCACAGCATTGTCCAAGGTCCGGCCCCAGCGAGAAATTCCGTAGCGTGAGTCCGGGTTGTCCCCGCTTCGCCGCTTCACGGGCGATTGCGATCGCATCGTATTCAAGGTTGCCACCACCGATCGTGCCGAAGAAGCTGCCGTCGGGCTGCACTATCATCCGCGCGCCCGCCTCCCGCGGGCTCGATCCGTCTGCTCTCAGCACAGTCACAAGAGCGCAAGACCCTTGCCGTTCCAGAACGGTCGATATGGTGGCCCAAACCATCATTCAGCGGCGCTTTCCATCCGTTTCATTGCCGTCACGGCCTTGAGAATCGCTTCCGGCGTGGCAGGTGCATCGAGTGGCGGAACGACACCGGGCTTCAGGCTCGCAACCGCGTCAACGATCGCCGAGAATACTGAATTCGCCAGCATGATCGGCGGTTCGCCGACGGCCTTCGAGCGGTAGATCGTATCCTCGGGATTGCCCTTCGATTCAAAGAGCGAAACGTTGAATGCCGCCGGCACGTCGGATGCGGTCGGGATCTTGTAGGTGGACGGCGCGTGGGTGCGCAGGCGTCCCTTCTCGTCCCAGACAAGCTCCTCGGTCGTCAGCCATCCCATTCCCTGCACGAAGCCGCCCTCGATCTGGCCGATATCGAGCGCCGGGTTGAGAGAATGCCCGACGTCATGAAGGATATCGACGCGGTCGACGCGCATTTCCCCCGTCATGGTGTCTATGGTCACTTCGGAGCACGCTGCGCCATATGCAAAATAGAGGAACGGCCGCCCACTCGCCGTTTCGCGTTCCCAGGTTATTTTCGGGGTCGCGTAAAATCCGGCCTCGGAAAGCTGGATACGGTTCAGGTGCGCCTGCCTGGCCAGGGCGCCGAAATCCATCGCCTCGTTTCCGAGGATCACCTGGTTGTCGCGGAACTCGATCAGTTCCGGTTCAATGTCGAATTCCTGCGCGGCAAACGCCACCATACGCGCCTTTATCGCCTCTGCCGCACGTTTTGCAGCCATGCCGTTCAAGTCCGACCCGCTGGAAGCGGCGGTCGGGCCGGTGTTCGGCACCTTGCCCGTGTGGGTGGCGGTGATGCGCACGCGGTCGAGCGATACGCCGAACTCCTCCGCCACAACCTGGGCGACCTTCTGATAAAGCCCCTGCCCCATTTCCGTGCCGCCATGGTTCAAATGTATCGAGCCGTCCGTATAGACATGCACAAGGGCGCCGGCCTGGTTCAGGTGCTTCAGCGTGAATGCGATGCCGAATTTCACCGGGGTCAGCGCAAGCCCCTTCTTGAGCACATGGCTCCCCGCGTTGAACGTCCTTACTTCCTCGCGGCGTTCCCAATATTGCGAAGAAGCTTCCAGTTGCGTGACGATCGTATGGAGCGTCTCATACTCGTCTACGGTCATGCCGTAGGGCGTGATATTCCGCCCTTCGCGATAGAAATTCGCCTTGCGGATTTCCAGCGGATCCTTGCCAAGCGATATCGCGATGGCTTCGATCACCCGTTCTGCGGCAAGCGTGCCTTGCGGGCCGCCGAAACCGCGGAATGCCGTGTTGGAAACGGTATCCGTCTTCAGCCTGCGCGTATTGATGATCGCATCAGGATAATAATAGCTGTTGTCTGAATGAAACATCGTGCGGTCGACGACACCCAGCGAAAGATCGGCCGAATAGCCGCAACGCGCGAAATACTGCATGTCGATCGCGCGGATCTGCCCGCCATCGTCGAACCCCACCGCCCAATCGGCGCGGAAGTCGTGACGTTTGCCGGTCATGATCATATCGTCGTCACGGTCAAGCCGGCATTTGCAGGGCGCACCCGTTGCCCGGGCCGCGATCGCGGCCAATGCCGCCCATTGGTTGGCCTGGCTTTCCTTGCCGCCGAAGCCGCCGCCCATCCGGCGCACTTCGATCGTCACCGCAGCATCCGGCTGCCCCAGAACCTTGGCGACCGTGTGTTGAACCTCCGTCGGGTGCTGCGTGGAGGAATAGACGTGCATATCCCCGTCTTCGCCGGGCAGCGCCATTGCCACCTGCCCTTCGAGGTAGAAGTGTTCCTGCCCGCCAATGCGCATCGAGCCGGAAAGCTTCCGCCCGGCCTGAGCCATCCCCGTTTCAGGTGAGCCCTTGCGGAATTGATAATCCGGCAGAACGGTGATGTCGGCGTCTATGGCATCGCCTACGGTCAGGATCGGGGTGACGTGCTCAACCTCGATTTTTGCCAGAAGCGCCGCACGCCGCGCCTCGTCCCGTGTTTTCGCCACCACAGCGAAAACCACCTGCCCGTAAAACTGAATTTCCCCTTCTGCGAAGACGGGATCATCCCCAAGAGACGGAGAGCAATCGTTTTTGCCCGGCACGTCGCTTGCGGTCAGCACAGCAACCACCCCGGAAGCATTGCGCACGGCCTCAAGGTCCATCGAGATTATGCGTCCGCGTATCGCATCCCGACACCAGCCTGGAACCACATGCAGTAAACCCGCCGGTTCACGAATATCGTCAATATAGGTCGCCGTTCCCGAAACATGCTTGACCGCGCTGTCATGCACCGTCGGCTTGTTGACGACCGAATATTCGTGCGGTGCCGGATGCTCATGCCGCATCGACGCTCTCCAATTTTCTGTGTCCGGTCACGCGGGTCATCGCGTCATCCGTTCCGGCCGCCTCCATCAGCGCCTTGGCGAGAAGGGCCCTGGCTGCTTCGCGGCGGTACTCGGCACTTGCACGCATGTCGCTCAATGGCGTGAAGTCCTCAAGAATGGCCTTCAGTGCCGCCGCCCAGGATGAAGGATCGTCCATGCGTGCGCCGATAAGTGCGCCTTCCGCCCCCGCGGCCCGTTTCGGCGTAGCCGCCATTCCCCCGTATGCAATCCGCGCATCGGTGATCAGGGCCTCAACGACAGTAAACCGAAAAGCGCCCATCACGGCGGAGATATCCTGGTCGAAGCGCTTGGAGATCTTGTAGGTGCGAAATATCTGGTTGGGATCGAGTTTGGGGACGTAAAGCCCGGTCACGAACTCTCCCTGCGCCCGGTCCTGCTTGCCGTAGTCGATGAAGAAGTCTTCCAATGCGACTGTGCGCGCAGCTTCACCTTTGCGGAGTTCGAGTGTGGCGCCAAGCGCTATCAGCGCAGGCGGCGTATCACCAATCGGAGATCCGTTCGCGATATTTCCGCCCACAGTCCCGGACGCGCGAACCTGCCTCGATCCGATCCGCCGGAACAATTCGCCAAGGTCCGGGTCAACCCGGCTGAAATACGGTTCAGCAACGGAATAGGTCGCACCGGCTCCCAACAATAATCCGCCGGTCGTTTCCTCAATACGGTCAAGCCCTTCGACACGCCCAAGCCAGATAATCTTCTTCAATTCGCGAAGCTGCTTGGTGACCCAAAGGCCGACATCCGTTGCTCCTGCGACGATGGTCGCGTCAGGATGTTTTTCGTATAATGAGGCAAGACCTTCGACCGTCGCAGGCGCGGCGAAGAAGGATTCGGCGCCGATCAACGCGTCGCGTCCGTCGGCAAGCGACTGCAGCACCTTGCGCGTATGTGCTTCGCGCCTGGAAAAAACGTCGTCAGCGGCGTCGAAACAGGAATTGAGAGCGGCATCGATTATAGGGCGATAGCCGGTACAACGGCAAAGGTTGCCTGCTAGCCAGTCTGTAACGATCCTTCGATCCGCCGTCTTGTCCGGCGCATGGTAGAGCGTGAACAGGCTCATGACGAAGCCGGGCGTGCAAAAGCCGCACTGGGAACCGTGAAAATCGACCAGCGCCTGCTGAACCGGATGCAGGGTTCCATCCTGTGCAAGATCGTCCACCGTGACAAGTTCTGCCCCGTCGACCTGACCGAGGAACAATATGCAGGAATTGATCGGACGATAGGTCACCCGCTCACCTTCTACGCGTCCAAGCGCAACCGTGCAGGCACCGCAATCGCCTTCCGCGCAGCCTTCCTTCGTCCCCTTCAATCCGCGGTTCAAGCGTAGATAGTCGAGTACCGTGTCGGTCGGCTTGAAGTCGTTCACCTCGACGATTTCGCCGCGGTGGAGAAACCGGATGCAATCGCGCATCAACTCCCCCGATAGGTTGAATATTCGTGTGGCGCCGGATGCAGCGCCACAGGGTGAGGCGTATCGACCTTCAATACGCCGAAACGGATTGGAATTTGTCCGAGAAACACAGGATCAGACAGAAAAAAGTCACAGGCAGTCCCGCGGCGCTGGACTTTGACAGGCAATTTGCCGACAGACGCCAGCACCCGCGCGCCCTTGGGCGGCGTACCGTTGCCCCTGCCGTCCTCAACTGTCAGTGCGCAATTGATCAGGACACCCTCCTCCCCGATTGCCTTGATTTAGCGGTAGGCCACGCCGCCGGTACGCCTTTCAGCTTTTCGGGCAACCGCGCGGTCAACCGTCCCAATTCGCACTCCCCTGATGCGGAAGATTTTTTTATTCGATTGCGATTTGGGCAAGCCTAAAGATGCTGCACCAAATGACTGTAGCGCACTAGCATAGATTCACGCGCGCAGTGATGCCATATCGGCATCATTTTCCGATAGCTGGCGTCGTATTGCGTCTGTTGCATGATCAAAAAACATTGATGCGGCCAGGCTAAGCGCCCTGTTTGCAGAAATCACCACCGCGAAGCGATCGCGGCGTAGAGGCGGGTCGTCCAACTCGCGAAAAACCAGTGAATTGGACTCACGCTCGTCCTCGATGCCGAAACGGGTCTGGAAGGCGATTACTCCGCCACGCTTGACAAGAGCGCGCATGAAGCGAAGCGAATTTGCCTCGACGAAGGTCTTGCGACTTGGAGCCAAGGTCACGAGAACGGCATCGAGCCGCTTTCTCAGGGAAAGTCCCTCGCTGGGAAGACAGAAGGGAAATTCAAGGCAATCCGCCAGTTTCAGCCGCTTTCTTTCCGCCAAGGGATGATCCGGGCGCATGACGACGCCGATAGGCAAATCGCGCTGAAACGCAACGGTCAGGCCGTGATCTCGCGTTGGATCGAAAGTGAAGCCCACTTCCGCCTCGCCCGAGATGACGAAGCCATTGACCCTTTCGGAGCCGCCCACCCTAAGGGATACGTGAATGCCGGGGAACTTCGCCCGAAACGCTGAAACGACGTCGGGTAACAGGCTGTCGCACACACTTTCCACCGCGGCGATGGTTACGGAACCTCGTCGCAATCCTTTCAAGGCCTGCAACTCGCCAAGGGTGGCATCGAAATCGGAAAAGGAACGGCGAATATGCGCAAGCAGGATTTCGCCGGCTTCTGTCAGTCTCACACCTCGGCCAACACGATCGAACAACTTCAGATCGAGTGTGCCTTCCAGCCAGAGTATCTGTCGATTGACGGCCGATGACGCGACATTGAGTTCGCGTGCGGCCGCCCGGATCGACCCCGCCGAAGCCGCCGCCGCGAAATAGCGTAAAGATGGCCCGTAAAGTTGCCGCGCCTGATCCAGTCTTCTATCTCCTAGCGTCACCGTGAAAATGCCGGGCCCTAGGTTCGGCACCGTGAATTTCGATCAAGGTATGAGGACGGTAGCGCCCGTCGTTTTGCGTCCCTGAAGGTCTTGATGCGCGCGTATGGCGTCCTTCAGCGCATATTCCTGATTTATCTGGATCTTCACGTCACCGGCCCGCACGACGCCGAAAAGGTCGTTCGCCGTTTCCTCAAGGTCCTCACGCGAAGCGATATAGGTGAACAAGGTCGGACGGGTCGCGAAAAGCGAGCCTTTTTGGGAAAGGACGGCCATGTTGAAATCCGAAATGGGGCCGGAAGACTGGCCAAAGGAAACCCACAGTCCCAAAGGTTTCAAACAGTCCAGGGATCCGGGATAGGTATCCTTCCCGACTGAGTCATAAACGACGTCGCAAAGCTTGCCGCCGGTGATTTCCCGCACACGTTCGGCGAAATTCTCTTCCCGGTAGTTGATCACATCGGAATAGCCGTTTTCCAGCGCGAGTTTCACCTTCTCCGGCGAACCTGCCGTTCCTATCGCCGTCGCGCCGAGCTTCCTGGCCCACTGCCCGGCAATCAGGCCCACACCACCGGCAGCGGCATGGAACAGCAATGTTGTCTCGGAGGTAACCTTGTATGTGCGACGGAGCAGATATCTTGCGGTCATGCCCTTGAGCATCATGGCCGCCGCCGTCTTGTCATCCACGCCATCGGGGATCTTGACGAGCCGGTCTGCTGCCATAATACGCTCTTCGGCATAAGAACCGACCGGGCCCGCATATGCGACCCGGTCGCCCGGCTTCAGGTTGTCGACTCCCTCACCCACCGAAACGATGACGCCGGCCCCCTCGTTGCCGGGAATGAAAGGTAGGCCGGCAGGTGCCGGATAAAGTCCTGAGCGGAAATAGGTATCGATGTAATTGAGGCCGATCGCCGTGTGACGGATGCGGGCTTCACCCGCGCCAGGATCGCCAACCTCGACCTCCTCCCACCGCATGACTTCCGGGCCGCCGGTTTCATGAACTTTGATTGCATGGACCATATGAAACACCTCGATATTTTCCGGGTTGCCCTGATCATGGCGGGCTAGGGTCTGGACCCCGGTATCTGCCTTCCATTGCAGCACTTGGGCGAGCGAATGTCGGAATCAAAAGGATCACTAGCAGCTTTATGAGTCTAGTGGAGCTTTTGATTTTGACATTTGAACATGAGCCTGACCGCCCCCGGGATTCAAAGGTGAAATTCTCTTCACTGTCCGCGCTTCAGCAAGGGATGCCCGGCAACAGGCTCCAACGCATCAGGAAATCCGTACGCTCAGGAAGAGTTCCTGTCTTCCCGCTTTCTGTTACCGCGCGCGGTGATATTGATCATCTCGACGCCTGCGGAAAATGCCATGGCGAAATAAATGTAACCGCGCGGAATATGGAATCCGAGACCGTCCGCAACCAGTGCCACGCCGATCAGGAGCAGAAAGGCGAGCGCGAGCATCTTGGTGGTCGGATGGCGTTGGATAAATTCCGCGATTGGGCCCGAAGCGACGTACATGACCGCCATGGCGATCGTAACGGCGGCGACCATCACCCCGATATGTTCCGCCATGCCGATCGCCGTGACGATGGAATCGACCGAAAACACCATGTCGATGACGATGATCTGTGCAATCACCGCCATAAACCCCTTGGCCGCCTTGTCGGCGACGCTCTCTTCGTCGCCTTCGATACCCTTATGAATCTCATGCGTTCCCTTGACCAGCAGGAATATGCCGCCGGCAAGCAGGATAATGTCACGCCAGGAGAACGGCTCGCCGAATGCTGTGAAGACCGGTTCCGTCAGCCCGATCAGAAAGGCCAGCATAGACAGGAGGATGATCCGGAAGATCAGCGCCAGAGCGAGACCGACCTGGCGGGCTCGCTTCGCTGCTTTCTCTTCAAGCCGGCCAACGATTACGGAAATGAAAACGATGTTGTCGATACCGAGAACGATCTCCATCACCGTGAGCGTAAGAAGGCTTGCCCAGATCGCAGGGTCGGTCAGCCAGGTGAACATTCACTGATCTCGGTCTGGTGACTTAACTGTAGCGGTCGAGGATCTGCTGAACGGCGCAAACGGTAAGAAGGTAGATGCTGGAAAGCCCCAGCGCCCAGGCGGCCAGTGGTTCCGGCATCATCGCCTGGGCGATCGCCACACCCGCCGCGACAAACCAGACGAAGGTAACCGACAATGTCAAAACCCGCCATCTGGCGACGCGAACCGGATGAACGAAGCGTATGGGCGCGAAAGTGAGTGCGCAGAACGCTATGACGAAAACAATTGTAAACGTCTCGGACGGCGACAGCGCCATCAAGCCGAAGATGACCATATTCCAGCCGACGGGAAATCCCTTGAACGACCCATCAGGCATCTTCATGCCGTTATCTGCGAAATAAAGCGCCCCGGTGAAGACCACCAGACCACCGCAAATCCAGTTCCAGGGTGTTGAAAGCATGTCGCTTCCGGCCAATACGAAGGCGGGAAGGAAAACATAGGTCGCATAGTCGATCACGAAATCGAGGGCCGCACCCGACCATCGCGGCATTCTGGTAGCGATTTGGAAACGACGGGCAAGCGGACCGTCGATCCCGTCGATCAAGAGGGCGACGCCCAGCCAGATAAACAATTCACCCCACTCGCCACGTGCGCCGGCAAGCAGCGCGAGCAGCGCTACGGGCGCACCGAGTGCGGTTAGAACATGGATCAGGAAAAGGGCGCCGGGTGCCCCGTGTTCCGCTGTTTGCGCCTTGCCGTCCGCCATCCGTCGTTATCCAGCTCCTGCCTGCGACACAGGGCCGCCCCCCGAGCGCGAATCCTTCCGTAGAATATCACGGGTCGT
Organism: Hongsoonwoonella zoysiae; assembly: GCF_013266695.1. Classification (GTDB taxonomy): domain Bacteria; phylum Pseudomonadota; class Alphaproteobacteria; order Rhizobiales; family Stappiaceae; genus Hongsoonwoonella; species Hongsoonwoonella zoysiae. The sequence goes on from NZ_JABRXF010000002.1 coordinate 631,428, forward strand.
CAACATTTAACGGATCCGGAAAAATGATCCGCTGCGGCAATGCTCATATCCGCGACAGGTTACGATTGCGAGTACGGAATTGCGAATCCGGTGATTTCCATGCGGATTTGAACGAAGATGGCGACAAACTTCCCGTCCAGTCAGCCTGCGAGCAATCCCTGCCCCGCCGGGCTTGCGGCAATAACAGCGCTGCCCCACGCCAGAAGCAGAAGGCCGATCAGACGCGAGGGCCAAGGGGAAGAAATGGATTTTTCAAGTGCCATGAATGCACCCAAAAGGGCGATCCAGAATATATTCATGACGCCAACAGCGAACATAACCGTCATAAGCGCCCAGCAACAGCCGAGACAAAGTAAACCTTGTTCATTTCCAAGGATATAGGCTCTCGAAACGCGGCTGGAAAAACGCATGGCGAAAAATTCGAGCGGTCGCCGACACCGCATCAGGCAGGCCTTTTTCGCAGGCGTGAACTGATAGACCCCGGCCGCAAGCATCGTCGTGCCGGCGAAAACCATCGTCGCCGGAGCCATCATTTCCGATAAAAGCCGTGCCTCGACAAGAAGCCATTGACCCACCGTTGCAACCAGCGCGTACACCATCCAAACGCTGAGATAACCGAACGAAACCGCGAAGATCGAAGACACTTTCGTCTCTGCATTGGCCGCGGCGGTTTCGGCATATGCGGATATCATGGGGGCGGCGCTTGGCAACATCATCGCCAGCGTCATCATCACCCACATCGCGAAAACAAGCCCGAAGTCCGTGGCCGTCCAGTGAGATGCCGCCGGCATGCCGAACGTCTCAAAACCCGCTGGCAGGCAAAGCACCGCAAGCGCGGCTCGCGCATCCGCCGACAGGCCATGGAACACGTTGAAACTGTTTAGTATCTGCATGCCGGGGCCGAGATCGGCCATGTCCATTACCGGCACCATCGCGGAAACCATGGCACCCAGGTACGCCCAGCCGATAAGTGCTGCCGAGCCGATCGACAGGAATACGAGCATCCGAATACGGCGATCTTGCACTTTCGCGCGCCCTTGTCTGGCTGGCGAAAGGATCTGCGCCATTTCCGGGGCACGGCTGCCGGTCATCGATACTCGCATGGAGGCTCGGTCAATCATCCGCATCTCGCCATATCCGGCGCAATTTCGTTAAGGACTGCGCAATCGCTTGAGCAGTCGTTAATATAGAGGTTTGGCGGCAAGGAGCATTCGTTAGATGCCTGATGCGACGAAACGCTCATTGGCGCGGCTTGCAATTTCAAAAAAAGAATTCAATTTCAAATGCACAGCGTCAAGAATGGAGCATCTCAATGGCCGCTAAAACCGCCGGAAAGTCTTCCGCAAAAGTGGATGTGGCGGTCGTAGGCGCCGGGCCATCGGGAATGGCCTGCGCAATCCTGTTTGCCCGCCAGGGGTTTTCCACCGCTCTCATCGCGCCGAGCGGCCAGTCGGAAGATGGCCGCACGACCGCGCTTCTCGATTCCTCCGTCGAAATGCTGAAAAACCTTGGCCTTTGGGACGCCATCCGCCCGCATGCTGCTCCCTTGAGCCATATGCGCATTATCGATGCGACTGAACGCCTGATCCGCGCACCGGAAATTGTTTTCGACGCGAGTGAGTTGAAGCTCGAGGCATTTGGCTACAACGTCGAAAACAAGGATCTCAACGCTATCCTTGCCAAGGCATGCTCAGGGGAAAAAAACCTGCAACGCTTCGACGCGCGGGCCGACGCCCTGACCATCGGGGCGCAGAGCGTAATTGTCTCACTCGATGACGGAAACACCGTTGAAGCGGCTTTGACGATCGGTGCGGATGGACGGCGCTCCAAGGTGCGCGATGCGGCCGGCATAGAGGTCTCGGAATGGCGATATCCTCAGAGCGCGCTTGTGCTTAATCTCGAGCACCACGTCCCCCACTACAATCACTCGACTGAATTCCATACCAGAAGTGGCCCCTTCACGCTGGTTCCCCTGCCCGGTCGCAGGTCCTCCCTCGTTTGCGTGGTAGAGCCCGACACCGCGGAAACCCTCAAGCATTTATCCGATGCCGAACTCGCGTTGGAAATTGAACGTCGCGCCCATTCCGTTTATGGCGCCATGAAGGTCTCAAGCCGCAGGCAGTGCTATCCGCTCGGAGGCCTTAGCGCCAAAACCGTAGCGCGCAATCGCTGCGCGCTCGTTGGCGAGGCTGCTCATGTCTTTCCTCCCATTGGCGCACAAGGCCTTAATCTGGGATTGCGGGATGTCGCCGCCCTTGGCGAAATCGTGGCGAATGCTCGCCAGCAAGGCATCGACATAGGCTCGGGTGAAGTGCTGTTGCGTTACGAGCGCGCGCGCCGTCCCGACATCCTGTCGCGAACAACAGGCGTCGATCTTTTGAACCGTTCCCTGCTGACCGACCTGTTGCCGGTACAGCTAGCCCGAAGTGTCGGCCTTTATCTTGCCGGCAAGGTCGGCCCCTTGCGGCGGCTTCTCATGCGCGAGGGTATCGCACCGATGTTTTCGCGGCCCCGACTGATGAAAGGCTTCTCGCAGCCGCGCGCGTCGTAATGCTTACGAGCTTCCGCTGCCAGAACGCTCACGAAATCGCGGATCGATGGGGACGACGGCGGCAGCGACGGCTTTGGTCAATCCGGCGATCTCGTGGTCGAACAATCCACGCTCGAGAAAGTGGGGATCGTTCATCGCCTCGGCCAGCGTTTTCACTGGCGTCGCGCAACAATCCGCCTTGGCCAGAATAGGCTCCCATTCAGCCCGAGTGCGACGGGAGACAAGAGCGCGGACCGCAGCTTCGGTTGCAGCAGGGTCCACAGTATCGCTTCTCAGATCTTCCGGAAGCCCGATTGCATCGCAAAACGCGATCCAGAATTTCTGCTCGAGCGCGCCAACGGCGATCGCCTCCCCATCACTCGTGAAATAAAGCTGATAACGCGGCGACCCGCCGGTCAAAAGTGCCTGGCCGTTTGGCGGCACCTTTCCCTTAGCCGCCAATTCCGCATGCGCGAAGAGCGCGAAAGTGAACATGGCATCCGCCATCGCAATATCTATTCGCGCGCCCTCTCCCGTTCGTTCCCGTTGAAGCAGGGCAAGCAGAATATTCATGACAGCTGGAAAACTGCCGCCGCCGATGTCGGCGATTTGCGTCGGCGGCAGCACCGGGCAGTCCGAACTTCCATAAGAAAGCGCCAGAAGCCCCGTGAGCGCCAGGTAGTTTATATCGTGTCCCGCCTCGCCGGCGCGAATTCCCGTTTGACCGTATCCCGTAATCGAACAGTAGATCAGGCCTGGATTGATTGCCTTCAGCTCCTCGAAACCGAGCCCCAACCGCTCCATCACGCCGGGGCGAAACTGTTCAACCAGTATGTCCGCTTCTTTCACCAGCGGAATCAGCACCTCGCGCGCAACAGGATCCTTCAGATCGACTTCCTGACATGCCTTGCCACGGTTCAGAAGAGCAAACGCGGCCGATGTCTGGCCGATGAACGGCGGATAGCGCCTCAGGTCTTCGCCACCCGGACGCTCGATCTTCGTCACTTCCGCGCCGGCTTCCGCGAGGATGAGAGTTGCCAGCGGCCCGGGCAAAAGGGTCGTGAAATCGAGAACCTTTATTCCCGCTAACGGTCTGGCCGTCATCAGGCACCTCTCTGTTACCCGGCGCGATTGCGAAAAACGCCGGTTGTCAAACCGCCCTTTTACCGCATCGGCAGAATATCGTTGGTGATCGCATACATGAAGGCGGTAACAGTTGCTGTTGAGACTATCGTTCCGATGAGAATAGCGCTCGAGGCGCGTTGAACGTAGACGCCGTATTGCTGCGCTATGACAAAAACATTCGCTGCCGGGGGCAGGCAGGCCATAAGCACGGCAGTCGCGACCCAGGCAGGATCGAACCCGCCAATCCACAGCAGGAGCGTAAGTATGATGATCGGATGCACGATCAGCTTGACAAAGAGAACAACGGGAAGCTCAAGCGGTATGCGCCCCATAGGCTGAAGCGTCACTGTCACACCCATGGCGAAAAGGGCACAAGGTGCTGCAGCGTTGCTGAGAAAGGTCAGCAAGGTATCCAGTGCTTGCGGCGGTTGGTATTCCACCGCGGCGGCAAGAACGCCGGCGATCGTGGCAATGATGAACGGATGCGTGAAAATCCGCTGCAGCACGGTAAGCGCGGTCTTGAGTGGGGGCTCGTCTTCAGTCCCGCCTATCGCCATCATGAGAGGGGCGAGAGTGAACAGTAAGATGTTGTCGAAACAGAAGATCAGCGCGGTTGGCACGGCCGCTGATTGTCCGAGTACAGCAAGCGTCAGCCCCGGTCCCATATAGCCGATATTGGAATATGAACCGACCAGCGCCTGGATTGTCGCCTCAGGGATGTTACCGCGGGATGCTAGGATGCCCACGAGAAAGGCAATCGCGAACGCACAATAGGTGGCGAATGTCGTCGCCGAAACATAGGCGATGTTCGTCAATTCCTCTATCGGCGTTTGAGCGAGAAGCCGGAAGAAAAGGGCCGGCAAGGCGATATAGATGACGAAAAATCGCATCCATTCGAGTCCGGCCGCCGGAATCTTCCGTATTTTCCCGGCCGCCACGCCAAGGAAGATCAGCCCGAAAAACGGCAGAGCCAGGGAAATGACCTTTTCCATGAAGTCCTTCCGGTAAGTGCCTTCGGTTTATCTGGCACCGGGCGGTTGCCAAACCTGCAACACTTGAGTAATCACCGCAGGCCTAACGGGTTAGCCGTTGGCGGTCAACGCCGCACGAACGCGGCTTCGGCGGATTTGCGCCGTTATTTCAGCTTGCAAGGGACGGTACAAGGGCTTGAAGTGGCGCAAAGGTCCATTGACGATCATTCGCTACCGGATCGAATGGCTCGGTCTAAAAATCTTGCTCACGCTCGTCCGGCTGATGCCGATCGACGCGGCTTCGGCGATCATGGGCTGGTTCTGGCGCCATCTCGCGCCGTTCAACCGGCGGCACAAGCGGGCGCTCGCAAATCTTCAGGCTGCGTATCCGGAAAAGACCTTGGCTGAATGCCAGGCGATTGCGCGTGATATGTGGGAGAATCTTGGCCGGGTCACAGCGGAGACGATCCTGCTCGACCGCGTGACCTCCGACCGCGCCCGTTTCACATTCGATCTCGAGAAAGCCCGTCGGCAGATCGATGGTGTGGGGTGTGTTGTGGTTTCCATGCACAGCGGCAACTGGGAAGTAACGGCGCTTGGCGGCATCGTTGCCGGACACCAGCCAGCCGGCGTTTATCAGGCCACCAAGAACCCATACTCGGATCGTGAAATCTTTCGGCTACGACAAAGCCTATATCCGGGCGGGCTCTTTGCGAAGAGCCATGACACCGCAAGGCGTATCCTCTCGATCGTCCGCAGCCGGGGCATGTTTTCCTTTCTGGCGGACCTGAGGGATATTCGCGGACCGAAAGTGCCCTTTTTCGGTCGCCCGGCATATGCGACCACCTTTCCGGCAACAATCGCGCGGGGGAACAGGCTTCCCCTGATAATTACCAGGGTCGTGCGGGAAAGGGGTGTCAAGTTCCGCATCGAAGCAAAGCCGCTCGATTACCCCATCACCGGCGACCGCAGGGCGGATGTCGAAGAGGCAACCCGTATGATCCACCGCCAATTCGAAGAGTGGATCCGCGAATATCCGAGCCAATGGATGTGGATCCATCGAAAATGGGGGTGAGCAGGACGCCTGCTTCCTTCTTATTCTCTGTTTGGCTTATAGGTGCACTGCAGCATAGCCTGATATAGGTATCGGCAGTAATACACCGCAGAAGGAAGGTCGCCCCCATGAAGACGCCGCGTGCCTACTACCAGCCGCTTGCCATTGGAGCCCCTGCCCCTTACCGCGAAGTGCCGACCCGGCTGGAGCGCATGATCCATTTCGTGCCCCCGCACATCGAGAAAATGCGCAAGAAGGTTCCGGAATTGATCAGGGACGTGGATGTCGTGCTCGGAAATCTGGAGGACGCAATACCCGCGGACCAGAAACTGGCCGCCCGGCAAGGCTTCATACGGATGGCCCGGGACAATGAATTCGGCTCCACCGGCCTTTGGACCCGGATCAATTGCCTGAACAGCCCTTGGGTATTGGACGATCTTTTGGAGATTGTTCCAGCCGTCGGCGAAAAGCTGGACGTGATCATGCTGCCCAAGGTCGAAGGACCGTGGGATATCCATTATCTGGACCAGCTTCTGGCGCAATTGGAAGCGCGCGCGGGGATAGGCCGGCCGATCCTGATTCATGCGATCCTGGAAACGGCGGAGGGGGTGAAGAACGTCGATTCCATTGCAACCGCGAGCCCGCGCATGCACGGTATGAGCCTTGGCCCGGCCGACCTCGCAGCCTCGCGCGGAATGAAAACGACGCGCGTCGGCGGTGGTCATCCCGATTATGCGGTTCTTTCCGACGCAGGAACCGCGACCGGAAGAACCGCCCATCTACAAGACCTCTGGCACTACACCGTCGCAAAAATGGTGGATGCCTGCATGTCGGCCGGTATCAGGGCTTTTTACGGACCTTTCGGCGATTTCTCCGATAGCGAAGCCTGCGAATTCCAGTTTCGAAATGCTTTTCTCATGGGATGCGTCGGCGCATGGTCGCTCCACCCGAGCCAGATCGAAATCGCCAAACGCGTCTTCAGTCCAGACCCCGCCGAAGTCGCATTTGCCTGTAAAATCGTCGATGCAATGCCCGACGGCACCGGTGCGGTAATGATCGACGGGAAAATGCAGGATGACGCTACCTGGAAGCAGGCTAAAGTCATTCTCGATCTCGCCGAGCGTGTGGCTGCCAAGGATCCGGAATTCGCTGAAATATACGGGCTCTAGGCCGGAACCATCATCCGGGTGCAAGGCGCCCCTGCGATCATCGTTAACTTGACATGAAAGGATCGCCGTGACTTTTAAGGCGCCCAAATGCGGGCGGCGTCTTAAATGATATTGTCGTCATGAAATTGGCGGATCAGCGGCCAACACGGCATAATCCGACCGGGGTGCCAAATAAAATCAAGCGGAGTAAAACGAAAAGTGCGTACGGCGAAGTTCAGCATCGGACAGGTGGTCCGCCACCGGATTTACCCCTTTCGAGGGGTGATCTTCGATGTGGATCCGACCTTCAGCAACACGGAGGAATGGTGGCAGGCCATTCCGGAAGACGTGCGTCCGCGCCGCGACCAGCCTTTCTATCATTTGCTTGCCGAGAACGCAGAGACTGAATACGTCGCATACGTTTCAGAGCAAAATCTCATTCCCGACGACACGGGCGAGCCAGTTCGCCATCCTCAAGTTCATGATATATTCGATGAACAACCCGATGGAAGCTATCGACCGCGGGATGTCGACCTCCACTGAGCGTTAATCGAATCATTTAAAAATAACGCCGCGGAATCCTTCATTCCGCGGCGAATTTCTTTGGATTTTTTCCGACAATTAGTTGCCGGTGACTTCTTTCTGCTTATCGATCAGCTTTTGACGCGCTTCTTCCGCACGCTTTTGCAATTCTGACTGAAGCTTCTGCTCACGCTGCTGCAAGGCGGCGGGATCAATCGGCTCGCCTTCATAAACCTTGGTGAAGCCGATCAGCGACAGTTCGAAAGGCACGGGCTTAGCCTGCTGATTCAGGGTCGTAAGCTTCAGCGCCCCGCCCTTCTTCATCGAATTGATGAAGTTGTCGTCGACAACCAGCTCCGAATAGCAGGCATTCGGGAAGCAAATGCCGTATTTCGCTTCGGTCTGCTTGCCACTGTCGACCTGGACCCTCAGGCCCGGTTGAATGAGCATCCCTGGCGGAACTGCGATAAGCAATGTCTTTCGCGCTTCGCCCGAAATTTGCCGGACGGCGACGGACGCTAGGAACTGTCCCGTATCGGTGCGCAATTCCTGAGTGATCAGGCAAACTTCCTTATTCGCCTTCGGATCGGTATTGCATACCTTGATCCAGGGAGAATCCTCACCAGGCGTAACCTCCTGAGCCGCGGCACCGGCGACCATGCTGAGGCCGGCCATCGATGCAAAAGCCCATATCGCCAGTCCGCGCTTGAATTTCCTCGCCATACGAAGTCGTCCTCAATTCCTGTTTGCCATCTGGTCTACGTGCCGAATGGCTCCTTGGCTCGCAGCGGCAATCATCGCCAGTCCGCCGCCCTTGGCCGCGCCCCCGTTTGATTTCGGATTGCGGCAAGACATTGACCTAGTCGGTTCAAAGCTTTCATTTGGCGGCATCTTTACAAGGACCGCGCAAAAAATTCCAGCGGGCATTCCCCCCCGCCCGATCAACGATCTTTCAACGAGGCGATTGAGCAACGCTCCCCGACGCGGCAATTTCGCAGGCCAACAGGATAGAACGTTGATAGTTCATGCTGGATCTGAAACGGAATTACCGGTTTTCCAGTGCCGAATCCGCAGCCACCCCCTTTACCCGAATCACCTTCCCCGCCAATTCTAAACTGGTGTGTTAACCTTAACAGAATGATTCTCCCGTAAGGCTGCCCGGATGGTCAGGTTGATCGCCCTTCCCCAAAGACCGCCTTTGAAGACGCTGTCTCTGGCGTTTGCGCTTGCGCTATCGGCCGTTGCGTTTGTTGCCTCCCCGGCTCTGTCGCAAGACGTTCCCGCTGCGCATGGGATCGCAATGCACGGGAAGCCGGCGTTGCCTGCGGATTTCGCCTCGTTTCCGTATGCGGATCCCAATGCGCCGAAGGGTGGCCGCGTAACCTACGGCGTGCAGGGCTCGTTTGACAGTCTCAATCAGTTCGTCGTTCAGGGGGGCACCTCATCGGCTCGTGGAATCCGGGATTCGCGATTCGGTGCGCTCGTGATCGAAAGCCTCCTGGCAAGGAATCACGATGAACCATTTTCGCTCTACGGGCTCCTTGCCGAAAGCGTTCGCTTGCCCGAGACACGAGAATGGATCGAATTCACGCTTAATCCGAATGCGAAATTTTCCGACGGAAAGCCCGTCACAGTTGAGGATGTCGTATTTTCCTTCAAGGTCTTGCGGGAGAAAGGGCGGCCGCATTTTCGTGCCAGGTACGAGCGCATTAAATCGATCGAGAAAACCGGCCCTCTCTCGGTTCGATTTACCTTCGAAAACGGAAATGACCGTGAACTGCCTTTGCTGCTCGGGCTTTCACCGATTTTCGCAAGCCATACGATCGATCCGGACACTTTCGACAAGAGCACGCTGGTACCGCCTATCGGTTCCGGACCATATGTAATCGAATCCGTGGAGCCGGGAACGCAAATCACCTATCGACGCAATCAGAACTATTGGGGCAAGGATGTGCCCGCCCAGCAGGGGCTCTACAATTTCGATGCGGTGAAAGTCGAATATTACCGGGATGAAAATGCGCTCCAGCAGGCGTTCCAGAAGGGTTTGGTTACCGTGCTCCCGATCAGCGATCCCGCGAGATGGAAAACCGGGTTCGATTTTCCGGCAGCCCAACGCGGTGATGTCGTGCGCGACGTTTTCGAACTGGAAACACCGGCCGGGATGTATGGCTTCGTATTCAACACCCGCCGGAGGCTTTTCGCTGACAAGCAGGTGCGCAAAGCCCTTGCGATGCTTTTCGATTTCGAATGGGTGAACCGAAATCTCTATTACGGGCTGTATCGGAGAACGGCGGGTTATTTCGACAATTCGATCTTGTCCTCGATCGGCCAGCCGGCGAGCGAAATCGAACGCTCTTTTCTAAAACCCTTTCAAGGCCAGATAGAACAGGAGGTCATGGAAGGCGAGTGGCGTCCGACGGAAGCCGACGGCTCCGGCCGCGACCGGACGGTTTTGCGAGAAGCTGTCGGACTACTTCAAAAAGCAGGTTATAACATCCGCAAGGGCGTGATGCAGGACCGCGATGCAAAGCCGCTGGAATTCGAAATCCTGGTTGCCTCGAAAGATCAGGAGCGTCTTGCACTCGCTTATCAACGCCTGCTCAAGCTCCTTGGCATCAATACGATTATTCGAACCGTGGATGCCGCTCAATACCAGCAGCGCCGGCAGGTTTTTGACTACGACATGGTGCTTAATTTCTGGCCGTCTTCACTTTCTCCAGGCAATGAGCAGAATTATCGCTGGAGCAGCGAGGCGGCGAATACGGACGGGTCCTTCAATTTCGCCGGGGTGGAAAGCGACGCGGTCGACGCAATGATCGATGCCCTGCTTGCCGCGCGCACTCAGGAAGAATTCGTAGCGGCCGTTCGCGCTTTCGATCGCACACTTATCTCCGGTCACTATGTGGTGCCCCTTTTCCATGTTTCAGAAGAATGGATCGCCCGCTGGAATACGGTAGAACATCCAGACCGGGCATCTGTCGCAGGCGCCCGGCTGGAAGCCTGGTGGTCTTCCACGGCTGTCGAAGCAAACGCGGGAAACTGAAGACGATGATCCTGACGTCGGAAGAGATCCTGAACGCGAATGCAAAGAGTGGCATCTGGGGCAGAAATACGCTGGATGCGCTTTTTCGGAGAGCCGCATCGAAAAATCCGGACCGGATCGCGATTTGCGATGCTCCCGACCGTTCAGATTGGACGGGAGGCGCACCGAGGCAGTTGACCTATGGCGAAGCCGACGAAGAAATTTCGCGTTTGGCGGGATTTTTCGCAGCAGTCGGCCTTTCGGTAGACAACGTCCTGGGCCTTCACGCACCAAACACGGTCGACAGCGTCATCACCTTCCTTGCCGCGTTGCGGGCGGGCCTGGTTGTCGCACCGCTGCCGCTGCATTGGCGGCGTCGTGACGTCGTGAAAGCGTTGACGCGGGCGGGCGCCAAGGCACTTGTCGCCGGAGATCGCGTTGAAAACCAGAATGTTGCTGATGAGGCGCGGGAAACGGCAGCGGAGCTTTTCAGTCTAAGGTTCGTATTCGGAATAGGAAACGAAGTTCCCGACGGCCTGGTCGACATTGCCTCCGTTCTCTCGGAGATGAACCGAGAGGAATTACCGACACCGACCTTAGGCAGGGATAAAAACGCTGCCGACCATGTGGCGACGCTGACATGGTCGAGATCGACAAGTGGTGAGCCTCTGCCTGTCGCCCGCAGCCATAACCATTGGATTGCCGCAGGCTTCATGCCTTTTCTGGAAACCGGGCTTGCCGATGGAGCGAAAATTCTCTCCCCCTATCCTCTCACGGGGATGGTTGGAATAGGAGCCGGCCTAGTTCCATGGCTCATGACGGGCGGATCGCTTCATCTTCACCATCCAACCGCACTTCGCACCCTTGCCAATCACGCAGACGGGATCGAAGCGGACTACGTATTGTGCCCTGGCGCGCTTGTCGCCTCTTTGGAGCGAAAGCTTCAGACAGCCGAAGGAAAAATTGTTTCGGTATGGAGCGGAAATGCACCGCACCCTGCGCCCTTCACCACCAACCGGGCGCTATACGACCTTCACGTCGCCGATGAATTTGCGATGATCGTTCTTGGCCGCGGCGCTAGCGTGCTTCCGCGCGCAATCCAATTCGGCCCTTTGGGCGCACCTTCAAGTGCCAAGAACCCGCCAATTCTCGTTGAAGTCGGCATCGATGACGAAACGGCACCAAATACGTTAAGGGTGCGCGGTCCGATGGTGGCCGGCTCCGCGTGGCCGGCAAGCAAGGTACATATCCCTTGCGACAAATCCGGTTACGTCGATACTCTCGTTCCCGTACGGCGAACCGAAAGCGGCATAACCGGCCTCGGTATCCCGGGTAAGGCGGCGCCCGGCATAGGACCTCTCCAGCTTCTGGACTCGCTCTACTCGTCATTTCCGGGTTTGACGGATGCCGCCGCCTTCCTTGTCGAGGATGTGACACTCGGCGCCCGTCTCTATGCCGCGCTTGTTCCGGAGCGCGGCACCCTGCTCGATACGGAAGGCTTTTTCGCTTACCTTGATGCTGAAGGCGTCGGTCTTGCGGAGGTTCCCAATAGGGTACTCTCCCTTCCGGCCATACCGCGAACTGACGGAGGAAAAGTGGACAGGGAAGCTCTAGCTGCTCGCATTCACAAACTCAGGGCCGCGGTCGCGTGACATAGATGCAGCTTTGCGATTTCCGTTACTGCGTTATTTGCGCGGACCATGGCCTGCTGCCCAAGCTCTATGGCGCCTTTCGAGAAGAGGTCTTGCCGGCCTTTGTCGATGACGCCGAAGGGCTTCAGGGGCTTCTTGCGTCTTCGCGCCTCCCGGATGCAGCGCTTGTGGTGGTTAGCGGCTCGCCTACGGAAGGCGACTTGATCGACCGCCTCCATGCGGAACTCAGGAGCTTGTCGGTCGAAATTCCACTGATTGTAATGCTTACCAAGTCGGGCACACTGCCTCCCCTGCTTCGGCCTGCCGCCGTTTTGGGGCGCGGTTTTCCCCTGCCCAACCTTCAGACCAGGCTTGCCGATGTCGCTAGGCTGACCAGGCGCATTGAAGAAGCACGACTGAGACGCAAAGTTTTCGGTCCCCTCGGGAATATGTATGAAAGGCGCCCGAGGCTCCTTGCCGACGCCGGTTTCCTGATCGTCGGCACCGGCCGCAGGTTCGCTTCGATCCAGGCCGCAAACCGGGACCGTATAAAGCTTGTCGGTGCATTTACGTCGGACATGGCTGACTATTACCTATCGGAAGCTCCTTTCCTGGCCGTGATGATCGATTCTGACGTGGAAACCGCTCAAGAACAGATACTCAGGCTGCGGGCCGATCCTCGCCATGTCACATTACCGATCATAGCCGCGGCATCGAATACGATTGATGCTACGGATTTGTATCTGGCAGGCGCCACTGACGTGATCGTCGAACCGCGTAGCGATGGCGAGCTTGCCGCTCGCCTTGCCTTTGCAGCCAGAACGGGCGTTCGCCGGCGGCTCGCTAACCACTGGTTTTCGACATTTCGTGATCGTTTCTTGATCGACGAGCAGTGGCTTCCTATCGACCCTTTAACTTTCGAGGACTATTTGAGTCGTTCGGAGGAGATTGCGCGCAAGCGTGGAATTGAGCTCCAGGTGATCTGGCTAGAGGAGCTTGCGCGAGGTCTTCTCCGGGAAACCGGGCAGGTTGCTCTAGGTGCCGAAAGGTCGCTCGCCAACAGACTGGCGTCGGCAGCTACATTGGTCTCACGCGATGAAGACCTTGTGGTGCAGGTAACTGGGCGCGGACCGGTCGCGGTTGTCCATGGAGCGGCAGCGGCGGAACGGGTCGGCGAGCGGGTTAAAGCTTTCGCCCGTACGACACGGTTCGGCTGACGGTATCGATTTTATCAGGTAATAAACGCCTCGACGCGCGACGCTCGTGGCGGGAAGGCATAAAATGAACGAAGAGCAAACGATCGTCATCGACGTGGTTTCCGATGTGATGTGTCCGTGGTGTTTCATCGGCAAGAAACGCCTGGAAAGTGCGCTCAAGCAAATTCCCGAGATCCCGGTGGCCGTCCGGTGGCGCCCTTTCCAGCTTGATGCCACACTCCCACGTGAAGGCAAGGACCGACAGGCCTATCTGAGCGACAAGTTCGGAGGGCCGGAACGCGCGGCGGAAATTTACGACAGGATCAAGTCGGCAGGGGCGAGCGACGGGATCGACTTTCAGTTCGACAAGATCACCAAATCACCGAATACGCTCGATTCCCACAGGCTCATACTTTGGGCGCGCGCGGAAGGACTGGAAGACAAGGCGGTTCAACGCCTCTTCGAGATGTATTTCCTCGAAGGCGTGGATTTGTCCGATAGAGCCAATCTCATCGCCGTCGCCCGGGAAATCGGGATGGACGCGAAGCGTGTTTCCGAACGGCTTGCCACGGACGAAGATCTTGACCGTGTCAAGTCCGAGATCGAAAGCGCGCATCAGATGGGGGTCAACGGCGTCCCTTGCGTGATCATCGACCAGCGCTTTGCGCTGATGGGCGCCGAAACTCCGGAAACCATCATCGCGGCCATCAAGCACGCGAAGGAAACCAAACCGGGCGCCGCCGCCTGAGTGGCTGGCAACGGAACGAAAAAAAGGCGGCTGCTGGGCCGCCTTTATTCAATCTGGTATCACAAAATCCTACCCGCGCAGGATCGAGCGTCCCGCATAGCGCGCCTGCGGCCCGAGTTCTTCCTCGATGCGGATGAGCTGATTGTATTTCGCAAGCCTGTCGGAGCGGGCAAGCGAGCCGGTCTTGATCTGGCCGCAGTTCGTCGCAACCGCGAGATCCGCGATTGTTGCATCCTCCGTCTCTCCGGAGCGGTGGGACATGACGGCGGTGTAGCCGGCCTTATGAGCGGTTTCCACCGCGTCCAGCGTTTCGGTGAGCGAGCCTATCTGATTGACCTTGACGAGGATGGAGTTGGCAACACCCTTGTCGATGCCTTCACGCAAGCGCGCCGAGTTGGTGACAAACAGGTCATCGCCCACAAGCTGGCATTTGTCGCCAGCCAGATCGGTAACCGCCTTCCAGCCATCCCAGTCGTCCTCGGCCATGCCGTCCTCGATGGAGATGATCGGATAGCGGGACACGAGGTCGGCGAGATATTTGGCCATCTCTTCCGATCCAAGCTGCCTGCCCTCACCTTCGAGGTGATACTTGCCGTCCTTGAAGAACTCGGTGGATGCGGCATCGAGAGCAAGGAACATGTCCTCGCCCGGCTTGTAGCCGGCTTTTTCAATCGCCTTCATCACGAAACCGATAGCGGCATCGGTCGATTCGATGTTGGGGGCAAAACCCCCTTCGTCGCCAACGTTGGTGTTGTGGCCGGCATCCTTGAGCGCCTTCTTGAGGGTATGGAAAACCTCCGCTCCCATGCGCACCGCCTCTTTAAGGGTAGGCGCACCGACCGGCATAATCATGAATTCCTGAAAATCAATCGGGTTGTCCGCATGCGCCCCGCCGTTGATGATGTTCATCATCGGCACCGGCAATACACGGGCGTTCACGCCGCCGACGTATCGGTAGAGCGGGAGGCCGGATGCCTGCGCGGCGGCTTTCGCGGTGGCAAGCGAAACGCCCAGAATTGCATTCGCGCCAAGGCGGGATTTGTTTTCCGTTCCGTCAAGGGCAGACATTGCCTCGTCGATCTGGATCTGGTCTTCGGCATCAAGACCGCCGATCGCGTCGAAAATCTCCCCGTTCACGGCCTGCACCGCCTGCTCGACGCCTTTGCCGAGGTAACGGGTACCGCCGTCGCGAAGTTCGACGGCCTCATGCGCGCCGGTTGACGCACCGGACGGCACGGCCGCCCGTCCCTGGGACCCGTCTTCGAGAAGAACTTCGACCTCGACAGTAGGATTGCCTCGACTATCCAGAATTTCACGGCCGATGATGTCGACGATTGCCGTCATTTGGTCTCCCTTTCCGGACACATGCTCGCGCAGGTGTCACTGATCGTTTTTTACTGAAAACATTCGCGCCAAGTCTGCGGACGCGGTTGAAAATCAAAAGGATCTGCCCGCACGTCCTATACCGGTATAGATCAAACCCACAGCGCCGATGTCTTCCGGTTGCCAGATATTCCTCATATCGATTACGGCCTTGCCCCGCATCCGGCCCGCCAGTGTTTTCGGTGATAGTCCCCGATAAACGTTCCACTCGGTCAAAACAGCAAGGGCGTCTGCCCCCTCCGCGACATCATATGGCGCATCACACCATTGCACTCCCGGAAGAAGGGAGGCGGCCTGTTCGCGGGCCTCCGGGTCATGCGCCCGAACCTGGACGCCTGCGGCCTGCAAGGCGGGAACGATAACAAGCGACGGGGCATCCCGAACGTCATCAGTATTCGGTTTGAACGCGATACCCAGAATTCCTACGGTCTTGCCGGCGGGATTGGGGCCAAGAGCGTGAAGGATACGCTGCGCCATGGCCTGCTTTCGTTCTTCGTTCACCGACATTGTCGTTTCGATCAGGCGAAGGGGCGCTTCATACTTGCGCGCCGTTGCGGCAAGCGCGGACGTGTCCTTCGGAAAGCAGGAGCCGCCATATCCCGGTCCGGCATGGAGGAACTTCGACCCAATCCGCTTGTCGAGCCCGATGGCGCTTGCGACCTTCTGAACATCGCCGCCGACCTTCTCGCAAAGATCGGCAATCTCATTGATGAAGGTGATCTTCATCGCCAGAAAGGCGTTAGAGGCGTATTTTATCAGTTCCGCGTTCTCCAGCGTCGTCGTGACGATTGGGGTTTCACGAAGGTAAAGCGGCCGATAGAGCTGACGAAGCACATCCTTGCCTCGTTCATCCGTCACGCCGGCCACCACGCGGTCAGGACGCATGAAGTCCTCTATCGCCGATCCTTCGCGCAAGAATTCAGGGTTCGATGCGATCGAGAAATCCATCCCGGGACGTTCTTCGGCGATAATCCCGGCAACTTTTCGGCAGGTACCTACGACGACGGTAGACTTGATCACCACCGTGGTGCCGGGTTTCATGCACTTCGCGATCCGGCGCGCCGCTTCAAACACGTATGTTAGATCCGCTTCCCCGTCGCCTCGGCGAGAGGGCGTTCCAACAGCTATGAAAATCACATCCGACTGCGATACGGCGCCCTCGAAATCGGTCGTGAAGGAAAGGCGCCCTTCCCCGTAGTTTCGCTCGATCAAAGTGTCGAGACCGGGTTCGAATATCGGCACCTCCAGATTGTTAAGGCGCTCGATCTTGCCCTCGTCGATGTCGACACAGGTTACGTCGAAGCCGAATTCCGAAAAACAGACCCCAGAAACGAGGCCGACATAGCCTGTGCCGATCATCGTAATTCGCATGACGGTATTTCCATCCCTGGTTGGAACATCGTTACGAAGCCTGATCCGCTGCTGCAGCGAAGTTGGCCCTGCACACGGCGTATTGCAGGTCTATGTCGGCTGGCCTTTGACGACGGCGTCGATCGCCTTCAGTTCGCTCAAAAGTGCGCCTAGTTGATCTATCGGCACCATATTCGGGCCGTCGGAAGGCGCATTGTCCGGATCGTCGTGCGTTTCAATGAAGAGCCCCGCCACACCGACCGCGACGGCAGCGCGCGCAAGAACCGGCACGAATTCCCTGTCGCCCCCTGTCGAACCTCCCTGCCCGCCAGGCTGCTGAACGGAATGGGTGGCATCGAACACGACCGGAGCTCCTGTTCGAGCCATGATCGGCAGCGAGCGCATATCGGATACGAGAGTGTTGTAGCCGAAGGAAGCGCCGCGTTCGGTCAGCAGGACATTCGGATTCCCGCTATCGACGACCTTGGCAAGTACGTTCTTCATGTCCCAGGGCGCCAGGAACTGGCCTTTCTTGACGTTGATCACACGTCCCGTTTGCGCCGCCGCGACCAAAAGATCCGTCTGCCGGCAGAGAAAAGCGGGGATTTGCAAAACATCGACCGCCTCCGCGACCTTTGCGCATTGTTCGGGAAGGTGGACATCGGTCAGGACCGGCATCCCATAACGTTCGCGCACTTCCGCGAAGACCGGCAGCGCCGCATCGACGCCAAGCCCGCGGCCACTTCCGAGGCTCGTCCGGTTCGCCTTGTCGAAGGAAGACTTGAACACGACCGGAATGCCGAGATTGCCGCAAATCTCCTTCACCGCGGTCGCCATCTCAAGCGCATGCTCGCGGCTCTCCATTGCGCAAGGACCCGCGATCAACGAAAAAGGCAGATCGTTATCAAACGGGACGCCACCGACTTCGACACGCCTGTTGCAGCTTTGCGGTTCGTTCATCGTGCGCTCCCGAGAGGATGGAATATCTGTCTGCGTGCATACAGCCAGCGGCATCTCGCTGCAACTGACCGGAGACTGAGCATCAAGCCCGATTTCAAATTCTTCCCCTTAATCTTGCCGATTTTTGTGCGGACTAAACCTGTTCTCGCCATTCTAAATGGCGTAAGGGATTCATATCACTAAAGAGCGAGGTGCTCATGCCCTTCAAACGTATTCGCAAAGCGGTTCTGCCTGTCGCCGGTCTTGGGACCCGTTTTCTTCCGGCAACGAAGGCGGTGCCCAAGGAAATGCTGACGATCGTGGACCGGCCCATCATTCAGTATGTGGTGGATGAGGCCCGCGAAGCCGGCATAGAACACATCGTTTTCGTAACCGGGCGCAACAAGCACGTCATCGAAGATCATTTCGACATCGCATATGAACTCGAGGACACTCTGCGCGAGCGCAACAAGACCGCGGCACTGGAAATCCTGGACCGTATTCGTCCCTCTCCCGGAACCACAAGCTTTACCCGTCAGCAAGAGCCGCTGGGTCTTGGCCATGCGATCTGGTGTGCCCGTGATCTTATCGGCAATGAACCCTTCGCCATTTTGCTGCCGGATGTCCTCATAAAGGCCGGCAAGGGATGCCTCAAGCAGATGGTGGAGCTTTATGAAGAGTCCGGTGGCAACGTGATTGCGGTGGAAGAGGTTCCGCAGGACCAGACCCAAAATTACGGCATCGTCAAAATCAAAGGTGATGCTGATTCCGCCGTCGTCGACATCAACGGTATGGTGGAAAAACCCGCCCCGGGTACTGCACCGTCAAACCTCATTATCACCGGGCGTTACATCCTGCAGCCCGAAATCTTCGATCTGATCGCCGAGCAGGAAAAAGGTGCCGGCGGCGAGATTCAACTGACTGATGCGATGATATCGCTGATGCAGAACCAGTCTTTTAAAGGCCTGCGCTTCGAAGGTGAAAGCTACGATTGCGGATCGAAGGCGGGCTTCCTTTCTGCGAATATCGCATTTGCGATGGACGATGAAAAACTCGCGAACGAGGTACGGCCTCTCCTGGAAGGCATCCTGGCGAAAAAACTCGCTTGAATAGGAAAAAACGTTCTATTCCCTTCAGTCTCTCGATATCGGGTGAAGGGGCGCTAATATCTCACGAATCTCTGTTTCAGACTTGATTCATCCATTTCGCCAGTTTTGGCGTATCATATGGCGTAGATTCGAAATGGAGGCTCCCGATGTTTCGAACCGGGTGGATTGCATTCGCGTCCCTCCTGCTTGCCGCCGCATTGTTGATACCGGTTAACCCGGTCGCGGCTGACGAGCGCAGCGCGGAGTTCCAAAAGATCATCACCAGCCAGATGAAGGCCTTTCGCTCGGACGACGGCGAACTGGCCTTCTCCTTTGCGGCTCCGGTTATTCGGCAGCGCTTCCAGCGTCCGGAAGTCTTCCTTCACATGGTGCGGCAGGGTTACAAACCGGTCTACCGGCCAAAATCGGTAAGTTTTGGCCGAACGAAGGACACGCCTGTCGGCCCCTCCCAGGAAGTCTGGATCATCGACCGGAACGACGATGCGTGGCACGCGTTATACACTTTCGAACAGCAGCCGGACGGAAGCTGGAAAATCTCCGGATGTTACCTAGCGAGAGACAAGGGTGAGGCGATTTGAAACGACAGCATCTAAATTCGCTGGGTTAAACCGTCTTCAGCCAATTGGCGGAATATCGCCTCTCGCCCAGTCAGCGCGTGTCGATGCTCTGAATTCTTCGAAAGTCCCCGCCTCGATCGAATCGCGAATACCCTGCATAAGCTGCTGATAATAGGCGAGATTGTTCCAGGTCAGCAGCATTGCGGCCAGCCCCTCTCCCGCCTTTACGAGGTGATGCAGATAAGCGCGAGAGTAGCGATTGCTCGCTTCGCAGGGCGACTTCCCATCCAGCGGGCGTGGATCGTCCGCGTGGCGCGCGTTCTTCAGGTTGACCTTCCCATAGCGCGTATAGGCCAGCCCGTGCCGGCCAGCACGCGTCGGCAACACGCAATCGAACTGGTCGATCCCGCGCGCCACACTTTCCAGAATATCCTCCGGCGTGCCCACACCCATGAGGTAGCGCGGTTTGTCCACAGGCATGGCCGGAGTAGTTATCTCCAGCGTCTTGAGCATCACCTCCTGCGGCTCGCCGACCGCAAGCCCGCCAACCGAATATCCCTCAAACGGCATCTGCGAAAGCGCGTCAGCCGACGCAAGGCGAAGCTCGGGGTCGGTCCCGCCCTGCACGATGCCGTAAAGCGCCTGCCCCCTTCCCGGTCCACCCATCGCCTCAAATTGTGCACGCGACCGCTCCGCCCACCGAAGACTGAGGTGCATTGCCCGTTCCGCTTCCTCACGCGGAGCTGGCAATGCAATACATTCGTCGAGCTGCATCTGGATATCGGAGCCGAGAAGCTGCTGGATCTCGACCGAGCGCTCCGGCGTCATCTCTATCTTTTGGCCATCCACATGGCTTTGGAAAGTGACGCCCCTCTCGCTGAGTTTTCGAAGCTGGGCAAGGGACATCACCTGAAAGCCACCGGAATCCGTCAGGATCGTATGCGACCAATTCATGAATTTATGGAGCCCGCCAAGCCTGGCTACACGCTCGGCGGTAGGGCGGAGCATAAGGTGATATGTATTGCCCAGAACCACGTCGGAACCTAGTTCGCGAACCTGATCGGGATACATCGCCTTGACGGTCGCCTGCGTGCCGACTGGCATGAAAGCGGGCGTGCGGACGGTTCCATGAGGTGTGCGGATCTCTCCGCGCCGCGCCATGCCGTCGGTCGCAATCAGGCGGAAGGAGAAAGGGTGGATGTCGTTATTCGTCATCGGCCGTTTTCGGGAAAGAGAAGCGAAGCATCGCCATAGGAATAAAAGCGATAGCCCGTCGTGATTGCATGTTCATAGGCCGCGCGCATTGTCTCAAGACCACTGAAAGCGGAAACGAGCATGAACAGCGTGGATTTCGGTAGGTGAAAATTCGTCATCAACGCATCAATCGCCCGGAACTTGTAGCCGGGAGTGATGAAAATCCGTGTCTCCCCGGCAAATTCCCGCAGCTCGCCGGTTTCCCGAGAAGCGCTTTCGAGAATCCTGAGGCTCGTCGTGCCCACGGAAACGATCCTCCCTCCACGCGCGCGGACCTTGCGAAGTGCTTCGGCGGTTTGCCGGGAAATGGCGCCCCATTCGGCATGCATGCGGTGGGCATCCGTATCTTCAGCCTTCACCGGAAGGAAAGTGCCCGCTCCGACATGAAGCGTGACCGTATGCCGCTCGATCCCGCGCTTGTCCAGCAATTCGATCAGTTCAGGCGTAAAGTGCAGCCCGGCTGTGGGAGCCGCGACAGCGCCGTCCTTATCCGCAAAGATCGTCTGATAGTCGATCCGGTCCTGCTCGTCGTCAGGCCGTTTGGCCGCGATATAGGGAGGAAGCGGAATATGACCGACTGTGGCGATCGCAGTATCGAGATCCGGCCCGGCCAGGTCGAAGACGAGAAGAACCTCTCCGGCATCTCCCTTTTCCGCAACCGTGGCGTCGAGCGTCCCGAAAAGGCAGGTGCTGGAATCTGTCCCAAAGCGTATGCGATCGCCAGGAAGGAGTTTTTTCGCAGGGCGGACGAAGGCGCTCCAGCGGTCGCCACCTTCCCGCATGTGAAGTGTCGCACCGATGCGCGCGGTGACGCCTTCACGGACGCGAATGCCCTCAAGCTGTGCCGGAATGACTTTCGTGTCATTGAAAACAAGAGCGTCACCCGGCTCCAGCAAATCCGGCAGATCCTTTACGCCGCGGTCCTCGAAGGGCGAAGTCCCGCCCGGGCGGACGACCAGCATGCGTGCGGAATCACGCGGCCGCGCGGGGCGGAGCGCAATCCGGTCTTGCGGCAGTTCGAAATCGAAAAGGTCGACGCGCATGGCCTCATCCTAGAGCGCTTTCCACGAAAGCGGGATCGCTTTCGTGACAAGAATTCGCTCCAGCATCAATATCTTGAGCATATCCTTATCGCGAAATTCGAATCAGATTTCGCGGGATATGCTCCAGTTGGAAGTCACGCCTGATAACGAAAAGAGCCACGAACGGCAATCCGTCCGTGGCTCAAAAACCCGCATGTACGCAAGTTGGCCGTTATCAGGCGTCGGCGGCGACCTTCAGCGAGGAGATCTTATCGGGGTCGCGCACAGGCTCGCCGCGCTTGATCTGATCGACATTTTCCATGCCTTCGATCACCTGTCCCCAGACCGTGTACTGGCCATCGAGCCAAGGCGCGTCCTCAAAGCAGATGAAGAACTGGCTGTCGCCGGAATTGGGGTCCATTGCGCGCGCCATCGAAACCGTGCCGCGCTTGTGCTTTTCCTTCGAGAATTCCGCCTTCAGTTTCTTGCCGGACCCGCCGGTGCCCGTCCCATGAGGGCAGCCGGTCTGTGCCATAAAACCGTCGATAACGCGGTGGAACACGACGCCGTCATAAAAACCGTCTCGCACCAGTTCCTTGATACGCTCGACATGGCCCGGCGCCAGATCAGGTCGCATTTCAATAACGATGGACCCCTTGGAAGTCTCCATCAGCAACGTGTTTTCCGGATCCTTTATCTCGGCCATCGGAATTCCCTTTCTTTTGTTCGTTTAACGCGCGTACGCCACTCCATCAGCCGGCGTCGGCGGCAACCTGCATCTTGATGATCTTGTCGGGGTTTTGTGGCGGTTCTCCGCGCTTGATGGCGTCGATATGCTCCATGCCATCCACCACTTCGCCCCAAACGGTGTATTTGCCGTTCAGGAATTCACCTGGTGCGAACATGATGAAGAACTGAGAGTTAGCGCTGTCGGGATCGCGTGCCCGCGCCATGCCGACTGTTCCGCGTGCAAACGGCACGTCGGAAAATTCCGCGGGAATGTCCGGCAGATCCGATCCGCCCCTTCCGGTGCCGGTCGGGTCTCCCGTCTGCGCCATGAAACCTTCGATCACGCGGTGGAAAACGATACCGTCATAAAATCCGTCGCGCGTCAGTTTTTTGACCTGATCGACGTGCTTCGGCGCGACATCGGGAAGAAGACGGATCGTTACGCGGCCATCCTTGAGATCCATGTAGAGCGTGTTCTCGGGATCAAGTTCCTGGGCGGAAACGGCGACCGAAATAATGGTGGCCAAACCGAATGCCGCCAATGCGGATATGTAGCGTTTCAAGAAGATCTCCTGTTGATATCGTGGCGCAGCCGCTGGCGGTAGATAGGCTATTACGCCTATCGGGCAAGCTTGTCGGCGATACGCCTTGCAACCGTTTCGGGAACGAAGTGGCTGATGTCTCCGTTCATGAAAGCGATTTGCCGGACCAGCGTGGCGGTGATATGGCGAACGTCCGGCGAG
The DNA here is from genome assembly GCF_013266695.1 of Hongsoonwoonella zoysiae. Taxonomy (GTDB): domain Bacteria; phylum Pseudomonadota; class Alphaproteobacteria; order Rhizobiales; family Stappiaceae; genus Hongsoonwoonella; species Hongsoonwoonella zoysiae. The sequence goes on from NZ_JABRXF010000002.1 coordinate 654,461, forward strand.
GCCGGGAGAAAGACTGTCTGCACTTCCGGCGCCATGGTTCCGTTCATTCCCGCCATCTGCATTTCATAGTCGAGATCGGTCCCGTCCCGCAGCCCGCGGATCAGGAAGGACGCGCCGTGATCCCGCGCAGAATCGACGACGAGATTACTAAATGCCACGACCTGGATTCGTTCGGCATTCTCAGGGCCGAAAGCGGCTCTGGCGACCTCCTTGATCATCTCCACCCTTTCCTCGAAAGAAAACAGGGGCTTCTTGCCGGGGTGAATGCCGATTGCCACGACGACGGTATCCGCGAGCCCGAGGGCGTGGCGCAAAAGGTCGAGATGCCCGTTCGTCACGGGATCGAAGGAACCGGGATAGAGTGCAATGCGATTCATGCTGCTCTGTCTAACCGCACAGGCGTGACGATACAAGCTCGCCGATGCTGGAAATGTGGCAATTACGCAACGAGCAAACGTTTTCTTTCCACGACAAGGCAAAGCTGTTAGTATCCACACCTATAAAAAGGGAGGCACAAATGCTGAGTGCCATAGGTCGTTGGAGTCTGGTTCTGGCTTCGGCTTTCGCCGCATTGATCATCGCTATTGTCAGCGCGGATCAGGGCGTCGAAACGAATGTCGCGAAGAAGGGCGATCGCGCCCTGCCGCTCGTTCATGTGGCGTGTAAGGACATTGTCGTCACCGACGCATCGAAAGCGTGCGACGATATCGCGAAGATTGCCGGGACGGATCAAACTGCCTATGTCACCGAGGCAAAGACCTTCGGCCAGACCACTGTTCTGGTCCGTACAAAACTGGAAAAGTGATCCGTATTCCTGACCCCGGATCACATAGATAGGCGGCGATGTGGCTCCCCGACACATCGCCGCTATTCATTTGAGATCATGTAGTTCATCGAACCAGGCGCAGGTTTTCCACCGCGGCGTCAGATCGACACCCGATATGGTCACGAATTAATTACCTCCGCACCCGCCGAAGTTGATTGAAAACGCTGCGTTTTCTTCCCATTTCGATTTGATGAACTTGCTATGTGGATTCCGCATGCCGGCTGTGTTCGTTGCCTGGTGCGGTGCAGTTTTCATGTTGATTGGGCTGACAGTCGGCTTTTCCACCTATGCGGGTGGCATAGCCGCGGCTTTGGATCGGCCGGATGTTGCGAGCATAGTCGACGAAGCCGCTTCGCCCCGGAGAGGGTGCGAAGGCGTCATTTTCCGCGATGAGGATCCTGATTGTTTCGCGGCAGGGTGGGCCGGCCCAACCAACGAGGCGTCTGACGAGCGGACCGCCGGACCTGTCCTTTTCGACTTTCTTACCAATGGTCGTCAGAGACAAAGCTAGGCAATCACGCAACCTGTGATGCCTGTCACTGAATAAATAAACGAGACGGGAGATTGTGGCTCATCGGTAATCGCAAATCGCGATGCAGGGAGAATCATTGATGACCACGCTTCCTTCATACATGACTTCGGCCTTTCCCCGGTTCAAGGAACTGGCGGTCGCTACCGCTGCAGCCGTGATGATCGTGGCTGGCGCGGCAGTCGTCGCCGATACCGCCCTCTCGGAAAATCCGGTTACGGCCCCATCCCTTACGACCCTTGCGAAGGCAGACAGGCTGGACAGCAAACTTCCCGGATCCTGCCATGGTCAGGCTTGGGGCGATTGGTCGTCCGAGTGCCTCAGCGCTCTTACAGGCAATTCGGCCGGCACGCGGATCCGCACCGTGACCATTGAAACGCGCAACGTCGAAGAGGCCACTTCCACGCTGCTGCGGGTCGCTGCGCGCTGATCCGGAACAGATCATACCTGCAGCGAGGCACAAACCCGCATGAAAAAGGCGCAGCCGGATTTCAGTTCGGCGCGCCTTATCCTTTTTAATCAAACTGCTGACGGACCGCCCTTATTCAGCCTCGCCGTTGTCACCGTCTTCGGGGCCCGGCACTTCGCCATTGTTGTCACCATTTTCGCCGCCCAGGTCTATCTCTTCCTCGGCATCCACCTCGGAAACGCGCTCCACGGCAACGACTTTCTCGTCCTCGGCCGTATTGAAGACAATGACCCCTTGCGTGGAACGGCCGGCGATGCGAATTCCATCCACCGGGCAACGGATCAGCTGGCCACCGTTCGTCACCAGCATGATCTGATCGTCATCCTCAACCGGGAAAGACGCAACGAGCGGCCCGTTCCGGGGGTTGACGGCCATGGCGACAATGCCTTTGCCGCCACGCCCGGTCGTCCGGTACTCGAATGACGATGTGCGCTTGCCATAACCGTTTTCAGAAAGCGTCAGAATGATCTGTTCGATGGCGCTCATATCGACGTAACGGGTTTCAGAAAGCTCTCCGTTCGAAACGCCTTCCTCGGTTTCTGCCGCCGTCTCTTCCGTTTCACCGCGCATCAGCCGCCGGCGCTTGAGGTAGGCGGCTCGCTCTTCCGCGCTCGCATCGAAGTGGTGGATCACGGACATGGAGATAACGGTATCTTCCGTCCCGAGCGCAATTCCCCTGACGCCGACCGAGTTTCGGCCGGCAAAGACGCGTACATCCGTGACGGGAAACCGAATGCACTGGCCGAGCGCCGTCGTCAGCAGCACGTCGTCGTTTTCGGTGCATGTCTCGACGCCGACGATGCCGTCACCGTCCTCAAGTTTCATGGCAATCTTGCCGTTCTTGTTGATCTGCACGAAGTCGGACAGCTTGTTCCGGCGCACCGTGCCGCGGCGCGTCGCGAACATGACATGCAGGTTCGCCCAGCTTTCCTCGTCTTCAGGCAAAGGCATGATCGAGGTGATCTGCTCGCCCGCTTCCAGAGGCAAGAGGTTTATCAAGGCCTTGCCTCGCGAAGTCGGCCCTCCGATGGGCAGGCGCCAGACCTTCAGCTTGTAAGCAATGCCGCGCGAGGAGAAGAACAGAACCGGCGTATGGGTGTTCGCCACGAAGAGACGGGTGACGAAATCCTCATCCTTCGTCGACATGCCGGAGCGCCCTTTTCCTCCCCGGCGCTGGGCGCGGTAGGTGTCGAGGGGAACGCGCTTGATGTAACCGGCATGGCTGACGGTGACGACCATGTCCTCGCGCTGGATCAGGTCCTCGTCCTCAAGGTCTGCCCCTCCCTCAAGCAATTCGGTGCGGCGCGGCGTTGCGAACTCGTCGCGGACGGCGGTGAGCTCGTTGCGGACGATTTCCTGGATCTTCGCGCGCGAACGCAGTGTTTCCAGATATTCCTTGATCTCTTCGCCCAGCTTGTTCAACTCGTCGGCGATTTCGTCGCGCCCAAGAGCCGTCAGGCGCTGCAGACGAAGCTCCAGGATCGCCCGGGCCTGTTCTTCGGAAAGCTTATAGGTGCCGTCATCCGCCACGCGGTGGCGCGGATCGTCGATCAACGTCACGAGCGGCGCAACGTCCTTCGCCGGCCAATTACGTTCCATCAACTGGGCGCGTGCGGTCGCCGGGTCGGGCGCAGTGCGGATCAGATGGATGACCTCGTCGATATTGGCGACCGCAATCGCGAGGCCGACCAGCACGTGCGCCCTGTCGCGCGCCTTGGCAAGCAGGAAGCGCGTGCGCCGCTGGACCACATCCTCCCGGAAATGGATGAAGGCCTGAAGCATGTCCTTCAGGCCGAGTTGCTCCGGCCGGCCACCATTCAGCGCCACCATGTTGGCGCCAAAGCTCGTCTGCAGCGGCGAGAACCGGTACAACTGGTTCAGCACGACATCCGACACGGCGTCGCGCTTGAGCTCCACCACGACGCGCATGCCGTCCCGATCGGATTCGTCGCGAAGATCGGCTATCCCCTCGATCCGCTTGTCGCGCACGAGATCGGCGATCTTTTCGATCATCGATGCCTTGTTCACCTGATAGGGGATCTCGGTGATGATCAGCGCTTCGCGGTCCTTGCGCACCTCCTCCACGTGGACACGGCCACGCATCAGAATCGAGCCGCGCGACATTTCGTACGCCGAACGAATGCCCGAACGGCCTAGCACGATACCGCCTGTCGGGAAATCGGGGCCTGGCACGATCTGCATCAGGTCTTCCAGCGTGATCCCCGGGTCCTCCATCACGGCGATTGCAGCGTCGATAACCTCCCCCAGGTTGTGGGGCGGGATATTCGTCGCCATGCCGACGGCGATGCCGCCCGCGCCATTGACGAGCAGGTTCGGGAAGCGTGCCGGCAGGACGACCGGTTCGCTCTCGGAGTTGTCGTAGTTCTCCTGGAAATTGACCGTGTCCTTGTCGATATCCTCCAGCAGGCTATGCGCGGCCTTTGCAAGGCGCACCTCGGTATAGCGCATTGCCGCCGGCGGGTCGCCGTCCACCGAGCCGAAATTGCCCTGGCCGTCGACGAGTGGCAGACGGAGCGAGAAATTCTGCGCCATTCGCACAAGTGCATCGTAGATCGCGCTGTCGCCATGCGGGTGATATTTACCCATCACGTCACCGACGACGCGGGACGACTTCTTGTAGGCCTTGTTCCAGTCGTAGCCGTTCTCGTGCATCGCGTAGAGAATGCGACGGTGCACCGGCTTCAGGCCGTCGCGAACATCCGGAAGCGCGCGGCTGACGATCACGCTCATCGCGTAATCGAGATAGCTGCGCTTCATCTCATCGGTGATCGAAACCGCGCGGATATCCGACGGCAGGCCGCCTGACGGTGGGTTTGTATCCTGATCTGACAAGGAAGTTTCTCGTGTCTGATGGAGGGTTGGCAATTTATAGCCGATTCCGCATTTCCCGACAAATCGGGAGCGGCGGTTTTGGAAGTATTTTTCTCAATAAATACAAATAGTTGGAAACGCGATTTCAGAATGTGTGCATAGTTTGTCGAAGCGTGCCCGAGAACTGCGCTTACGAGCCTGTTATAGATGTTTGCTCGCACCACGATTCGAGGCCTGCCCATGTTGTCGGACTATCTCCTGAACGCCTTCGCCACGCTCTTCGTGACGATCGATCCGGTCGGTCTTGCGCCCATGTTTCTGGCGGTCACCGCAGGCGCGAGCACCGCTCAGCGGCGCAAGATCGCGCTTCAGGCGACGCTGATAGGCGGCGCCATCCTGATGGTCTTCCTCGTGGCTGGAAAAAGCGTTTTGAAGACGCTCGGCATTTCCGTACCTGCCTTTCAGATCGCTGGCGGTCTGCTGCTCCTGATAATCGCCGTGGAGATGGTGTTCGAAAAGCGCCAGAAGCGGAAATCGGAAACGGCGGAAAAGGCCATGGCCGGACACCATGACGACCTGCATGGCGTCGCCGTTTTCCCGCTAGGGATTCCGCTGATTTCGGGCCCCGCGGCCATCAGCGCCGTCATCCTCCTGAGCTCCGAAGCCAATGACGCAATCGCCTATACCGGCCTCATTGCCGTGGTGCTGGTAATCGTCGGAAGCTGCCTGCTTTCCTTCCTGCTGGCCTCCAGGATCGAACGTTTGCTGGGCGAAACCGCAAGCATGGTAATTACCCGGCTTCTTGGCGTGTTGCTTGCAGCGCTTTCCGTTCAATTTATCGCGGATGGGATAACCAGCTTCGTGATGACCGCCATCTAGAACCGAATATCAATCGCGCGGCAGGTCGATCTTCAGCGACGTCCCGCCAAGGCCGTGTACCTTATCGTTCGCACGGACTTCCACGAACGTTGCGCCATCAGGCACCTTTACCCCCGTGAGCGACCGCGTGAACGGCTGTTCGTTCACATGCGGATGCAGGAGGATGCGCTCGCCAAGCACCGTACCGTCCGGAGCGACGATATCGAACCGGTCGGCGTAGTGCCCCCACCCCTCGTCGGCGTGGCTGACGGTGACGTCGAAGCGCCAGACGCCCTCGCCCGTCCTTGTCGCCCTCGCCTCCACGATATCCGCCTCGCCCGCGCCGGAGGATCCGGCGCAGGCCAAGGCAGCAACGCCGGCGAGCGGCAGAATTATTCCCGCCCGGAAAGTTCGCTTTATCCTCATCGAGGTCATCTGGCATGCTCCCATGGTCTTGCCGGCATCATTTTCCACCGTTACGGCACTTGAGTAAGGCCGGCGGGATCAAAGCTTTGTTATCCGGACGGAAATCAGCAAGACTGGTCGCGAAAAGGACGTGAGGAAGGCAAGAAATGGCTGGGCAGGGTTCGAAGAAAGTAATCATCGCGGCTCTAGTCGGCAACTCGTTGATCGCCGTGACCAAATTCGCCGCCGCCACCTATACCGGCTCCTCCGCCATGCTCTCCGAAGGCATCCACTCTCTCGTGGATACCGGCAATCAGGGCTTGCTATTGTACGGCATGAAGAAAGCCAAACAACCGGCTGATAAAAAACACCCATTTGGCTATGGATCTGAAATCTATTTCTGGGCCTTTGTTGTCGCGATCCTGATTTTCGCGGTCGGCGCGGGCGTCTCGATCTACGAAGGCATCCAGAAAGTTATGCACCCGCACCCGGTCGAAAGCCCGTTCGTAGCTTACATCGTGCTGGTGTTCGCGATGATCTTCGAAGCAGCCGCATGGTGGATCGCCTACAAGGAGTTCAACGTCATTCGCGGCAAACGCGGCATATTCGAAGCGGTCCGCGACTCCAAGGATCCGACCGTTTTCACCGTCCTTTTCGAGGATACAGCCGCCATGCTCGGCCTCACCGTTGCCTTCGCCGGCCTGCTCTGCGTCCAGTACCTCGGCCTTGCGTGGATGGACGGCGCGGCCTCCATCATGATCGGCCTGATCCTTGCCGGCGCCGCTGCCGTTCTTGCCTATGAGACAAAGGGGCTTCTGGTGGGCGAGGCCGCCGATCCGGATGTGACCAATACCGTTCGTTCGATCGTCGAGGCCACGCCGACGGTGACACGCATGAACGAATTGCGCACCCTGCATCGGGGGCCGCAGGATGTGCTTCTCGCCGTTTCCATCGACTTTGAAAACAATCTCACCGTCGGCAAGGTGGAAGAAGCGATCTACGCGCTTGAAATCGCCATCAAGGAGCGCTTCCCGATCGTCAAGCGCATCTTCATCGAAGCACAGGCCGCACGCCACCATGACAAGATGCTGGCGGCGGAAAAAGCGGCCGACCATTAAAAACGGGGCCAGCCCGGCCCCGCTTTTCTGCAAATTCTGTCGATTGAATTTCGCTTGGCGATACTATCTCAGAATGGGATCTCGTCGTCCATTCCACCGCCGAAGCCGCCGCTCTGGCCGCCACCGCCGCCCTGGCTTCCGCCATAGCCGCCGCCCGAGCCACCGCCGCTCTGGCCGCCGTATCCGCCGCCGGAGGAATAATCCCCGCCGCCACCGCCGCCTTCACCACGGCCATCGAGCATCGTGAGCGTGGAATTGAACCCCTGAAGCACGATTTCGGTCGAATATTTGTCCTGGCCCGACTGGTCTTGCCACTTGCGGGTCTGGAGCTGGCCTTCGATATAGACCTTGGAGCCTTTTTTCAGGTAATTCTCGGCGACCTTGGCAAGGCCCTCGTTGAAAATGACGACACGGTGCCATTCCGTCTTTTCCCGGCGCTCGCCGGTGTTGCGGTCGCGCCAGGTTTCGGACGTGGCGATGCGAAGGTTCACGACCGGACGGCCATCCTGCATGCGGCGAACTTCAGGATCGGCTCCCAGGTTGCCGATGAGGATCACCTTGTTAACGCTTCCCGCCATGTCGCCTCTCCTTGCTTCCAAAATCTGTTCGTGGTGGCGATACCAGATTTTGCCATCAGCCTAGACCCCAACTTCCATCCGCTCCCGGCCTTTCCGCCGTTTTCCACAAAGGAACGAGGAGAAAGTATTTGGTTCCACATTTGTTCCTTATAAGGGTAAAAAAGGTGAATGAGAATTCCTTCGTTTCGAAAACGGCGGTTTTGCTGCAACGGCGGGACGGTGCATCCCTGCCCGACCGAAAATTCGGTGTTGCCACCCCGAATTTGTTCTTGCTATGTTCTCATAAATACATACCGTAACGTCAGTCAATAAAAGTTACAGGCCCGCGCCATCATGAACCTCGACAATCGACCTTCGTTGGTCCATTTCCTTATCGCTGACCCGCAGCTTGAGTGACACGTACCACGTAAGACGAAAATAAATCGCCTAATTGCTTATCCCCAGCCATGCGTCCTGCCTTCGCGACGGGGATATCTGCCAAGGATACCGGTTCATGGCCCCTTCGCGAGAGTTCCACGACATGCATTCCGGACACCGCGCCGACGCCAAGACGATTTCCGTGCGCGGCGCGCGCGAGCACAATCTGAAGAATGTCGACCTGGAATTGCCGCGCGACAAGCTGATCGTCATGACAGGGCTGTCGGGCTCCGGCAAGTCTTCGCTCGCCTTCGACACGATCTACGCCGAAGGTCAGCGCCGTTACGTGGAAAGCCTTTCGGCCTACGCGCGCCAGTTCCTGGAACTTTCGCAAAAGCCCGACGTCGACCAGATCGACGGGCTGTCGCCAGCCATCTCCATCGAGCAGAAGACGACCTCGAAGAACCCGCGCTCCACCGTCGGCACGGTAACCGAGATCTACGACTACATGCGCCTTCTCTATGCGCGCGTCGGCATTCCCTACTCACCGGCAACTGGCCTTCCCATCGAAAGCCAGACGGTGAGCCAGATGGTCGACCGGGTGCTGGACCTTGAAGAAGGCACGCGGCTTTACCTGCTCGCGCCGATCGTGCGCGGGCGAAAGGGCGAGTACCGCAAGGAACTGGCCGAACTCATGAAGAAGGGCTTCCAGCGCGTCAAGATCGACGGAACCTTTCATGAGATCGCCGACGCCCCGGCGCTCGACAAAAAATTCAAGCACGACATCGACGTGGTTGTGGACCGTATCGTGGTGCGCGAGGATATCGGCAACCGGCTGGCGGATTCCTTCGAAACCGCGCTGCAGCTTGCCGACGGCATCGCGATCGCCGAATTCGCCGACCAGACGGACGAGCAGGGCAAACCGAAACGGCTGATATTTTCGGAAAAATTCGCCTGCCCCGTCTCCGGATTCACGATTTCGGAAATCGAACCGCGACTTTTTTCCTTCAACAACCCATTTGGCGCATGCCCGACCTGCGATGGACTGGGAACGACGCTCGCTTTCGAAGCCGACCTCGTGGTGCCCGACCACACGCTTTCCTTGCGCGACGGCGCGGTGCTGCCATGGTCGCGAACCGGGGCGACCTCTCCTTATTATACGCAGACGCTGGAAGCGCTCTGCCGCCACTACAAGGAAAAGATGACCACGCCGTGGGAAAAGCTGGATGCCGATTTCCGGCATGCGGTCCTCTACGGCACGGGCAAGGAGCAGATCGAATTCGTCTATGACGACGGCGCGCGCAGCTACAGCACGCAAAAGCCGTTCGAAGGCGTGATCGGCAACATCGAGCGGCGCTGGCGAGAGACGGAATCGCAATGGGTGCGCGAGGAGCTGTCGCGCTTCCAATCCGACCACCCCTGCGAGGCCTGCGGCGGCAACAGGCTGAAGCCGGAAGCGCTGGCCGTGAAGATCGCCGGCCGGCACATCGGCGAAGTGACGAGCCTCTCCATCCGCGCGGCGCGCGAATGGTTCGACATGCTGCCGGAAAAGCTGAACACGAAGCAAAAGGAAATCGCAGGGCGCATCCTGAAGGAAATTCGCGAGCGCCTGCGCTTCCTGAACGATGTCGGCCTTGAATATCTGACGCTCTCGCGCGCCTCCGGCACGCTTTCGGGCGGTGAGAGCCAGCGCATCCGGCTTGCCTCGCAAATCGGCTCCGGCCTGACGGGTGTGCTTTATGTGCTCGACGAACCGTCTATCGGCCTGCACCAGCGCGACAACGCGCGGCTTCTCGACACGCTGCGCCACCTGCGCGACCTCGGAAACACCGTGATCGTGGTGGAACACGACGAGGATGCGATACTGACCGCCGATCACGTGGTCGACGTCGGACCGGGAGCGGGCATCCACGGCGGTGAAATCGTCGCCGCAGGCACGCCGGAAGACATTATGGCCGATTCCCAGTCGCTGACCGGGCGCTATCTTTCAGGCGACCTGGCGATCCCCCTGCCCCAGGAACGGCGAAAGCTTTCCAACACCAAACGGCTCAAGGTCGTCGGAGCACGCGGCAACAACCTGAAGAATGTGACCGCGGATCTGCCCCTCGGCACATTTACCTGCATCACCGGCGTTTCGGGCGGCGGAAAATCGACGCTGCTGATCGATACGCTTTTCAAGGCGGCATCGCGCCACCTCAACGGCTCGCGCGAGGCGCCCGCTCCGCACGACCGGATCGAAGGGTTGCAGTTCCTCGACAAGATCATCGACATCGACCAGTCTCCGATCGGGCGCACGCCACGCTCCAACCCCGCGACATATACGGGCGCCTTCACGCCGATCCGCGAATGGTTCGCCGGCCTTCCCGAAGCCAAGGCGCGCGGCTACCAGCCGGGGCGCTTTTCCTTCAATGTGAAGGGCGGACGCTGCGAGGCCTGCCAGGGCGACGGCGTCCTCAAGATAGAGATGCACTTCCTGCCGGATGTCTACGTCACCTGTGACGTGTGCAAAGGCAAACGCTATAACCGCGAGACGCTGGAAGTGCTGTTCAAGGGCAAGTCGATTGCCGATGTCCTCGACATGACCGTGGAAGAGGCCGCCGAATTCTTCTCCGCCGTGCCGGCGGTACGCGAGAAGATGGAGACGCTCTCCAAGGTCGGACTCAACTACATCAAGGTCGGCCAGCAGGCGACGACACTTTCCGGCGGCGAGGCGCAGCGCGTGAAACTTGCCAAGGAGCTTTCGCGCCGATCCACCGGCCGCACCCTTTATATTCTCGACGAGCCGACGACGGGGCTCCACTTCCACGATGTGGCAAAGTTACTCGAGGTGCTGCACCACATCGTCGACCAGGGCAATTCGGTGCTTGTGATCGAGCACAATCTCGAAGTTATTAAAACGGCGGACTGGATCGTCGATCTCGGCCCCGAGGGCGGGGATGGAGGCGGGACCATCGTCGCGCAAGGCCGGCCTGAGGATGTGGTGAAGGTGAAGGAAAGCTACACCGGCCAGTATCTTCTGGAGCTTCTGGAACGCCGCCCGCAGCGGCGCATGACGGCGGCGGAATAACACCGGCAGAGCGGCAAAACGCTGAATTTTTGGCCTAGCTCCTTGAAAAGCGCCCGCTGAAGGCCAGCGGGTGCTTTTTTGCATAGCAACATGCACATTCCGTTCGCAGAGGTGATTTCCGTAACGTAAACTATTGCGTTCATTCATTTTATTGCATTGCACAATGCGCATGGCTGCCGTGCAGAAAACGCACTTTTTTTCACGGGGTGAATTAAATACATAAGGATCAACACGACGGCACGACGGAAACGCCGCTGCCGCCCCACTCCCCGATGGATGGAGGCAGTAAATGTTCGATTCGATCCGCACCAAGTACCGCAGCTGGAAGACCTATCAGCAGACAGTGAAAGAACTGTCACGTCTTTCAAACCGCGAACTCAGCGACATCGGCATCGGCCGTGGCGACATTCGTTTCGTCGCCCGCCAGCAGGTTCGCTAAACGAAATTTGAAAAGCTTTGCGTTCATGAAGTATTCCTCCTCCCTATACTTCTGAACGTTCCCGGCGAAGGCATCCTCCTCCCAGCCCTAGCCGGACATTGCGTCGCCCGCCGGTACCTCCTCCCACCGGCGGGCGTTCGCATTTTCGGGCGCGTATCCACTGCGCAGATATCCGATCTTTTCCAAAGTTCCGTCCTGCGGCATGTGGCGCGCGATCGTAACGCCACCCTCACATGATTGTGCTCTGCAGCATTCGCAGAACTGTCATGTTCGCCGAGACCTCCAATTCAGCGGGTAAAACCGCTAGACCGCCACCAACGCAGGCGCCCTGCTTCGTCCGGAGCGCCGAAAGACAATCGGAACAAGAGTGAACCAATGCTCGAGACCGTTATTCGAAGCTATCAGACCTGGAAAAAATACCGTCAGACCCGCGACGAACTCTCAAGACTTTCCCTGCGCGAGCTTGAAGACCTTGGCCTTGGCTGCCGTGCAGCCGGCTGCCCGTCGCGCTATGTGGTTCGCTGACCGGATTGTTATGCAGTTTTTGCAAGTCTGCCATGCAATAGCATCTATCTGGAAAAATACATAACCGGTACCATATTTAATTCCGAAGAGGTTGCCGAAGCGTTCCCCCTCCCAAGCCTAGGCAACCCACAAGCCGGTTCTTCCCTCCCCCCGGAACCGGCTTTCAAAAACAACGCCCACCGGTTCTCCTCCCACCGGTGGGCGTTGTCTTTTTGGGTAAGGTTTCCAAAATTTTGGCGGTATTGCGGTAAATACTCAGGCCTCGGGAAGTGCTGCGAACCATCGGTCGAGGTCCTGAACCACCGGCAATTTCGCATTGCCGCGTGGCCAGGAGTCGATTGCATAGGCCTTGCCACTTTGCTTCTCGACAACGACCGCCGTCGCGTGCGGGTATTCGCCGTCAATGAAGAAACCGCGTGCAACCGGCGACACAACATCGTGATGGCGAAGCAAACCCTGACGCTGCGCAACGAGCAACAGACTGGTCGTATTCGTCGCTTCGTCGATGCAATCCATCTGGCCCTGTTTGCCCGAATTCCGGAGATCGTAGCCGCCGACGTCATCGGCGGATCCGACGACAGGGGCGACGCGCGCCTCGTTCCAGGCAACGGCCTTCGCGATCGCCCGGCGCTCTGCCTCGGGCGAGCGCCCGCCTGCCGCCAAAATCTTGCGCAGCTTCGCCCGTTGGCCGAACGAAAAATCGACGGGCGTCTTGTAAGCGCAACCAAAGCCGTGACAAACGTAAATCCTGCCGTCGTCACGCGGCATCACCCCGGAATGCTGGCGATACCAGCCACCCGAATAGCTGCTGATCTGAGCGGCCCCGCAGGCTGCAAGCAACACCGCGGAGGCGGCGGTCAGAAGCGAATATTTTATGCCGCCACGGAACATTTAACTTCCGTCTTCGCAGGTAAAAAGAAATGCGAACACTCCCGCATAAGGGTTTGCATTCACACCCCACATCCGCCACTAAAGGCGCGGCCAAACGGTGCCGGACCGTGTGGTCGCGGTTTTCAGCCAGGGTTGCGACATCCCGGACACGGGACGCCGCAATAGCGCCGGAATATCCGTCAATGCCGGTTTCGGCAGTCGTGTCACCCTCTACGCAAGTTGAACAGAAACTTAAAGCTCGTGAAAACTTCCACCCTCATGAAAAATACGGATATCCCCACTTATTTCATTGTCCATATACCCAAATGCGCCGGATCGACCATTCGCGGTTTCCTTCGTGATTCACTGCCGGGCGGTCAGACCGTGGAGCTGGGTCTGAAGGACGGGAACATCCGCAGTATTTTCAGGCCTGGCCCGATTCCCGAAACGATCCCTTCCGACATCACCGAGAGACAAATACTTTCGGGGCATCATCTGCCCCGCTGCCTGATCGACCTTTTCGATGGACAGGAAATACGGGAGTGCGTGAACCTTCGGGATCCGGTCGGCTTTTTCGTGTCGCACTATAATTTCACGATGCAGAAAGGCCTTGAAGCCGGGCGCGAAATCGCGCCATTCGGGCTCTGGTACAGGTCCGTCCAGAAAAACCCGGTCTCCCAGCATTTCCTCTTCCGTTACCTCGGCATCGGCTATCCGAAGCTGGAGTTCATTTCGTCGCAGGAAAGGCTCGAAATCATGGAAAGATACCTGCGGGACTTCCACTATGTGGGGTCTTACAGGCACAGCAACGAGTTCCTGAGGCGAACCGCGGCCGAGCTTGGCATCGAACAGGAACCGACGTCACGAAACGTCACGTCGTTGCGAATCTACGACAAGAACAACCTGCCGCAGAAATGGAAAGACAGGATCCTTGAGGAAAACGCACTCGACCAGGTGCTTTACGAGCGCTGGAAGGACAGGAAGTGGGACAAGAGCCTGAACCCGACAGGGCCGGCCGAGTTCCGCGCCGACAGGCTTTCCTACCTCAAGACGGATTTGCGCCGGATCGCTTTCAGGGCGATCTCCTCCACCGCAAAAACCCTTGCGAGGCCTTGAGGCAAGCACATATAGCATTGCCAGGCATCATGCGATGGCGCAGGCGCTTCGAAGCAAGACAAAGGACAAATCGACGATGAAGCCAGTCCACGTGATCGGCGGCGGCCTTGCCGGATCCGAAGCCGCCTGGCAGATGGCGAACCGGGGCGTGCCCGTTGTCCTGCACGAAATGCGCCCGGTTCGCGGCACCGACGCGCACAAGACCGACGGCCTTGCCGAACTGGTCTGCTCCAATTCCTTCCGTTCCGACGATGCCGAATTCAACGCCGTCGGCCTTTTGCACGAAGAACTGCGCCGCGCGGGCTCGCTGATCATGCGCTCGGCCGACGCGCATCAGGTGCCGGCAGGCGGGGCGCTTGCCGTCGACCGTGACGGCTTTTCCAATTCGGTCACCCAGGCACTGGAAGCCCATCCGCTGATCGAAATCGAGCGTGGCGAGGTTGACGGCCTGCCACCGCAAGACTGGGGCAGCACGATCATCGCCACCGGCCCACTCACCTCTCCCGCACTCGGCCAGGCGATCCAGCAGGCGACCGGCGAAGACGAACTGGCGTTTTTCGACGCGATCGCCCCAATTGTCCATTTCGACAGCATCGACATGGACAAAGCCTGGTTCCAGTCGCGATACGACAAGGTGGGCCCCGGCGGAACGGGCAAAGACTACATCAACTGCCCGCTCGACAAGGACCAATACGAGGCCTTCGTTGATGCGTTGATCGACGGGCCGAAAACCGTATTTAAAGAATGGGAAGATACGCCCTATTTCGACGGGTGCCTGCCGATCGAGGTGATGGCGGAGCGCGGACGCGAAACGCTGCGCCACGGGCCGATGAAGCCGATGGGCCTGACAAATGCCCACAACCCGACCGTCAAACCCTATGCGGTGGTGCAGCTTCGCCAGGACAACGCCCTGGGCACGCTCTACAACATGGTCGGCTTTCAGACGAAGCTGAAATACGGCGCCCAGGTCGAGATTTTCCAGATGATCCCGGGCCTTGAGAGCGCATCCTTCGCACGCCTCGGCGGCCTGCACCGCAACACCTTCCTGAATTCGCCGAAACTGCTTGACGCGACACTGAAGCTGAAGGCAAGGCCAGACATTCGCTTCGCGGGCCAGATTACCGGCTGCGAGGGCTATGTGGAGTCAGCCTCGGTCGGCTGCATGGCGGGAATTTTCGCAGCAAGCGAACGCCTCGGCCACGATATCGCAAGGCCGCCCGAGACCACGGCGATGGGCGCGATACTCGCTCATATTACGGGCGGGCATATCTCGCGCGAAGGCGATGGACCGCGTTCCTTCCAGCCGATGAATGTGAATTTCGGCCTGTTTCCGCCCGTCGAAGCCCCGACAAAGGACGAAGACGGCAAGCGCCTGCGCGGCCAGGCAAAGAAGAAAGCGCGCAACCTAGCGCTTTCCCGCCGCGCACTTGCCGATTTCGACGGCTGGATCGCAGGTGTCTCGCCAAAACGGGAAGCAGCGGAGTAAGCCTTCAGGCGCTGTGCCGGGAACTCTTGCAAGCCTGCTTCCACGCGCGCCACAGCATCCACTGCCGCCTCAAGGGTGAAAGCTCGACGAAGTCGCGCAAGGGATCGTAGTTTTTTTTCCTCATGCGCTCCAGATGAGGCTCCACAAGGCAGACCGGCAGGAAAGCGGGAATGACCTTCTGGCCGACACAGCCGATCAGGCTGCGGGTGCGAAGCAGATGATCTGTCGCGTAAAGGCGCAGTTCCTCAACCGCGGCTTTCAACTGAGGCGTTGTCTTGCCCTGAAAAACGGTCTCCGGCTCAACACCATGGCGCCTGAGCACATCGGCAGGCAGGAACATCTGCCGGCGAGCGGCATGAAGGGGAAGCGCGCGCAAGAGCCCGGTGACCGCATAGGCAATGCCCGCATGGCCCGCAACCTCACCCGTGCCCGGATCCTCGCCATTCGTCAGCACTATCGACGCAAGCTGTATGAGCGCGGATGACGTTTCGCCGGTGTAGCCTTCAAGATCGTTCAGGCTAGGCATCGGATCGTCATAAAGATCGAAGGTGCGCGCCTCAATCAGGTTCAACAGCGGGGCGGCCGGCAGATTGAAACGATCCATCGCCCAGCGAAGCTCCGCCAGGACGGGGTGACTTTCGACATCGCCATGCCCCTCGCCCTCCAGCGCGTCACGCCACCACTGCAGGCGGATTTCGCCGGGAAGCGGGTCGGACACGATCTCGCGCACTCGCGAGACCTCAGTGTTGAAGGCAAAAAGCGCGAATAGGCCGCGCCGCATTTCATCGCCCGCGAACAGCGAAGCGAGATAGCGATCCCGGTCGCTCTCGCGAACGAACGACTGGCAATGGTCGGCGGCACTCTTCATTGTAGGAGAATTAGAACGCCGCACGGATCAGTCCACGGCGAGAAGTGCCGCTGCCACGGCCCTGTCTTCGGAGAGCAACACATTATAGGTTCTGACAGCCGCCCCGGTGGCCATGGCATCGGCCCGAATGGCGCGGGCGCGAAACTCTTCCCTCAGCCAGGGCGGGATGCGGCGAATGTCAGGCCCGGTGCCGATCAGAAGCACTTCTATTTCGCCAGCCTCCTCGAATACCCGCTCGAAAGCTTCCACCGTCAGTTCCTCGACAGCCGCCGGAGTCCAACCGTAGATCCCGCTAGGCACGCTAAGGATGGAACCGCGATGCGACATCTTCGCGAAGCGGAAACCGCCGTTGCCATAGGCATCAACAGGTGCTCGACCTGGAAAATGCGCATCGCGAATGACGATGCCTTGTCCTCTTTGAGCCATTGCGGAACCTTCCAGCGCCTTGTTACGCCGGCGCGGCCGCGCTGTCGTCCTTCTCCGCATCCTCCTTGCCGGCCTTGGCCTGACCGCCGCCCGGGCGCAGGTTCAGGAAGATCAGCATGGGTGCGGCGAGGAAGATCGACGAATATGTACCGATCACGATGCCGAAGATCATCGCCAGCGTGAACGTGCGGATGACTTCGCCGCCGAAGATATATAGGGCGATCAGCGCCAAAAGCGTGGTGACCGAGGTCATCACCGTGCGCGACAGCATCTCGTTGATCGACCTGTCCAGAAGCTCTGGCAGCGCCATCTTCTTGTATCGGCGCAGGTTTTCGCGAATACGGTCGTAAACTACGACGGTATCGTTCAGCGAATAACCGATGATCGTCAGAATCGCCGCGATACTCGACAGCGAGAATTCAAGCTGCAGGACGACGAAGAGGCCCACCGTGACGATGATGTCATTGATCGTCGTGACGATGGCGCCAACGGCGAACTGCCACTCGAACCGGAACCAAATGTAAAAGAGGATCACCACGAGCGCCGAGATCACGGCAATGGTGCCCGCCTGCGCAAGCTCACCCGAAACGCGCGGGCCAACCACCTCGATCCGGCGGAACTCCACCCTATCCTCAAAACTGCTGCGAACCTTGGCAACGGCTGCCTGCTGAGCGGTCTCACCGCCCTCCTGCTGCTGGATACGAACAAGGACTTCGTCAGGCCCGCCAAAGCTCTGAACCTGAATGTCTCCAAGGTCCAGCGCTCCGAGGTCGGCCCGGATCCGCGCTATATCCGCCGGGCTTTCATTGGTCTTCATCTCGATGACCGTACCGCCCTTGAAGTCGATACCGAAATTCAGTCCGACAGCGAAGAACAGGACGATCGAGGCGACCGCCACGATCGCCGACAGCGGGAAGCTGTACCGCCGCAGCCACATGAAGCGGTAATGGGTATTTTCGGGAACCAGTTTCAGAAGCATGACTTGTTCCTCAAATCGGCAGATGGCTCGGCCGGCGCCAGCGCACCCATAGCGCGACAAGCATGCGCGAGAAGGTGAATGCCGAGAAGACCGTGGTGAAAATGCCGATGGCAAGTGTAACGGCAAAGCCGCGGATCGGACCGGAACCGAGTTGGAACAGGATAACGGCGGCGATCAGCGTCGTGATATTGGCGTCAAGGATTGTACCGAGCGCACGGGAATAACCGGCATCAATCGCGCTTATCGCCGATCTGCCGGCTCTCGATTCCTCTCGAATACGCTCGAAGATGAGCACATTGGCGTCCACCGCCATGCCGATCGTCAGCACGATGCCGGCAATACCCGGTAGAGTGAGCGTGGCCTGAAGGAAGGTCAGCGCGCCGAATATCAGCAGGATATTCGCCGTCAAAGCGATATCGGCCATGACGCCGAAGCGGCCATAGGCCAACACCATGAAGATGACGACAGCGGCCGCACCGATCAGCGATGCAAGACGACCGGCATCGATCGAATCCTGACCGAGGCCTGGGCCGATCGAGCGCTCTTCGACGACGGTGAGCTTGGCCGGCAATGCGCCGGCACGCAGGAGCACGGCGAGATCGTTCGCAGATTCGACGTCGAAATTGCCCGAAATCTGGCCCGAGCCACCGGTGATGGGCTCACGTATGACCGGTGCCGAGATCACCTCGTCATCGAGCACAATCGCGAAAGGCCGCCCGACATTCTGCTGGGTCACGATGGCGAACTTGCGCGCACCCGACGTGTTGAAGCGGAAATTCACGACAGGCTCGTTGGTACGCTGATCGAAGGAGACCTGCGCATCGACGAGATCCTCACCCGACAGGAGCGGCGCTTCTTCCAGAAGGTAGGGGATCGGCGGCTCGTCGATGGAATCCATGACGATGGTGCCTGCCGGGGGGCGCGTCTGCAGCGCCTGCTCCGCGGACATGGACACGTCCACCATGTGGAAGGTCAGCTGCGCAGTCTGGCCGACAAGCGCCTTCAAACGCTGGGGATCGTTCTCACCCGGCGCCTCTACGAGAATACGATCCTCACCCTGACGCTGGATGTTCGGCTCGGTCGTGCCAAGCTCGTCAACACGGCGGCGAATAACCTCGATCGACTGCTGGACAATGGATCGCACGCGCTGCGAAAGGCCTTCCTCCGTGAAGGTGAAGCGGGCGAGCCCATCCTCCGAGACGTTCAACTCGAATTCGTTGACCTGCTGCCCGCCGAAAAGCGATGACACCAGCGGATTTGCGAGACCGGAGAGACGTTCGCGCGCTTCGTCTATGCGCTCAACATCGCGGATACGCACCTGCACGCCCTGCCCTTGCACACCCAGGCCCGTATAGCCGATGCGCGGTTCCTCACGCAGTGTCTGACGAATATCGCCCACAAGCGTCTTCAAGCGCTTCTGGATGTAATCCTGCTTGTCCACCTCATAAAGCAGATAGGCGCCGCCTTGCAGGTCCAGCCCAAGCACGATCTGGCGCTTCGGCAGCCAATCCGGCATTTGCCTCAAACTTTCGGTGGAAAAGAAGTTCGGCAGCGTGGAGACGAGACCGGCGAGGACTACGAGGACGACCAGCGCGATCTTCCAACGTGCAAAATAAAGCATGACAGGGAACCCGTTCGATTGCCGGACAGAGGCGTTTCAGCTCAATCCGGCGTCAGTTGGCCGTCGCTCAGCCGTTTTCCTTCACAGGTTCCGACTTGGAGCGCACTTCCTGAATCATGCTGCGCACCGCGCGGACCTTGACGCCTTCGCCCAGTTCCAGCTGAACCTCGCCGTCATCAATGACCTTGGAGACCTTGCCGATAAGCCCGCCGGTCGTCACGACCGTGTCGCCGCGCCGAAGGTTCGACACCATTTCCTGATGCTGCTTCATCCTCTGCCGCTGCGGGCGAATGATCAGGAAATACATGATCACGAAGATGAGGATAAAGGGCAGGATCGAGATCAGGAAATCCGCGCCGCCCGCCGCAGGAGCGCCTTGCGCGAACGCAGGAGTAATCAGCATGAACATCTCCTCGGGAAACTGTGGTGATCCAGTCGGCAGAGCATTTCAGTCCGACCTGGAATTCCACAAGACCGTACATTGATCAATGGTGCGCGGACTATAGCGACCATGCCCGCTAATGCAAGGCACGCCGTACCCCATCCGCACGACCACTTTGGCGTTTGGCACCGTCGTGATAATGGAGCCTGAATTAACGACAGCCTGCAGGCGACGCAACAACAATCACCGGGAACGCGAAGATGCCGCAAGACACCGATGCAAGCCAGATCGCCACGAAACTGGACCGCCTGATCGGTTTGATCGAACGCGCCGTGCCGCCGGAACCGGCGAGTCCCGATTTCGAGGCGGCGGACGCCTTCGTCTGGCACCTTCATCCCGAACGTCTCGAAGGTGTGGCAAAGGTCAACCGCGTCGATATCGGACTGTTGCACGGCATCGACCGGATGCGCGACCAACTCGTTGAGAACACGGAACGATTCGCGAAGGGCTATGCTGCAAACAACGTGCTTTTGTGGGGTGCGCGCGGGATGGGAAAATCATCCCTCGTGAAAGCCTCGCACGCGACAGTGAACGCGACCCTGGAAAAGGACGGCTCGGACCACCGCCTGAAGCTTATCGAAATCCACCGCGAAGACATCGAAAGCCTGCCCCGGCTGATGGCGTATCTGAAGGAGAGCCGGCACCGCTTCATCGTCTTTTGCGACGACCTGAGCTTCGACGGCGGCGACACCTCCTACAAGTCCCTCAAGGCGGTGCTGGAAGGCGGAATCGAGGGACGCCCGGCAAACGTACTCTTCTACGCGACATCAAACCGCCGCCACCTGATGCCGCGCGACATGATCGAGAACGAACGGTCGACTGCCATCAACCCGAGCGAGGCCGTGGAAGAGAAGGTCTCGCTATCGGACCGCTTCGGGCTTTGGCTCGGCTTTCACAACTGCAGCCAGGACGATTTCCTGACGATGATCGAAGGGTATGTCGATCATTATGGTCTGGACATCGGGCGTGAAGCGCTCAGGGCCGAGGCTATCGAATGGGCGCAGACACGGGGAAGCCGGTCAGGGCGTGTCGCTTTCCAATACATACAGGATCTCGCCGGGCGCCTTGGAAAGACGCTCGGCGAATAGGGGCAAGAAATATCGGGGGTTCACGCGTGGCGATCAGGAGTTCGCCATATAGCGCATCGGATCGACGGGCTTGTTGCCCTTGCGAAGCTCGAAATGAACCTGCGGCTGGCTGACAGAGCCGGTCGCGCCGGCATATCCGATGGTGTCGCCCCGGCGAACGTTGTCGCCGCGCGATACCGACAGTTTGCTGTTGTGGGCATAGGCCGATACCCAGCCGTCGCTATGGCGCACCAGAATAAGGTTGCCGTAGCCCTTCAACTCGTTGCCGGAGTAGATGACCACCCCGTCATCGGCGGCCTTGACCTCGGTTCCCTCCGGTACGGCGAGATTGATACCGTCGTTTCGCGTTCCGCCCGGCTTCGAACCGAATTCCGAAATGATGCGCCCCCGCACCGGCCAGCGGAAGCGGCCTTCATTGGGATCGCGCGCAGCGTTTGCGACCGCGGCAACCTCCACCTTTTCGGGCTTTTCATCGCTCTTCGGCTCAATGCGCTTCGTGCTGACGGAACGCAAGGGTTCGGAAGGCGCGACTTCCTGTTTAACCGCCCTGTTCGCCGCGGATGCGGAAGTAACGCGAGACCCCGCCGGCTTGCGGCTTGGCGTCCCGATGGAGGCGTCCGTCACTGTCGCCGCGGGCGCGGCAGCGACGCGCACGGTTTCGGGCTTCGGTTCCGGTCTGGGGAGAGTATCGTTCAGGCGCGCCTCGGATTTCGGCACGGAACCCGTCACGCTGGGCTCCCCGTTCGCCGAGGGCAGGCGCACAGGGGCAAAATTCGACGCGGCTTCGCGTCCGGAAGCGCTATAGGTCGGAATTACGATCGATTGACCGGCCTTGAGAGACGTTGCCGAGTCCAGCCCGTTTACATCCGCCAGCACATTCTGCGGGACACCATAGCGCCGAGACATGGAATAAAGCGTATCACCGTTCCTGACGGTGACCTGGGTGCCGCCCGCAGTCGACCAGCCGCGCGACGTACGCGGAATCCGCGCATTGGTACCGGCCAGATTATTGTCCGAGGAAACCGGCTTCAACGTCGGTGAAAGCCTCGAGGTTTTGGAAATCGAACCAGTAGTAATCGACGGGGAAGACCCGCTTGCGGGCGGCAGCGCCGCCGTTTCGACCTTGCCGCGCTTGACGGTCGACGCCGTCGGCCCGGCAGCGATATCTTCGAAACTCGGCTGCTCGAATTCCTGATTCAGGATCTTCTTCTGATTCCCGGTACTGCCGGTGTAAATTGGCCCCTCGAACCGGTCGACATGGGAGCTGCACCCCGCTGCCATCGCCGCCAGGACGACCGCAACCGCGGTGCGCGACAGATAGTGGGCTTGCCGTCTGGTGATTTGCGTAATCATGGCGCTACTCGGACTCAAGACACCGGAGGAATGTTCTTCACAAGTAAATCGCGGTAACGTTGATAAAGGCTTAAAAGCCGCGAAAAACGACCGAATGAGCGGCGATTTGCTCTGGCGCTACGTCTTTTCCGCAGGGAAATTCCCTTAAAGGAAATTTCCCGTTTCGTTGTTCATTTCAAGCACTTGCAGCCGAGTAGACGCGGGCGTGGCCGTTTCGCCAAATGAACATCCGCAGACGGTAACCATTTATAGCTGGCAGCAGCGCACCGGCAGGGAGATTGGTTAAAGGCTGCTCGCCGCACCGGGGAGAAGAGGCACGAAGCGAACGGCGCCAAGATTACGCTCCACAAGGCCGTTCGGCGTCTTTTCGTAAAGGACAAGCTCCTGAATGCCGCCGGAGGGGCCGACCGGGACAACCAGTTTTCCGCCGTCCTCAAGCTGTTCCATCAACGCTTGCGGAACCTTGTCGGCCGCTGCCGTCACGATGATGCGATCGAACGGCGCATGTTCGGCCAGACCCAACATGCCGTCACCAAAATGCACGGTGACATTTGGCAGCTTCAGCGCCGAAAGCCGGTCACGCGCGAGATCGGCAAGCGTGCGGTAACGCTCTACCGAATGCACCTCGTCGGCGAGATGGCCCAGCACCGCGGCCTGAAAGCCGGAACCGGTGCCTATCTCCAGAACGCGGTGCTCCGGCTTTACGTCGAGCGCCTCCGTCATCATACCGACGACAGTGGGTTGGGAGATCGTCTGCCCGCATTCGATCGGCAGGGCCGTATTGTCGTAGGCGTGCTTCTGCAAGTTGGCGGTGAGGAAGAAACGACGCGGGACACGCTCTATCGCCGACAGGACCCGCCTGTCGCGAATACCTTGTTTCCTGAGTTCCAGGGCAAGTCCAGCCCTCGCTTCCGCCTCCTGAGGCGTTGGCTCCGGGCTTTCATGGTCGAAATCGTCGTTCAAGTGCACGCCCCCCTACCCAACGCTTATTTTAGCGCGGTGACGAGCGTATCCCTAAGCGATTCGGCCGTCAGGTCGAGTTTCATGGGCGTGATCGAGATATAGCCCGCGCGAAGAGCGCCGAGGTCGGTATGTTCCGCCGGCGTTTCCTCCTCGCCCTTGAAGGCCAGCCAGTAATAAGGCACGCCCCGCCCGTCAACGCGCGCATCCACATAGAGCGCACCGACCTCCCGCTTTCCCTGCCGCGTGACGTCGATGCCGGCAACCTCTTCGGCGGGAACAGCTGGAAAATTCACGTTGAGCAGCGTATCGCCCGGCAGTTCGATATCGAGAAGCCTACGGATGAGGCCCGGCGCATGTGTCGTCGCCGTCCTGAAATCGGGCTTTTGTCCCTCCTTCCAGGAATAGGCCTGCGACAGCGCAATGGAACGAACACCCATCAGGATGCCTTCCATCGCACCTGCGATGGTGCCGGAATAAGTGACGTCGTCGGCAACGTTCTGACCGCGATTGACACCGGAAAGGACAAGATCGGGCGGGCCGTCCATCAATTCCCGCACACCCATGATGACGCAGTCGGTCGGCGTGCCACGTACGGCGAACCGGCGCTCGTCGATCTTCCTTACCCGCAAGGGATCATGCAACGTCAGAGAATGAGCGGTTCCGCTCTGATCGGTCTCGGGTGCCACACACCAGACATCGTCGGACAGCTCTCCCGCAATTGCGCGCAGCGCCTCGAAACCTTCCGCGTTGATGCCGTCGTCGTTCGTGAGAAGAATACGCATGAGCCTCAGCCGATCCGTTCCAATCCGCCCATATAGGGCCTGAGCAAGTCCGGAACCGTGACGGATCCGTCTTCGTTCTGGTAATTCTCAAGAACGGCGATAAGCGCACGCCCGACTGCAACGCCGGAACCGTTCAGCGTATGGACGAAACGAACGCCCTTTTCGCCAGCCGGGCGATAACGAGCGTTCATGCGCCGCGCCTGAAAATCCCCGCAAACGGAGCAACTGGAAATCTCGCGGTAGGCACCCTGCCCCGGCAGCCAGACCTCAAGATCGTAGGTCTTGCGCGCGCCGAACCCCATGTCGCCCGCACAAAGCGTGACGACACGATAATGAAGGCCGAGCTTCTTTAGAACGGTTTCAGCGGATTCGCGCATGCGCTCCAGTTCGTCGAGCGACTCCTCCGGCCGGGTTATCGACACGAGCTCGCACTTCTGGAACTGATGCTGACGCAGCATGCCGCGCACGTCACGCCCGGCGGACCCTGCCTCGGACCGGAAACAATAGGTAAGCGCCGTCACCCGCATGGGAAGCGCGCCTTCGTCCATAATCTCGCCATTGACGATATTGGTGAGCGGCACTTCGGCGGTGGGGATCAGCCAGCGATCGTCGGTTGTGCGGAACTGGTCTTCAGCGAACTTGGGCAACTGCCCGGTCCCGTAAAGAATTTCATCACGCACCAGCAGCGGCGGCGAAACTTCCGTATAGCCGTGCGCACCCGTGTGTAGGTCGATCATGAACTGGCCGAGCGCCCGTTCAAGCCGCGCAACCTGGCCCTTGAGCATGACGAAACGCGATCCGGCGAGCTTTGCCGCCGTCTCGAAATCCATCCCGCCCAAGCTTTCGCCAAGCTCGAAATGCTCCTTGGGCTCAAACGCGAAAGACGGCTTTTCGCCGACGACATGCAATTCCACATTATCGGCTTCATCGACACCGTCCGGAATATCGTCGAGCGGCAGGTTCGGAATCGTGGAAAGCGCTTCGTTGAGGGCGGCGCCGAGCTTTCGCTCCTCCTCCTCGCCCTCCTGAACGAAGGATTTCAGTTTGGCGACTTCGTCAATAAGCTCCTGCGCGCGCGCCTCATCGCCCGACCCCTTGGCTTTGCCGATCTCCTTAGATGCGGCGTTGCGGCGCTCCTGCGCCTCCTGCAGTTTTGCAACATGGGCGCGGCGCGTTTCGTCGAGTGCAATCAGGCGCGCGGACTGAGGTTCCACACCACGCCGCGCCATCGCGACGTCGAAGGTCTCAGGGTTCTCGCGGATCCACTTGATGTCGTGCATGAAAAACCCCGGCTGACAGTGTCACGGCTGCCAAGCAAACCGCGATACAGAACGCCGGCAAGCTGAAGGGGCCAGGTCATGAACCTGAAGCGATCTCAGTCGCTATCCGCCTCTTCCGCTTCCCGCTCTTCGCGCTTCTTCTCGACGAGCCGGACGGAAAGAATGGAGACTTCGTAGAGAAGCAACGTCGGTAGCGCAAGACCGATCTGGCTGATGGGATCGGGCGGTGTAAGCACAGCCGCGGCGACGAAGGCGATCACGACCGCGTATTTGCGCTTCTGCTTCAATCCGTCAGCCGTCACGAGGCCGACGCGGCCAAGAAGCGTCAACAGAACAGGAAGCTGAAACACGAGGCCGAAGGCGAATATCAGGATCATGATAAGTCCCAGATATTCGCTGACGCGCGGAAGAAGGTGAATGCTTGCCTTGCCGGCGTCTCCCGCCTGCTCCATCGACAAAAAGAAGCCCATGGCAAGCGGCATGACGAGGAAATAGACGAGTGCGGCGCCGATCAGAAAAAGAATCGGCGTTGCGACCAGGAACGGCAGGAACGCGCCGCGCTCATGTTTGTAGAGCCCGGGCGCGACGAACATGTAAATTTGCGAGGCGATCACCGGAAAGGCGAGGAACAACGCACCGAAAAGCGCCAGCTTCAACTGCGTGAAGAAATATTCCTGCGGCGCCGTGTAGATTAGCTCGATCGAGCGTTCGGTGCCCGCCGCCTGCTCATACGGCACGATCAGGATGTTGAATATGTCGGTCGCTACGTAGAAGCAGGCGATGAAAGCAATGATGATTGCTATCACCGACTTCATGAGCCGCTGACGCAACTCGATCAGATGCTCGATGAGCGGCGCCTTGCTGGCGTCGATATCTTCCTGCGTCATGCCTTAGAGCCTTCAGCGGCCTTCTTCTCGTCAACGCCCCGATCCGCCCCGGCGGCGGCCCGACCGTCGACGGCCGCCTCACCCGCATCTGCAGGTTCCGCCGTGGTTTCCACTTTCTCAGGCGCCTCTTCCCGCTTGCCGCCAACCGAAGCCGACGCATCGCCTGGCGCCACCTTTTCGGCAGGCTTGGGCTTCTTCGGCTCGGTCTCGATCGACTTCTTAAGGTCCGACAGCGGATCGAAGTTGCCAGCCTTTTCGACCTGCTTCTTCATATCCGCGATGTCGGCCTGTTGTTCCGCCTCGCGCAAGGCCTCGTTGAAGGTCGACTGGAATTCGCCGGCCATGCGCCGAAGCTTGCCCACCGTCTGCCCGAAGGTGCGCAGCATTTTCGGCAGGTCTTTTGGACCCACGACGATTATCGCGATCATCGCGATCACGAGAAGTTCCGTCCAGCCGATATCGAACATGAGCCGCCGCCACCCTCAGCCAACCGCGCCGCAAGGCGTCAGCTGGCCTTGGACTTGTCCTTGGATTGCTGAGCGGATGCGCTCTCGGCCGGATTGTGATCGATCGTCTTCGGATCGACTTTCTCGGCTTCCGCGGTATCGTCCTCGTTGAGCCCCTTCTTGAAGCTCTTGATGCCCTTAGCGACGTCGCCCATCAGCTCTGAAATCTTGCCGCGGCCGAAAAGCAGAACGATGATCACCGCGATGATCAGGATCTGCCAAAAGCTGATACCCATACGTCAAACTCCTTGTCGTCGACCGGCTTCCCTCCAGATCATCTTGTCCGGAGCTTCAAGAAGCCGACCCTTATTCACGCAGCCGCAGGCTGGTTCAATCCGCAAAACGGGTCCATTTCGCGGGACCATGCCCAGGACCGGCTCTGCGACCGGCGCGGCACTATTGCAGGAAAGACGAAGCTTTCGCAACCAATCGATTGGGAAGTTGCACCGCTCATTCGCCCACCTGTCATTCAACTTTCGTCGCGCTTGAAGACCAGCACGTCCCTTTCGTCGGCTCGAACCCCGACATCCATGCCGACCGCAAAACGGCCACCGTCACGGACCCTGGCCTTTATTTCGTGCTCAAGGCCCTCCACCGCAAGGTCGATCAGGTCCACCTCGCCAACAAAACGCCGGCGCAAAACGCGTCCGGCCCGCCCTTCCCCCGGCTCCCCCAGCATTATTCCCTGCGGACGGAGGGACACATCGACGTTATCGCCCGGCTTCACACCAGGTGCGGCATAACGGCCGAACACGGTCTCGACGGCATCCGCTTCCGCCACGCCTTCAATCTCGTTGAGTTCCGAAAAGAATCGGGCGACGAATAGGTCCACGGGGTGATTGTAAAGCTCGTCCGCCGTACCAAGCTGCGTGATCGCGCCCTTTCGCATCAAGGCGATACGGTCGCCCATGCGCATGGCTTCCTCGGGGTCGTGCGTGACGAGGATACAGGTTGCGCGGGTTTCTCGCAGCACAGAGAGCGTTTCGTCGCGCACGCTGTCGCGGAGCCTTCGATCAAGTCCTGAAAACGGCTCATCCATTAAAAGAACGCCAGGGCGCGGGGCAATGGCCCTTGCAAGCGCCACGCGCTGCTGCTCGCCCCCGGAAAGGGCATGCGGATAATCTTCGGCATAGCCATGAAGACCAACGCGAGACAGCGCGGCAAGAGCCTCACGGCGGGCGTCCTCCGCCGAAAGCCCGCGCAGGCCGAACATCACGTTATCAATGATGGAAAGATGCGGAAACAGCGCATAGTCCTGAAACATGAGCCCGATGCCGCGCTTTTCCGGCGGCAGGAACCGGGAAGGACCGCCAACCTCCTGCTCGTTGATCAGAACGCGGCCGGCCGACTGCCGTTCGATACCCGCGGCGAGGCGCAGAAGCGTGGTCTTGCCGCAGCCGGAATGACCAAGAAGGCAAAGAACCTCGCCAGGCTCAATAGTGAGCGAAACGTCGCGCACGGAGGAAACGCCATCATAATCGTGGCTGACACGCTCAAATGCAAGCCGGGCGGCGATGGTCGCCGCGGCAGTGCCGCGCACGCCCCAGCGGCCCGCCGAATTCGCCGCGTTCCGGGGATTTATCGACATGGTCATCTGGGATCCGTCTCACCGTCTTCATCGTCGGCCGTATCGAAGAGCAGCGTCTGTTCGAGCGGATCTTCATCTTCCTGAAGATCGCTTGAATCATCGGGCATCGGCACCTGGAAATTGGCCGGAACCGCGCTGTCGAGAAGGCCTGCGCCTTTCAGTTCCTCAAGGCCTGGCAGGTCACCGATTGCGGCAATCGAGAAATGTTCCAGAAACGCTTCCGTCGTCCCATAAGTGACCGGTCGGCCCGGAGTACGCCGCCGACCCCGCATGCGTACCCATCCGGTCTCCATGAGGACGTCGAGCGTGCCCTTTGACGTCGACACGCCGCGAATTTCTTCAACTTCAGCGCGCGTGACCGGCTGGTGGTAGGCGATGATCGCCAGCGTTTCCAAGGCGGCCCTCGACAATCTGCGTTCTTCGATCTGTTCCCGGCGAAGAAGGTATGAAAGATCTTCGGCGGTGCGCAGCGCCCATTTGCCGGCAACGTTGACGACGTTTACACCGCGCGTCGCATACTGGCGCTGCAGTTCCGTGAGGAGCGCCCTTATGTCGTGATCTCCAGGCAGGCGTTTTTCAAGTTCCTCGACACCGAGCGGTTCGCCGGAAGCAAAGAGCAGTGCTTCCAGCATGCGAATGCCGGAATGGTCATCGCGCTGCCGTCCGCCAGCCGTTTTTCCCGTTTCCACGGATTGAGCGCCGGAGCCTTCCGCCTCATTCATCGCGATTTGTCTGTTCTCCATCACCGGGCGGGCCTTCGGCCTGCTGCGCGTTTTCTTCTCCCGAACGCTTACGCAGGTATAGCCGCTCGAAGGGACCGGACTGCCTTAGCTCGATTTCCCCCTCCCGGACAAGTTCCAAACTGGCCGAAAAAGAGCTGGCGAGCACTGTGGAGCGTTGCCCAGGGTCCGCGATATACCGCAAGAGATAGGAATCGATCGGCGTCCAGTCCAGCGTCTGGCCGATCAGGCGCACAAGCAAATCCCGGGCTTCCTGAAGCGACCAGACAGTGCGCCGGCGGACATGAACCGACGTTACCGACTGGCGCTGCCGTTGAGAGGCATAGGCCGATAAAAGATCGTAAAGCGAGGCCTTGTAGTGGCCGACACGCTCTATCGAGACCGTTTCCGGCATTCCGCGCGCGAAAACGTCCCGCCCGAGGCGATTGCGCGCAAGCAACCTGGCTGAGGCCTCCCGCATGGCTTCGAGGCGGCGAAGGCGGAACGCAAGCGCAGCCGCCAGTTCCTCGCCGGTCGGTTCGTCGTCGTTCCTTGTTTCAGGAATTAGAAGCCGCGACTTCAGATAGGCAAGCCAGGCGGCCATGACGAGATAGTCGGCGGCAAGCTCAAGCCTCAGCCGACGCGCTTCGGCGACAAACCGAAGGTATTGCTCGACAAGCGCCAGGATGGAGATGCGAGTGAGATCGACCTTCTGATTGCGCGACAAGGACAAGAGCAGATCTAGCGGGCCTTCGAAACCGTCCACATCAACCACAAAAGCCGGGTCATCCGTGGCGCGCTCCGCCCCGAGCGCTGAAGATCCGCCCGCGCCATCCAGAAAATCGTCCTGCACCGACGGCCCGTCACCCGAAGCGGGCATGAGCGGTCTCCTTCACGAACGGCTCGACACGCTTTTCTCGCGTTCAATCTCCGATCAACCGCTCGAACTCCTCGCGAAGAGCACCCCGGTCGACCGGCTCGGGAGCATGAATCCGGGCTTTCGCGGCATTCGCCCTCACCAGCGCCTTTCCGCGCAATTCAGGCGATGCCGCTGCGACATTCCGCATTTCCGCAAAATCGCCGTTGCAATGCAAGGCGAGATCGCACCCGGCAGCAAAGAGGCCTGTAACGCGCTCTCGCATATCGCCACCAAGAGCGCGCATGGAAACATCATCGCTCATCAGGCAGCCATCAAAGCCGATTTCGCCGCGAATGATCTCCGCAATCACCTTCGACGAATGCGTGGCGCAGTTTTGCGGGTCAAGCGCTCTGTAGACGATATGCGCCGTCATGGCGAGGGGCAAGTCGCTCAACCTGCGAAACGGCACGAAATCAACGTTGTAGAGATCCGTTTTCGCAGCGTCAACAACAGGCAGCTCATGGTGGCTATCCACCGTCGCCCGGCCATGTCCGGGAATATGCTTGAGAACAGGCAAAACACCCGCCGCTTCAAGACCGGACGCTATGGCCCTGCCAATCTCGGCGACCTGGTCCGGCGTATCGCCATAGGCGCGATCGCCGATCACATCATCGGTATCGGGGAAACGCACATCCACGATCGGCAGGCAGTCGACATTAATCCCGAGATCACGAAGGTCACCGCCGATCAGGCGGGCACCGAGCCAGGCCGCGCGCAGGCCCGCGTGCCTGTCGCGGGCGAATATCCGGCCATAAGTATCACCGGGCGGATAATCGGCGACCATTGGCGGGCGAAGACGGCGCACCCGCCCACCTTCCTGATCGATCAGAACCGGTGCGTCGATATCAGCCACACATTCGCGAAATTCTGCGACGATATCGCGGATCTGCTCAGGTTCGTGGCAATTCCGGGCGAAGAGAATTAAGCCCCAGGGCCGCTCGGCGGCGAAAAACGCGCGCTCATCGATCGACAGGCTTGTCGACGATGCACCACAGATGAATGCCTTTGCCATCAACTACCTGTCCGGACAGCGGCACGGAGCCGAAAGATGAGGTATTGCGGATCAGACGGACCGCGTTATCAGTTGCGCCGCACGAAGCAGTCCCCACCCGCAGCTTTCAGGTTCTCGCAAAGGCCGATCGCCTCATCGCGCGAGGAGGCAGGGATGCGCACACGATAGAACACGCCGCGATCCCCAAGGTCCGCACGCTGGATAACCGGCGTAACCGAACCGAGTACCGACGGGAAACGCCCCTGCAGGCCTTCAAACGCCTGCCGGGCCTGATCTTCGGTACGTTGTGAAGAAACCTGCACGATGTAAGCGCCCGCAGGGATACTCCCGCTTGAGGACGCCGCAGGCTGAGAGCGTTGCGGCTGCGTGGCGGCTGCCGAGGGCCGTGGCGGTGCGCCCGCCTGCTGCTGCGATGTAAGATCGAGCGGCCCGCCGTCGGACTGGTCAGCGGACGCCTGACCGCTGGTAGCAGCCGGCGCGGAGGCGACGACCGTGCGAGGGGCATCCGGCTTTGCGCGCGGCAGCACGGCCTCGCCCTGAACAGGGGCAGCTTCGGGGGCAGTTCGGTCAGCGGCTTCTTCCCGCGGTTGCTGCGGCGTAGCCCCAGGTGCGGCAGTGCTGGCGGGAGCGGCACTTTGTACGCCGGAAAGTCGTGCGAGATCAGGCGTGGATGCGGGCGGCGTTGTCGTATCTGGCAGGCCTGGCGCAGCCGTTTCGCCCAACGTGGACGGCAGTGCCGGCTCCGACAGGGCCGCCGTTTCAGCCGTATCTTCCACACCATCGCTGCCGGAAATGATCGTACCATCCGGGCGCACGATCACCGTGCGGACGCGCTTCGGCGCGACGGTGCGCGTGGTACCGTCCGTCGCGGCGGGCTCGGTCGTTTCAGGTGCCGGCGGTAGAGAGGCGACGGGCGTTTCATCGGGCAGGACAAGGCGTTCCTCACCGGTACTTTCGACGCCGCGCACGCGGTCATAGATCAGCTTGCTTTGCGTCTGCTCCTTCGGCTCTTCGGTAGCCGGGTATATCTTCAAATCACCTTCCTGAGCAGCTATTACCGGCGGCGGGCCGATATCGACGCCGGAGTCGCCGAAGTCGATGAGAGCAAACGCCGCACCGCCGACAACGGCAAGGCCGACTATTGCCACTGCGACCGCAAGCCCCCGGCGCTTGCCGCGCCCTTCAGGCGCCGCTCGCGTTTCCGCTTCCGGATGAGGAGGCAAGACGCCGTGACCGGTCAGGGCCGGGTCGCTCTCCTGCATCGCGCGCGCTACGGCATCAAGGTCATAACCACCTTCCGGCGGCTTTTCTTCCTCGTAATAATCTCCCTCTTGCCCGACATCCCGCTCATATCTTTCTTCCGCGGGCGCTCTCTCCCGGGCAACCTCATAATGCGGAGCTTGAGGTTCTACCGACGACGTAGCGGCGGCAGAAGGCGCGGACCGCGCTTCATCCACGAACAGATCATCGAAATCATCCTCTGCGGCTGAAGGCTCCCCCTCAGCGCCAGCCGGCTGTTCCGCAGAAGGTTCCTGCTCGAACCTTGCCCGACCGCCGATGCTGATGTCGAACGCGGAACGCAATTCATCCTCGAAACCTGCGGTCGCGTCGCCCTGAGGTGCCTGCTCAACAAGCTCCTCAGGCTCGTGGGCCTGGCCGTAACCATCGTCATAGGAAGCAGGAGCATTGTCGGGCTCTGCGCTATATCCCTCGTCAGGCTGAGTTACAGGTTCGCCATGTTGCGGCGCACTATAAGCGTGGTCCGCATATGGAGCCGGTTCGGTGTATTGCTGAACGGTTTGTTCTGCCTGATACGAATCCTCATAAGCCTCAGGCGCCCGTTCATATTCAGGCTCCTCATAAGCCGGTTCCTCAGCACCATAAGGCGAATATTCAGGCACCGTCCCTTGCCCGTCGTCCTCCTGGTAAAGCTCGCCTTCAGTCGCCGGCTCCTCATGGTGCGCTTCCTCGACAGAACCACGCAGCGGCTCGTCCGACCAATGTGACAGCTCATGCCGGGGCTGCGAAGGAACCGGGTCGAGAGATTGCGGCTCGGGCGCGGCATCCTGACGCCGCTGATAGCCGCCACTTCCTTCACTTACGATGCGGGCAAGCTCAACGAGCGGGTCCTCTTCGAACTCCGGAGCGCCATCACCCCGCGCATGCCGGTCAGCCGGACGATTGCTATCGGGCATCGGAAAATTCGAGCGACTGGACATGTCTTATCCGGTTTCTCCGCTTCGTTGCGTTCGTCACGGGCAAGACAGTTCCCGCAAATCGAACCGGACGCGCTATGCGGTTACCGCATCTCCTCGGGAGCGTCGACGCCAAGAATATCAAGTCCCGACGCAAGCACAAACGAGATAGCCTTAACCAATGCTAGGCGTGCCAGTGTCGTTTGTGGTTCTTTAGCGTTAATAAAGCGTAATTGCGGCAGATCCTTGCCTCTATTCCAGTGTGAATGCAGCGTACTAGCAAGATCATGCAGGTAAAACGCGATGCGGTGCGGCTCATGCGCCTCGGCCGCCGCTTCGACAACCCTTGGCCAGACGGCAAGGCGCGCGATCAGCTCCTTTTCACCCGAATCACTCAACAGAGCGAAATCCGCGCTCCGCAATGCGCCTTGCGAAAGATCCGCATCGCCCATCTCCTCGCGCGCCTGGCGCATGACCGAGCGGCACCGGGCATGTCCGTACTGAACATAGAAAACCGGATTGTCCTTGGACTGCTCCGTCACTTTCTGGAAATCGAAATCGAGCGGGGCGTCGTTCTTGCGGAACAACATCATGAAGCGTACGGGATCGCGCCCGACCTCCTCCACCACGTCCCGCAACGTGATGAAATCGCCCGAGCGCTTGGACATGCGCACCGGCTCGCCCGCACGGAATAGCTTCACAAGCTGGCAGAGGCGCACGATCACC
Organism: Hongsoonwoonella zoysiae; assembly: GCF_013266695.1. Taxonomy (GTDB): domain Bacteria; phylum Pseudomonadota; class Alphaproteobacteria; order Rhizobiales; family Stappiaceae; genus Hongsoonwoonella; species Hongsoonwoonella zoysiae. Next base: position 688,290 of record NZ_JABRXF010000002.1, read on the forward strand.
TCCGCCTCGCCGCCGGAGACCGCTCGGCCGACGGCCTCAAGCCGCTTCACATAACCTCCATGATCCGCGCCGAGGATATAGATCATCTCCTTGAAGCCGCGCAGATACTTGGAGCGGAAATAAGCGACATCCGCCGCAAAATACGTATAGGAGCCGTCCGATTTCTTGAGCGGCCGGTCGATATCGTCACCATAGTCGGTCGCCCGGAAAAGCGTCTGCTCGCGGTCTTCCCAGTCTTCCGGCAATTGGCCTTTGGGCGGCGGCAGCTTCCCCTCATAGACGAGATCGCGTTCGCGGAGATCCTCCAGCATCTCGTCGATCTCCGACTTGCCGCCCCTTGAGCGATCATGCAGCGAGCGTTCGGAGAAAAACTCCTCGTGATGGACGTTCAGAAGCGCCAGGTCCTCGCGGATCAGCTCCATCATCGCCTCGATCGCGAATTCACGTATAAGGGGAAGCCATTCGCCTTCTTCCATCTCCAAAAGCGCATCGGCATGTTTTTCCGCAAGCGCCTTTCCTACCGGCACAAGGTAGTCTCCGGGATAAAAACCTTCCGGAATCGTCCCGATCTCCTGACCCAGCGCCTCGCGATAGCGCAGGAAGACAGAGCGGGCGAGCACATCGATCTGAACGCCGGCATCATTGATGTAATACTCACGCGTCACATCATAGCCGGCGAAAGCAAGCAGGTTCGCAAGCGCATCGCCCACGACCGCACCCCGGCAGTGGCCGACATGCATTGGCCCGGTCGGATTCGCCGAGACATATTCGACGTTAACCTTCTTGCCCTCGCCGAAGACGGATCGCCCGAAATTCTCAGCAGCATCGAGGACGGAACCGAGAATTTTCTGCCACACCGAGTCTGCTAGACGAAGATTGATAAAGCCCGGCCCCGCGACATCGGCAGAGACAATGTCGCCATCCTGAAGGAGAGCTTCTGCGATGCGACCCGCAAGCTCTCGCGGGTTCGTCTTTAACGGCTTGGCAAGCACCATCGCCGCGTTGGTCGCAAGATCACCGTGCGCAGGATCGCGTGGCGGCTCCACAACGATCCGCGACAGGTCTAATGGCGCTCGATCGCCGTTCAGTTCGAGGCTTTCGACGGAGTTACGCACGCGGGCGGAGAAATCGGCAAACAGGTTCATTGATGCACTCGGCGTGATACGCATTGGCGGCAATCGCCGACAGCGCGTCTTTTTCCATTTCGGGAATTTCAATCTCGGGAACTTTGCGGGGAACTAACCCAATTCAGGTGTATCGTCAAACAACCGGCGATGCTCATCGACGGCATAACGGTCCGTCATCCCGGCGATATAGTCACAAACGCGCCGGGCAATGCCCGCCCTATCCGCACCTTCCAGACCTTCATGCCATTCGTCGGGCATGGCGGCAGGCTCGGCCATGTAACGGTCGAACAAGTCCCGCACAACCTTCGAAACCCGCCTTCTGACGGCAAGAACCTCTTCATGGCGATAGACATGCGCGAACAGGAAGGCTTTCACCTCTTTTTCCGCAAGCTGCATGCCCGGAGAAAAGTCGACCATGGCTCCGGAGGCATTGCGAATGTCATTCGCGGACCGCGGATCAAGCTTGCCAAGGCGCAGAATTCCTTCCGAAATCACATCTTCTACCATCCGCGTAATGGAGCGGCGCACGATTTCATGGATTCTGCGCGGCAGCTCGAGGCCCGGATAACGGTCATCCACCTCCTCAAGAATGCTGGCGAGGAAGGGTACCTCTCGCATTTCCTCAACTTCGAAGAGGCCGGCGCGCAATCCGTCATCCAGATCATGCGCGTCATAGGCGATATCGTCGGCGATCGCTGCCGCCTGCGCTTCCGCGCTGGGCCAGGACCACAGCCAGAGATCGTATTCTTCGGCGAATTTGCGAACGGCGAAAGGCAATTCGGTACCGGCGAATTTGCAGAGAGGTTCACCCTCGCGCGTTATCAACGGCCCGTTGTGCTTGACGAGGCCCTCCAGCGTTTCCCATGAGAGGTTCAGGCCGTCGAAATCCGCATAGCGGCGCTCCAGCCTCGTCACGACGCGCAAGGATTGGGCGTTATGGTCGAACCCGCCGTAAGGCGCCATGCATTCATGCATGACATCCTCGCCTTCATGACCAAAAGGCGTATGGCCAAGGTCGTGTGCGAGTGCCAGGCATTCCGCCAGATCCTCATCGAGCCGCAAGGCGCGGGCCAGCGAACGCGCAATCTGCGAGACCTCGATCGTGTGCGTGAGGCGCGTGCGGTAATGATCGCCCTCGTGATAGACGAAAACCTGCGTTTTGTGTTTCAAACGGCGAAATGCTGCGGAATGAATGATCCGGTCTCGATCACGCTGAAAGGGCGTGCGCGTAGGGCTCTCCGACTCCGGATAAAGCCTGCCCCGGCTTTCATCCGGATTGACCGCATATGCCGCGCGCGGCTGCGCCCCGTATCCCAATGTGGCGACCATATCGGCTCCCGCTTGGATTCTGACCCCGATGAACTTCCAGCAAAGGAAAGCTTATTGACGGACACTTCGCCCGTTCATACCTATCTGATAAGCTTTCAAACAAGGGCGGAGCGATCATGACACGGATTTCCGGTCACGCCCGCTCAAAGAGCCGAGATATCAGATAATGACCGAAACGATCAGCACGCCTGTCGTCATAACGGAACGCGCCGCGCGCCGGATTGCCAAGATCCTGTCGAAGGAAGCTCCCGGCACGGTTCTGCGCGTCAGCGTGGAAGGTGGCGGCTGCTCCGGTTTTCAATATAAGTACGACCTTGTGAGCGAACGGGAAGCCGACGATCTCGTTCTTGAACGCGATGGCGCGACCGTGCTTATCGATCCGGTATCCATGCAATATATGGAAGGATCGGAGATCGATTTCGTCGACGATCTTATCGGGCAGGCATTCCAGATCAACAATCCGAATGCCACAGCAGGCTGCGGCTGCGGCACGAGCTTTTCGGTGTTCTGACGCGACAAACCGTTCGATACCAAAAAAACACTTCAGGAGAGTTGCGCGTGAAGATCGCCACCTGGAACATCAACGGCGTGAAAGCGCGTATAGATACCGTTCTCGACTGGTTGAAGGAAACAACCCCCGACATTGCTTGCCTGCAGGAGATCAAGTCGATTGACGAAAGCTTTCCCCGCGAGGCGTTCGAAGATCTCGGCTACAACGTTGAAACGCATGGACAAAAAGGCTTCAACGGCGTCGCTCTCCTGTCCAAAACTCCATTCGATGAGGTGATTCGCAGGCTACCGGGCGACGATGGCGACGAACAGGCCCGCTATATCGAGGGTATCGTCCCCCTGCCCAATACTGCGCGGACGGTGCGCGTCGGTTGCCTTTACCTGCCGAACGGAAATCCGGTCAGCAGCGAGAAATTCACCTACAAACTCTCCTGGATGGAGCGTCTGCAAAAACGGGCGATGGAAAATCTGGCGGGCGAAGAAGTCTTTCTCCTGCTTGGCGACTACAATGTGATACCCGACCCGATCGACGCGAAAAACCCTGAAAATTGGGTCGAAGACGCCCTCTTTCAGCCGGAGAGCAGGCAGGCTTTTCGCTCGCTTGCCAACCTGGGCTTCACCGAAGCGTTGCGGGCAACCACCGACGGCGCGGACGTCTATACCTTCTGGGACTATCAGGCAGGTGCGTGGCAGAAGAACAACGGCATTCGCATCGACCACATCCTCATGTCGCCGCAAGCAACTGACCTTTTTAAAGATTGCGGTATAGACAAGCACGTGCGCGGCTGGGAAAAACCGTCCGATCATGTTCCCGTCTGGGTGAACCTGGCCACCTGAAAAGACATTTCCATGGTGCGAGAAATCTGACGATGCCCCTTCCCGCCGATCTCGAAACGCCTTGTCTGATCCTTCACCGCGATCGGCTGGAACGAAATATCAAGGCAATGGCGGATCGCTTCCGCGAGATCGGTGTCCCGCTGCGGCCGCATCTGAAGACCGCAAAATCCATCGACGTCGCACGCATCTGCGCGGAACACGGGGCCGACAGGTGGACCGTATCGACACTGCGGGAGGCTGAATATTTTGCGGCCCACGGCCTGACGGACATCCTTTATGCGGTATCCATCATTCCGTCGAAACTGGACCGGGTGTCCGCTCTCAATCGCAAGGGAGTGGATGTAGCCGTCTGTCTCGACACGCTGGAAACGGCAAGGGCATTGGCCTCCGCAACGATCGATGGACCGCCGCTGAGGGTGTTTCTCGAAATCGATGTCGACCGGCACAGGACGGGATTGCGGCCCGACGAAGCCCGGCTGATCGAGATCGCGCAAACGGTCCACGATGCGGACAGGCTTCAGCTTTTCGGCGTCATGGCGCATGGCGGGGAGAGCTATAGCGCCAATTCTCTCGCCAAGATCGAGGCTATGGCCGAACAGGAAAGAAGCACCACGGTGGCGGCCGCGGATGCAATTCGCGAGGCGGGAATTCCACGTCCGATCGTGAGCGTCGGATCGACGCCCACAGCCCAGCTCGGACGCTCCTTCGACGGTGTTTCGGAAGTTCGGGCTGGCGTGTACATGTTCCAGGACGTTTTCCAGGCGAACCTCGGCGTTACGACTCTCGACGACATGGCAGTAAGCGTGCTTGCAAGCGTCATCAGCCACGCCCCGCACCTGAACCGGCTGATCCTGGACGCAGGCGGGCTCGCCCTATCGAAAGATCGCTCCTGTGCGACACAGGAAAACGACTGTGGCTACGGATTCCTTGCGGACGAAGACGGCAAGGTCATCCCGAATCTCACAATGGAAGGTGTGAGCCAGGAGCACGGCTATGTCACAACCCGCGACGGTCAGGAAATTGATTTCACGAGATTTCCGATCGGAAGCCGACTTCAAGTCCTTGCGAACCACGCATGCATGACGGCCGCCGCTCATGACACCTACCACGTGGTCGACGGACAAGGCGTCAATCTTGGCGAGTGGCGGCGCATCAACGGCTGGAACACCTACAACAAATGATCTGCGCACGACAGGCGGTTCGTGCTAATATTTGTCCATGAGGTGGAAAGTCATTAGCGCCCTCCTGATGGCGCTTGCTCTTTTTCCCGCGTCCACTTTGAAGAGTTGGGCCGGCGAAAACATCGACTGTACCTGCCGCTACCGCGGAGCCGACTATCAATTGGGCGACGTGGTATGCCTGAGCGGGCCAAACGGCCCATGGCTGGCGCAATGCCAGATCGTGCTGAACAACACCTCCTGGCAGCGCATCGAGACACAATGTCCGATAACTTCACTCGACGTGCCCGACCTCAACGACACGCCTAATCCTGCACAGAACACAACACGGCCGAACGCATCAAAAGGCTGAAAGACCCAAATACTACGTTCTTGCGAATGCCGTTAGCCGCGCCTGTCTCTGACTTTATTGTCCGCTGTCGGCCAATACCGGGGCATTCTTCTCAAGCCAGGCATTGGAAAGCCGCTCCGCCCGCCGGCGAATACTTTCGTCCGCCAGCCCGAAACAGCGCTCCTGCGCATCGACAATCCATTGCCGTTCGGGCCCGGTGGCGCTGGCTCGCGCGATGTTGAGCCACATAAGCCCGCGCACCTTGGCATCGCCATGGAAGCTAGACGTGAACAAAAGATCACCCAGCCGCCCTTGAGCGTCGACATGCCCCTTGCGCGCGGCAAGCTTCAGCCATCGGGCGGCCATCTGCTTGTTCGGGCTGCTTTCCGCCAGATAAAGCTTACCGAGCTGATACTGAGCGTCTGCATCGCCGAAATAGGACGCGGCATAGGTGAAGATTTCGCGCGCCCGTGCGACGTTAGGCTGTACGGAGCTTTCACCGATACCTGTCAGATAATAGCTGCCAAGCGCAACGAACGCACTGGCCACGAATGGGGCGCGAGGCGACGTCGGACTGTCATCACCATACTGGCTCGCGACCTGGCGGAAATATTCGAACGCCTTAAGATCGTCTTCCTTCACGCCATCCCCGGCGGCGTACATCTTGCCAAGCTTCCAGGCGGCCAGAGGGTGGCCGTTCTCCGCTGCGAAGCGCAGCGAATCCACTGCACGCGCCTTTTCGCCGGAATAGTAGAAACGGGTTCCCACGCGCAGCGCTTCGCCGGGAGAAAGATCCGAAGGCTCAACGACACCACCCTCGGTTGCCTTCTTTTCATCCAGCGCCAGCGCAGGCCCGGCAACAATCGTCGCCGCAGCCAGCAAGGCAAGATAAATCCCCGATCTCTTCGATCGCATGACATCCGTTCGTCATTCGCCGGATTAGCGAAGACGCCTCTCTGTTACCGGCCGGTTTTCCCGGCGCTACCCATTCGCACTCACCTGCCACCGTCGACCTCGGGACCCTGCGTGCGGGGCTGAATTACCAACACTGTGCAGGGATTTTTCGGCGATACTACGGCGTAATTCAGATCATTTGCCGATCCATGAAACTCTTGTTGTCCACTCCCCATCCGCTACCCCCCGAAAACGAGGGAAGACCGACCGAATCTCGCCACCAATATCGACATCGGATGCAACGACATCCGCTGCAGTTGGCCCGCCATCGGCCGCGGGCCGACAAAAGCGACAAGCCCGCAGATCTTGACCGAATGGCGGCAAGACTTTTCAAGATCCAAGATACCCTAAGCATTCCGATTCAGCTGTTGCAGCAGAACAACAGAACGGGCAAACCCATGACGGGCGAAGCAATGCACGACACAGCGCGGCGGGCACGCGCAGGGACGCTGGTCGAAAGGCCGTAGGGCCTCGGCATTAGGATCTGGACCCATCTGTCGTTTCACATTGAAATCATTTGAACATGACCGGGTTTAGATTTGGTTTTCGCAACACCCTAAACCAGTGACTTGAAGCCTTCCCATGCATCGAATGCAAAGAGGATTCCCTACGCAAGTGAGACCACTTTCCAGAAGCAAGAAATCGACATGAAATCAAATCGTTGCGATATATTCTTGCCGCCAGACCTGATTTCGTTTTGGCGGGATATGCTTTAGAATTGCGGGCATAAGGTAAATCGAAACTTTGTCCCGCTGTCGCGTAACTGCCACAATGGTCAGCGATTCGCCTCACTCTCCTTCTCCGACCCTGAACACGAAGCTTCGAAGCACAATGAAGGGGCCATGGTGAAGCGCACCTCGAAACGGTAAAGCCAGATGAGCGCAAAAAACGATCTGTTCGCAAATGCCGATGCGACCGGCCCCGAGCCGGACGATGGAAAAGCGACAGCGGAGAAGCGCCGCGAAAAGCTGAAGGAAGTTCCTGTGCAGCCACGCGGTTCGTCGGCAATCGACAGCGACTATACGGCCGACCATATCGAGGTGCTTGAAGGCCTGGAGCCCGTGCGCCGCAGGCCTGGCATGTACATTGGCGGCACCGACGAAAAGGCGCTTCACCACCTCTTCGCGGAAGTCATCGACAATTCGATGGACGAGGCCGTGGCAGGCCATGCGAGCTGGATCGAGGTGGTGCTGGATGCGGATGGCTACCTAAGCGTAACGGATAATGGCCGAGGCATTCCAGTCGACCCACATCCGAAGTTTCCGGGCAAATCAGCGCTCGAAGTCATCATGACCACGCTGCATGCCGGCGGTAAATTCGACAGCAAGGTGTACGAAACTTCGGGTGGTCTGCATGGCGTCGGCATATCGGTCGTAAACGCATTGTCTGAGGAATTGATCGTAGAGGTCGCTCGCTCACGCAAGCTCTATCGCCAGGTATTCAAGCGCGGGCTCGCCCAATCCCCGCTGGCCAATGTGGGCGACGTCCACAACCGGCGCGGCACGGTAATAAAATTCAAGCCGGACACTGAAATCTTCGGGCGTTCGGCACGCTTCCAGCCAGCGCGACTGTTCAAGATGGCCCGCTCGAAAGCGTATCTCTACTCCGGTGTGGAGATTCGCTGGCGCTGTGCGCCGGAACTGATCGGCGAAAAGGACCAGACACCGAGCGAAGCTACTTTTCATTTCCCGGGCGGCCTAAAGGACTATCTGACCGAAGCCCTTGGTAAGGAACGCCGCGTAATTGACGACGTTTTCGCGGGACGGACGCACAGTAACGGCAGGCACGGTGCCGTAGAATGGGCCGTCACGTGGTTTGCGGGAGATGGCTTTATAAATTCCTACTGCAACACCGTGCCGACTCCGGAAGGCGGGACCCATGAAGCGGGTCTGAGATATGCCCTCCTGCGGGGCCTGAAGGCATACGGCGAGTTGACGGGCAACAAGAAAGCCGCGCTGATCACCGGCGACGATGTGCTTACATCGGCCGGGGCGATGCTTTCCGTCTTCATCCGTGAACCGGAATTCGTGGGCCAGACTAAGGACAAGCTCGCGACGAACGAGGCGACACGGGTCGTGGAAAATGCATTGCGCGATCAATTCGACCATTGGCTGACCGCTTCGCCCAACCAAGCCAACAAACTTCTGGAATGGGTGATCGATCGTGCGGAGGAGCGCCTTCGCAGGCGCCAGGAAAGAGATGTCGCCCGCAAGACTGCGGTGCGAAAGCTGCGGCTTCCCGGAAAGCTCGCAGACTGCTCAACCAGCCAGGCAGCCGGCACCGAACTTTTCATCGTGGAAGGCGATTCCGCCGGCGGTTCGGCGAAACAGGCTCGCGCCCGGGCAACGCAAGCCGTACTGCCCTTACGTGGCAAGATCCTGAACGTCGCCAACGCAGGCCGCGACAAACTGGCCGCCAACCAGCAGCTTTCCGATCTTATTCAGGCGCTCGGCTGCGGAACGCGGAATTCCTACCGCGACAGTGACTTACGCTACGAAAAGGTCGTCATCATGACCGATGCGGATGTCGACGGCGCACATATTGCTTCGCTTCTTATCACCTTCTTTTACCGCGAGATGCCCGACCTGATCACAAACGGGCACCTCTACCTTGCCGTTCCCCCACTCTACCGCCTGAGCCAGGGCGGAAAGACTATTTATGCAAGGGATGACCAGCACAAGGACGAGTTGATCGCCAAAGAGTTCAAAGGCAAGGGAAAGATCGAAATCGGGCGCTTCAAAGGCCTCGGCGAGATGCTGCCGGCCCAGCTCAAGGAAACCACGATGGCCCCGGAAAAACGCACACTGCTTCAGGTGCGTATCGAGGATATCGATCAGCTTTCAACGAAAGAAACGATCGACCGGCTTATGGGAAATAAACCGGAAGCGCGCTTTCAATTCATACAGGACAACGCCGAATTCGCGGAGGATCTGGACGTTTAGGATCTTGCTTTATTCGTTGGGCCGCGTTGGAGCGGCCCGGCTAACGACGGTTGAAAATACGGGGCTGACCGCCTTCCTGCTATACCCGGTTTATATAGCGTATTCGTGTCTTGCAGCAGATTGCGACTCGAAACAGTGTTTTGCCTCCAACAATTGTCCAATCTTGATAATAATGCTGAAGTCAATTTACACAGTTCTCGACCGCAACCGCCGCCCTCTTCGCGACAGGCATTGCGTGCTGATGGCGGAAAAGGACATAGCCTTTATCAGGATACCGCACGCGGCAAGCATGCTGCTTCGGCACCCGCTTGAGCATATTGTCCGGGAAAGCAGAGGCGCACCGACAGCCGTTTCCGTGAAAAACCCGGGAGGCTGGATAGAAGGCACGAAACTGGTCTCGCCACGCGAACTCCTGTACCGGCAAACGCCCGCCTTCTCATTCGCAATCATCCGTCATCCCGGGCACAGGCTCGCGGCATGCTACCGCCGGCAGATAGCAGAACGGGACTCCGTTTCCGACGCATGGAAACTCCGCGGCTTTCGAAGCGGAATGAAGTTCGAGGAATTCGTGCAACGGGCCTGCACGATCGGCGACACCCGCGCCGACAATCATACGCGCAGCCAGACATCCCTGCTTTGCCACAAAGGGAACATGATCCCCGAGATGCTAATTCGCGCAGAGAGGCTGGCTACCGACTGGGAAGACCTGAGATCCCTGCTTTCGCAAACGCGCCTCGCGGATGTTGGACCCTATCCTGAAATCGACGAAGCGTCGGCTCTTGAAGACGCAATGCGATACAATGCGCTTCCACAGGACGCGAAGCGCCGCATCCATTCGAGATATCTGGAGGATTTTCTGCGATTTTACGACAATGCCTACACCGGCGATAAAAATACCTTTTCCTTGCTCCCGCTAGCGTGACCACACCATAGCGGCATCGCGCTCAGGCGACAGCTTGCCAGCAAGCTCTGCAGCGCCAATATAAAATCGCATCGACAAGCGATGGTTCGGGATCTGATGACAGCCAAATCCAGTATTCGGCGAATTCAAACAGCCGCTCTCACCCTTCTGATCGCCGCCAACGCACCTGGCGACGCCCGGGCTGACAAGATAGCGGATGCGGCACGACAATTTCCCGTTGACGCATTACAGATCGCCGCAATCTCCGGCCCAACAGACTCCGGATTGCGTTTCGTGATCGTGCGGCTTGCGGATCGGGACCGCCTGTTCATTCAAGCCCGCGGCGACGGAAAGACACAATCGAACATTGAAGTGAGCGAGGTGGAAACCTCCGGCGACCGCATTCTGGACATTCGCAGTGAAAGCGAAGTGACAGGCACAACAGCGTTTGTCGATACGCTCACCGTCGACGGCAATGAAATGACTTATGAACTCTTTCTGGAAGAAGACAAATTGGATGCCTACATTTATCAACCTGCAAGTAACTAGCAATCGATTCGCCGAGATACGGAAAGATAATTCTTGTCCGTACATTATATTGCCGGGCGATCATTGACATTTCCAAGTCTAACGTTAGTGTGCGCGCAGATCGCGGCATCTCCGAAGAAAAGCGATCTCGGGCGGCCAAACACAACGCGAAGCAAAAATTCATCGAGCGATATCAAGGTAATATGTCATTCTCCTCACTTGGACTGAGCGATAAAGTCCTCTCGGCGGTCGAATCCGCCGGCTATAAAGAACCAACGCCGATCCAAGCCGGTGCGATTCCCCACGTCTTGCAACGGCGCGATGTCCTGGGCCTCGCGCAAACGGGAACGGGTAAAACCGCTTCCTTTACGCTGCCGATGCTGACGCTTCTGGAAAAAGGGCGCGCACGAGCTCGAATGCCGCGTACGCTCATTCTGGAACCGACGCGCGAGTTGGCGGCCCAAGTAGAGGACAATTTCCAGAAATACGGCACGAACCACAAGCTCAATGTGGCGCTTCTTATAGGCGGCACATCGTTCGGCGACCAGGACAAGGTAATCGACCGGGGGGCGGATGTGCTCATCGCCACTCCCGGCCGCCTGCTCGATCATTTCGAACGAGGCAAACTCCTCCTGCAGGGTGTGGAAATCCTTGTGATCGATGAAGCCGACCGTATGCTGGACATGGGATTCATTCCCGATATCGAGCGCATCTGCAAGCTGATCCCTTTCACGCGGCAAACACTGTTCTTCTCCGCCACCATGCCGCCCGAGATCCAGCGGCTGACGGAAACCTTCCTGCACAATCCGGCTCGGGTTGAAGTTGCCAAGACATCTTCCACCGTCGACACGATAACGCAGAAGGTTTTCGCAGCGGGTATAAAGGACTTCGAAAAACGAGCAGCCTTGCGCGAGCTCATCGATCAAGCGGAAGAACTTAAAAACGCGATCGTCTTTTGCAACCGCAAACGCGATGTGCAGACAGTATTCCGCTCTCTTGACCGGCATGGTTACTCGGTTGGCGCGCTCCACGGCGACATGGACCAGCGCTCCCGAATGACGATGCTGGACAATTTCCGGAAGGGGACCATTTCGATCCTTGTCGCCAGCGACGTTGCGGCTCGAGGCCTCGACATTCCCGAGGTGAGCCACGTATTTAACTACGACATCCCGACCCATGCCGAGGACTACGTTCACCGGATCGGCCGAACAGGACGTGCCGGACGTACCGGTGTCGCCTTGACGATCGTCACGCCAGGGGATCGCAAATATCTCGACGCCATCGAGAAGCTGATCGATCAAAAGATCGACTGGCTCGGAGATGCGACCGACTTCGAAGCAGCGGCGGCAGAGAGGAAAGCACGCCGAACGCGCAAGGACCAAGGCAAATCGGATAAAGGTCACCAGGCTGATGCCGATGGCAAGACAAAGGATGACAGTCACAAGTCAACCAATGCGCCGTCTCAACGGAGAAGCCGCGGCGACAATTCTTCAAACGGCGTATCAAAGGGCAAGAATAACAGAAGCTCACGCAACGCAGATAACGTTGTGTTCGGCTTGAGCGATCAGGTTCCAGCCTTCCTCCTAAGAGAAATACGGCCCAAGCGCGCGAGCTAATACCAGAGAAACCTTTCTGACCCAGAAAACATTTCGGGACGAAAAAGGGAGAATTCCCCCTCGTTTAACCCCGCCTTAAACCTTCGGCGCCAATATTCATGCACTTCATGAAGCAAGTGCGTCGTCGCTGGATTTGCGACCACCTGTACAGGATGGGGTATGGCTCAGGAAGACGATCACACCCGGACAATCGTCTATGCGGAACGCGCGCTCGACTATCTTCGTCAGCACGCGCTGCCCGCATATCCTCGCTTTTATGAAGTCTGGTACACCTACGCAGCCGGTTTCAATCATGCGCTCAACAAGGCTGTAAACGACGTCTCTGACGATGCAGAGCATCTTTCCTCCGAGAGCGTACAGGAAATCTACAACCGGTTTTTGTCTCCGAACCGATTGGGCGACCGGATCGACAAGGTGGGTACCAAGCTTTCCGCTGAAATCCGGGATATGCTGGACCGGCTATCGCAGAACTCGGATATTGTTTCCGAATACGGAAACTCACTGGAAGGCGCGAGAATTGCGCTTGAAAACCTTCAGAGCCCTGACCAGCTCAATTCGCTGATAACCAGACTGCTGAAGGCGACGACAGATACCGCGCAAGCAAATTCCGCCCTGGAACAACAGCTGATTGAATCTCGTGGGCAGATCGAATCGCTTCGGGAAAGCCTTGAAGCCATTAGGCATGAATCGGTCACCGACGAGTTGACGACCCTCTACAACCGCAAGCATTTCGATCAGTCGATCGAACGGATGATGCGCCACGCGGCAGATACAAAAGAGCCACTCTCGCTGCTTATCACCGATATTGATCATTTCAAGCGATTCAACGACAACTACGGGCACCAGACGGGAGACCAGGTTCTCCGTCTCGTGGCAGTCGCCTCCAAGCAGAATGTAAAAGGCAAAGACGTTCCTTGCCGATACGGCGGTGAGGAATTCGCCATTCTCATGCCGCACACGACGTTGCAACAGGCAATGTCCGTTGCCGAGCAGATCCGCCGCGCCGTCATGTCAAAGGAACTGGTTAAACGCTCTACCGGGGAGAATCTTGGCCGTATCACAATAACCATCGGCGCTGCGACCATGCGAAGCGATGATACGGCACATTCATTTATCGCGCGGGCGGACAAGGCGCTCTATGCCGGAAAACATGGCGGCCGGAATCAGGTTTGCGGCGAAAGCGACCTGGACGGATCGAAGAGTGCACCGCAGGTTGCCTAAAGCCAGATTTTAGTTGCCGACCTTCCTTCTGCGGTCAGAACGGCGAGCAGCCTCCAGCGCTTCAACCGCCAATTTTCGTATTTCATCCGGATCATCCACAGCACTCTCAGGCACCGACCAGTATGACATTGATCTCGGTTTGCCTGACATTTCGTAGCTGAATGGAACGCTTCCCGCGCCCTCATATATCGGACGATTGACCTCATCCGCCTTGAAGTAGACCGCGCCGCCAGCTTCCAACGCGAACATTAGGTCATTGCAGAGAAGTCCCGCGCCACCGAACATGCGTTTGACTCGGATATCGCCAAGGTCAGCCACCACGTCTGCGACATATTGGAGTGTGGAACTAACGGCCATAACCAAGTTTTCCGAATCCGACGAACGAAGCAACCATTTCTTCACCCTCAAATCCTGCCGGCACGAGGGTGCGTGGAAACAAACCTGCGCCGAGAAGACAGCTTATAGCCGAGAGCGGTTTCGTATTCGGATCAGGAAGCCAGCAAGGACGGGTCGGCCTGTTTCAGCTCAACCGATTCACCGCAGCCGCATGCCGAAACTTCGTTCGGATTTCGGAACACGAAGCCGGATCGAAACTTGGTAACCTCATAATCCATTTCCGTGCCGAGCAGGAAAAGGACCGCAGCCGGATCGACGAAAAGCGTCACGCCCTTCTCCTCGATAACGTCGTCGCCGGCGGAAGCCTCCTCGACAATATCCATGCTGTATTCCATACCGGCACAGCCGCCCTTGTTCACCCCGACCCTTAGGCCGAGGGCAGGTTTGTCGGAATTTTCCAGAATTTCCCGAACACGGTCAGCCGCCGCATCGGTCAGCTTCATCACCGGGAATTTCATCTTAGCCATTGTCGCTCACATCCGATCGCTTACGGTTAGCCTAGATATAGTTATCAAAAGAGCATCTTAAAACCAGTTAAGCGCGACCTTCGCTTCTTCAGACATACGCTCGGGCGTCCACGGCGGATCGAAGACGATCGTTGCAGTAACCGGACCGACGCCGGCCACCGCGCCTACGGCATCTTCCACCCAACCAGGCATTTCACCGGCAACGGGACATCCGGGCGCCGTCAGCGTCATGTCGATTGCGACGGAGCGATCGTCTTCTATATCGACCTTATAGATTAGGCCGAGTTCATAGATATCGACAGGAATTTCCGGGTCATAGACCGTCTTCAACGCATCGACGATATCGTGCGTCAACCGTTCGAGCTCTTCTGAGGGGATAGTGCTCGACGAGGATCCGATACGAGCCTCGTTCGGGCCTTCCGGTTCAATCGTCGTGTTTGTCGTATCGGTCATCTCATCACTCATGAAAAGAAAGCGTGCGCCTTTTGTAGCGCCTCCGCAAGACGGTCGACTTCATCAAGCGTATTATAGAGGCCAAAGCTCGCCCGGCAGGTGGATGTTACGCCGTAACGCTCGAGAAGCGGCTGAGCGCAATGCGTGCCCGCACGTACCGCAACACCGCTGCGATCAATGATCATCGACACATCATGGGCGTGAACGCCTTCCATCTCGAAAGAAATGATCGCCCCCTTGCCCGGAGCCTCCCCGAAGATTCGCAGCGAGTTGATCTCGGCAAGGCGTTTGTGCGCGTAATCCTTCAATTCGGCCTCGTGTGCGGCGATACGATCCCGCCCAAGCATCTCCATGTAGTCCAGTGCGGCGCCCAAGCCGATCGCCTGGACGATCGGCGGCGTCCCGGCCTCAAAGCGATGCGGAGGATGATTGTAGGTGACGTTATCTTCCGTCACGGCCTCAATCATTTCACCGCCACCGTTAAAGGGGCGCATACGCTCCAGAAGCTCCGCCTTCCCCCAAAGCGCGCCGATTCCGGTCGGCCCGTAGACCTTGTGACCGGTGAAGACGTAAAAGTCGCAACCCAGGTCCTGAACATCAACCGGCATGTGAACGGCGGCCTGACTACCATCCACCAGAACCGGAATATCACGCTCGTGCGCGATCCGGCACACCTCCTTGATCGGCACCACGGTGCCGAGGACATTCGACATATGCGTGATCGCGACCAGCTTCGTGCGCTCGGTCAACGCCTTTTCGAAGGCCTCGAGGTCGAAGGAACCGTCTTCGCGGACATAGACCCACTTCAGGACCGCGCCCTTGCGCTCACGATGGAAATGCCAGGGCACGATGTTGGAATGATGCTCCATGATGGAGAGCACGATCTCATCGCCCTCGCCGATCAGATCCGTCCCGAAACCGTAGGACACCAGGTTGATCGCTTCGGTCGTGGAGCGCGTGAAAATAATCTCGTCGACCGAAGGTGCGTTTAGGAACCGGCGCACAGTTTCGCGCGCCGCCTCGTAGTTTTCCGTCGCGAGGTTCGACAGGAAATGCAGGCCCCGATGTACATTGGCATATTCTTCGGAATAGGCCTTGGTCATGGCGTCGATGACTGCCTGCGGTTTCTGGGCCGACGCACCATTGTCGAGATAGACGAGCGGCTTGCCATAGACCTCACGCGACAGGATCGGGAAATCCTTGCGCACTTCCGCCACGTCGTAAGGCGTGCTTTTCGTCTGAATAACGTCGGCCTCAGTCACCATTCCTACTCCTCAACCGAGAGCCAGTTGCGAATGCGGCCTTCAAGCGCGGACACGATACCCTCATCCTCCATCTCCTCAACCGCTTCCGCGAGGAATGCCAGCACGAGCAGCATCTTGGCCTGCGCTTCGGGGATGCCACGCGCACGCAGATAGAACAAAAGGTCCTCGTCAATCTGCCCGCTCGTGGCGCCATGCGCGCACTGGACATCGTCGGCGAAGATTTCCAGCTCCGGCTTGTTCGACATCGACGCATCTTCCGAGAGGAGGAGCGCCTGCGTCATCATCTGGCCGTCTGTCTTCTGCGCATGGGGGCGCACGATGATCTTGCCCTGGAAAACGCCTTCGGCAAAATCGTCGATCACCGCTTTGAAACGCTCGCGGCTTTCACAATTCGGCACCTTGTGGTCGACGACGAGCGTGTGGTCGGAATGCTGCTTCTCGCGCACCATGGTGATGCCGTAAAGCGAGGCATTCGAATGCTCGCCGGAGAAAGTGACGAAGGATTGCGTGCGGGCGAAATCAGTCCCCATGTTAAAGCCGATCGCCTTAACCTCGGCTGACCCGCCGATATTCATCAGCACGGATGAAACATGCACCGCTTCTCCCGTCACGACCCGCGCAAGCGTCAGCCTGGCCTCATCACCAATGACAAAATCGGACACGGCATTGCCTTCCGCCTCGGCGGTATTGTCCTCGAAACTTTCGAGGATGGTCGCCTGCGCGCGTTTGCCGAGCTCGATGCGGCAGCGCGTGTAACGGGCGCCGGCTGTACTTGCCGTATAGACGATCTCGATTGGCCTGGAGACTTCCGTTCCCTCACCGACGGAGACCACTGCACCACCGAGGACGAGCGCCGTGTTCAGCATGATCATCGGGTCAGCTGCGGCAATTGAGGGAACGTTGAGAAGGCCGTCCGCCTCGTCCTGCGCGTCAGCAAGCGCGGCGTTCAGATTCGATACGGTAACGCCCTCGCCTTTCAGCGCCTCAATGTCGGAAAGCTCCGCCATCAGCCGACCGTTGTTGATCACAATGCGATAACGCTCGAGATCTCCATAGGTTTCGACGGCCTCTAGCGCCGATTTCGCTTCAGCATTCGAGCCAGCGGCAACGAGCTTGGAGGCTGACTTCAGCTTTGCCCGGACATCGGAGTACTTGTACTCCTCCACCCGGCGGTGAGGCAGGCCACGCTCATCGAAAGCCGAAAAAGCTTGCTCTCGGAGTTTGATGACGGCGTCCGATCCGGCGAGTTGCTCGCGCGCGCCATCGAAGAGGCTCGCGAGTTCCGTCTCGGCGCTCGTCTTGAGACTGCGCGTTTCCATATTCATCGCTCGTCCCTTCGTGTCACGCGGCCTGTCCGACGTAATCGGCGTAACCGTTCTTCTCCAGCTCGAGCGCCAGTTCCTTGCCGCCCGTCTTCACGATCTTCCCGCGAGACAGGACATGGACGACGTCTGGCACGATGTGATCCAGCAAACGCTGGTAGTGCGTGATGACGACCATGGCGCGATCCGGTGAGCGAAGACGGTTCACGCCCTCCGCAACAATCTTCAGCGCGTCGATGTCGAGGCCGGAATCCGTTTCGTCCATGACGCAAAGCTTCGGCTCAAGCAGGGACATCTGCAGGATTTCCGAGCGCTTCTTCTCGCCGCCGGAAAAACCGACGTTGAGCGGGCGCTTCAGCATATCCATCGTGATGTTAAGCTCGGCAGCCTTTTCTTTAACCTGCTTCATGAACGCAGGCGTAGACAGCTCATCTTCACCGCGCGCCTTGCGCTGCGCGTTCAGCGCGGTCTTCAGGAAGGTCATCGTGGCGACACCCGGAATCTCGATCGGGTACTGGAACGCGAGGAACAGCCCGGCGGCGGCACGCTCGTCCGGCTCCATCTCCAACATGCTTTCGCCGTTGAAGAGGATATCGCCCTCGGTGACCTCATAATCGTCCTTGCCGGCAAGAATATAGGACAGCGTCGACTTGCCGGAGCCGTTCGGCCCCATGATGGCATGCACTTCGCCCGGCTTCACCGTCAGGTTCACGCCGCGCAGGATTTCCGTTTCGTCGTCGCCGACATGGGCGTGCAGGTTCTTGATCTCAAGCATGAGTTTTCATCCGTAACTTATTGATCTGGTTAACCAGAAAGTTCAACGTCAACCGACGGAACCTTCCAGCGAGATGCTGATGAGTTTTTGCGCCTCAACCGCGAATTCCATCGGCAGCTGCTGGATCACATCCTTGACGAAGCCATTGACGATGAGCGCCACGGCCTCCTCTTCCGACAATCCCCGTTGCTGGCAATAGAACATCTGGTCGTCGGAGATCTTCGACGTCGTCGCCTCGTGTTCGAAGACGGCCGTAGAGTTCTTCGATTCCATGTAAGGCACGGTGTGGGCGCCGCAGTCCTGACCGATCAGGAGAGAGTCGCACTGGGTGAAATTGCGCGCATTCGTCGCCTTGCGGTGGGCAGACACCAGACCACGATAGGTGTTTTCCGACTTGCCGGCGGAAATGCCCTTGGAAATGATCCGGCTAGACGTGTTCTTGCCAAGGTGAATCATCTTCGTGCCGCTGTCGATCTGCTGGTGACCGTTCGAAACGGCGATCGAGTAGAATTCGCCACGCGAGTTATCGCCGCGCAGGATGCAGGACGGGTACTTCCAGGTGATCGCCGAGCCGGTTTCGACCTGCGTCCATGAGATCTTGGAGTTCCTGCCCCGGCAATCGCCGCGCTTGGTGACGAAGTTGTAGATACCGCCCTTGCCGTTCTTGTCGCCCGGGTACCAGTTCTGGACCGTCGAGTATTTGATTTCGGCATCATCATGCGCGATGAGCTCGACCACGGCCGCGTGAAGCTGGTTCTCGTCGCGCTGCGGTGCGGTGCAGCCTTCGAGATAGCTTACATACGCGCCCTTTTCGGCGATGATGAGCGTGCGCTCGAACTGACCGGTGTTCTGCTCGTTAATGCGGAAATAGGTCGACAGTTCCATCGGGCAGCGAACGCCCTCCGGGACGTAGACAAATGAACCGTCAGAGAAAACGGCCGAGTTTAGCGTGGCATAGAAATTGTCCGACACCGGCACCACGGAACCAAGATACTTGCGCACAAGTTCCGGATGCTCGCGGAGCGCTTCAGAAATAGAGCAGAAGATGACGCCCGCCTTCTTCAACTCTTCCTTGAAGGTTGTCACCACCGAAACACTGTCGAACACAGCATCCACCGCGACGCGGTTCTTCGGCTCAACGCCAGCCAGGATTTCCTGCTCGCGAAGTGGAATGCCAAGCTTCTCGTAAGTCGCCAGCAGTTCCGGATCGACCTCGTCCAGGCTCTTGGGGCCCGGCGTGTTCTTCGGAGCGGAATAGTAATAAAGCTCGTTGAACTCGATCTGCGGATAGGAAACTCGAGCCCACGTGGGTTCGGCCATAGTGAGCCAGCGGCGATAAGCCTCCAGACGCCACTCAAGCATCCACTCGGGCTCGCCCTTCTTTTCCGAAATGAAACGAATAACGTCTTCGTTCAGGCCCTTTGGGGCCTTGTCGGATTCAATTTCCGTAACGAAGCCGTACTTATACTGGTCGACATCAATCGACCGGACCCGGTCGATCGTCTCCTGAACAGCAGGCATGCGTGTCTCCTTCCAACACGGTTTCAAGGACCGCGGGTGGTCGCACTATGATCGCTCGGGACCATACGCGCCCCGGGCGGCTAACTCAATCGGCCGAGCCCCATTTTCATGCGGCAGCTCCGGCCTTGCCGGGCCGAATACGCCCGGAAACCTTTTTCCAGACCTCGAGAAACCTCTCGATGTTCTGTCTTTTCGTAGCCCAGCCAATGCTCGCGCGGAGCGCACAGCGGGCAACATCTTCCTCCACCCCCATCGCATTCAACACATGCGACACCGATACCTTGCCCGATGAACAGGCAGACCCCGAGGAAAGGGCAATGCCTTCCAGGTCAAGCGCAATCAAGGCCATCTCCGACCCGACGCCAGGCACCGCGAAACAGGTCGTGTTACAAAGCCTGTCAACGCGCTCACCGAACACCACCGTGTCCGCCCATATATGGCGAAGTCCTTCTTCCATAAAGTCCCGCAGGCGCGATATTTCCGCCCGTTCGTCAAGCGAACGCGCAACGATTTCGGCAGCCAGGCCGAAACCAGCGAGCGCGGCGACATTTTCCGTACCGGCCCGGCGGCGGTTCTCCTGCGCTCCGCCCGTAAGCAGCGAGACGGGCCGCACATCCTCCGCCCCCAAGACCAGCGCACCCGCACCCTGCGGCCCGCCAATCTTGTGAGCTGAGAGCGAAACCGCATCCGCCCTCCATTGGTAAACGTCCACGGGCATACGCCCTGCGGCCTGAACGGCGTCGACGTGAAAGATCGAATTCGTCTCTGCCAGCCGGGCGCCGATCTCCGCAACCGGATTTAGCACGCCCGTTTCGCTATTTGCCGCCATGACGGAAACTAGAACGCGTTCGCCTTCGTCATTCGAAGCCTTTACCCTCGCCTCCAGCGCGTCAAGGTCAACTACGCCGTCGGGCCCGACCGGGATCCGTTCAACCGCGTCGGGATCGAACCTGCCGCCCGACAGCGCCGAGGGATGCTCCGTCGCCGAGACGAAAACGCGATCAAGACGCAGCCGATTACCTTCGTTCAGCCATTCGGGCGAAAGCGCGGTGACATTGGCTTCCGTACCGCCACTCGTGAAAATCACATTCTTTGCAACGGCACCGGCAAGGGCGCCCACCTGCTCGCGCGCCGTCTCGATGCGGCCGCGCGCCTTGCGACCCGGGCCGTGTATGGAAGAAGCGTTACCGTGCTGCGAAAGCACCTCCACCATAAGCTCGCGCACGGCCACGCGCAGCGGCGCACATGCATTATAATCGAGATAGATATGGTCGCCGCCTGCACTCACGAACAACACTCACATTAGGTGGCAAAAGACCGCCAGGTTCCTAAATTTAAAGGTCTGACGGATCACGCAATCCTTGCATTTCGCGGGCGAGATGAGGATAACGTGTCCGCATCGGTGACGGCGCCTGATTTCGAAACCTTCAAACGTTTCCATCTGCCGCCGACGCCACGTTCGTTTTTCGAACGATTCTAAACTAGGTTCTAGGAACAAGGGTTCGCCAAGTCAAGGCGAGTTACGCAAATACCCTTAGTCCGAACATGCCCGGAGCGCGGGTGGCAAAGCCACGGTCGGCGCCCAAAGACAGGAAGGACAGGCACTCCCAATGCCAGAGGTGATTTTCAACGGCCCGGCCGGACGAATCGAGGGCCGGTTCCACCCGGCAAAATCGCGGACCGCCCCGATAGCGCTGGTGCTTCATCTACACCCGCAATTCGGCGGCACGATGAATAATCAGATCGTCTACCAGCTTCACTACATGTTCGCCAAGCGTGGCTTTGCGGTTCTCCGGTTCAACTTCCGTGGCGTGGGACGAAGCCAAGGCTCCTTCGATCACGGACAGGGCGAATTGTCCGACGCCGCGGCGGCCCTCGACTGGGTGCAGACAATTCATCCCGATGCCCGCTCGTGCTGGATTGCGGGCTTTTCCTTTGGCGCCTGGATCGGAATGCAGCTTCTGATGCGCCGCCCGGAGGTCGAAGGCTTCATCTCTGTCGCACCGCCGGCGAACCTGCACGACTTCTCATTCCTGGCGCCCTGCCCCTCATCCGGCCTCATCGTCCACGGCGATTCCGACAAGGTCGTGCCTGCCAAAGACGTTCAGGTGCTGGTCGACAAGCTCAAGACGCAGAAAGGCATCGTGATCGACCATACGACGATAAGCGGCGCCAACCATTTCTTCGAGAACCACACCGAAGAACTGATGGACATCTGCGGCAACTACCTCGACAAGCGCTTGGGCGTGGACACGGAAGTCGCCTGATCAGGCCATCTATCCAGATGTGATAAAAAACGCCGGCCTCGTGACAAGGGCCGGCGTTTTTTCAGTGCATCGAACGAAAAACCGATTTTTGCCTACAAGGCGATTTTGACCATTCAGGAACCGGGTGTCCAGGCATCGTAATCGCCCGTTACCTTGGGCCGGCTTTCCGGCGTAAGGATCGACCCGTGCGGACGATATGCGCCAGGTGTACCGGTAAGGTTCGGCTTGTGCGGCTTCTGCCATTCGCGCGCGCGATAGGCCTGATCGGTCGGCGGAGTGTCGACACGGTGGTGCATCCAACCGTGCCAGCCGGGCGGGATCAAAGACGCCTCAGCGAGATCCTTGTAGATCACCCAGCGCTTGGTGCCCCCACGTTCGCGATAGTATTTATTGCCGAATTCGTCCTCGCCGACGAATTCGCCTTTTCGCCACGTGAAGAAACGTGTCCCCCAAGTGGCGCTGTTCCACCACGTGAAGAACTGCAGAATCAGGGTCTTCATGGGGATAAAGCGCTCCCAAGCGTGTTGGCGGTTCGCCGCCGTTGAAAATCGCGGGCGAATATGACGCGAGCTAATTCTTATGTCCAGACCACGAAGGCGTATTTACCGGCCGATAAATGGGTTTCGCATGGTTACGCTGGTCACCGTACGCGAACGGCCGCAAAACCGTCGGGGCGTTCGCCGGAATAGGCGGCGCGCCTGCGTGCGGCCTCGGCGCGCCTTGCAGCCAGCATCTCGATCTTGCGCGTCATGCTGGGCGACGCTTCGCGATGGAAAACATTCGCTATATGCGCGACCTTGCGCGCATGGCGATCGAGCGCTTCCGCCATGCCATCTATTACGTATCGGCCGTCATCGAGCAGTTGGAACTCCCGATGGTCGCGAAGTGTCCACTGCAGTCTCGCATGAAGGGCTGACGGCGCCACCGGTTTAATGAGGACGTTTTGCGCTCCCGCCCGCAATGCCTTTTCCACGACCGTACGCGTACCATGAGCCGTGACGAAAAGGATCGGCAGGAAGCAGAGCGGCGACATTTTCCTTCGGCGAATGCGCTGCAGGAGATGCAGTCCGCTCATGGGCTTCATGTACCAGTCGGTCAGCAACATGTTCGGCGGATCGATCTGCATGGCGTCCAGCGCTTCTTCTGCGCTATCGAATGTCCGCACGCGTCGAACGCGAAAACTCTGCAATGTCGACCGGAGGATCGTTTGCATGGGGCGGGCGTCGTCAACGACGATAATATCCAGGTCTTCGATCTTCCGCCCGTACGCAATATGCCTGACCATACTTGAGTTAACCTCTTCGCCGCCCGCGATTCGCGGGCTGAAAGGATTATCCAACCATGCCCCGGATTTCCGGCGGGTTCAGGCAACAGCCCGAATTTTCGTCTAATTTTCATTAAACTGCCCGTGTCGGGATGTTAGCCTTCAAAAAAAAATCGGAATCGCTGGCCGATTCGACGTCCGCATTGTCTGGCCTCAAGGCACGCTGCCGGGGCTTCGCGATGCGCGAGGAAACCTGAATATGAAATTCTGCAAGCGTATCTTCGCCATGCGTCTGCGCAATTACCGCTATCCACAGATAAGCACAACATTTGGTGGGTAACACGATTCCACCTACAATAGATTGTTCCAGACGCTTGACGCTTACAGATTTTTCACTTTACCTTGAGGACAGTCACAGTGCGCGTTGCGGGGTTGGGGCTCAAGCACCTCGCGTCCTTTAAATAGACGGCCAGTTGGAGAATCTATCGGCAAGTTAGCGGGTTTGCCGGCGGGTTTTTTATGGCCCTCCCGACACCGTATTTCGTGACGTTCGAGGCTCTGAATGCTATATATAGTGTGGCAGGGCCATTCCAATCATGACGCGGCGCTATGAACGCGGCGGCCGATTAACAGGTGGCGACAATCCGTCCCGGTGCTTTTTCTCGAAAGCGCCGGCTCAGATGCGGCAAATTTCAGATTGTCGCTACGTCAGCTATCCCCGCCCGGGGACGAGAGGAAGGGCTATAAAGATGCGGATCGAGCGGCGGTACACAAAAGCAGGCCAATCGCCATACGCGGATATCGAGTTCCGAAAGGCAACCAGCGAAATCCGTAATCCGGATGGCTCGATCGTCTTCCAATTGGCCAATATCCAGGTGCCGGCACAATTTTCGCAGGTCGCCGCCGATATTCTCGCACAGAAGTATTTCCGCAAGGCCGGTGTGCCGAAGCACCTCAAGCCTGTGGAGGAAAATACCGTTCCTTCCTGGCTGTGGCGCCAAGTACCCGACGAAAAGAAACTGGCAAGGCTGCCAGAAGAAGAACGCTTCGGTTCGGAGATCGATGCGCGCCAGGTATTCGACCGGCTGGCGGGAACCTGGACCTACTGGGGCTGGAAAGGCGGTTATTTCGACACCGAAGACGATGCCCGGGCGTTCTTCGACGAATTGCGCTACATGCTCGCGACGCAAAAGGTCGCCCCCAACTCGCCGCAGTGGTTCAACACCGGCCTACACTGGGCATATGGCATCGACGGACCGAGCCAGGGCCACCACTACGTCGATTTTCAGACGGGTGAACTCGTTCGTTCCGCATCCGCCTACGAACATCCGCAACCGCATGCTTGCTTCATCCAGTCGGTCGAGGATGATCTCGTCAACGACAATGGCATCATGGACCTCTGGGTACGTGAAGCGCGCCTTTTCAAATACGGCTCAGGCACCGGCTCCAATTTTTCACGCGTACGGTCCGAGGGAGAGAAGCTCTCCGGAGGCGGCAAATCGTCGGGCCTGATGAGCTTCCTGAAGATCGGCGAC
Organism: Hongsoonwoonella zoysiae; assembly: GCF_013266695.1. Classification (GTDB taxonomy): domain Bacteria; phylum Pseudomonadota; class Alphaproteobacteria; order Rhizobiales; family Stappiaceae; genus Hongsoonwoonella; species Hongsoonwoonella zoysiae. Next base: position 713,029 of record NZ_JABRXF010000002.1, read on the forward strand.
CGCGCCGCTGGCGCCATCAAGTCCGGCGGGACGACGCGGCGCGCTGCAAAGATGGTCGTCGTCGACATCGATCACCCGGACGTCGAGGACTACATCAACTGGAAGGTGAAGGAAGAGCAGAAGGTTGCCGCGCTCGTCACCGGCTCCAGGATCTGCCAGAAGCACCTCACCGCGATCATGCGCGCTTGCGTAAATTGCGAAGGCCCCGGCGACGACTGCTACGACCCGGCGAAGAACCCGGCGCTGAAGCGTGAAATCCGCGCAGCGAAGAAAATGCTGGTGCCGGAAAACTACATCTACCGCGTTATCCAGTTCGCGCGGCAGGGCTATACTTCCATTGAATTCCCAACCTACAACACCGATTGGGATTCGGAGGCCTATCTCACCGTTTCCGGTCAGAATTCGAACAACTCCGTGCGTGTCACCGACGGCTTCCTGAAAGCCGTTACGGAAGATGGCGACTGGGATCTCACGGCGCGCCGGGACGGCAAGGTGCTTAAGACCGTCAAGGCGAAAGACCTTTGGGAGCAGGTCGGCTATGCCGCCTGGGCTTCGGCCGATCCTGGCATCCAGTATCACACAACGATCAACGACTGGCACACCTGCCCCGCTTCCGGGGAAATCAGGGCATCGAACCCGTGCTCGGAGTATATGTTCCTTGACGATACGGCCTGCAATCTCGCGTCACTGAACCTGCTGCAATTCCGTAAAAAGGATCGTTCGTTCGATACGCAGTCATTCGAGCATGGCGTGCGGCTTTGGACGATCGTACTGGAGATATCCGTGCTGATGGCGCAGTTCCCGTCCAAGGAAATTGCGCAGCTTTCCTACGAATACCGTACGCTTGGCCTTGGCTATGCCAACATCGGCGGACTGCTGATGACCTCTGGCATTCCCTATGACAGCGAGGAAGGCCGTGCGATCTGCGGTGCGATTACGGCGATCATGACCGGCGTTTCCTACGCGACTTCCGCAGAAATGGCAGGCGAACTCGGCGCGTTCCCGGGTTATGAGAAGAACGCCGAACATATGCTTCGCGTGATCCGCAATCATCGCCGTGCCGCTTATGGCGAGGCTTCGGGATACGAAAAGCTTCAGACCGCGCCGGTACCGCTCGACCACGCCACCTGCCCCGACCAGACTCTCGTCGAAAGGGCAAGGGCCGCATGGGACAAGGCGCTTGAACTCGGCGAAAAGCACGGATACCGCAACGCCCAGTCGACGGTTATTGCGCCGACCGGCACAATCGGCCTTGTCATGGACTGCGACACGACCGGCATCGAGCCCGACTTCGCCCTTGTGAAATTCAAGAAACTCGCAGGCGGCGGCTATTTCAAGATCATCAACCGCGCCGTGCCGGAAGCACTCCGTACGCTGGGTTACGGCGAAAGCGAGATCGCCGAGATCGAAGCCTATGCCGTCGGTCACGGCTCGCTGAAGCAGGCGCCGGCGATCAATTCGGCATCGCTGAAGGCGCGCGGCTTCACTGACGAGGCGATTGACAAGGTCGAAGGCTCGCTCAAGACGGCGTTCGACATCAAGTTCGTTTTCAACCGCTGGACGCTTGGCGACAGCTTCCTGATCAAGGCGTTGCAGGTGCCGGCCGATCGTCTGGACGATCCGGAGTTCGACCTGCTTTCTTTCCTCGGCTTCTCGAAGGCCGACATCGAAGCCGCCAATACACACGTTTGCGGGGCGATGACACTGGAAGGCGCACCGCATCTGAAGGAAGAGCACTATCCGGTGTTCGATTGCGCCAACCCCTGTGGGCGAATCGGCAAGCGCTACCTCTCGGTGGAAAGTCACATCCGCATGATGGCGGCAGCCCAACCGTTCATTTCGGGCGCGATTTCCAAGACGATCAACATGCCGAACAGTGCAACCGTCGAGGACTGCAAGGACGCATATATGCTGTCCTGGAAACTGGCGCTCAAGGCCAACGCACTCTACCGCGACGGCTCGAAGCTTTCCCAGCCGTTGAACGCACAGCTTCTGGCGGACGCGGAAGAAGACGATGAAGACGCGGTCGAAGCTCTCGTTGCCCAGCCGCAGGCGGGCCGCGCGGAAGTGGTGGCGGAGCGGATCGTCGAGCGAATCGTCGAGCGTGCAATCCGTGAGCGCGAAAAGCTGCCCGACCGGCGCAAAGGCTATACCCAGAAAGCCCGCGTCGGTGGACACAAGGTCTATCTCACGACCGGCGAATACGCGGACGGACGGCTAGGCGAAATCTTCATCGACATGCATAAGGAAGGCGCGGCCTTCCGCTCGCTGATGAACAATTTCGCCATCGCCATCTCGCTCGGCCTGCAATATGGCGTGCCGCTGGAAGAATATGTAGACGCCTTTACCTTCACCCGATTCGAGCCGGCAGGTATGGTGCAAGGCAACGAGGCGATAAAGAACGCGACCTCGATCCTCGATTACATTTTCCGGGAACTCGCGATCTCCTACCTCGGCAGGCACGATCTGGCCCATGTTCCGCCGGAAGCGATCGGCAACACCGTATTGTCGAGTGGTCCGAACGAGGGGCGCTCGGAAGATTCTCAGCATCCGGTGGTATCGCACGGCCTGATCCGCGGCCAGACCGAGCGTTTCCGCCTGATCAGCAACGGCAACGAGCCGGCTGGCGACCTGAACAACGCGACGACAGCCCGTTCTTCCGGCAGCGGCATTCGTGTCCAGACGGCGGCGGTGGCCACAGCATTCCAGCGGGATGCCGCTCCGTCCGAAGAGCCTCAAATCTCGGTCGGCCAGACGGAGGCGGCACCGTCCGTCGCCGAACAGGTCGCCCAGGCGCGAATGAAGGGCTACGAAGGCGAAAGCTGCTCCGAATGCGGCAATTTCACCATGGTGCGCAACGGCACATGTCTGAAGTGCGACACTTGCGGCGCAACGAGCGGCTGTAGCTGACCCAGAACTGCGGTTCCCGCAGCATCTCGCAAAGGGTTGGTGCAAGGACCCAAAACCTGGCTGCTATGAACAACAGATCGCCTCACCCATTGGGTGAGGCACTTTTTTGTTCCCACGATCGACCGATATGATGAAAAGGAGCCGGTGAGACGAGCGAACTCACTCAAGCTCGGAAAGCTTTTCGTGGATCGTTTCGATGCGTTCAAGATGCCGCCGCCCTTGGACGTCCAGTTTCGCCAGGACTGAAAGCGCAAGCAGACGCAGGAGCGCCAGAACGCCGGCATAGGAATCGACCGCCTGAGGCGTTTCGACGATGCAACTCAGATTGTAATGCGCTACCGCGGGCGCCTCCCGAATGGAACGATCAGCGATGAGAACGACATCGGCCCCCGCCTCCGTTACCGATCGAACGAAGTCGGTGAAGCTTGAGGGACGCCGTCGCAACCCAATGACAAGCACTACATCACCTGGCCCGACGCCGGCGATTCCCTCCGCGAGGGTTTGGCCGGGGGCGTTCAGCATTTCTACTCCCGGGCGGAACTGAGCCAGCATTGTTCTTGCGTATTCAGCAGCGAAATAGCTGTTTCGAAAACCCGCTACCCTGAGCCGCCTGCGCTTTGTGAGAAGCTCGGCCACCGCATCCAGCGTTAGCGGATTTACCATCGCAAGGGTCGCCTCGACTATCTTCATCTCGATATCTATATGGCGCGCGAGAAAGTCTCGCTCCTGTATCGCCCCCTTGGCGCTTTCTGCGAGATAGAGCGGAGAACCGACTGCTCTCATCGATCTAGCCGCACGTCTCGCCTCCTCGTAGGAGCCGTATCCGAGCCGGCGAAATAGGCGTGAAACCGTCGCATTGGAGACCTTCGCCCTTTCCGCGAGTTCGGACGCCGACCAAATCGCAAGCTCTCCGGGCATGTCGAGGATAAGATCGGCGGCTTTTCTTTCGCCTTCAGGTAGTTCTGCATAGGTGCGGTGGATGCGTTGCGTGGGCGATTCCGCCTGTTGCTGCTTCCCCATGGCCTGCATCGCCGCCTCCTGCCGGATATCATTTGCTTTCGAAATCATTTTTTTATCGTTGTTGACTTCATGAAAAACCTGTTTCATCGTCGAGGTCAAGATGCAAGCCGACCGCCGTACGACAGGGATGATGCATGACGGATATCGCCCTCAACGCCAAGCGCTGGAGCCTGCGGATCAACTGGCTTGTCGAGAGGGTTTGCGTCCTTCTCCTGCTGTTGCTCGTTCTTGACGTCTGGCTCGGCGTTCTGGTTCGTTACGTCATCCCGTTACCGCTTACTTTCACCGAGGAGCTGGCGCGCTACCTGATGATCTGGATGGCTCTCCTCGCCGTCTCCTCAGGCATTGCCTACCGCGAACATATCGGCGTCGAATTCATTTTCGAGAGGCTTCCAGCCCCGCTCCGCCGCTGGCTAGCGGTAGCATTCGATGTGATAGGTCTAGCTTTCTTCGGCGCTCTTTTCTGGTACGGGCTGGGCTTCACCGAAAAAGGTTTCGGTCGCGTCACGATGATTTACGCCATGCCAAAAGGTTACGCCTTCGCCGGTGTACCTCTCGCAGCTTTCGTTGCATGTACTCAGCTCGCGCTCATGGGCCTTCATGACTTTTTCGCCGCACGAGCTCCTGAGGTCGTCGCGGCCCGTGTGGCCCAGGGGGGGTCGGAATAATGGGCGTCTGGCTGGTTCCACTTGCTTTCTTCGGGTTCCTCGCTCTCGGAATGCCGGTCGGCATTGCCATCGGTGTAGCGGGAATGGTCGGCATTTTCGATATGGGGCCGCGCTTCATGCAGATGGCTCCCGACCGCGTCTTCGCCGGACTTGACCTGTTCCCCTTCCTTGCCATGCCGTTCTTTATCCTGGCGGGCGAGATCATGAACCGGTCGGGAATAACATCCGGCCTCGTGAAACTTGCGGATGCGCTCGTTGGCTGGCTGCGGGGCGGCATGGCCCATTCCAACATGGTCGCTTCGGTCATGTTTGCCGGTATCACGGGCTCGGCGACAGCCGACGCCGCCGCCTTCGGCAACACCCTTGTGCCTGCGATGGAAAAGGCCGGATACACGAGACGCTACGCCTGCGCGGTTACGGCGGCGGGTTCGATCATCGGACCGACGATCCCCCCTTCCACGCTCATGATCATCTACGGCTCGATCATGGGCGTTTCGATCGCCGGCCTCTTCGCCGCCGGCATTTTGCCAGGACTGATGATATGTGCGATCTGCATGATCGTGATCGCACTGACGGCACGGCGGAAAAACCTCCCCAAAGGCGAAGGCAGACCAAGCTTGAGACTGGTGCTCTCCGCGCTGCGCGAAGGCTTTCTGGCGGCACTCCTGCCGATCTTTATTCTTGGCTCGATCCTCGGCGGATTCGCGACACCGACCGAGGCAGCGGCAATCGCGGTCGCATACGCGCTCTTCGTCGGCGGTGTCATCTATCGCGCACTCTCTTGGCAGGACCTTTACGAGATCGGAGTCAGAACCACCCGGATCACCGGCGTGATCTTCCTCATAATCGCATCTGCGACGATCCTCGGCTGGTGGATGACGTTCAACCGTGTTCCTCAGGCCATCGCCGAAGCCATGCTCGCAGTTTCGCAGAACCCGCAGGTGGTGATCGGGCTCATCGTCCTTCTTCTTCTGCTGATCGGTCTCGTCATGGATATCAACGCCACCCTGATCATCCTGGCTCCGGTCCTCGCACCGCTCACCTTGAAACTCGGAATGGACCCCGTTCATGCCGGGATCATGATCATCCTCGCGCTGAACATATCGCTTATGACGCCGCCCGTAGGCGCATGTCTTTTTGTCCTCGCCTCGGTTACCGGCGAAAAGGTGGAACAGATCACACGCGAACTCTGGCCCTTCATCCTGGCCGAGGTCGCAATTCTTCTGGTCATCGCGTTTTGGGCGGACCTTACCCTCTTCATACCAAGGCTGCTCGGCTTGTGAGCGGTCTCAAACAACCAGAAGGGAAACAGCCATGAACAATGCGATCAAAACCCTTGGTATCGGGTTGGCCGCGGCCTGCCTGTCCGCGCAAGCCTTTGCCGCCGACGTGACGATCCGACTTGCGCATCTTAATCCGGAGGATCCCTTCGCCAGCCATTCGGGCGCAATGGCAGCCGTTTTCAAGAGCCTCGTAGAATCAAGCTCGAACGGTGAAATCGAGGTGCAGCTCTTCCCGAACGGCCAGCTCGGAAAGGATAACGAGGTGATCGAGCAGGTTCGCTCCGGGATCGTGGAGAGCACCATTTCTTCGTCGGGCGGCATGGCGCAGCATTATCCGCTCGTTGGCGTCTTTGACATCCCCTTCGCCTTCCCGAACATCGGCGTGGCAAGCCGCGTTATCTCCAAGGACAGCGAATTCGGCAAGAAATTTATCTCCGATCTGGAAGGAACGACCGACCTGAAGGTGCTGGGTCTGATCGACTCGGGCGGTTTCTTCGCCTTCACGAACTCGAAAAAGCCGATCACCTCGGTCGAAGACATGGCCGGCTTGCGTATCCGCACCATGACGTTGCCGACGCATGAGACGATCGTCTCCTCCCTTGGCGGCCAACCGACACCCCTTCCCTGGGCCGAAGTCTATACCGCGCTTCAGACCGGCGTTGCCGACGGCCAGATGAACCCGGTACCGATAATCGCATTCGCCAAATTCGATGAAGTGCAGAAATACCTCTCGGTCACAAACCACATCATCACGCCGTATATCTGGACGATGAACGCCGAATTCTACGACGGACTCTCCGACGAGCATAAGACGCTCATCAACTGGGCTTCGGAAGTGGCAACCGAAGCCGGGCGCTCCATGAGCCGCGTGATCGAGGCCTCCGACAAGGGGCTGCCCGCACTTGCAAAGAAGATGGAAGTGAACGTAATCCCGCCGGCGGAACAGGCAAAATTTGCCGAAGCCGCACAACCTGCCGTGCGTAAGCTTATCGAAGAGCAGTACGGCGCTCCCGGAACGGAGATGCTGGATTCGCTGCTGAATTCCATCAAGGAAGAAAACAACTTCTGATCACAGCATGGTCCGGGGAACCTCTTCCCCGGACCATGCTAAACAGCCGGGACCTGCCAAGATCCCGGCACCCAACGGAAAATACGGAATGACCCGCGAAATCGTGAGACATGAAGGCGAGGCCGAGCGGCCCTTCGCCTTGGTGATGAATGCAGCCGCGCGCAAGGACGCGCCCTGGAATGAACGGCAAAACGATATCCTGAACGACAGCCATTTTGAGCTGGCGCGCGGGACAATCTCGACCTGGCCAGGCTATGCCCCTACGCCACTTGTCGCGCTACCAGGTCTCGCGTCACAAGCGGGTGTTGCGACGATTCACTACAAGGATGAGGGTGGCCGGTTCGGACTTGGCAGCTTCAAGGCGCTCGGCGGCGCCTACGCGGTGGCGCGTCTGCTTTGCCGGGAGGTTTCTGCGCAAACAGGCAAAGATGTCGGGATCGAGCAGATTCTTGCCGGCCATCATCGTGACAAAGTCGCCGCCATCACCGTGTGCTGTGCGACGGACGGCAATCATGGGCGCTCGGTCGCCTGGGGCGCGCAGACGTTCGGTTGCCGGTGTGTAATTTTTATCCACGCCACCGTTTCCGAAGCCCGCGAGCAAGCTATCGAAAGCTATGGCGCCGAGGTGCGGCGCTGCGAAGGCAACTATGACGACAGCGTGCGACAGGCTCAGGAAACCGCGACGCGCGAAGGCTGGTTCGTGGTCTCCGACACCTCTTATCCAGGCTATATGGAAATCCCGAAGGACGTTATGCAGGGTTATGAGCTGATGGCGGCGGAAGCCTTCGACGCGCTCGGCGAAAAGCCCACGCATATCTTCCTTCAAACCGGCGTCGGCGGCATGGCAGCTGCGGTCACCGCGCAGGCCAAGCGGCGTTGGGGCGCGGAGCGGCCGTTGATCGTGCTTGCCGATCCTGATCTCTCCGCTTGCTGGGTGGACAGCTTCCGCTCCGGTGCACCAACTCCTGTGGAAGGCGACCTCGATACGTTGATGGCGGGCCTTGCCTGCGGCGAGGTTTCAGCGCTTGCCTGGGAAATCCTGAAAGACCATGGCGATGCGGCGATGGCACTGCCGGACGATGCCGCGGTGGAGATGATGCGCCGCCTCGCGGAACCAGCAGAAGGCGATACTCCCATTGTGGCGGGCGAAAGCGCGGTGGCCGGTCTTGCCGGCCTCTTCGCCGCCATGGCTGATGACGAAGCGCGCGCGACACTCTCCCTCGGACCTCAGTCGAAAGTTCTCGTCTTCGGAACCGAGGGCGACACCGACCCCGCCCTATATACTGAACTTGTCGGCGCGGATGCCGCTACGGTGCGGGAGCGCGCCGCATGAAACCTCAAATCAACGGTGAACGGCTTCTCAAACGATTGCGGGACCTTGGCGAAATCGGTGCCCTGCCCGGCGGCGGTGTATGCCGTCTCGCCCTTTCCGATGATGACCGTGCGGGACGCGACCAGTTGGTGCACTGGATGGAGGAATTGGGCCTGACCGTCTCCATCGATGCCATCGGCAATATATGGGGCCTTCGGGAGGGAGCGGAATGCGGTGCGCCCGTGATGATCGGTTCGCATATCGATACGGTTGCGACGGGTGGGCTCTATGATGGCGCGCTTGGCGTCATGGCCGGCCTTGAAGTCGTTGCCGCACTCAATGACGCCAGGGCTCGCACGGCACGGCCCCTCGCCGTCGCCGCTTTCACGAACGAAGAAGGAGCGCGCTTCGCTCCTGACATGATGGGTTCTGGCGTCCACCAGGGCGCTCTGGATCTTTCCGAAATGCTGGCAGTTCAGGGCATCGACGGCGCCACCTTCGGAGAGGAGCTCGCCCGGATCGGTTATGCCGGCGAGATCCAGCCGAAAACGCTGACGCCTGCTGCTTTCCTTGAGCTTCATATCGAACAGGGACCGGTGCTTGAGCGTGACGGCGTGCGTATTGGTGCGGTGACCGGCGTTCAAGGAATTTCCTGGACGGAATTTAAAATCTCCGGCCAGTCGAACCACGCAGGCACGACGCCGATGGATTTGCGCCGCGATGCTGGATTCGTCGCCGCACGCATTGCCGTCGAAGCCCGAGCCATCGCAACCGATTTCGGCCCGCCTCAGGTCGCGACAGTGGGCTCGGTTACATTCGAGCCCGGCCTCGTGAATGTTGTGCCTGAACGCGCGGTTATCACTGTCGATTTGCGCAATACCGACGATGAAAGGCTGAAGGAAGCGGAAGCCCGCCTGAATGCCGCGGCCCAAACCTTTGCCGAGGACGAAGGCTGCAAGATTACGGCCCGTTCATTGGCCCGCTTCGCGCCGGTCGCATTTGACGAGGCGATTGTTGCCAAGGTCGAAACCGCGGCCATGGCACGCCAGCTTTCGGTCCGCCGCATGCCTTCAGGCGCGGGGCACGATGCGCAGATGTTCGCACCAAATTGCCCGACGGCAATGATCTTCGTTCCCTCAGCCGGTGGCCTGAGCCACAACATAGCCGAGCACACGGAGCCTGAGGAACTGATAGCGGGCGCCGAAATCCTGCTCGACGTCTCCCTCGACTTACTTGGAGAAGCGCAATGAGCCGCAAGTTCATCCTCGCTGCCGCCCAAATGGGCCCGATCGCTGCCGATGAGCCGCGAAGCTCGGCCGTCGCGCGGATGGTCGAGATGATGCGTGAAGCGAAAGGCCGGGGTGCGCGCCTCGTCGTATTTCCCGAACTTGCTCTCACCACGTTCTTTCCGCGCTGGTATCGGGAAGAGCCGGAATGGCGTGACCGCTGGTTCGAGACCGAAATGCCGTCCACCGAAAGCCGCCCCCTTTTTGAAGCCGCGGCGGAACTCGGAATGGGCTTCCATCTCGGATATGCGGAACTCACCCCGGAGGGGCGTTATTTCAACACTGCGATCCTCGTAGATCAGACTGGGAAAATTGCCGGTAAATACCGCAAAATTCATCTACCCGGCCATTTTGAGCATGAACCATGGCGGCCGTTCCAGCATCTCGAGAAGCGATATTTCGAGAAGGGCGATCTTGGCTTCCCGGTGTTCGATGCATTCGACGGCCGTATCGGCATGTGTATCTGCAACGATCGCCGCTGGCCGGAGACCTGGCGAATGCTGGGCCTTGGGGGAGCCGAACTTGTGGTCCTCGGCTACAATACGCCGCTGCATTATCCACCTGCACCCGAACACGATCACCTGCAGTACTTCCACAATGAGCTCAGTGTTCAGGCAGGCGCCTATCAAAACGGCCTTTGGGCAGCAGCAGTCGCCAAAGCCGGGCGCGAGGAGGACTGCGACCTGATCGGCGGGAGCGTCATCGTGGCTCCTACGGGCGAAATCGTGGCAAGGGCCGTGACGGTTGGAGATGAAGTTGTGACCGCGGTCGTCGATCTTGATCGCTGCACCGAAATCAGGTCGAACGTCTTTAATTTCTCTCTCCACCGACAACCGCAAGATTATACCGCGATATCAACCTAGAGCGCTTTCCACGAAAACTAGTCGCTTTCGTGATTAGAAATCGGCCCGGATTCAATGCTTTAGACCACTTTTGCCGGCATCAGCACCCGATTCGGCCGAATATAACGAAATGCCTTGCAACGCCCACATCAGATCGCCCCTTCAGTCGGGGCGATCTTTTGGCACCTTTAATGTCTATGGGCGATCGATTCCTTTGCTAGAAAAGCATCGAACACGCCCTTCTCATTTAAGCTCCTCCAAACCTCTATGAACACCCAATTGCCGCTTGCCCGAGTTCCACGGTACGAAACTTCAATTTCTTAAATCAGAATCAGAAAACTGATCATGATAGGGAGCTTTTTCCTAAACGATTGGGTGACATTGAAGATTAGACCGCACCTTTACGGAACATGCTCAAACGACAGTCAGGCGCCGTAAAATCAACCGCTTTCTTCAGCTGGCTACCCACGACCGATATGATTTCGGTTCCTTCATAAAACTCACCCCGTCAAGCCACCGACTTGCGCCTATAATCCGCCCCTATCAGCGAATAAGCCTATTCAACTTTGAATTGAATCATAGCATTTAGTATCGAAAAAGGGGTTTTCACCATCAGACCGAGGATTCATTCGAACCTCGCCTCTTGTCGGTCAGTCCAACATCCACAGAAGAAAGCTTGTTGATCATTATTGCTTGTCAAGATTTTTCGAATAAGCGATCTGCAGCAATTACTACCCCATTAATATTAAAATATTAGCCATAATACCGACATATTATTCATTTAGTGCCCGAAGTTGGCTGCGGCAACAGCGAATTTGGCGGTCAATCATGGATACTTTGGCCACCCACTCAAACACAGGTGTATACGGGTCGGAAGAAGCGGCTTTAAACGCGGTTGTGCGCCGTCTTAAACACGGTATTCGCCCATCGAGGATTTACCTTGTTGGTGGGCGGGCGGATGGAAAATACTATCCGGGTTCGCCGTTTCAATTTGTCGTGGTGACCAGAGCCGAAGATGGGGAAAAAGGAAGCGACTGCGAATACGTCAGCCATCCGCTAAGACATACCGGTGTGAACGTCGAGTTGATTCCTGTGCGGGCCAACGAATTACAACGCGGCATCGGCACGAATGTAAGGCCGTCTATGAAATTGATAAAAAATGGAAGGCTGCTCTTCAGCGTAGAAGATTGATATACCAGTAAGTTCCTTGCCTGCTTACTCATCATGCAGTTGAACGAAATTCCGAAGCTCCGAGGACATTTACGCCTCCACTGCCGTGCTTGCATGCAAAAGGAAAATGAAGACAGGCTGGCGAGCCACCGCACGAAGTGTCTCCCGACATTTCTAATTTTAGGCATCAATTTTATTATTAAGGTATAGATATTTTTTGCTTTTTATCGGCGGATGGTTCCCATCCGACGCGACAAGCGCCCGCATTTGATATTTTGCGTTGAGCAGTGGCGCGATTGATATCAGTGCTTGTGCTCACCGCGCTCAACCTCTGTGGATATCCTTGTGAATAACCGAAAAAGGACGACTACGCCCTCCTGAAGAACATACGTCATGTAGGCGTTTCTCCATTCGGATTAGGCCGCGAGGATGTCAAGCGCATGCTGTACCGGGCGAATTTGTTTCAGACCAGAATGTAAAGTTGCCACTTCGGCCTGACCGACAAACAGATAAACGCTGAGAATAAATCGGGCCTCTGAATGTCTTCCCGCCTCGAAACTTTAAGCGGGCGTCAGGAATAACGCCGCGTGCTTGAAAACCGACCGAGCGCAGAAACTCCGACCGCCGAAAGTGCCTTTCTTCGCCTTCGCGTTGATCTCAGCTTGCAAGTTTATCTGCCTGAACCACGCCGATATCATGCGGTTTGGCTGAGAGGGCTTGAGCAAGTTCCAGAAACAACTTGGCCGGAAGCGCAGGCGCGAAAACGAACCCTTGCGCAGCCGATACGCCAAGCGCGCGCAGCCGCTCGATCTGTTCCATGTTTTCAACGCCCTCGGCAATGATGCCCATGCCGAGGTTGTCGGCAAGCTCGACAAGCGTATCAACTATGGTCGTTGAGTTGTCGTCTGTTCCAAGATAATCGATAAACATCTTGTCTATCTTGATGATGTCGATGCCAAGCCTTTGCAGATAGGCAAGACCGCCATGTCCCGTCCCGACGTCATCAAGGGCAACACGTACGCCAAGCGCCTGCAATTCGGCGATGATCTTGCGGGCAACATCCATGTTTGCCAAAGGCTGACGCTCGGTTACCTCAACGACGATCTGCTGATAGGCGATCTTCGAGCCACCGTAAATTTCAACGATATCATCGATGATCTGACGATCGTCGAAATGCCCGGCAAAAAGGTTGATGGACAGTTTGTAGTCCGGATTGTCGTGGTAAAGATCCTCCATCTCCGATCTCGTCTTGCGCATGATCTGGCGCGTCATTTCGAAAATGTGACCTGATGTCTCCGCGAACGTCATGAACTGGCCAGGCGAGATGATGGTCCCGTCCGGCCGTAGCCAGCGGATTAGCACCTCGCAGCCTCGCAACCGCCCGGTTTCGATATCCATAACCGGCTGGTAATAGGGAATGAATTCGCTATTTCGGATCGCCTGGACAAATTCATCCTCCGCCTCACTGTCCGGCTTCCATGAAATCCACACCACGCCCATGACGAAAAGGATCGCGAAGCCGGCGCTCGCGATAGCAGAGATGACCTTGAGGTCGCGAACAAGATGGCTTGCCGCAGAAGAAGGCGCGGTGACGACGGCGCTCAGCGGATATTTTTCCGAGCTCACGGCCTCCGTCATCGGACGATCGGCTTCAAAGCCCTCGAGCACCGCCTCACCGGAGCTCAACCAAAGGACATTACCCCCCAGCGTCAGTTCCACGTGCCGGAATGAGCGAAGAAAGTCAGCCCCTGGATCAATGGCAATGGACGCAGGCGCAATCTCCGCAAACAACCGGATACCGTTTTCGAGTCGCCAGCTTACGAGCGCGATCCGCGCACCTTCAAAACCACTGGTCAGCATGCCGATACCCACCAGCGGTGCATCAGACCTGAGCACAGGCAACACCGCTTCCCCGCTCATCGCCTGATCGGGTACAATGCACATACGAATACCGGCATGGTCTACAAGACCGATCTTCTGGAGGAACGGTGCATCCGCCAGCGCATTTCGAAATCGTGCCCGGTCGGCGTTGGCACAAGTCGTCGCTCCGTCGCGATGGAGCATTTGCAGGGTCTGGACGGCTTCGTCGATCGCCTTTTCGGAGCGCGCAATATAACGCTTCGCGATCGCCGCCATCTCGGCGCGCGCCTGGCTTTCCGCGAACCTGTTGAGAACGAAATTCGCAGCAACAAGTGGCGCAATCGCAAGCACGAGCGCGATGGCAAGAGAGCGCAGAAAGAGTGCGTATCGTCGCGACACTGGCAGGTTCCAAGGATTCAGACCGCGTCGAGTATCCCTAAAGATAGTAAATGCGGGCTGAACGCCGCATGCTCTTTAAAGGTTTTTGCCTCTTCCCGATCAAACCGATACTCGTAAAACAGACAAGCGAATTCATCAAACGAATCTGCGGGAGTCGCCACCCTATGCAAGCGCTATTCATTGGCCAGGCGTATATAGACGTCACATTTCTGACGGACCAGCTGCCGGTAGGCGATGAAAAAGCTATCGCCGAAGATTACGCGATCAGCTTTGGAGGCAACGCCGTCACGGCCGCTTTCGCCTGCGCAAAGCTTGGCATCCATCCGGATCTGATGTGCTCGCAGGCGGATGACTGGTTATCGCGCATGTTTCTCGACATGGCCGCGAAGTATGGCATTTCCATCCACGGTCGCAAGGTCCGCGAATCTTCGCTTTCCTTCATCATGCCCAAGGAAGGAAAGCGCGCCATCGTGCGTTGCCGGGATAACGACTTTCTGCACCCCTATCAGGAACTGAACCTTGCCGGATGCAGGGCCCTACATCTCGACGGTCACATGCCTGATGCAGCACTTCACTATGCGAAGAAATGCCGAGATTCCGGGATAACGACATCACTCGATGGGGGAACTATTCGCGATAACACCATGGAATTACTTCCTTTTATAGATGTCGCCGTTGTCTCCGAACTATTCTGCTCGAAGCTCGGGGAATCTCCCGCCGATACGCTTGAATTTCTGCGTTCCAAAGGCTGCAAGGTAGGCGGTGTCACGCTCGGCGAACGCGGCATCTACTGGTATGAAGGGAAAAGCGACATCCAGTTCCTTCCTTCACTTTTCGTGCCGCCGGAACAGATCGTCGACACCAACGGCGCGGGCGACATTTTTCACGGCGCGTACATCTATTCCTATCTCGCCGCCCCGGAGAGCGGCTGGGCGGAACATTTCCGGTTCGCGCGGGCGGCATCAACGCATTCGATCCGGCATCTGGGGAATGAGGCAAGCCTGCCGACGCTGGCCGATGTGGAAACTGCCACAAACTCATGGAAGGAAGTCGGGTAGTGCGACCACGCTAGGAAGGTATCCACTGCGGTCGAGGGTCCTGTTGGATCAAATGCCGTTCGGCGGCTTGTCGCGGTCGAATTCCTGTCGCATCGTAAGCGGCCGCAGGCAGGGAGCAGTCAACAATCAAGATCGACTTCATGGAGCTGCAATAATGCAATTCGGACTGAGAAATACCGCTCTCGCCGCCACGTTGGTCTGCGCTACCGCCCTCAGTTGGCCTGCGGCGGCCTTTGACCCGACCGGAAACGAAACTGCCGATCATTTTTTGAAAACGGTCGAAGCCGGAAGGGCGACGATCAGAAGCATCGGCTCCGTCTCGCAGGATGGGGATGGTATACGCATTGGCGATCTTTCGGTCGACATCAAGGAAAATGAAAAGACAGCGAAGCTTGTCGTTGGGGAAACCTTGCTGCAGAACGCAAGCATCCTGGACAACGACCGGCTGTCGATCGGATTGCTTGAAATGACCACCATCACCATCGAAGCCGATGATGGCGGATTGACCGTTCAAAGCCTAAAGACGACGGATACGGTGATGCCTTCGCCCGAGGAAGTGTCGAAGGCCAGCGCGAATAATGCCATCGCTCCGCTTTATCGTTCAGCCGAGGTCAACGGCATCGAGATTCGGACGGAAGATCAGGGTGCCGTACCGATCGAACAGATTAAAATCACCGTCGATTCCCTTGAGGGAGATTTGCCGACCGCGGGAGCGATCTCCTTGCGCGGCCTAAAGGTCTCGCGAGAGGAGCTTGACGACGACGGCAAGAAAATGCTCGACGACCTCGGCTACGATGAGGTCAACATATCGGTCCATGGCGTTGGAAGGTGGACACCTGATGACGGCAAGCTCAACATGGAGATGATTTCAATATCGGGCGAGGATGTCGCGGATCTTTCGCTTTCCGCCCGCATCAACGGTGTCACACGCGAATTGGTCGAGCAACTCGACAAGGCGCAAGGAAATCCGCAGGCTGCGATGGGGCTCCTCCAGGGACTTTCCATCGAACACCTTTCGATCGACTTGCAGAACAAATCAGTGGTCGAGCGCCTGCTTGAAAAGCAAGCTCGGGAAGCCGGTACCGATCGCTCGGCGTTCGTTGGCCAACTAACGGGCGCGCTACCGCTGATGCTATCGATTCTCAACAATCCGCAGTTTCAGGAAAAGGTCGCGACGGCGCTTTCCGCATTCCTGCAAGAACCGAATTCGCTTCGGGTGATTGCAAACCCGGCGAATCCCGTGCCCGTCGCTCAGATCATCGGCGCGGCAATGGTCGCGCCTCAAACTCTGCCCGATATTCTTGGCGTGGATATTCAGGCCAACCAAGCCAGGTAGCACCGATTTACAGGGGGCCGATGCGCCTCCTCTTTTCGTTCAAGGATCAAGATAGCGAAAGCCGAAGCCATGATGATGCCTCGAGGGAATACCACGGCCGGGATCGGCCTGTCGCTTCTGTTCCTCTCGTTTGCAAGCACTTCCTCATTCGCCAATCCGGCGACGGAAGCTATCAAGGAATGGTTCGAAAGGCTTCGCGGCCTCGGGGCATCAACTGCAACCTATGAACGTCTTGAGGAACGCGATCCTGACGGCGCCACCTTGATCGGGGCGACAATAAAATTCCCTCTCGTATTCGACCTGCCCGCGGGCGGGAACCTGGATGCCGCGATAACAATCAGGATCCCCGAAACGCATCTGAGCGATGTGGAACCGGTTCCGGAAGGCTTGAACATTGGAAATTGGGAAGCGCCCGGCACTGCGGAGTTCCATGCCAAGGGGGCGATAGTTGAAAAGGGGCGCGGCGATACGGCTGGAAAGGCCTACCCCTTCAACATCGTTGTGAAGCAGACGGACGCCCTTACGACGGATTACTTCCTGCCCGCATTTCCCAGAATTGATGATGATCCGAATAAACCGATTTCGCGGTATTTCGAGTGGCTCCGCTGGGCGGTCGCAATACGCGGCTCTGAGGCAAGCTCCAAGAACTTGGAGATTTTCAGCAAAGAGATGCCCGATGGATCGCAAAGCTACGACCGCTACGAAGACATTCGCAGTGTCGGCATATCGAACGGGCAGATTGAAACCTACAGCATCGGAAACTTCATCTCCGAGCAAACCTTCTCCATCGGCGACGGCGCGAATGCGGTCGATATGACAATCCGCCAGGAGGCGGAAAACTCCATCAGCCGCGGGTTGGATATCAAGCCCATCCTACGTGCGTTCTCGATCATGCCAGCAGACGACGCCAACCAGGAAGGAACGATCCTGGAAACATCGGAAATCAACGGGGTTTCCGTATCATTCCATGAAGGCAAGGCCGCGATCCAAAGGATCGGGATGGGAGGATTCTCTCTGGATCCTGCCGCCAAAGCCTTCGATCTCGGCGAATTTCTCGATTCGATCGCGCTCGGAGAACTGGAGAATGCAAGCGAAGAGGAACTTATAGCCAAGGCCCGCGACGGGCTGGCGCTTCTTGGCGGCATGAGCCTTTCATACCTCGATATCGACGCCGTGGCCGTTGAGGCAACGAACCTCAACGGCGTTATAGAAAGCATGGGCGGACAGGGGCTCTCCTATGAGGGCGTTGAGCGCGCTTTCATACGCGGTGTGTCCTTCAAGGGACCCGATGATATCTCATTCGGCCTGAAGCGTTTCGAGTTGTCGGGCCTGGAACTTGCTGAACTACCAAGATACGTCGACCTTGTGGTCGCCAGCGCGGGTGGGCATGAGCCTGGACTTTACGACATCCTTCCGGTGATTCCACGACTTGGCAGGCTGGATATCGAAGGCCTCGATATCACGGCGCCTGATGTTGCGGAAAATATCTCCTTGGAAAACTACCGCTTTTCGGCATCGGGTTTCATCGACCCGATCCCGACAGAGGTCACGAGCAGGACGGACAAGCTTTCCTTCCCCATTTCCCTTCTTGAGGATGAAGACGCACGTGCCTTACTGGAAGGAATGGGAATAACGCAGATCACCTACGACGACGAATTGCGAATCAATTGGGATGAAGAGACGCAAGATCTGACGCTTGAACGCCTTTCATTCGAGATGAAAGATGGGATCAAGGCCCGCGCGGATCTTGTAATAGGCGGAATACCACGCCTTGCCTTTGAAAGGCCGGATCAGGCGCAAGCAGCTCTCGCCACAGCGACGATCAAGGGCGGTACCATCGAAATATCCGACGCGCGGGTGATTGCGGCAATGATGGAGAAAGAGGCCGCAAAGGCAAACATGTCTACTGATACCCTTGCACATGGCCTTGCGGATCAGGCACAAAATGCACTTGGCGCTGCGGCAGACACCGATTTCGGAAACAGCCTTCGAGAAGCCGTGAGGACGTTCCTGACCAATCAGAAACGGATCGAGCTTTCCATCAAGCCGGATTCGCCGGTGCCCCTTGCCCAGGTCATCGGAATGCTGGTAACCGCTCCCGATCAGCTGCCCGAGATACTCGGTCTGGAGATCAAGGCGGCTCAGTAGCGATATCGGGATTAACCCGGATCGAAGGACAAAACCGGGTCGGCCGGCAACGATTACGCCGCCGCGTCGGGCGAGCGGAACTGCAGGTCGCAAAGCCGTCGGTAAATTCCATCTGCGGCGAAGAGTTCGTCGTGGGTTCCCTCTTCAACGACCTTTCCTCGATCGAGGACGACGATCTTGTCCGCGTCGCGAACGGTCGCAAGCCGGTGGGCGATCACGAGCGTCGTACGCCCCTTCATAAGCCGTGCCAGTGCGGATTGGATTTTGGCTTCCGCTTCCGCATCCAGCGCCGAAGTCGCTTCATCCAGCAGCAGTATCGGCGCATCGCGAAGCATGGCCCGTGCAATGGCAATGCGTTGCCTCTGGCCGCCGGACAGCTGCAAACCGCCCTCGCCCGCCGATGCGTCATAACCGCCCGGCAGGTCCATGATGAAGCCATGAGCATTGGCGGCTTTTGCCGCGTCCATGATTTCGGCTTCGCTCGCATCCTTTCGGCCAAGCGCGATGTTGTCGCGGATACTTAAATCAAAAAGAAAAGTATCCTGGTTTACCAGTGCGATATTGGCGCGCAAGGAAGCCAGGGTTACATCTCGAATATCGATACCATCGATGGAAACCTCACCGCTTTCCACGTCATAGAAGCGTTCGAGCAAAGAAAATGCCGTCGACTTGCCGGCACCCGATGCGCCGACGAGCGCCGTCACTTTCCCGGCCGGCGCCACCATCGAAAATTCGTTGAGCGCGGGCGTATCCTTATAGCGGAAAATAATGTTATCGAACTTGAGTTCGCCCCGTTCGATCACCAGGTCCCGCGCGCCCGATTTGTCTCGAAGGTTGATCGGGCGATCCAGCAGGTCATACATCAACCGCACACCGACAAGCTGGTTGCTCAGTGCGACGTTCAATCTCGCCAATCGTTTGGCGGGTTCATAGGCTAGAAGCAGCGCGGTAATGAACGCGAAGAAACCGCCGGGATCCCTGTCCATTTCGATCACGCTATATCCCCCGTAGAGGATGATAGCCGCGACCGCCAGCCCGCCGAGCGTTTCGGTTATCGGCGAGGTGCGCGCCGTCAGCCGGGCGATCTTGTTCGCCTGAATTTCTACGTCCCCTATCGCCTTGTCCATCCTGCTGGTGAGAACATCTTCCACCCCGAAGGCTTTCACGATCCTGATACCGCCAGCCGTCTCCTTGACCAATGACAGGATATCCGTCATCGACACGAACTGGGATTTCGCAACCTTGCGGACCCGGCGCACGAGCTTTGCGACCAGAATGACAACAGGCGGCATGATCACGAGCGCGATGAGGCTCATGATCGGATCCTGGGCAATCATAACGAACAAAAGCCCGATCAGGGTGAAGAGGTCGCGGCCGAGGCTGGTGACAACCATTTCCAGCGCAGCGCGTGCAGCCCGCGAGTTGTGTGAAAGTCGCGTGCCGATATCACCAAAAGACGTCTCGTCGAAATACGTCAACCCTTGCCGGACGACATGCCGATAGATACGCCGCTGCACATTGGCGACCATATTGTTGCCGATGCGCTGCAAGAGCATAGTCTGTCCGTAGGTAGCCGCCCCCTTGACCACGAATATGGCGACCACCGCGGCTGAAATGACATAAACCGTATTGATTTCGCGGTTTATGAAAACCTCGTTCACCACGTCCTTCATGATCCAGGCTGTCGCCGCCGTCGTCGCAGCGACAAGACCCATGAAGACAAACGCAAGCAGATATTGCGGAAGATAGGCTCGCGCGTTCTCGGAAACGAGGCGGCCGATCAGGGCCGGAGCGCCGTCCGGATCCTCGAGTATACGGGCCAGCAAACGGTTCAGCACGTAAATTCACCCTGGGCGACAATCTGCGCATATGCGACGCGTGACGGCTTTCCGCTACGACGGAACGTCATATGTACCGGCTGGAACGCAAGCGGGCGTCCGACCGGCAGGTCAAACGCCCTTAGCCTGTTTTCAGCCTCGGTTGCAATCCTCCGGCTTCAGAATTCAGCCGTTTTCCGGGAGGTTGAGACGGATATGCAACTCGCGAAGCTGTTTCGGCGTTGCTTCCGACGGCGCTCCCATCAAGAGGTCATGTGCCTGTTGGTTCATCGGGAATAGCGTCACCTCCCGCAGGTTTATCGCACCGACGATCAACATGACGATGCGGTCGATACCCGCGGCCATGCCGCCGTGCGGAGGAGCGCCATACTGGAAGGCCCGGTACATGCCGCCAAATTTTTCCTCAAGAGTCTTTTCGTCATAACCGGCGATCGCAAAGGCCTTTTTCATCGTTTCGGGGCTGTGGTTTCTGATCGCACCCGAAGCGATCTCGTAGCCATTGCAGACCATGTCATACTGATAGGCCTTGAGTTCCAACGGATCTTTCGAGGTCAGACCTTCGTATCCGCCCTGCGGCATCGAGAAAGGATTGTGCGAGAACTCGATCTTCTTTTCGTCCTCGTCCCACTCGTACATCGGGAAGTCGATGATCCAGGCAAGCGCGTAGCGGTCCCGGTCGATGAGTTCCAGATCCTCGCCGACCTTGACGCGCGCCTTGCCGGCGAAGTCCACGAATTTCTTCGGCTCGCCCGCAATAAAGAAAGCTGCATCACCATCGCCGAGGCCAAGCTGAAGTCGGATCTCCTCGGTCCGCTCGGGCCCTATGTTCTTGGCGATCGGGCCGGCCCCCTCAAGGTGCTCGCCTTCCTTGCGCCAGAAGATGTAACCCAGGCCCGGCTGGCCTTCGCCTTGCGCCCAGGAATTCATCCGGTCGCAAAACGCACGGCTGCCGCCGCCAGGAGCAGGTAGCGCCCACACTTCATTATGCGAGCTGCCTTCCAGCATGCGGGCGAAGATCTTGAAGCCCGACCCAGCGAAATGCTCGCTGACACCCTGCATTTCGATCGGATTGCGAAGGTCGGGTTTGTCGGTGCCGTATTTGCGAAGCGCATCCGCATAGGGAATGCGCGGGAACGTTTCCGTTACGGGCTTCCCACCGGAAAACTCCTTGAAGAGATCACGCACCACGGGTTCCATCGCTTGGAAGACGTCTTCCTGCTCGACGAAGCTCATTTCGAGATCGAGCTGATAGAATTCGCCCGGCAGGCGGTCGGCGCGCGGATCTTCGTCGCGGAAGCAAGGCGCGATCTGGAAGTAGCGGTCGAAGCCCGACATCATCAAGAGCTGCTTGAACTGCTGCGGCGCCTGCGGAAGCGCGTAGAATTTGCCCGGATGAAGCCGCGAAGGCACAAGGAAGTCTCGCGCGCCCTCGGGTGAAGACGCGGTCAAGATCGGCGTTTGGTACTCGGTAAAGCCGACATCGGACATCCGCTTGCGGATGGAGGCGATTACCTGGGAGCGGATCTTGATGTTCTTGTGCAAGGTTTCTCGGCGAAGATCCAGAAACCGATACGTCAAGCGAACATCTTCCGGGTATTCCGGCTCGCCGAAAACAGGCAGCGGCAACTCCTTCGCCGCGCCAAGCACCTCCAGCTCGCGAATGAAAATCTCGATATGGCCCGTCGGCAGATTGGAGTTGATCGTTTCATCGGAGCGCTTCTTCACATCTCCGTCGATGCGCAGGCACCATTCCGCGCGAACCGTTTCGGCAAGGGCGAAAGCGGCAGAATCCGGATCGACCACGCACTGGGTAATGCCGTAGTCGTCGCGCAGGTCGATGAACAACAGTCCGCCATGATCGCGCACGCGGTGAACCCACCCTGAAAGGCGAGCGGTCTCACCCACATGGGCTTCGCGCAGATCTCCGCACGTATGGCTGCGATAGCGATGCATAAGTGTCCTCGGCCAAGTGTCAGAAATGGAAATCGGTATTGCCGCGCATCGGGCGCGCCGGGTGGACAAGCCACGCCACGTCGGCAAAGTCAAGATTCGCACGGGCACATGCCGCCAGTTTGTTGCAAGGGGCATGAGGCGCCGAGCCGGTGATTTATCAATCCGGCAGGCCGATCACAAGCCGGCCGCCGCACCTCCAAGCGCACTACAATCGCTTCAGGATGAGCATGAAGCGTCGTTGCAACGAAGCGGACATGATGGTGCTGACCATCATCGTGCCGTTCCCGGCACCGGCCAAAAAGACATTTCGCCTACTTCCTCGCGAATGATTCGCAATCTCCTCGAATAGCAAAGGCGCAAAATTTGCGGTTATCACCCTCATTTCAGTATCTTCGACAGGTGGTTGGGGGATGATGGTCGCACTTCGGCGGTTTCGTGGCGACAAATGGGCGGAGCTGAGGTATATGTCGCGATCACCATGAAAGTAATCTCAAGAACCTCAGAACTTGCCGCCGCCTGCAATCGTTTGTCAGAGCACGCATTCATCACGGTCGATACCGAATTCCTGCGTGAAACGACTTTCTGGCCGAAGCTCTGCGTCATTCAAATGGCGTCTCCCGACGAAGCGATCATCGTGGATGCGCTAGCGAGTGAGCTGGACCTCGAACCATTCTTTGATTTGATGAAAAACGAAGCGGTGACGAAGGTCTTTCACGCTGCGCGGCAGGATATAGAGATTGTCTATCACCGCGGCGGCTTTATCCCGCATCCCGTTTTCGATACGCAAGTCGCAGCAATGGTTTGCGGCTTTGGAGATTCGATTTCCTACGATCAGTTGGTGCAAAAGATCACGGGCGCGCGAATCGACAAATCGTCTCGTTTTACCGACTGGTCGCGCAGACCGCTGACGGAAAAGCAACTCGAATATGCCCTCGCGGATGTCACCCATTTGCGCGAAGTCTATCGTTTCCTTCAGGTCAACCTCGCCGAACAGGACCGCAGCCACTGGGTTGAGGACGAAATGGAAGTCCTGACTTCGGAGGCGACCTATCGCACAGATCCGGACAAAGCCTGGCAGCGCCTGAAGTTACGGGTGCGCAAACCGATTGAACTGGCCGTACTTCAAGAACTTGCTGCTTGGCGCGAGCGCGAGGCGCAAAACCGGGACGTGCCGCGCAACCGTGTACTCAAGGACGACGCGATCTACGAGATCGCATCCCAACAGCCGAAAAACGCCAATGCGCTTGGCGCGCTTCGCACGATCCCGCGAGGGTTCGAGCGCTCACGATCGGCGGAGGATATTCTGGCCGCAGTAAGGCGCGCGCTGGAGATTCCCAAAGATCAGCTTCCCACACTGCCGAAGGGCCGTCCGGCGCCGGATGGTTCGGCCGCAGCCGTGGATCTTCTGAAGGTGTTGTTGAAACTCATAAGCGAAGAGCATGGCGTTGCCGCGAAAGTCATCGCCACCGTTGAGGATCTAGAGCGGATCGCCGCGGACGATGAAGCCGATGTGGAAGCGCTTAAAGGTTGGCGACGAGAACTTTTTGGCGAAACCGCATTAAAGCTCAAGACCGGCGAGATCGCGCTGGCTTTCAATGGGCGGCGCGTTGTTGCCGTTCCGCAATCGGCCGATATTGCCGAAGAGCCCGCTCCCAAACGCAAACGGCGACAAGGCCGCGGCAAGTCGCAAATGGCAGCGGAGTGAAATAAGCACGGCGCGCAACGTCCGCCGGAATCGCCATCACGGCAGCGGCAGGACGATGCCCTTCATGCCGACCAGCTTGGCGAACTGGCTCATTCGCTTTCGCAGGCGTTCGCCATCGAGATCAGCAAGCTGGCCCGAAAGCCGCAGCATGGCGGAATCCCCGTCGACGACCACTTCCGTTAATGGAAGGATGCCTTCGACAGATGCCGTGATCACGGATGCGACGCGTAATGCCGCTCCGAGGATTCTTGCTCTTTCCTTGATCCGCGAACTGGCCAGTTCGCGAATGCGGGGGCTCAACGCATCGTCTATCAGGCCCTGGTGGCGATAATAGACCGCAAGTGCCAGATAGGCGCGGCCGGCGTGGTCTACCCCCACGAATCCGGCATTTGAAATGATATTCAGGCTTTGCTCGCCTCGGTAATCCGGATGAGCGCGCCATCCGATATCGGACAAGAGGCAGCTTGCCTCGCGCAGGCGTTTTTCCTCATCGGTTTCATCGATGCCTGTCGCTGCGAAAAGCCTGCCTGTCCAGTCGATAAGCTCCTCGGCATAAGCAGGCGAGCGGGAACGCAAGAGAGAAAGCTCCCGCGCCGCTTCCACCAGCGGGTCCATTGCGCGCGCTTCGGGCGTCATGAGATCGAATAACAGCCCTTCGCGCACGCCAAGGGCGGAGAATACGACCCTGCGCGGTTTCATCCGCTTCAGGGTGCGCTCCATCACCGCCGCCCCGAAAGCGAGCAGCGGCCGCCGTGCTTTGGAAACGACTTCGATGCAATCGATCGTGTCCACTTCGCGACGCACGACCATCTGGCAGAAGTCGATCGCTTCATCGAGAGCGATCGAATAGTCGTGCATCACATGAAGCGGATACCCCTTCTGGAAGAGATGAAGCCGCCCAAGCGAACGCCATGTACCGCCAACCGCGTAAAAGTCCTTCCCCTCCCCGCCTGACAGCCAATCGATCTTCTGAAGGTGCTCGTCGGCAATCTTTTGTGCTTTTGCCGGCTTGCCATCGGCCTGTTCCTGAAGCCGTATTCCACCGAGCGGCAGCGTTTTGCCGCGCCCCACGGTTTCACCCTCCACCTCCACGAGTTCGAGGCTGCCGCCGCCTAGATCGCCGACAATGCCGGCAGGGTGCCAGATGCCGGACATGATGCCGTAGGCGGAAAGCCGCGCCTCGTCCTTTCCGGAAAGAACCTTTACCTTCACGCCGCAGATACGTTCGGCATCCGCGATAAATTCCGCGCCATTCTCCGCATCGCGCGCCGCAGCCGTCGCAAGGACATGTAGCGCCTTCACGTCCGACTGGTCGCAGATGCGGCGAAAGCGTACCAGCGTGGAAAGAGCCAGCGCCACGGATTCATTCGCCAGCCTGCCAGTCTTGCCGACGCCCCGTCCAAGTCCCGCCAGCACCTTCTCGTTGAACAGGGTTGTCGGGGCCCTGGACAGCCGTTCATAGACGACAAGACGCACAGAGTTCGATCCGATGTCGATAACGGCGACGGGCCCGCTTCCGTTCAGGCGGCCACGCACCGGCAATTCGCTTTCGGTTACATCAGCCACGCTTTTGCGGTTCCAGGATCGATTTCGGGGAGTGGCGCTTCAAGGACTTGCCGCGTCCCGATAGCGAGGGATTTGTCATGAAATATTCGTGCGCATTAAAGGGTTCCTCGCCTTTCGTCGGCACGATCCTTTCATGCCCGCCATCCGGCAACAAACGCCAGCTTTGCTGGTTGTCCTTAAGGTTGGCGACCATGATCTGTTCCAGAACCTGCTCGTGCACAGTTGGTGTCAGAAGGGGCGCGAGCGCCTCCACGCGCCGGTCGATGTTACGCGGCATCATGTCGGCGGAGCCGATATAGACGAGAGCTTTCGCAGAGGGAAGGCCGTAGCCGTTTCCGAAGCAGAAGATGCGGCTGTGCTCCAGGAAGCGCCCAACGATGGATTTGGCGCGGATGTTTTCGGAAAGCCCCGGGATTCCAGGCCTCAAACAGCAAATGCCGCGCACGACGAGATCGATTTCCACACCCGCCTGGCTTGCCTCGTAAAGCGCGTCGATAATCTCCGGATCGACCAGCGAGTTCATCTTCATCCAGATTTGCGCCAGACGATCGGCCTTTGCGTGCTCCGCCTCCTGGCGGATGAGCCTCAGGATATCGCTCCTCAGCGTGATCGGTGAAACGGTCAGCCTCTCAAGCTCGGCCGGCTCCGCATAACCGGTGATGTAGTTGAATATCTTCGCGACATCCCGCGCAATCACCTCGTCAGCCGTAAAGAACGAAAGGTCCGTATAGATCCGCGCCGTGATCGGGTGATAGTTGCCCGTGCCGATGTGGCAGTAGGTCTTGAGTTCGCCGTGCTCGCGGCGAACGACCATGGAAAGTTTCGCATGCGTCTTAAGCTCGAGAAAACCGAAGACGACCTGTACGCCCGCACGCTCAAGATCCCGCGCCCAGCGGATGTTCGCTTCCTCGTCGAAGCGCGCCTTCAGTTCGACGAGCGCCGTAACGGATTTTCCCGCCTCCGCGGCTTCGGCAAGCGCCTTGACGATGGGTGAATCGTTGGACGTCCGGTAAAGCGTCTGCTTGATCGCGACAACGTCCGGATCTTGCGCCGCCTGCCGCAGGAACTGCACCACCACGTCGAAGGATTCATATGGATGGTGGACGACAATATCCTTCTGCTGGATCGCCGAAAAGCAGTCGCCGCCATGCTCGCGGATGCGTTCGGGAAAGCGCGCGGAGAACGGATGGAACTTCAGGTCGTCCCGGTCGATGCTGACAAGCTGGGAGAGGTTGTTGAGCGCCAGAAGCCCGTCGACGAGAAATATCTCGTCTTCATTAACATCGAGCGCCTCCGCCACAAACTCCCTTAGCGCCTTGGGCGTGGACTTTTCGATTTCCAGCCGGATCACCGAACCCCGCCGGCGCCGCTTGAGCGCCGACTCAAAGAGCCGCACCAGGTCCTCCGCCTCTTCCTCGATCTCGATATCCGAATCCCGGATGACCCGGAAAACACCCTTGCCGCGCACTTCATAACCGGGAAAGAGCCGTGAGATGAAAAGCCCGATCGCATTTTCGATTGTGATGAAGCGCTGAACGTCCTTGTTGTTCTTCTGGCTCGGCAATTGCACGAAGCGGTCGAGTTGCACAGGCATGCGCAGAAGCGCCGTCATCCCCCGCCCGCCCTTTGCGGGCGCCAGCTCAAGAACGAGCGTGAAACCGAGGTTCGGGATAAACGGGAACGGATGGGCAGGGTCGATAGCGAGCGGCGTCAGTACCGGGAATATGTGAGACAGGAAATGGTCTTCGAGCCACGCCAACTCGGCTTTCTTCAGATCGGGCCCGTCGACGATGATGATCCCTTCCTCGGAAAGCTTTTCCTTTAGGGAACGCCAGCATCTTTGCTGCTCGCTTTGGAGGCGCTGCGCGGCCCGCCCGATCCGTTCGAGTTGGCCGGTGGGCGTCAGCCCGTCTTCGGAGCGCGTCGCCACATCCGCCCGTTGCTGGCCGCGAAGGCCTGCGACGCGAACCATGAAGAATTCGTCGAGGTTGTTCGCCGAGATCGACAGGAAACGCAGGCGTTCGAGCATCGGGTGGGATTCATTCTCTGATTCTTCCAGAACCCGATGGTTGAACTGCAGCCAGGAAAGCTCGCGATTCATAAAGCGTTCCGGCTGCCCTGCAAGTGCTTCGGCGGCGTCGAAGCGTTTGGGCAACACGGCGACCGGCTGGTTTTCGGTCGCCTCCATGCGCTTTGTCTCTACCGGCGTTTCTGTCGTTTCGGTCATATATCCAACTCCGGATCGAGAACGGTCAGATGCATTCCTATCCCTGGACTATGACGGATTTTCCATTGCCCGCGAACATCTGGCAAAGACCTTAGGTAAAAAGATGAATGAACCGCCCGCTTACTCGCCGCTCGCCGCCAGCATTTCCAGGCATTTGCCGGCAAGCGGACGTGTGATTTTCCGCCGATCGGCAAGCGACATCCGGTCCAGCAGGTTGACGACCATGCCGGCCACCGCAAGCGAACGCTCCATCCTCACGACCAGAAAGTCGATCACGCCGGGATCGACCATGATCTGTCGGTCCGCGAAAAGCTTCACCAGGAGACGACGCAGAAGATCGTCGTCCGGCTCCTCTATTTCCACTGGTGTTGCCGCTCGCAGGCGCGATACAAGGTCCGGCACCGTCAACTTCCAGCTTTGCGGCCATGTGCGGCTGGTGATGAGCACTTGCGCGCCCAGTTGGCGGCAGGTGTTCAGCAGGTGAAACATCGCCTTTTCATCAAATCCCGCGTGGGCATCTTCGACCGCCAATGCGCCCTGCGCGGCAAGTGAGGCAGGTTCTGTACGATGAAGATCTGCGGCAAACACTTTTCGGGCGCCCGACAGTTCCCGCCAGATTTCGACGAGATGGGTCTTGCCGGCGCCGATGGGCCCGGCCAGAAGCACCACATCTGATGGCCAATTCGGCCATCGATCGATCATCTCGAAGGCGCTTCGGTTGGAAGCGCCGATCAAAAAGTCGTCGCGGCCAAGCGCCTCGTCGAACGGCAGGTCCAGAGGGATCTGGCCTGCGCCAATCGGGTCAGGCATCGTCCTTTTCCCTTGCGTTCGGCGGCACGCCGGTTCCGATATAAAGCCGGCTTGACCTGTATTGTTCCAGGGCGAAGCGCACCAGAACCGCGATCATCGCCGAAACCGGAACAGCAATCAGCAGCCCTACAAAGCCCAGAAGATAACCGAAAGCGAAAAGAGCGAACATGAGCCAAACGGGATGCAGGCCGACGCTGCGCCCCACCAGCTTCGGCTGCAGAATATTTCCTTCCAGGAATTGACCGACAGCAAAAACACCGAAAACAGCCACGATCCAGGGCCAGTCCGGCCAGAATTGAACGAGCGCGACGCCAAGCGAGACGACGAACCCCAAGGTCGCGCCGACATAGGGAATGAAACTCACCATCCCTGCGCCCAACCCGATGAGCAGGCCGAAATTGAGCCCAACGGCGGCAAGGCCAACGGCGTAGAATATGCCGAGCAACAGGCAAACGCTGAACTGGCCACGAACGAATCCGGCCACAGCTTTGTCCATCTCCCGCGCGAGCCGGTGAATGACGTCCCGGTGGTCGCGCGGCAGCCAGTCGTCGATCTTTGCCACCATCCTGTCCCAGTCGAGGAGAAGGTAGAACGCGACGACAGGTGTGACCACGAAAAGGGAGACGATGGAAAGAACCGCCTGCCCCCCGCTCCAGACGGACTGGAGCAAGCCGCCGAACCAGCTTGCGCTCTTGCTCAGGATATCGCCGAAATTCGATTGCAGATCCTTGACGCCGATACCGGTAATTGAGTGCAGGCGGGCGCCGAGCTGTTCCGTTATGATGCCTTGAAGATTGCCGATCAACCTGGGCAGGTTCTCGATGAAACCGGCAAGCTGACTGCCCAGAACCGGCAGAATGACGATCAACGCCACGATGAATAAGATCACGAAAAGGACAAGAATGGTGACCGTCGCTGCCAGCCTGCTGAGGCCTATTGCCTCCAGCCGGTCGGCGATGGGGTCCAGAAGATAGGCAAGCGCCATGCCGGCAACGAATGGCAGCAGGATGGGGCTGAAGACATAAAGAAAGGCGATTGCGGCGGCCAGCGCCAACAGCCAGAACGAGATTTGGCGTTGCAGGGTCACGGTCGCTTGTCTCCGTTCCGGTCGCCGTTCGCAGCACCGTTGACCGGTTGCGAAATTTCTTCACCCGCCATGTGGCGCAGCCACGTTACGAGATACGCAGCGGCAGATACCAGCGTCAAGCTGCCGGTGATCCAAACCATGGCGGCTTCCACCATATCCACGCTGACATTGAAAGCCGCCTGCCCCAGAACGAATGTTATCAAAGTGATCTGGGAAAGCGTATTCGCCTTGCTGACGAAAAGGGGTTTGACCGTTACCGGATGATCCATGACCCAGGATACGACAACGGCGCCGATAATCAGGAAATCGCGCGCGACAGCCGCAATGACCAGCCAGCTCGGAATGAGCCCGGCAAGTCCGAGAGAGACGAAAGCAGCCACCAGAAGAGACTTGTCCGCGATCGGGTCCAGATATGCGCCAAGCTGGCTGCGCAGGTCGAACTGCCGAGCGATATATCCGTCGGCGGCATCCGAAATTCCCGCTGCCAGAAACACCCAGAACGCCGTCGCCTCCCGCCCATCAACGACGAGCCAGACGAATACAGGGACCGCAATGAGCCTTGCGATGGTGATGAAGTTGGGCACCGTCACCCGCAGCATCTCCATGAATTCCACATTTATAGCAAACTATCGCAGTTCCCTTTACCGTCTTTCACGGCACTGCGGAATTGCGAATTCCTGCGTTCCCGCCTTGCCCTTGCTCCGCCCGCATTGTAGACGCGGCGGAAAGAATTCCGGAGAACCTCGATGAGCGATACTTCCAGCCGAAAGGCGAATGGTCTCACCTATGCCGATGCCGGCGTGGACATCGACTCGGGCAATGCCCTGGTCGACCGGATCAAGCCCTTCGTGAAGGCGACCGCCCGGCCAGGTGCCGACAGCACGATCGGCGGCTTTGGCGGATTGTTCGATCTGAAGGCCGCTGGTTTCACGGATCCGATCCTGGTCGCCGCCAATGATGGCGTCGGCACGAAACTGAAGATCGCAATCGAAACCGGCCTGCACGACACTGTCGGCATCGATCTTGTCGCCATGTGCGTCAACGACCTCGTCGTGCAGGGCGCCGAGCCCTTGTTTTTCCTGGACTATTACGCCTGTGGCGCGCTCGATGTGGAAGCTGCGGCAAGCGTCGTCAAGGGCATCGCGGAAGGCTGTCGCATTTCCGGCTGCGCGTTGATCGGCGGCGAAACGGCGGAAATGCCGGGCATGTACGCCGAAAAGGATTACGACCTTGCCGGTTTCGCGGTCGGCGCGGTCGACCGCGAAGGGCTGTTGCCGCGCCACGACGTTGGCGAAGGTGACGTTCTGCTCGGCCTTGCCTCGTCGGGCGTTCACTCCAATGGTTTCTCGCTGGTTCGCAGGATTGTCGAGCGCTCCGGCATATCCCTCAAGGATGAAGCGCCTTTCGCCATCGGTTCAACGCTGGCTCAAGCACTGATGACGCCGACCAGGGTTTACGTGAAGCCGCTTCTTGCGGCGATGAGGCGCACATCAGGCGTAAAGGCACTTGCTCATATCACTGGTGGGGGGCTGCCTGAAAACCTTCCGCGCGTTCTTCCGCACACGCTTTGTGCCGAAATCGACCTTTCGGCGGTTTCCGTGCCACCTGTATTCAAATGGCTCGCGGCGGAAGGCGGCGTGGCGCAAGCGGAAATGCTCAGGACTTTCAATTGCGGGATCGGCATGGTCGTCGTCGCTTCCAGACGGGAAGCCGGCATCATTCGCGAAATTTTAGTCGAGGAAGGTGAGAAAGTCGTCGAAATCGGCCGTCTGGTTCCGCGTGAAGGCGAGGCCGTGGTCTTCAAAGGCGCACTGGAGCTTTGAGATGACGTTGCGGAAGCGCGTTGCCGTCCTGATTTCCGGACGCGGCAGCAACATGACCGCGCTGATCGAGGCCGCGCGCGCCAATGACTATCCCGCTGAAATCGCGCTTGTCGTGTCGAACGTGCCGGAGGCCGGCGGGCTTGAGAAAGCGTCGGCGGAGGGTATCGAAACTGCCACCATCGACCATCGCGGCCGCGGCTCTCGACAGGCATTCGAGGAAGAACTCGACCGGGCAATCCGCGACAGGAATATCGATCTCATTTGCCTGGCCGGCTTCATGCGCATCCTTACGCCGTGGTTCACAGACCGTTGGCATGACCGTATTCTCAACATTCACCCGGCGCTGCTGCCATCCTTCAAAGGGCTTGATACCCACACTCGCGCCCTCGCCGAAGGCTGCCGCATTCACGGCGCCACAGTCCATTTCGTCCGCAGCGAGATGGATGCCGGCCCGATTATCGTGCAGGGAGCGGTACCGGTGATGGACGGCGACGATGCCGCGACGCTCGCGGCACGCGTCCTCGCAGTGGAGCACAAGATCTATCCGCGAGCACTTGCGCTCGTAGCGTCAGAACGAACAAGTGTTGAGGGAATGCGCGTACTAACAGGCGTTGAAGGCTCGAACGACTTCAGGTCCTTGATTGTACCGGAAAATTAGCTCGCTGCGACCTTCCGCTCCTGCTTGTAGCGTTCCAGTTCCAGGAGTTGCTGCTCCTTCCAGTCGGAGAAGAGTTTCTGTCGGTTCACCGGTGTGCGCCGGTTTGTAACCGTCATTTCGATAATCCGGTCCGTTCTGAAATTGCGAAAATCCTGACGCAACTCGCACCAGGCGCCGAGCACGCGCGATTGCTGGAAAAAACCGAGCACGATCGGCCAGATCCTGCGCCTTTCAGGCATACGATCCGGCACTTGATAGAGAATTTCCACGATCTGCCCGCTCCTGAGCGCCGCGCGCAATTCAGGAAGTTCGATCCGCTCTTGCGGAAACGGCTCGAAAACGGGCGCATACAGGGGGATCTCGATAAATTCATCGCGCATCGTAGCGGGCAGCACCGCCGCGATTTTCGCCACCGCATTTCGCGCCGCCTTGGCCAACGCCGCATCGCCTCTGCTTTCTGCCATGCGCAGGCCCAGCATGACGGCCTCCATCTCGTCGGTGTCGAACATCATTGGCGGGAGGTCGTAGCCTGCTTCGAGGATATAGCCGACCCCGGCCTCACCGCGTATCGGCACGCCGCTTGCCTCCAGTGCCACCATGTCGCGATAGATAGTCC
This sequence comes from Hongsoonwoonella zoysiae, assembly GCF_013266695.1. Taxonomy (GTDB): domain Bacteria; phylum Pseudomonadota; class Alphaproteobacteria; order Rhizobiales; family Stappiaceae; genus Hongsoonwoonella; species Hongsoonwoonella zoysiae. The sequence goes on from NZ_JABRXF010000002.1 coordinate 745,673, forward strand.
TTAGCGAAACCTCAAGCTCCTCCGCGATGTAGCGCCCGCTTACCGGTCTTCGCTCACGCCTCAACACCTGGATGATCTGCAGCAGTCTGTCGGCGCGGCGCATCGTCAACGTCCCTGGAACCGAACGGGAGGATGCTGACATTATGCTGTCAGTACTACTGGCGTATCAAGCGGCTATCCAAAAACCGGGAGATCACGTCATGCTTACACTCATAGCTTTCCCTTCGATGCCGGGGACCCGCAGCCTCAGCGCCTTTTGCTATAAGGCCGAAGCCCTGCTTGCCATGGCCGGCAAGCCGTATATCTGCGAATACATCGTCGATCTTTCCGTGACACCGCGCGGCAAGGTGCCGGTGCTGAGAGATGGCGAACTCGTCATACCCGACAGCGCGCTCATTCAGGCGCATCTGGAGCGTTACCACGGGCTAAATGCCGACAGGTCCCTGACAACAATGGAATTGTCAGTCGCGGAAGCATTCCGCCGCCTTGGCGAGGATCATCTCTATTGGGTGATCCTCTACAGCCGTTGGATCGACCCGCGAAACGAAACGACAATGATAAACGGCGTCTTGAGCGCACTGCCGGAAGATCAGCGTCAACCCGCCTTCATGGAAATCAGGCGATCGCTCGACGAGAAACTGGCCGCGCACGGCCTTGGCCTGCATGAACAAACGGCGATCTATGATGCCGGGCGCCGGGATCTCGATGCGATCGCGGGATATCTCGACGACAAGGCGTTCTTTCTGGGCGACGAGCCAACCACGATCGATGCCACGATTGTGGGCCTTCTGTCGAACATCCTGAACCCGGCATTCACGTCGCCACTCAGGTCATATGCCGAGACGGTTCCGGCCTTCCGCGCCTATGTCATCCGCTTCGAGGAAGAGGTCTTCAAGGACAAGGCGATCGTCCCGGCTGCGGCCTGAGATGAAACTCAGGCCTTCTTGATCCATATGGCGGTGTCGTGAAAAGCGGCTCCGCCATAGGGCGCGACAGGATCCGCTCCGGTCAGCGTGTTGATGCCGTTTCCATCGGGATACGCATCATTCGGCCAGATGCCTTCCGCGATTACCACGCCCTTTTTCAGGCCATCCGTCAACCTTGCGTGGAGCGTTACCCTGCCCCGCCGGTTGCCGAGAACGACGAGATCGCCATCTTCGATACCGAGAGCGCTCGCATCACCGGGAAGGATCATCACCTCCGGCCGGCCTTCCTTTTTTCGCGATCCCTGCGTTTCGTTGAACGTGGAATTGAGGAAAGATCTTGCAGGCGAGGTCGCAAGGCGGAAGGGGTGGGTTTCATCCGCTTCCTCAACCACAGGCCAGTAATCGGGCAAGACCGGCATATCCGCCCAGGGCCCCATCGGCCCGTTGTTGGCGGCCGGAATACGGGTCCAGTCAGGCTTGAAGCGGAACTTGCCATCGGGATAGGCGAAGCCGTTGATATAATGCGCTGTTTCGAAATCGGGCTGGCAATCGAGCCAGCGCTTTTCCTCCAGTTCCTCAAGCGTTCCGTAGCCGGATTTCTGCAACATCCAGTCGATGTGCTCACGGGCCGTCATGCCGAAGCCGGGATGTTGCTTCGCCCCCGTGCGGCGCGCTATCTCATTCTGGACAAACAGGTTTTCCCTGGCTTCACCGGGCCCGTCCGTCAGCTTCGGTCCGAAAATGAGGTACTGGTGTCCGCCACCCTTGTAGATGTCGTCATGCTCCAGAAACTGCGTTGCGGGCAGGACGACATCGGCCATCTGCGCCGTTTCGGTCATGAATTGTTCGTGCACGCAAACGAACAGGTCCTCTCGGGAAAACCCTTCTTTTACAAGGGCTTGCTCGGGCGCTACCGAAACCGGGTTGGTGTTCTGGATTAGCATTGCCGCCACAGGCGGGCCATCCTGAAGCGCCTCACGGTCGTCAGTCAGGATGCGCCCGATCAGGCACTGGTCAAGTTTCCTCGTAGTTTCATCAACGATATCAAGACCTTCGACCATGGTCTTGTTAAGTTCATAGATACGCCCGTTGTTGTGGAAAGCACCGCCACCTTCGTATTTCCACGCTCCGGTGACGGAGGCGATGCAGGAAGCGGCATGCATCGAAACAGTGCCGTTGCGTGAGCGGGTGAAACCATAGCCGAGGCGGAAGAATGTCCGTTTCGTCTCGCCCACCAGACGGGAAAAACTCTCGATCTCGTCAATCGTCAGACCGGTGATAGATGCGGCCCATTCAGGCGTGCGCGTCTTCACATGCGCTTCGAGCTCACGCGGCGCATCGGTATATTTTTCAAGGTACTCGCGATCCGCATATCCGTCGCGGAAGAGGACATGCATCACCGCGCAGGCAAGTGCCGCATCCGTGCCCGGTTTCAGCACAAGGCCTATATCGGCCTGTTTCAGCGTTTCCGTCGGATAGACATCTATCACGACGATTTTCGCGCCACGCGTTTTCCTTGCCATCACCGCGTGGGTCATGACGTTGACCTGCGTGTTGACCGGGTTCGTGCCCCAGATCACCACCAGATCGGACACCGCCATCTCGCGTGGATCTGGCCCCGCAAGCCGTCCCGTCCCGGCGATATAGCCATTCCAGGCCATATTCGTGCAGATCGTATCATATTGGCGGGAATAGCTTTTAGCGTGCCGCAGCCGATGCAGGCCATCGCGCTGTACAAGGCCCATGGTACCGGCGAAATGATATGGCCAGACGGCCTCGGCACCAAAACGTTCTTCCGCCTCCAGAAATTTCTCAGCAACGATATCCAGCGCCTTTTCCCACGAAACACGCTCGAACCGCCCATCCCCCTTTGCACCGACACGCACGAGCGGATGCGTCAACCGGTCGGGGTGGTAGAGCCGCTCGGCATAACGGGCAACCTTGGCGCAGATGACGCCGGCGGTGTAGCGGTTGTCCTTCGCGCCGCGAATACGCCCGATCCTGCCGTCCGGCATCACTTCAACGTCGAGCGCGCAGGTCGACGGGCAATCGTGCGGGCAGGCGGAAGAGCGGATAACCGGCGCGTTCATGGGCATTCCATCGCGAGGATAAATTCCAGAAAGACGGTGTTTGTCGACCCGATGGCCGCCTCTGTCAAGCCGCCGGCAATTGGCGAAGTTCCGCCATTTGGCCAGTTCGTCCGCTTGCGTCGAGGAAAAAGAAAAACAGGGCCGGCTCGACGCCGGCCCTGCCCAAAAAGGTTATCGAGAAATCCGACGGCGATTTCAGCCGACGATTTCGGTCTGCGAGAACCAGTAGGCGATTTCCTCCGCCGCAGTCTCAGCCGCATCGGAGCCATGGACGGAGTTTTCACCGATGGATTCGGCGTATTTCTTGCGGATCGTGCCTTCCGCGGCGTCCGCCGGATTGGTCGCACCCATCACTTCGCGGTTCTTCGCGATCGCATTCTCGCCTTCCAGAACCTGGACGACGGTCGGACCGGAGGACATGAATTCCACCAGTTCGTCAAAGAACGGACGTTCCTTGTGGACCGCGTAGAAACCTTCCGCCTCGCGGCGAGACATCCACACGCGCTTGGAAGCAACCACGCGAAGGCCGGCTTCTTCCAGCATGGCCGTGATGGCGCCGGTCAGGTTGCGCTTGGTCGCATCCGGCTTGATCATCGAGAAAGTGCGTTCGATCGCCATAAATCCAGTCCCGTCTTGTCATTACGCAGGCGGCGTTCGGTTCGCCGCGGCTGCGAGCATTTTGAACCCGATAAAGACAAGCCGGCACCGCGCCGAAAGCGCTCGCCGGCTCATCCCCGTTGCGGGCACGGGTATAGCCTTGTGCCTTGATCGCCGCAAGGCCGGAAAACGGGGCTCAACACCCCCGGCCGCAGACGATGGCGCACGAGGTCAAGCCGCAGCAGCCGCCTGACCGGTTGCGACCTTGCGGCCGAGACCGTCATACATGTCGAGCAAGCGCTCGAACCAGGCATGCACCGGGGTGCCGGCTTCCAGAAGCTCGATATCGCTGACCACTCTACCCCACTGGAGAGCGGCGAAGATAACGTAGTCGCCGTAAAGCGGCGCATCGCCGCCGATAAACGGCTGATTGCCGAGCATGATTTCCAGCGGCTTCAGCGCCTTGGCGAGATCGCCCAGGCGGTTTTCACGACCGGCCTGCACTTCTTCAAGCGTCTTGCCGAAACGCTCTTCGCGGGTGGTGCGGAAATAGGCCTGGTCTTCCGGTGCCAGAACGTCGTGGACATCCTTGACGACGAGCGAAGCGAAAATCGGCATCAAAGAGATGATGTAACCTTCGACGAAGCGGCTGGCGGCACGCCCGCCATCACCGCCGAAGAGGCTCGGCTTGTCCGGGTAGGTGTCTTCGAGATAGGTCGCGATCGCCCAGCTGTCGCAAATGGCCCTGTCGCCATCAACGAGGATCGGCACCGTCTTGCCGGCGTCCGGCGCGATGTCCTTGATCTTCGTGAAGGGTGTCGGGCGAACTTCAACCTCGATCCCCTTGTGCGCCAGGGCGTAGACGGTACGCCAGCAATAGGGGCTGAAACGCTGTTCGGGATTGGCGCCGCACAGATCGTACAGGATCGGTTTCAAGGGTAACCTCCAGTAATGGGTCATCGTTCGCGCGCGAAACTAACCGCATTCGACGCAACTTCGAAGCACGGCTGCGTGATCGACCGTACGGAATTCCGCATCCAGCGCGCGAAATGGCGGCTCAAGCGGCAGATTGGCCCAAATTTGACGCCGCTCAATGCGCACACGGCCGCTCCATGCTTTCATAAATCCATTGGAAACCGATGCGTCTTTGGAAAGCGAGGTCGGGATGAAGGCCGCATTGCTCATGTTCGCAGAATACAACCGCTGGGCCAACGCCCGTATTCTGAAAGCCTGTGATGAGCTTACATCGGAAGAATACCACCGCGATCTCGGCGCGTTCTTCCGGTCTGTGCACGGCACGCTCGACCATCTGCTCGTCGCCGATCTCATATGGATGCATCGCTTCACGGGCCTTGGAGATTCACTCGACAGCCTGGACGAAGTGCTGACGGAGGACTTTGCGTCCCTGAAGGAGCGTCGCGAAAGCGTGGACGGACGTATTCTCGGCTTCATACAGCAATTGAACGAATCCGACATCATGCGCCCAATCCTCTATCGCACCATCCGCAAGCCTTTGGTGATGGAGCAGCCGCTCGGTTCGGCCATGTTCCACTTCTTCAATCACCAGACCCACCATCGCGGTCAGGCGCATGCTTTCCTGACGATGCTTGGCAAGAAGCCAGAAGCGCTCGACATGATCTACTTCCAGCGCGAAACCGGGATTGGAATGTCGAAAGACGCATCGGCGGCGTGATCCCGATCATAAGCGATCAACCGTGCCAGTGCTCCACGTGGATGAAACCGGAGAACGGACGGCCTTCCATCTCGCACACGTCTTTCAGGCATCGGCGATAGAATGTGACATTCATATAGCCCTCAAACCGGATGAAACAGGGTTCGTTGACCGGCCCCTGATACTGCTGCCAGCAAGCTTCCCAATACGGATTTGCCAGGGTTGGACCGAGTCGGCGCGGCATCGAAATCAGGTGTAGCGGCGGGATTTTCGCTTGAATCCTTCTTCACCTCGAAGACATTGATGGCCCCCGGCGTCGCCTGTTCCCACCTTCGACCGAGTAACGCGCAAGCGAGGAATATTTATCCGCCGTGTTTGCCAGCGTGCCGAGGCATCTGCGATAGTCCTTGCCACTTTCCGATTCACAGGCAGGGATCGCTTGCGCCGGACATGCCGCAAACGCCTGCCCTTCAAACAGATTTCGAAAAAAGGACAATGCCATGGCGGAGCCGGATGTCGACGCGCTGGTTGAAGGCATCAACCACTGGGTAGAGGTGGAGACGAATACGCCCGATGCCACCGACCTCGACCGGCTGCTGGGCATCGTCGCGGGCGAAGCTTCGGGTTTCGGTGCCGGCATCAAGCGTTTTCCGGGCCGCGAAGGATACGGTGGACACCTTCTGGTGCGCTCGCCTTGGGGCGGTCTGGACGAGCCTTATATCCTGACCCTGAGCCATCTGGATACCGTACATCCCAAAGGCACGCTCGCCACCGCGCTTCCCATCCGCCGCGACGGCGACAGGCTGTATGGCCCGGGCGTCTGTGACATGAAGGCAGGCGCCTATATCGCGCTCGATGCGATGCGCCGCATCGCCGAGGAGCGGAAGGCCCCGTCCCTGCCTGTCTGGCACCTCTTCACTTCGGATGAGGAAGTCGGCAGCCCGACATCCCAAGCGCTGATCGAGGAACTGGGCGGGCGCGCGAAATACTGCATCGTGACGGAGCCTGCGCGCAACGGCGGGCATATCGTAACGGCGCGCAAAGGGGTTGCCCGCTTTCAACTGGCTGTGGAAGGGCGCCCTTCGCACGCGGGGGCGCGCCATCAGGACGGGCGCAGCGCAATCAGGGAACTGGCACATCAGATCCTGACGCTTGAAGCGATGACCGATTACGAACGCGGTATCACCGTCAACGTCGGCGTGATTTCAGGCGGCACCGGCTCCAACGTGATTGCCCAGCACGCGCGCGCGGAAATCGACCTGCGCGTGCCGACGGCGCAAGCCGGCCAGGAAATGGTCGAGAAAATCATGAACCTCAAGCCGCAGACTGACGGCTGTACCGTCACAGTGACGGGCGGAATGAACCGTCCGCCGTTCGAGCAGAGTGACGCTTCGAAACGCCTGTTCGACCATGCCGCCGGACTGGCCCAGGAAATCGGCTTCGAATTGATCGGCGAACATACGGGGGGCGGATCGGACGGCAACTTCATCGCCGACAAGTTGGCGACGATCGACGGGATGGGAGCCGACGGCAACGGCGCCCATACGCTTGAAGAGCACATCTTCATCTCATCGCTCGTTCCGCGCATGACGCTCATCAAGCGGCTTTACGAAACACTTGAGTGAGCGGAACCGCAGCGTCGCAAATGCGCCTTTAGGGCACCTTCTCCCCGACCCTCTCCCGCCAAACTCGGGTGTTCCCGAGTTTGGAAGATAAATGGCGAAGTCGGAAACATCCGACGCCCAAACTCGGGTGTTCCCGAGTTTGGAAAATAAATGGCGAAGTCGGAAACATCCGACTTCGCGGGGAGAAGGTGCGCAAGTGGCCCCTCCTCTACCCGATATCAAGTGCAACAAATTGGGACACCGCGTAATTCAGGAGCATAAATGCCGACCGCAGGCTCCCTTACCTCTCCCTTGAAGGGAGAGGTCGGCGCGGCAGCGCCGGGTGAGGGTGAAGCCAGGTTCACGTCATCCGATCGTCCGGTAACAACGCTCGATGCGCGGTACCAGAGAGCGCTCAAACCAGAGCGAATACCCTGCTCGGGCCTCCGGAAGCGCCCTTTATCTTCGGCCCGCCGAGAACGAAGGTCGCGCCCGTCGCCGGAACCTCGTCAAGGTTCGCCACGCATTCCACGCCCCAGCGCCCGGACGGCAGCCAGGCGTAATGCGTCGAGAAATCCTTCGACGCTCCGAAGTCGAGAGAAAGGGTGTCGACCGCCATGCCGACGACGCCCTTTTCCATCATGTACATGGCCGCTTCCACATGGAAGCCGGGGAAATGCATGACGCCCTCGGCATCGACGTTGCGGAATTTCTCGCCCGTTACATATTGCGCCCAACCGGAGTTCATCACCACGCATCCGCCGTTCGGCAGTTCGCCGTTCGCCGCTTCCCAGGTCTTCAGATCATCGGGAGTGACCCGATAGTCAGGGTTCGATGCCGCCTTGTCCTTGATATCGACAACGGCGAGCGGCACGACGAGTTGGTCCGCTCCGATCGATGCGGCGTCTGCGCCATCCGCCGAGAAATGGATCGGCGCATCAAGATGGGTGCCCGTGTGTTCAACGACCGTCCAGGTGAACATGTTGTAGCCGTCCTTGGCGAAGGCGGCGTTCCGTTCCATCGAAAGCTGGGGCTTGCCGAAGAATGTCGGGAAATCCGGCCCGAGCGGATGCGTGAGATCCACCACCCTGGAGAATGAAGCCCCTTGCGCATGCGCGGGGCGCGGCGGCGGAAAGGCGGTGAAAACGGCCGCCCCCGCACCTGCCGCCCCCAATCCCTTGAAAAAGCCCCGCCGGCTGAGGCGACGCATCACCGCTTCCTGGCATCCTGGCACGCACATGGCGTTTCCCCCTGTCTTGAATGTCATGACTGCGGATCGAGCGTATGACGCTGCGGAATAAAATTGCAAAACAATTGTCGCGAAAACGATCTGCCGCGCTTCGGGAGGAGCTACGGCGCAAGCTTTCGATGTCGCGAGGAAGCTCGACGCTCAAATTGACGTTAGGGGGCGGTCAAACGGCTTATCCGGTCCTATACTTATCAGTCGGGGTTTTCCAGCGGAGCGTTCATTCATGAAGTTCTATAAAATCGGAATCTGCGCCGCCGCACTGCTTTCGGCGGCGATGCTCGGCGGGGTCAATCCGGCCAACGCCTGCGGAAGGGACAGCGATTGCCTGATCGGCGAACGCAGCTACCGGATCGTGCTGCCAGAGGGTTACGAAAAGATCGACGATCTCGGCGCCATCGTCTACGCGCACGGCCACAGAGGAGCTGCCGTCAAAACGATCCGCAACAAGGCGCTGACGAAAATTGCCGACGAACTGGGTGTCGCGTTCATCGCGGCGAACGGCGTGAAAGGACACTGGAACCTGCCGCATCGCCCGGGCGCGAGCCAATTTTTGAGACAGGACGAGCTTGCGTATTTCGACAGCCTGAAAGCCGATCTGCAAGAACGGTTCGGGATCGCTCCCGACCGCATCATGATGACCGGATTTTCAGCTGGCGGCATGGTGACGTGGCACCTCGCCTGCTACCGGGGCAACGAATTCATGGGCTTCGCGCCGATGTCCGGCACCTTCTGGGAGCCAGTGCCGGACGAATGCCCCACCGGGCCGGTCAACCTCATCCACTACCACGGCACGAATGACAAGGTCGTGCCGCTTGACGGGCGGCGCATCCGCGAGGCCAAGCAGGGCAATGTCTTCGAAGCGCTTAAGCTGATGACGCGCATCGGCGGCTACAAGCCGGCAGGCCATGAGGAACTTTCCGACATGGAGTGCGCGCGCAAGGAAAACAACGCCGGCAAGCGGCTGGAGGTCTGTCTCTACCCGAGCGGGCACGGCTTCCGGGCCGAAAACATCAAGCGCGCATGGCGCATCTTCAACGGTGAGCGGGCGCACAAGGGATAACGTTCAAAGGCTGATGCCCCTTGAACTCCGGCCTCGCTCCTGCCATTGATCCGCGCCATGCTGCAGATCAACGAACTCACATACCGGATCGCCGGGCGAACGCTCATCGACAAGGCAAGCGTCACCTTGCCGGCAGGCTCCAAGGCGGGTCTCGTCGGCCGAAACGGCGCCGGCAAATCCACGCTTTTCCGGCTGATAACGGGCGAGGCGCAGGCCGAATCCGGCGATATCCTGACGCCGAGGGGCGTGCGTATCGGCCAGGTCGCGCAGGAGGCGCCGGGCACGCAAGTGAGCCTGATCGACACCGTGCTGGCAGCCGATGAGGAACGCACGCGCCTCATCGCCGAGGCCGAAACCGCAAGCGATCCGCACCGCATCGCGGAAATCCACACCCGCCTTGCCGACATCGGCAGCCATACGGCGGAAGCGCGCGCGGGGCGGATCCTTTCCGGCCTCGGGTTTGACGAAGCGGCACAGCAGCGCCCCTGCTCCGCCTTTTCCGGCGGCTGGCGGATGCGCGTGGCGCTTGCCGCGCTTCTTTTTTCCGAGCCCGATCTTCTGCTACTCGACGAGCCCACAAACTATCTCGATCTCGAAGGCACGCTCTGGCTTGAAAGCTATGTCGCGCGTTATCCGCATCAGGTCATCATCATCAGCCACGACCGCGACCTTCTGAACAAGGCGGTCGATTCCATCGTTCACCTGGACCGGGGCAAGCTCACCTTTTATCGCGGCGGCTATGACAGCTTCGACAGACAGCGGCGCGAGGCGATGGTGCTGCAGGCCAAGGCGAAGGAAAAGCAGGACGCGCAGAGAAAGCACCTGCAGGCCTTTGTCGACCGTTTCCGCGCCAAGGCGACCAAGGCGCGCCAGGCGCAGTCGCGCCTCAAGATGCTTGAGAAGATGCAGCCGATCGCCTCCGTAATCGAGGATCACGTCCAGCCGATCACCTTCCCCGATCCGAACGCCCAGCTTTCCCCGCCCATCATCAAGCTTGAGAATGTCGCCGTCGGCTATGGCGGCGAGCCGGTGCTGAAAGACCTCAGCCTCAATATCGATCCGGACGACCGGATCGCGCTGCTTGGCGCCAACGGCAACGGCAAATCGACCTTCGCGAAACTGATCGCCGGAAGGCTTGGCGAGCAGTCGGGCAATATCACCCGCGCGGCGAAGCTGGAGATCGCCTTTTTCGCGCAGCACCAACTGGATGAACTGCGCCCTGCCGAAAGCCCGGTCGACCATGTGCGCCGGTTGCTGCCGGACGCTGCGGAAGCGAAAGTGCGTGCGCGCGTCGCGCAATTCGGCCTGCCTACGGACAGGATGGATACCGCAGCCAAAGATCTTTCCGGCGGCGAGAAGGCGCGGTTGCTCTTAGGGCTCGCCACCTTTCACGGCGCGAACCTCCTGATCCTCGACGAGCCGACGAACCACCTGGATATAGACAGCCGCGAGGCGCTGATCCACGCGATCAACGGTTTCGACGGCGCGGTGATCCTGATTTCGCACGACAGGCACCTTGTGGAAGCCTGCGCGGACCGCCTTTGGCTCGTTGCAAACGGCGGGGTGAAGGCCTTTGACGGCGACATGGACGACTACCGCCGACTGATCCTGTCGCGCGACGAAAAACCTAAAAACGGCGGCAAGCCGCAGGTAGACGATAGCGACCGGAAATCCGCGCAGGACCGGCGTCGTGAGGCTGCCGAGCGCCGCTCCCAACTGGCCCCGCTACGCAAGGAAATCGCGGCTTGCGAAAAGGAGATGGAAAAGCAACAGGCGCTGATATCGAAATGCGATGCGGCACTGGCCAATGCCGATCTCTACGCCCGCGATCCGGCGAAGGCGATAAAACTCGCCAAGGACCGCTCCGACGCTGAAAAGAAACTCGCCGAGATCGAAGAGCGTTGGCTTGAGCTTTCGTCGGAATATGAAGGCGCTGCGTGACGCAGCACTAAATGCTCTGTTCCAGCTGCATATGCAGAGCCTGGACAAGACGCGTGTCGTCGCCGTTCCATTCCCCGCACCAGTGATGGTGATCGGTCGTCGGGAATTTCTGGACGACCACGCCTGACTGAGGGTTGATGTAGATGCCAGGCGGGTAGCGATGACAATGGCCCGCCGTTGCCGGATCTGCCGTGTGATCTTCCGTCCAGTAGATGCAGTGGCTGCAAGTGGGGCGCAGTTTTTTCATGTCTACCCGCCATTCAATCTGATTTTTCAGGGACTCACCTTGCCCCCTGTTGGAATTCCCATTGTAAAGAATAACTGTTTATTACATCTGAACGCTGGCGTCGGCAGTTCCGCAGCAACGCTCATTCAACTAAAAACACTTGATTTTTAAGCAATCGTCTCGTGGTACAATCTCTTTCCAAGAGGAAGAAAACATGGAAAGACGACTTGCCGCGGTGCTTGCAGCAGACATGGCCGGATATTCCCGGCTTATGGAAATCGATGAGCAAGGCACGCTCGCGCGGCTCAGAACGCATCGGATCGAGCTGATCGACCCGGCGATCGCCAAGAACCAGGGCAATATCATCAAGACGACGGGCGACGGGATGCTCGTCGAATTCCAGAGCGTTGCGGATGCGGTGCGTTGCGCCACCGAGATACAGGAGCGGATGTCTCGCCGGAACGCGGATGTTCCTGATGAGCGGCGCATCCAGTTCCGGATCGGCATCAACCTCGGCGATATCATCTTTGAGGACGCCGACATATTCGGCGACGGCGTGAATGTCGCCGCGCGTATCGAGCAGCTTGCGGATATCGGCGGTTTTTGCGTGTCGCAGGCCGTATACGATCAGGTCAGGGACCGCCTGGACATCGGTTTCGAAGATCTCGGCGAACGCTCCTTGAAGAATATCGCGCGGCCCGTACACGTGTGGCGCGCGCTTGTCGCAAGCCCGAACGAAGGGCGGGGCGAAACTCAGGCGAAAGACCGCGAGCGCCCCCGGACGAACAAGCCGACCATCGCGGTTCTCCCGTTCGCGAACATGAGTGACGATCCGGATCAGGAGTTCTTCGTCGACGGTCTGACGGAGGATATCCTGACCGAGCTTTCGCGCCGGCACGAGCTTTTCGTCATCTCGCGCAATTCGAGCTTCGTCTACAAGGGCAGGTCGGTAAACCTACGCGAGGTTGCGCAAGAACTGGGTGCGCAATACCTCGTGGAAGGGAGCGTGCGCAAGGGCGGCGACCGGCTGCGGGTTACCGTCCAGCTCATCGATTCGGCAACGGATGCACATATCTGGGCGGAGAAATACGACCGCAAGCTCGACGATATCTTCGCCATTCAGGATGAAGTGACGTCTGCAATCGTAGCAACGCTGCCCGGCCGGGTTGAGGCCGCCCAGCAGGACAGGCTCGCGCGCAAGACGCCATCGAACATGGAAGCCTACGAATGCGTGCTTGCCGCCAAGGTGCGTCATCACCGCAGCGCACGCGAAGACAACGAATTGGCGCAGACCCTGATCGCCCGCGCGCTTGAACTCGATCCAGACTACGCCCATGCTCACGCCTGGCGCGGGTGTATCCTCGGCCAGTCCTGGGTTTATGGCTGGTGCGACGACGCGAATGCAACATTCGCGGAAGTGGAACGGGAACTCGAGCTCGCCCTGTCGCTGGACGACAACGACGCCGACGTCCACCGCATCCTTGCCGCCATCAACGTAAACCGGAACGACCTCACCCACGCACGCTACCACCAGGAACGGGCGCTTGCGCTCAATCCCAATTACGATCTCGTGGTCGTCCAACAGGGTGAATTGCTTACCTGGCTCGGCAACCCGAAGGAAGGGATCGACTGGATCAAACGGGCGATGATACTCAATCCGCATCATCCCGAGCGGTTCTGGAGCCACCTCGGCAAGGCGCATTTCACCGCCCGGCAATATTCCGAAGCGATCGAAGCTTTCATGCACATGTCGTCGACCGATGTGCTGCAGCACGCCTTCATCGCCGCCTCCTACGGCTGGCTCGGCGATCAGACCGCCGCGGCGGCGCATATGGGCCGTATCAAGTCGCTCGATCCGGACTTCACGATAGACGGCTTCCTGGACACGCTTCACTTTGCGAAGGAAGAGGACACGCAGCACTTGCGCGAAGGGCTTGAGAAAGGCGCGGCGTCCGAGGTGCACAAGTGAGCCTGCTCGTTCATGCGCGGTTCCATCGCCCAACCTTTCGCGCCAGGATCTATCAGCCACGATAACAAGCTTCGCCACCACGGCGGGCCTTCGGCAAATGCGGGACCGGGAGCGATTTTCCCAACCATTTGGCGTGCGGGCCGGCACTGCCCTTCCCGATCAGGCGTAATGATGCACGTCCAAAATGCCGCTGCGATATCGCTGAAACTCGCAATGTGACCATTTCGCATCGCCAGCGTATCAGAAAGAAACGACGGTAAACTTTGACTCAAAGACGACACATTTCCTTATCACGCAGGTAATGCCCGCGACGTTACATTGAGTCGGGGAATTGCAGAGATCCGGAGGAAGTCCGCTCATGAAACTAATCAACAAAGCGCTGACGGTAACAGCGTGTGCATCACTGATAGCCATGGCGCCCGTGCTGGCAAGCGGGCTTTCGCCCACATTCGACGACATGACGGCGGCCTATGCCAAGAATGGCGGCGGCAACGGCGGTGGAAATGGCAACGGCGGCGGTAACGGCGGCGGCAATGGGAACGCCGGCGGCAGCGGTAAAGGCGGCGGCAGCGCCAGCGCCGGAGGCAACGGCCGGGGCAATGGACATGGCTTCGGCGGAAATTCCGGCAAGAAGGGCGGAAGCTCGGTCGCAAGCGGCAACGGCCGGTCAGTCGGCGGCGCGGTGAACTCCGTCGGGCGCGGCGTGCAGGATTTCATCGGTGGCATCTTCGGTGCCGACAAAAAGGGCGGGGGAAAATCTCGTGGAAAATCCACCGCCTCATCAACGAAATCGCGCGGCAACTCCGCTTCGCGGCCTTCGCTTGCCAAGGTTGACGCTATTCCCTCGGCCCATCCGCTTGGCAAGCAAAAAGGTCTCAAAGATCTGAAAGAAAAGAACATTCACGCAAAGCTGCGCGGCAACAATTCGCTTGGGCGCAACATCAACGCCTACATCAATTCCCAATCGCCGCGCATGGTCGCCTTCAGGGAGTTCATCACGAATTCGATCGCATATGAGGATGCGCTGGCGGAGCTGGGCGAGCTTGAGGGAGCGGCAGCGGCTGCACGCGAGGCCTTCGCGGCATCGCTCGCAGAAATTCAGGCCGCGGTGGCAGGTCTCTCGGAACTCGACGGTTATAACGATTTCGACTACGCCAACGCGACCATCGCGGACCTTGAAGCCCGCCTCGGCGAGTTGAACGCAATCGATCAGAACGACCTCAGCGAAGAGGATGCGGCCGCGCTCAACGGCGAGATCGAGGCCCTTTCAGCAGCACTTGAGACAGAAGAAGCAGCCGCGCTCGCCGAAGCGGAGAGCAACCTTTCGGAGGCAGAGACGCAGGCGGCCGAGCTGGAAGCCGCAGTCTCTGATGAAGCGCTGGCCGAAACACTGGCGGCAACCGGCAGCATCGTCGATCAGGAAGTCGTCGACTGGGCGAAGGAAACACTCGGTGTCGGCGATGTTTACGGCAAGATCGACGAGTACCGGGACGCGATGGAGGCCATGGAAGCCGACGCAACCGCAACGGAAGAGGCTCCGGGCGACCCGGACGAAGAGACCTCCGCCGACGCGGGCGGCGTGGAGGAAAGCAGTGTCGAGGTTGCGGAAGTAACCGAGGAACTCAGGCTCGACACGCAGTAAACCGATATCGCTTCATGACAAGAAGGCCGGCGCGTTTTGCAACGACGCCGGCCTTTTTCCATGTCTTTATGCAATCGGTTAATCTCAAGCGAAAGACCGGTGCGAATGGCCATTACGACAATTGGTTTCGACGCCGATGACACGCTTTGGCACAACGAACGCTTCTTCAAGCTGACGGAGGAGCGTTTCGCCACTCTCCTCAGCGATTTCACGGCGAAAGAGCATCTGCGGGATCGTTTGCTCGCCGCGGAAAAGCGAAATATTCGCCACTACGGCTTCGGCGTGAAGGGTTTTACCCTTTCCATGGTGGAGACGGCGATAGAGGTGACCGGAGGAGCCGTTCCGGCAAAGATTATCGGCGATATCCTGGAGGCGGGGCGCGAAATGCTCTCCCACCCGGTTGAAACTCTTCCCCACGCACAGGAAACGCTGGAAGCATTACACGGGGCTTTTCGCCTCGTTTTGATCACCAAGGGCGATCTGTTCGATCAGGAACGCAAGCTCGCGCAGTCCGGCCTCGACCGCTATTTCGATGCCGTGGAGATCGTCAGCGACAAGCAGGCCGAGACATATGAGCGGATATTCCGCAGCCACGGCGACGGGCCGGAGCGTGCGGCGATGGTCGGTAATTCGCTTAAATCCGATGTCCTTCCGGCCCTTCGGGCGGGAAGCCACGGTGTCCACGTGCCGCATGACCTCACGTGGGCGCTGGAACATGCGGAAGAACCGCAAAACGATCCGCGCTTCCACCGTATCGCCAACCTCAGCGAATTGCCTTTGATACTCGACCGGCTAAGACCGGCGAAGTAAGCCCCGTCATCGCACCCGCCTCCAGACCTGAAAAATCTGCGGGTACTCCCGCCCAAACCAGGTAACCGAAAAGCGCCTTTCGCTGTCGTGTACAAGGCCGAAGCCTGCGAACCGGGCAAGCTCCGAAGGCGTCAACGGCCAGGGCGGGCCGGGAACCTGCGCGTCTTCGCTTCGCAGCGAAGCCAGAACAAGCAGGATCCCGCCAGGCGCAAGGAGATCGGAAATGGCGGAAAACGCCTTGTCGCGCGCTTTTCCGTTCAACGTCTGGATCGTGTGGCATTCATGCACGAGATCGAAAGCGCCGCGCCACTCATGCGGCACGTCGAGCAGATCGGCTTGTCGATATTCGACACCGGTCTCGGGGAACCGCTGCAGCGCCCAGTCCACGGCACAGCGCGACAGGTCGAACGCGGTTGTCCGGTAGCCGGCGGCGGAGATCGCCTCTGCGTTGTCGCCAAGCCCGCAGGCGACGTCGATCGCCCGCATGCCCTGACCCGGGTTCCGCGACAACCAGTCGATCAGTTCAGGTTTCGGCGCGAGATCGGCCCAGGGTACGGCCGTTGCATCGCATCCAGCCTCTGCATAGATATCCCGAACGTCATTTCCGCCCGAAGCTTCATGCCGGGAATTTTCAGCACGCAGCGCAGCCACCTTGTCGCGAATTGCCAACCGGCGGGCATGGAACCGGGGATCGCTCAGATCGTCCATCGGACAGCCGGAAGCCTCTCTCAATCGCGTCGATATTCGGCGATCACATGCGGGATGATGCGTCCAGGCCGTTCGACGATATATGGATTACTGCCGACAAGCCTCAGGCCTTCGCCTTCAAAACGAGCGAACTCCGAAGGCATCAGCGGCCACGGCGGACCGGAAGCTTCCTCGCCCTCGCCACGCGAACGGCTGATGACGAGCAATGTTCCGCCGGGTTTCACCAGGGAGGCAATTGCCGAATAGGATTTTTCACGCAGGTCCCCATGCAGCGCCTGCACGGTGTAGCACTCGTGGACGAGGTCAAATGCGCCCCGCCATTCCACGGGAGGCGAAAAGAGGTCGGCCTGCAGATAGTCCACGGATGAATTCGGGAACCGCGCCTGCGCCCAATCAACCGCCCCTTGCGCGAGATCGAAGGCGGTCGTGCAATAGCCGGCGGCGGAGATCGCCTCTGCGTTGTCGCCAAGCCCGCAGGCTATATCGATTGCCCGCCTGCCCTCTCCCGGATGCCGGGCAAGCCATCCCAGAAGCTTTTCCTTCGGCTTGAGGTCCGCCCAGGGCACGGCTGCGGGGTCGCCCCCGGCAGTGTCATAAACCTCCTCGAACCATGTGCGTCGGTCATCCGCATCACCGCCTTTCGATCCGAAAATGCGGTCAAGCCTTTCGCGCGCGGCATCGCGCCGTGCCATGAAGTCCTCATCGCCGGTATCACTCATGCCTTTTGCTCCCAGCCCCCGCGTTCCGTTTGCTGCCAATAGGTAATGTCGTGGCCGGCGTCCTTCGCGCTTTTCCAGTGCGCGCGGGCATCGTTCAGCGCATCCGGATCGTGCCCGTCGAACACGAACACGGCTCGCATGTATGGCGCCAGATCCGGGGGCGATGCACGATCGACAAGAAAGCGCACATTCGCCGCGTTGGGATTGTCCGGCCCGGATGTCAGGAAAACCGGGTGCTCGGCCCCGTTTCCGTCCCCGGCCGCGCCATGTGGGAGAAACGAATCATCGCGATAGGTCCACAGGAGCGAATCGAGCGCACCCACTCTTTCGTCGGAGCCGGTCTGAACGACCACGCGCCATTCCCGCTCAAGGCATTTTTCCAGAAGCCCAGGCAACACATCCTCAAGCGGGCGCAACGTCAGGTGATAAAAGAGAACCTCGGTCATGCAAGCGACTGTTATCTTTGATCGCGGTCAGGTCAATCGCAATCCGCCCCCATGCCCGCGCATGGAAAACCCGTTCAATTCTAAACCCTTGGGATTTCCCGTGCTCTTTTAAAACGGCGACTGCGCGTGGCAGGCAGTGCCGACCTTCAATCCCTGAGCGACGGGCGAACAGGAAGTGCGGCGTTTTCGCAACAGGCCAATTCCATCACGCTCTCATCGCGCGCTTGCGACTTTACTTGGCCACAGTTTCCTTCATTAACCCTTTCCCAACTCGAAGCGGCGAACCTCTGGCGCCGGAGGGGGCGGGACGTGATTCACGTCACAGCCTCGGGGTCGTGGAAGGTCTACCTTCCCATTTAATGCGGGATTGAGACGGGAGTCCGGATTATATGGCTGTGCGTATTGCTCTTTTCTTCGGTCTGGTGATGGGCCTTGCGGGCGTTACCGCCGGGATGGGAACGCTCGTGGCCGATGAGGCGGTAAGCGCTTGCGGCGCATACAAGACCTGCTGACTATCTGTAACCACACCGTTCCATTTGAAGAAACCCGCCGTGAACGGCGGGTTTCTTCGTTTCAGGCAGAAGCTTGCAGGCTTATTTGCCTTCGTAGTTCTCGGCAACGAGACGATCCAGCAGACGGACGCCGAAGCCGGAAGCCCACCCCTTGCTGATTTCCGTTTTCGGACTTCCCATTGCCGTACCCGCGACGTCGATGTGCACCCACGGTACGTCGTTGACGAAACGCTGCAGGAACTGTGCCGCGGTGATCGAGCCCGCCGCACGACCGCCGGTATTCTTCATGTCGGCATTGGGCGTGTCGATCAGCTTGTCGTAATCCTTGGAAAGCGGCAGGCGCCAGACGTTTTCCTCCGTCGCCTTGCCGGCCTTGGCAAGGTTTTCGGCAAGCTCGTCATCGTTGGAGAAGATGCCCGCATGATGGTTGCCGAGGGCAACGATGATCGCGCCCGTCAAAGTCGCAAGGTTGATCATGAACCTGGGCTTGAAGCGGTCCTGCGTGTACCAGAGCGCATCGGCGAGCACGAGACGGCCTTCTGCATCGGTATTGATGATTTCGATCGTCGCTCCGGACATGGCGGTGACGATGTCGCCCGGGCGCTGCGCATTGGCGTCCGGCATATTCTCCACAAGGCCGATGACGCCGATCACATTCGCCTTGGCCTTTCGTGCCGCGAGGGCATGCATGAGCCCGGTTACAGCCGCCGCGCCGCCCATATCACCCTTCATGTCCTCCATACCGCCCGCCGGCTTGATGGAGATGCCGCCGGTATCGAAGACGACGCCCTTGCCGATGAATGCGATCGGCTTGTCGTTCTTCTTGCCACCGTTCCATTTCATGATCACGAGCTTCGGCGGCTTTACCGACCCTTGGGCGACACCCAGAAGCGCATTCATCTTGAGCTTCTTCATGTCCTTTTCTTCAAGGATCTCGACTTCGACGCCGAGGGCTTCCAACGCCTTGGCGCGCTTGGCAAATTCCACCGTGTCAAGCACGTTCGCCGGTTCGTTCACGAGGTCGCGCGCGAGTATTACGCCGTCGGTAACGCCATCGCCAGCCGTCCAAAGCTTCCTGGCGTCTCTGGCATTTTCGACGCCGATGGCAAGCTTGACGGGTGAGGTCGGCTCGCCGTTTTCATCGTCATTCGTCTTTTTGCTCTTGTACTTGTCGAAAGTGTAGGCGCGCAGCTTCGCCCCGGCGGCGAAAGACGTCGCCATTTCCGGCGCAAGCCCAGCATCCGGCAGTTCCAGAAGCACGGTTGCCGCCGTCGCCTTGGTGGATTTGATCGCCCCCATGGCGACGCCGCCAAGCTTCATCCATTCGCTTTCGCCAAGCTCCCCGGGCTTGCCGAGGCCGATGACGATCAGCCGGTCGCAGGAAAGGCCGGCCGGAGCGATCAGATCGAGGATGGCGTTCGCCTTCCCCTTGAACGAAGCAGCCTTCGCAGCCTTTTCCAGAAGGCCATCGGCACCGGCGAGGTATTCGCCCGCCACCGGGCCGAGTTTCAGTTTCTCGTCTGCGAAAACAACTGCTACGCCCTTTTTGGGAGCAGCGGGATTGGCGAATGAAATATCGGGCAGCAAGGCGGTTTCCCTTTTCTCATTGGCGAAGATTTCGGATGGTCCGCATCACGGAGTGGATACGGTGATCGGTAAGCGTTGAGGCCAACAATGGCGCGCTTGCATCCATCGGGCAAGCGGCGAACGCCTTGCGCATTCGCAACAGTGACGCACCAACGGTTTGTTAACCCTTTTTCTTCCGCTTTTTTTTACCTAAATTCGTTTAAAAATACCGGAACATCAGCGACTCGGCGTCACCTGTCGGCACGGTCCTTGCCAAACCGTTCTCGAACTTGCCGTTATTCGCCGACAAAAAACAACCGTGTGTCCATGAAAACGTTCGAGCGCTATGTTTTTCGACGCCTGACACTCGCCTTCTTCATGGCGTTGACCGCGCTGTCGGGCGTGGTCTGGGCGACGCAGGCGCTCAGGGAGCTTGATCTCGTAACCTCGAAGGGCCAGACGATTGTCCAGTTCGTCGGCATCACGATGCTGGCCATGCCGTTCCTGGTTCTCGCCGTCGCTCCGTTCGCGTTGCTGATCGCTCTCGTTCTCGTGCTCAATTCCCTGTCCCAGGACAGCGAGCTTATCGTCATCACCGCATCCGGCGCCTCCCGCAATATCCTTCGCAAACCGGTATTGCTGTTCGCTTGCGGCGTCGGCCTTCTATCAGCGTTTCTGGCGCTATATCTTTCTCCGGCTTCCCTTTCCCTGCTGCGCAACGAAATTACGCGCGTTCGCGTCGATCTTGTCGCAAACATCGTCAAGCCGGGGCGCTTCATCGGCGTCGAGGACGGCCTGACCTTCCATATCCGCAACCGGTCCGGCGACGGTCAGCTCGACGGGCTGATGATGCACGACGAGCGGGCGGCGGGCACCATCAGCACTTATGAAGCCGCACGCGGGCGAATCGTGGAAGCTGCAGACCACACGCTGCTCGTCATGCAGGATGGCACGATCCAGCGGCGCACGCGCGGCAGCGGCGCGATTTCGATCGTGCGCTTCCAGTCTTACGCGTTTGATCTTTCAAGCCTTATCCCTCAGGCTGCGGAACCCACCTACAAGGCGACCGAGCGATCAATGCGCGAACTCCTCAGCCCGCCGCCCGGCGATAGTTACGCTGCGGAGAACCAGGACAGGATCCTCGCGGAAATACATGACCGGCTCAGTCAGCCGCTTTATCCGTTCGCCTTCGCAATGATCGTACTGGCGTGTCTTGGAACGGCGCGCACGACGCGCCAGAACCGCAGTGTCGCACTCCTGACCGCGATCACGGCCTGCATAGCGCTTCGCACGGTTGGTTTCGGTGCGCTGACATTGGTTTCCGCGGCACCTGCGGCCCGTTTCGCACTCTACGCCGTACCGGTGGCCGGGTTTGCGGCCGCACTCTGGCTCAGCCTGATGTCTTCCCGTCCCGCATGGATCGTTTCCCTTGTCACCCGTGCCGAGCATCTTGCCGAGCGTGCGGAAGAGTTCCTGTCGCGCAAGCGTGCCGACAGATCGGGCGGGGTCGCCTGATCATGACGCTCAAGGGATTTACGCTCGCCTCCTATTTCTCCCGTCGCTTTATCGGCGCTATAGCCGGCCTCTTCCTCCTGGCCGCCGCGCTCATTTTTATCTTCGATTTTCTAGAGCTCGTGCGCCGCTCCGGCGACGAGGAAGGCTTTTCAGTCCTTCGCGTCGCATTGATTTCATTGCTGCGCGTGCCGCAGCTGATGGAGGAAGTGCTGCCGTTTGCCGTCCTGTTCGGCTCGATAGCCACGTTCCTTTCGCTCAGCCGCTCTCTCGAACTGGTGGTAACCCGGGCGGCGGGCGTGTCCGTCTGGCAGTTCGTGGCACCCGGGCTTTTCGTCGGGATGGCTATCGGCACGCTGGCGATCACCGTTTACAATCCTCTGGCCGTTTATTCGCGAACCCTCTCCGACGAGATTGCCGCCGGGCTTTTCAGCCACGAGCAAAGCTTCCTGCTCCAGACGACGGAGGATGTGTGGTTGCGTCAGGACGGTAAAGACGGCGAATCGATCCTTCACGCGCGCCAGCTCGTCGACCAGGGCGAAAGGCTGTTCGGCGTAATGCTCCTGACTTTCGGCCGGAACGGCAGTTTCCTGGAACGCATCGAAGCGAACGAGGCGGTCCTCGACGAGGGGAACTGGCGTCTTTCGGATGCCACCGTCTACACCACCGGCGGCGATCCACAGAAATTCGCGAATTATTCTGTCAGCACATACCTGACGCCGGAGGAGATTCGCTCCAGTATCGGCGCGCCGGAGGCGACCGCGTTCTGGGACCTTCCGCGGATTGTCGAGCTTTCGGAACGCGCGGGTCTGCCCGCCTATCGATATTCGCTTCAATATCAGGTACTTCTATCTCGACCTCTGCTTCTGGCGGCGATGGTGCTGATCGCCGCTTCGGTTTCACTAAGAGTTTCGCGTATGGGTGGGATCGGACGTTTGATTGTGGGTGGCATCCTCGCCGGGTTCGTGCTTTACGTTCTCTCCGAACTGGCGAAAGATTTCGGTGGTGCGGGCCTCGTGCCGCCAGTCGTTGCCGCATGGGCTCCTGGAGTACTGGGTATTTTGATGGGTTGCACGATCCTCTTGCATCAGGAAGACGGCTGATGGGCAAGCCGCAGCTCTTCCCGCATACGGTTCGTGACACGCGCGCGAAAATCGCGCGCACTGCGTCCCCGCGCGCCCGCAACCTCACGGACATTCTCCTGCGCACCACCGCGCTTGCGGGAATCGTTTTCGCATCGGCGCTGACGGGCTCGGCGGAGCTTCGCGCGCAAGGCGATGCGGTTCTCGGCGCCCTAGGCTCATCCGTGGAGGAAGAAACCCCTCTCCTCCTGGAAGCCCGCGAGCTTCGATACGACTTCGACCGGGACATCATTTCCGCAATCGGCAACGTTCAGATCTACTATGGCGATTATGCGGTGGAAGCCGAACGGGTCGATCTCAACCGCCGGGATCAAACGTTCACGGCTTCCGGCAACGTGAGAATGACGGAGCCGGATGGCAACGTCGTAACGGCGGAAACGCTGACACTTTCTGAGGATTTCCGCAACGGTTTCGCCAAGGCGCTTCAGCTAGACACGCCCCAGCGCACGCGCTTCATCGCGGGCAGCGCGAACCGGGCTGACGGAAACCTGACAACCTTCGAAAACGGGCTCTACACCGTCTACACCCGCCCGACGACGCCGCCGGGCAAGCCCCCGCTCTGGCGCGTGACTGCGGCGAAGATCATCCACAATCAGCAGGAACAGACGATCTACTTCGAAGACGCGAAGTTCGAATTCTTCGGCAAACCGATCGCCTATCTGCCGTATCTGTCGATGCCCGATCCCACGGTGCGTAACAAGACGGGCTTCCTCGTACCTTCGCTCGTCATCGGCGATCGTGTCGGCGTCGGCGCGACCGTTCCCTATGAGATCGTCATCGACGAAAGCCGCGACCTGCTGCTCCAGGCGACGCCTCTGACAAAACAGGGAGCGCTGGTCCAGGGGGAATGGCGCCAGCGTCTGGCCAACGGCAGCTATTCCTTCAGCGCGGGCGGGCTTTACCAGGCACAACCGGAAGAATTCGCGGGATCGAGCGGCGACCGCGATTTTCGCGGCGTTATCGCGTCGGACGGCCGGTTCAATATCAACTCCCGCTGGTCGTGGGGTTGGGATGCGTCGCTTCGTACAGACCGGGCGTTCCTGAGGGATTACAACTTCACCCAATTCGGCAGCGCCAGCGACATTTCGAACGTCTTCCTGCTGGGGCAAACGGAACGCAACCGCTTCGAGGCCGACGCCTATGCCTTCCGCATCTCTCAGGAAGACTATTCCGCGAATCCCCCTTCGCTGAATCCCGGCGTTCCATTTTCCCCGGTCGGCTCGGACCTGCAGGACAAGCAGCCCTTCGTGCATCCGGTGATCGACTGGAACTACATCTTCGAAGATCCACTGGCGGGCGGCGAGCTTTCCCTTGCGGGCAATTTCACCAGCCTCACTCGTGACGAGACGGATGCGATCCGCGTCAATAACACGACCAACCGCTTCCGCGGCGTCGAGGGCACCTTCACCCGCGCCACGATCGACGGGCAGTGGCGCAGGTCGTTGATCGACCCTCTCGGCCAGGTCTTCACACCCTTCGCCTATGTGCAGGGGGACGTTTTCTTCCTCGCCTCCGCCGACGACAACGTCGCCGCCTTGACCGACGAGGCGGTGGTGGGCCGCATCATGCCGGCTGCGGGGCTTGAATACCGCTATCCCTTCATTGCCACATTCGACGGCGGCAACCACGTCCTGGAACCGATTGGCCAGATCATTGCCCGGCCCAACGAGCAACGCATCGGTGACCTGCCGAATGAGGACGCGCAAAGCATCGTGTTCGATTCCACGACGCTGTTCGAATGGGACAAGTTTTCCGGCTTCGACCGTTCAGAAGGCGGCACGCGCGCCAACATCGGCGTCAGGTACAAGTTACAGCTCGACCAGGGCAGCCATCTCAGCGCGCTTTTCGGCCGCTCGTATCAGCTTGCCGGCGAAAACTCCTTCGCCACGCCGGACATCCTAGATGCTACCGGCAATTCCGGCCTCGATTCCACACAGTCAGACTATGTCGGCAGCCTCTATTTCGATTCCACGTTCGGTTTCCGCGTCGGCGCGCAAGCGCGTTTCGACCGCGACGATTTCAACGTGAACCGCGCGCAGGTTCAGGCGTCCGGCATATACGGCCCCGTCGTCGGCACGCTGGCTTATGCCTTCCTCGACGCGCAGCCTGACCTTGGAATAGACGACCCGCGTGAGGAATTGCTTGGCTCCACCAGCCTTCGCATCGAGGAAAACTGGCGTCTGTTCGGTTCGCTGAGATATGACGTCGAAAACGCCAATGTCGTTCAAAACGGGATCGGCGTCGGCTACGACGACGAAGGCTTTTCCGTCTCGATGACCTATTCGGAAGACAGGAGCCGGAACAACGGCGAACTGACGGACAGGCTGTTCTTCCTTCGCCTCGGCTTCCGCACTCTGGGGGCGACGCAGTTCTCGTCCGGCATTTCGGAAGAGTAGCGTAGAATTGACCCCGCGAAGGTGCGACGCTCCGTTTTCGGAACGAATGGATTGCCGGTTTCCGCCGCACGACGCCCTTCAATTCGGCGTAGGCATGTGCCACAACCGGATATGAGAAAAACAAATCTGTTCCGCCGCGGATATGCTCGGCCACGGAGCGAAAAGATGAACTTGATGCACTTGTTCCGCCTCTCCTTTCTTCTTCTGTTTCTTGCCGCTTCGGCGGGCACGCCGGCAGGCGCGGCCACCAAGATCGCAGTGATCGTCAACGACAAGGCGATCACCAGCTTTGACGTCGATCAGCGCGCGAAGCTTATTCAGCTGACGAGCCGGCGTTCGGGAGCGGCGGCACGCAAGGCCGCGCTGGAGGAACTGGTGGACGAAACGTTGCAGCTGCAGGAAGCCAGCCGGTTGAATATCGATGTTTCGGAATCCCAAGTGGATTCCGCATTCTCCGACATCGCGAGAAACGTCAAGCTGACGCCAAGCCGCCTGTCCGCGGCCCTCCGCCAGCAGGGCGTCAGGCCCGAAACATTGAAGGACCGCCTGCGGGCCCAGATCGCCTGGAGTGAGGCCGTGCGCCTCAGATTCAGGGCGGAGGTGAAGATTTCGGACGCCGATGTCATCGCCGCGCTCCGCGAGCAGGAATCCGAAAGTGCCAACAAGAGCGTGGAATACAGCCTCCAGCAGTTCGTGTTCGTCGTACCTTCCAAGGCTTCGAACTCTTACAAGGCACAGCGCAAGCGCGAGGTCGATCAGTTCCGCTCCCGCTTCACGACCTGCGAAGAGGCCAGGAATATCGCTGAGGGCCTTAAGGAAGTCGTGGCCATGCCAGCGCGCCGCCTTCTTGAATCCGAGATCCCGCCAAATCTGCGCGACAAGGTCAAGCAGACGACGATCGGGCGGGCCGTCGAAGTGGAACTTGGCGACAAGGGCTACGAGGTGACTGCCCTGTGCGACAAGCGCGAATTCGCCGGCACGGCGGATGCGCGCGCGGCGCTTGAGGTTGAACTGCGCGCGAAGGAAGGACAGCAGATGTCACGTCAATATCTTCGCGACCTGCGACGCCGCGCCCTGATCGACTATCGCTGATCATGCGCAACCCCTCCCTCCCCCTTGCTGTCACTCTCGGCGAACCCGCCGGCATCGGGCCGGATATTACGCTGATGGCGTGGTCGAGGCGCATGCGCGAAGGGCTGCCCGCCTTCTATGTGCTTGGCGATGCGGATCTTCTGCAAAAACGAGCGCAAAGGTTAAACCTGAACGTACCGATAAAGCAGGTCGAGCCGGGCGATACGGTCGAGGTTTTCAACGATGCGCTGCCGGTCGTCCCGGTTGCGATCGGACTTGACGACCTTCCGGGAGAACCCGTGCCCGGCTCAGGCAAGGCAGTCGTCAAATCGATCGAGCAGGCGGTGGAGGATGTGCGCTCAGGCGTAGCCTCGGCGGTGGTCACCAACCCGATTTCGAAAAAGGTCCTCTACGACGCAGGCTTTACCTATCCCGGTCACACGGAGTTTCTGGGCGCGCTTGCGGCAAAGTTCGAAGGCGGATGGCGTCAGGCAGTCATGCTTCTGGCGGGGCCGGACATGCTGGTCGTCCCGGTGACGGTGCATATTCCCTTGAAGGACGTGCCTTCCGCCTTGACGAGGGAGTTGATCGTCTCCACGGCGAAAATCGTCACGCGTGACCTGCAGGAGCGTTTCGGCATCGCCGATCCCCACCTCGCTATTTGCGGCCTTAACCCGCATGCCGGCGAAAACGGAACCATGGGCCGCGAGGAGGTAGAGATCATCGCCCCGGCGATCGATGAGTTGAAGGCTGCCGGCATCACCGCCACCGGCCCGCATCCTGCCGATACGCTCTTTCACGAGCGGGCGCGTGAAACCTATGATTGCGCCCTTGCCATGTACCACGATCAGGCGCTCGTGCCGGTAAAGACCGTCGCCTTCGACGAAGCGGTCAACGCAACGCTCGGCCTGCCCTTCGTGCGCACGTCGCCCGACCACGGCACGGCATTTTCGCTCGCCGGAACGGGCAAGGCTCGCTCCACAAGCTTCGAGGCGGCCGTCCGCCTTGCCGCCGCGCTTGCCGACCCGCGCACGATCGACTAAGGCGCAGCCTTCGGATGAGCCAGATCGACGATCTCCCCCCGCTCAGGGAAGTGATACGCGAGCACGGTCTCGACGCGCGCAAATCCCTCGGCCAAAACTTCCTGCTCGATCTCAACCTCACATCCCGCATCGCGCGTTCAGCGGGCGATCTGAAAAACATGACGGTGCTTGAGGTGGGCCCCGGTCCGGGTGGTCTTACGCGCGGGCTTCTGGCAGCCGGCGCCAAACGTGTCGTCGCGGTGGAAAAGGACCGGCGCTGTCTCGGTGCGCTGGCCGAGATTTCCGACCATTACTCCGGCCGCCTGGAGATCATCGAGGGCGATGCCTTGAAGGTCGCCCTGAGGGATGTGGCGCACGGCGGGCCGCTCAAGATCGTTGCTAACCTGCCTTACAACGTCGGCACGCAGCTTCTCGTCAACTGGGTCGCTTGCGAGGATTGGCCGCCCGAGTGGTCGTCCCTGACGCTGATGTTTCAAAAGGAAGTGGCGGAGCGGATCGTGGCGAAGCCCGGAACCAAAGCCTATGGCCGTCTCGGCGTTCTTGCCGGATGGCGCACGGAAGCGAAAATCCTCTTCGATGTCAGCCCGAAGGCCTTCACCCCGCCGCCCAAAGTCACCTCATCGGTCGTTCACCTGACGCCGAAGGCAGAGCCTCTCGCCTGCCCCCTCAAGGCGCTGGAGCGCGTGACGGCGGCCGCCTTCGGCCAGCGCCGCAAGATGCTGCGCGCAAGCCTCAAGCCGCTTTCCGCCGATGCGGAATCGCTCATTCGCCAAGCCGGCATAGAACCGACTCGGCGGGCAGAGGAAATTCCGGTGGAAGGCTTTATCGCACTGGCGAAAACATTCGCGACATGAGGCGGCGCGTCCAGCGCTCTTCTCCGGACACACCGCACGTCACGCGCATCAACGATCGACGCTAATTTTCGCGACGGTCCACTGCCGGGCTACTTCCCCAATTCCCGCTCCAGATCCTTCACCATGCCTTCGATGAAGGGACCGATGGCGGGAGAACGCACCCGGCGCAGGCGTTCCGCCTGGAGGATCGCACGCGCACCCTTGAAAGCGCGCTCCAGATCCTCATTGACGATCACGTAGTCGTAGTCCTTCCAGTGGCGCATTTCTCCCACAGCCGTCTCAAGCCGGCGCAGGATCACCTCTCCGTCGTCCTCCGCACGGCGGTGCAGGCGCGATTTCATTTCCGCGATGGAAGGCGGCAGAATGAAAATCGAGACGACGTCGGAGCGCATCTTTTCGTAAAGCTGGAAGGTGCCCTGGATATCGATATCGAAGAGCACGTCCCGCCCGCTTTCCAGCGCCTTTTCAACCGGATCGCGTGGCGTGCCGTAGAAATTGCCGTGCACCTCGGCCCACTCCAGCAGCTCGTCGCGCTCGCGCATGTGCTGGAATCGTTCCTGCGAGATGAAATGATAGTGGACGCCATCGATCTCGCTGGTGCGCCGCGGGCGGGTCGTCACGGAGACCGACAGGTCGATCCGCGGTTTCTCCTGCTCCAGAAGCTGGCGTGCGATTGTCGATTTGCCGGCACCCGAGGGTGAGGAAAGCACAAGCATGAGCCCGCGGCGGCTCGCTTCCGCTTCGTCCGCGGTGACGACTGTGCCATTGGGCGCTTCGCTCATACTCTCACTCCACATTCTGTATCTGCTCGCGCATCTGGTCGATGACGGCCTTCATTTCCAGTCCTATGGCCGTAATTTCCGTGTCGTTCGACTTGGAACAGAGCGTGTTCGTCTCGCGGTTGAACTCCTGCGCCAGAAAGTCAAGGCGCCGTCCCGACGGGCTTCCCTTTTCGATAAGATCGCGGGCAGCCGCGACGTGGGCGTAGAGACGGTCGATTTCCTCGCGGATGTCGGCGCGTGTGGCAAGCAAGGCCGCTTCCTGGTGCAACCGGGCGGCGTCGAAGGCATCGCTCGCCTCCAGCAGCATTTCCACCTGTGCGCGCATGCGTTCGCGAATGGCCTGCGGCGTTCGCGCCGGATGGTCCTCCGCCCGTTTCGTCAGCGTTTCGATGGAACTGAGCTGCGACAGCAAAAGATCGCAAATCGCCTTTCCTTCCGAACGGCGCATGGCATCCAGGTCCGCAAGCGCCTTTTGGAAGCTTTCGCCAAGGTCTACCCGCAAGGCAGCCCCCTCAGCCTCGTCATCCTCGGGTTCCTTCAGTTCCAGAACGCCCTTGTGCGAAAGGATCCCGTCAAGCGATACGGGCGCGGCGTCCGGCAGGCGCCGGTGCAGCACATGCACGGCGTTCAGCACGGCTTCCAGCGCCGCCTCGTTGACTTGCAGAACCGCATTGCCCTGTTCACGCTGCAAGCTGAGGCCGATCGTCACATTGCCGCGTTTCAGCACCTTGGCGGCAGCCTCGCGCAAGGAGGCTTCAATGTCCTCCAGGCCGGTCGGCAGCCGCATACGGATGTCGAGCCCCTTGCCGTTCACCGAACGCAGCTCCCAGGTCCAGCGGACGGCCCCCCGCGTCCCTTCCGACCTGGCAAATCCAGTCATACTGGCCAATGTCATCTATGCACACTCCAGCGGCTGGCTCGCAAAATCCGTCTCATTGGCTCGCGCCGTTATCGCCGCCATTTTCAGCTTCTTCGGCTTCCTGCGCGCGCTTCTCGCGCTCCACTTCACGCCAGCGTCGCACATTGCGCTGGTGCTGCTCGTAGGTTTCTGCAAAAGCATGCCCGCCGCTGCCGTCAGCTACGAAATAGAGGTCCTTGGTGCGCGAGGGTGCAGCGACGGCCTCCATCGCCGCGCGACCGGGATTTCCGATCGGGCCCGGCGGCAATCCGGCGATCTGATACGTATTATAAGGGTTATCGGTCTTGAGCTCGGATTGCTTTATCGCAGAGCGATCCTCCTTCCAGGCTTCCCCTCCGTGTAGGCCATAGAGAATGGTCGGGTCCGATTGCAGACGCATCCCGCGGTTGAGCCTGTTCACGAAGACGCCCGCCACACGCGGGCGCTCATCCGCCCTTGCGGTTTCCTTTTCCACGATCGATGCGAGGATCACCAGTTCCTCCGGGCTTTCGATCGGCAGGTCGTCACTGCGCCGCGCCCAGATTTCGGTCAGAGCCTTGTCCTGTGCCCGCTTCATCTGGTTCACGATCTGCTGGCGCGTCGTCCCCCGCGTGAAGCTGTAGGTATCTGGCAGAAGCGAGCCTTCCGGCGGGATATCCTCCAGTTCCCCCACCAGGATCGGGTCGTTGCGCAGCCGTTCCACGATCTGGGCGCTTGTCCAGCCTTCGGGGAAGGTCACGGCATGATAGACCGCCTTGCCCTCGACGAGGTCTTGCATGACCTCCTGCATGGAAACACCGGGCGCGAATGCGTATTCGCCGGCCTTGAGCTTGCCCGCGTTCTTGTAAACCCACACACCGGCCTTGAAGACCGTCTCGTCGTCGATCACACCATTGGCTTCAAGCGTGGCGGCGATGGAGTTGAGCCCGGATCCGGAGGCGATGATAACCGTCTTGCGTTCGTCAAGCGGGCCTTTTTTGTCGAACTCCGCCTTGCCCCAGTAAAGCGCGACACCGACCGCAATGACGCCAAGAACGGCGACCGTCAGCAGGAAATTTATGAATATGACAACGGGGTTTCGCACGTGTCTTGAGCGTACGGGCGGCTGTGGGGCCGGTTCGGGCTGGATCGCCTCGCGCGGGCTCTTTGGGTTGACGCGGAATTCCCCTGCGTCTTCCGCGCCTTGCGACAGGCCGTTATCGGACTTGCCGTTGTCACTCATGTTGTTCGCCACCCGATCTGCCTTGTCTATATTTTACCGGCCGTTGCGTTTTGAGGAAAAGCAACGGCCTGAATATGGCCAAAGCGGGGAACGGACGTTACGCTGCCACCTTGCGGAAAACCAGCGATGCGTTCGTTCCGCCGAAGCCGAAGGAGTTCGACAGGGCGACGTTGATTTCCATCGGCTTGGCCTTGTTGGGAACCAGGTCGATTTCGGTCTCCACCGACGGATTCTCGAGGTTGATGGTCGGCGGTGCGACGCCGTCCCGCATGGCAAGCAACGAGAAGATCGCCTCTATGGCCCCGGCCGCGCCAAGCAGGTGGCCGGTGGAGGACTTCGTGGAAGACATGGTGATGCTTGCGGCATCGTTTCCGGCAAGCCGCTGGATGGCGCCCAGCTCGATTTCGTCGCCAAGCGGCGTGGAGGTGCCATGCGCATTGACGTAGTCCACCTCGCCAGCCATCACGCCGGCGCGCTTCAGCGCGGCTTCCATGCAGCGATAGGCGCCGTCGCCATCCGGCGTCGGTGCGGTGATATGATAGGCATCGCCCGAAAGGCCGTAGCCGATCACTTCGCCATAGATCTTCGCACCGCGTGCGCGAGCATGCTCGTATTCCTCGAGCACGACGACGCCCGCCCCCTCGCCCATCACGAAGCCGTCGCGGCCCTCGTCATAGGGGCGTGATGCCTTGGTGGGCGTGTCGTTATAGCTGGTGGACAGCGCCCGGCAGGCGGCAAAGCCGGCAAGAGAAAGGCGTGTGATCGGAGATTCCGTGCCGCCGGCCACCATCACGTCCGCATCGCCGAGCGCGATAAGCCGTGATGCGTCGCCGATGGCGTGCGCTCCGGTGGAACAGGCCGTCACGACAGCGTGATTCGGGCCGCGCAACCCGTGGCGGATAGAGATGTATCCGCCGGCGAGGTTGATAAGCCGTCCGGGAATGAAGAAGGGACTGATGCGCCGTGGGCCTTTTTCGGCCAAAAGAAGCGACGCCTTTTCAATGCCTTCGAGCCCGCCGATGCCGGAGCCGACCAGCACGCCGGAGCGGATCTGGTCCTCGTAGTCTTGCGGCTTCCAGTCCGCGTCGGCAAGCGCCTGATCGGCGGCCGCCATGGCGTAGATGATGAAATCGTCGACCTTGCGCTGTTCCTTCGGGTCCATCCAGTCGTCCGGATTGAACGACCCGTTCGAACCGTCGCCGCGCGGTATCTGGCATGCAATCTGACAGGGTATATCGTCGACCTTGAAGGTCTCGACACGGCCTGCGCCGCTTTCGCCGTTCAGAATGCGTTTCCAGGTGGGCTCCACACCGCAGCCGAGCGGCGTGACCATTCCAATTCCCGTTACGACAACTCGCCTCATCACAATCCCGTCTTCATACGCCGTTAAAATGCGAAACGGACGGTAGGCTAAAAACCGTCCGTTTCAAGCACTTCGCTCAACCGGCGTTCTTTTCGAGGAACTGCACGGCATCGCCGACAGTCAGGATCGTCTCGGCGGCATCATCCGGAATTTCCACACCGAATTCTTCCTCGAACGCCATGACCAGCTCGACGGTGTCGAGGCTGTCTGCGCCAAGGTCGTCGATGAAGCTTGCGTTGTCCTTCACCTTGTCGGTGTCGACGCCCAGGTGCTCGACAACGATCTTCTTAACACGATCTGCGATATCGCTCATTTTCTAGTTCCTCGATAACTTCGCGGTGCTCGAACTCAAGACGCCCCGTGCGCTGCGACCGACCGGGATCATAAAAACACCGGCGTCGCCACACCAGCCCGAACCGTTCCATTCCCCGAAAACTTTGAATTCGTCGTCGGCGCGGATTCGAGCCGTTTGCAGTCCATTCATGAACATGTCAATCGGCCGGCGGGTTGGTAACACACTTTACGGGGCTTGACCAGCCAGAGGGGCACGCAACGGAACCGCAACCGCAGCGCGACGCCCCAAAGGCAATTCCTTCAATCATATCATGGCCATACCGCCGTTGATATGAAGCGTCTGGCCGGTCACGTAACCGGCCTCTTCGCTGGCGAGATATACAGCTGCGGCGGCAATGTCCAGAGTGGTGCCGAGACGGGCGGCCGGAACGCTCTGGAGAATCGATTCCCGCTGCTTGTCGTTCAGCGCATCCGTCATCGCCGTTTCGATGAAGCCGGGCGCGATCGCGTTGGCCGTGATGTTTCGGCTCGCCACCTCGCGCGCGATCGATTTCGTCATGCCGATCATGCCCGCCTTCGCCGCCGCGTAGTTCGCCTGGCCGGGGTTGCCGGTCACGCCCACAACGGAGGTAATGCCGATGATGCGCCCGTAGCGGCGGCGCATCATGCCCTTGATCGCCGCGCGCGTAAGGCGGAAGGCGGAGGTGAGGTCCACTTCCATCACCTGGTCCCACTCCTCGTCCTTCATGCGCATGAAGATGTTGTCGCGGGTAATTCCTGCGTTATTGACCAGGATGTCGAGCCCGCCCATCGCCCCTTCGGCCGCCGGCACCAGTGCGTCCACCGCCTCGCGGTCGGAAAGGTTGGCCGCGCGGATGTGCACGCGCTCGCCAAGGTCGGCGGCGAGCGCCTCCAGCTTTTCGGCCCGCGTTCCCGATAGCGTCACCGTCGCGCCGCGTTCGTGCAGCGCACGGGCTATACCCTCACCGATGCCGCCCGTCGCACCGGTCACCAGCGCGGTCTTTCCCGTCAAGTCGAACATCTGGGCGTTCCCCTGTGTCTTGAATTTCAACCGGAAATGCGTTCCATCAGCGCGTCGATATCCGCGCCCGTGTTGACCGCAATTCCCTCGGCCTCCTTGGCGATGCGCTTGACCATGCCGGTCAGCACCTTGCCCGTGCCGATCTCGCAGAAGGTGTCGACGCCCTGGCTCGCAAGATATTCCACGGATTCGCGCCAGCGCACCGTGCCCGTCACCTGCTCGATCAGGCGGCGGCGAATCTCGCCCGGGTCCGATATTGCGCTCGCCAGCACGTTGGCGACCAGCGGCACGGCTGGTGTCTTGATATCCACGTTGGAGAGTGCATCGGCCATCACGTCGGCGGCAGGCGCCATAAGCGTGCAATGGAACGGCGCGCTGACGGGCAGGAGCACCGCGCGGCGTGCGCCCTTGCCCTTGGCGATTTCCACGGCGCGTTCCACAGCCGCCTTGTGGCCGGAGACGACCACCTGCCCCGGCGCATTGTCGTTCGCCGCCTGGCAGACCTCGCCTTGCGCCGCCTCTTGCGCGACAGCCTTTGCCGCCTCGAAATCGAGGCCGAGAAGCGCGGCCATCGCCCCTTCGCCAACGGGCACCGCCTGCTGCATGGAGCTTCCGCGAATGCGCAGCAGGCGTGCGGCGTCGGATATGCTCAGGCTGCCGGCAGCCGCAAGGGCCGAATATTCGCCGAGCGAATGTCCGGCGACGAAGGCAACGCTCGCCTTCAGGTCCAGCCCCTTCGCTTCAAGCACGCGCATGGTGGCAAGGCTCACCGCCATCAGCGCCGGCTGGGCGTTTGCGGTCAGCGTCAGCGTTTCGGCGGGCCCTTCCCACATGATCTTGCTCAAGGGTTCGCCAAGCGCTGTATCGACTTCCTCGAAGACTTCGCGCGCTTGCGAATAGGCATCGGCAAGCTCCTTGCCCATGCCCACGCTCTGGCTGCCCTGCCCCGGAAAGGTGAATGCGATGCTCATTTCGGCCCCGGCCTCAATTTTCCCGCACGCCGCAGAATCCAAGCCCGCACGTGCGTCATTCGATCGAGCGCAAGAACACGGGCTAAGGCGTGCCTGTCAAGGGTCGGGGCGCAATTTATGCCCGATTATCGGCCGTATGATGCCGGTGGTTGGCCGATTGATGTCAATAAAGACGATCAGGCGCGCAAACGCGCATGGGCCACCAGACTGCCGTCGCCACGGGGAACACCGCAGTTCTTTTGGCGATGTGCCTCGCCGAACCCTTACGCAATTCCGTCGCGGCAGTATTTCACAAAACCCGGACGGGAAGACAGGCGCTCCATCCACGCCGCAACGGCGGGCAGATCGGCATGTTCCATCGGCGTCCGCTCCCATCGGTTGGTGGAAAGGGCAAGCACGATATCGGCCAGCGTGAAGAAGGCACCGGCAACATAGGCGCCGGTGGCGACCAATTGGGCCTCGAGAACGCGCATTTGCGCCGTCCAGTCGCGTATGCTTCTTTCCTGCAATGCGGGATCGGCGAAATCCGGATGCCGCCGCACCCGTCCCATGAAAACACCGCGCCAGGCGGCGTTCAGGTCGCTCGCCTGCCAGTCCATCCAGCTTTCCACAACCGCGCGGGCGGCGGGCGCTTCAGGCAGAAGGTCGAACCGCCTTTCCCGGGCCGCGAGATACCGGCAAATCGTATTGGACTCGCTCAACACCAGATTGCCGTCGACCAGCACCGGAACCAACCCTTTGACGTTGAGCGCGAGAACATCCGGGGCTCCCCTCGCGGATGAAGTGTCGCCCTCCTCCTCGCGCAGCGGATCAAGCGCCAGTTCGGCGCAGGTCCACAACACCTTGCGCACGTTGATCGAAGATGATCGGCCGATCAGTTTCATGACGGGCTTACCTCTGCCGGCAGCGCTTTGCGTGGAACCGGAGTCGTTTCAAGGCGCGGAATAACGCCGGGCGTCGTTCATGAAAACATCAAACCGCCGCCACGCTGGCCAGTCACGCAACTGTCATGCCCCGGAAATGATCTCGGGGTAACAATGCGGTGTATCCGAAACAGGAGATGCGACGCTCATGCCCGATGTCGCCGCACCACTCCTGTCATGCCCGCGGAGGCGGGCACCTCCCTCCACACACCGTGTCCTAACGTCACGCCACACGCCGTGCCCTCTCCTTCGTCATCGCCGCCTGTCCCCGGCCTGATCGGGGAGGCCCAGACCCGGCGACCCATAGGGCGCAGGAGAAACACTCGGCGGTTGTATGGGTGCGCGGGTCAAGCCCGCGCATGACGAACTGAGAGGATGCGCCTGGCCTTGATCTCAGCAGATATAATTGACATCAATTGAAGCTATGAGTCGCTGCAAGAGACCAATACTCCTGGCGCTGCGAGACATGAATTTGTTGCCTAATCTTTTCGGATCGTGGATGACATTGGGCGCTCAGACACGCCCCCATCAGCCTTAACGGGGAAAGATATGCGCAATTATCTTTGCCAGTAACGCGTCGAAATATAAGGGAATTTTCCCCCTAAATTATCCAGCCTGATGGCATAGACAATATCTGTTTCGCTATCCAGAACATAGATGACGGATCCGCGCCCGCCTCCACGTCCTATGGCGTGGAACGATGTGCTGGCTGCCCCATTCCAGCTAAAAGGATAACCATCCCCGTAAGTATCTGTTTCGAGCCGAAAACAGGCGTCATCGCTCACACAGAATTCCGGATTCCACAGCGACCATCTTGCAGTGCCACCTGATTTTTCTTCGAGTGCTAAATTGTCCAAAAGGACGTAGTCCCGATCACCCCAAGGATGTTGAAGTTCACTCGGAGAGTGCCAGCGCAACTCAACCTTATTTCCCGAAATGTCGATCCTCGAAACAACGAACCTTTCCCTTTCTTTAGCAATTCGGGCGCGATTTGACGCAGAGGTTAATCCGGCCCCACTCCCAAAGGCCTCCGACACGTCTTTGAACCGTGCTTCACCGTCTATTCGTTGCCCTGGCAACCCTGGATAGTCCGCCCCCACAGGGAACTTCGCAATATCACCGACTACAATCCATGCAAGCCAACGATGGGACGCAAAGAAGCTTTCAGAAGTGTCTTTAACTGCCCAAGGAAAGGTATCAGCCAGCTTACTTTGTGCACCGTCACGGCTAGGCCGCATAATGAGGCTCTTGAGCCGGACATCCTCACCAAGGGCTCGATTAGGCACACGCGGATCAATACCCCGCATCGTTGAAGGGTCATCGGCATTATCAAACAGCCAGAATGAAAATGGCAGTCTCTCGAAAGTTAAAAGATCTACCGTTTTTTCTTCGTCATACGCTTTCTCGACGATGCTCTTGGCTTCTTCCAGGTCTTCCCTGTCTATGTATCCTTTCCTCACGATCTCGAACCCGCGATCATGATCGCCCGACACTCCGAGATCCTTTACACCTCGCCAACCCCAAAAAAGGCCATCGTCGTTCAAAGTGCAAAAGCCTTTACCCAACTTGAAGTCAACGAGTATTACTCGATCATCGGCAAGGCGGACCGCGAGAGCATCTCCTTCTCCCTTGTATCGCAACAAGTTGTGAGCCCAGGAAATGCCTTGTTGTTCAACGCGCCCTTCAAAATGACAATCATATGTTGCGCGCCCGGAATAAACCTTTCCATCGGCTTCTACAGTTAGCTCAATCGAGTAACCGTAATGCAACGGCTCTAATGATGAAGTAGATCCAAATAAAGATAGTAAACAGCCCATAATTATAGAAATGATAGCTACAAAAGCGTCCATCCCTTACCCCCGTACAACAAAAAAATTATTTGAGGCGCGATTTATGCATAATTTTCACCGGGTGATTCGCTCGCCATCAAGCAAACTAACATTTTAACAATGACGGTCGGGTGCATCCCAATCCTCACATCCACCATCCCGTACCGGTTACCACACCCGACATTTACCCCCAGCCCCATGCCCGGAATTTCCCGTTTCCCCTTCACCGCGCTTGCGTTTCCTCGCAACTCAGGTATAAGCCCCGCTTCATCCGGGACTTTGGCCGGGGGCTGAACGGAAGGTCGCGCCTTTTCACAAGAAAGGCGTGACAGGATCTGAAGGAGGGTCCGACTTCCCGTGTCTCCGCTCTCGAAGTTGCTTCGTTCGCCTTTCCGGCGGCTCGAAGAGGCTTAGCGCCAGGTTCCACGTTTGAAGCGTATAAAGAAAGGCAAAACATCATGACTCTCTACGAGCATGTGTTCCTTGCTCGTCAGGACGTCTCGCCGCAGCAGGTCGAGGCTCTGACGGAGCAGTACAAGGCACTGATCGAGGAAAACGGCGGTTCCGTCGGCAAGGTCGAGACCTGGGGCCTTCGCACCCTCACCTACCGCATCAAGAAGAACCGCAAGGCGCACTACACGCTGATGAACCTGACGGCCGAGCCGGCAGCCATCGCCGAGATGGAGCGCCAGATGGGCCTGAACGAGGATATCCTTCGTTTCATGACCATCAAGGTCAAGGAACACGAGGAAGAGCCCTCCGCAATGATGCAGAAGCGCGATCGCGATGATCGCCGGCGCCGCGACCGCGACGACCGCGGTGATCGTGGTGAGCGCGGCGGCGGTGGCGGCCGTGGTCCGCGCCGTGGCGACGCAGAATAAGGAGAGCGAACGATGGTCGATATTGCACAGCTTCCCACCCGCCGTCCGTTCTTCCGCCGCCGCAAGACGTGCCCGTTCTCGGGTGCCAACGCGCCGAAGATCGACTACAAGGACATCCGTCTGCTCCAGCGCTACATCTCCGAGCGCGGCAAGATCGTCCCGAGCCGCATCACCGCGGTTTCGGCGAAGAAGCAGCGTGAGCTGGCCCGCGCCATCAAGCGCGCGCGCTTCCTCGGCCTGCTTCCCTTCGTGATCAAGTAAGACGCGGAAAATTTGAGGGCAGCGCGCGCCGCTGCCCGATCCGGCCCGGAACGTCCGGGCCTCCCGGCTGGGGCATTCGGGACCAACCACCTGCCCCTAACCGCTCTCGTTTCGACAAGGAGACGCGGGACAGACGGTCAAGGAGACTATCATGGAAGTCATTCTTCTGGAGCGTATCGCCAAGCTCGGCCAGATGGGCGACGTCGTGAAGGTTCGCGACGGCTATGCGCGCAACTACCTGCTGCCGCAGGAAAAGGCGCTTCGCGCCAACAAGGGCAACCTTGCCCGCTTCGAGGCCGAGCGTGCCCAGCTTGAGGCCCGCAACCTCGAGCGCAAGACGGAAGCCGAAGGTGTTGCCGCCAAGCTCGACAACGAGCGCTTCGTGGCGATCCGTTCCGCCGGCGAGACCGGCCAGCTCTATGGTTCGGTTTCGACGCGCGACATCGCCGACGTTCTGACTGAGGGCGGTTTCTCCATCGGCCGCGATCAGGTGCGCCTCAACCGCCCGATCAAGACCATCGGCCTGCACGCGGTCGAGATCCTTCTCCATCCTGAGGTCGAGGTCACGGTCACGGTCAACGTCGCCCGTTCGAACGACGAGGCGGAGCGTCAGGCCCGCGGTGAGGACCTCACCCAGCGCGATGTCGACGTCTTCGAGTTCGAAGAGGAAGAAGAAGAGGGCGAAGGCGCTGAAGGCGAAGTTGCCGAGGGCGAAGCCGAGGCCGCCGGCGAAGAGGCCGAAGGCGAGGAAAACGCCTGAGCCTTATCCCTTCGTGGATGATCGATTGTGGAGAACGGCGCCATTTTGGCGCCGTTTTTTGTGTTTTTTCGGCAGCTGCGGGCCGCTGCGCCACGGTCAACGGGTTGTCTGAGTTATCCCCGTTGATCCCCACAGGAAAGAATCCGCGGCGCTCCAGCCTCATTCTCCTTCCCCCGAAGCCTTTCGCAGGGTAACCAAGTGTGGGCAGTGCGGGGGCAGAGATGAATGGGCAGCTTCAAAAGGTAGAGCCGGCTGAACTGATGCGGGTCGCTCCGCACAACGCGGAAGCCGAGCGGCAGCTTCTCGGTGCGATCCTCGTCAACAACGAGACCTACTACCGCGTATCCGATTTCCTCGAGGCGGGGCATTTTTATGTCGAGCCGCATCGCGATATCTACGAGAAGATCGCCCAGCTTATCCGGGCGGGCAAGATCGCCTCTCCCATCACGCTGAAAACCTTCTTTTCCGCCGATGCCAAGATCGCGGACCTGGCGCCGGCGCAATATCTCCTGCGCCTTGCCGCCGATGCCACCTCGATCATCAACGCGGAGGATTACGGCCGCGCGATCTACGACCTCGCCATTCGCCGGAACCTGATCCGCATCGGCGAGGACATGGTCAACATCGCCTTCGATGCGCCGATCGACATGCCGCCCGGCCAGCAGATCGACGATGCGGAGCGCAGGCTCTTCGAACTGGCCGAACAAGGGCGCGAGAACACGGGCTTCGTCGGTTTCGGCGAAGCGCTGACGCAGACGATCGAAATGGCGGCCGCCGCTTTCCAGCGCCAGGGCAAGCTTTCGGGGATATCCACAGGTCTGCGGGATCTTGACGAAAAGATGGGCGGGCTCCAGCCGTCCGACCTTGTGGTGCTCGCCGCCCGCCCGGCCATGGGCAAGACGTCGCTCGCCACCAACATCGCCTATAACATCGCCGAAGCCTATATGGCGGAGGAGCAGCCCGACGGCACCCTGAAGACCGTCAACGGCGGGGTGGTCGGTTTCTTCTCGCTGGAAATGTCGGCGGAGCAGCTGGCGACGCGTATCATTTCCGAGCAAACGGAAATTTCCTCCTCCAAGATCCGGCGCGGCGACCTTAACGAGGCGGAGTTCGAAATGCTCGTCGCCGCCTCCCAGAACATGCAAACGGTGCCGCTCCACGTCGACCAGACGGGCGGCATCTCGATCGCCCAGCTCGTCGCACGCGCAAGAAGGCTCAAGCGCCAGCGCGGCCTCGACCTTCTGATCGTCGACTATATCCAGCTTCTGACGGGATCCGGCAAAAGCCAGGGTAACCGCGTTCAGGAAATCACCGAGATCACGACGGGGCTCAAGGCGCTCGCCAAGGAGCTGAACGTGCCGATCATCGCCCTGTCGCAGCTTTCGCGTCAGGTTGAATCGCGCGACGACAAGCGCCCCATCCTCTCCGACCTTCGCGAATCCGGCTCCATCGAGCAGGACGCCGACGTGGTTCTTTTCATCTACCGTGAGGAATACTACCTCGGAAAAACCATGCCGGAGGAAGGCACCGAGGAATTCTTCAAGTGGCAGGAAAAAATCGAGCGGGTGAAGAACCGGGCCGAGGTGATCATCGCCAAGCAGCGTCACGGTCCGACCGGCACCGTCGACCTGCACTTCCAGGGCGAATACACCCGATTCTCCGATCTTGCCGATACGGACCGCCTGCCCGACCGCCACGACTAACTCAGGAACCTTTTTCGCCCCGCCTGGAATTGAAAAATCCCTTTCTGGATATTTCCTCGCGGATCGTTTTCGTGACGTAATTCGGTGGTCTAGGGTGAAGGCGGAAACCGATTCGGCGCATTCTAGCGCCTCAGCACCGGTGCGAGCATTGAACCCACTTTCGAACGGCCGGATAACCATTGACCTTGGCGCCCTCGCCCGCAATTGGCGCGCGCTTTCCGGGCGTCATTCCGTTACGTCGGAATGCGGTGCCGTGGTCAAGGCAAATGCTTATGGTATAGGCATAAAACCGGCTGCGGAGGCGCTATATGCCGCTGGCGCAAGGACGTTTTTCGTCGCCACGCCGGATGAGGGCCTTGAGCTTCGCGCCATCCTCCCCGGGGCGGGGATATATATTCTGAACGGGCTTTACCCGGGTGCTGCCGGCGCTTACGCGGAAAACGGCCTTCGCCCCATCCTCGGTTCGCTTCCGCAGGTCGAGGAATGGGCGGATTTCCTCCGTCATTCGGACCTTATTCTGCCTGCCGGATTGCACGTCTGCACCGGGATAAACCGGCTTGGCCTGTCAATTTCCGAAGCCGAGAACCTCGCCGCAACTATCGGAAATTATGCGCCTTTTTCGCCAGACCTCGTCATGTCGCATCTGGCTTGCGCGGATGATCCGGGCCATCCGATGAACGCCCGCCAGCGCGACAGGTTCGAGCATGTTTCCAGACTTTTCCCCGGTGCACGGCATTCCCTCGCCAATTCCGGCGGCATAATGATCGGGCCGGACTATCATTTCGATCTCACCCGCCCGGGAATCGCGCTATACGGCGCGAAGGCGGGCATAACCGCCGATACTCCGCTTGAAACCGTCGTCACTGTGGAAGCACGCCTGCTCATGGTCCGCACGCTCAGACAAGGCGAAACGATTGGCTACGGCGCCCGCTTCACGGCCCCGCAGGACATGCGCGCCGGCCTTGTCGCGATCGGCTACGCAGACGGTTTCCTGCGCCGCGCAGGCGGCACGGACGAGCGGGAGGGCGCGAATTTTCATCTATCCGGCAAGGACTTGCCGGTTGTGGGGCGTGTCTCCATGGATCAGACGGTGGTGGACGTCAGCCACGTGCCGGAAAGCGAACTGACACCCGGAACGATGATCGAAGTCTTCGGGCCGAACATGCCGATCGACAGAACGGCCGAGCGCGCCGGCACCATCGGCTATGAATTCCTGACTGCGCTTGGCCGCCGATTCGGGCGGGAATACATCGACGCTCCCGCGGGAGTGCAAACCTGATGGCGCGGCGCGCATCCTCCTTCGTCTGCCAGAACTGCGGCGCGGTTACGGGAAAATGGGCCGGACGCTGCGAATCCTGCGGCGAATGGAACTCCATCGTCGAGGAACAAACCGGCGGCGTGGGAGCCGCCCCGCGTCAGGCGCTGGCACGAAAAGGGCGTGTCGTTCCGCTCGTCGGCCTTACCGGAGAAAACAAGGAAGCTCCGCGGATCAGCACGAAGGTCGCCGAACTCGACCGGGTAACCGGTGGTGGTTTCGTGCGCGGTTCCGCGCTTCTCGTCGGCGGCGATCCGGGCATCGGCAAATCGACGCTTCTGATCCAGGCGGCGGCCCAGATCGCACGCCTCGGCCACAAGACCGTCTATATTTCCGGCGAAGAGGCGGTCGATCAGGTGCGCCTTCGTGCCGAACGTCTCGGCCTCACCGACGCGGATGTCGGCCTTGCGGCTGAAACCTCCGTCGAAGATATACTCGCAACGCTGAAATCCGGCCCGCCGCCGGCACTCGTCATTATCGATTCCATCCAGACGCTGTGGACGGAACTTGCCGATTCGCCACCCGGCACGGTCACCCAGGTCCGC
Organism: Hongsoonwoonella zoysiae; assembly: GCF_013266695.1. GTDB lineage: Bacteria > Pseudomonadota > Alphaproteobacteria > Rhizobiales > Stappiaceae > Hongsoonwoonella > Hongsoonwoonella zoysiae. The sequence goes on from NZ_JABRXF010000002.1 coordinate 788,217, forward strand.
GCTTCGGCGCAAGCCCTTGTCAGATACGCCAAGACGAGCGGGGCAACCGTCGTCATGGTCGGCCATGTGACGAAGGACGGCCAGATCGCAGGGCCGCGCGTGGTGGAGCATATGGTCGACGCCGTTCTTTATTTCGAAGGCGACGGTGCGCATCAGTACCGCATCTTGCGGTCGGTCAAGAACCGCTTTGGCGCAACGGACGAGATCGGCGTCTTCGAGATGACCGACAACGGGCTGAAGCAGGTCGCCAACCCCTCCGCGCTTTTTTTGGGCGAGCGCAACTCCTCAAGCCCGGGCGCGTCGGTTTTCGCGGGCCTCGAGGGCACTCGCCCCCTCCTGATCGAAATCCAGGCGCTCGTCGCGCCCTCGCCGCTCGGCACGCCGCGTCGGGCGGTTATCGGCTGGGACAGCGCGCGTCTGTCCATGATCCTGGCCGTCCTTGAGGCGCGATGCGGGGTGAAATTCACACAGCACGACGTCTACCTGAATGTGGCCGGCGGCCTTCGGATCAACGAGCCGGCGGCGGATCTGGCGGTTGCCGCGGCACTCGTATCCAGCCTTAGCGGGGTTGCCCTTCCTCCCGATTGCGTCTATTTCGGCGAAGTCAGCCTGTCGGGTGCGGTCAGGCCCGTCTCGCAGGCGCAATCAAGGCTGAAGGAAGCGCAGAAACTCGGCTTCTCAAGCGCACTTGCGCCGCAGGCAAATCTGAAGGACGGTTTGAAGGACATGCCGTCGATCACAGGCTTGGCGGAGCTTGGCGACATGGTTGCCCGTATCGCTGCGGGCCGGAGCAGCGAAGCGCAGGACTGAAGGACATCCGCGACGGGTCCACGCGGCAATCTGGACCGACAAACGCCCACGGCGGCGAGGATCAGGGGCTGAACCGAGCAATGCCAATCACGCTTCTCGACGGAATCCTTCTCGTGATCATGCTTTTGTCGGCGGTTCTGGCCATGATCCGCGGCTTCGTACGCGAAGTCCTGTCGATCGCATCATGGGTGGCGGCCGCCGTGGCAGCCTATCTGCTATACGGGCAGGTTCTTCCCCTGGTGAAGCAATACGTCTCGCAGGAATATGTGGCACTCGGCGTATCTGTGGCGGCAGTATTTCTGGTCACGCTGATCATCGTGAGCTATATCACCATGCGAATTTCCGATTTCGTGCTGGACAGCCGGATCGGAGCATTGGACCGTACGCTTGGCTTCGTCTTTGGTGCCGTTCGCGGCTTGCTTCTCGTCGTCGTGGCAATGTTGTTCTTCAACTGGTTCGTGCCGCAGGAGACCCAGCCGCAGTGGATCGCGAGGGCGAAGTCCAAACCGCTGATGGACAGCATCGGAAACCGGCTCATTGCCGCGCTTCCCGAAGACCCCGAGAAGGCAATCCTCGAGCGGATACGAAACCGTGGCGAGAGGACAAGCGGAGATGCCGCCTCCGCGCCGGCGGATGAGCCGAACTATTCGGAAAACGAGCGGCAAGGCCTTGATCAATTGACGACTTCGGGCGGCAATTGATCCGTTTGATATACGGGGCAAGCCGCCAGGGAAATACTTATGCGGCTTGCGACCAGGAACCTGAACGCGATCAAGCCTGCCACACTGCTGGCGGTTCCAGGATCGAGAGATAGGACAAGATGTCCGGCGATACCTTGAATACCAACCCCTTCATCGATGCCGATGGCGACCATCTGCGCGAAGAATGTGGGGTTTTTGGCATTTTCGGCCACTCCGACGCCGCAGCGCTTTCCACGCTCGGCCTGCATGCCCTCCAGCACAGGGGACAGGAGGCGGCCGGGATCGTCACCTTCGACGGGAACCAGTTCCACAGCGAACGGCATATGGGCCTCGTCGGCGACAACTTCACGAAAAAGACCGTGCTCGACCGTCTCGCCGGCTCCTGTGCGATCGGCCACACGCGCTATTCCACGACCGGCGCATCGGCGTTGCGCAACGTTCAGCCACTTTATGCCGACTTCGCGGGCGGCGGCTTTGCCATGGCGCACAATGGCAATCTCACCAATGCCATGACGCTGCAGCGGCAGTTGCAACAACGCGGCTCGATCTTTCAGTCGACTTCCGACAGCGAAACGATCCTGCATCTGATCGCCACCAGCGACGGCAAGCAGCTCGTCGACAAGCTGATCGACGCCTTGCGCCAGGTGGAAGGGGCCTATGCCCTCGTCGCACTGTCGGAGAAAAAGCTGATAGGCGCGCGCGATCCACTCGGCGTTCGGCCGCTCATTCTTGGCGACCTGCACGGATCCTACGTTCTCGCCTCCGAAACCTGCGCACTGGATATCATCGGCGCGCGCTTCGTACGCGATATCCAGCCCGGAGAAATGGTCGTCGTTTCCAAGGACGGGCTGCAGTCACTTCGCCCCTTCGATCAGCGCAACCATCCCCGGTTCTGCATCTTCGAATACGTTTATTTCGCAAGGCCGGATTCCGAGGTCAACGGAGTGAACGTCTACGGCGTGCGCAAGCGGATCGGCGAAGAACTGGCACGCGAGGCCCCGGCGGATGCCGACCTGGTGGTGCCGGTGCCAGATTCCGGCACGCCCGCCGCGATCGGTTTCGCGCAGGCCGCCAACCTGCCCTTCGAACTCGGCATCATCCGCAACCATTATGTGGGGCGCACCTTCATCCAGCCGACGGATTCCATCCGCCATATGGGCGTGAAGCTGAAACACAACGCAAACCGCGAAATGCTGAACGGCAAACGCGTCATACTGGTCGACGACTCCATCGTGCGCGGCACGACATCGCTCAAGATCGTGCAAATGGTGCGCGAGGCGGGCGCGCGTGAAGTGCATATGCGCATTGCGAGCCCTCCGACCTCAAATTCCTGTTTCTACGGCGTCGACACGCCGGAAAAAGCGAAGTTGCTTGCCTCGCGCATGTCGATCGAGGAAATGGCTGCCTATATCAAGGTCGACAGCCTCGCCTTTCTTACCATCGACGGGCTTTACCGGGCCGTCGGCGAAGCCAAGAGGAACAACGAAATTCCCCAGTTCTGCGATGCCTGTTTCACCGGCGAATATCCGACCGCGCTAACCGACCACGAAAAGCCTGACGACGTGGTGAAGGCGACCCGCCTGGCGGAGGCCGGATGATGACTGAAGCCAAGCGTTTCGAGGGGCGAGTGGCCGTCGTTACCGGAGCTTCGCGCGGTATTGGCTATCAAGTCGCCAAGGCACTGGGGGCCGAAGGCGCGCATGTGATCGCGATCGCACGCACCGTCGGCGGACTGGAAGAACTTGACGACGAAATCCGGACGGCAGGTGGCTCGGCAACACTGGTGCCGCTCGACCTGAAGGATTTTGAAGCGATCGACCGGCTCGGAGCCGCGATTTACGAACGCTGGAAAAAGCTCGACATCCTCGTCGGCAACGCGGGCGTGCTCGGCGTGCTTTCCCCGATTGGCCACATAACACCCAAAGTCTTCGAAGAGGCGCTTGCGGTGAACGTTACCGCCAACTGGCGCTTGCTCCGCTCGCTCGACCCGCTGCTTCGCCAGTCCGACGCGGGGCGCGCCGTGTTCCTCACTTCCGATATGGCGGAGGACTGCAAGCCGTACTGGGGCATTCAGGCAACGACGAAAGCCGCGCTCGATGCGCTCGTTCACACCTATGCGAACGAAACGCAATCCATGTCCGTGAACGCCAATCTGTTCGATCCCGGTCCGACACGCACCGCCTTGCGGGCCAAGGCGATGCCCGGTGAAAATCCGGAAACGCTGCAGAAACCGGAAGATGTTGTGCCTGCTTTACTGGCCCTTCTGACGCCGGACTGCACTGATACCGGAGAGACTTTTTCTTTGGTTGATGAACGGCTTACCGCCGTCGGCTAACAAGAAACTTCAAACGTTACCGCTTCGAGTGATAAGGGTTCTCGCCCTTGCGGTAAGACAGGCGGATTGGCGTGCCCGGCATGTCGAATGTTTCACGCAGGCCGTTTACCAGGTAGCGCGTATAGCTTTCCGGGAGATTGTCCGGCTTGGAGCAAAACACCACGAAATGCGGTGGGCGCGTTTTCGGCTGCGTCATGTAGCGCAGCTTGATGCGCCTGCCTGAAACGGCCGGCGGCGGATGGTGAGTCAACACACCGTCTAGCCAACGGTTCAGCCGCGATGTCGACACGCGCCGGTTCCAGACCTCATGCGCCTTGAAGGCGGCATCCAGCAGCTTGTCGAGGCCTTGTCCGTGCAATCCGGACAGGGTGACGATCTGAACGCCGCGGATCTGGTTGAGGTAGCGCTCGCTGGCATCACGGACCGCCTGCATGGCTTCCGCGCGGTCCTCGACAAGGTCCCACTTGTTCAGCGCGATGACCACGGCCCGCCCTTCGCGGGCGACAAGGTCTATGATTTGCAAATCCTGCTTTTCGAAGGAAATCGTGGTGTCAAGCGTGACGATCACAACCTCGGCGAAGCGGATAGCGCGTAGCGCATCGGCGACGGAGAGCTTTTCGAGCTTCTCCTGTACGCGCGCCTTGCGACGCAGGCCTGCCGTGTCGAAAAGCTTCACATGCCGGTCTTTCCAAACCCAGTCGACAGCGATGGAATCGCGCGTGATCCCGGCCTCCGGTCCGGTCAAAAGCCGTTCTTCCCCGAGAACACGGTTGATCAGCGTGGATTTGCCGGCGTTCGGCCGGCCGACAATCGCGATCCGCAAGGGGCGCTCAGCGGAACCGGCCGGGGCACTCTCCTCCACGTCCTCAACGTCGACGTCCGTCTCGGCTATGGCAGTGTCAGCGCCCTCCCGCTCTTCTGCCGCATCGACAACGGGACGAAGCGCTTCGTAAAGATCGGCGAGGCCCTCGCCGTGTTCAGCGGATATTGCGATCGGATCGCCGAGGCCCAACGAATAGGCTTCGAGCAAGCCACCCTCTCCCGCGCGCCCTTCAGCCTTGTTGGCAAGAAGGAGAACGGGTGTCGGCGACTTCCTCAAAAGATCGGCGAAGGTTTCGTCCGTCGGCGTCAGGCCCGAGCGCGCATCGATAACGAAAAGAGCGACATCGGCCTCGCCGATCGCTTCTTCCGTCTGCTTGCGCATCCGCCCTTCAAGAGAATGGGCGGCAGCCTCTTCAAGGCCGGCTGTATCGATCACCTGAAACTTCAGGTCGCCGAGGCGCGCATCACCGACCCGGCGGTCGCGCGTGACACCGGGAGTATCATCGACAAGCGCCAAACGCTTGCCGACCAGACGATTGAACAGCGTCGACTTGCCGACGTTCGGCCGGCCGACAATCGCAACCTTCGCAACCACGGGTGCGCCTTTTCAAATTGGGTTCAGTTGAACGCCACCACTTCGCCCTTGGACGAAACGGCGACGATGCGTCCGCCGGCGACGATCGGGCTGACGTAAATATCGACCGAGGTTTCACGCGTATCCAGCAGGCGGCCCGTCCTGGCATCCACCCGCGCGATCCGCCCGTCGCTGGAAAACGCAAGGAGCGTACCGTTCGCCAGGAGCGGCCCCGCCCAATTCGCGCGGTCGTCGTCGTCCTCAGGCTGCGGTAACGGAAGCTGCCACAAAGGCGTTCCGGATTTACGCTCGATCGCAACGAGATTGTCGTCAAGGTCGATCAAAAACAGCGCATTGCCGGATGCAACAGGCGTGTGAACCGAACCATAGTCGAGTTCCCATTTGCGCTCGCCCGTCTTGAGATCGGTCGCGATCACGCGGCCTGCGACACCTGCTGTAAAGACCGTCCCATCCGCGATGACAGGACTTCCCGCCACATCGACCAAGCCGGAAACAGCGCGCGTGCGGAAAGACCGGGATACACCGTCGATCCACCTCGGCTCGCCCTTTTCGATATCCATGGCGAGCACTTCACCGGAAGAAGACGGAAAGACGACCGTATCGCCGGAAACCGCCGGATTGGCCGCCGACAAAACGCCGCCCGTTTCCGGAATGCCGGAGAAAGTCCACTTCTCGGCTCCGTCTTCCTGCGAAACGGCGACCACCTCGTTGTTCTGCGTTACAATGAAAACGTGCCCGTTCGCGGCTGTCGGCGCCTCACGAGCCGGCGAATCGAGATCGACCGTCCAAAGCACGGCGCCACTGGATGCATTGAGCGCGGCAAGCTGGCCGTAACCGGTGGCGACGAAGACGCCGCCATTGTCCGTCGCAACACCGCCCCCGGCGGCGACATCCCGCTCGCCCTCCGGGCGAAGGCTGCGCGTCCATACGCGTCCACCGTTGCCGGCGGAAAGCGCTACAACGGTGCCGTCCTGCTTGTAGACGTAAATCCGCCCGCCATCGGACACCGGGCGCGCGGCAAGGCGCATCGGCGAGGAAACGAAGCTGCCGATACCTCCGCCGGAGGAACCGAGCGAAGCACGCCAGGCGCGGGCACCCGACGCCGACACGGCGACATTGCCCGGATTGTTGCTTGCGTCCCCACCGGACTGCGGCCACGCCTGACCGCCGCTCGCCGGGCCAACCGATGCTTCCTGCCCCGTAATCCGGGCAGGATTATTATCAACGTCAAAAAGAGCCTGACGCTCGCCGGGAAGGATCTTCTCCTTGGAGGAAAACGGGTTTACCGAATCCGCGAAGTCGGAAACGGTTCCGCAGCCGGCAAGCATCAGCCCGACGGAGATGACCAAGGCCGTGCGGAGCGGCCCTTGACGAATGGCAGCGCGCGTCACGAATTCTTTCCTTCTTCCGGCGTGCCCTCGGCGGCGTTCAACAGCTCAAGAAGGAGATTGGCCCGGCTTTCAACCTCGGCGGGAACGCCCTCCGCTTCCACGATACCATCGAGCCATTTGCGCACATTCGCATTGTCGCCATCCTTCCAGGCGGCAAATGCCAGCGCCTCGCGCGCAAGAAAACGCCATGGATTGTCCTCTCCCGTCAGCGCTTCAAGACGATCCGCCACTCCGGCATAATCCTCAGATTCCATGGCAAGATACCCGGCCCGCAACGCTGCAAGGTCACGGTAGACCCCATCGTATGAACCATCGGCGGCAACCGCATCGAATTCGGCCAGGGCTTCTTCCTTCTGGCCCGACAGGGCAAGGTCCGTTGCCTTGCGCATGCGCGACAACAACGGATAACCGCCCGTTGCATCGCTCAGGCCTTCAAGCCGCGCAATCGCCTCCTGCTGCTGATCTTCGTCGGAAAGGTTGATCGCCTGAATGAAACGGTCTCCAGCCTCCCGGGCCGCGGTGGTCTGCCAATACTGCCAACCCCGATAGCCCGCGGTTGCGACGACGATCAACACCGCCACGGCGATGACGTAAGGACCAAACCTGTCCCAGAGCGATTTATATCGCTCGCGTCTGATTTCCTCGTCGACTTCGCGGAAAATATCGGACATGCCTTCAGTATTCCCAATCCGGTTGAAGCCGCCTCGTGCGGCTCGTCAAGTCGCCGCTCCGCTTGTTTGGCGGCGCGCCACAGTATCCACTCGTGCTGTCGCTGGCAAACGTACAGCGCCCCTCCCTCCAACGCATTGATGGCGGCAGTGAGGCGAGGCACGGAATGCCAGAATTTTTCGGCAAAATACAGCGCTAATTCAGGCCGGCAATATCGGAACGCCAATGAGCCACGAATGAAGTTGCCACACAAACAGGCCATAGATGACAAGTCCGCCGGCAATCGCCGCGACATCGTTGCGCAGAGCCCCCTCACCCGGCGCCACACCACCTGGCATGCCCCGGCGTTTGAGCGATATGCGGTCGGCAACGGCCCAGGCAAGAAACGACCCGAACAGCAGAACGGACGCCGCGTCGCCATTCGCCAGCAAATGCGCGAAAGCCCAAATCTTTACCGCCAGGATCGTCGGATGCTTTGCGCCCGCCTTTATCCTTCCCGGCAGATATGTGGAAAGGACGAGGATGAATACGGGCAACATCAGGAGCATGACCAAATGCGCCAACCAGACCGGCGGCTCGTAAAGGAGTGCTGGCCCGGCGAAACGCGCATCCCCGTAACCGATCACAATGAAAACGAGACCGACCACGGAAACCAGCGAAAAGATACCCTTGAAGGCCCCTTCGCCAAGTCGGGCTTTCAGGTGGGAATCGGCATCCGGAAACATCGGCAAACTGTGTGTGCCGAGAAAGAGAACCAGCCCCAGGACAAGATATGCCATCCGTTCCGCACTCCAGCTTGTCAGTAAAGCCGATGCCAACCGCACCCGCCGTCACCCGGCTTTGAAGGATTGCGGATGCCGTGTCAACTCCGTGACGAAGCGATACTTTTTCGGTTAAGCTTTGAAACTGACGGGCGCCTTGCGATCAGGAATGCACGAATGTCCATCGATATCGATGCTGCAAGAACACGACTTCTTGAACGGAAAAACGAGATCAAGCGACTGAGCGAAATCTCCGAGGATTCGCGCGCGACAGTCAACCTGGACCAGCAATCCGTCGGGCGCCTTTCGAGGATGGATGCCTTGCAAATGCAGGCGATGGCACAGGCCTCCGAACGCAGCAGAAGCGCGGAACTTCAACGTATCGACGCTGCGTTAGCCAGAATCGAGACAGGCGACTACGGATATTGCCTCGACTGCGGGGAGGAGATCGCCGAGAAGCGCCTGGAAATCGACCCATCCGCCAGTCATTGCGTCCACTGCGCAGGCGCGAGGGAAAACTGAGCAAATTGCATTTGCGATTTCTCAAGCTTTTGGATGGCACTTGATCCCAAACGGAAAACCGAGAAAAAGGTTATGGGTTCAGGGATTTTGGAGAGCAGAATGTCGGAGCAGGATCGCCGAATAGCTCCTCGCCGCCGCACCATCAAAGGCGGCAAGATCATTATCAACGGCAACTCCGTCTACGATTGCATGGTCCGCAATCTTTCGGATACCGGCGCCCGGCTGAAGCTTGAGAGCACTATCGGCATCCCGACGGAGTTCGAATTCAGGATCGTCAACGAAGACATCCACGTCATCGCACTCGTCAAATGGCGCAACGACCGGGAAATGGGCGTATCCTTCGAACGGTTTCTTTAAGGCCAACACACCAATACGCGAAAGAAACGGGAAGGCGAGCGAAGGTTTCGACAACCGACACAAACAGACCTGTCCCGCATCCCACGTTTGCCACCCCGCTCCTCGACTTGAAGCGCGTGTTATTGGCGCCTATAGGCACCCTCAAAGTCTTTCGTAGGCTCGTCGGTAACGCTCAAGATTGGTTTCGGTGTAAGTCAGGTAATCGAAATCGATAAACGACGTGAGTTCCGACACCATGCTCCACATCGTTTCGCGCAATAGCGAGGCGCATTTCATTGCGCCATAGCTTTGCATAAGGCGGGTGTCCGGTTCCCTACCGATATAGGTCTTCAGCATCAGCCGCTCAGCCTCATCCGGCAGGACGCAATTGGTCGCGAGACCGCCGAGGTCGAAAAGCGGTGAGTTGAAGCCGCCATATTCCCAATCCACGAGCCAATAGCGGTCTTCTCCACGCAAGATGTTGGCCGGCAGCAGATCGTTGTGCCCAAGTACGAGATCGATCTTGCCAACCGCTTTTTCCAGCCTTTCGGCTTCCTGCATCAACTGCGGGAGCTTCTGGATGTGAGGTGAATTGCGCGCCGAAAGGAACCCGCAATAGTCACGCAGGACATGAAACACCCAGAAGGTCATTATCGGCCCTCGCGCAAGCACGGTAACCTCTCGGTGCGCCCTGGCGACAAGACGGGTTACGTCCACCAGCGTGCCCTGATCGTGCAGATCGGCCTCGGACAACGCCGTGGCTTCTTCGAATTCAAGCACGAGAATGCCGGCTTCGGCATGATGTACCGCCGGTGAAATGCCTGCAGCTGCCGCGGCCCGGCTGATGGCCAGTTCATTGAACCGCATGACGCCATGCTCGGGGATGTCATCTCCGAAGCGGACCACGTATTTTCGGCCCTGGTCCTTAAGCGTCAGATTGACATTGGTAATGCCACCCTCAAGTGGCTCTATGTCCTGCGGATCGGCCCAACACGACAATGCCCGCGCTTTTTTTATCGCCTCTTCAAGTGCGCTCATTCCAGTCCCAGCCTTTGTTGAGATGAGCGGGCCAGCGCCGTGACCACCCGGTCCGCGATTATCGCGATGAAGGCAACCGATAGTCCAGCGACGATGCCCTGGCCAATATTGGCCTTGGTAAGCGCGATATAAACCTCCTGGCCGAGATCCCGCGTACCAACGAGAGCCGTTATGACAAGCATCGATATCGCCAGCATGATGGTCTGGTTGAGGCCGAGCAGGAGGGACGGCGCCGCAAGAGGCAGCTTGATCCTCCAGAGGATCTGACGCTCGGTACAGCCGGACACCTTGCCCGCCTCAATCAGTTCTTCGTCGACAGAACGAATGCCATGCGCCGCATAGCGCACGGCCGGCGCCAGCGCGTAAAGCACGACGGCTATCATTGCCGAAAAGTCGCCAACGCGGAAAAGCATCACGACCGGGATCAGATAGACGAAACTTGGCAGCGTCTGCAGCGTATCGATCATTGCGCCGATAATGGAATTGGCCCTCGGGTTCTGGCCGGCCCATATCCCCAACGGAATACCGATCAGGCTCGCGATCAGAACCGAAACCGAGCAAAGGTAGATGGTCGTCATTGCCTCACGCCAGAGGCCTGACGCTGCGATGAAGAACGTCATCACAGCGGCCATCATGCCCAACCTCCAACCGCAGATACGTGCTGCCGCCAAACCGACGACGACGATGCCCCAAGCCCACGGGATACCGGTGAAGAAGCGCTTTACCGGAAGGAGCAGGAAATTCAGCAAAACCGTTTTGACCGCCTCGATCGCGTCGAAGAAATTGATGTTTATCCACTCTATCGCGGAATTCCAGAACGTTCCCGTCGTGACGGTAAGATTTGCCGGATATTCCCGAAATTCCGGAAAATAGACACCCGCCAGCGTTGTCGAGATCGTAATCAGGGCAACAAGCGTCAAAACGGGGTGGCGCTTATGAAATGGCATTTGCGAATTTCCGGGTGGGCGAACCCGCCGCACGGCGAATGCCTGGCTTAGACGGTCCAATGCTATGGCCATGACGACGATAGCGAGCCCGGCTTCTATGCCTCCGCCAATATCAAGACGCCGCAATGCGGTCAGAACGTCGTAGCCAAGCCCGCCTGCCCCGATCATGGATGCTATGATGACCATATTGAGACTGAGCATGATGACCTGATTGACGCCGACCATGAGCGACGGCATCGCGGTGGGCACAAGCACCTTCCACATGAGTTGCCCGCGCCTGCAGCCAACCATGCGCCCGGCTTCGATCACTTCCTCCGGCACCGTGCGTAGTGCCACAGTCGAGATGCGCACCATCGGCGGCATTGCGTAGATCACCGTCGCGATCAGTGCGGCCACCGGACCGAAACCAAAAAGGACAAGGATCGGGACGAGATACGCAAAGACCGGGACCGTCTGCATCAAGTCGAGAACGGGGCGCAGGAATCGTTCAAAAGCGGGCATCCGATAGGCGGCAATGCCGAGCGCAAGCCCTCCGACAACGCCAATGGGAACGGCGATGAGCACCGATGCGAGCGTGACCATGGCGCTTTCCCACTGCCCGAAGATGGCAAGATAAGAAAAGCAGAACCCCACCAACAGGGCGAGCGCCCAATCCTTGGCGTAAAGGGCAAGGGCAACGACAATTGCGATGATCGCGATCCAACTGAGGGGCGGCGCAACTTCCAGCGCCTGCTGCCCTTGCCCGATCGTAAAACCCTCGATCAGAAATGACCGCGTAAGGTCATATGGTGCCTCGACAAGGGATGAGATGAACCGGGTGAAATCCCGAAAGGTGAATAGCCCGAAGCTTAAGTCCTCGACGAGCCAGTTCGTCGCATTGGAAATCCACCTGTCGAGAGGTATTTCCAGATTCTTTGGATAGCGGATGATCCAGCGTGCATCGAATGCCTTGTAGAGCGCAAACGACCAGGTCGACAGCGCCCATGTGATTAAAAAAAGTATTATCCAGAAGATCCGGGAAACAGAGGGTACGGCGGCAAAAACCGGTGCCGGGGCCTGAGCCGATTCAGCATGGTGGTGCACCCCATCCGTCATGCGCCCGCCCGCCCTATCATGATATCTATTGCGGTCCGGGCGTCTACGGTTCCGATTGCCTCTCCTCCTTCGCCGGTCACCTTGAAGGGATGCGTCGCGGCATCGATCCGGCGAACGGTGTCCGCGACAGTTAGATTGCCTGAAAGTTCTCCGGCATAAGTGCCTTCGGGAACGCCCGGCGACATGATTGAGCGCAGCTTCGTCACCTTGGCGCGCGGAACATGACGGGTGAATTCCTCGACATAAGGCGTCGCCGGATCGAGAACCAGTTCCTCGGGCGTTGCCGTCTGCTCGATACGCCCCCCCTTCATGACCGCAATACGATCGGCAAGGCGGATCGCCTCATCGAAATCATGCGTGATGAAGACGATCGTCTTGTGCAGCATGGACTGAAGACGGAGAAACTCGTCCTGCATTTCACGGCGGATAAGCGGATCAAGCGCGGAAAAGGGTTCGTCGAGGAACCAAAGGTCAGGGTCCGCGACCAACGAGCGGGCGATGCCGACGCGCTGCTGCTGACCGCCGGAAAGCTGACGCGGGTAATAGTCTTCCCGCCCCGTCAGGCCGACGATATCTATCATCTGTCGCGCCTTTTCCTCCCGGGTGCGGCGGTTCACCCCCTGAACCTCAAGCGGGAAAGCCGCGTTCTGCAGTACAGTGAGATGCGGCAACAAGGCAAAGTGCTGAAAAACCATGCCCATTTTCTTGCGCCGAAGATGAATGAGTTCGCTCTCACTCATCGCCAGCAAATCATTGCCTTCGAAACGGATTTCACCCGCCGTCGGCTCGACAAGGCGGGACAAACACCTCACCAGGGTGGATTTTCCAGATCCGGACAATCCCATGATGACGAAAATTTCGCCCTTCCGGATCTCAACGCTAGCGTCCCGCACGGCACTGATGATGTTACCATCCGCCAACTCCCGGTCGGTGGGTGCGCCGTTGTGCTTTTCAAGAAAACCCTTGGCTTGAGGCCCATAGAGTTTCCAGACTCCGCGGCAATCAAGGATGACAGGGCGCTCCATCGCCAACTCCGGTCTAGAGCATATCCCGCGAATTCAGAATCGGATTTCGCGATAAGGACATGCTCAAATCTTTGATTCTGCAGCGATTTCTCGTTACGAATGCGATCTCGCTTTCAGGACAAGCGCTCCAGGGCATCAGGTCGTCAGACACAATAACGGCGGTGCCTTTCCGGACACCGCCGATGAAGTTTTCATTACTGAGCCCAGGAACTCCAGCTATCTTTGTTTGCCGCCATCCATTCTGCGACCACATCCTCAACCGACATTCCCTGAAGATCGACCTTCGCGACCATCTCGCCCATATCTTCGTTACTGACGTGGAATGCCCTGATCGCCTTGGCGGCGCCCGGCCACTTTTCCTCGACGCCTTTCCAGGCAACTTTCCAGATCGGACCGGTCGGCTTGCCGCAGTCGTAGGCGGCATCGGGGTTGATGCCGGCGGACGGATCGTTATAGCACTCCACGGAGAAAGGCGGGAATTTCACGAAGCTGCCTTCATATTTCGAAGGAGCCCAGTGAGGCGAGTAGAGCCACAACACGATTGGCGCCTTGCGCTGATAGGCGGATTCAAGCTCCGCAAAAAGGGCGGCGTCCGTGCCGGCATGGACAACTTCGAAATCCATGCCGAGAGCCTCGACGCGTTCATCATCAAAGCCGCCCCAGGTAACGGGCCCGCCGAGATAACGGCCAAGCGGCGCGGTCTCCGGTGTGGCGAATTCTTCCGCGCAATCATTAAGGGCTTTCCAATCCGGCAGGCCGGGGCAGACGTCCGCCATATAGGCGGGGTACCACCACTCCTCAATGGCGACCATGCCCGTTTCGCCCATGTTCACGACATTGCCGGTTGCGGTCGCCTCATCCATGGCTTCGCGACCCGTTGTCTCCCAGATTTCCATGGCGACGTGGAGATCGCCGGTTTTCAGGCCGGCGAACTGGGCAATGTAATCGGCCTGAACATATTCGATATTATAGCCGGCGTTCTTGAGCACTTCGCCCATGATCGTGGTGGTCACGATCTGACCGGTCCAATCATGGGTCGTCAGCTTGATCGGGTCTGTCGATTCCGGCCCCGCTGCCGCCGTATGAACCGCCAAGGTGGAGAAAGCGGCCACGGCCGCCAAGAATTTACGAGCCATCTCAGAATTCCCCGCTGATTTTCCTTGTCCGATCCTTTCGACGACCGGAATAAAAACGTATCAACGATTCCACAAAACGCAACATAAACCAACATGATTTGTGGATATAGACGTCTTGCATGGCTGCCCAGCGTGCTTTTGCATGGCCTTTAGTGCAAACTTCACGTGTAATGCCGACTATCGATTGCCGAGCCCCCCCAACGACCCGCGCGGCTGGAAGCGAGCATGAAAACGGATATTGAAAAGATCGCTCAGTTGGCTACTGAAATCGTGGAACGGGCAAGCCCTATCGCGATGGCGCACTTCCGTGCGCCGCTGGCTCTTGAGGCCAAGGCCGACAATAGCCCGGTAACCATCGCGGACCGGGAAACGGAAACATTTATTCGCAAGGAGCTTGCCTCGGCATTTCCCCAGGACGGAATATTCGGAGAGGAATTCGGGACGGACAATCCGGATGCGGAGGCAGTCTGGTTCATCGATCCTATCGATGGAACGCGCTCATTCATCACCGGAAATCCGCTGTTCGGAATGTTGCTCGGGCGCTATGCGAAGGATCTGCCCCAACTCGGGATCGTACGGATGCCGGCGCTTAACGAAACCTATGTCGGCGTTAAAGGCCATGGCGCAACGCTTAACACAAAGACGATAACCTCTCGCGGCACCACGCGCCTTTGCGACGCCATGGTCTATATCAACGAGGCAGAGCAGATGAACGCGGACGACCCAGCGCGTTTTTCGCGCCTTTGCAGCATCGGGCATACTCGCCGAATGGCCTATGACTGCTATCCCCACGCCCTCGTCGCCTCGGGCCAAATCGACGCTGTGGTGGACTTCGGGCTCGAACCTTACGACTACCTCCCCCTTGTCGGGCTTGTCGAAGCCGCCGGTGGCGTGATGTGCGATTGGAACGGCGGCCCGCTTGGCCTTGCCTCCGACGGTCGCGTCGTCACCGCCGCGACTCCGGCTCTGCGCGACGAAATACTCGCCGTTCTAAACGCCTGAACAATCGGCAGGGGCGGAACAACGACCTGGATAGTGCCAGCTTGCAGGAAGGCTATCCTGCTCTGACCGCCGCAACGTGGCCCGCAAACTCCTCGCTCTGCATCAGCGCCTTGCAGCGCTCGAACCTGGTTGTAGAGTAAACCCAGAAATCTTCCGCCGGGTTCTCGTCGGCATGCTGGATCAGCCCCCACAAGGTCCAAAGCAGGTCGCACATCGCCTTGTAGACTACGACACGGCCCTTCTCCGCCGCCGTAGGCGCCCTGCCGAAGTAACCGTGAAGAAGCTCCGCTTCGCGCGCCTCGTCCATGCCCGCTTCGACCGAGAGGTCCCCTACATCCCATAGCGGATCGTTCATGCCTGAGTATTCCCAATCGACGACCCACATGACCTTGCCATCATCCAGAAAGTTTTCGCATAGCGGATCGCAATGGCAGGGTGCGAGTTCGGCCGGATTGGCAGCTAGCGCATCCTTGACCGGCTCCGCCGCCGTTACGATGTCATGGTATCCGTCAGGCAGTTCCACATCCCTTGTGGAGAGCACCTTCAGATAACCGTCGATCATGGAAAACAGCTCGAACCGGAAGTCGAATGCCTCGCCAGACCGATGCAATCTCGCAAGCGCCTCTCCGGCCCGCACGGGCGAACCCGAACGGGATTTGAAAAGATCGGGCGTCATGGTGGCGATGCCGTCTATGGTGCGCGTGATCATGACGCCGCTTTCGGCACTGGCCCAGATGACCTCAGGCGACACGCCCGCACGATGGGCAGCCCTCGCATTGGTAATCTCGACCGCGCGGTCGATATATTCTTCCGTGCCCTCTCCCGGAATGCGAACAATCACGTCGCCCTGCGGGGCCGTCACCCGATGCACCAGATTGGTCAAACCACCGAGGCGGGTGATCGAACATTCCTCCGATTTGATATCGGAAAAACCTGGAGCGTTGCGAAGAGCTGCAAGGACCAACTCCGCATTGTTTGCCATCAAACTCTCCTCAGGATTTCAGCCGTTCGTTGCGCGAGTCGTATAGCGGCCCATCGACACGCTCGACCGGATGACGGTCACCGAAGACCTCTACCTCGAACATTCCACGATCCCATAACGCGGCATCCAGATAGCCGAAGACTATCGTCTTCCCGACGGTGTGACCGAACCCGGCCGATGTCGCGAGGGAGACCGGTTCACCCCCATGAAGAATGGTCTCTCCGCCAAAGACCGGAAGCCTGGATGCGGTTACGAAAGTGCAGAGTTTGCGCCGCGGACCGCCCGTTTTCTGCTTCTCCAGCGCGTCGCGGCCGATAAAGTTTCCGCCCGACTTCAGATGGACCCGGAAGCCGAGCCCGGCCTCAATCGGCGTATAGTCGGGAGAGATGTCGGCAGACCAGTAGAGATAGCCTTTTTCGAGGCGCAAGCTGTCGATCGCGCGATAACCGACATCGCGGATTGCGTATGCTTCGCCCGCTTCGCGCAGAACACTGTAGACATGCGCGCCGAATTCGGTCGGCACATGCAACTCCCAGCCCAGTTCGCCGACAAAACCGATGCGGACCGCACGCACCGGCGCGGCGCCTACAATGACCTCCTGCGCCGTGGCGAAAGGAAATGCGGAATTTGAAACATCCTGCTCGCAGACCGCCTGCAAGACCTCACGCGACCTAGGCCCGCAAATGTTGATGACCGCGCGCGCCGACGTCATTTCGACAAGCTGAACGGAGCCATCCTTTGGCATGTGCCGGCGGATCCAGTCCGCATTGTGCGTTCCGAATCTCGAACCTGTAACGATATAGAAATGATCCTTGCCGAGGCGGGTGATCGTCAAATCCGCCTCGATCCCGCCGCGCTCGTTGCACAACTGGGCGTAGATGACAGAGCCGGCGGGCTTGTCCATGTCGCAGGCCGCGAGCCTTTGCAGGAGATCGAGAGAACCCGGGCCGATCATCTCGAATTTGGCGAAGCTCGACTGGTCGATCAAAGCAACGCCTTCGCGAACAGCCTTGTGCTCTTCGGCTGCAAACGCGTGCCAGCCCGGCTGCAGGAAATCAAGCTGGTCGACCGGTTCCACCCCTTCAGGCGCGAACCAGAGCGGCCTTTCCCAGCCGTTTTTGGAGCCGTAAACCGCGCCACGATGCCTCAGGATCCCGTAGAGCGGCGAGAGGCGGAGTCCACGGGCGCTTTCATGCTCCTCACCCGGATAGCGCATCTTGTAATGGTGGGCATAGTGCTCCACCGCGCGTGGGTACATGAAGGCTTTCGTACCGTGATGCGGGCCGAAGCGGCGAACGTCCAGCGGCCAGAGATCGAGGCTCGGCCGTCCTTCCGTAATCCATTCGGCAATCATTTCGCCCACACCGCCGCCAGCCGCTATTCCATAAAGGAAGCCTGTCGCCATCATCAGATTGTCAAAGCCCGGCGCCCAACCCATGACGAAGTCGCCGTCGGCGGAATACGGGATCGGACCATTGATCACAGTCCTGACGCCGACCTCATTCAGAATGGGCGTCACCTCGGCCGCCAATGCCGCCAGAGGCGCGAAGCGATCCAGATTATCGGGAAGAAGCTGGCGGGTGAACTCGCCGGGAATGCCGTCGTCGCCGAACGGCAAGGTTCCCTCCTCATAACCTCCGATCACCAATCGGCTGCCAGCATCGGGCTTATAGTAGACCAGCCGTTCCGGATCACGCAGCGTGGGCAGATTCTTGACCAACTCCGGGTCGGGCAGCGGCTCGGTGACGATATATTGGTGCTCGACAGCGCATGCCGGCACGCGAATCCCAAGCTTCGCGCCAAGCTCGCGGCTCCACATGCCGGCGGCAAGGACGACGACATCCGCCGTGTAGTCACCACTGGAGGTCGACACCTTCGTAATGCGGCCATCATTGACCTCGAAACCCTCGACCTTGATACCCTGCCTGATCGTGGCACCGGCTTTTCGCGCAGCGGCTGCGATCGCCTGGGTCAGGCTCGCCGGATCCACATAGCCATCGGAAGGGATATAGGCCGCACCGAGAACCCCTGAAGCATCGATATAGGGGAAGAGCGCCTTCGCTTCTTCGGCGGTGATCATATGCATTTCGAGGCCGAAGCTGCGCGCCATGGTGGTCAGTCGCCGGGCTTCCAGAAGGCGCTCCTTGGTCACCGCTAGACGAAGACTGCCGACTTTCTTCCAGTCGAATGCCATGCCCGAAACTTCTTCAAGGCTGTCGTACATGGCGACAGAACGCTGCAACATTCTGGTCGTATTGCGCGAAGACCGAAGCTGGCCAACAAGGCCCGCGGCATGCCAGGTCGCCCCCTCGGTGAGAGATGCCTTCTCCAGAAGCACGACATCCTCTTCGCCGTTCTTTGCCAGATGGTAGGCAATCGAGCACCCGATGATGCCACCGCCAATGATCAGGTGCTTTGCTTCGAACTGGCCCATTCCCGGCTCCCCGCTTTGACGACGCGAACGGCATGCTGAACGGCGGCCCTTTCAAAAAGCAACATTACTCCACATATATCAACACTGATTGTAGCTTTTTGTGCAAATCAGCCCACAAGGCGAATTCGGGCCCGAAGCCCTGACTCGCAGGCAAAGGCCGCTCGATCCGGAAAGGGTATCGGCTTCAATACCTTCGCCGCGATAATCATGCGCAGCCGGCATACGCGAAAAAGACACCTTGTCAGCATGGCACGGACGAACACTAAGCGAGCGCCAATATCCTCACGCGTTGTTACCCCACCCAATCGGCAAGGTGGACCTCAATGCCCCAATTGCGCATTGCCGCCCGCAAGTCTTCCGGAAGCCCTTCATCGGTCACAAGATGATCCACCTGATCGGGATTGCCGATCGTTACGGGCCCCTCGCGTCCGAACTTGCTTGAATCGCAAGCCATAATCCGCGTGCCGGAATTTTTCATTATATGCCGGGAAAACTTGGCCTCCTCCAGGTCGAAGAGCGTAAAGCCGTTTCGCGGATCGAGGCCGGCGGTGGAGAGGATAGCGAATTCCGTATGGAAATTGGAGACGAACGCCATCGCATCCGCGCCAAAGGCACCGCCGTCTTCGCCTCGCAGTTCGCCACCGGCCATGAAAACGCGGTTGTCGTTGCGCATGGAAAGGCGGTAGGCGACATAGACGGAGTTGGTC
This sequence comes from Hongsoonwoonella zoysiae, assembly GCF_013266695.1. GTDB lineage: Bacteria > Pseudomonadota > Alphaproteobacteria > Rhizobiales > Stappiaceae > Hongsoonwoonella > Hongsoonwoonella zoysiae. Next base: position 807,525 of record NZ_JABRXF010000002.1, read on the forward strand.
ACGATCGTCAGCTTGCGGTGACCGCGAAGCGCATCGGCGATAAAAGCGGTAGTGCTGCCGATATCGAGAAAAAGCGAACATTCATTGGGGATCATTCTGGCTACATAACCGGCAATGCGTTTTTTTGCCGTCCGGTTCAGACTAAGCCGCTCCTGCAGATTACCCTCTTCCTGTTCTTCCTGGTCGATCAGTTGAACGCTGCCGTGCGACTTCTCCACAGCCCCCATTTCCACGAGCCGTTTGACGTTACGACGAACGGTTTCTCCGGAAATACCCAACGCCTCCGCCAGAACGCTGATCTTCTGCAATCCGCCGACCTTACGCAACTCGTTCAGGATCTGTCGTTGCGTGTGATTGGGAAATGCATCCATGCGTATCAGTCTCCTGCGAGTGGCCGAACGACTCACGCTAAGAGAAATTCCCACGCAAGGCCACATTCACTGTGGGTTTCATGACAATATCACATTATTCAACGTTCATTTCAGTCAAAACGTGGACTTTTGCGGATAGTTGTGCATGTTTTGAGGAAATTTGTGGATTTCTTGGAACGTCCTACGTTAACAACGGCGAGTCGGCACGCCTGAAGGTATTGACGGCCAGCCTGTAGAAAGCTCAAGGCTCACAGAGGACCAGATGACCCAAATTCCCTCTTCCGCTCAGGTGGTTGTCATCGGTGGTGGCATTATCGGCTGTTCAACCGCTTATCATCTCGCAAAAGCCGGGGTCGAAGTCGTCCTGCTTGAGCGCAGAAAGCTTACATCCGGAACGACATTCCATGCGGCAGGCCTTGTCGGGCAGTTGCGGTCGAACGCCAATGTGACACAACTTCTGGGTTATTCCATCGATCTCTATAACAAGCTGGAAGAAGAAACCGGGCAGGCAACCGGCTGGAAAATGAATGGCGGCCTCCGCCTTGCCTGCAACGAGGAACGCTGGACGGAAGTACGCCGTCAGGCGACGACGGCACACAGCTTCGGCCTGGACATGCAGCTTCTGTCACCGAAAGAAGCGCTCGACCTTTGGCCGCTGATGAACATCGATGACGTCGTCGGCGCGGCCTTCCTGCCGACGGACGGGCAAGCCAACCCCTCCGATATCACTCAGGCGCTGGCGAAAGGCGCGCGGATGGCAGGCGCCCGGATAATCGAGGACACGAAGGTGCTCTCGGTCGATATTCAGGATGGCTTCATCAAAGGCGTTGAGACGGAACACGGGCGCATAGATTGCGAAAAGGTCGTCGCCTGCTGCGGACAATGGACGCGCGCCTTCGCGAAGTCCTGCGGCGTCAATGTGCCTCTCGTACCGGTAGAGCACCAGTACATGGTCACGGAACGAATTGAGGGCGTGCCTTCAAACCTGCCGACACTGCGCGACCCGGACCGCCTCACCTACTACAAGGAAGAGGTTGGCGGCCTGGTCATGGGCGGCTATGAGCCTAACCCGATCCTCTGGGCAAAGGACGGCATTCCAAAGGGTTTCCATTACACCTTGCTCGACAGCAATTTCGATCACTTCGAGCAATTGATGGAACTGTCGCTAGGCCGGGTACCCGCCCTTGAAACGGCAGGGATCAAGGAACTCGTCAACGGCCCGGAAAGCTTCACGCCCGACGGGATGTTCATCCTCGGCGAAGCCCCGGAGCAGCAAAACTTCTTTGTGGGCGCCGGCTTCAATGCCTTCGGCATCGCAGCCGGTGGCGGCGCAGGAATGGCGCTGGCCGAATGGGTGCGAAACGGCGAAGCGCCTTTCGACCTCTGGCCTGCCGACATCCGCCGTTTCGGGCGTCCGCATTTCGACGACGACTGGATCCGCAAGCGCACCTATGAAGCTTACGGCAAGCACTACACGATGGCATGGCCGTCCGAAGAGCACCGTTCTGGCCGTCCTTGCAGAAAATCGCCGCTCTACGATAAGCTTATGGCCGACGGTGCGGTGTTCGGGGAAAAACTCGGCTGGGAGCGGCCGAACTGGTTCGCCGATGCCGCAGCCGGAGAGGAGCAGAAGGATATCTACACCTTCGGGCGGCCGAACTGGCACGATGCTGTCGGGCGCGAGCATAAAGCCTGCCGTGAAGCGGCCGCCCTTTTCGACCAGACCTCGTTTGCCAAATTCGTCCTCAAAGGGCCGGACGCCTGCGACGCGCTGAGCTGGATCGCCTCCAACGACGTCAACAAGCCCGTCGGCAGCCTGGTCTATACCCAGATGCTGAACGACCGCGCAGGCATCGAGTGCGATCTGACGGTCGCGCGCATGAAGCCCGACGAATATTACATCGTCACCGGCACCGGTTTCGCGACGCATGATTTCGACTGGATATCGCGAAACATTCCAGATGGAATGAACGTCCAGCTCGTGGACATCACCTCATCCAATATGGTCTTGTCGCTGATGGGCCCGAGAGCGCGCGATATCCTGAGCAAGGTCACGTCGGCTGACGTCTCCAATGAAGCATTCCCCTTCGGCACGGCAAGGGTGATCGGCATCGCCGGCTGCCCGGTCACGGCGTTGCGCGTGACCTATGTCGGAGAACTCGGTTGGGAACTGCATGTTCCGGTGGAATACGCAGCGACCGTTTATGCCGCGCTTCACGAAGCCGGCGCCCCCCTCGGCCTCGTCAATGCCGGATACCGAGCGATCGAAACCTTGCGCCTGGAAAAAGGCTACCGCGCATGGGGTTCCGACATCGGGCCCGACCACACCCCGGACGAAGCCGGCCTCGGCTGGGCGGTAAAAATGAAGAAAAACTTCGACTTCAAAGGGCGCGCCGCTGTGGAAGCCCAACGCCAGAAAGGCGTGAAGAAGAGGATGGCGACTTTCATCGCAGACCCAAGCGTCATTTTGCTCGGCCGTGAAACGATCTACCGCAATGGCGAAAGGGTTGGCTGGCTGTCGTCAGCAGGTTTCGGCCATACGATCGGAAAGTCGATCGGCATGGGCTACATCCGCAATCCGCAAGGTGTCAGCGCGGATTACATTGCCGAGGGCGAGTATGAGCTTGAGGTCGCCACCGAACGCGTGCCTTGCAGCGTCACGCTCAGCCCCCTTTACGATCCGAAAATGGAGCGCGTGAAAGCCTGACGCCCGAAGTCGGCTTTCTCACTCCCACTCGATCGTTCCGGGGGGCTTGGACGTCACGTCGTAGACGACGCGGTTGATGCCCTTGACCTCGTTGATGATGCGGGTCGCCGCCTTCGACAGGAATTCCATATCGAAATGATAGAAGTCCGCGGTCATCCCGTCTGTGGAGGTGACGGCCCTCAAGGCGCAGACATATTCGTACGTCCGCCCGTCACCCATCACGCCCACGGTCTGCACCGGAAGAAGCACGGCAAACGCCTGCCAGATCGCGTCGTATAGTCCGGCCTTGCGGATTTCGTCGAGATAGATCGCATCAGCCTTGCGCAATATATCGAGTTTTTCGCGACTGATACTACCCGGGCAGCGGATGGCGAGACCGGGCCCCGGGAACGGATGACGGGCAACGAAAGCATCCGGCAGGCCCAATTCCTTACCGAGTATGCGCACCTCGTCCTTGAAGAGTTCGCGCAGCGGCTCGACGAGCTTCATGTTCATACGCTCGGGCAGGCCGCCGACGTTGTGGTGCGACTTGATTGTCACCGACGGACCGCCGGTGAAGGATACGCTCTCAATGACATCCGGATAGAGCGTCCCCTGTGCCAGGAATTCCGCCCCGCCGATCTTCTTCGCCTCGGCCTCGAATACCTCAACGAACAAGCGTCCGATCGTCTTTCGCTTGGCTTCCGGGTCTCTCTCGCCTTCAAGCGCGCTGATGAAAGTGTCCGAAGCATCCACATGGACAAGCGGGATGTTGTAATGTTCGCGGAAAAGGGTGACGACCTGCTCCGCTTCTTTCATGCGCAACAACCCATGGTCGACGAAAATGCAGGTCAGTTGATCGCCGATTGCCTCATGAATGAGGACGGCGGCAACCGCGCTATCGACGCCACCCGACAGGCCGCAAATGACCTTTCGATCCCCAACCTGTTCTCGAATGCGCGCCACCGCATCCTCGCGGAATGAGGCCATCGTCCAGTCGCCGGAACATCCCGCGATCTTCTGCACGAAATTCCGCAAGAGTTTAGCGCCGTCCGGCGTATGGATCACCTCGGGGTGGAACATAAAGGAATAGAAGTTGCGTTCTTCATCCGCCGATACCGCGAAGGGAGCGTTCGGCGAGCTTGCGAAAACCTCGAATCCCGGCGCGAGACTGATCACACGGTCGCCGTGGCTCATCCACACCTGGTGCTGCTCGCCCGCTTCCCAGACCCCGTCGAAAATACGGCTGTTCTTCTTGATCTCCACGAAGGCCCGGCCGAATTCCCGGTGATCGGCAGGTTCAGCCTCACCGCCCAATTGCGCGACCATCGTCATCTGTCCGTAGCAGATACCGAGAACCGGAATTCCCGCCTCGAAAACCTCTTGCGGGGCGCGGGGACTGCCGACATCCGTTGTTGAAGCAGGCCCGCCGGAGAGGATCACCGCCCTGGGCTGCATTTCTCGAAATGCCTTCTCGGCAGATTGGAAAGGCACAATTTCCGAATAGACCCCGCACTCGCGCACGCGCCGCGCTATGAGCTGGGTGACCTGGGAGCCAAAGTCGATGATGAGAACGCTATCTGTCATGCGCCGCTTCTAGCCCCTTACCCACGCGTTTTAAACCCAAAAATGCGCCCCACTCGGCACTGGATATTCATGCGCTGTCGATAATGGCGCCGAGCAATTGTCCAAGGCGCACGCGTTCCTGAACACCCAGCCCCTTGAGGAAGGCGGTTTCCAGATCCGATAACTTGCGGTCGACCTCGCACGCCAGCGTTCGCCCGGCTTTCGAAGGGGTCAGTACAACCAGACGCCTGTCCTGCTTGTTGATTATTTTTTTGAGGAAGCGCCTATCCGACAGCCTCGTCGCGGCGCGACTTATAGCCACCGTATCAAGCCCGGTAAGCGGTACGAGATCGCGCACTGACACACAATCGGCATCGAGCAACGCGCGTAGCACCATCCACTCGGCAAGCGAAAGATCGAACTCTTCCGACAGCGCCTTGGCGATCCTTCGTTCGACAAGCCGTGCGGCGTGCAACACGCGAAACGGAAGATAGTTTTCCGAAAATGCGACTTCGCTGTCGAACAGCGATATCTGATCGGCGGCTTGCGCCTTATTACGTCCCATGAAGCCACGCCTCCGAAAATCTTCCAGCGTAAACTCAATTCATTTGAAACGATACAAACCAGCGGCGCAACGGTTTACGACATAAAGCTGTCCATAATCCGAAGGACGCTCAAATGGCGCTTTGACCGCAGGTCGTGCGACACCTACCCTTTTGCGTGGGGATTGGGGACGATTCGGCTGTAAAACCGCGCCGAGCATGCCCACCGGGGCCGGATGAAAGCGGTTTTCGATCTTCACCGACGGGACAACGCTCGATATGGCAGTGTTCGACGACAAGATCTCCATAGATGCGGCCGTCGCCGAAGCCGCCCGGCTTGAGCGGAACGGCGATTACGACGCGGCCCTTGCGATCTATGAAAACCTCCACCAACGCCACCCGACGGACCTCGACCTAAAATACCGGACGGGAACCGCCTTGCTGCGCGTGGGACGACTGGAGGAAGCTGTTCCTGTGTTGCGTCAGGTCGTCTTCAACGATCCCGACCATACCAGGGCACGCTCGAACCTTGGCAATGCTCACCTGCTGCTGGAAAATTACGACTACGCGGCAGAAGCGTTCCGTGCCGTTCTAGATTTCGATCCGAAAAACAAAAACGCCCTGTTTGGCCTGGCGACGATCCTCATAAAACAGGGCCTACCCGGCGAAGCCTTGCCGCTGGCGCAACGCCTAGTCAATGAACTGCCAAGCAATCCCGCCGCCCTCACAATTGCCGCCGATGCAAGCTCGCTTGATACCACTCAACTTGACGCGGCCATCGCCCGCTACAGGCAGGCACTCAGAATCGATAGCAACTATATTCCGGCTTATCTCGGTCTCGGACGCGCCTTGCAACAGCGCAAACGCAGCAAGGAAGCCTACGACTGCGCCTGCGCGGTTATCGAGCGTGAACCGTCCAATCCGGAAGGTTATGACCTCAAAGGCGCAATCCTTGCCGAAATGCAGGACTATGAAGCTGCGGAGAATGCTTTCCTGCGAGCGCTCGAAATCACTCCCCGGGATACCCGGATCCTGATTCATCTGACCGAAGCCGCGCGAAAAGCGGGCAAGCCTCTACGCGCGGTGGCCTATGCGGAGCAGGCATGGACGCTCGATCCGACGAACAAGCACGCCGGCAAGGCTCTCGGCTCTTCGCTCTCGGCCCTCGGGAAAAACTCGCTCGCCCGAGAAATTCTGCTGGCCGGCGGCGCCCGGGCGGATATCAAAGCGGAAACGCTGGTTAATATTCGCAAGCTTGCGGAAGAAGCCCGAAATGCGGACGGTGAAGCCCCCCTGTTCCTGTCTGACACCGACCGGGCACCAGCGCCGAAATCGCATTCAATCGGTCACGCGGAACAAGAAGAAGCGCCCCAGCCCAACGGAGGAGCCGAAGCGGGGCCGGTCGATCGGCCTGACGAGGCAAACCTCGGTGATGAAGATCAATCTCCCGAAGAAGATCGCGAAGGCGAAGACGAGCAGGGCAAGGCCTTCCCGCTCTTGCGCAAGATCTAATGCCAGCAGAGATTTTCAAACATCTTCCCGGCGGAGAATGCTGACGAAAAAGCCATCCGTACCGCTTCTGGCGGGCGACAAGGTAGCGAAGCCGGAGTCATCGAATCGTGCCCGATCGGCAGTACCTCCAAGCACCCTTCCCCATTCGGCCTTCAAGTCCAGCGGCTTGAAACGACGATCTTCTTCGAGAAAGCTGATGAGTTGGTCTCGGTTTTCGGATGGAAGCAGCGAGCAGGTGACGTAGACAAGCCGCCCGCCGGGACGAACATATTTGCTTGCTGTGCGAATGACGTCCCGCTGTTCCGCCTTGCGGCCGCCGAGCGCCCTTTCCGAAAGGCGCCATTTTGAATCCGGACGCCTGCGCCAAACCCCGGTTCCCGAACACGGAGCATCCGCGAAAACCAGGTCCATCCGCGCTTCAAGGTCCTCCAAGCCGCCAGTTTGAGGATCGCGAATTTGAACGTTACGAACGCCCGCGCGGCGAAGCCTCTCATGTATCGGCGCAAGGCGCAGGCGATCTGCATCATAAGCGTAGATCTGCCCACGGTTTTCCATTTCGCCCGCCAGCGCGAGCGTCTTGCCGCCGCCGCCTGCGCAAAGGTCCAGAACCTGATCGCCGCCTTTGGCGCCTGCCAGCAGGGCCGCTATCTGACTTGCTTCATCCTGAAGCTCGAACCACCCTTTCCGAAAACTTTCTTCGGCTTGAACATGCGGCATCCGACCTGCGCCTTCAGCTGGCGCGATGCGCAGACCGAGAGGAGAAAGCGACATTGGCTCCGCACCCAGATGATGCAGCCGTTTCAACAGCTTTTCGCGGGAAGCCTTCAACCGGTTCAACCGCATATCGATCGGCGCGCGGCTTGCGAGAGACCTGCCCTCCGTGACCGCATCTTCGCCGAATTCGGTGGAAAACTCTGGCCAAAGCCACTCAGGTACGTCGGCCCGAATCCAATCCGGCGCACCTTCAAGCGAAGCGGCTTTGAGCCTTTCGGCCTCTTCTTCCGAAAGCGGCGGCGGAGCATGTCTGTCGTCTTCAAGCGCGCTTGCGATTCCTTCCATGCCCCCGCCCCAGGATATTCCATAAACAGCGAGGGCAAGCGAGCGCGGGCTCGCATCGTTCATCATGAACGAGAGCGATGCTTTCGACCGCAATGCGTCGAACACGAGGTTGCCTATCGCGACCCTGTCGCCGGAGCCTGCGAAACGATGGCTGGTTCCCCAATCCTTGAGCGCATCCTGCACGGGGCGGCGGCGGCTTTCGATATCGGTCAGGACATCGATCGCCGCGGCGATACGTCCGCCATCCTTCATCCTATCTGCGCTCCATTGAAACGGGCCGGCACGCCCTGATCGATCACTTCAAAATCAGACGTTCGACGGGTAATTCGGCGATTCACGGGTGATCGTGACGTCATGGGCATGACTTTCCCGCAAACTTGCACCGGAAATCCGCACAAAACGCGCTTTTTCCTGAAGTTCAGGAATTGTTTTGGCGCCGACGTAGCCCATTGCGGCGCGCAAGCCCCCGGCAAGCTGATGCAGGACGCTTGAAAGGGGCCCCTTGTAAGGCACCTGACCTTCGATGCCTTCGGGAACGAGCTTCAGGGAGTCGCGCACTTCTGCCTGGAAGTAACGGTCGGCGGAACCGCGGGCCATGGCGCCCACCGACCCCATGCCGCGATAGGATTTGTAGGAACGCCCCTGGTGAAGATAAACCTCGCCCGGGCTTTCCTCCGTACCGGCAAGGAGGGAGCCGACCATGGCGCAAGCGGCGCCGGCGGCAAGCGCCTTGGCAAGATCGCCGGAGTATTTGATGCCGCCATCGGCAACGACCGGAACATCCTGCTTGTTGGCCTCTTCACAAGCTTCGAGGATAGCTGTCAGCTGAGGCACGCCGACGCCCGCGACGACACGGGTCGTGCAGATCGACCCCGGTCCGATACCGACTTTCACCGCGTCAGCACCAGCATCGATCAGCGCTTTGGTTCCGTCACGCGTCGCCACATTGCCTGCAAGCACCTGCACCGAGTTCGACAATGTCTTCACCCTGCCGACCATATCCAGGACACGCTGCGAATGTCCGTGCGCGGTATCGACGACGACGAGGTCCACACCCGCATCTATAAGGCGCTCCGCTCGCTCAAAGCCTTCGGTGCCGACGGAGGTTGCGGCGCCGACCCGCAGTCTGCCCTGATCATCCTTGGACGCATTCGGGTGAAGTTGGGCTTTTTCTATGTCCTTGACCGTGACTAGGCCCGTGCAATTGTAATCATCGTCCACGACGACGAGTTTTTCGATCCGGTGCTGGTGCAGGAGGCGCTTGGCCTCTTCCTGGTTAACGGTGTCGCGAACCGTAATCAGGTTTTCGCGGGTCATAAGTTCTCGAACGGGTTGCGCCGGCGAAGATGCGAACCGAACGTCACGGTTCGTCAGGATACCAACGAGACGACCCGTCACCTGCCCTCCCTTGCCGCCATTTTCAACGACAGGAATGCCAGAGATGCCCGCATGTTTCATGAGGTCCAGAGCGTCCTGAAGAGTCGCGTCCGGTCCAATCACCAGCGGGTTGACTACCATGCCGGACTCGAACTTCTTGACCTGGCGAACCTGCTCGGCTTGCTGATCCAGCGTGAAATTGCGATGCAAAATGCCAATGCCGCCGGCCTGCGCCATGGCGATGGCCAATCGCGCCTCCGTCACGGTGTCCATCGCGGAAGACAGAATCGGCAAATTGAGCGACAGGCTGCGCGTGACGCGTCCGCGCAGGTCGGCCTCCGCCGGAAGAACCTCCGAATGGCCGGGGAGCAAGAGAACGTCGTCGAAAGTCAGTGCTTCGCGACCGAAAGTCGGTTCGTAAATGGACGGCATGGGCCAGTTCTCCCTGCTTGCGAAATAGCACCGACCGGTCGCGCGCCGGGAACCATGGCGAACGATGAGCGACTCAGGCAGTGCCGGAGAAGTTGGCGCGGGTCAATAACATGGCCGTGACGGGATGGGAAGCGGCATGATCACGCAATTTTCGCGCAACTTGATAGAAATCTATCATATAACATCGACTTGCAATTGATCCGATCACATCAAATCCTGCTATAAGTCGTCAAAACCTCCACATTTCAGAGTTTCCAGTGCTTCCTCGCCAAAGACTGGTCGCGCTTGTCGTCGCCTGCGCCCTCTTCATGCAAACGCTCGATTCCACGATATTGGGCACCGCGTTGCCGGCAATCGGGAAAAGTTTTTCGATCGATCCCGTTCGCCTGCATCTGGCTATGACGTCCTATCTGATCGCGCTGGCCGTTTTCATGCCAGTCAGCGGCTGGATTGCCGACCGTTTCGGCACGCGCAATGTGTTTCGTTGGGCGGTCGCGATATTTGTTCTGGCGTCGGTCGGTTGTGGCGCTGCGTCAAGTGTCGCCGAGCTCATTTTCATGCGTGTCGTTCAGGGGGTGGGCGGCGCCCTGATGGTGCCTGTCGCCCGGCTTGCATTGCTGCGCGCGGTTCCGAAATCTCAGCTCGTTCAGGCGATGACCTGGGTAACGGTGCCCGCGTTGATCGGTCCGGTGGTGGGTCCACCGCTCGGCGGTTTCCTGGTCACCTATGCCGAATGGCCCTGGATATTCTGGATAAACGTCCCCGTCGGCCTGCTCGGGGTCGGGCTTGCAACCCTCTATTTCGAGGACATTCGAGGAAAGGAGAAACCGCCTTTCGATCTGAAGGGTTTCTGCCTCTCCGCCGTTGCCATTTCGGGCCTATTGTTCGGGTCCGAACTGGTGCCCAATACCCATATTGCCGGACACACGGGCCATTTCCTGGTTGCGATCGGTTTGCTTTCGGGAATTGCCTATGTCCAACATGCGAATACAGCGTCCGCGCCGATCCTCGATCTGTCGCTGCTGAGAATTCCGACATTCCGTGTCAGCCTTTTCGGAGGATCTTTTTTCCGCTTCGGTATCGGGGCGATCCCATTCCTGTTGCCGCTGATGCTGCAGCAGGGATTCGGCAAGAGCGCAATAAACTCCGGCCTTATCACATTCGCCGCGGCGGCCGGCGCGATCTCGATGAAATTCGCCGCACCGCGCATATTGGCGCGGGCCGGATTCAGAAACGTGCTCAGCCTCAATGCACTGCTCGCAGCCATATCGATTGCAGCCTGCGCCGCTTTCTCGCCCCAAACACCGGCAGCTCTCATGATCGCGGTTCTTTTTATCGGCGGATTCTTTCGGTCGCTGCAATTTACCGCGTTGAACTCAATCGCATTTGCGGACCTGGACGATGCTGAGATGAGCCGCGCGACCGGCTTCACCTCAATGGCACAGCAACTGTCATTGTCGATAGGGGTGAGCTTGGCCGCGCTGACACTTTCGGCGGCGTCTATGATTCGCGGTAACGAAGGCGCCGGCCCGCAGGACTATGCGATCGCATTTCTCGTCATCGCTGGCATCGTGCTCTTGTCCGCAATCTCATTTCTGACGCTGGACCGCGGTGCCGGGGCTTCGGTTTCAGGGCATGCGGCTACGGTGGGCGGAGCGTCTCGTCCCCCTTCCGACACAAGGGCTTAAGTTACCCATTGCTGTCTCTGCACCCGCGAAATCCCTTGGCAAGAACATAAAGCTCAGGACTCTCCTTGCGGCTCGCCGGTGGCTTTACGTGAACGACGGAATGATAATCCTGCTTCAATTGGCGAAGCAGTTCATTCTCCGTGCCGCCACGAAAGACCTTGGACAGGAAATTGCCGCCTGGGGCAAGGTTCTCCCGGGCAAAATCCGCTGCGACCTCAAAGAGGTAAGTTGTCCGAAGATGGTCCGTCTTTCGATGACCCGTCGTCGGCGCGGCCATATCGGACAAGACAAGGTCGGGCTTGAGGCCGCCAAGTGCATCTATCAATGCTTGCGGCGCGTCGTCATCCAGAAAGTCTTTCTTCAAGAGCGTCACACCGGGGATCGGTTCGACATCCAGATAATCGATGCCAACCACGAGCGGGGCCCCATCGATTGATCCGGTCACATCGGCTGCAATCTGGCACCAACCGCCAGGGGCGGCGCCGAGATCCACGACACGTATCCCTGGCTTCAAAAGCTTATGTTTCTCGTCGATCTCCAACAGCTTGTATGCCGCGCGAGAGCGATAGCCGTCGATCTTCGAGCGCCGGACATAAGGATCGTTCAGATGGCGTTCGAGCCAGCGCGTGGAGGATTCCGTGCGCTTACCCGCCGTCTTGACGCGTTGATGAAGGCCGCGCTCGCCGCGACCCCGCCCTGAAGTGGTCATGAAACCTTTCCGGTTTGCCAGATTATCTTTGCCGGCGCCTACCGTGCCATTTGCCGGGTCGCGATCTGCGCCAGACATCGTCGGCCGACATTAACTCCATGAGGATTCCCTCGCGCAAGCCCCTGTCGGCGACCCTGAGCCGCTGGCAGGTCCAGCGCCGGCGAATTGCCTCGAGAATTGCACAGCCGGCAAGTACGAGATCGGCACGATCCGCGCCGATGCAAGGGTTCTTCACCCGCTCTTCGTAAGGCATCGACCGCAAACGATCTATCATCGCCGAAACGTCTTCATGGTCGAGCCACGCACCGTCCACCCGGCGGCGATCATAGCGCTTCAAGCCGAAATGCACACCCGCGAGCGTCGTCACCGTGCCCGAAGTGCCCAGCATGTGAACCTTGCCGGAGCAAATCGCTTCCGTCAGTTGCTCACCGAGAGCGAAAGATTCCAGATGGGCCGCCGCGTCCCCCACCATCGCTTCGAAGACATCCACCGTGACGTTCCGCCCACCATGGCGCTCGGCCAGATTGACTACACCCACAGGAAGCGAAATCCATGCGCGTATGAATTTCGTCAAGGCGTAGCCCCGCGCTCCGCAGCGGTTGCGCAAGTCAAGCCAGACGATCTCCGAGGAGCCGCCGCCAATATCGAAGAGCACGACGCCGTCGGCCTCCGGATCCACTAGCGATGCGCATCCGGCGACCGCCAACCGGGCTTCAGTTTCCCGCGAAACGATCTCAAGGGAAAGACCCGTCTGATCGCGCACGCGGTCGATAAATCTTTCACCGTTCTCAGCGGCCCGGCACGCTTCGGTCGCGATCAGGCGAAACCTTTCAACACCGCGTTGGATGAGCTTGTCCCGGCAACAGTCGAGCGCCTCGACGGCACGGTCCATCGCCTCGTTGGAAAGTCTCCGTGTATGTCCAAGCCCCTCGCCAAGGCGAACGATTTTGGAAAAAGCATCAACGACCCTGAACCCGCGCGTTTCCGGGCGCGCCACCAGCAAGCGGCAGTTGTTCGTCCCGAGATCGAGTGCGGCATATAGAGGCGTCTGCCTGCGTGCGTCTTCAGCTTCCCTGCCCTTCTCCGCGCTCGTGGGAGAATGCCCGGAATTCCTGCCGTTGAGATACCGCGATTTGGAAATCGCGGCGCTTTCCTCATTCCCGCGGTATTCCGCACACTCTGCGGCCATTTCCTTGCTTGCATGCCCATTGATGACATGCCCGTCGTCCACCACGCGGGGACGGGCGGAATCGGGCAAGGATTTGCGATTTGAGTTTCCGGAATGGGCAGGTGCAGCCTTGCAAGGCCCTGCAGACGACGGCTGAGCCTGCGAGTTCTCCGGGATCTCGGAGAATTGCTCCGCTCTGCGCTCGGCCCTGTTCGGACGGCGCCGACGCCTCTTCTTTCTTGACTGCCTCGTGCCCGATCCGCCCGGAGCCGCATGGACGGACAAGCCACCCGCGGTTGCCGGTTGCGGAGCCTCGGTCAGACGTCCGCCATCCGCCCATTGCCTCTTGTGAGGCCCTCGTCGCGATGGTTTGCGTCCATCATCCGATGTCTCCGCGGTATCGGGCACAGACCGGAATATCTCCGGCCCGATTTCGCCCGTGTCGCTCACTTCAAGCCCTCGGCAGCGCTCCTTTAAAGCGCCGCCCTCCAATCTATAGTTGACGTGAGTGTAGCAGCTTGCGCCCATTGAGCAAATCCAACATGCGGATCTCAGATGGAAGCGCGAGTGTTGGACATGCCTGTCTATTTGGCACCGCCACCGTTTTGCACAGGCGTTTGGAGCGCACGAAAAATTCGCCGCACGGTGTTGCATCGGCCCAGCCGATTTGTATATAACAACGCCATCGGCACCGCGGACGTCTTCTTCCCGCGCATTGCCTCTTACACTGGGGAATAGGTTAACGGTAGACCCGCGGACTCTGACTCCGTTAGTCCTGGTTCGAATCCAGGTTCCCCAGCCATCTTACCGAGACATCACAATAATCTAGCGAATCTCCCTCCGCTTCGCTCCAATCCCCCTCCGCCGAATTCCGAGAAGAGGCAATAGGATGGTTGGACGCAAAATCGGCCAGCTTCGAATGGGCGGTGAAGCAGGATTCGGCTGCGAAAAAACGGTCATGCTTGCGATCCGGCCGATATCTTCGCCGTCTCGCAACTGACCGCGAGCCGCCGTTAGTGCATTCCCGCAAACCAATTCCACAGCACGGCGATAGTCCTCGATAGTTGCCTTCACAGGTACTTGGCCAGTCGCCTGGAGTTTGCCTCTTTTCGAGGGATCATCCCCGATGTGTAGACCATGTTGCCCAGACGTAGAGCCGGTACATAGTTGCCCTGCGGGATCGGCATCGAAGCGCTCATTTGCGGTACCTTTCGACGAGAAGAGCCAGGCGCTCGACTGCGGCGACCGCGGCTTCGTGATCCTGCGAGAAGTTCAACCGCACGCTGTTTGCGGTATGGGGGCTGAACTCTGTCCCCGGCGTAACGATAACTCCCGCCTGAAGGCGAAGAATTTTGACAAAATCGGAATAGCTCACCGCGAGGTCAGGCAGTTGCGGAAACAAATAACTGCCTGCCATCGAGGGTCGCACGAAGGCGCCTTCCATGCCGCGCAGCACATTGACCAAGCCATCGCGAATAGCCTGATGCTTGCGGATGCGCTCTTCCAACCAGCCAACCGGCTCGTCAAACCAGCCACGCAGGACAGCCTGACTGTAGCCCGCCGCCCGAAGGCTGACGATGGCCTGAAGCTTCTCCATCCGGGCGATAATCCTGGACGACCCAAAGGCGACACCGAGCCGATAGCCCGAAAGCGATTCGGTCTTCGACGGCCCCATAATGGTGATGACGTTTTCCGGATTGACGGCTTGCGCCCGGAAATGCGTGTAAGATGTACCCGTGTAGCGCAGGCGTGAATAAAGCTGGTCGACGATAACGATGGCGCCGTATTTTTCAGCAAGATCGGCAATCCGTGAAATCTCGCGGGCGGAATAAACAACGCCCGTCGGATTGTTGGGATTGGAAAACAGGAACACGCGGGCTCCTGCCTTGAACGCTTCTTCAAGCTGGTCAAGATCAAGGCCAGCCTCGCTTTCCGAGGCCTGCTTATAGTTCATCTGGACCGGAATCATTTCGCCTTCAAAAAACTCGACCAGTTTTCGGTTCGCGAAATAGTCGGGCTGAACTATCGCAACCTTGTCGCCTCGGTCGACGGTTGAGGCGATGGCGAGAAACAGGGCTCCTTGGGTCCCGGGCGTCACGATCAAACCATCAAAGGCATCAACCGGAGCGCCCGTGAAGTCCGCCAGTCTGGGGGCGACAAGCGAGCGAATATCCAGATCGCCACGATACTCCGTATAGGCTTGGCTCCCGCCCCGTTCGACACCCGCTGTAAAGAGGTCGAAAGCACCTGGTGTCGGCTCATGAGCGTCGACATCACCGTGCGAGAAATCGACCACGCGCCCGGCTAGCTTGCCTCCCTTTAACAGCAGCTCAACGTGTTGAGCGTTCTGCCGCGTCTCCTGCCCGGGTGCCTCGTCTGTACCCAACTTGTTGAACTTGGTTTCGATTGCCATGCCGGCTCCTCGCAAAACAGGGTCGTTTTCAAGAATGAAATGTTGTTAGAACGAAATCAAAAGAAGGAAAATATTGTTTTTAGCATCTTTAAAAGATGGATATTTTATCTATGAATACCCGCTTTCTCGAAAGTTTCGTAGTCATAGCCGAGTGTGGCTCGATAGCCGAGGCATCCCGACGATTGAACGTCACTCCGGCTGCCCTGGCTCAACAATTGCGGGCACTGGAAAAAGACCTGGGGCATAAGCTGATCCAGCGCGCCGGGCGAACAGTGCGGCCCACCGCCTCCGGGTTGGCGGTGCTGCGCCATGCGCGCCCATTGATCGACGGCATCCGAGACCTTCACACCATCGCCGCCGGTGACGAACCCGAGGGAAGGCTGCGCATCGGAGCCACAGCCACCGCGATGACCGGCTTGATGCCCGAGCTTGTTGCCGGTTTGCGAAAGCGTCACCCGAAAATCGAGTTCTTCCTGCGTCCCGATTCATCGGTAAATCTCTATCACAGCGTGCTGGCTGGAGAACTCGACGCGGCTGTAATCGTTCGTCCGCACTTCGTTATCCCGAAATCAATTGGATGGCTCACCTAACGCAAAGAGCCGCTGGTGCTAATCGCGCCGGAAGGCATGAACCTGAGCGAACCTCACGCTGTACTCTCGGAACAGGTCTTCATCAGATATGACCGCAATCAGTGGGGCGACCAGATTGTTGACCGCTATCTTCGCGCGCACGGTCTGGCGGTGAAGGAATGGCTGGAGCTGGATACGCTGGATGCGATCGCCGCTCTCGTCAGCCGGGGGCTGGGCGTTGCAATTCTGCCTGACTGGCCGCCAACCTGGCCCGAAGGGCTGCCCTTGGAAAAAAAGATTTTGCAAGACGGCGAGGCGCGGGAAGTCGGAATTCTGTGGAACACTTCGACGGCCCAGATCGCCGCCGTAAATGCGCTCGTCGACTTCTGTAGCGGCAAAAATCCGTGACCTAAAATAGTTGGCGCACTCGGTGGGAATGGACAAGCAAATGAGAGAGCCGACAACATCCCGCAAAGGCGCTGACCGTTCGCCGAGCCTTGGCGCGCAGCAACACCTTGAGCTTTGAAAAAGCGTTCTCGCTCGGATCGAAGCCCAGGCTGTAGGGCGGCAGAAATATTAGGGTCGCGCGCGGACCCTTTCTATTGCGTCGCGCACGCCGGCACCCTTGTAGGCCGGCGGATGGCGATGATGAACGACGTCACCCGTCGGGTAGTAGACGCCAGTCACGCCGCCTATGCCGATCGTTATGAATTCCTCCGCCACGCCTGCGGCAGGGCCATCACGGCGGCTACGGCTGCCGCAGTGAGCAACGACTTGATATTGGACAACAATTCGTATCTCCCTCTGGCCTACTTTCGTTTCCTGTGTCGCGCGTTTCGGCTTGCACCTGTTTGCAACTGCGGGCTTTCACGTGACGCGAACTTCAGGTGGTGAGCTGGACAGGTCTTCCCTCATCAGCACCCACCTGGATGGGCACGGTCCCCAGGCTCCGCGCCAAACCGCTCGAATACCAGCCGGTGCGCAAAAGGACTGAACCGGTTGAGGACCTTCAAGCTTCTGCCCGGATCCAATCGATTTCCTCGAAAAAATTGTACGCAACGGCAAGTGTGCCTCCTGCCGGCTTTGGCAACGCAATGACCACGCCATGAAGCCGCCGAAGGCGTCCTGTTGCCATGCACAGAGATATCCGCCGCTTGCGGAATTCCTTGCAGTGATTGCGTGTTTAACATCGTGAAGAATTGGCAGAAATATCATAATCGGTTAATTTCCTGCCAGAGGTGACCGAATATGACAAAAGTGATCGCATTGGCCTTTGAAGGCGTTCAGCTTCTCGACATCACCGGCCCGCTCCAGGTGTTTTCATCTGCCTCTTCCCTGGGCGGGCATGCAGCTTACGAGACAGAAATCGCCTCCTTGTCCGGCGGGCCAGTTCGCAGCAGCGCAGGGATCGTTCTTCAAACAATTCCGGTTTGCGAAATATCAGGCTTTGAGGCGATGACTTTGCTCATCCCCGGTGGCCCCGGGATACGCCGGATGGAGGCCAAAACTCGCGATGAGTTGTCCTCAATTATCCGGAAGGCCGCTGCTGAAAATGCACGGATCGTGTCGGTGTGCAGCGGGGCTCTTTTGTTGGCACGCACCGGCTTGCTCGACGGCGGCACGGCGACGACGCATTGGCGCTGGTGCGAAAAGCTGGCGCGAGAGCACCCCGAGATCCGCGTTGATCACGACGCGATTTTCTCACGCATAAACGCCAAACTGTGGACATCGGCAGGTGTTACCGCGGGCATCGACCTCGCGCTTGCCCTGATCGAAGAAGACCACGGACGCTCGCTGAGCCTCGCCGTCGCGCGCGAACTTGTCGTTTTTTTGCGCCGCCACGGCGGCCAAGCTCAATTCAGCGCCTCGCTGCTCAGGCAAAGCGCGACCGAAAAAGGCGAGTTCGACGCTCTCCACGCGTGGATTCTGGAGCGGCTGGACCAGCGCCTGAGTGTCGAAGCTCTCGCGGCGCATTGCTGCATGTCGCCGCGCAGCTTTGCCCGGCGTTACAAGGCCGCGACCGGGCGCACACCCGCCAAGGCTGTCGAAGCTATGCGGATCGAAGCGGCAGCCCGTTTCATCGGCGAGACTTCTTTGTCCATCCCGCAGATCGCGACCCGTTGCGGCTTCGCATCGCGGACGCATCTCGTACAAGCCTGGAAACGTCAGTTGCGCGGCAGCTTTCCACGACGTTAGTCGGCAGCGGTTTCGTCATGAATGCGAGCCGGTCGTTCTCGCGGACAAATCTTTGATGTGCGCGAGAACCTTCTTGCTCGCTTCCAGGGCCGTCGTCTTTTTTTCAAGTGTTCCCGATCCCGCAAGATGCGGAGATAGGATACAGTTTTTCGCCTGCGCCAACGGACCTGTGGCTGTCCTTTCGTCTCCGGATAACGTATCGACTGCCACGCCCGCCAGTTTCCCTTCGTTCAGGGCAAGCGCCAAGGCCAGTTCGTCTACGAGCCCCGCCCTCGCCGCGTTTACGAGGAACGAGCCTTGCTTCATCAGGGCGATCTCTTCGGCTCCGATCAGAGCGCGGGTCTCTTGCGTCAACGGTATGTGGAGGGACAAAACGTCGATCTGACGAAGAAAAGTGGAAAGATCAGACGTGACGCGGAATCCGGCGGACGCGGCATCGGCCAAGGCCCTTTCTCGTCCATGCACGACGACCCTTGCACCGACGGCACTCGCCAAAGCAGCCATCGCTCGCCCCGTGTGCCCATACCCGAAGACGCCGAACTCAAGATCGGAAAGAGACACGATCCTGGCGCGGTCCCGGAATTCCCTGTCTCCCTGCCGCATGGCCGCATCCGACTGCGGGATTTGGCGGAGCATGGCCAATACCAACGCCAGGCAATGCTCCGCCACACTTTTTGCATTCGTGCCGGGGGTATTGTCGATGACAATACCCCGTTGCCCGGCAGCACTTTTGTCAATTCCGTCCGTCCCGGACCCGTGAACGACGACCACGCCGAGCAGCGGATAGGCACCCATCAGGTTCGCATCAACCTCCGACCGTCTGGTTATGATCGCACGCACTCTGTCCCGAGGCGGCGATGCTCCCCGCCATGCCAAAACCGGTTCGACACCACCCTCCTCAAGCCACTCCAGGCCGGCTGGATGTATCTGGTCGAGGATCAGGCAAGCTGGCTTCGGCTTCATCAGTCGGTCCAGAGGTCCTGATAAGGAGGCAGGGGGGTGTATTCCATCCGTTTCTGCACCTGAACGGCAAACTCCGGATCGAAGATCTGCCCCGTCAGCCATAACGCCATGTCGATCCCCGCGGACACGCCTGCGGAGCTGACAACGTTTCCATCGTCGACATAACGAACGTTTTCGAGGACCTCTTTGGCGCTACCCATTCCGCGCGCCTGCGCGATTCGGTTGAAATGCGTGGTGATACGGCGGCCACGCGCGGGACCGGCTCCAAGCAGCATCAAGGCGCCCGCACAGACCGAAGTGACCCATTCCGCTGTTTTTGCGGCCTCGGTGATCCACTCCATCGTGGCCTCGTCTTTCAGAGCATCATCGACACCCCGGCCACCAGGGACCAGCAGTATGTCCGGGTTCGGCATTTGAGAAAGCGTCATGTCGGGGATGATCCGAAGCCCCTTCGAGCAATGAAGCGTTCCTGCGTCTTTCGCGACGGTGTAGCACTTCAGCTTTTCAGTCATCACGCCGGCGGTTGTAAGAACCTGCCAGGGACCGACGAGATCGAGGTCCTCTACATTTGGAAAGACAAGGAAAGCAACGGATTTCATAAGTTGGTACCTTCATTTACGCTTGTAGGAAAAATCGGTTTGAACGTTGCAAGCGCCTCAAAAACGGCGCTGTAAAGATCGAGCAGAACATGCATGCGCGCCGGCTCGGCCCGCTGATCGGATTCATCGAGATAGACCCTCTTCGCCGTTTCCATCCAAATGGCATGGATGTCGTTTTTCGGGTCTCCCGCGTTTCCGGTCACGCATCCGCCAAGGGAATGCTCGTCTATCGAGCATTCCAGACCATGTGCTCGAACCACGTTCGCGATCGGGCCCACCATCTTTAAGCCCGCGCGCGCGTATTTGTTGGAACCCAGGCAAGCACCGGGAAGCGGAACGGACGAAACCAAGGAAACAAGAGACCTTATCGAGTGTGTATACAGCAGCAGCGCGGTGCCGTGCGAACGCCGGGCCTGGTCGAGCATCCGCTTCAAAGCCTCATGGTAGGGCCGCAACACAGGGCGCATCGGCAGCTCACACTCCTGTGCATCGAGCGCTTGACCCGGCTTCCATAACTCCGCGCATTCTTGTCTGGGATAACGCTCAAACGATTTGGCGGAAATGTCATAATAGATTAAATTTCTGCCAAATCGGATCGTGCAATACCGTTCTTCACGGCAGCTTTGCCGGTCACGCAATATGCCGTTCCCTTGGGCCGATGGGCGCTATTCGCAGCTTGAGAAAAAGCCTGAATTAGGCAAGAAGCGCGATTGCCTTATCCAACGCGACAAAGCACATAGACCGAACATGCCGTTGCATCATCTTTCGACAAACCTTAGCGGTGCACCGTCCGCATTCCACGGTTCATCAGCGTGTTGGTAGGGCCGGAGGAGACCGTGAAATCGTCGCCGGTGCAGCCAAGGATCATGGGACAAACTGCTCCCATTTGCCAGCCGACGGACCGGCATCGAGCCGATGGATGGCCGTTCCTTCAGCGCCTTCTGCGACGGACGGGAAGATCTGCCGGACCAGCGGGTCATGGCCTGGCACAACAAGCTTCGCATTGCTCGCAAGCAGCGGCAGACGCCGGAACCCTTCAAGCATTGCCTCGGCATTTTCGACAATCGGAAAAAGCTTTCTGCGCCTGAAATTCTCGTAGTAATGCGAAGCGTCGGAAGCGAGAACAAGCCATCCTGCATTCGTCTTGACCCTTACGCATTGAAGTCCGCGCGAGTGGCCGCCAAGGGCATGTACCTCAACGCCGGGCGCAACCGAGCCCACTCCGTCATGAAAGACGACCCGTCCTGAATAGACCTTGCGCACCATCTGGCACACATGATCGGCTGTGAACGGATGGTTGAGCGCCTGATGGCACATGCAAGGGCCTGTCGCATATGCCATCTCGGCCTCTTGCAGGTGGAACCGCGCGTTGGCGAAGCGGTCCAGCGAACCGGCATGATCATAATGGAGATGGGTTACGACCACCGTCTCGACCGCATCAGGATCAACGCCAAAGTCGGCGAGACAAACCGCGGGGTCGCGCAGTACCGGCCGCCCCCGCCTTATCCCCTCCTCTTCGTCATAGCCGGTATCGACCACTATCATGCGGTTTTCGTTGCGGATGAGCCAGATATAGTAGTCGATGTCATGCGGCGAGGCGTGGTCATCATCGAACAGAAACGAGTCGCCACGCGTCCGCCCGCCACGCTGCGCATACTTCAAGGCGTAGACTTCGTAGGTTTCATCCATCGGTGCTGCTCCCCAAAGGCGTGCGCCTGCCGTCGATCGGATAGCGCGGGTCGTTGTGGCCGGAGACCGGCGTGTGTCCCGTTGCGCAAAGACCGCTGAGGAATGCTTCGTCGGCCGCCGTATAATCGGTATCGACCGCCGAGATATAGGCTTCGACCTGGGACAGTGTCTTTGGGCCGATCAACACGCTGGAAACCGCGTCGTTCGCGAGCACCCAGTTGAGCGCCAGCCCCACAGGATCTCGTCCGGTTTTCACCGCATGATCGGCCGCCTGGTTCGCAAGCCTGATCGTCTCGGGAAAGAATTCGGTTTCGAGAATGCGCGCGTCCCCCCGTGCGCCGCGCGATCCTTCGGGCGCTTCTCCCCGGTATTTTCCGGTCAGCACACCGCGCGCGAGCGGGGAATACGGCACGACGCCGATACCGAAGTGGCGGCAAGCGGGTATGTAGTCGGTTTCAACGACGCGATTGAGAATATGATAGTAGGGTTGGGCGGCAACCGGCCTCGCGATACCCAGATTGTCGCAAGTGCGAACCATCTCGGCGATCTTCCAGGGCCGGAAATTCGAAAAACCCCAATGACGGATCTTGCCTGCGTCAATCAGCTCGCCAAGTACGGAAATTATTTCGTCGAGCGAAACCCGCGCGTCATCGAGGTGAAGGTAGTAGAGATCAATCGTCTCGCGATCGAGCCGTTCCAGTGAAAGGTCGGCGGCGCGAAGGATGCGTTCCGGCGCCAATCCACCCTGGTCGTCGATTTCAGGAACGGGATTACCGACTTTGGTCGCGAGAAAACACTCCTCGCCGCGCTCCTTCAGCAACCGGCCGAGAATTCGCTCCGACGCCCCCTTCGCATAGGTATCCGCGGTATCGACGAAGTTGCCCCCCGCCTCGAAAAAGGCGTCCAGGATCCTTGCCGATTCGGCCTCATTGGTCTGGTCGCCGAACATCATCGTGCCGAGACAGAGGCTGGAGACCTCCTGACCGTTTTCAAACAAACGTCTTTTTTCAAGCTTTGTCATTATTTGCCGCTCCCTGTCCGAACATTTTTCCAGTGAAGCATATCGGCAATTCCAACGTCGAACGCTTCCAAAATTCACATTCTCCAATCGACTAATGTTTATTGTATACATAAATTTATACATTATACATGAGCCCAATTTGAACAACCTCCCAGGTCGAACGGAGAAAGAGCCGACCATGCACAAGACGACGGCCGGGCCGGAGGCGCAAAACCGCCCTCAATCCAATAAGAAGACGTTCGCGATCGCAGTGTTCGACGGTGACGGGATCGGGCCGGAGATCATGCGCCCGACATTGGATATCCTCGGTGAGATTTCAGCTTCCTCCAGCAGCTTCTGCTTGCAATTCCAACCCCTGCCGGCAGGTGCCGGCCATTACCGAGATCACGCAGTGGCATTGCCGCATAGCTCCCTCGACGCTGCGAGAGACGCGGATGCAATTCTGCTTTCGGCGATGGGCCTTCCTGATATCCGCTACCCTGACGGGACCGAGATAGCGCCCCAGATAGAACTGCGTTTCGCGCTGGAGTTATTCGCGGGCGTGCGGCCGGTATTCCTGATGCCCGGCCAGGGATCGCCACTGCGTATCGCGGACACAGGCGGTGTCGATTTCGTCATCATCCGCGAGTCGACCGAAGGCCTGTTCGCGTCTCACGGAAAGGGCGAAGTTATCCGCGACGAGGAAGCCCGCGAAACGTTGGTGATCACGCGCAGGGTTTCGGAGAAGCTTTTCGATTTCGCCTTCCGGCTTGCGCGCCAAAGAAAGGAGAACGGCAAGGGGCCGGGCCGAGTCCACTGCGTCGATAAAGCCAATGTTTTTCAGGCATTTGCCTTCTTCCGGAAGATCTTTCAGGAGCGCGCGGCGCTAAATCCAGACATAGAGGCGCAATGCGCCTACGTCGACGCGGCAGCGCTATGGATGGTGCAGAGGCCGCAGATGTTCGATGTCATCGTCACCGAAAACATGTTCGGCGATATCCTCTCCGACCTTGGCGCCGGTATCATGGGCAGTCTCGGCCTTGCGCCGTCCGCCGACATCGGTGCCGATCATGCCGTTTTCCAGCCTTGCCACGGCAGCGCGCCGGACATTGCGGGGCGCAATATCGCCAATCCGCTCGCCATGATCCTTTCGGCTTCCATGATGCTCGACTGGCTTGGGCGCGAACACGAAATGGAAGATATGCTGACAGCCGGCAGGAGGCTTCACGAAGCTGTGAATTCAGTCTTATCCTCGGGTTCCTGCCTCACGCCCGACATTGGCGGTACCGCTTCTACAAACGGCGTGGCGGAGGCCGTTCTGGAAGCCTATCGAAACGGCGCGCAAGCATGAACGACGATGGAGAACACTCCGGTAAATCATTGAAAAAGCTGCGTGTCGTCATGGTCGGCGCGGGTTTTTTCAGCACGTTTCATGTTGATGGATGGCTCAGAAACGACGGCGCCGAAATCGTCGGCCTTGCCGATTCCGAGGTTGAAAAGGCGCGCGCCGTGCTCGTGGCAAACGGGGCCGATTTAAATTCCATTGCGGTCCAATCCGACGCCTTAAAAATCCTTCGCGGCCTGAAGCCCGACATTGTAGACATCGCGGCACCGCCTTCAGCCCACCTCGGCCTCATTCGCGAGGCGACAAAAAGTACCGTAACGGCAATTATCTGTCAGAAACCATTCTGTACTTCCCTAAAGGAAGCCCGAGAGGCCATCCGGCTCGCCGCCGATGCGGGGATAAAACTTATCGTCCATGAGAATTTTCGCTTCCAGCCCTGGTATCGGGCGATCAGGTGGGAGATCGAAACAGGCCGCATCGGCGAAGTCTACCAGGCGACCTTCCGGCTCAGGCCAGGCGACGGACAGGGAAAGGACGCCTATCTGTCGCGCCAGCCCTATTTCCAGAAGATGGAACGGTTCCTGATCCACGAAACCGCCGTTCACTGGATCGACACTTTCAGATTTCTGCTTGGCGAACCGGAAGCGGTGTTCGCGGACCTGCGCCGCCTAAACCCGGCAATCGCCGGCGAAGACAGCGGCATATTCATCTACCGTTACGGCGACGGGCGACGGGCGGTCTTCGACGGCAACCGGCTTGTCGACCACGTGGCCGAAAACCCGCGCCTGACCATGGGCGAATGTCTCGTTGAGGGATCGAAGGGCGTGCTCGCGCTCGACGGAAACGGCAATCTTTCCTTCAGGGCCCTCGGCGACCAGCATTGGATTGTCCTTTTTTCGCCCCGGTCGAGGGAAGGCTTCGGCGGAGACTGCGTCTTCGAGCTGCAAAAACATGTTACAGATCACCTGTTAAAAGGCACCGCGCTGGAAAACGAAGCCTCGGCTTATCTTCGCAATATGGAAATTGAAGAGGCGGTCTACCGCGCGGCCATGAAGGGGCGCTTCATCAGCTTGCGTGACAGCCAGACCGGCGAAAACGATGACTGAGACCCCGACCGTAATTCCGCAGGCGCAATCCGGCAAAAAGCCCCTGTCCCAAACGCAGCGCGCAACGCGGATGCTGCGTGAGATGATCATCACGAACAAGCTGCTGCCGGGCTCCAGCCACCTTGAAACGGAACTGGCGGAAATGCTCGGCATGTCGCGGACGCCGGTGCGCGAGGCGGCGATCGTTCTGGAGGGGCAAGGCCTCGTTGAAGTAAAGCCGCGCCGGGGCGTTCGGATCCTGCCGCTTTCTCCGGCGGACATGGAAGAGATCTACTCCATCCTGACGGAGCTTGAATCCCTTGCCGCCCACGATGTCGCCAAGAACGGGGCGGACGAGGAAGACCTCGCCAGGCTTCGCGCCCTGATCCAGGAGATGGAGACCGCCCTTGCAGATGACGACCGACACCGCTGGGCGGAGGCTGACGAGCGGTTTCACCACAAGCTCGTCAGCCTTGCCGGGAACCGTCGCCTGCAGACGATCGTTGCGACCTATTCCGACCAGGTGCACCGCGCGAGACTGCTTACGCTGCACATGCGCCCCACGCCGCACCGATCTAACGAGGACCACCGCGCGCTGGTCGAAGCCATTGCGGCGGGCGATGCGGAACGTGCGCGCAATATCCACCGCGAACACCGTATCCGCGCAAAGACAATGATGATCAAGTTGATCGCATCGCACGGTCTGCGCGCCGTTTGAAACCTGGGGCGTATCCCGCAAAATCCGGATCAGATCTGGCGAAAGAGGTCCGGCAAAAGCGGCAACGCCTTGTTCGACGCATGAAATGCGCGCAATACTGAAACGAAATTTGACCCTACGTCGCCTCCCTTCAGGAATAACCGGAATGCCGTTCAAGACCCTGTTAGCGCTGACGGAAATAGAGACCGGGCCCGCCGACATCGAGGCGGCCGTTTCGCTTGCAAAGGCCTTCGGTGCGCATCTTTCCGTCTTGATCCTGGGCGAAATCCCGATCCTGCCGTTCTACGGTTACGGCAGCCAAGGTTACATCGATATCTGGGCCGAAGAGGGCAAACAGCGCGAGGAGGACCTGAAGGCCGCGACCGCGGACATAAACGCAAGGCTCACCCGCGAAGGCATTTCCTTCGACATTCGCCCCCAAATATCTTTACCGGGGCATGAGGACGACATCGTCGCGCGCCATGCGATTTACTGCGATCTCGCCATCGTTCTCCGTTCCACGGAAGGCGAACTGACGTCCGCGGAGATGAAAGCAATCGACGGGGCGTTGTTCGATTCCGGCAGGCCCGTGCTTTTCGTGCCGAAAAATACGAAATCCGACAAATTCGGCGAACGCGCCATGATTGCCTGGAACGCACGGCGCGAAGCAGCCCGTGCGGTCTCCGACGCTCATCCTTTCCTGCAAGGCGCCAAGGACATCAGCGTTTTGATCGTCGATCCGGTGGTGGGCGAGGAGGACCATGGTGAAGAGCCCGGAGCGGATATCGCGCTCGTGCTTTCCCGCTACGAACTGAAGGTCGATGTATCGAGCGTCGCCTCGGCTGGCCGTCCAGTCTCCCAAGTCCTGCTCGACAGGGCCCGCGATCTGAATATCGACCTGCTCGTCATGGGCGCTTACGGTCACTCAAGGCTGCGTCAGAATATCCTTGGCGGAACGACCAGGGAAATGCTCGAGAACAGCAACGTGCCGCTCCTGCTTTCGCATTGACCGCACACACGAGAGCAAGGAACGCCGCCTGAAGCTTCCTAAGTCCCCGAGAGCATCGACATGACGCAAACCAAGGGGCAAATCGATTTCGAAGCACTGGAAAAGAGCGAGCTTTATTCCGAAGCTCTCGGTATCGATCTGAGTGCGGGTGGCGAGGATGCATATTTCCGCTGGTTCCTGGCAAGCCAGCTTTATGGCGGGCGCATTTCCGGCGCCATCGCGGAAAACACCTATCGTTCGTTCGAGCGTCACGGCTTGCTGACGCCTGAGAAGATCATCGCCGCCGGTTGGGATTTTCTGGTGAGCCCGGTTATGCGGGAAGGCGGTTACGTTCGCTACGACGAGAGTAAATCGAGACAGTTCCTGCGCAACTGCGCAAGGCTGCTGGAGGAATACGGCGGCCGGGTTTACCGGATAGAGGATGATGCAACCGACAGCACCGATCTCGAAGCGCGCCTTTGCGCCTTTCACGGGATCGGCCCGGTTACCGCGAATATATTCCTGCGGGAATTGCGCCCCTTCTGGCGAAAGGCCGACCCCACACCCCTTACCGTCGTTGCGAAGACGGCCGAGGCGCTTGGCATCGACCTTTCAGCCTATGATCGCAAGAGCCTTACATTCGCCCGGGTGGAGGCCGGCCTGATACGGCAGGCCCATCTGAAGCATTAAGATCGTCAACCGTTGCCCCAGTTCAGCGCCGCGGTCCTGACGGGTGCATCCCACAGCGACTTCATCTCGTCATCCAGCTTCGTGATCGTGACCGAACACCCCTGCATTTCCAGCGACGTGCAGTAGTTGCCGACCAGAGAACGCGCGATCTTGAGCCCGCGCTCAGCGCACTGCCGGGCGACGGCATCGTAAACCAGATAAAGCTCCATCAAGGGCGTTCCGCCCATGCCGTTCACCAGAACCAGGACTTCCTGACCGGAAGGCGGCTTCAGGTCCGCAAGGATCGTCTCGACGAACTCTTCCACGATCGCATCGGCCGGCTTCAGCGCTTCGCGGCGGCGTCCGGGCTCGCCGTGAATGCCAACGCCCATCTCGATCTCGCCTTCGCCGAGATCGAACGTCGGCTTGCCGGCGGCCGGCACGATGCCGCTTGTCAGCGCAACGCCCATGGTGCCGGAGGCCGCGTTCACCCGGTCGCCAAGCTCCTTGCAGGCCGCAAGATCCGCCCCCTGCTCTGCGGCCGCGCCCACGATCTTTTCCACGATCACGGTTGCTGCGACGCCCCGCCGGCCCTGGCTGTGGGTGGAGCTTTCAACCGCCACATCATCGTTCGTCAGCACGGTCGCGCTTTTCCCGTCATGAAACTCCGACACCATTTCGAAGTTCATCACGTCGCCCGAATAATTCTTGACGATCCAAAGGACGCCGGCGCCACCGTCAACCGCCTGCGCAGCCGCAATCATCTGATCCGGCGTCGGCGAGGTGAAAACCTGCCCCGGACAGGCCGCGTCCAGCATGCCCTTGCCCACGAAGCCGGTGTGAAGCGGTTCGTGGCCCGACCCGCCGCCGGAAATCAGCGCCACCTTGCCCTTCACCGCGCCACCCTTGCGCATGACGAAGCGGGGCTCCTCGGAAAGCTCCACGATATCCGCATGTGCCGCTGCGAACCCGCGAAGGCTTTCGGCAAGTATGTCGTCGGTCGCGTTGATCAGCTTTTTCATCGGTCTCCTCCCGAAATCAGTTTTACTTCAAAAGCTTCTCGGCCAATTTGATTATCTGCTCCGCATTGGCGCGGATTGCCGTCTCCACTTCCCGGCGGATCATAGGATTCGCGAACTCCGGCAGTTTGATATGCACGACATCCCGTTCGATACCGGCGAGTTCCTCGATCGCCGCCGCCTGGTTGGGGTGCGCGCGGGCATAGACCTTCAAGAACGCTTCCTGCTCCTCTGCCGAGAAGTGGCAAACGTCGAAAAGCGCTGGAATATGCTGTGCGGGCAGCGGAACACGGTAATTCGGATTGATGATCTGGCTGATGAAGCTCTTGTGCGTTCCGAAGGCTTCAGCAATGCGCTGGCGCGTGCCGGATGGCCGCCGCTCGATCAGGTCGCGCAGCATGATCTTGTATTCCGAGAGCGGATCTTCGCCGGCTTGGGTATCACTCGCCATTCGCCATATCTCCCTCGGTTGAAGAGATGGCAAGCTTTACGGGGCCGACCTGCGCCGGGGCAACCGAGAAACACTCCAGCCCGAGCGAAAGCAGGAGGGGCACAAGCTCCGGCGAGGAAGCCATGTCACCGCAAAGGCTGACCTCAACACCGCGTGCCTTGCCCGCCGCGACCGTTCGCCCGATCAGCTCCAGCACCGCCGGATTGCACGGGTCCGCAAGCTTCGCAAGGTTCGGGTTATCACGCGCGCAGGCGGTCACATATTGGATGAGATCGTTCGAGCCGATTGAATAGAAATCCGCATCCCAGTCCGCCGCTGTCAGGGCCGCTGCGGGCGTTTCGATCATGATGCCGCATTCGGGACGGGCATGCGCAAGCCCCTCTTTGGAGAGTTCGGCAATTGCCAGATCAAGCTCCTCCCTCGCCTCTTCCAGCTCGAAGGGCGCGGTGACCATCGGCACCATCAATTTGACGGGGCCAAGCCGCGCGGCGCGTGCAATCGCCCGCAACTGAACGCGAAACAGCGAGCGGTCAAGCAGTGAAAGCCGAAGGCCGCGCACGCCGAGGAACGGGTTCTGCTCGCCATCGAGCGTGACACCCGGCACCGGCTTGTCGCCGCCGGCATCGAGCGTGCGGATCGTGACCGGACGTCCGTTCGCCCATCGCACGATGGTTTCATAGGCTTGAAGCTGCGTCTCTTCGTCCGGCGGGCCTTCGGAGAAGAGGAATTCCGTTCTGGTGAGGCCGATCCCGTCGCAGATGTCAGGGTCGAGGGTGTCCAGTATCGACGGATCGTCGACATTGACGAGAACGCGGATTTTCCGCCCGGCGCGTGTGATTGCGGGTTTGCGGGCGATTTCGGCCTCCTGAGCCTTGAGGCCGGCCTCTTGCGCAATCCGCTCCTGGAACCGCGCTCGCGTCTCACTCGATGGCGCGACGATCATCGTTCCCGTTCGCCCGTCGAGCGCTAGCGTTGCGCCACTGGGCGTTTCGTCAAGTTCCCCGAGGCCGACAACCATCGTCACGCCACGCGCCCGCGCGAGGATCGACACATGGCTCGTCGCGCTCCCCGCACCGAGAGCAGCGCCTGAAAGCCTTGTCCAATCCAGTTCGAGAAACGCGGACGGCGTAAGGTCGCCCGCCACCACGATAGCGCCGTCCGGCGGCGTGTCGCCGGCGGACTGAGGCGCGGAGAGAGCGCGCAGGACGCGATCGCGCAGATCACCCAGGTCGGCCGCGCGTGCCGCCATATATTCGTCATCTGCCGCCTGGTATTCGGCGATTTCGCCGGCAAACACGGCAGCCCATGCGCCATCCGCGCTTTCCCCACTGTCGATGCGGGAGAATACGGGTTCAAGCAAATCATCATCTTCGAGCAGGACCTGCTGGAATTCCAGGATTTCGGCAGCGAGCCGATCAAGCCCGGCGGAAAGCTCTTCAAGCTCCTTTCCAGCGCGCGAAATCGCGTTCCTCAAGGCTACCGCCTCTTCCCCGGGGTTGCCCTTGACCCGCGTGAACCTTTTGTCGGCAAGACGATGACAGACGCCCAGAACGGATCCGCCCGATACCGGGACACCTGTCAGGATCCGCTCGTTCAAAGTCTCAGGCATCGAAATTCCGCTCAACAAGATCGGCCAGAGCTTCGGCTGCAGCCGCCGCGTCCGGCCCGCTCGCACGGATCAGAAGCGGCGTGTTATAGGCCGCCTTGAGCTTCATCACGGCATTGGGCGATTTGGCATTTACCCAGCGGTCCTGCGCCTGGGAGCGGATTTCCACGCTCGCCTCGAATGTTTTCGCAAGCTTCGTCAACTTCACGGCGGGGCGTGCGTGCAGCCCTGTCTCGTCTACGATCATCGCCGATGCGGTGATCCATTCGATATTCGACGCAGCCTCGCTCATGCCTTGAAGTCCTCCGCTGTCTGCCGCACGGTCTCAAGGTCGGAGCCGCCGGCCGCTTCCGTAGCGGCCATGACCGCGCCTTCCACCACCGGTGCGTTGCAGATCACGATCTGTTTCGCCTTTTCCGGACCGAGCAGCTCTATCGCCATCTCGCTGTTGGTTTCGGCTCCGCCAAGGTCGACCAGAACCGCAACGCCCCTGGGCGACCAGACCGCCTCTATCGACTTCATGATCGCCGCGACGTCCGTGCCCAATCCGCCTTCCGAATTGCCGCCGCAGCTTGCTATCGCAATGTCGTCGCCGACCATTTGGCGAACCATGTCGGCGGCACCCTTGGCAACCTCCGGGGAATGCGAAACGATTACGATTGAAACCTTATCGGTCATTTTTCCTCCAACGCATCGCAAACGGCGTGAACGATCAGCGCAGAGGACCGCGCACCCGGATCGATATGCCCGACAGAACGTTCGCCGAGAAAGGCAGCGCGCCCTTTGGTCGCCAGCATCGGCTTCGTGGCCTCGACGGCCTCATCCGCCGCCTTTCGGACATCCGCGATATCCGCGCCGGCCTCTATCGATTTCAGCACCGGCACCAGAACATCGAGCATGGTCTTGGCGCCGACATCGGATTTTCCGCGAGCCTTGACCGCCTCTATGCCCGCTTCCAGAAGCTGTGCGGCCTGCGCCCGGCTTTCCGGCATCGCCTCGGTCGATTTGCCCATGGCCATGAACGCCGAACCGTAGAGCGGGCCCGACGCACCGCCGACCTTCATCACAAGCGTCATGCCGGCTTTCTTTAGCGCCTCGCCGAACGTCATGTTCGCAAGCGCATCCCTTTCGGCGGAAACCGCCCTGAACCCACGGCGCATGTTGTCTCCGTGGTCGCCGTCGCCGATCGCCTGATCGAGCTCGGTCAGTTCGTCGGCGTGCGCCTCTATCCGGTCGCCGATCAGGTCGATCAGGCGCGCATTCAGAACATCGGAAGTCATTCGGCCTTTCCCTATGCGTTGATGAGTTGCTGCTTGCCGTCGAACCAGACCGGAGCACCGGGCCGAACCGCGATCTGAAGGCTCGCGCCTTCCCCGACCGGCCGGTGAGCGTCGAGAAGCGCATGAACCTGCTGACCGCCATCCACCTCGAGCAGCGCGATCATCTCCGCGCCACGACGTTCCACCGCGATGACGCGAGCGTCGAACCCACTGGGCGTTCCCACTTCCACATCCTCGGGCCTGACGCCGGCGGTAATCGCGTTCGCATTGCCGGGTGTCAATCCGAGCCGGCCCGCAGGCAGAAGGTTTATCTGCGGGCTACCCAATCTTTGCGCCGCATAGACCGTTGCCGGACGTTCATAGATCGTGCGCGGTTCGTCGACCTGCACCAGCTTCCCCTTGTCCAGGATGCCGATCCGGTCTGCCAGCGTCATGGCTTCGAGCTGATCGTGCGTGACATAAACAATCGTCGCTCCGAGGTCACGCTGGATGCGCTTCAATTCGACGCGAAGATCCTCACGCAATTTTGCATCGAGCGAACTCAAGGGCTCGTCCATGAGAAAGACGTTCGGCTCCCTCACCAGTGCCCGCCCGATGGATACGCGCTGCATCTCGCCGCCTGAGAGCTGCGTCGCCTTGTTCTTCAGCTTGTGGCCGATGCGGAGCATTTCCGCGATTTCGGACACACGCTTGCGGATCGCCTGCTCGCCCATGCGCCGCCCGGGCGCGCGAAGCGGAAAGGCAAGGTTCTCGAAAACCGTGTAATGCGGATAAAGCGAATACTGCTGAAAGACGAAGGCGACATCACGCATGGCGGGCGCAAGCACCGTCACGTCGCTGCCGCCAATGGTGACCTTGCCGCTGTCCGGCGTCTCAAGGCCCGCGATCAGGCGCAGGAGCGTCGTCTTTCCCGCCCCCGTCGGCCCGAGCAGGACCATGAACTCGCCGTTCGCGACAGTAAGGTCGGCATTATCGACGGCAAGCGTTTCGCCGAAGCGCTTCGTGACGCGGGCGAGCGAAGCTTCAGCCATTCAAGCCTCCTTGCGCCCGCAAGGTCGGGACCGCCCGGTCCGTCGCGGCATCGAAGACGGCAAGCCGTTCCGTCATGAAATCGAGACCGACGGTCTCCCCGTCATTGACACGCAACGTATTCGGCGAGCGCACCCTGAGCCGCCCGACGTCGGTATCCACGGTCACAAGCTGACGCGCGCCCATATATTCGACACCGAAGACCCGTCCCCTCAAGGCTCCTTCCCCCGTGATCCGGATATGCTCAGGCCGGGCGCCGACGAAGGCCTCCGCGCTTTCAAGCGAGGCTTGCGTTTCGGGAATCGCGATTTCAGAGCCATTCACCCGGATGGCACGGCTGCCGGTAGGCAACCCGCCTTTGGCGGGCAGGAAATTCATCGACGGAGAGCCGATAAAACCGGCCACAAATTTCGTCGCCGGACGGTCGTAGACTTCCAGCGGAGAGCCGATCTGCAGCACTTCGGCGTGGTTCATGACGCAGATACGGTCGGCCATCGACATGGCCTCGACCTGGTCATGGGTGACGTAAACAGTCGTCGCGCCGATCCGGTTGTGCAGGACGCGAAGCTCCTCGCACATGACATCGCGAAATTCTGCATCGAGCGCGCCGAGCGGCTCGTCCATCAGGAAAGCCTTCGCCCGGCGCACGATGGCACGCCCGAGCGCGACACGCTGGCGATCGCCCGCCGCAAGGCCGCCGACGCCGCGATCCAGCAAATGTTCGATCTGGAGAAGTTTAGCGACAGCTTCCGTGCGCTCGCGAACTTCGCGCCTCGGCAAGCCCGCGATACGCAAGGGGAAGGAAATGTTCCGCCGCACCGTCATATGCGGATAAAGGGCGAAGAGCTGGAACACGAAGGCGATGTCACGCGCCGAAGCGCGGTTCCACGTCACGTCCTCGCCATCCAGCAGGATGCGGCCCGAGGTCGGCAGCTCGAGGCCCGCGATCATGCGCAGCGTCGTGGTCTTGCCGCAGCCGGACGGCCCCAGCATCACGAAGAACTCACCGTCTGCGATGGTAAAGCTCGATTCGCGCACGGCGGTAAAATCGCCAAACGCCTTGTGCAGGTTCTCAAGTCTTATCTCGGCCATATCGAAGCGCCTCCCTCCATCATTCCGGAAAGTGACTGACGATCACGAACGCGACCGTGCCGGTGAGAATGACCGCGAACGACCAGCCGAACGCCCACATGGAAAACGGCTGCATGAGCATGACGATGCCAAGCGCGATGAGCACGGTTGCGGCGTTTTCCCAGGGAGCGCGGCGAAAGAGGCGCGAAGGTACGGAGGTTCCTGTCTTGCTCATTTTCTGACCGCTCCGAAAGTTATTCCGCGCAAAAGCTGGTTTCTGAGCAGCACCGTGAAGACCACAACCGGAAGCAGGAACAGCGTCGTACCCGCAGCGACCGCCGGCCAGTCGAGGCCACCCTCGCCGATGATGATCGGGATGAAGGGAGGTGCGGTCTGCGCCTGGCCAGATGTGAGCAGCAAAGCGAAGGCATATTCGTTCCAGGCGAAGATCAGGCAGAAGATCGCGG
Source organism: Hongsoonwoonella zoysiae (assembly GCF_013266695.1). GTDB lineage: Bacteria > Pseudomonadota > Alphaproteobacteria > Rhizobiales > Stappiaceae > Hongsoonwoonella > Hongsoonwoonella zoysiae. Next base: position 841,771 of record NZ_JABRXF010000002.1, read on the forward strand.
TGGCGGCGATCCCGGCGCGCATCTGCGGCAGCACCACCTTCCGGAAAGCCTGCAGCCGGGTATAGCCGTCGACGACCGCTGCTTCCTCGTATTCACGCGGGATCTCGTCGACGAAGCCTTTCAACAGCCATACGGAAAGCGATAGATTGACCGCCGTATAGAGCAGGATCATGCCAGCCTTGGTGTCGGATAGGCCAAGTTCGCGATACATCAGGAATATCGGGATCGCGACGGCAATCGGCGGCATCATCCGCGTGGAAAGGATGAAGAACAGGAGATCATCCTTCAAAGGCACCTTGAACCGCGAGAAGGCATAGGCCGCCAGCGTGCCGAGAAAAACAGCGAGGAATGTCGAGCCAAAGCCGATCACCACGGAGTTCCAATATCGGTCCGCAAAGCGGCTTGGACCGGTGATCACCATGTTGCGCGAACGGGCGATCTCCTCATACCAGGTCTTCGGGGGCCCGAGCGTCTCGATGTATTCGTCCGTCTGGCGCGAGCGGCTGGTGAAGAGGTTCACATAGCCTTCCAGCGTCGGATCGAAGAAGACCTTCGGCGGATAGGCGATGGAGTCGGGCGGCGACTTGAAGCCCGTCGCGAAAATCCAGAAAAGCGGGATCATCGCGATAAGGGCATAGAGCGCGACCGCGCTGCCGGCGAACCATCTGCCGCGCGCGCCCGTCCGGCCCGGATTTGCGGCAATGCTCATGACTTCACCTTGTTCAGCGCCTTGACGTAGATGTTTCCGAGACCGAACACGGTGACGAAAAGGATGATGGCGAAGGCGGAACTGAAGCCCGTGCGCCACTTCTCGAATGCTTCGCGCTTGAGGTTTATCGAGGCAAGCTCCGTCGTCGAGCCGGGACCGCCCGAGGTCAGTTCCACCACCATGTCGAACATCTTGAAATTCTCGATGCCGCGGAAAAGCACTGCCAGCATCAGGAAGGGAAGCACGCGCGGAAGCGTGATGTACCAGAACTTCTGGAGCGCGTTCGCCCGGTCGATCTCGGCCGCCTCGTAAAGATAGTCGGGAATCGAGCGAAGCCCGGCGAGGCAAAGCAGCATAATGTAGGGAGCCCACATCCACGTATCGACGATGATGATCGCCCATGGAGCGAGCGTTACGGAACCGATCATGTCGATTGCGCCGGTGCCCGCGAAGAAATCGATGATGTAGGAGAAGATGCCCGTCTGCGGCTGGTAGATATAGGTCCAGAAGGTGCCCACGACGGCGGGCGACAGCATCATCGGGATCAGGATAAGCGTCGTCCAGAAACTGGCGCCGCGAAAATTCCGGTTGATCAGCAGCGCAAGACCGAACCCCACAAGGACCTGCAGCACCATCGTCCAGACAACGAAATGCGCGGTTGCCTGCAGATAACCCCAGATATCCTCCGAGCCGAGCAGGCGCTCGTAGTTGCGCGTGCCGACCCATTTGACCTCACGCCCCGGCTGGTTCGCGCGATAGTTCGTGAAGGACAGATAGACCGTCCAGATAAGCGGGAAGATGTTGATCGCCAGAAGAATGGCGAGGGTCGGGCCGATGAACAGCCAGGTGATCGCCCTGTCAGAAAGGCCGCGCACCCGCCTGACGAAACGCGGCGCAACGTCAGGCGTGTCAGAGGCAATTCTTTGAATTGTCTGATCCGTCATGATCCTGGGCCTCCGGAAGGGACACGGGCCGGGCGATGCCGGCCCGCGCTGATTGCGACGAGGCTCTTCAGAGCTTGCCGTCGTCCTCGAAGGAAATGGTCCAGTCTTCAATCAGCTTGTCGAGCGCCTCCTGCGCCGTACCCTGGTCGGCCACGACATAGTCATGCACGCGCTTTTGCATGGCCTGCAGGAGTTCGGCGTAGATCGGCTCCTGCCAGAAGTCCTTCACTGACCCCATCGCCTTCAGGAATTCGCCCGCAAACGGCGTGGATTCGGCGAAATCATCAGCTCCCGCGACCGCGACGTGACAGGAATAGCCGCCGAGCGCCCACCATTTGGCCTGGACGTCGGGCTGTGCGAACCACTTGATATATTCAAGCGCTTCTTCCTGCTTGTCGGAGTAGGAAACGACCGAAATGCCCTGCCCGCCGAGCGTGGAGCCTTCCACATTCTGCGGGGGGTTGGCGAAGAAGCCGGACACGTCGCCACCGACGGTTTCATCCTTGGCAATGCCAGGGAAGAAGGCGAACCAGTTCATCTGCATCGCCACCTGGCCGGACTTATAGGCGTCCAGATTGGCCACCATGTAAGCATCGGAATGGCCCGGAGGCGTCGCGGTTTCATACATCGACTTGTAGAACTCGAGAGCCTCTACGGCTTCGGCCGAGTTTACCGCGCCTTCCATATCGTATTTGCCGGGGGTGTTTTCGTATTTGAAGCCCCACGGATAAAGGGCCGCGGTCACGCCCATGGTGATGCCTTCCGAGCCGCGCTCGGTATAGATTGCGGCGCCGTAGACCTTCTTGCCGTCGATTTCACGGCCCTGGAAGAACTGGGCGATTTCACGCAGCTCGGTCCAGTTCTTTGGCACGGCCAGATCGCGGCCATATTCGGCCTTGAACGCTTCCTGGATTTCCGGGCGCTCGAACCAGTCCTTGCGGTAGACCCAGCCAAGGGCGTCACCCATCGCGGGTAACGCGTAGTAATTCGGCGTTCCCTTCGGCCATGTCGAATAAGCGTTTACCGTTGCGGGAAGGAAGTCATCCATCGAGATGCCTTCCTTTTCGAAGAAATCGTTCAGCTTGACATAGTGACCATAGGTGGCGCCGCCACCAATCCACTGGCTGTCGCCGATCATCAGGTCGCAGAGTTTACCGCCGGAGTTTAGTTCGTTCAGCATACGGTCGGCGAAGCTCGTCCACGGCACGAATTCGAAATTCATGCCGATACCGGTTTTCGCCGTGAAATCCTTGGAAAGCTCGACAAGAGCGTTCGCCGGATCCCAGGCGGCCCAACACAGAGTGATCTCCTTGTCCTGAGCGTTCGCGCCAGAAAAGGACACAGCGGACACAGCTGCGGCCAGCGCAGTCGTCACGAGGATGCGCATAATTTCCTCCCAAGATTGATGACCGCCCATTCTTTTGTCGAGACAAACGGCCGCCCCTCCGACGGCTGGCAGTCAAAAATTTTCCGCCGGTTATGTTTAGCTAAACTAACAAATTAAACAATGTCAAGAAGAATTCCCGAACGCCTAACCGTGAAGGAACCCGCTTTATACCATTGATCTTATTGATTTATTTGACCCGCTTCAATTTAGATGAAGTGTGATTCATGATCCTGCCGTCGTAATTTCGAACCGGAAATAAACCTGTGCAGCCTTCTCGGCAGAGGAAGTTGGGATCCCCGGGCGCGGGCGACTGCCGCCCGGTGTAAGGCCACTGCCACCCGGTTTAAAAAATGCCCGTTTTCGACGATCGTATTGAAAAACCTACAAAATTGAGATTTTTCCCGGAACCGGACACGGTTTGCAGAGGCTGACGGCTTCGTTTGCCGACAGCCCGGCATTGGCAAGCGGCCTGGGCGGGCGGACTTGCCGGCATCGGGCCGGCCGATCTCGACATCAGATGACCGGTCACGGGTGGCGATGCCGGGCAGGCGCGGATAGACGTTTTCCCGCGCATGGAGCGCTTTCCACGAAAGCGAAATCCGGCTCGAAAATTTCAGGATATGTTCCAAGAAAAGCGGCACCGCTTAAAAAAGCTTCGTAACCACCCACCAATTATCGTGGTCGATGAACCGAGCTTTCCGACAATTTCAGAAGTTAAAACCCGAAAAATGCCGATGCATCTTTCGGAAACGGCCTGTATTGAACCAGAGAACTTTTCAATGTCAGTATCTTGAACGTATCCATGCTGCCAAATTCCATTCGGATTTGGCGACATGTGTTCCAGTGGTATCCTGATATTCGCAAGGACGGAGAAATTGGGGGCTACACGGCCACCGGCCTGATTTCGCACAAAACTTGCGAAAGGAAGTAAGCCATGAGCACGCTTTCGAGAAAACTGTCGCTGCAGTGGAAGGATGTAATCTGCCTTGGCCTTGGGCTTTGGATGATCGTTTCGCCCTGGACCCTGGCCTATGCCGACGCCATGAACCCGACCTGGAATGCCTGGATAATGGGTGCCCTGATAACGGCCGCGGCCTTTGCGGCGCTTTCCGCCTTCCACAAGTCGGAAGAATGGTTCAGCGTCATCTTCGGCCTGTGGCTTGTCATCGCGCCATGGGCGCTCGAGTTCTCGAGCATGCCCGTCGCGACGTGGAACCATATCGTCGTGGGTGCTTGCGTTGTCGTCCTGTCGCTTTGGACGGTCATCACGGCGTCGGACACTCCCGGCCTCATGACCTGAAGAGAGCCGGGACGCTTCCCGGCGTCCACCCGGGAGAACCGGGCGCGCCGGCAATCGCCATTTATTCCTTCGCCGAGGCCTCATAGGCCAGAATGCCTGCGGCAAGGTCTTCGAGCGCGGCCCCGGTCATCTTGAACAGCGTGACCTCGGAAGCGCTCGTCCGGCCCGGCTGCGCGCCACGCACAAGGTCGAAGAGATCGCCTTTGACGGCCTCCGGCCCGACTGCACCTGAATCGATAGCTTGAATGATATCGCCGGCTTCCTTGAGCGCGCCCGCCCTCGTATCGACGAAGACGGCGGAACGGCGGACCGCTTCATCGTCGCTTTCGCGCATCGACGGCTTGAAAGCGCCGACGAGATCGACATGCGTCCCCTCGCGCAAGGCTTCACCCCGGATCAGAGGTTGATCGGAAAGCGTGGCGGCAGTCACGATATCCGCTTCCGATACCGCTTCATCCAGGTTGCTCACCGGCGCGCAGGCGATGCCTTCTTCCCTGGCGATTTCTTCCGCGAATGCCAGAGCTTTCACGGGGTCCCGCCCCCATACCCGAACGTATTCGATCTTGCGGACGGCGGCATGCGCGGGCACCAGGTTTCGCGCGATGCGCCCGGTCCCTACAACCAGAAGATGGCTCGCGTCCTTTCGCGCCAGATAGTCGGCTGCAAGAGCCGAGGTGGCGGCGGTGCGGCGTGCGGTCAATTCGCCACCATCGATCATCGCCAGCATCTCTCCGGTCATTGCGCTCGAAAGGCAGTAGTTCGCCATCACCGCCTGAAGTCCGCGCCCACCATTTCCGGGCACGACGGTCGCCATCTTCACGCCGATGTACTTTCCCGGAAGCCATGCGGGCATGAGCAAAAGTGTTCCGTCCGGCTCTCCCGGCACTTCGAAATCGTGGTGATGGCGCACAGGCATTTCACAGCCTGTCTTGAACATCTCCCGCAGCGCTTCGACGAGCGGTCGCCATTCAAGGGCTTCACGTGTGGCGCGTTCGTCCAGATGCAGCATGGCCGGCTCCCGAAATTCTGTTTGGTCGGTCCCGGCACGCGGCATCTTGCCTGCCCATCCGGGAATCCCCGATCGGCCACATAAGACAACCCTCAGACAGCGCAGGTAAACCCGGTGCGGAAGAAAATATCGGGAAATCCTGAATTTTCATTGCGCTATACCGATCGAATGCCAATTCACTCCACGGATTTTTTGCCTATCCATCAAACGCCGAGATAAGCTTCACGCACGCGTTCGTCGTCCAGAAGCTCCCTGCCGGTTCCGCTTATGGCAATCTCGCCGGTTTCAATGACATAGCCCCGATCTGCAATGGAGAGCGCGGCAAAGGCATTTTGCTCGACCAGAAAAACGGTGACGCCGCTTTCGTCCCTCAGCCTTTCCACGATCCCGAACACCTGTTCGACGAGGATGGGCGCCAGCCCCATCGAGGGTTCGTCGAGGAGCAGAAGCTTCGGCCCGCTCATCAGCGCGCGGCCGATCGCCAGCATCTGCTGCTGGCCGCCGGAAAGGCCGCCCGCCGGGTTCCGCTGTCTTTCCTTGAGGACCGGGAACAGATCGTAGACCATGTCAAGGTCACGGTCGATCTCCACTCCTTTACGCAAGTAGGCGCCAAGGCGCAGATTGTCCTCGATAGAAAGCGGCGAGAAAATCTGCCTTCCTTCAGGAACCTGCGCTATGCCGCGTTTGACGCGCGAATGCGGTTCGGATTTCGTGATCTCCCGCCCATCGAAGAAGATCGAACCCGCCGACACCGGCTGGACGCCGGACACCGCGCGCAAAAGCGTCGTCTTACCGGCCCCGTTGCTGCCGACGAGCGCAACGATCTCGCCACGATTAACTTCCATCGAAACGCCGTGCAGCGCCTCGATCCGCCCGTAGCCGGAGCGCAGCGCATCGATTTGCAAAAGGGCTTCATCCGAGCGCAACGGCGGCCTCCTTCGAACCATGGGTGCCGAGGTATGCCTCAATCACCTTCGGGTGCGTTCTCACCTCTTCCGCCGTGCCTTCGGCAAGCGTCTTGCCGAATTCCAGAACATGTACACGGTCGGAAATGCGCATCACCATCTTCATGTCATGCTCGACGAGGACGACAGTCGTTCCTTCATCGGCGATCTTTCGGACGAGCTTCTCGATCTCTTCCGTCTCCACCGCGTTGCAGCCGGCAGCCGGCTCGTCAAGCAGAAGCACCTTCGGTTCAGCGGCAAGCGCACGCGCGATTTCAAGCCGCTTCAGCGCCCCGTAGGGCATGGCCGATGCAGGTGTGTCGGCATAGGCGCCGAGCCCGACGCGCTCCAGATAAACATCGGCCGACGCGGCACTTTCGCGGTTCTGGCGGGCGGTCGCCGGAAGCGCCAGCAGGTGGGCCAAAAGCCCACGCTCCTCCTTCAGGTGTCGCCCAACCATGACATTTTCCCGTGCCGTCATACGGAAAAAGACCTGCAGGTTCTGGAACGTCCGCGACAGACCGCGCCTGGCCAGCACCTGCGGTTCAAGGCCCGTCACATCCGCGCCTTCCAGAAACACCTTCCCAAACTTCGGCTGATAGACGCCCGAGACGAGGTTGAAGAGCGTCGTCTTGCCCGCACCGTTCGGCCCGATGATCGAAAAGACATCGCCTTCATTGACGCAAAAGCTCACATGATCGACCGCCTTCACGCCGCCAAAGGAAATGCCAATTTCCTCGACCTTGATCACACTCATGCCCGCCTCCCGGCGATCAGCGTGGACAGGCTTGGAACAATTCCACTGCGAAGCAGGATCATGAAAGCCATCATCATGAAGCCAAGCATCAGGTGCTCGTATTCATGGAAAACCGTGAGCACCTGCGGCAGCACCACCAGCACCGCAGCGCCCACGACCGAGCCAAGGATCGAGCCCATGCCGCCCAGCACGACCATGGTCACAAGCTGGATTGAATGCAGGAAGCCGGCGGCATCCGGCGTGATGAAGCCGTTGACGAGGGCGAGCGCCGAACCTGCGACCGACGCATAAATGGCGGAGATGACGAATACGATCAGCTTGTAGCGGGCGACATCCACGCCCACGACGCGCGCCGCGACTTCGGAATCATGCAGGGCGCGAAGTGCGCGACCCGTCGGGCTCGCCACAAGGTTCACCGCAAGCAGCGCGCCGACCACCATCAGCCCGCCGGTGATCCAGTACCACGTGTCTGCGCCGCGCGCACGCCAACCGAACAGGGTGAGCCGGGACACGGGCATCCCGTCCGGCCCACCCGTCAACCACGCCTCGTTGGAGATCACCATCGATACCAGAATGCCGAAGCCGAGGGTAGCGACGGCAAGATAATGCCCCTTGAGGCGCAGGATCGGCCGCCCGACGACGAATGCGAGCAAAGCGCAACCTGCCGCCCCGGCGATCAGCGCGATGACTGGATGCAAGCCGAATTGAGCCGGCAGGATCGCCACCGAATAAGCACCAAGGCCGAAGAAACCCGCATGACCCAGGCTCACTTGACCTGCGAACCCCATCAAGAGGTTCAGCCCGATCACGGCAAGTGCTGAAATCCAGACGAGAGCCGCGACCCGGAAATAAAAATTCGACGGCATGACGAAGGCAAGCGCGACGACAAGCAGAGCGAGGAACGCCGGTACGACAAGGCGGTTTGACATGAGCTTGCGCATGGTCACACCCTTTCCACGCTGGCACGGCCAAGCAGGCCGCAGGGCATGACGAAAAGAACAGCGAGAATGACGATGAAGGCCATCGCGTCCTTGTAGGTGGAGGAGATATAGCCCGCGCCGAAGGCTTCCAGCAGGCCAACGAGAAGCCCGCCGATAATCGCGCCGATGGGATTGCCCATCCCGCCCAGCATCGCGGCGGCAAAGCCTTTCAGCGCCAGAAGCGTGCCGATGTCGTAGCTTGTCAGGGTAATCGGCGTAACGAGGATGCCGGCGATTGCGCCAATTGCCGCGGAAAGCACGAAGGAAAGGCCGATCACGAAGGATGTGTTGATGCCGACAAGCCGCGCGGCCAGCCGGTTAGCCGCCGTGGCAAGCACTGCCTTGCCGATGACCGTACGGTTGAAGAAGGCCCAGAGCGCGATAACGATGACAAGCGCCCCGCCAAGCACCCAGAAGCTTTGCGGCAGCACGAGCGCCCCGCCTATATTTATGGGCGTATCTCCTGAAAAAGACGGCAGGGAATGAAACTGCTTGTCGAAGACGATCTGCGCAAGGCCCCGCAAGAAGATCGAGGCCCCTATCGTGATGATGATCAGCGTCACGGGCGAAGCGCCCCTTGCCGGCTCGATCGCCAGGCGATGCAGCAGCAGCCCGATGGCCATCGCAGCAAGGATGGCGATCAATACGGCGGCAGGCAGCGGAACCCCGGCAGCGGTCGCGAATACGGTCGTCATGCCTCCGATCATGACGAACTCGCCCTGCGCGAAATTCACGACGTCGGAAGCGTTGTAGATGATCGTGAAGCCCAGCGCGACGAGCGCGTAGACCGCGCCAACGGTCAGCCCGGACGCGCAGAATTGCAGGAATTCGGCCATGCCATTTCGCATCCTTGATGCCGGAAACGAGAGGGCTCGGGCCCGTCACGATCCGGCATGGTTTTGCCTGGAGGTGGTCCGGGGTGCGCGGGAAGCGCCCCCGGACCTGTCGGTCATACAGGATGGATCAGTTGACGATCGTCCAGTCGCCGTCCTTGATCTCCAGCATCTTGAAGGCGGACAGATCGAGACCGAGATGGTCTTCCGCCGACATGTTGACCGTACCGCCCGTGCCGATGAAACCTTGCGTCTTTTCGATCTCGTCGCGGATTGCGGCCGGGTCTTCGGAGCCGGCACGCTTCATCGCCTCGACAAGGATCATCAAGCCGTCATAGGCGTGGCCGCCGAAGGTGGAAACCGGCTCGCCCGTCGTTTCCTCGTACTTCGTCTTGTAGCCGGTCACCACCGCCTTTTGCGGATCGTCGTCAGGCAATTTTTCCGCGACCAGAAGCGCGGCCGCGGGAAGGCGCACGCCTTCAGCCGCTTCGCCCGCCAAATCGATGAACGACTTGGACGCAACGCCATGGCTCTGATAGAGCGGCACGTCGATCCCGAGCTGACGATAGTTGCGGGTCACGATGGCCGGCCCCTGGCCGAAGCCGGGATTGACCACGGCCTGAATGCCGTGCGTTCCCTTGATCTTGGTAAGCTGCGGCGTCATGTCGGCGTCTTTCGGCCCGTAAGTTTCGTCGGCCAGGATCTCGATGCCGTAGTTGCCGGCCACATCCATACACTGGCCGCGCATCGACTTGCCGAAACCGCCGGTGCCGGAAATCATACCGATCTTCGAAATATCGTTCTTCTTCATGTCCTCGAAGATCTTCTCGCAGGCCATGCGGTCGGTATGCGGCGTCTTGAAGACGTATTCCTTCACCGGATCGATGATGACCACGGCACCCGCAAGCGAGATGAACGGAATGCCCGCGTCCTCAAACACCGGCACCATGGCCATGGTCGCGCCCGTGGTCGAGCCGCCGACGACCGCGATCACCTCATCATCCTCGACAAGGCGGGTCGCAAAGGTGCGCGCGCTGTTGGCGTCGGCCGCATCATCATAAACAACGAGCTCAAGCTGCTTGCCGTTGACGCCGCCATTGGCGTTGATTTCCTCGACATACATCTCAAGCGTCTTGCCTTCCGGGTCGCCCAGGAAGGAGGCCGGGCCGGTCATCGAAAGCGACGAGCCGATCTTGATGGTATCCGCGGCATGGGCTGCCGCGCCCAGCGCCAGCACCGCAACCGAGGTCGCGGCGGCACGCCCGATCTTGTTCCAGAAATTTGCCATGTCTTCCTCCCTGTAATGTCCGATGAGGACTTGCCCTGATCGAGACTCCTCGCGCGGTTTCTCCCTCAGGCGGCGACGGGCCGCCGCACGCCTGCCACGCGGAAACGGTTTGCCACAAACGCACTGTCGCAAAGGCTGGCATTGCCGGCCGGATTTGCGCCCGTGACGTGAAAATCCGAAAATGCGGCACTCTGATTGACGAATATGCCGCCGGTGAGGTTCAGCGACAGCGACACGCCTCCTTCACCGAACGCCTCGATCGCCTTCTCCACCACCGCCTCGTCGGTGGAGTAGAGCGAAGCGGTTATCGCACCGCGCGTTTTCGCCGAATTCGCCGCCCGCTCTATTGCGTCCTCGATGCCGTCGGTCGCGACGATAAAGCTGATCGGGCCGAAGCGCTCCTGCAGATAGGCGCCCTCGTCCTTAGCCTCGACGGCGATGACGAGCGGCGTTGCCGTGCGCGCCTCGTCCATGCCCTCGACTGGGGTGCTGTCGCGCACCACGCGCCCGAGCGATCTCGATGCATTAACGCGCTCCATCGTCGCCGTGCTCTGTACCGCACCCAGCACCGCAGCCGCGCGCTGCGGATCGCCCAGCAGCTTGTCGATGGAAACCTTGATCGCCTCACACACCTCGTCGAAGGATTTGTGCCCGTCTTCCGTCTCGATGCCTTCCTTCGGTACGAAGATGTTCTGAGGGGCCGTACACATCTGCCCCGTATAGAGCGAAAGCGAAAAGGCGATGTTGCTCGCCATTCCCTTCAGGTTGTCGGTGGAGTGGACGACAATGGAATTGACGCCCGCCTCCTCGGTATAGACCTGCTTGCCTTTCGCATTTTCCCGCACCCATTCTCCAAATGCGGGCGATCCGGTGTAGTCGACAATGGCGACATCGGGATGCGTGACGAGGTCTTTCGCCAGCGGCTTTTCGGCGCTGTCGGCGGCAAGAAGAATGGTGTTCGGGTCAAATCCCGCTTCCTTCAGCACCTCTTGGGCCACGCGTACGGTCAGCGCAAGCGGCAGGATCGCGCCCGGATGCGGCTTGACGATCACCGCATTGCCGGTCGCAAGGCTCGCGAAAAACGCCGGATAGGAGTTCCACGTCGGAAATGTCGAGCAACCGATGACGAGCGCCACGCCGCGCGGGATGATGCGAAACTGTTTTTCGAGAACGAGAGGCTCCTTGGAGCCTTGCGGTTTCTCCCAACGCGCATGAGCGGGGATGCGCGTCATCTCGTCATAAGCATAGGCGACAGCTTCCAGGCCCCGGTCCTGCGCATGCGCGCCACCTGCCTGAAAGGCCATCATGAATGCCTGCCCCGATGTATGCATCACCGCGTTCGCCAGCAGAAAGCTTTGCTTGTTCAGTCGATGGAGGACTTCGATGCACACGCCCGCCCGCTCCTGCGGCGTCGCGTGGGCCCAGCCCTTCATCGCCGATTTGGCGGCACTGACCAGAGTATCCGCCGACGCACTCGGATAAGTGATGCCAAGCTTCAGGCCATAGGGGCTGACTTCCTCCCCAACGCTTCCGCCATCAGAAGGCTGGCTGAGATCGAACGGCTTTCCAAGAAGCGCCTTGAAGGCCGCCTCGCCATCGTCCTTCGCCGTCTCGCCATAGATCTTGCCGGACGGCATTTCCGGATAGGCGGACCAATAGCCGCGCGTTCGGATCGTCTCCAACGCCTTGTCGAGCGTCGCCCTGTGGGTGGCGAAAAAATCGGCCATGAGCTTCCTCCCCTGCAGAGACTTGGTGTCCCGCTCAATTGGATTTGCCGCCGGTGATTGACAGCGCATTTCGTTAAGACATAATAATTAACCGACCGGACGGTCAGTCAAGTGAAAAATTCACGAACTGCCGACGTGTAACCGCAAGACCGGACTCACAATCGCCCGGTCTGCGGGTATTGGGAGGAAACATCGATGGCCGACGCACCGGTATTGACCGAGACCGCCGAAGGCGTGCTCACGATCACGCTCAACCGGCCCGACAAGCTGAATTCCTTCAACGTGGAAATGCATGAGCATCTGGCCGAAGCGCTGGAGAAAGCGTCAAAGGACGATACGATCCGCGCCGTGCTCCTGACGGGCGCGGGACGTGCCTTTTCGGCCGGCCAGGACCTATCGGACAGGGTCACGCCGAAGGATGGTGCGCCGCCCGATCTCACAGTCACCATCGAAAATTACTACAATCCGCTGCTTCGACGCATAAAGGCGCTGCCCAAGCCCGTCATTGCCGCCGTGAACGGTGTCGCTGCCGGTGCCGGCGCCAATATCGCGCTCGCCTGCGATATCGTGCTAGCGGGCGAGAGCGCGAAATTCATCCAGGCGTTTTCCAAGATCGGCCTCCTGCCGGATTCCGGCGGCACATGGACCTTGCCGCGTCTTGTCGGCATGGCGCGGGCGAAGGCGCTGGCGCTTTTGGCCGAGCCGGTTCCGGCCGTTCAAGCCGAGGAATGGGGCATGATCTGGAGGGCCGTTCCCGATGACGATCTCATCCCCACAGCTTCCAAGATCGCGCATGATCTGGCGCGGGCGTCGACCTACGGCCTTGGCCTGATCAAGCAAGCGATGGAAGCCTCGGCTACGAACGATTTCGACACTCAGCTTGATCTCGAGCGTGATCTTCAAGGCCGCGCCGGACGCTCCCCCGATTACGCGGAAGGCGTCCGCGCGTTCATGGAAAAGCGCGCCGCCGAATTCACCGGCAAGCCGCCCGTGGAGGACAAGTGATGACGCCACAGCAACTTGCGCAAGCCTGCGCGGAGGCCATGTGGGCCGAGGATAAAGCCAGCCAGGGGCTTGGCATGAAAATCGTGGACGTCGGCCCGGGCAAGGCGGAGATCGCCATGACCATCGACGAGCGCATGGTGAACGGCCACGGCATCTGCCACGGCGGCTACATCTTCACGCTTGCCGATTCCGCCTTTGCGTTTGCCTGCAACAGCTGGAACCAGAGCACGGTGGCAAGCCACTGTGCGGTATCCTTCCTCAGGCCAGCCCGTCTGGGAGAACGACTGACGGCTAGCGCGGTGGAACGTTACCGCGAAGGCCGCTCCGGCATCACGGATGTGACGGTCACAAATGAAGCCGGCGAAACGGTCGCCGAATTTCGCGGAAACTCCCGCACCATTGCCGGCACCCTCGTCGATGTCTGAAAACAAGAAATAATCACCGTGTCGCAACAGCAAGGCACGGTTATCGGAGGAACGTCCAAATGCTCGACCTCTCCCCCCGTCCCGGCGATCTGGAGCCGATCGAGACCGCTTCGCGCGACGAAATTTCCGCGCTACAGCTGCAAAGGCTCAGATGGTCGCTCGCCCACGCTTATGAAAACGTGCCGCATTACCGGCAGGCGTTCGACGAAAAGGGCGTTCACCCGGGAGATCTGAAGGAACTGGCCGACCTCAGGCATTTCCCCTTCACGACCAAACAGACCCTGCGCGACAATTACCCCTTCGGCATGTTCGCCGTCCCGCGCGAGCAGGTGGTGCGTGTGCACGCATCATCGGGCACCACAGGCAAACCCACAGTCGTCGGTTACACGATAAACGACATCAAGACATGGTCGACGGTGGTCGCGCGCTCCATCCGCGCTTCGGGCGGGCGTGCGGGCATGAAGGTTCACGTGGCCTATGGCTACGGCCTTTTCACCGGCGGTCTCGGCGCGCATTACGGAGCCGAGGAACTGGGCTGCACCGTTATCCCCATGTCCGGCGGCATGACCGAGCGCCAGGTCTCGCTCATTCAGGATTTCGAGCCGGACATCATCATGGTGACGCCGTCCTACATGCTGGCGATCCTTGACGAATTCCGCCACCGGGGCATCGACCCGCGCGCCTCTTCACTGAAAGTCGGCATTTTCGGCGCCGAACCGTGGACAAACGCGATGCGCGGCGAGATCGAACAGGCCTTCGACATGCACGCCGTCGACATCTACGGCCTGTCGGAGGTGATAGGTCCGGGTGTCGCCAACGAATGCGTGGAGACGAAGGACGGCCTGCACATCTGGGAGGATCACTTCTATCCGGAGATCATCGACCCGGCGACGGGCGAAGTCCTGCCCGACGGGGAAGTCGGCGAGCTTGTCTTCACCTCCCTTTCCAAGGAAGCGATGCCGGTCGTGCGCTACCGAACGAGGGACCTTACGCGCCTGCTTCCTGGCACCGCGCGCTCCATGCGCCGCATGGAAAAGGTTACCGGCCGGTCGGACGACATGATGATCGTGCGTGGCGTTAACGTTTTCCCGACACAGGTCGAAGAGCAGATCCTTCGCTGCAGCGGGCTTGCCCCGCACTATTACATCGAGCTTACGCGCGAGGGCCGCATGGACGATATGACCGTTCATGTGGAGGCGACGGAGACACAGGCCGATTCATCAAGCCGCGAGATACAGGCGGCGGAGCTCAGGAAACACATTAAGGACGTCATCGGCATTTCCGCCCGCGTTTTCGTCGCCGCTCCGGGATCGATCGAACGATCCATGGGCAAAGCGAAGCGCGTGGTCGACCATAGGCCGAAATCCTGATAACGGAGCGTCCGTCCCCTCACATGGTTCATCGATAACGGAGCAGGCAGATGGCGCGTCCGCGCGCGGAAGACTACGACGAGAAGCGCAAGGCGATCCTCAAGACCTCGGCGGAATTGTTCTCCGAGCATGGCTTCGACCGCGCATCGATGAGCCAGATCGCGCAAGGCTGCGGCGTCTCCAAGGCGCTGCTCTACCATTACTATGCGAACAAGGATCAGCTTCTCTTCGACATTATCCGCGACCATCTGGACGAGCTGATCGCCGGCGTCGAAGCCGCTCACGATCCTTCACGAGCGGCCGAGCAGCGCCTGCGCAACTATGTCGGTGCGCTGCTTGAGGCCTATCGCGACGCCAACGCCGAGCACAAGATCCAGATCAACGACATGAAGCGCCTGGCCCCCGATCAACAGGAGGAATTGAAGGAGAAGGAGCGCCATCTGGTGCGTCTTTTCTCCGAGGCCATCGTAGAAGCGATCCCCGAACTCGGGGACGGCTCGAAATTGCTGAAGCCGGTTACCATGAGCCTCTTCGGCATGGTGAACTGGCATTACCTCTGGTTCCGTCCGCACGGCCCTGTCAGCCGCGAGGATTACGCCGACATCGCGACGGCGATTTTGCTGAATGGCGCGCGAAGCCTGACGTCCTGATGCAATTCCGGAAAAGCTACAATTCCTATTCCGTCTGCCCGATGCGTTTCCAATTAGCGTCGGCCTTCGCGACGCTTTCTTCCGCTTTCTCGGCGAATTCATCGCGTGTAGGCTTGTCGTAGTTCAAGTAGAGCCTTCCGTCGATGATCACGAAAGCTTCCGGATCGATGGGCGCGAGGTTTCCGATCGCAACGCCGCCCGCGCAAAACCCGCCGTAGCGAGGCGCGTAACGTACCGGGTCCTCCGCGAAAATTGTCAGATGCTTCTGATTGGCAAAACGCCAGCGAATGCCCTGCCACGTGTGTTCAATGCCTTCCCTGCCGAGCGTTGGGCGCCCTTCCGTGAAATAGGCAACGACGTCATACCCCTTTACCGCAAGCCCGCCCGGGCGCGCGTTTATCACCTCGCCCGCGAACAAAATACTTTCCGCAGCGAAGAAGACCATTAAGGTCATTGTGAGAAACGAGGTTGTCGCAAGCCGTTTCATTCATCTTCCTTATCGGAACTTTATGCGGCTTTGTCTGTGTTATTTTAGCACAATCCTTGGCGACAAAGGAGCGGCCACTATGGCCATCTCGATATCGTGAACGATAGATCGCACCCGACCACACGCAGGCTTGCGGCGATCCTTCACGCCGACGTCGCGGGCTATAGCGCCTTGATGAATTCCGACGAGGGCGCCACCCAGGCGGCGGTCGCGCAGTCCATGGACCGCGCGCGGGAGATAGTTTCGGCACACGGCGGGCGCCTCGTGGGAACCGCGGGCGATGCGTTCCTGGCGGAATTTCCTAGCGTGGTGGAAGCGGTCGCGGCCGCTACGGAGTTTCAAAGCGCGATGGCGGACGCAGATCCTTCAGCCAGCTCCGGAACGCCGCTTTCTTTCCGGGTCGGCGTTAACCTCGGCGACGTTATTGCCGACGGCGACGATATCTTCGGCGAAGGCGTGAACGTCGCCGCAAGGGTTCAGACCCTCGCGCCGCCGGGCGGCATCGCGATAACCAGGGCCGTGCGGGACCAGCTTGGCAAGCGCCTGCCTGTTGCATTTGCCGACGGCGGAGCGCACAGCGTCAAGAATATTTCCGACCCGGTCCGTATATATTTTGCACGCCCTCCATTCACCCTCCAGGCCAGACCACCGCCTGGGCGCAAGTATCGGCGGCCGCTGGCTTTCGTCGCCGTGTTCGGCGCCATATTCGCCCTGGGGCTAGCCACCACGGCTCTTCTGGATTCCTTCCCGGGAGGTCGTCGAACTTTTGATCAATCGCGCGCACCAACCGACAGTAGGCCGGTCGTGGCCATACTCCCGTTCAAGGATCCGGCCAACAACGCTGAAGAAGCGTATTTCGCGAACGGCGTGACGGAAGACGTTATCAGCCATCTCGGCAGGTTTTCCGAATTGCTGGTCCTGTCGTGGAACGCGGTTGCTCCCTTCGCAGACCGCCCCGCGGATATCGACGCTCTCAGGAAAGAACTGAAAGCACGTTACGTGATCGGCGGATCTATTCAGCGCGGCCGCGAGAAGCTTCGCCTGAACGTTCAGCTCACGGATGCGCGCGACGGGATCTTGATGTGGTCCAGGCGCTACGAGGCCCCGATCGAAGACCTGTTCGAAGTTCAGGATCGGATCACAAACGCTATTGCCGGTTCGCTGGCGGTCGGCCTCAATCGCATAGAGCAGCAACGCGCCTTCGAGACGCCGACGGAAGCGCTGGATGCCTACGATCTGGTCTTGCGCGGCCGGTCACTGATCCGCCGGGTGGAGCGCAAGGCGAATATCGAGGCGCGCAAGCTCTTTCTCGCCGCGGCGGAGAAAGATCCAAACTACGCCGATGCCTATGCGAGCCTGGCGTTCACGAATGTCAATGACGTTTCATGGGGATGGAGCGAGTGGCCGACCTCCGCCCTCGACAAAGGCATCGAATACGCGGACCGGGCGTTGGCGTTGGATGAGCGAAACGTCCTGGCCATGACCGCCCGGTCTGAGATTCTGTACTTGCAAGGCAGGCTCGCTTCTTCCCGGGCGCAATGCTTGCGCGCGGTTGAAATCAACCCCAATGATGCCCAGGCCAGATCGACTTGCGGCAGCGTGATGATCTTTTCCGGAGATTTCCAAGAAGGAATCCGTAATCTCGAACTTTCCATACGAATCGACCCGGAATCGTCGAGCTGGACCCTGACCAATCTTGCGGTTGGGTATTACCTCGTCGGCCGTTTTAAAGACGCGGCCGATCTATTGAGCGCCGGCGCACGCGGCTTCGACGAGGATCCGGCTCCCCACGCGGTCCTTGCAGCCGCAAACGCGCGTCTCGGGCGGATGGAAGCCGCCCAACGCGAAGTTGAAAAGGCCTTGCGCCTTTATCCCTTTTTCGATGCCGCGATCTTCGCCAGCAACATCGGCAATGAGGAAAACTCCAGAAAACTCCTGAACGGGTTGCGCGCGGCCGGTTTCAAGTGACTGTTCTCTTCCCGAAAGCAAGCGAAGCGCTTTAGCGCCCCTCCGGCAGAACGGCCTGGCACTCGATCTCGACCTTCATGCGCGGGTCGACAAGTGCGGAAACCTCCACAAGTGTGGAAGCCGGGCGATGCTCGCCGAAATAGGCCTGACGGCGCGGGTTGATCGCCGCCCGCTCCGAAATGTCGGTCAGGAAAACCTGCACCTTCACGATGTCCTCCGGCCTGCCGCCCGCTGCACGCAAGCACGCGTCGAGCGCGTCCATCGCGATGTCGAATTGCGAGACGGTATCTTCGGGGATCGTGCCGTCGGCGCGCATTCCCACGACGCCCGACACCCACACCTGATTTCCGGCTCGCACAGAGTGGCAATAGTGGCTGACGGGCGGCAACTGACCTTCCACCATGAAGCGTTCGATCGTCATCGTCTCCTCCGCTTTCATCTCCGGGCACTTATTTGGTTTTCCGTGTCGCGCGGGCCATCACCCGCTCACGGTGCAGGGTGTAGAGGCCGGTCGCCACGATGACGAGGGCGCCCACCCATGTCCAGAAGTCCGGCAGGTGGTGGAACACCAGGTAACCGTACATCGTGCTCCACAGCAAAAGGGTGTATTGAACGGGCGCCACGACAACCGCCTGCGCGACTTCCAGCGCCTTTATCACGAAAAGTTCGGCAAGCGCGGCCAGAACCGCGATTCCGCATAAAAGAGCGATCTCGAGGTTCGTCTGCGGCCATGTCCAGACGAAAGGCAAAGGCACTGTCAGGACGGCACTGCCGGCGAGCGCTGTGTAGGCAACCGTCGTTGACGTCCTGTCCGCGCCGCTCAATACCCTGGAAAGTATCTGGCGGAAGGCGAAGAGCGTGGCCGCGACAATCACCAGCAAAACGGCAGGGTGGATCACGCCCATGCCGGGCCGGATCACGATCAATGTGCCGATGAATCCGATCGTCACCGCACTCCAGCGGCGAATACCGACCGGCTCGCGCAGGATAAGCGCTCCAAATAGCGTGACGATGAAAGGGGCCACGAAGCTGACCGCCACGGCGTCCGCCAGCGGCACATAGCGCACGGCGACGATGAAGAGCGTCGCCGAGCTTGCCGCCAGCACGCCGCGCGAGATCTGAAGGATGGGGTTTTTCGTCCTGAGAACAGGCAGCCCCCGCACCGCCAGAAGTACGATAACGCCGAGCAGAAGGCCAAGCTGCCGCACCCAGACGATCTGTAGCGGATGCAGTGTTTCCGTCAGGAACTTCGCCTGCGTGTCGACGGCGGAAAAGAGGAACATTCCGCCCGCCATCAGCGCGAGCCCAAGCCCGCTCTCCGAACGCGGGGCGACGGAAGGCGTTTTCAGCGGTGACGCGAGATTGACAGGTATGAGCGTATCTCCTTCGTGCGGGCAGATTGAGCTGATACCGGCCGCAGGAAAATCAAAACCTGTCAAAAGTCATACAAAATCCGGTTGGACAATGCATCACAAAGAGTGGCTTTCACCGCTCTTTTCCAAATCTGTCCACCGGCCTGGCAAATCAGGTCAGAATGCTGACCAACGCGACACGACGGCTTCAAATTTCGTCGTAGTCGAGCACCACGCGCTCGCTGATCGGGCGTGACTGGCAGGTCAGCACGAAGCCGGCTTCCACCTCCCAGGGCTCCAGCGAGTAGTTGACGGCCATATCCACCTTGCCTTCCACCAACTTTGCACGGCAGGTGCAGCACATGCCGCCCTTGCACGAATATGGCGCTTCGACGCCCGCGCGAACCGCAGCGTCGATGATCGTCTCGCCGGCGGCGATCGGCACCGAAACCCGCGCCCCGTCCATGACGAGTTCGGCCATAGCCTTGTGGTCGACCGCCGCTCCTTCGTGAGCGGGCTTCGGCGCATGTGGAGCGGAACCATCGGCAGGCGTGAAGAACTCCTGGTGGATCCTGCCCTCATCGACGCCAAGCGCCTTTAGCGCGCCCTTCGCCGTTTCTATCAGCTCTCCGGGGCCGCAGAGGAAGAAATGATCGACGCCCTCCGCCGGCACCATATGGCGGAGCAGTGTTTCCAGCTTTTCCCTGTCGAGGCGGCCTGAAAGCAGCGGCAGGTCCTGTTCCTCGCGTGAAAGTACGTGGAAGACGGAAAGCTGTGTGGGAAACAGGTCTTTCAGGTCCTCAAGCTCGTTCTTGAAGATGATCGACTGTGACGAACGATTTCCGTAGAACAGGAAGAAATGCGTCTCCGGTTCACACGCCAGCACCGTGCGGATCATCGCCAGGATCGGTGTGATGCCGGAACCGGCGGCAATTGCCACCAGCGTTCTGGGGCTGCCATCCGTGTCGGGAAGCAGGAACCGGCCGGACGGGCTCATGACCTCGATTTCCGTTCCCGGCTCAAGGTTTTCATTGGCGAAAGTGGAAAACTGTCCGCCGTCGATCCTCTTGATCGCGACACGCAATTCACCGTCCTGCTCACCGGCGCAGATGGAGTAGGAGCGGCGCACTTCTCTTCCGTCGATCAACGTCTTGAGCGTCAGATACTGACCGGCGGAAAAGCTGTAATCGTTCTTCAGGTCATCCGGCACATCGAAGGATATCGATACCGCATCGGCGGTCTCGCGGTTTACGTCCTTGATCTTGAGCGTGTGAAAACGCGGCGACATGCCTTTCGTCCTCCCGATATCCGGCACGGCGGCCGTCAGATGCATTTGAAATAGTCGAATGGCTCCGCGCAGTCGCGGCACTTCCAGAGCGCCTTACAGGCGGTGGAACCGAACTCCGAAATCTTTTCCGTATTCTCCGATCCGCAGCGCGGGCAGGTCACGGTTTCATCGCCGAAAAGCGCGCGGCGCGACGCCTTGCCCTCCGGCGGAGCAATGCCGTATTCGCGCAGCTTTTCCTTCGCCTCCGCCGATATCCAGTCGGTCGTCCAGGCGGGCGAAAGCACCGTCTTTACCCGCACCTTGTCGAAGCCTGCTTTTGCCAGTTCCGTTTCAAGATCCATGGTGAAAACGCCCATCGCCGGACAGCCTACGTAAGTAGGCGTAATATCGACCTCCACCGCGCCGTCGTCTGCCACGCGAACATCGCGAAGTACGCCCAGATCCTCCAGCGTGAGCACCGGTATCTCGGGGTCGACGACCTTCGCCGCCACAGCCCAGGCCCTGTCGCGAAGCGTCCTGTTATTCCCTTGATTTTCGGCAAGGCTCGCCATGGCGATCACCACTTCAGGCCGGGGTAGGCCCGCTGCATGTACTGCATTGCTGTAAGAAGATGGCCGAAATGCTCGCTATGGATGCCGGAACGTCCGCCCGTCTGGGCCCAGCCTTCCTCCGGCATCTCAAGCGTGGCCTGACCAAGCACCTTCTTCACCGTCTCGCCCCATACGTCGCGCATCGTCGCCGGATCGACGGCGATTCCCTCCGCCACCAGCGCTTTCACGGTGTCATCCGCCTCGAAAAGCTCACCCGTGAACGGCCACAGAAGCTCGATCGCGTCCTGCATGCGCTCATGGCTCTCCCTGGTCCCGTCACCCAGGCGGATCACCCATTCGGCGGAATGGCGCAGATGATACGCGGCTTCCTTTTCAGCCTTTGCGGCGATCGCGGCCAGCGTTTCGTCCCTGGACGCCTTCATCTTCTCCCAGAAAGGCAGCATGAAAGCGGAAAAGAAGAACTGGCGCGCGATCGTTTCGGCGAAATCGCCGTTCGGCTGCTCGACCAGCAGGCAGTTGGAAAACTCCCGCTCCTTGCGCAGGAAACAGAGTTGGTCCTCGTCGCGGCCCTTGCCCTCCACTTCGCCGGCGTAGGTATAGAGTGCGCGCGCCTGGCCGATATGGTCGAGCGCGATATTCGCCAGCCCGATGTCCTCTTCCAGCGTCGGCGCATGGCCGCACCACTCGCCAAGGCGCTGGCCCAGGATCGCCGCGTCGTCTGCAAGCCGCAGGGTATATGCGAACAAACGGTCGTTCATCACCACATCCTCCTCACGCAAGCCAGGCGTGCTCACATGTTCCCCACTTCTTCGGGGATTTCGTAGAACGTTGGATGACGGTAGATCTTCGTTCCCGTCGGCTCGAACATCATGTCCTTGGCTCCCGGATCGGATGCCACGATCTCAGCCGACGGCACAACCCAGATGGAGAGTCCCTCACCGCGGCGGGTATAGACATCGCGGGCGGCCTGAAGCGCCATTTCGGCATCCGCCGCATGCACGGACCCACAATGGCGATGCGCCATGCCGTTACGCGAGCGAATGAAGACTTCCCAAAGCGGAGTGGTTTTCTCATTCATCGGACGTTTCCTTGTAAGCTTCGTCAGGCGGCCTTTTGGGCCTTGCGCGCTTTTTTCTTCTCTGCATGGGCAAGCGCGGCCTCGCGCACCCAGGCACCATCCTCATGCGCCTTACGCCGTGCCTTCATGCGCTGTCTGTTGCAGGGGCCGTCGCCCTTGAGCACACGGGCGAATTCCGACCAGTCGATCTCGCCGTATTCCCAGTGCCCCGTTTCCTCGTCGAACTTGAGGTCCTCATCGGGGATTGTGAGCCCCAGGTAATGCGCCTGCGGGACCGTGGCATCGACGAATTTCTGGCGCAACTCGTCATTGGAGAAGCGCTTAATCTTCCAGGCCATGGACTGCGCGGAATGCTGGGAATCCTTGTCGGACGGCCCGAACATCATCAGCGACGGCCACCACCAGCGGTTCAGCGCGTCCTGCACCATGTCCTTCTGCTCCTGCGATGATTTGCACATCGTCAGAAGCAGCTCGTAGCCCTGGCGCTGATGGAAGCTTTCTTCCTTGCAAATGCGGATCATCGCGCGCGAATAAGGCCCGAAAGAGCAGCGGCACAGCGGGATCTGGTTCATGATCGCGGCACCGTCCACCAGCCAGCCGATCGCACCGATGTCCGCCCATGTCAGCGTCGGGTAATTGAAGATGGAGGAGTATTTCGCCTTGCCGGAAAGAAGCTGTTCGTTCAGCTCTTCACGCGAAGCGCCAAGCGTCTCGGCTGCCGAATAGAGATAGAGCCCGTGGCCGCCCTCGTCCTGCACCTTCGCGAGAAGCGCCGCCTTGCGCTTCAGCGTCGGCGCGCGGGTAATCCAGTTGCCCTCGGGCAGCATTCCGACGATTTCCGAATGCGCGTGCTGAGAAATCTGGCGCACCAGCGTCTTGCGGTAGCCTTCCGGCATCCAGTCGTTCGGCTCGATCTTATACTCATTGTCGACACGCGCCTGGAACGCGGCATTGCGCCCGGCGTCTTCCACATCCGTGACGGCTTCGAGGTTGTTGAGCGCTTGCGTATACATGGCTGCCTGGTCCTCCTCCTCGATCCGGCATCGCGAACTCAACGGATCGAGCACACCTTCCGTTCAGGTTGCCCACATAATACGTGACAATATTAGTGATATGCAATGATATTTTGTCACGAATTAATCCGTAGCCGATCACATTTCCGGCCTGAATGTTTCAGACTTCGGCAAACCTTTGAAAATACCCGGAAACCGGCTTGGGAAGATCGCCATCCCGAGATTGTCCGGCTGAGCAAAGCCAGGCGTCAGACGGCTTCTGAAGCACTTTGTAGATACCCGCGCACAGCTTGCGCGCCTCATGGCCGGCCCAGTCTTCGGGAAGGTAACGTTTAGGCAGGAACGGGTCTCGCAGCACGATGCGGCGGTAGTCGTGAATGAGAAGCGTACGAGCGATCATGGCATCTATCCCGGCAAGAAGATCGCCGTCATCAAGGGCTGTCCAAAGAGGTTTGTAGCGCTCCATGAACGCGTGATAGCGCACCGCCAGCGGCGCCAGATCGAAGGCACGCCCTATGAGATCTTCCTCCGAGCCCCGTTCGAGCGTGGAGCGGAATACCAGCGTCGCCCCGCCCGCGGCCGGCCCTGGGATGGCCGTCGCAATCGTGCCGATCAGCATATTGGCCGAAAGCTGCCCGAAGCCAGCCTTCAGCAGGCGCTCGCGCTGGCTCTGGCGGCCGTTACCCTCGCCCAGGAGCACGATCTGCCATTCGCCTCCCTCCTGCGTTTCCGGACGGGTATAGATACGTTCGCTTGCGGCGGCAAACTCATCGTGGCCGGCGGCCGAGAGCCCATAGAAGCTTCTGCGGCCGATCTTGTAGCGTTCCACCCATCCGTCGCGGGCAAGACGTGACATCGCCGCGCGAACGGCCCGGTCGTCGATCTCCATGGCCTGCATCAGCTCGGAGATCGTACCGAGCCAGATTTCTCCGCCGCGCGGGACCACCGCATCACCATAAAATGTTACGATCAAAGACCAGACGCGAAGCGGCTGGCACGCATGAAGAGCAACAACAAGCTTGTCGATTGCGGCTGATGTGGCAACTTTCATCCAGATGGTACCCGTTACTGGCTTTCGATCCCGCACCCGCCGAGTTTCCGCGAAATCGGTGCAAAAGGCGGCTTACGGGATGGAAAGATACCGGTTTCCAATTCCAGCGCACCTGCAGCGAAAGATTTGTCTTGCTCGGTTATCGCCGCGAAAGCTCGACTCAAACACAAACTAAAGGCCGAGCTCCCGAAATCAGGCGGGATACAGTCCACCCGCACGGTCTAATGTGCGTGATGCGCATGCCAGTGCCAGGCGATATCGATTCTGCGCGGCAGCCACACCTTGTCGTGAGACGAGATATAGTCAAGGAAGCGCGCCAACGCCGCCGCCCGTCCGGGCCTGCCCGACAGCCGGCAATGAAGCCCCACCGACATCATTTTAGGATGGCCAGCCTCCCCTTCGGCGTAAAGCGTATCGAAGGCATCCTTCAGATAGGTGAAGAACTGGTCGCCCGAATTGAAGCCCTGCGCGGTCGCAAAACGCATGTCGTTCGCATCCAGCGTGTACGGAATGACGAGATGCGGCCCACCTGCACCTTCCACCCAATATGGCAGATCGTCCGCATAACTATCTGAGTCGTAAAGGAAGCCCCCCTCCTCCATCACGAGCTTGCGAGTGTGTACGGAGGTGCGTCCCGTGTACCATCCTAGCGGGCGCGAGCCCGTGACCTCCTCATGAAGGCGGATCGCCTCCTGCATCTGCCGGCGTTCGTCGTCTTCGGAAAAATCCTTGTACTCGATCCATTTCAGGCCATGAGAGGCGATTTCCCAATCGGCCTCCTTCATCGCCTCTACTGCGTCCGGATTGCGGGCAAGCGCAGTCGTTACTCCAAAAACTGTGACCGGAATGGATCTTGAAGCGAAAAGCCGCCAAAGCCGCCAGAAGCCCGCGCGGGAACCGAACTCGTAGATCGATTCCATGTTCATGTGCCGCTGATAGGGCCAGGGTTCTGCCCCCACAATCTCGGAGAGGAAAGCTTCGGAATGCGTATCGCCGTGAAGAAGGCAGTTCTCGCCGCCTTCCTCGTAATTAACGACGAATTGCACGGCGACATTCGCCTCGCCCGGCCAATGCGGATCCGGGGTGGTCCGGCCGTAGCCGATCAGATCGCGGGGATAGTCGTCCGACATGCATTTGGTCCCGTTGCAGAATATTCGCTATGAAATTTCAGGAGCATCCACGTTGCAACGGGAAAATACAGACTGAGCGCGGCGTATCAATGCCTGTTTCTTGCCGGCACTATTGCAGGAACGGGAACGGGGACGCCTGCCCCCGCTCTCCGCCCACGGCGCTTCCCGTCATCCTTTGCCGGCAAAAGCATGATCGCAGCCCCCATAGCGGCGGATGTCAGGGTTATCAGGAGCCCGCAAAACAGCACCGCTACCGGTATCGCTGGATTGTCGGAATTGAGAACAAGCGTGCGAAGCCCGGACGTATCGAGCAGCAAAAGACCGGAGGTAACGAGGCCTGCGACAAATGCGCCGATCGCCCAGTTGATCGCCAGAAGCCGCAGAAGCGGTTCACGCAACAGGCGCCGAATGCCTGCCAGAGCCACCGCATCGTTGGATTGGGCCGGAACCCCGGCGCCGTCAGCGCGCTCCGTCATAGTGTCTAACTCCCACTTGCCGCGATATTTTTGCGCACCGCGCAATGTTTCGCGCTCTCGGAGATAGCGTGACGCAGAACCGCTTCAAGATCGACGCGACACGAGCGCGCATCACATACGCGCTACCCGCATTTCGGACGTTACGTAATTTTTTTGTTTTTCGCTCGGCGGGAACCCTTGACACTTTCCGCTAGGATATATAGATGCTGCATATATCGAGGTGATATATCGCCGCTTGCGAATTTCTGAAACTTCGAACAATTCGAAGCAAAAAACGAAAGACTGCGAATTCGTTCTTCGGGGCGATGAGAGACGGATTTGGCCCGCAGGCTGGTATTCTGACGATATATCCCGAGCTGCCCGCACCTATCGGAAGAGTGAGCGAATGAGTGTGAAAACCCTTTGCCTGGCGATCCTCAACTGCGGCGATGCCACCGGGTACGAGATCCGCAAGCATCTGACCGAGGGCAAGTTTTCTTATTTCGAGGATGCAAGCTACGGGTCGATCTATCCCACGCTCGCCCGGCTTGAGGCGGACCGCCTCGTGACGGTTCGCGAGGAACCTCAGCCCGGCCGTCCGGCACGCAAGATCTATTCGATAACCCCTGAAGGGCGCGAAGCGTTTCGCAGATTGCTTGGCGAACCGCCCGCACCCGATACCTTCCGCTCCCCCTTTCTGCTGGTCGCCATGTGGGCGGATCTGGCAGGTCCGGATGTCATCAAGAACGCTCTTGAAGAGCGCAAATCCAAACTCCGGGAGGAAATCGACAAGCTTTCGACGATACGCGAAGAGACCGACCACCCCGGCACCCGGTTTATCGTCGAATACGGTCTGAATTGCATGCGCAACGATCTCGCCTTTCTCGAATGCGAAAGCCACAGGCTTGTGAAAATCGCCGAGAATGGTGGCGAGGCATTGCCGCAGGCCGCGGAATAACGCGGTTCGATTTTCGGAGAGCCCATCTTATGCGTATCAAGTTTTCCTATCTCCTCGCAGCCGGGCTGACTGCCGCCGTGGCGGGCTGGATGCTGACGGGCCAGACGATCGTCGCCGGCGCCGGCGACAATGAGAATTCCACGCCCCCTCCCGCCGAGCGCAAGGCGGAAAACGGCGATGACCCCTTTGCCGTGCGCGTCAGGTCGATTGTCGCCGAGCCGCGCCATGCGGAGCTTGAAATCCGTGGCCGCACCGAGGCCGAAGCCCGCGTCATGGTGCGTGCGGAAACGTCTGCCCGTGTCGTCGAACGTCCGGCAACGGAAGGCGCAAGCGTCGAGCCGGGCGAGATCCTTTGTGTTCTGGATCGCGGCACGCGCGAGGCACGGGTCATGGAATTCGAAGCAGCACTCGCCCAGGCCGAATTGGACCACAACGCATCGTCCAGCCTGAGTTCGAAGGGCTTCGCAGCACAAACGCGGGTCGCCGCGCTGAAGGCGGCGCGCGATGCCGCTGAAGCACGCCTAAAGGAAGCAAAGCTCGAACTCGAAAGGACGGTTATCAAGGCACCTGTAGCAGGGCGTCTTGAAAGCCCGATGGCCGAGGTCGGCACTACATTGGAAATTGGCGACACTTGCGCTGCTATCGTCGATGCCGATCCTATGCTGGCGATCGGGCAAGTGTCGGAGCGCAACATCGGTGCGCTCAAGCTTGGCCAGGAAGCCACTGTGGAACTCGTCACAGGCCAGACTGTCGACGGGAAGGTGCGCTATATCGCGCCTTCGGCCGATCCTGACACGCGCACCTTCCGCGTCGAGATCGAAATCCCGAATTCCGACGGCACTATCCTTGACGGCATCACCGTGCTCGCGCGCCTGCCGCTCGATGCCGGCAAGGCCCACAGGATTTCTCCATCGACCCTGACGTTGAACGATGAAGGCGTCGTCGGCCTTCGAACGGTCAATGACGATAACAGCGTCGAATTCATACCCGTGGAGATCCTCGGCGGCGATACGAAGGGTCTTTGGGTCAGCGGCCTGCCGGAGACGGTACGCGTCATTACCGTCGGGCAGGATTACGTGATTGAGGGCCAGACCGTTCAACCGATCGTCGAAACCGCCGAGGTGTCGCAATGATTGCCATGCTTGAGGGCATATTGCGGCGGCCGAAAACGGTCTTTGTCCTTATGGTCGCGCTGGTTGCCGCCGGAGTGTTCACCTACATCTCGATCCCGAAGGAAGACAGCCCAGACATCGACGTTCCGGTCTTCTACATCTCGATCGCCCAGCAAGGGATATCGCCGGAAGATTCCGAGCGGCTGCTTGTTAGGCCGATGGAGACGGAGCTTCGCGGCCTTGACGGATTGAAGGAAATCACCGCAATCGCCTCCGAAGGCCATGCCGGCATCGTGCTGGAGTTCGACATTTCCTTCGATAAAGACGAAGCGCTGGCGGACGTCCGCGACAAGGTCGACCAGGCCAAGGCGGATCTGCCCGAAGAGGCTGAAGAGCCTACCATTCAGGAAACGAACTTCGCTCTTCTGCCGACGATAACAGTCGCTCTATCGGGCGACGTTCCGGAGCGTACGCTCTATCGCCATGCGCGTCGGCTGAAGGACGAGATCGAATCCATCGATACCGTCCGGTCCGCCGATCTCACCGGCCACCGCGAAGAGCTTCTGGAAGTCGTCATCGACACGTTGAAGCTTGAATCCTACGCGATCACCCAGCAGGAGCTTTTCGAGGCGCTCGATCGCAACAATCAGCTTGTGCCGGCCGGCTTCATCGACGACGGCCAGGGCCGCTTCAATGTCAAGGTTCCGGGTCTTGTCGAGACGGCGGAGGATGTCTATTCCCTGCCGCTCAAGCAAAGCGGCGAAGGCGTCGTCACACTGTCGGACGTTGCCGACATCCATCGCACGTTCAAGGATCCGAGCACCTTCACCCGCGTGAACGGCAAGCCCGCGATCGCGCTGCAGGTCACCAAGCGTATCGGCACCAACATAATCGACAACAACGAGGCCGTGCGAAAGGTCGTCGGCGAGGCGACGGCAGACTGGCCGGAGACGATCAAGGTCGATTACATGATCGACATGTCGAGCAACATCAACGAGACGCTCGGCTCCCTGCAATCGTCGATCATGACCGCGATCTTCCTCGTCATGATCCTGGTGATCGCCGCGCTCGGCCTCAAGTCCGCTCTGCTCGTCGGGCTCGCGATCCCGACATCCTTCATGGTCGGCTTCCTGATCCTCGGCGGCATGGGCATGACCGTTAATATCATGGTCATGTTCGGCCTCGTGCTCACCGTGGGCATGCTCGTCGACGGCGCGATCGTCGTCGTGGAATACGCCGACCGCAAGATCCACGAGGGCATGGAGCAGCGCGAGGCCTATATTCGCGCCGCCAAGCTCATGTTCTGGCCGATCGTCTCGTCGACGGCAACGACGCTCGCCGCCTTCCTGCCCATGCTGCTTTGGCCGGGCGTGGCCGGTGAGTTCATGAGCTACCTGCCGATCATGGTCATCATCGTTCTGACGGCCTCCCTCGTCACGGCGATGGTGTTCCTGCCGGTAACCGGCGGCATCTTCGCCATGATCTCCTCGTGGACGGGCCGGCACGCTACCGGTCTGCTTGCGCTTGTCTTCGCAACGCTCGCCGCAAGTGCGGTGATGATGGCGCCGCCCGTCGCCGCGCAGGTCTCCGGCTTCGTGCCTGCCGAGTTCGCCGGACCAGCCCTTCAGGGCCTTGCCGCGCTCACTTTCGTCGCGGTCGGCGTCCTGTCCTTCCTCATCCTGCGCCCGGTTGTCGCCGCTTCGCGCAAGCGTGCTGCGAAGCGCGTCGCCGAAGAGCAGCGCCAGGCGCGCCTCCTGTCCGGTCATGAGGACTTCGACCCGAAGAAGATCAGGGGCGCCACGGGCGTCTACGTTCGCACTCTGAAGATGTTTGCCGGCAGTGTCGTCGGCAATGTCATCGTCATCGTTGGCGTGGTCGCGCTTTGCGGTGTCATCCTGACGACCTTCATGGCCAATAACGCCGGCGTCGAATTTTTCGTCGACGAGGAGCCGGACCAGGCCGTCGTGCTTATCTCGGGTCGCGGCAACCTTTCCTCGCGCGAGGCGCGCGACCTCGTTGCCGATGTCGAACGCGAAGTGCTTTCCACGCGCGGCGTGATGAATGCGGTGACATCCGCTTTCGCGCCGGGCGGCGGCAGCGGTCCGCAGTTCATCGGCGGCGTCCAGGACAAGCCGGCTGACGTCATCGGCGAAATCCAGACGGAGTTGACCGACTATTGCTGCCGCCGGAAAGCCGTCGAGATCTTCAAGGAGATCCGCGAACGCACCGCCGGGCTCGCCGGCATCAAGGTCGAGGTCCGCAAGATCGAGGGCGGCCCGCCGACCGGAAAGGACGTCCAGCTTGAGGTGAGGTCGACCGACTACGACACGCTGGTCAGGACGGTCGCGCAGATCCGCGGCCATCTCGACCAGGACGATACGCTGATCGACGTGGAGGACGATCGTCCGTTGCCCGGCATCGAGTGGCAGCTTGAGATCGACCGCGAGCAGGCGGGCCGCTACCAGGCCAGCATCGCCGCCGTCGGCTCCATGGTGCAGCTGGTCACCAACGGCGTGCTCATCGGCAAGTACCGGCCGACCGATTCCGATGATGAGGTCGATATCCGCGTCCGCCTGCCGGAGGAGGAGCGCACGCTCGACCGGTTCGATTCCCTTCGCCTGCAAACCCCGCTCGGTCTCGTCCCCATCGCCAATTTCGTCGACCGTTCGCCGCAGCAGAAGGTGTCGTCGATCACCCGGCGTGACGGCCTCTATTCCATGATGCTGAAGGCCAACATGTCGCCTTCTTCCGGCATTCTGCCGGATGCCAAGGTCGGCGAAATCGACGAATGGCTGCAGGGCGAGAGCTGGCCGCAGAACATCTTCTTCAAGTTCCGCGGTGCCGACGAGGACCAGAAGGAGTCGGGCGAATTCCTCATGAAGGCGATGGTGGCATCGCTCTTCCTGATGTTCATAATCCTGTTGACGCAGTTCAACTCCTTCTACCAGACGGCACTGACGCTATCGACGGTCGTCATGTCGGCCATGGGCGTGCTCCTTGGCATGCTGGCCACGGGTCAGAAGTTCTCCATCATCATGACGGGGACGGGCATTGTCGCGCTTGCCGGCATCGTGGTGAACAACTCCATCGTGTTGATGGACACCTACAACCGTTTCCGCGAGGACGGCATCGATCCCCTGGATTCGGCATTGAAGGCATCCGCACAGCGTATCCGCCCGATCATGCTGACGACGATCACCACCATCGCCGGCCTCATCCCGATGGCGACGCAGGTGAATCTCGATTTTTTCAACCGGGTCATTTCGGTCGGCTCGATCACGGCGATCTGGTGGATCCAGCTCTCCACGGCGGTGATCTTCGGCCTCGCTTTCTCGACGATCCTGACCCTCATCGTCATTCCGACGATGCTGGCGCTCCCCTCCACATGGGCGCGCACCGGTTCAAGCATCGGTTCGTGGGCTGCGGGCCTCGTTTCGCGCCACGAAAAACTATCGAAGGCTGCCGAACCGGACACGCCAGCCGAAGAAGACGACCGGAAAGTCGCGGCTTTCTTACCTTTCGAGAAGAAGCATGAGGACAGGGACAAGCGCCCGCCGGCCTCGCTACCCGCCGCTGCCGAATAGCGTGGGATTACAAAACGAAAAACGCCGCCGGATTTACCGGCGGCGTTTTAATAGTATTTCCGGGGAATTCGCTTCAGCGGGTATCGCCCTTGTCGTTATCCGCAAGATCGTCGAGGGAGCCTTCCGCTTCTTCATCGAGTTCCTCCCCGGTCGGCGCCGGATCTGCCTCATCGCCTGCCTTGAAGCGCTTGTAGCTGCGCCAGGCGAAGGGGATGGAGGCGAGATAGGCAATCCCGCCCGCCGCCAGCACCTCGAACGGGTAGCTTGCCAGAAGCGCCACGAAGAGCACGACGACGACAAAGAGCGGCAAAACAAGGTCGCGGCGGATGCGCGAGCCGAACCTCTTGCCCGAAAAGGTCGGCAGGAGGCTCACCATCAAGAGCCCGATCGCGACCACATAGAGCGCGATGACCGGAGCAAGCTCTTCGAGGTGCGGCACGATGCCGACGAATTCGAGGTAGATCGGCAAAAGAACGGTCAGCGCACCCGCAGGCGCCGGTACTCCGGTGAAGAAATTCACCGCCCATGCGGGCTTGTCCGGATCGTCGATGGAGACATTGAACCTTGCCAGCCGCAAGGCCGCGGAAATCGCGTAGACAAGGGCTGCGATCCAGCCGAGGGATTTCACCTCGCTCAAGAGCCAGGAATAAAGGATAAGTGCTGGCGCAACGCCGAAATTCACGAAATCGGCAAGGGAATCGAGCTCCGCGCCAAATTTGGACGTTCCCCGGATCAACCGCGCGAGGCGTCCGTCCAGCGCATCGAGAAACGCCGCCAACACGATCGCGCCGATCGCATATTCCCAGCGCGCCTCCAGCGCCATGCGCATGGCGGTAAGCCCGCAGCACAGCGCAAGCAAGGTTACGAGATTCGGCAGCACCATGCGCAGCGGCACCCGCCTGAAGCGCGGCGCACGGCCTCGCCTGCGTTTCGTCGGCCCGGGATCGTAAGGCGCAAAGGGTGCGGACACGGGGGTTCGCCTTCTCTGGTAGTTCAGTTAACGCGCGTCACAGGTGCCGCGAATTGTTCGCCCCGCAGGTCCGCGATCAAGGTTTCGCCCGCGATCATCGTCTGGCCGATGGCAACCTTCGGCACGGTTCCCACCGGAAGATAGACGTCAAGACGCGAACCGAAGCGGATCAGGCCGAAACGCTCGCCCATGCCGACGTTCTCGCCCTCGCGCACGAAGCACACGATCCGCCGCGCGACAAGGCCTGCAATCTGCACGACGCCGATGCGCGTGTCGCCGGTCTCGATAATAAGGCCGTTGCGTTCATTGTCCTCGCTAGCCTTGTCGAGTTCGGCATTCAGGAATTTGCCGGCCTTATAGGCGACACGCACGACCCGCCCGCCGATGGGCGCGCGGTTCACGTGGCAATTGAAGACATTCATGAAGACGGAGACCCGCATCAGCGGCTCGTCGCCGAAGTTGAGCTCTTTTGGCGGCACCGCCATGCCGACATGAGAGACCGTACCGTCGGCGGGCGAGACGACAATCCCCTCGATCATCGGCGTCACGCGCGGCGGGTCGCGGAAGAAATAGCAGATCCATCCCGTGACGATCAGGCCGATCCAGAACAGCGGGTCCCAAAACCAACCAAGGATGATCGCGGCGACCCCGGCAATAGCTATGAACGGCCACCCTTCCCGATGGATCGGTACGAAGGTCTTTGAAATCGTATCGGCAAGGGACATTCACACGTTCCGGTTTGTTGAAGCACATTCGCTACGGTTCCCGACGCGGAAACCGGCACGCCCATTTGCACCATAGCGCGGGCGGAAATCAATGCATCGCGGAAAGGTTAGTCACACGCATCCAGCCTTTATCGCAGATCATTCCTGTCGGAAATCCGCTTCCCAATAGGCCGGACGTCCGAATTTCTTCTGAAGAAAATCGATGAAGGCGGTTACTTTTGGCGGGGTCTGCTTGCCGGGCGGATAGACCGCCCAGACAGCACCCGCCCTGGTTACTGGATAGTCCCGCATGACCACAACCAGCCGTCCCTCGCGAAGGTCTTCCCAGATGTGGGCGATGGATTTCACCGTCAGGCCAAGCCCGTGGATTGCCGCTTCATGGGTAAAATCGCCGTTGTCGCTTGAAATTGCGGAGTGCACGTGGTGGGCGACTTCGCCATTTGGCCCGGCAAAGTACCAGGCCGGCATGGGTTCGAAACCAAGACACTCGTGATTGGCGAGATCTGCCGGGGAAGTCGGTTCCCCGTGTCTGGCGATATAATCGGGAGAGGCGCAAAGATATCTCGGATTCTCCGCGAGTTTTCGCGCCTTCAGCGCCGAATCCGGCAACTCGGCCACTCTTATCGCAAGGTCGTATCCTTCCTCAACGATATCGACGATCCGGTCCGTAATATTCATCTCTATGCGCACATCTGGATATTCGCTTTTGAATTCGTTCAGGTAAGGCAGCACATGCTTGCGTACGAACGAAACATTGCTCGTGATCCGCAGCGTCCCGCGCGGCGCCTCGGTGGAAGCCTCAAGCGCGCTCATGGCGGCATCCATTTCCGATAATGCCCTGTTGGCGTGCTCGATGAACACCTGCCCCGCTTCCGTTAGCGAAACCTTGCGCGTGGTGCGCGCCAGAAGCTGCGAGCCCGCTCCCGTTTCAAGCGCCGTGAGCCGCGCGCTTGCCGCTGATGGCGACAGCCCGAACTCCCGGCCTGCCGCTGAAAGATTCCCGAGCGCCACAACGCGCGTGAAAAAACGGAGGTCCTCAAGCTTCATTATGCGAAATCCATGAAAGATCCTATCGATACAAGCCTGATTATACGAAATATCAGCACGTGAGACAGTCCCGGCAGATCAAAGGAGACTGTCCATGAAGAGCGATTACATCACACTCGAATTCTATGCACAGGCAGAAAGGCGCGCGCATCGGCTGAGGTCCGAAGCCATAACCGGCTTTTTGTCGACAATCCTTCGCGCCGTTTCCCGGCGAAGGACGTAAGCACGGTGCAATTCGTGATGTGGTGAGTCCGCTCTTATTGCGCGGGTTCCACTTCCTCCGCCCGGCGACCGCGAAGCACATAGCCCTCTTCGTCGGCGGTAACGGCCCGCAGGCGCTCTTCGGCCTCGCTCGCTTCCTGCTGGCGCGCCCACATGGAGGCGTATAGCCCGCCCTTCGCAAGCAGTTCCTGATGGGTGCCGCGCTCGACCACGCGTCCCTTTTCCAGCACGAGGATCATCTTCGAGTTCACCACCGTCGACAGCCGGTGGGCAATAACCAGCGTCGTTCTGTTTTTCGAGACCTGGTCGAGCGCGGACTGGATTTCGCGCTCCGTGTGCGTGTCGAGCGCCGATGTCGCCTCGTCGAGGATCAAGATCGGGGGCGCCTTCAGGATCGTGCGGGCAATCGCCACACGCTGCTTCTCGCCGCCCGAAAGCTTCAAGCCCCGCTCGCCAACTTCCGTATCGAAGCCCTTGGGCAGCGTGTCGATAAAATCGGAGATCTGCGCAAGGCGTGCGGCATCGCGCACCTCTTCCTCGCTCGCGTCGGGGCGCCCGTAGCGGATATTATAGGCGATCGTCTCGTTGAAAAGCACAGTGTCTTGGGGAACGATGCCAATTTTCGCCCGCACGCTTTCCTGCGAGACGTCGCGTACATCCTGCCCGTCTATCGTGATGCGTCCGCCGGTCACGTCGTAAAAGCGAAAGAGCAGCCGGGAGATCGTGGATTTACCGGCGCCTGAAGGGCCGACGATCGCCACGGTTTCGCCTGCTGGCACTTCGAAATCAACCCCGTGCAGGATCGCGCGGTCCGCGTCGTAGTGAAAGCTCACGCTCTCGAAGCGGATATTCCCCTCACCCACTTCAAGGTCGGGCGCTCCCGGCTTGTTGGATATCTCGGCGGGAACCTGCAGCAGGTTGAACATCGCCTCGATGTCTGCAAGACCCTGTCGGATTTCGCGATAGAGAAAGCCGATGAAGTTGAGCGGAATGGAAAGCTGCAGGAGCAGCGCGTTGATCATGACGAAATCGCCGACAGTCTGCGTGCCCGCGATCACCGCACGTGCGGAAAAGATCATGCAAAGCGCCATGCCGACACCGAGGATCACCGCCTGCCCGAAATTCAGCCAGGCAAGCGAGGTCCAGGTCTTGGTCGCCGCGCGTTCGTAACCTGCCATCGACTGGTCGAAGCGCCCGACTTCCATCTTCTCGTTCCCGAAATACTTGACGGTCTCGAAATTCAGGAGGCTGTCGATCGCCTTGGAATTGGCTTCCGTGTCGTTCTCGTTCATCTCGCGGCGGATGGAGATGCGCCAGTTCGAGGTTTTCACCGTGAACCAGACATAGGCGACGATCATGGCCGCCACGACGATCACATAGGAAAAGCCGAACTGATACCAGATCACTGCCGCCATGATGGCGAATTCCAGAATGGTCGGAAAACCGTTCAGGATCGTGAAGCGGACGATGTTCTCGATACCCTTCACGCCGCGTTCGATCACTCGCGAAAGCCCGCCCGTACGCCGGGCCAGGTGGAAGCGAAGCGACAGCGCATGCAGATGACGGAAGGTAACGAGCGCCAGTTGACGCACCGCATGCTGGCCGACGCGCGCGAACAGTGCGTCGCGAAGCTGATTGAAGCCGACGAAACTCACCCGCGCGACATTATAGGCGATCACCAGCATAACCGGCGCCGCGATCAGAGCGGGCAGCCCGCTATCTCCCTCCCCCGTCAGCGCATCGGTCGCGAACTTGAAGAAATAGGGCGACAGAACCGTGACGAACTTGGCGATCACGAGCGCTACGATCGCCAGCATGACGCGTTTTTTCAGGTCGGGCCGCTCCTGCGGCCAGATATAGGGCCACAGGTTTTGCAGCGTCTGCAGCGTCGAACCTTCATCGGCGGAGACGAACGGCTCCTGCGCCGCCTGGATCCCGGAACGGCGGCTGGTCATGGCTTTTCCTTTCGCGGGCAATCGGCCTCGCGGTTGTCATCGGTCAAGGCTTGACGTTCATGGTCTTCATGGCCGGAAACGGCGGTATCGAGCGTCTCCATCAACGTGCGCGACAGCGCGGCAAAGCTACGCAACGCATCGCTCCTGATGTAATAGCGGCAGCAGCGCCCCTTCGCCTCGCAGCCGATCAGCCCCGCGCATTTCAGCACGTTCAGGTGCTGAGATATGGTCGACTGGGCGAGCGACAGCTTCGAGACGATCTCGCCACAGCAGGCATGGTCGCAAGTCGAAAGCACCCGCAGGATATCGATGCGCGCTGGGTGGCCGAGAGCCTTGTAGAGCCCGGCCAGATCGCTACCGCAACAGCAAGGATTCGTGTCGGCCCGCTTGAAAGGCGCACAGGTAGAAGGGATGTCGGACATTCATCGTAATTTAGCGATGAATTGCCGAGCTACAAGGGTCCGGCGGCAAATTTTCGCAAGGTTACTCCGAACAGCGGCGCTTGGCAGCGCGCGGCCGGACACGAGTCAGTTGGCCGATTGCTCTTCCCACACCTTGTCGCGCACCGGCAGGACAAACACCTGCCCCGGATAAATCAGGTCCGGGTTGCGGATCTGTCGCTGGTTCGCCTGGTAGATCGTGGTGTAGCGGATGCCTTCGCCATAAAGCCTTCGCGAGATCGTCCAAAGATTGTCGCCGCGCCGGATAATGACGTTGGGGATCGGCCCGGTGGAGCCCTGGGCAGCAGTGCCCGCACCGCTACCCGACCCTTGCGCCGAAACGGATATCGGACGAAGCACGACCTGATCCGGCGCCCGTTCGAAGGTGACTTCGGCCCTCGCGGTCACTTCGCCTTCGCTGTTCTCCACCTTGTCGGCGCGCACATCCACCTTGCCCGGCTCGATCTTCTTCGTACCTTCCAGCAGCCAGCGTCCCGTATTGTCCGTCCTTGTCTCGCCGACGAGCTCATTATCCACATAAACGCGCACATCACTGCCGGGCTCAGCCTGGCCGGCGACATAGAGCCGGTCTTTTTCC
This sequence comes from Hongsoonwoonella zoysiae, assembly GCF_013266695.1. Lineage (GTDB taxonomy): Bacteria > Pseudomonadota > Alphaproteobacteria > Rhizobiales > Stappiaceae > Hongsoonwoonella > Hongsoonwoonella zoysiae. Next base: position 879,083 of record NZ_JABRXF010000002.1, read on the forward strand.
GTCTCGACCGCCTCAACGGTTACCGAGCCGTCCGGTTCCGGAGCCGTCTCCTGCGTTCCACCCGCTTGCGCCGATGCTTCGACGTCGATGTTTGCGACTATCGTTTCGCCTTGCGCGGGCGACGAAGAAACTTCGTCGCTTTCCGGGGCTGCTCGTGGTGTATCGGAAGCAGCCTCATTTTCCCTCTTCAGCAGCGCGACTTCTTCGCTCTCGCCAGCCGCGGCGTCGTTCACGACAGGGGCATCCTTGGCTTCAGCCGCTTCTGGCGGGGCCGCAACCACCGAGGTTTCCTCCCGGGTCGAAACCGCCACTTCAGACTTGCCTGCGTCTTCGGAACCTACAGCCGCCACCTGCTCACCCCCGGCATCCCGAGGCTGACCTTCCGGCTTTTGCAGGATTTCCGTCGCCTCGCCCGGCTTGTTCAGCACGACGAGTACTTCACCTTCCCCTTCGGAAGGGTCGGGAATCGAAACCGCGATGCTTTCTTCGGAAACGACGGGTTCGGCTTTCTCGTCTTTCTTCGATTCGATCTTCACGTCGTGCGTGCCAGGCTTGAGCGGCTTTTCGAGCACAATCGCAAACTCACCCGAATCATTGGCAATTCCCTTGCCAACGATCTCCCCGTTCGAGAGGAGGGCTATGATCGCGCCCGCTTCCGAACGCCCGGCAACCACCGCATCACCCGTCGGTTCGACGCGAAAAACATCGAACGTGGGTCCGAGCCGCCTTTCGCCCTGATCGTCCGCCTGGATGGCTGCTTCGGCTGTCGTATCGCCGGAACTGGCGTCTTCCGTGGCGGCTTCGCTCTTTTCATCTTCCGTATCCTTGACGGAAGATGAGGTTTTTTCGGCAGTTTGGGTGGCGTCGCTATCCGCACCGGCAGTGGTTTCCGGCTTGTCGCCCGCGGTGGTCTCGGCGACTTCCGGCGCGCCCGCTCCTGGCAGGCCAAGCTCCGCTCCGCGCTCGTACCAGGCATATCCTAGAGCCGCTATGCCAGCGATCGCGGCGCCCCCCAGGAGCTGCTGGATACTCTTCTTCGTCATGCCGACATCAACTCCTTCGCCCGGCGTATATTCTCTATTTTATAGCCGGACCGCCCGCCTGTAACCCGAGGGTCGGTGCCCTCGGCTACAATCTTTGCTTTCTTTTGTTCTATCGAGCCATTCCATGGCTTCTCGCGCGCATGGTTATACCGGATTGGCGGCTCCGGCAAGCGAGGGCTTGACAAATGGTCAACATCGTCAGCGCTTGACCGGCGCATCGCTCGGATGCCAAATCTTCCCTTATGACAGAACTTACGAGTGTTTGCGTTTATTGCGGTTCAGGCAGCGGTGTCGATCCTGCCTATGAGGCCGCGGCCATCGAGCTTGGCCGGCAAATTGCCGAGGCCGGGCTCAATCTCATTTACGGTGGTGGTTCCGTCGGGCTCATGGGGGCGGTCGCCCGCTCCACGCTGGAAAACGGCGGCCATGTCACCGGCGTCATCCCGCGCTTTTTGAAACAGCGCGAAGTGATGATGGAAAACGTCTCGGAGCTTATCGTCACCGACGACATGCACCAGCGCAAGCGCACCATGTTCGAGCGCGCGGACGCCTTCGTTGCCCTTCCGGGCGGCATCGGCACGCTGGAGGAAGTCGTGGAAATGATGACTTGGGGGCAGCTTGGCCGTCATCGGCGCCCGGTCCTTCTCGCCAATATCAACGGGTTCTGGGATCCGCTGGAGCGTCTGCTTGAGCACATGGAACAGGAAGCCTTCATTCGCGAGGGCTTCGAGGTCGACTATCAAATGTGCGCCGACGTTGCGCAAATCATCCCGACCTTGCAGCGCACCTGCGCGCAGGCCGCCCTCACTGGCCGTGACAAGGGAGCGGATGTCGCTCCGGTCGACAATCTTTGATCGGCCTCCCGGCCTCAGCCGTCGTTCGACGAATTGAGGTTCTCCGGCCTGATGCCGTGGTCGCCGGGCGCGTCCATCTCCCGCGCCATCATTTCCGCGCGCGAGCGCGCGGCGAGCAGCGTCATGGGCCGGTCGGCGACGGACCAGCCATCGCGCGGGCCGATCGCCCAGGGCTGCCAATAAGGGCCGTCAGCCGGCCCGATGGCCTTCACGATCATGGTGATACGTCCGAACGCCGCAATCTGGGCGTCGCCGCCCGGCAATTCGCTCCACCTGACGCGCTCAAGAGTGGCCGTAGCGGTACGCAACTTACTCATCCACCTTACTCCGGGGCGAAATGCCGCTTCTCCCAACACTTTAAAGCATAGTCCAATAATCGATTTAAAGCGACAGATCAGGCTTACGCCTTTCGTACCCTGTCACGGGCGACATCAAGCAGGGCGTCCGTATCGAAACACGCCTCCAGGTGCGCGGCCAGATCGTCGAGCGTCCTGTCGATCACGCTGTCATAGGAAAGCGTCGATCCCGCGCCGAGTTCGCCCAAGAAGGACTTCCTGAAACCATCCGCCGCGAAGAGCCCGTGAACATAGGTTCCCGCGATCCTGCCGCCGGCGGAAACCGCACCATCGGCGTGTTCACACTCCCCCTCACCCGCGATTGTCGCGAAGGGTCGCGCCCGGTCGCGGCCTTCCGTGCGGCCGATATGGATTTCGTAACCCAAGATCGCTTCGCCGCTTGTGCAATGCCTGCCATGTGTGGAGACAAGCCGCTTTTCCGGCGTGAGTTCCGTCTCGACATCCAGAAGCCCGAGGCCCGCGACCGTCCCCGCCTCCCCCTCTATGCCTTGCGGGTCAGAAATCGCTTTGCCCAGCATCTGGTATCCGCCGCAAATGCCGAGCACGCGCCCGCCACGTCGCACATGGGCGGCCAGATCGATATCCCAGCCCTGCTTGCGGAAAAAGGCGAGATCGCCAATGGTCGACTTGGAGCCCGGCAGGAGAACAAGGTCTGCATCGCCCGGCAGCGCCTCGCCGCCGCGCACGAGTTGAAGCGTTACATCCTCCTCCATGCGCAGCGGGTCGAGATCGTCGAAATTGGCGATCCGGGACGTCACCGGCACCACGATTTTCACGCGGCCCCTGCCCTGCCCGTCCTCCAGGCCGAGCGCGTCTTCGGCAGGCAGCTTGCCAGCGGCATCGAACCACGGCACGACGCCAAGCGAGGCCCAGCCCGTGCGTGCCGCAATCTCCTTCACGCCCTCGTCGAAAAGGGAAGGATCGCCGCGAAACCTGTTGATGAAAAACGCCTTGATGCGGCCCCGTTCAGCCTCGTTCAGGACCGTGTGCGTGCCGACCAGGCTTGCGATCACTCCGCCCCGGTCGATATCGCCGCAGATGGCAACCGGCAGGTCGGCGGCTTGCGCAAATCCCATGTTGGCGATGTCGCCCGCGCGAAGATTGATTTCGGCAGGGCTGCCCGCACCCTCCACCAGCACGAGGTCCGCCCCCTCGCCCGTGATCGCAAAGCTCTCCAGAACCTTCGGCAGGAATTCGGCTTTGCGGCTGCCGTATTCGCGCGCCTTCATCGTGCCCGCGCGCCTTCCCTGCACGATCACCTGCGCACCCGTGTCCGTCTCGGGCTTCAGCAGAACCGGGTTCATGTGCACGCTTGTTTTGGCACGTGCGGCAAGCGCCTGCAGCGCCTGCGCCCGGCCGATCTCGCCACCGTCGACTGTGACCGCCGCGTTGTTCGACATGTTCTGCGGCTTGAACGGGCGCACGATAAGCCCGCGATTGGCAAAGAGCCGGCAAAGCCCCGCCACGATCAGGCTTTTACCGACGTTCGAGCCGGTCCCCTGGATCATGATCGCGGGCGTGCGGGCACTCATTTTTTCGCGGATGCCTCAGGCAGGGAGCCATAGGGGCGGAACTCGTCTGGAACGGGCAGCTGCGTCAGGCGAAGCTCCAGCGCAAGCCGCACCGTCGGGCGCACGGCGAAGAGGATCGAGCCGATCAGGAAGAGCCATGTGCCTGCGAACACGAGGCTCTGGTAAAAGAAGAAGATACTGCCGATGATGAACATAAGGGCCGCGAAAAATTCCACCAGCGTGCGATAAAGCTCATATTTGCGCACCAGTTCGGCATGATCCGGCGAAGCGCGGCGCAAAGTCTGGTCGAAGAGTTTCATGGCGGTACCTTTCGAACCTGCTTGGCGTTGTTCGGAGAAGCATCCGTGCGCCTAATACTTCCCGCGGCAGGCACTAACCTTTATTGACTGGCAGAAAAAGCGATACTAGCGCCCCCTCTCCCTTCAAGGGAGAGGGAAGGGGTGAGGGTATCAATATTCCGGATTGGGATCATAACACCCCCCTCACCCGGCGCGTTTCGCGCCGACCTCTCCCACCAGGGGAGAGGTGAATCACACGCTACGAGGTTTCGGCAAATTCGCTAATTAATCGAATAACCGGACCTCGATGGTTCAAGCCCGACAGCAATGATCAGAGATCGCTTGCCAAATTCGGAACGCGCCCCTCAGAACTCGATCCCCTCCTGCGGCTTCACGCCGGAGCGGAAGGGGTGCTTTATCTGCGTCATGTCCGTCGCGAGATCGGCGATTTCCAGAAGCTCGTCCTTGGCGTTGCGGCCCGTAATGATGACATGCACGTCGTCAGGCTTCTCGTTCTTCATGAACTCCACGATCTCTTCGATCGGCAAATAGTCGTAGCGCAGCACGATGTTGAGCTCGTCGAGCAGCACGAGGCGATATTCGCCGGAGGTGATCATCTCCTTCGCAGCGTCCCAGGCCTGTCTGGCGGCGGCGATATCACGCTGACGGTCCTGCGTTTCCCAGGTGAAGCCCTCGCCCATGCGCTTGATTGTCACGAGATCGGAAAACCGCTCCAGCGCCTTGCGCTCGCCCGTCTCGATGCGGCCCTTTACGAACTGCACGACGCCGACCTTGTGGCCGTGGCCGAGCGAGCGGAACACCATGCCGAAGCCGGCCGTGGACTTGCCCTTGCCCTTGCCGGTGTGGACGATCAAAAGCCCCTTCTCGATCGTCTTGGTGGCCATGATCTTGTCGCGCGCGGCCTTTTTCTTGCGCATCTTGTCGGCGTGGCGGGCGTCAAGTTCTTCCTCGCTCAGCTCTTTCTTCTTGTCGCTCACAATGCTTTCTCCCTGTTGAAGCGCCTGAACCGCTCCAGATTTTCATGCGTGCTGTTGCGCCTCGGCGTCCAGAGCCCTCGGTCGACCGCCTCCTGGAAACGGTCGAGGATTTCTTGAAGCGCCGCCGGATTGGCATCCTCGATGAAGTCCCGCACCTCGCCGTCTTCGATGTAGGCGGCGAAAAGCTGGTCGAAATGGTGATCCTTCACCGCCCGCGTGGTAGCGGCAAAGGCGAAAAGATAGTCGACAGTCGCTGCGATCTCGAAGGCACCCTTGTAGCCGTGGCGCATGATGCCGGCGATCCACTTCGGGTTCGCCGCGCGACCGCGCACCACCCGGCCGATTTCCTCGTCGAGGGTGCGGATCACGGGGCGTTCGGGCCGCGAGTGGTCGTTGTGGTAGACGCGCGGCGCCTCGCCCTTCAGCGTCTCGACCGTTGCCGCCAGCCCGCCCTCAAACTGGTAGTAGTCGTCGGAGTCGAGCAGGTCGTGCTCGCGGTTGTCCTGATTGTGGAGAACGGCATCGACCTTCGAAAGCCGGGTTTCTAGGCTTGCCCGCGCCGCTTCACCCTTCGCGCCGCCACCATAGGCATAGCCGCCCCAGGCGAGGAAGGCGTCTGCGAAGTCCGAGCGCTCGTCCCAGATCTTTTCGTCGATCAGCGCCTGAAGCCCGGCCCCATATGCGCCCGGCTTGGAGCCGAAGACGCGGTATTTCGCCCTTGCCCGCGCCTCTGCCTCTCCCAGTCCCGCGTCAGCGATAAGCCGCCGCGCCTCTTCCGCGACACGCGCGGCAATCGGATTTGCCTCTTCCGGCTCCACCAGATCGGCAATGGCCGATGCCGCCGACTGAAAGAGATCCATCTGGTGGGGAAATGCATCCCGGAAGAAGCCGGAGACCCTGAGCGTCACATCCACGCGCGAACGCTGAAGATCGGAAAGCGAAATAATCTCGAAACCCGTCACACGGCCCGAACCCGCTTCCCAGACGGGCTTTGCCCCGATCAGCGCCAGCGCTTGCGAGATGTCGTCACCGCCGGTGCGCATGTTGGCCGTGCCCCAGCAGGTCAGCACAACCGCCTTGGGGAACTCACCCTCATCCTGAAAATGCCGCTCAACCAGCCGTTCGGCACTTGCCTTGCCGATGCCCCATGCGGTTTCCGTCGGCACGGAACGCACATCGACCGAATAAAAGTTTCGTCCCGTCGGCAGCACGTCGGGCCGTCCGCGTGTCGGCGCGCCGGATGGCCCGGGCGGCACGAAGCGTCCGGAAAGCGCGTCGAGCACCGATTTCGTTTCCGCCGGTCCGGAACCGGCGATCGACGGTTCGAACCGCTCGTAGATTTCCGCGAGCACCGCCCTTGTCGCCGGAAGGGCGTCCGGCAGCGCGCGGTCCCGAACGAGCGTTTGCGCGTAAAGTTCCAGCCGCTCCACCGTGTCGCCGTTGCTGCGCCATGGCGCTTCGGCTATCGCGGCAAGCGCATCCGGCTTCGCCCCTTCCCAGCTTGATGAGAACTCGCAATCGAGAGGATCGAAATCGTCAAGTCCGAGATCTTGCGCCAGCGCGCGGATCAGGCTTGCGTTGCGGTCCCCCTCGCCGCGCGGCACGCGGGCAAGCGCGACAAGCAGATCCGTAAGCTGTTCGCCTTCGGGGGCTTCACCAAGGATGTGCAGCCCATCGCGGATCTGCAGTTCCTTGAGGTCGCAAAGATGCGCATCGAGCCTTGCAAGCCGCGTCATCTCGTCCATGTCGGGCGTGATGCCGATGTCAAGGTCAAGCCCGTGGCGGGCCGCCGTATCCAATATCTCGCGTGAGAGCACCTTGAGCCTGCGGGGGTCCACCCCTTGCGCGATGTAGAACTCGTCGAGCAGCGTTTCGAGTTCACCCGCCACGCCGTGGCTCTCGGCCCGTGTCAGAGGCGGCGTGAGGTGATCGACAATGATCGCGGCATTGCGCCGTTTCGCCTGCGCGCCTTCGCCCGGATCATTGACGATGAAGGGGTAGACGTTCGGCAGCGGGCCGAGCACCGCTTCGGGATAACAGCTTTCGGAAAGTGCCAGCGCCTTGCCAGGCAGCCATTCCAGGTTGCCGTGCTTGCCGAGGTGAACGACAGCGTGAACGCCGAATGTCTCACGCAACCAGATGTAGAACGCAAAATAATGATGCGGCGGAACAAGATCCGGGTCGTGGTAGGTTTCCTTCGGATCGATGTTGTAACCGCGCGCGGGCTGGATGCCGACGACAGCGTTGCCGAAGCGATGCAGTGCAAGGCGGAACGCACCGTCCACCACATGCGGATCGTCCTCAGCCTCGCCCCATCTCGATTCAACTTCAGCGCGAACTTTCTTCGACAGCGTCTTGAAATGATTCAGATAGTCTTCAACACTTAAAGTTTCATATGAGGCGCGATTCAACCGGCCTTCAAGTGCATTCGTAACACCCTCGTTCAGGCGTTGCATGAGGCCCGCAGAATCTGACGCTGCGTTTTCAATCCTGTATCCGACCGCGCTTAAGCGCTGCAAAAGCCTGAAGCAAGAAGCCGGCGTGTCAAGACCGACGCCATTGGCAAGCCGCCCGTCTTTGTTCGGATAGTTGGCGAGGATCAGCGCCACCTTGCGCTCCGCCTCCGGAGTTTGGCCGAGCCGGGCGATATTGCGTGCAAGTTCGGCAACGAAGTCGATACGGTCCTTCATGGCGACGAACCGCATCGGGGTCGATTGCGTCGCCTCGTCCCGCGCGCCCTCTTCCTTGAAAGAGACGGCACGCGTCGTCAGCCGACCGTCGAGTTCGGGCAGCACCACATGCATGGCAAGATCGCGGATCGAAAGGCCCTGATCGCTATCGCGCCATCCTTCTTCCGATGAGGATGAAAACACCACCTGCAGAACCGGCGCGCCTGTTCTGTCGAGCGGCGTCGGCTTGTAGCCCTCGCCGGCTTTCGAAACGGCAAAGGCGGTCGCGTTCAGCACCACCGCCGGCCTCGTCTCTTCGAACAGCCTGTCAATGACGGCGGCGCTTTCGGCGTCCTTCAGCGAGGAGACGAAAACCGGAAGCGCATTGATCCCACGCTCTTTGAATGCATCGACCAGCGCATCGACCGGAGCCGTTGCCGCCGATTGCACCAGCGCGCGATAGAAGGCGATCGCGGCGACAGGCGCATTCTCGTCCGCCCACTTGCGTTTGACTTCGTCAAATCCGGCACTTGCAAGCCCGGGATAATAGATGCCGGCGCGCGGGATTGGTTTCGGCGGCAGCGGTTCGTCCGCCTCCCCCAGAACATGCGAAGCGTAGCGCAGCGCATTCTTCAGGTTCTCGACGCCGCCTTCCACGCAGTAACGCCACAGCGCCTTCGCCTCCGCAACCGGCACTGTCGAGCGGCTGGCAAGATCCTCGTCCCAGCGGTCGTCGCCCGGCACCACGGCCAGTTTCACGCCGTAGCCGCGTGCCACTTCCGTTAGCCGGTCGAGGCCATAGGGCCAGTATTCCGCCCCGCCCAGCAGCCGGATCAACACCAGCCTTGAGCCCTGTACCGTCTGCTCGGCATAAAGGTCGACCGAATAGGGGTGCGAAAGCGCAAGCAGGCTCGCAAGCCGCACCCTTGGGGCTTCCTGCCCGAGCGCTGCGACGGCTACTGAAAAGCCAGCGATTTCCGTGTCGGCCGCCGTGAGGACCACGATATCTGCCGGCGACTGACCGAGGTCAACGGCCTCGTCACCCTGATCGATCCGTCCCGACCGGCTGGCAAGTATATGCATGTGTCTTTGCCGCTTACGCCGCCATCTTTTGAGCGAGCCGCACCTTCACTTCGTCCAACGAAAAGCCCTTGAGCCCGATCACCACAAGCCGCCCCGGCGCTTTCGCCTCGCGCGCAAACCACGTCTCGACGCGCGGGCCGACCGCCTGCACGATGGCAGGCGCGGGCTTGCCGGAGATTGAAACCGCACCCTTGATCCGCAATACGCCATGGGTCGCCATCGCCTCGCGCACCGCACCTTGCGCTTCTTCCATCGACGAAAAACCGGGCGCGTCGATCACGAAGCTTTCGAAGTCATCGTGGTGGTGTTCGTGATGATGGTCTTCGTCATCGGCATGATGGGCCTCGTGATGCGAGAGCCGCGCCGCCATATCCTCTTCCGCAGCGGAACCACGCCCGAGCAGGATCGAGCCGTCGAGCTTACCGTTTTCCGCTGCAACCACCTCGACGCTCGCGCGAACGTGAGAGGCGATCTCTCCCCGCACCCGCTCCATATCTTCCACGGTGACAAGATCGGCCTTGTTGATCACGACAAGGTCGGCGCAGACGAGCTGATCTTCGAAAAGCTCCTCTATCGGGCTTTCATGATCGAGCGCTTCGTCGGCCGCGCGCTGGATTTCTAAAGCACCCAAATCACCCGTCATTTTACCTTCCGCAACCGCTGCGGCGTCGACCACGGTGACAACCGCATCGACCGTCACCCGCGTTTTCACCGATGGCCAGGAAAACGCCCGCACCAGCGGTTGCGGCAGCGCAAGTCCCGACGTTTCAATGACAATATGGTCCGGCGCGGGGTTGCGGGAGATCAGCATTTCCATCGTCGGCAGGAAGTCGTCGGCCACCGTGCAGCAGATGCAGCCGTTGGTAAGTTCCACCACTTCATCGGCCTTGCATCCGGGATCGGCGCATCCGTCGACCAGCGACCCGTCGAAGCCCATGTCACCGAACTCATTGACGATTAACGCGATTCTCTTGCCTTCCGTACCTTGCAGAAGGTTGCGCAACAGTGTCGTCTTGCCAGCTCCGAGGAAACCGGTGACGATGGTTGCGGGGATTTTCGTTCCGGCGCTCATAGGCGAATCTCCGGCTGAATGTGATTGGGTTTCATCAAAAGCGGGAGCCCTGCGGCAACCAGCACCACCTGGTTCGCAACCTCCGCGATTTGCTTGTTGAGGCGCCCCTGCGCATCGCGAAATCGGCGCGCCAATGCGTTTTCCGGCACGATCCCGGTGCCCACCTCGTTGGAAACGAGCACTACCGGCCCGGCGGTTTTACGCAGCGCTTCGAGCAGCCTGGCAGTCTCGGCCTCGATATCCGCTTGTTCGAACATCAGGTTCGAAAGCCAAAGCGTCAGGCAATCGACCAGCACCGCCGATCCCGCTGCGGCTTCGCGTTTCAAAACGTCTGCGATGTCGCGCGCTTCCTCGACCGTCTTCCAATCTGCGCCGCGCTGATCGCGATGCCGTGCGATACGTGCTTGCATTTCCTCGTCGAAAGACGCACACGTCGCGACGTAAATTCGCTCAAGCCCGCTCTCTATAACCAGTTTTTCGGCAAACGCGCTCTTGCCCGAGCGCGCACCCCCGATGACAAGCGTCGCGGAGGCGCGCGCCGCGCTCATTGTTTCGCTTCACCGCGTTGCCAGAGCCAGCCGGAAACGCTTCCCAGAACCGCCCAGAAAACGGCGGCGGAAACCAGCGACGCGGCAACGAAGTGGCCCTGGATTTCCGCAGGGACGCTCGAGGCGTATTCATGCGGATGCGGCGCGCCGACCAGATGCGGCGCGACAATGATGAGAAGCCCGGCCGCCTTCAAAAACGGCTCGGCGCGCGCGATCACCAGCCAAAGGCCGAGGCCGGTTGCGGCGGCCGTGCCGATCCACCATGCCTGGCGCGAGACAAGGTCGGCTGCTGCCGAGCCGGGAAGTTCCGGCGGAAGCCCCAGCGAAGGCGCTAGTGTGACCGCCGCGAAAGCGCCAAGCCCCCACTGCAGGCCGCTCGTCGCATCGATGCGCCTTGCACCAAGCAGCATCGCCGCAAGCAGCATCAGCCCGAAGCCGAACCCAGTGAGCACGCTCGAAAGGCTGGTATAGAACGTGCGCTCCGCCCCATCCTCCGGCGCCCAGGCCCCGATCACCCGGTCGATAAGACCAAGCTCTCCTTGATCGGCGTGCTTCTCGCCGTCATGGACGAACCATAGACGCCCGTCGTCGGTGATGCCGCCCGCATGCTGCAGCGTCGGCTGATTAAAAGAGGCAAGTTCGTATGTTTCCGCCTCGAGGATGAGCGGCGTCGTAAACAGAACCTGCAGCAAAGCAAGGGCGAGACCCGCGACGCATCCCGCGCCGAGAGCCACCCCGAACAATCTTGTGATCATTGTCTGGAGACCGGCTAACCGCCAGCCGCTCTGAAAGATCAGTGACAGGGGAACCCGAGCGCATGCCGGCTGTCGTGCGCTGCATTGTGCAGCACATTGGAATGCGCGAAGCCGACGCCGAATACGACGAATGCGCCGATAAAGGCGCTCAGAAGCGCGACCGGAAGAACCGCAGCGCGCGAGGAAGTGCTTTGTGCGACGGAAGAAACAGCGGAATTCATGTTCATTCTCCTTTTGTCGTCCACCCGACGACGATCGTGAGTCAACCGATTCCGGCCGGTCTCCTGGCTTGCGGGTCTCAGCCTTTCCTGCTCCTTCCCGGATCGGTTCGACCCAGTGGTACGATGCAGGCAGGCTCGCCGCTCACAGTTGCGGGGGCAGCTGCGGATTTGGGACCCCGACTTGGGTCATCCCCCACCGCATTCCCGTTTCATCCCGATCAGGCTTTGCCCGATTGATGGGAACCGAAACACCCCCCTTGTACCCCCTTGCGCGTCGCCCAACAAGAGCGCGGCTATCGCAATTGCGTCATCCAATGACCCAATACCATCTTCCGCGCCTTGCCGGATCGAGAAGGTTTTCAAAAATCGAAACCTCTCCGCGACACGGCACCGCCTTGACCACCGGGCTCCACCCGCGCCGCCTTACAAAGGATTCGGCACAAACTGCAGAAACACAAATCCCGGTGTTACCCAGACGGGCAGCTTCAGCCTCGACAGCCGCTTAAATTGCGGTGCCGGTCCCGAGATTTCAAAACTCCTCCGGCAGCGAGGGGACAGCAAGCCACGGCCCGCCCAATGCAAGCCGCCAGATCTGCCAAAACATCACCCGGACCCCCGGCCATATAAGGACCGCCGCTCCTTTGAGTACCAATCTTCGATGACGCGTAACGCACCGGAGAAATCGTACAAACGCTCACTCCGCAACCAACTGCCATCCCGGCTCATTTTACTGGCCACCCCGCGATGCGACCGGAATATCCCACCAGGCTTGCCGAACGAAGCCTACCTTGCCGTTTCTCGTTTCCCCCGGCTTGTGGAAAAATTTCCAAACAAATCGCTTGGCAAGGCGGGCAGTGCTTTGCTATACGCTCGCCATCGACGCGGCGCTGAGGCGCTTGCCGATGTGATCCCCGGTAGCTCAGTTGGTAGAGCAAGCGGCTGTTAACCGCTGGGTCGCTGGTTCGAGTCCGGCCCGGGGAGCCACCTCCCTCCCAAATCTATAATTCCGTCTTCAGCAGCGCCGAACTTCGCTGTGGATAACTCTGTTCGCGATCATCCTTGAAAACCGCCGTTTTCCGGGAAAATCAAGGCGGAGAGCACCGTTGCCGTGAAGACGCAGGGAATAGTCGTTACATCTAATCACGAAAATGTGATCGACATTTCGTCGCAGTTTCGCCTGCTACTCGCCACATTGCCGCCAAAATTCAAATTTGCCTGCAATTCAGCTACTTACTGAACAGTATTGAAGATAAAAATGACAGAAAATCTTCGAGAATATGTAATTTTGTGACGCAAAACACAAAATCGTGGCGAGCTTTCTCCGCATTATGACGGAGGGTCACGGTACAATTGTGACTAAGCCTGCATACATAACGGCTTACAGGGATCGTTTGCTCGGATCGGCTCAATAAAGAAACCGGACGGGCAGTGCCTTCGGGAGGCGTCACGATGACCAGCTTGTTCAAAGTCGCGGCACTAGCCGCATCGATCGTCATTTCGGTAAGTTTCGCATCCTCCTCCACCGCGAAGGAAGATCGGGAAACGTTCAAACTGCCTGAAGACCGGCTCGCGGTGACGGTGGGCGGCTCCGGCGTTGCTCAATCGACTGTCGATGACAGCAAATACTCCATCTGGGTCGGTGAAGTCGAACTTGGCGGTCGCAAGGCCGTGTGGGTGGAGTTGATCGACGAATACGGCGAGGTTGTCTATGACAGCGAAGTCAATCGCAACGAGACGCACCTCCTGCCTGACGGCCGGGCGATCGTCGTCCGCGCGCTTGACGAGGGGGCCTCGGACGAAACGAAGGTTGTTAAACTTGACCAAAGCCGCATCGCGCCCGATGCCCGTCTGGTCGTTACGCGCCGCGTCGTCGATTTCGAAGGCGGACCGGCACAAACCGCGATTGAATTCATCGAGGAAAAGCCCCATCAGGAAAAGACCGCGCTGATCGCGCTTGCCGAGTTCGGAAATAACGTCTGGACGGCGATCATGGGTGCATTCGAAACGGCTGCGGACGGCGTCCGCGTAGCCTGGGATTGGCTGTTCGGTCCGGCCAGCGCCTGATCCGGCATCCAATTCACTCGCCCTTACCTCCCGAAGGGAACCGTCATGGCGAAAGCCATGGCGGTTTTTATTTAAGTCAGCCGGTAAACCCATACTTCTCCGCTCAGGCCGAAGGTACGCTTCCAGCCTTGCGCCATTTGCGAAGGGCATGACTGTGCGTGTTCGAATTTCTTTGATCCATCGAAGCTGCTGCTACGTAACCTTCAGACAATTCAGCAAGCTTGCACAAGGATTTTGACGGTCAATGTCATCATCGCAATTCGACGGCGTAACCATTGTCTGGTTCAGGGACGATCTTCGTATCACGGACAATCCGACTCTCGAGCGGGCTGTTGAAATCGGCCGACCCGCGCTTGCATGCTTCATCTTTGAAGCGGACGACCCCACGCTCGAGCGATATGGCGGCGCGGCAAAATGGTGGCTCCATCATTCTCTCACGCGCTTGAACGAGACTCTGGCAGACCTCGGCATTGCGCTTGTCTTGCGCGAGGGAAAAGCAGCCGCGGAACTGACGCAAATCGCCGAAGAGACCGGCGCCAGTACCGTTCTTTGGAACCGGCGCTACGATCCGGCGGGAATCAAGACGGACAAAGTCATCAAGTCCGGCCTGAAAGAACGCGGGATTGCCGTTGAAAGCTTCAATGCGAACTTGCTGGTCGAGCCCTGGGAGATCGAGACATCGTCCGGCGGTCCCTTTCGCGTCTATACGCCCTTCTGGCGCGCGCTTCGCCAGCGCGGCGAGCCGCCTGCTCCAACTCCTGCAGTCAAGGGACTGACTGGCGTCGATAGACCGCCGCAAAGCCTCGCGATCGATGATCTTTCGCTCCTGCCGAGAAAGCCGGATTGGGCCGAGGGCCTGCGCGAAATCTGGACGCCCGGCGAGGCCGGCGCACAGGCACGCCTGAGGGACTTTCTTGAAAACGCGCTCGAACGCTACGCGACCGAGCGTGATCTTCCGGGCGCTTCCGCAACATCGATGCTTTCACCGCACTTGCGGTTTGGCGAAATTTCCCCGCGCCAGATCTGGCATGCGGCCTGTCATCATGTCGCGAAAGAGAAGCTTGCCGACAAACCGCTCGAGAAGTTTCTGTCGGAACTGGCGTGGCGCGAGTTCTCCTACCACCTGCTTTTCCATTTCCCTTCGCTTCCCAGCGAAAACTATCAGGCGAAGTTCGACGGTTTTCCCTGGGAGGATGACAGCACCGCCTTCAGGGCATGGTCGATGGGCCGCACGGGCTATCCAATAGTCGATGCGGGCATGCGCGAGCTTTGGCACACAGGCTATCTGCACAACCGCGTGCGAATGGTCGTGGCGTCGTTCCTGATCAAGCACCTGATGATCGACTGGCGCGAAGGAGCCGCGTGGTTCCGCGATACGCTGGTCGATGCGGATATCGCCAACAACTCGGCAAGCTGGCAATGGGTTGCAGGGTCGGGTGCGGATGCCGCCCCCTATTTCCGTATCTTCAATCCGATCACGCAGGGCGAGAAATTCGACGCCGACGGCACCTACACGCGCCGCTGGGTGCCGGAACTTGCCGACCTTCCAAACGAATATCTTTTCAGGCCGTTCGACGCTCCGCAGGACGTTCTGGAAAAGGCCGGCGTCGAGCTCGGCAAAACCTACCCACACCCGCTCGTCGACCATTCGAAAGCGCGCGTCCGTGCGCTCGACGCGTTTCAATCCCTTTCTTCGGCTGCTTGAACAAGGAAAGAAAAAACATGCGCATAGCCGTGGTCGGATCGGGCATCGCCGGTAACAGTGCCGCCTGGGCCTTAAGCGACGTTCATGACGTGGTCCTCTATGAAAAAAGAAACCGCCCGGGCGGGCACAGCGCAACGGTCGAGATCGATTATGACGGAGAGACAATCGCGGTCGATACCGGGTTCATCGTCTACAACGAACTCAATTATCCGAATCTGAGTGCTCTTTTCGGCCATCTCGGCATCAAAAGCCATGAGAGCGACATGAGCTTTTCCGTCTCCGTCGACGGCGGACAGCGGGAATGGGCCGGCACGAACCTCGGCACGATCTTCGGCCAGCGCCGCAATCTCCTCTCTCCCCGTTTCCTTTGGATGCTGCGGGAGATCTTGCGGTTCAACAAACTGGCGATCGCCGACCGCGCGCAAGGCCTGCTCTATGGCCGCTCACTCGGCGATTATCTGGCCGCGCGCCGGTTCGCGCGAGCCTTCATCGACGATTACCTGATCCCTATGGGGGCGGCGATCTGGTCGACCCCGGCAAAGGAGATGCTGGATTTTCCGGCCGACAGCTTCGTCGCATTCTTCGAAAACCATCGCCTGGTGAGTTTCGACCGCCCGAAATGGCGTACCGTTACTGGTGGATCGCGCGTTTATGTCGAGCGGCTGCTCCAACCGCTGCGCGGAAAGATACGCCTTGCCTCGCCGGTTGCCGAAATCAAGCGTGTGGACGGCAGGGTCGAAGTTCGTGACGAAAGCGGGAACCTGGATGTTTTCGACCAGGTCGTAATCGCTGCCCATACCGATCAGACGCTGGCGATGCTCGGCGATGCGAGCGGGCAAGAGCGCGAAATGCTTTCAGCCGTCCCCTACCGCGCGAATACGGTTTACCTGCACCGCGACACTTCCCTGATGCCGAAACGTCAACGCGTATGGTCTTCCTGGAACTACATGCGCTCCACCGCGCCGGACGCTCCAGGGAGCGATGTTTCCGTCACATACTGGATGAACCGTTTGCAGGGGATAGACAACGCCAGGCCGCTTTTCGTCAGTCTTAACCCGGTGAAGCCGCCGCACGAAGACTTGACCTTTGGAACCTATACTTACGATCATCCGCAATTCGGCGAAAACGCGCTAAAGGGGCAGCTCATGCTGAAACGCCTTCAGGGCAAGCGGAACACCTGGTTTTGCGGAGCCTGGTGCGGATACGGCTTCCACGAGGACGGCCTTGTTTCAGGCCTCGACGTCGCGCGCGGCCTCGGCGCGGAAATTCCCTGGGAGGTTGGGGCCGACGGCCAGGCACGGATCGCGGAGGCTGCGGAGTGAAACACAAGCGCCTGCCCACGACGATCGCCGAAAACGGAGCACCGCCCGAGGCACCTGCCTCCCTTTACACCGGCTCCGTCATGCACGCTCGGCTGAAGCCCGTCGGCCATCGCTTTTCCTACCGCGTCTTCAATCTCCTTATCGACCTTGACCGATTGCAGGACGCCAACCGCCTGAGCCGTCTTTTTTCCGTCAGCCGCTTCAACCTGGCGTCCTTCCACGAAAAGGATCACGGACCCCGTGACGGCACTCCCCTGCGCGCTCATGTGGACCGGCTCTTGTTGGAGGCCGGCATCGGGGAGCAGGCGGAACGAGTGCTTCTGCTCTGTTATCCACGCATCCTCGGCTATGTCTTCAATCCGCTTTCCGTCTATTACGCCTATGCGGAAAACGGCAGACTGACCGCCCTCATCTACGAGGTGCACAACACCTTCGGCGACATTCACAGCTATGTGGAACCGGTTCGCCCCGGGCAATCAGGCCCCGAAGGCGTACGCCAGATGTCCGACAAGGCCTTTTTCGTTTCGCCATTCATGGAGATGAAGCAACGTTACCGGTTCAGGATACTGCCGCCCGGACGGTCCATTCGGGTGCGGATATTTGAAACCGATTCCGAAGGCCCCTTATTTTCCGCTACGTTTGCTGGAAGTTTCAAAGAACTGAACACCGTCAGTATTTTACGCCTATGCTCTACTATCCCGTTGCTGACGCTAAAGGTTATTGCTGCAATTCATTTCGAGGCGTTTAAACTGTGGCTAAAGGGGGTGCCGTTCATTTCGCCATCAACGCGTGCAAAAAACGGCGGCGCTTCAAAGGCCAGGGATTTACCCAGGCGAACCCCGCTTCTTTCGGACGAGGTTTGATTATGCATCCGCCTGTCGTTCTGACCCATGACAACCTGCAGGACGTTCTGGCCAGCGCGCCGCGTTTTGCCAAGCTCGGCGCACATATTTTGCTGAAGTTGAAATACGGCGAACTTACGATCGAAACTCCGGAGGGCATTCGCCTGAGGATCGAAGGCAAGGAGGCCGGTCCCAAAGCCGATCTCAAGATCCATCAATGGCGCTTCGTGAGGCGCGTGATCGACGGCGGCGACATCGGCGTCGCGGAAGCTTTCATGGACGGCGACTGGGCGAGTGAAGACGTCACCACCTTTCTGGAGCTTTTCTGCGTCAACCGCGATGCGACGGTGGATGCCTTGCGCGGAAGCCCCTTGTTCCGCTTTTTCTCCAATTTACGCCACTGGCTCAATCGCAATTCGAAACGCGGATCGAGGCGCAACATTTCCGCCCATTACGATCTCGGCAACGCATTCTACCGCGAGTGGCTGGACCCTTCGATGACCTATTCCTCCGCCCTTTTCGAAGGGGGAGTTAACGATCTGGAAGAGGCGCAGACCCGCAAATACCGCTCGCTCCTCGAGGCTGCCGATATTCGCCCTGGCGATCACGTTCTGGAAATCGGCTGCGGCTGGGGCGGTTTCGCGGCCTTCGCGGCCAAGGAGGCTCAGGCGAGGGTGACGGGCCTGACGATCTCGCGCGAGCAGTATGATTTCGCCAAAAAGCGCGTCTTCGAGGAAGGCCTGAATGATCGAATAGAGATCAAATTTCAGGATTATCGCGACGAAACAGGCATTTACGACCGTATCGCTTCAATTGAAATGTTCGAGGCGGTTGGCGAGAAGTATTGGCCAACCTACTTCGAGAAAGTCGGCCAATGCCTGAAGCCAGGCGGACGCGCCGGACTTCAGATCATCACAATTCAGGATCGGATGTTCGACGACTACCGCCGCCGGCCGGACTTCATTCAGTGCTACATATTCCCCGGCGGCATGCTCCCTCCACCCGGCAAACTGCAGGAGCTTGGCAAGCGCATCGGCCTCGATCTTGCGGGACAAAAGGCCTTCGGCCAGGACTACGCACTGACGCTGAAGGTGTGGCGAGACAGGTTTCGCGCCGCATGGCCATCTATAAGCGGGCTCGGCTTCGATGAGCAATTCAAGCGGCTATGGGAGTTTTATCTCCATTACTGCGAGGCAGGCTTCCGCTCCGGCAACATTGACGTTCGCCAGATGGTTTACGTGAAAGCGCAGTAACGCGGTGGTGGCGAAGCCCCTCGGTCTTGCAACCCTTCTGGTTTACGGGGCGCCCGCGCTGCCGCTCGCAGTTCTGACGCTGCCGCTCTACGTCTACCTGCCGACCTTCTATGCCGAAACCATAGGCATGCCGCTCGCTCTTGTCGGTAATCTGCTGCTCGTCGTGCGTCTTGTGGATGCGGTGTCGGACCCGGTGGTCGGCGTACTTGCGGATCGCGTCACCCCGCCGGGCGGGCGTCGGCGCGGCTGGTTTATCCTTGCCTCATTTCCCACGGCCCTTGCCGCTTTCATGCTGCTTTCGCCCCCGCTCGATGCCGGGCCCGCTTACCTGCTCGGTTGGGGGCTTGCGCTATCGTTCGGTTACACCGCGTCGATCATTCCCTATGCGGCCTGGGGGGCGGAGCTTTCAGGCGATTATCATGCGCGCAGCCGGATCGCCGCCGCGCGTGAAGGTCTCGTCGTCGCCGGAACACTTATCGCGATCGCCGTTCCCGCCGCCCTCACCGCGCAAGGCTTCGCGGATCAGCGCACCGCCTTGAAGCTGCTCGCCTGGTTCGTGCTGATATTCCTACCCTGCCTTGCCGTGCTTGCCATCAGGATCATCCCCGAACCCCGGCCGGATTCCGCAAGAAAAATGAGTTTCAGAGAAGGCCTTTCGCACCTGCGTGCCAACCGCCCGTTCCTGCGCCTTCTCACTGCCTTTGTGCTGAACGGCTTTGCCAACGGCCTGCCGGCGACACTTTTTCTTTTCTTTGTCGCCCGCGCACTCGAAGCGCCGGACATGCAGGGGCCTTTCCTTTTCGTCTATTTCCTGTGCGGAGTTGCCGGGGTGCCTGTCTGGGTTTCCATTGCGGGAAAATATGGCAAGCACCGGACGTGGAGCGTCGCAATGGTTGGCGCATGCGCGGTATTCGCCTGTGTGCCGCTGCTGGGTCCGGGAGACCTTGCCGGTTTCGGCGTCATCTGCGTGCTCACCGGATTTGCGCTCGGCGCGGACCTCGTCCTGCCGGCCTCTATTCAGGCGGACGTCATTGACGTCGACACCGCCTCATCGGGCGCCAGGCGGGCAGGGCTTTATTTCGCGCTCTGGGGCCTTGCGACGAAGCTTTCTCTGGCTCTTGCCGTTGGGCTTGCCTTCAGCCTGCTGGAATTTGCCGATTTTGACGCCCGGGGAAACGATCGTACAGGATTATCGATGCTCACTGCGCTTTATGCCCTCCTGCCTGTCGGCTTGAAAGCCGCTGCGATCGCGCTGATGTGGCGCTTCCCTCTCGACGAGACCGCCCAGAAGGATCTACGCCGCCGCATCGCGAGCAGCGCGTAAAAGCCGCTACTTCTTCTTCGGCCAACCGGTCGCTCTTGCGACGGCGGCGAAGTAGAGCCGGTAGGGCAACATCCGCAGCAGTTTGAGCTGATAAGTGAAGCGCTTTGGAAAGGTGATTTCGAAGGAGTGCGTTTTCAACCCCTCGCCAATTTTCTCCGCCGCC
This sequence comes from Hongsoonwoonella zoysiae, assembly GCF_013266695.1. Classification (GTDB taxonomy): domain Bacteria; phylum Pseudomonadota; class Alphaproteobacteria; order Rhizobiales; family Stappiaceae; genus Hongsoonwoonella; species Hongsoonwoonella zoysiae. Next base: position 899,165 of record NZ_JABRXF010000002.1, read on the forward strand.
TCCTCGACGCCAAGAAGATGCGGCATGGGAAACGGGTTTTGCGACGTTGCGGGCGTGTCCACGAAACCGGGCATAATGACCTGCAGATGAATGCCCATCCGGTCGAAATCGAATTTCAGCGCCTCAGCCATATTGATGAGCCCGGCCTTCGTCGCTCCATAGGCGGCGGATGTCGGCAACCCGCGATATCCTGCGACGGAGGAGACAATGGCGATCTGGCCTTTGCCGCTCTCCTTCATCCATTTGGAAAGTGGCACCAGGCAATTGACGGTACCCAACAGATTGACGGCAATCGACTTTTCGAAATCCCGAACGTTGAGGTCCTCGCCCTTCACCGGCAGATAGACGCCGGCGTTCAACACGCCGAGCACCAACGGCCCCAGCGCGCGCTCCACCGCCTCCACAACCCGTTCCATTTCCCTGGCATCGGTCACGTCGCCCGGAAAAGCCATGATGGAACCGCGCAACGAACCGGCTTCTTCGGCCATCGCTTCCAGTTTATCCAGCGAGCGCGCGGTGACGGCCACCTTCCAGCCTTCGCGGGCAAGGAGCATGGCCAGCGCCTTCCCAATGCCCGAACTTGCACCCGTAATCCAGGCAACGCCGTCCTTTGGGCTCGCAATGTAGGAAGACATGGGTAAGGCTCGCACCGTCAGGTGGGGTAATAAGAACGTCGGGCGGATGCTTATCCGCGGATGAAGGGCGCGAAGAACCGGCCTACAGGCCCCGTCAGCTGCAAATTACCTTCAGTTACCGCAAAGCAGATACAATCGCCATCATCGTCGGCGACCGGCTTGTGATCGACCGATTCATCGGCGAAGGAAACGTCACCGCGAACGAAATGCCCAATCCCGTCCGAAAAGCCGCCTTCGAGCACCAGGGTCAGTTCCGTGCCGTGGTGGGTATGCGTCGGCATCGCCATGCCGGCACGTATCCAGAGCATGCTGACGTTGCAGCCATCGATTTCGCCAAGCTTGTATTCCTTCATGCCCGGCAGCCGGCTGCGCCACGGGACATCCTTCAAATCGTAGCCCAGAAAATCGCGAAGCGTGTTCGGCAAAATGTCTGAGCATTGGCGCGGAGCGACTTTCTTCGGCGAAACGTCTTCAAAACCCTTATCGGCGAAGATCGCCTTCAGCTTCGCCTCGCGACCGGAAATTTCCACCGGCTCCATTTCCTCCAGCATGTCGCCGCCGAAGGCTTCCAGATCGCGTATGAAGCCACGGTTGACTGGGCTGATCTCAAGGTGCGAACGCACGAGTATCCGGGCCGGCTCGGCAAGAGTTCCGGCCACGTAACCCGCAAACAGCGCGTCCATATTCAATTCTTCCTGGTCCATGCGTCCCGTTCGTCCCGATCCTCAGGCAAAATTACCCTGCACTTTCTCAAACGCCCTACGCGCGCCAGTCTATGCCGGATCAAACTGAAACGCGATTTCTTGCGATTTTTTTCATGCGCATCGCAGATTTTTCACGCAAAGAGATAATCTATTCCCCCGCAGATCGTCTATAGCGCAATCGCGGTGCTTGCAGCACCCTGATGTGGCTATTAGCTTCCCTCTACAAAGATAAACCGATCCGGGATTGTAAAAGACCCATGAAAGTGAACCCGTCCGTCGTCGACACGATCGGCAACACCCCCCTAATCCGCCTCCGTCAGGCGTCCGAGCTTACGGGCTGCGAAATCTACGGCAAGGCGGAATTCATGAACCCCGGCCAATCGGTGAAGGACCGGGCTGCGCTGTTCATCATCCGGGATGCGGAGGAACGCGGCCTTTTGAAACCGGGCGGCGTCATCGTGGAAGGGACTGCCGGCAACACCGGCATCGGCCTTGCCCTCGTCGGCAATGCGCTCGGGTATCGCTCCGTCATCGTCATTCCCGAAACCCAGAGCCAGGAAAAGAAGGACATGCTGCGCCTTGCCGGCGCGCATCTGATCGAGGTTCCGGCCGTTCCCTACAAGGATCCGAACAACTACGTGAAGCTATCGGGCCGGCTTGCCGAACAACTGGCGAAGACCGAGCCTCACGGCGCGATCTGGGCGAACCAGTTCGACAACACGGCGAACAGGCGCGCCCACATCGAGACCACCGCTCCTGAAATCTTCGAGCAGACGGACGGCCGGGTGGACGGTTTCGTCAGTGCGGTCGGCACGGGCGGAACGCTCGCCGGCACCGGCATGAAGCTCAAGGAACTGAAGCCCGGCGTGAAAATCGGCCTTGCCGATCCGATGGGTTCGGCCATTTACGGGCATTACGCCCATGGCGAGTTGAAGGCGGAAGGTTCGTCGATCACCGAAGGCATCGGCCAGGGGCGGATCACCGCCAATCTCGAGGGTGCGCCGGTCGACATGGCCTTCCAGATCCCCGACGAGGAGGCCTTGCCGATCTGCTACGACCTCCTGGAGCATGAAGGCCTCTGCCTCGGCGGGTCTTCAGGCATAAACGTTGCGGGTGCGATCCGCATGGCAAAGGAGCTCGGGCCCGGCCACATCATCGTCACCGTGCTTTGCGACTACGGGACCCGCTATCAGTCGAAGATGTTCAATCCTGCGTTCCTGCGCGAAAAAGGCCTGCCTGTGCCCGGCTGGCTTGAACGCGAGATCGACATTTCGGTACCTTTCGAATGAACGGAAAACGAGGCGAGTGAGCTGAAAGATGGAGGGCGCGGTCGAACATGATGTCCGGATTGTCGACCTGATCCTCACAAATCTGCACATCATCGCGCTGGCGACGCTCGTTCTTTATACCCTGAGCGCCGTCTGCGCGGTGCGCGAGGTGTTGCACAGCCGAACCTCGCAAGGCTCAATCGCCTGGCTCCTTTCGCTAATCTTCCTGCCTTTTCCGACGGCGTTTCTCTATCTGGTCTTCGGGTGGAAGCGCTTCGATGATTATGTCGATGTCCGCACCCATGCCGGACGGGAAACGCGCACGAAGCGGGCCGAGGAGCTTGGCCTTTCCGACCGGCAGGCAACGGCTGCCTGGCCGGTTCTGTCTCGCGTTGCGCAGCTGCCGTTTCTTGCCGGAAATTCGGTCGACGTTCTTATCGACGGTGAAGCGACCTTCGCGTCCATTCTTGACGGTATCGATCGCGCAGAGGAATTCATTCTCTTCCAGTTCTTCATCGTTCATGACGACAACATCGGCCGCAAGGTTGCGAACGCACTGATCGAGCGGGCGAAGGCCGGCGTCGAAGTCTTGTTTCTTTATGACGAAATCGGCAGCAAATCCTTGCCGAAGTCCTATCTTGCCCGGCTGAGCGACGCCGGCATCAAGGTTTCCGGCTTCAACAAGCGTCACAAGATCCTGCGCATGACGGGGCCCATGCGGCTCAACTACCGCAACCACCGGAAAATCGTGGTCGTTGACGGCAAATGCGCATGGGTCGGCGGACATAACGTGGGCGATGAATACCTCGGCCACGATCCCTCGTTCGGCCATTGGCGCGACACGCATGTGCGTGTCGAGGGTCCTTCCGCGTTTTCCTGCGCCCTGGTTTTCGCCGAAGACTGGCATTGGGCGACGGGAAAACCTCTCGGCATGCTCTCTCCCGGCAATGTTCCGGAAAAAACGGGAAACGAGCCTGTTCTCGTCATGCCGACGGGACCGGCCGATGCGTTGGAGGATTGCGCGATCGCCTTTACCGAAGCGATTTCGCGCGCCCGAAAGCGGCTTTGGATCGTCAGTCCCTATTTCGTGCCGGGCATGGACGTGCTGACATCGCTTTATGCTGCGGCCATGCGCGGCGTGGATGTGCGCATCCTTTTGCCGAAAAAGGCCGACCATTGGCTGGTCTGGCTTGCCAGCTATGCCCATGCGGACGACCTCGTAGATCACGGCATCCGTATCTATCGCTACAACAAGGGGTTTTTGCATCAGAAAGTCATGCTCGTCGATGATGAGATTGCCAGCGTCGGGACAGTCAATTTCGACAATCGCTCCTTCCGCATCAATTTCGAAATCACGCTCTGGTTCACGGGTGATACGACGATTTCCGCAATCGAAAAGATGCTGGAGGCCGATTTCAAGGGCAGTATCGAGGAGCCGCGAAACGTCCTTTCCACGCGCTCTTATGCCTTCCGTTTCGCAGCCCAGGCGGCGCGCCTTTTCTCTCCCATCCTGTGAGTTTCCATTCGCCTCCAAATCTGTAAGGTTGGATCAACAGATTCCGCCATTGCAGAGGATACCGATGACCGAGCCGCTATTTCGCGACGATGCCTACCTGCGCACCTGCGATGCCACTATCACACAAGTGAACGATCGGGGCGGCATCGTGTTGGACCGCACCATTTTTTACGCGACCGGGGGCGGCCAGCCGGGCGACAGCGGCCATCTGGAGCTTGAGGATGGCTCAAGAGTAGAGATTGCGACGACCGTTTATGGCGACGACCGCAAGGAAATCGTCCATGTTCCGGCCGAGGGCCAGACGCTGCCGCAAGCCGGCGCGAAGGTCGTCGTCCATCTCGACTGGGCGCGGCGCTACCGGCTGATGCGCGTTCACACCGCGCTCCACCTTCTTTCCGTTGCACTTCCCTTTCCCGTCACCGGCGGCCAGATCGGCGAGGGTGGGGGCAGGCTTGATTTCGACATTCCCGAAGCCACGCTCGACAAGGAAGAGATCGCCGCGAAGGTGAATGAAATCGCCGTAGGCGATCATCCAGTCACTACCGAATGGATCACCGACGAGGAGCTTGAGGCCAACCCGGGCCTTGTCAAAACCATGAGCGTGAAGCCGCCGATGGGCTCTGGCCGCGTTCGCCTCGTCAGGATCGGAGAGGATGTCGACCTTCAGCCTTGTGGCGGCACGCATGTTTCGCGCACGTCCGAGATTGGCCCGCTTGCCGTTACGAAGATCGAGAAAAAGGGCCGCCAGAACCGGCGCGTCCGCATTCGTCTGGAGGATTGAGCGATGAGATTGCAAGGCTCCTGCCGCTGCGGTGCGGTGTGCTTCGAAGTGGACTCCAGCACACCCTATCCCTTCATGCGCTGCTACTGCGGCATCTGCCGTAAGACGGACGGAGGCGGGGGCTATGCGATCAACATCATGGGCGATTTCGCAACGCTCAAGGTTGAAGGCGAAGACGCCATCTCCATGTTCCACGCCGAGACGGAGGAAGGCGTCAGCCCTGGCGAGCGGCGTTTTTGCAAGCATTGCGGCTCGGCCCTTTGGGTTTACGATCCGCGCTGGCCGGAGCTTGTCCATCCTTTCGCAAGCGCGATAGATACGCCCCTTCCCTCACCGCCCGAAACCGTGCACATCATGCTCGAATTCAAGCCAGGCTGGGTAGAAGTGCCGGAGGGCGCGAACCACCGCCACTATCCCGGTTATCCGGAACAATCGATCGAAGACTGGCACCGCGCCCATGGCCTGCTGCTCAATGACCCATCAGAGGAACCAAAATGACCGATAGCCCGATCGTCAGCACCGAGTGGCTTGCCAAAAACATCGATGCGCCGGATCTGGTCGTCGTCGACGGCTCCTGGTATCTGCCGGCGCATCAGCGCGATCCTAAGGCTGAATACCGGGCGGAACATATTCCGGGTGCGGTCTATTTCGATATCGACGATATCGCCGATACCTCCTCCTCCCTGCCGCACATGCTGCCCGCCCCCCATGTCTTTTCCTCAAAGATGCGCAAGCTCGGCATCGGCGATGGACAGACCATCGTCGTCTACGACGGCATGGGCCTTCTCTCCGCAGCCCGCGTGTGGTGGATGTTCAAGGCGATGGGCGTGGAAAGCGTCTATGTGCTCGACGGTGGACTGCCGAAGTGGAAGGCGGAAGGCCGGCCTGTCGATGACGATCCCGTCCATCGGCCCGAACGGCATTTTTCCGCCCGCCTCGATAATGCGTTGGTCAGGGATTACGACATGGTGCGTTCGGCCCTTGGAAACGGCGGCGCACAGGTCGTGGATGCACGCTCCGCCGCCCGCTTCAAAGGCGAAGCGCCGGAGCCAAGGCCGGAGCTGTCAAGCGGCCATATGCCGGGCTCGCTAAATCTTCCTTTCGATCAACTGCTTGAAAACGGCGCCTTGCGCTCACCCGAGGAAATCGAGACCGCCTTCAGGCAGGCCGGCGTCGATTATTCCAGGCCCGTCATCACAAGCTGCGGCTCGGGCGTGACAGCGGCCATTCTCTTCCTCGCGCTCGACATGACCGGGCACCGCAACATTGCCCTCTACGACGGTTCCTGGACCGACTGGGCCTCGCGCGACGGCGCGGTGATCGAGAAGAATTCCTGAGCAAGGCAACTCTTGATACGCGGCCCGATAGACGGGCTGCGTTTCAGGGGCGAAAAGCCAGTTATCCTAATGCCTCGTGAATTCGGATCTTATAAGGTGTTCTTTGAGTTGAGGGTTTTTCGGATCATAATTAAGAACGGTAATCTTGTTCTTCCGAGCTTCCAGCCACGGCAATCGCTCCTCAATTTCCATCGAGAGCGGCTCTCGCGTGAAAGAAATCCTCGCTCCGAGGAACCTTGCTGAGGGTCCATAGGTCGCGGCGAGGTTTTTCGGGTCCACCTGCTCCACGCTGTCAAGCTCAGGCTCATTGGCGAAGCGGACCAGCATGGGCATTTCGTCTATGGGAACTTCGCAGTCGTTCCACAGCATCCGGATCCGCCAGATGAAGACGGCATAACCAAATCTCCCGACCCGCAATCCACAAACGGTCGGTACAAAGGCGGAATAATACCGTTTTGCGAGGTGAAATGCCGTCGGTTTGTCCGCGGGCGGTGGGTAGCGCATCAGCGCATAAAGCGTGCCACGCTCGTCAAGATCGATCGCAACCGCTTCGCCGTAAAACTCATAATGGGCACTTGTTTGGGACAACCCTCGGAATATTCTCGCCCCTCCTGTAGCCGTAAGCTGCTGAACCGCGCCGCCAGTGTAATTTTTCCCGTCGATCTCGACGGATATTTCGAGACGGTAACGCTTCTCCGTAGTCGGGATGAAAATCGCCTTGCAGCTGGATACGAGTAAAATCGGCAGACCGATGATAATCAAAAGCCGTCTTGTGGATTTGGGCAAGGACCGCCTGTCTTCCATAATCAAAACTCCCTTCGAAAAAATCCTTTAATGAATTCAGTTGAATATCCAACCGTCAAAGCTTTGAGTTCAGTCCCCTTGAAAGAACATGGCGCGCCAATTGCCTCGCTCCCCACGGCTGGCGTCCATCTTCAACCACAACCGTAAATAAAAAGGGCCGGCGCAATGGCCGGCCCTTCGTATCGCTTGAGCAATTTCCGCCTCAGTGATGCAGGATCTGGCTCAGGAACAGTTTCGTGCGCTCATGCTGCGGGTTGGAGAAGAACGGCTCCGGCTCGTTCTGCTCCACGATCTGGCCCTGGTCCATGAAGATCACCCGGTTGGCGACCTGCCGCGCGAAGCCCATTTCGTGGGTCACGCAAAGCATGGTCATGCCTTCCTCGGCAAGGCCCACCATCACGTCCAGCACTTCCTTGATCATCTCCGGATCGAGCGCCGATGTCGGCTCGTCGAAGAGCATGATCTTCGGGTTCATGCACAGCGAGCGGGCGATCGCCACGCGCTGCTGCTGACCGCCGGAAAGCTGGCCCGGATATTTTTTCGCCTGCTCGGGGATCTTTACCCGCTCCAGATAGTGCATGGCGATGTCTTCGGCTTCCTTGCGCGGCATCTTGCGCACCCAGATCGGCGCCAGCGTGCAGTTCTCAAGGATCGTGAGGTGCGGGAACAGGTTGAAGTGCTGGAACACCATGCCGACCTCGCGGCGGATCTCGTCGATCTTCTTGAGGTCGTCGGTCAGCTCGATCCCGTCGACGACGATCGAGCCCTGCTGGTGTTCCTCCAGCCTGTTGATGCAACGGATCATCGTCGACTTGCCGGAGCCCGAAGGCCCGCAGATGACGATGCGCTCGCCGCGCATGACGCGCAGGTCGATGTCCTTCAGCACGTGGAAGTCGCCGTACCACTTGTTCATCTTGGTGATTTCGATAGCGACGTCCGTGCTGGAGATCTCCATCTTCTTGCGAGGAGCGCCGGCAGTTGCTTCCGTTGCGGTTGTCGTTTCGGTCATTGGGTTACTCCGCAATTTCCCTCTGGGCTCGGTGGCCCTTGTTGTTGTCGGCGCCCGTCAGCGCTTGTGCCCGGTGTGCAGCTTCTTCTCCATGAAGAGAGAATATCGCGACATGCCGAAGCAGAAGATCCAGAAGATCACCGCCGCGAAGAGATAGCCGGTATGGCTTTGCGACGGCGATGACCATGTGGGATCGGTGAAGGACGACTGCACCTGGCCGAGCAGATCGAACATACCGACGATCAGGACGAGCGTCGTATCCTTGAACAGCCCGATGAAAGTGCCGACGATGCCCGGGATCACGAGCTTCAGCGCCTGCGGCAGGATGATGAGGCGCATCATCTGCCAGAATCTCAGCCCAAGCGCCTGCGCACCTTCGTACTGCCCGCTGGGAATTGCCTGCAGGCCACCGCGCACCACTTCCGCCATATAGGCGGAGGAGAAGAGCGTCACGCCGATCAGCACGCGCATGAGCTTGTCGAATGTCACGCCTTCGGGCAGGAACAGCGGCAGCATCACCGAGGCCATGAAAAGCACGGTGATAAGCGGCACGCCACGCCAGAACTCGATGAAGATGACCGACAAGAGCCTGACGATTGGCATGTCCGACCGGCGCCCCAGCGCCAGCAGGATGCCTATAGGCAGGGAGACCGTAATGCCCGTGATCGCGATGACGAGCGTCACCAGCAGGCCGCCCCACTGGCTCGTCTCCACGACCGGAAGGCCGAAGTAGCCGCCGACCAGAAGAATGAAGGAGATGATCGGGAAAGCCACCAGAAGAAGCAGCGCGTTGATCCGCTTGCCCGGGACGGTCGGTATGAGCATGGGCACAATGAGCAGCGCGAACAAAAGGTAGACGATATCGACCCTGTAACGCTCCTCCACCGGATAGCGGCCATAAATGAACTGCGGGAAATACGCTTCCACATATGGCCAGCAGGCGCCGACCTCGCGACCAACGTTCTGCGCAAGGCAGGCGTCACGGTTATCGCCCGTCCACACCGCATTGATGAATGCGAAGTTGATGATCGGCGCGAAGATCGAATACGCGAGCCAGACGCCGATAAGCGTCAGGATCGTGTTGGGGATGCTCGAAAACAGGTTTCGCCGCATCCAGCCGACGATGCCGCTCGTGCTCACCGGTGCCGGCTTCGCTTGCGCGTCCGTTGTGCGCACGTAGGAAAGATCAGTCATATCCGTCATCTTGTCTCTCCTACCGCTCCACGAGCGCCATGCGCTGGTTGTACCAGTTCATGAAGGCCGACGTCGCAAGCGACAGCGACAGATAGACCAGCATCCAGATACCGATCACCTCGATAGCCTGACCCGTCTGGTTCAAAACCGTGCCGCCGACGGAAACGAGATCCGGGTAGGCGATCGCCACCGCGAGCGAGGAGTTCTTCGTGAGGTTCAGATATTGGCTTGTCAGCGGCGGAATGATCACACGCATAGCCTGCGGGATGATGACGAGGCGCAGCGTCGGGCCATGGCGAATTCCCAGTGCATGGGCTGCTTCCGTCTGGCCGTGGCTCACGGCCTGGATGCCGGCGCGCACGATTTCCGCGATGAAGGATGCCGTGTAGAACGACAACGCCAGCAGCAGAGCGATGAATTCCGGAATGACGTTGGTGCCTATGCCGATCTGGAACCCGCGCCGCAGGATCGGGCCTTCGTGAACGAATTCCGGATGTTCGAGCGAGATCGGCATGCCGGTCACAAGGTAGGCGATCACCGGTAGGCCGATGATCAGGCCGAACGCGGTCCAGAACACGGGAAACTGCTGTCCCGTCGCCATCTGCCGTTTGTGGGCCCAACGCTTGACGATGAAGGCAAGCACGATACCGGCGATCAGCGCGCCGACAACGATGGAAGAACCCGATTCATAGATCGGCTTCGGCATCCAGAGTCCGCCGATATTGAGGAACATCACGCCGAATAGGGAAAGCGGCTCGCTTCGCGAATCCGGCACGGCCCTGAGTGCCGCGAAATACCAGAAGAATATCTGCAGCAGCAGCGGTATGTTGCGGAGGATCTCGATGTAGCAATACGCCAGTTTCGAGATCACCCAGTTGTTCGAAAGCCGTGCGATACCGACGATGAACCCGATGATCGTCGCCATAATGATACCGACCGCGGCTACCGCGATGGTGTTGAATATGCCGACCAGGAGTGCCCGGCCGTAGCTGGAAACCTCGCTGTATTCCACCAGCGACTGGATGATGCCGAATCCGGCGGTGGTTTCCAGGAAGCCAAACCCGGCCGCGATGTTGCGCTTTTCCAGATTTATGATCGTGTTGTGAACGATTTCCCAGCCGATATAGGCCACCGCGGCGACCAAGACCACCTGGTAGAATATACCCCTGACTTTAGGGTCGTTCACTAGGGAGGCACGTGGTGGCTTTCCCACCAGCTCCTGCTCCTGAACAGCCATTTGCCCTCGCCTGAATCTGCCGACGGGTCGGCGAATCCGCGCAGCTCTTCGCCACGCCGTGCCGCCAGACCAGTCCCGCCTCAAATGCCGCCGCCGCCTTAATCGCGATCTTTGCGGCTAACGCACGAAACCTTTCGGATTCGGCGCCTTCAATAATCTATCACAAAAGCTCCGGCCGGATCATTTCCCGGCCGGAGCCTTCACATTTGCGTCAATCCGATTAGCGGATCGGCGGTGCGTACTGCAGGCCACCCTGCGACCACAACGCGTTCAGGCCGCGCGAAATCCCGAGCGGCGTGTCCGGGCCGACGTTGCGCTCGAACATCTCGCCGTAGTTGCCCACATGCTTGATGATCCGGTACGCCCAGTCGTTGCTGAGGCCGACGGCTTCACCGAACGCGCCTTCCGCGCCCAACATCCGCTTGATGGACGGATTGTCGGAGTTCTTCATCTCGTCGACGTTCGCGGACGTCACGCCGAGTTCTTCGGCATTAACCTGCGCGAAGTGAACCCACTTGGCGATGTTGAACCACTGGTCGTCGCCCTGCTGGACGACCGGACCGAGCGGCTCCTTGGAGATGATTTCCGGCAGAACCATGTGCTCGCCAGGGTTGGTGAGCTTCAGGCGCTGTGCGTAAAGGCCGGAGGCGTCCGTCGTGTAGACGTCGCAGCGCTTCGCGTCATAGGCCTGCACGACCTCGTCGGCCTTTTCGAAGGCGACGATTTCATACGGCATGTTGTTGGCGCGGAAGTAGTCGGCGACGTTCAGCTCGGTCGTCGTACCGGTGTTGGTGCAAATGCGCGCGCCGGAAAGCTCCAGGGCGGACGTCACGCCAAGCGACTTGCGGACCATGAAGCCCTGGCCGTCGTAGTAGTTCACGCCGGCGAAGTTCAGGCCGAGCTGCGTGTCGCGGGACATCGTCCAGGTCGTGTTGCGGGAAAGCACGTCCACTTCGCCAGACTGCAGCGCAGTGAAGCGTTCCTTGGCCGACAGCGGCGTGAACTTCACAGCCTGCGGGTCGTCGAAGATCGCGGCCGCCATTGCGCGGCAGTAATCAACGTCGAGGCCGGACCAGTTGCCCGCGGAATCAGGGTTTGAGAAGCCCGGGAGACCTTGGCTCACGCCACACTGGATGAACCCCTTGGCCTTGACATCGTCAAGCTTTGCGGCGTTTGCGCCAGACGCGGCGGCCACACCCATCGCGGCTCCGAGCAAGATTGGAAGGATCTTTGTTTTCATGAATCTGCAGCCTTTTCTGTTGTCCTTAGGATGCTTGGCTTTGGAGACAACGGCCGTAGGCTCGGGCGCTACGGAAGGCAAGATCGGCTTTAAAGACTACCTTCACCTGTAATACCCCTCCCCGACGGCCACCTCTGCTCGTTTTGTTCTTTTCGGCAAAGATGTTTTAACCGTCGTCTCTGGCTTGCATTCGAGGGCATTTGGCGGGCAGGGTCAAGTGGTTCGCGCGTAAACAAACGCCAATCCGAATATTTTTTCACAAGGCGAAAAGCCATTCCCTGCACAGAAGGTGAACATGCCTAACAAGAGTTCAGATCTTGTACGATCTTTGGACACACGCCTCGCGCATGGCGGGAGCCATCCGCTTGAAAATCAAGGATTCGTGAATCCGCAGGTCATACATGCATCGACGGTTCTGTTTCCGGATGTGGAAACGATGCTGTCTGGAAAATCGAAGTATACCTATGGACGGCGGGGCAACCCGACGTCCGACGCTCTGGTTGAAGCGGTCGTGGATCTGGAAGGCGCGGCAGGCGCCGTCCTTTGCCCGTCCGGGCTCAACGCAGTTTCCGTTGCCCTGCTCTCATGTCTCAAGGCGGGCGATCATCTCCTGATGGTCGACACCGTTTACGGGCCCGGACGCAAGTTCTGCGACGAGGTGCTCGTGAAATTCGGCGTCGAGATCGAATACTACGACCCCGCCGTCAGCGGGAACGTCGAAAAGCTTTTCCGGGCGAACACAAGGGCGGTATATGCGGAAGCGCCGGGGTCGCTCACCTTCGAAATGCAGGATATCCCGGCGATAGTCGCGGCTGCCCGCCGGCATGACGTGCTGGTGCTGATGGACAACACCTGGGCGACGCCTGTCTTCTTCCGCCCTCTCGAGCATGGCGTGGATCTCAGCATCCAGGCGGCAACGAAATACATCGTTGGCCATTCGGACGTCATGCTCGGAACGGTCGCGGCGAACGAACGCGCCTGGAAAGCGCTACATGCAACCCACGGTTACATGGGAGCCCACGTCGGGCCGGACGATGTTTATCTTGGCCTGAGGGGCCTGAGGACCATGGGCGTACGCCTTCGCCAGCACATGAAGAACGCCCTGGAGGTTGCGCGCTGGCTGGAAAAGCACCCGTTTGTTGCGCGCGTTCGCCATCCCGGCCTCGAATCGGATCCCGGGCACGCTTTATGGAAGCGGGATTTCGACGGTGCGAGCGGCCTCTTCGCCTTCGATTTCAAGGAGGGCGTTTCCGTGAAGCAGTCGCATGCCTTCGTCGACGCGTTGAGCCTGTTCGGCCTCGGCTATTCCTGGGGCGGGTATGAAAGCCTCGCCCTGCCAGTGATCCTGAAAGGGCAGCGAACCGTGACGCAGCCCGGCGAACAGGCAAGCATCCGCTTGCACATCGGCCTTGAGGACATGGATGACCTCAAGGCGGATCTGGAACGCGGTTTTTCTGCTGTCTCCGGCTGATGCCGGGCCCAGTTCGCCAATCGGGCACGGTCTGCGAATAAGGCTGCGTTCAGTTTGCGAAAAGAATGCCGAATTGCGCCGGAGCGACCTCCGGCAATGTAAACGCATAGGTGCCCGCCGTGATCAGCACGGCGGCCACCGCCGCCGGCGCGACGGCGGCAAGCGCATTTCCCGCCGCAAAGCGGCGGGCCGCCGCTCCCGCTCCGATAAGGCCGAACACGGCAAGCACAGCGCCGGGAGGTGACGGCCATAGACCGAGCGTCACCGGCACGACGAAGGAAACCGCGGCAAGGGCGAGCGCGGGCAGGATGTAGACAGCCGCCGCGGTCCATCCGGCGACCCTGCCCGACGGTTCTGCTTGCGCCCGGGCAAGCGTCACCCCGGCCAGAACCGCCAGCGGCGGCATGACCGGCAAAGCGCCATGCGGAAATCCCGACGCGGTGAATTCGAGCAGGGCCAACGCCGGCAGGGCCCAGCAAAGCAGGAAAACCACCTCGTTGGAGCGGATATCGCGCCATATGCCGGCAAGGGCGAAAATCAGGAAAGCCGGCAGCGGCCAGAAGGCAGCAAAGGCCGCGAGGGTATTGACCGGCGGCGGCATGGTACTCACAGCCCCGCCCCGCAGCACCGCCGACAACATGTCGTTAAAGGCTGCCGCTCCAGCAGAAAGGTAAGCCCCAACGAACATGGGCGCGACGATCGCAAGTAAGATCGCAAGCCCCGGCAGCGGCGCCACCGCCTCTAGCCACCGGACCTCGCGGCGCACGCCGCAAAGGGCGGCGATCGTAAGCAAGATAACGGCAGGCATGGTCAGGCCGCCGGCCAAAACGCCAAGGCCGAGCGCCAGCCAGAAAATCGAGATCCAGGCCCAGCTCCGTTTCTCCCTTTCCCCTTGCCAGATCCTCGCAAGCGCGCCTTGTGCCGCCAGGATGGCCGCAAGCAGGACCGTATCGGGTGTGGCAAGGCGCGCCTGCGCCGCCAAAAGAAGGGTAAGCGCGGCTAGTATTCCCGCCAGAAAGGCAGCCTGCGGCGGCGCGAAGGCCCGCGCCAGCCAATAAACCAGCAACACGCTGAGCACGGCCGCTGCCACGGAAGGCAGGCGATACATCCAGACCTCGGCATCCCTACCATTTGCGAGTGTCCTGACGGCAGCGACCTGAAGCCAGTGAACGCCGGGCGGATGATTGTGGCCCATGGCAGCCTGGATGCCAGGATCGAAGTAGCCCTCCGTTTCCACCATCTGTTTCGTGGCTTCCACGAATTCAGCCTCACCGGGCGCTAACGCGGGAAGTTGGAATACGCCCGCAACGGTCATCGCAAGCGAAAGGACGACGAGCGCGGCCGGCGCAAGCAGGCGCAATCCCAGCACCTTGAGCCAGAGCGGCTTCACCGCGTCGCGGGCGGGTTTTGCCCCATCGGATGTCGGCATGGTGGCGTCGGTCATCACCGGTCCCGAGTTTCGGCCTTCTTCGTTTTCCTGGCGTTCAAACCTCACGTTAGATCAGCCGGAACGCCCGCCTGCAAGGCGCTTTGCCGGCGGCGATGCGGCTTCCAGAATATTCGCATCTGCCTCACATTATTCTCACACAAGAAAAGAAACGCCACATCGCGTTGTCACAAGGCTTTCGCACCGGGCCGCTATCGGCGAAGTTGATGGGAAACCGAATTTTACGAGGAACTTCGCGATGACGCTGATCGCCCAGATCACGGATTTGCACATTCGGCCGAACGGCCTTGCCTGCAGAAGGGTCAGCGAGACGAATATGCTCGCCGAGCGGGCGGTCCGTGTTTTGAACGCGCTCGACCCGCAGCCCGACGCGATCGTCATAACCGGAGATATCGCCGACGGGGGGGATGAGCGTGAATATGCGACAGCGCGCGCGCTTCTCTCGCGGCTTCGCGTTCCCGTTTACATGATGCCGGGCAACCACGATCTCACAGGGCGGATGCGCGCTGGCCTTTCCGGCTTTCCGGGCATCGAGGGCGGAACGCCCGGCAAGATGCATTATACCGCGGACATCGGTGCGCTACGGCTCATAGCGCTGGACAGTTCCGTGCCGGGCGGCGCCCATGGCGAGCTTGGCGAAGAGCAGCTCGCGTGGCTGGACCGGAACCTCGGCGAAACCGGGCGACCGACGGTCGTCGCCCTGCATCATCCTCCGGCGATCCTCGGCATCCGCCACATGGACGCGATCGCCCTGATCGACCGGGAGGCCTTCACCGCTGTCATCTCGAAGCATCCCCATGTGGAGCGGGTCATTTGCGGCCATGTCCACCGGTCGATCGTCACCCGCTTCGCCGGAACCGTCATGGCGCTTGCGCCAAGCACGGCACATCAGGTCGTGCTCGACTTGCATGAAGACGCCCCGCCGGCGTTCGTCATGGAGCCGCCGGCCTTTTTTCTCCATCATTTCACCAAGGATTCAGGGCTTGTGACGCATCTTGCCTATGTGGAAAGCTATCCGGGCCCCTTCCCCTTCATCTTCGACGAGGGTGTGGCCTGACGGATGGCGGCAAATTCGGGAAGGCTCGCGTTGCTGAAATTCGCATACCCCGTCGAGGCTGCGGGCGGAAAACGGCGTATTGGCGCCGTTGTATTCCTTATGGCCATCGGCTTGCTTCTTACGGCCTGTGCTTCCTTCAGGCCCGGAGCGGACGACGCCGAGGTCGTCGACGTCCCGGTCGACGGACCGGCCGCACTTGCCAACGTCAACGCCTACCGGTCTTCGCGCGGGCTGCATGCCCTTTCGCTCGACCCGCGCCTGAATGAAGTTTCCAGGGAAATGGCCCATCTGATCGCCCGCCACGACAGCTTGGACGTGCGCGCCCACAGCGCATCGGGCCTTGCGCGGCGGCTTGACGGGTCAGGCTATGAAAATTACGCGGGCGCGGAAAATCTCGGCGCCGGATATCGCGACTTCGATGCGGCGCTTGCCGGGTGGAAGGGCTCGAAGGATCACGACAAGAACCTTCTGAACCCTTACGTCACCCGTGTCGGTTTCGCGCGCACCAGACGATCGGACGGCAAATGGCGGAATTTCTGGGTGATGATCCTGTCACGGCCGAAGGAGGACGGCCCTCCCGACGTCGACTGACCTGGCTCAAACCTGGTCGCGCGGCCCGAGGATATTCAGCGTTTCCTTGTAAAGGTCCGAAACCTTGCCTGCGACGGCCGCATTCACCTTGAAAGCCTGTTCGGACTGAACAAGTTCGACCAGCGCCGCAGCCGTGTCGCCTGAAAGAGGGTCGGCGCCGCGCACCGACACAGCGGCTTCCACGGGCTCGACATCCCTTCCCCGTTCATCCCGAGAAAGCGCCTCGGCGCCTTGCGTGCCGGATTGGACGATCCGCCCCGCCGCATCCGCGAAGCGGGTGGAGGCGTCATGCAGGCCGGAGAGGGAGGTATCGAGAGCGGACATGGGCGAAACGTAGATTTTCCGTCTTAAATGAGTTTGAAGGCGCTTCCTAAAATTTGAACGATTCAATGAATTCGGCATTCCACCAGGTGGTAATGCCGTTTTCCTCATCGTATAAGCTTGAATACGCTACGTTATATTTTCTTCCAAAGGTTCATGCCGAACTTCCTCTACATCAGCCCGTTCTTTGCGCCGATGCGCCGCGTCGGCGCGCTCGATCCGCTCAAGATCACCAGGCACCTTCCACACTACGGATGGCAACCGGTGGTTTTGGCCGACCAGTCCCCTTCGGAACCTGCTGACGATACGCTGTCGGATTTCATCCCGCCGGGCATGATCGTGGACAGAAGCTACAGCGGACGTCAGGGGTTCGACTACCGGCCACGGGTTGCGGAACCGACCGGAGCCCGTGCACCGACGCTCGCGCAGCGCATTTCCCGGTGGGCATCCGAGCGCGATTTCCTGCCGATAGGAGATTACGGCGCCTTTCACAAAAATGCGCTTTCCAGCGCCAAGTCGCTGCTGGAAAAAAATCCATGCGATCTCATCGTCGCCCAATCGAGCCCTGTGGCTTCCTTGCTCGTAGGCCGGGAGCTTGCGTTGGAGACCGGCCTTCCGCTCGTCACGATATTCGGCGATCCGTGGCGCCTTTGCGAACGTCGCAACCCCAAACGCCTTCCACACACGCGAATCGCCAATTTCTTTCACGAACGGCGTGTTATCGATACAAGCCAGAAAGTGATTGTCTATACAGAACAGTGTCGGAACGGCTACCGCGCAGTCTATTCGCACCGGGACCTGGAAACATTTGTTTCCTTCCACAACGGCTTCGATCGCGCACTTCAGACGATGGATTGGAGCGGTTCGATGCCTTCCCCCTCGCTCTTGTTCTTCGGGACTTTCGGCGATGTGGTAAAGGCCGCGCCGCTGATCCACCTGCTGGCCAAAACGTCGGAAACCGGTGGCCGTTCAGCCGCGCTGCAGCTTGTCCTCACGCATCCTCCGTCAGCGGAAGACATGGCGCTCGCCGAAAGCCTCGGCGTATCCCGCCGCATCACGATCATCGGCCATCAGCCCTATGCGGCGGCACAGGCCATTTTCGAAAAGGCGGATGTGCTGGTCGAGATCAACACGACAGCCCAGCGCATCGTCGCCAAGACCTATGATTACCTGGCGTCCTCAAGGCCCATCCTGTCCATCGGGCCCGGGCATCCCGAGCTTGAGCGGATGTTTACGCAAATCGGCTCCGCGCTTCACGTAAGACCGGACGACCTGGAAAAAGCCGTTTCCTTCCTCGACGATTGCTTGGCAGGCGTCATTCCCGCGCGCCCGCGCGGGGCCTCGGAAAATTACTCGTTCCGCACCCAGGCTCAGATTATAGCGGCAGCCTTCGACGCGGCGGCCAGCGCGAAAACGCCAAGCAGGACAAGGAGACCGTCGAGGATCAGGTGAAAAAGGAAATTGTCCGGCAAAAGCCGGGCATTGATGCGGTTGATCCGCCGGCTTTTGCGGTACTTGCGGGCCTCTGTCTCGGATGCTT
The DNA here is from genome assembly GCF_013266695.1 of Hongsoonwoonella zoysiae. Lineage (GTDB taxonomy): Bacteria > Pseudomonadota > Alphaproteobacteria > Rhizobiales > Stappiaceae > Hongsoonwoonella > Hongsoonwoonella zoysiae. The sequence goes on from NZ_JABRXF010000002.1 coordinate 917,317, forward strand.
TGTACGGCGAACCGCCGATCGGCAGTTTCGAGACGATCTTTTCCAGCCCTATGAAGTTCTTGCCCGGACAATGAAGAACGCAGGGCAGACTGTCCGTAACCAGATTACGAAGCCGCCCGTCCTCGACCCGGTAATCCTCTTCTTCCAGCCCCGTCCGCCCGGCCGTGCAGGTGAAGATCTCCTGATCGTAGTCGAGCGCAAGCTCGGATGGATGTTTCACATAATACCGGTTGATGACAGTCTGGTCGGAAGCAGCCTGCGTCGCATCGATCCTTTGCAGGAATTCACGCATATAGCCGGCTCTTCCGATGTAGGAGCCGGAATTGATGAAACGATAGGGTCGCTTGCCCTTGGGATATCGAAGCCAGACCGGAAATCGTGAGAAAAACCCGCCGTTGACGTTGCAATTCTGCTCCGTCGAAAACACAAGCGGATGCCCGAATGCATCGAATTTGCGCTCGATTTCTTCAGCGCCTGCAAGAAAAACGACATCGTAGCCGTCGACGAACATGACGATCTCGTCCGGCTCCTGCGCCGAAAGATACTCGATCACATATGCGATCTTTGCGCCGTGCCCCGGATAAGGACGCCCCTCGCCGATCACCTCCAGCGGGATTCCGTGATACCGGCATGACCGTCTGAGCCGCTCGAGTTTCGGGCTCGCGGCGGTGTCAACCGTGATGAATTTCATGGGAGAGGGTCCAGGCTTTATCGGAAATCGGATTCAGGCAAGCAGGCATCGCGACCGCTGCTATGCGGCATCACCAGTCCGGTCGGTTGCACCAGCACGGTCGGTTGCGGCCTTGATCGTAGGGCTTGCGCGGCAACCTTCGAAATTACGAAAATTGAAAAGGCCGTTACCGATCCAGACGGTGATCGAATCGCCGCACCTCTTTCTTTACGATCAAAATATAGATCCAGGCTAAATTACGATTTCTATAACAATTTTCCTTTAATGATATAAAATAATAAAGTATATAATTTGAGTATTATATTTTTTAACTTAACGATAGCACTATTAGTTCAGAATAAAAAATAATTCGACCATTACGTAAGTTAATGCAAAAAAGAGATATGAATCGATTGCACCCGACCTCTCTTCCGGCTCGCCCCGGACTATCCGCGCTATTGCCTCTGCGCATTCAAGGAAACCGCGACGCTTTCGAGGCGGAACGGACGAACTATCTGCTGCAGAGCCTTTCAAGGCATGCCGCCGCAGGCACATTCGACTGCGTCGTCATCGCCATGCCGCCGAGCGATATCGAGGCGGGACGCGCGGCGTTCGCGGGCTGGCCCGGCCTGAACATTCGCATCATGGACGAAACGGAACTCGTTCCCGAAGTCGCCGATCAGGGAACGGTCAGCGGATGGACCAAGCAGCAGATCATCAAGCTCGCCGGTGCCGCGCGCCTTGAAGGCGATTTCGTGCTGACGCTTGATGCCGATGCCTTGTGCGTCAAGCCGATTTCACGGGACATCCTGCTCCCCTCCGGCAAGGCGCTGATCGATCCCGGCGGCACGCACCGCACCTCCTGGTGGAACGCTTCGGCCAGATTGCTGGGAGTGAAGAAACCGAATGGCGGACGTACGATTGGCGTGACGCCCGTGCTGATGTCGAGCGAGATTTGCAGACGCACCCTTGATCGCCTGACGAAGCGCGCGCCGAAGGGCGACTGGTTCGAATATCTGGTCAAGGCTCTGCGCAGCAATGCCCTGCACCAGTACATCCCAGGTTACAAACATTGGTATCGCTGGAGCGAATACACTCTCTACTTCCTCGTCGGCAGAGAGGAAGGCCTGCTGGACCGTTATCACACGCCCGCGGGCACAAGGGAGCATCCGGATCGCCTGCTATGGGAAAACTCCGTTTGGCGATTCGAATGTTTCGACCGGCTAAGGGAAGAGGAGCCGGGCGGCATATTTCTCGTGGTCCAGTCCAACATGAAAGAACCCTACCCTCTGGTCCGGGAAAAAATGCTCGAATACGGGCTGATAGAACCCGCTCAGGTTGAGCGGATCGGCCAATAGCGCCGTCGCGGTTTCCGCTCTTCTCACACGTGATGACGCAACGGGGCTGGAGTGCGGGTACAAACGGAACCATATTCAGGTTCCAGCGAACACTCATCGCGACATTCCGCCCTCAACTCTTCGAGCAATTCCGACAATGACACGCAACGCCAATCCACTTCTCACCGAATGGTCCACGCCTTTCGAACTGCCTCCGTTCGGCGATATCGACGCTTCTCATTTTCGCGAAGCCTTCGACATCGCCTTGAAGGAGGCTCGCACGGAAATCGACGCTATTGCAGATCAGCCCGATGCCCCGTCGTTCGAAAACACAATCGTCGCGCTTGAGAAAAGCGGGAAGGCGCTGACGAAGGTCGCGACCGTCTTCTTCAACCTGTCCGGCGCCAATACCTCGCCCGCGCTACAGGAGATCGAGCGCGAGATGGCGCCGAAACTGTCGCGCCACCACAGCCAGACGATGCTGAATTCAGCACTTTACGGCCGTGTGGCAAAACTCTGGGAAAGCCGGGATGACCTTGGTCTTTCGCCGGAGGACGCCCGCGTTCTTGAGCGATATCACACGTCCTTCGTGCGCGCAGGCGCGGCACTCGACGAAAAAGCCAAGGTACGAATGGCCGAGATTTCGCAGTCGCTGGCGGAGCTTGGCACGGCATTCTCCCAAAACGTTCTCGCTGACGAAGCCGATTATGCACTCTTTCTGGAAGGCGAGGATGAATTGGCCGGATTGCCCGATTTTCTGCGCGCCTCGGCGGGAGCAGCCGCTGCCGAGCGGGGCGCGGAGGGTAAATTCGCGATCACGCTGTCACGCTCGCTGATCGAGCCGTTCCTGCAATTTTCTTCCCGGCGCGATCTTCGCGAGCAGGCCTTCCGCGCCTGGGCGAGCCGGGGCGAAAACGGCAATGGATTCGACAATCGCAAGATCATCGCGAAAACGCTGAAACTGAGGAAGGAACGCGCGAACCTTCTCGGCTTCGATAACTTCGCCGAATTCAAGCTCGACGACACGATGGCCAAGACGCCGGCAGCCGTGCGCGAACTCCTTGAGGGCGTCTGGAATCCTGCGGCGGAAGCGGCTCGCAAAGAGGCCGAAGCTTTGGCAGAAATTGCCCGAAGCGAGGGAAACAATGCCGGCATCGCCCCATGGGACTGGCGTTATTACGCAGAAAAACTGCGCAAGGCTGAGCATGATCTGGATGAGGCCGAGCTGAAGCCCTACCTCCAGCTTGAAAACATCATACAGGCGGCGTTTGACACGGCGAGAAGGCTTTTCGGCCTGAATTTCGAGGAAAAGAAGGGCCTTCCCGTCTATCACCCGGATGTCCGCGCCTTTGAGGTGAGCGACAAGGACGGCAATCATGTCGGCCTTTTTCTGGGGGATTATTTCAATCGGGCGTCCAAGCGCAGCGGCGCCTGGATGAGCGTTTACCGCCGCCAGCACAAGCTTGACGGCGAGGTCCGTCCCATCGTCGTCAACGTCATGAACTTCGCCAAGGGCGGTGTGGGCGAGCCTGCGCTTCTCACCTTCGACGATGCGCGCACTCTCTTTCACGAATTCGGCCACGCCCTTCACGGCCTTTTGTCGGACGTCACCTACCCGGTCATTTCGGGCACCTCGGTTGCCCGCGATTTCGTAGAGCTTCCCTCCCAGCTCTACGAGCATTGGCTGTCCGAGCCGGAAGTGTTGTCGAAATACGCCGTCCACTACAGGACGGGCGAGCCTATGCCGCGGGAATTGCTCGACCGTCTCCTTGCCGCGCGCAACTTCAACCAGGGCTTTGCGACCGTCGAATATCTGGCCTCCGCCCTATACGATCTCGACGTTCACTCGCGACCCGAATTCGACGGCATCGAGGTCGGCGATCTCGAAAAGGAAACGCTAGGCCGCATCGGCATGCCGGATGAGATCATCATGCGCCATCGCCCGACGCATTTCGCCCATGTCTTTTCAGGCGACGGTTATTCCTCGGGCTATTACAGCTACATGTGGTCGGAGGTGATGGATGCCGACGCCTTCACCGCATTCGAGGAAAAGGGCGATATTTTCGACCCCGAAACCGCGGGAAAACTCAAGGAGTTCATATATTCCGCGGGCGGCAAACAAGACCCGGCCGAGGCTTACGTGAGTTTCCGCGGCCGCCTGCCCGACGTCGGCCCGCTTCTGGAAAAGCGCGGGCTGAAGGTAGCTTGATCGGGGTGTCTCGGCCGGGAAAACTTGCAGGCGGCTTCAGGCCGCCTCAAGCTCCCTTGACGCTTCCTGCAGGAGTTCGATCACGTAGGGCATGAACGAGCGCCAAGCCTCGATCACGAACGTATCTTCGGCTTGCCGCCAGAGCATGATCTCCGCCTTGCCGAAAAGCGTTCTTGTCACCATGCCGACGGGAAATGACGCTTCGTCGAAATCCAGAAACACCTGCGAGTTCAGGAGCCACGCCGCCTTCCGCCCTGAAATGATGAGCGCGCGGTTTCTATCGCTCACATCGACAAGCGAATGCGGCGTGTCGGCCAACGCGGTTTCGACACGCTCGAACATTGCGCGGGCGTCATCATCCTGGATCACAAGATTCCATTCGTCCGGCCCAAGCCAGAATGCCGCTACTTTGTCTGTCGCGATCGACGTCAGCGGTTCGAGGGGTAACGAGACCCCAACAGCTGTCCCAGCGTGAGAAGCCGCTGCTTCACCTCCCCTGAGGGAAAAGCGAATGAGGGGCGCCGCCTCCGCGACCCGCACCCGCGAGGTGGCGATGATCGGGGCCAGATCCGCGTTTGCGGAATAAACGGATTTCTCAGGCAACGAGTTTTCCCCCTTCGGCGTCGTAAAAGACCGGAGAAACTATTTCCACGACGACAACGCCCTCGGCCGTCGGCACGTAAATCGTATCGCCGATCCTGTCGCGTCCGTCGGCGATCATGGCAAGCGCCATCGACCGTCCAAGGGCGGACGAGTAGTAGGAAGATGTCACGTGCCCGAGCGCAGGCGTTTTAAGTGCGGGCGAAGCTTCGGCCGTGATTTGCGCACCCTCTTCCAGGATCACCTTCGGGTCTTTCGTCAGGACACCGACGAGTTGCTTGCGCCCTGCTGCGACGATATCCGGTCGCGTCAGAGACCGTATGCCGATGAAATCGGCCTTTTTCTTGCCCACCGCCCAGTCCATGCCGACATCGTTTGGAACGACCGTTCCGTCCGTTTCCTGCCCGACGATGATGTAACCTTTCTCGGCGCGCAGAACATGCATCGTTTCCGTCCCGTAAGGCGCGCCGCCGGCTGCCTCGACGTTTTTCCAGACCGCGTCCCAGACCTCTCGCCCCCTGGAAGCCGGAACGTTTATCTCATACCCCGCCTCGCCGGTGAAACTCATGCGGAAAAGCCGCGTCGGAACACCGCAAATCCTGCCCTCACGCACGCTCATGTGCGGCATGGATTCGGTTGAAAGATCAATGCCTTCCACCAGCGGGGCTATCACGTCCCGAGCCCTGGGCCCTTGCACCGCGATCACGGCCCATTGTTCGGTCGTCGACGTCAGCCAGACATTGAGATCCGGCCATTCCGTCTGCAGGTAGTCCTCAAGATGGGCCAGAACGCGCGGCGCGCCGCCGGTCGTCGTCGTTACGTGGAAGCGGTCTTCTGCAATCCGCCCGACGACGCCGTCATCCATGATGAAACCGGCTTCGCTCAGCATGATGCCATAGCGCAACCGCCCCACACCCAACTTCAGGAAGGGGTTGGTGTAGACCCGGTTCAGGAATTCCGCCGCATCCGGGCCAACGACCTCGATCTTGCCCAGCGTCGAGGCATCGAAGATCCCGACGCTTTCACGCACGGTCGCGCATTCGCGCGCCACCGCTTCATGCATGCTCTCGCCGGGCCTTGGGAAATACCAAGCGCGTTTCCAAAGGCTTACATCTTCGAATTCAGCCCCCTTTTCCACCGCCCAGTCATGCATCGGCGTGCGCCGCACCGGATCGAAAGCCTCGCCCCGCGCGGTCGTTGCGAATGTGCCAAAGGTCACCGGCGTATATGGCTGGCGGAACGTCGTGAGGCCAACCTGCGGGATCGGCTTTTCCAGCGATTTAGAGGCGACCGAAAGCGCGTTCATGTTCGAAAGACGGCCCTGATCGGTCGCCATGCCGGTGGTCGTATAGCGCTTGATGTGCTCGATGGAGTGGAAGCCCTCTCGGACCGCAAGCTTCACATCCTTCGCCGTCACGTCGTTCTGGAAATCGATAAAGGCGCGCACACGCGATGGGTCACGGTCGTGCGGCAGCGCGCCGAGCGTACCGCCTGCACCTGCTTCGCCGCCCGATACCGAAGGTGTTTCCGGCCGTTTCGCAGCGCTTGAGACAGCACGCGCCGCGCTTTCGCCCGCGCGATAGCCATCCTCAAGGACGGCATGAAGCCCGTATACGCCATGGCAGCTTCCCGCCGAGCGCTCATGCTGGACAGACGGCCCGGGAAGATAGGCGCCCGCTTCCTCATCCCAGACGACCTTGCCGCGCGACTGGGAATAAAGGCTCACGTTCGGCGTCCAGCCGCCCGACATCAGCAAGCTGTCGCAGGCCTCTTCGCCCATCACCGTCACCGAGCCGTCGGGGCGAATGCGGCCAAGGCGTGCGGATTTGACCCTGAGCCGGCCCTTCGTTCCGGTGACGACGCAGGCCCCTTCAACCCGGATTCCGGCTGAGCGCGCGGCATCAACATGCACGCCGACGGGTTCCGGCCGAAGATCGGCGATAACAGCGACGTCGACACCGGCCGCCTTCAGATCCACAGCCGTACGATAGGCGGTATCGCAGGCGGTCGCGATGACCACACGCTTGCCCGCCATGGCGCCATAACGGTTGAGATAGATACGGCCCGCTTCCGCCATCATGACGCCGGGACGGTCATTCTCCGGGAAAACGAGAGGACGCTCGATCGCGCCGGTCGCGATGACGACTTCCTTTGCTCTCACCTGCCATAGGCGTTCGCGCGGCAGGCTCTGGTCCGGGTTGGCGAGATGGTCGGTAACGCGTTCGGCAAGTGCCACAAAATTCTGCGCGTAATAACCGAAGCCGGTGGTGCGCGGCAGCAGCGTCACCCGGTCGTTTTCGGAAAGAGCCTTGATTGTTTCCGACGCCCAGTCGGCTGCGGATTTGCCGTCGATCATGGACGTTGCGTCATGTAGCAACGAGCCGCCAAGTTCGGCCTGCTCATCGCACAGGATCACCCGTGCGCCGGACTGTGCTGCCGCATTTGCGGCAGCAAGGCCTGCAGGGCCGGAGCCGATCACCAGCACATCGCAGTGGGCATAATAATTAGCGTAACGGTCCTTGTCGGGATCCGTCGGCGCCTTGCCCAGGCCCGCGGCCGAACGGATGAAAGGCTCATAAACCCTCTGCCAGAACGAGCGCGGCCACATGAATGTCTTGTAGTAGAACCCGGCCACGAAAAGCGGGGACAGCAGATCGTTCACCGCGCCGATATCGAAGGAAAGCGATGGAAACCGGTTCTGGCTTTCCGCGTTGAGCCCCTGATAGATCTCCACCTGCGGGGCACGAAGGTTCGGAGTGTTCTGGCCCTTTTCCCGCGCAATCCCGACGAGCGCATTCGGCTCCTCGGAGCCGGCGGTGACGATGCCGCGCGGCCGGTGATACTTGTAGGAACGGCCGACGAGATGTACGCCGTTCGCAAGAAGCGCGGAGGCGAGCGTATCGCCCGCAAAACCCTGATAAGACTTGCCGTCGAAAGTGAATTCGACCGGCGAGGAACGGTCAATCCTGCCACCGGCGGAAGTGCGGAATTCGTGTGTCATTGGGCCGCCTCCACCAAGAGCTGATCGAGGTCGGGCTTCGCCTCACCCATCTTGTAGACGGTGACGAACTTGTCGCTCACCGTGTCGCGGATCGCATTGAAAAAGCGCCCGCAACCGTGCGTATGGCGCCAACGCTCGGCCATAAGCCCCTTCGGGTTGGTGCGCATGTAGAGGTATTCCGCCCACTCCTCATCCGTCAGTTTGGACGGTTCGGCGGGGCGCGCGATATGCGCCTCGCCAGCGTGGCGGAATTCGATTTCCGGGCGTTCGACACCGCAATAGGGACAGGAAATCAGCAGCATGTTCAGGCCTCAGTGCGCCACGGCGGCGGCTGCCGCTTCGTCGATGAGCCGTCCGGTGCGATACCGGTCCAGCGTGAAGGGGGCATTGATCGGATGCGGCTCGCCTTTGGCGAGCGTATGAGCAAACACATGACCCGAACCCGGCGTCGCCTTGAAGCCGCCTGTGCCCCATCCGCAATTCACGAAAAGGCCCGGAACCGGAGTCTTGCCGATGATCGGCGAACGGTCCGGTGTAACATCCACCGTTCCGCCCCAGTTTCTAAGCATACGCATGCGCCGGAACATGGGGAAAAGTTCGCAGATCGCCTCGATCGTGTGGGCAGGGATCTGCAAACCGCCGGTTTGGCTATAGGAGATATACTGGTCGGTGCCCGCCCCGATGACGAGTTCACCCTTGTCGGACTGCGACATATAGGCGTGGATCGTGTTCGACATGACCACACAAGGGAAACAGGGCTTGACGGGCTCCGACACGAGCGCCTGGAGGGGATAGGATTCAAGCGGCATGCGCACGCCGGCCATATCCATGACCGTCGTCGTATGGCCGGCGGCCACCACGCCGATCTTTTTGGCGCGGATGAAGCCCCGCGACGTCTCCACCCCTTCCACAGCGCCATCGGCTCCGCGGCGAATGCCCGTCACGGCGCAATTCTGGATGATATCGACACCGTATTTGTCTGCCCCGCGCGCATAACCCCAGGCGACGGCATCGTGACGCGCAACACCCGCCTTGCGCTGGAGGGCCGCGCCCAGCACCGGATAGCGCATGTTTTTCGAGATGTTTAGCGGCGGGCAATATTCCTTGGCCTCTTCCGCCGTCAGCCACTCGTTTTGCACGCCGGCGAGGCGGTTGGCATAAACGTGCCGCTTGAACACCTGTACGTCGTGGATGGTATGCGCCAGCATCATCACACCGCGGGCGGAATACATGACGTTGTAGTTCAATTCCTGCGACAGGTTCTGCCACAGGTCCATTGCGTGGTCGTAGAGCCCTTCGCTTTCTTCCCAGAGATAATTGGATCGCACGATCGTCGTGTTGCGGCCGGTGTTACCACCGCCGAGCCAGCCCTTCTCAAGAACGGCGACATTTGTGACGCCATGCTCCTTGGCCAGGTAATAGGCGGTCGCAAGGCCGTGGCCGCCGGCACCTATGATGACGACATCATATTCGCCCTTCGGCTCCGGCGCGCGCCACTGGCGGCCCCAGTTCTCATGCGCGGAAAGCGCGTTCTTGGCGAGTTCCCAGAAGTTGAAACGGCTCATCTGGCGCTGACGCCCCTTTTTGCCCGGACGTAACCATAAATCCAACCGTCGTTTTGGAACGCCGGGCATCCGGACTCTTGCCAGAATCCGACACAAGCCTGCTGCAATGCGTCGCTTATGGAATTAGCGGCGAAAGAGATGCGAAATCCCGGCAAGAATAACGGCTATCCAGCCGAGTATCATGGCCGATCCGCCTATCGGCGCGGCATTCGGGAAGGCATGCACTCCGGCAAGCGCCCGCAGGAGAAGATCGCCGCTGAAAAGCCCGCAGCCGACAGCGATCAGGAAGAAGCCGAGCGCGAGCAGAAAGCTGCGCCGAAGCATCGAGTAGGCACCGATGGCGACAAAGGCGCCCCCGTGAAACAACAGCATGTTCGCCGCCGTGGATATGAACGTCTCTTCAATGGCGTGCGCGGCGACGGCGGACATGACGACGCCGGTCGCCCCGCTCAAGCCCGCGCAAATCAATCCAAGGGCCGGAAGCCAGCGGGATGTGGAACGAACCGGTTCGCTTCCCGATTTCGGCATCTTGTCTTGCGGCCCTGGCATGGCTTCCTCCTTGTCCGGATCACCACGACCCGGAATCTTTCAAGCGTTACACGCGATGGCGAAAAATCGGAACCGACAGGGCGTCGCAGGCCAGCCACCCGCCAAACTGCACGAACAGTTTGACCCGATGAGGTTTTGTTGCATATTTTCCTTTTAACGATGAGAATTGCCGCTTTTCGGGAGGAAAAACCAAATAATGCAGGATTTCCGCAATGCTTTCAGCCTTGCTTTCGAGCTGATCGCCAGCCTTGACGCCAACCTCCTTTCGATCGTCGGGCTTTCGCTGCGCGTCACATTCGCCGCCTTGCTGATCTCCTGTCTCATCGGACTTCCCATTGGCGCCGCACTTGCTGTTTCCAGGTTTCCCGGGCGCGGCGCAATCGTTGTGGTCTTCAACACGATGATGGGCCTGCCGCCCGTCGTCATCGGTCTGCTCGTCTATATGATGTTGTCCAACGCGGGGCCTCTCGGCGTATTGAGGCTGCTTTATACGCCTGGCGCCATGGTGATTGCCCAGACGATCCTGGTAACGCCGATCATAGTCGCCCTCTCCCGACAGGTGATTGAAGACCTCGACAGGGAGTATGCCGAACAGTTCCGCTCGCTCGTCGTCCCGTTTCCGGCGGCAATGGCCGCGCTTCTGTGGGACGCGCGGTTCGCGCTGGCAACCGTAGCGCTTGCCGGCTTCGGGCGGGCAATTGCGGAGGTCGGCGCGGTGATGATCGTCGGCGGCAATATCAACCATGTGACGCGGGCCATGACGACGGCGATCGCCCTTGAGACATCCAAGGGCGATCTTGCTCTCGCACTCGCCCTCGGCATCATCCTGCTGCTCATCGCCATGACGGTGAATGCCGCTGTGCAGGGGATCAAGGCAAGCGCGCGGAGAAATGCCTATGCATGATACCGCCGCATTGCGGGAAGCACCGCCGGTCTCGCCGCCCGAATGCCTTCGGACAGCAACAGGCCGTTATCCCTTGAGCGTCCGGGGCTTGTCCTACTCCGCCGACGGGCAGGATATCATCAAGAAAGTCTCGTTCGACCTTCCAAGCGACGACCTGACCGTGCTGATGGGGCCGAATGGAGCGGGTAAAAGCGTACTTCTTCGCCTTCTTCACGGGCTAATGGCGCCAACCGGCGGCACGATCCTGTGGAACGGCAGGCCAATCGACCGGGCGCTGCGCAAATCGCAGGCGATGGTATTTCAAAAGCCCGTTCTCCTGAGACGCAGCGTTCTTCAAAACCTCCGCTTCGCCATGGGGTTGCGCGGACTCGCCAGATCGAGAGGCGATCTGGAGCCGATTCTGAAAAGGCTGCATCTGCAAACACTCGCAGACCGTCCGGCGCGTCTCCTGTCGGGCGGCGAGCAACAACGACTATCGCTGGCCCGCGCGCTTGCGCTCAAGCCCGAGATACTTTTCCTGGACGAGCCTTGTGCCAATCTCGACCCTGCCTCGGTCCAACTGATTGAGGACACGATTAAACAGGCGCAGGCGCAAGGCACGAAAATCATTCTCGTGACACATGACATTCACCAGGCCCGGCGACTGGCGGAACAGGTCGTCTTCCTGCATCACGGACAGGTGTCGGAAATCACCCCGGCGGACATCTTTTTCAATGCCGCATCCTCCAGGGAGGCAAGGGCATATCTGGACGGCAAAATCCTGATCTAAAGGAGTGGAATATGCTGAGTAAAACCGCGCTTTCGGCCGCTTTCATCGCATTTGCTGCCCTGCAGTGGACGGCCGTGCCGGCAAGCGCGGAAGACAGGTTTATCGTCATTCAGTCCACCACTTCGACGGCAAACTCAGGCCTCCTCGATGCCATTCTGCCGAAGTTCAAGGACAAGACGGGCATAGACGTGCGCGTTGTCGCCGTCGGCACCGGACAGGCGATCAAGAACGCGACGAACGGCGACGGCGACGTTCTCCTGGTGCACGCGAAACCGGCGGAAGAGAAATTCGTTGCCGATGGGTGGGGCGTCAAGCGATACGACGTCATGTACAACGACTTCGTGATCGTAGGCCCCGAGAACGACCCTGCCGGGATAAGGGGCATGGAAAACGCGACCGACGCGCTGAAGAAGATCGCGAAAGCTAAAGCTCCGTTCGCCTCCAGAGGCGATGATTCCGGCACGCACAAGAAAGAGCTTTCACTCTGGAAATCGGCCGATATCGACGTCACCAGCGCTTCCGGCTCCTGGTATCGCGAGACCGGTTCGGGAATGGGCGCGACCTTGAATACGGCCGCCGGGATGAACGCCTATGCGCTTACCGACCGGGCAACCTGGATATCCTTCAAGAACAAGGGCGGATTAGCGATCCTGACCGAAGGCGACGACCGGCTGTTCAATCAGTACGGCGTTATTCTCATGAACCCGGAAAAACACGCTGCGGTCAAAGCCGATGAAGGTGGAGCCTTCATCGACTGGTTGACCGGACCGGAAGGCCAGCAGGCGATCGCGAATTACAAGCTGGATGGCCAGCAGCTCTTCTTCCCGAACGCAAACAAGGCGACGAACTGAACGCCCACTGGCGCAGGCGGCGCGCCGCCTGCGCTTTTTTCCGTTATCGGGCGAAGTCCACCTCGATATGATCGCCCGTCCATAACCCCGGCCAGACTTCGGCTCCGCCTTCGCGCAGACGACGCACCACCCCCACAGGCACATCGGCAATTACAAAAGGCTCCTCCCCCGCCATTCCATCAACAGGCGGATGCGAAGCGGCAATTCCGTCGGAGCCAAGTTGCGGCTCACATGGGACATAAAGCGCGGCTCCAGAGACATTGGTTTCTTGCAGCGCATTCCCCTTCGCCACGCCAACCGTGCCGCAAACCGCGACGGAAGTCATAAGCTCAACAGCTCGCGCCTTGGCGCAACCGTAGACGCGGTGATAACCTGAAAGCTGCTGGGTCATCGACGGCACAAGGATCAAATCAGGCGCGAGCAGGGCAAGCCGCATGGAAATCGCCGGCAATTCCACGTCGAGACAAATAAGAAGCGCGATCCGCACGCCCTCCAGCTCGAATACAGTCAACCGTCTCCCGGCAGTCAGGTTCAGGTCGGCAGGATTCTTCTCGGGCGGCGTAAGGCAGAGCTTGTCGTAGGTCAGTGTACGGCCATCAGCGAGGAGCGCATAGGTGCGGTTTGTGTGGCCGGAATCATCGGCAAAAGGCATCGATCCCGCAACTATGGAAAGGCCGTGCCTATCGACAAGCGCTCGCAAACCTTCAATGGCCGCCGGCGTCTGGCTGGCCAACCACGCGATTTCCCCGGCTTGGGCAAGCCCGTCCGGCTTCCAGGCAAGAAAACCCTCGCTCACGAATTCCGGCATAAGCAGCAGGCGCGCACCCTGCGCCCTGGCCTCAAGCGCCCGACCTTGGACTCTCTCCAGCCAGGCCTCGAGAGACCTTGCCTCCGCGCCGAGATTGACCGACCAAAGAGCGATACGAAAGGTTTCCGGCATCATGGGCTATCTCCGCAGGATTCCCTGGCTGATTTGGACATCATACGGGATTGTCCGGCGGAATTCGTACAGCCTAATCCTGCTGAACGAGAACCTTTGCCGCCATTGCAAGGCTTGCCAACAGAAGCGACGAGCGCAACGCAAGCGCTCCTCTCGGCTCTTCAAACGCCAATGCCGCCGAACGTTGCCTGGCCCTCTTCAGGCTTCTTTCAGCCCGTGTCGCTGCTATGTCGACATCGGACATTAGGCGCCGCAATCGCGCGCGAGAATTCATTGCCATCCCCGTACTCGGTACCATTCGCGGGCAAGCTACCGGCGCTCGTGTTACACGTTGGTTAACGCTACCCGGCAGTGAGTAGAGCTGGAGTCAATTCCGGCTGAGGGTGGGGTCGGCAGCATCGATCAGGCGCATCTGCACGCGCTCCGCGCCACGCCAGGTATCGATGGAAAGCGAGCCCGCAAGATGCAGCGGCTGCCCCCTCCTCGAAAGCAACAACTGACCGAGCGGCGTATCGGCGGCCTTGAAGGCGATTGCCTTGAGGCTGTCTCCCGCACCTGCGGCAATCGTCACGCGAACGTGACCGTTTCCGACGATATCGGCATAGGAAATTCGGTGGCTCGGCAATGCCAGGACCGGCTCCGGATGCGCCGCCCCATAAGGGCCCGCGCTTTCGATCTTATGCAGAAGATCGATGGTCGCGCCCGACGCCGTCACCGCTCCGTCGATTTTCAGTTCATGCTCGGCGGTTGCCGCTTCGACATCATCGGCAAGCTCATCGGCGAAGAAAGCCAGAAGCTCCGCTTCCTTTTCCTTGCGAACGGTAAGGCCCGCGGCCATGGCATGGCCTCCGCCCTTTTCCAGGATTCCGGCCTCGACCGCGGCCCGCACGGCGCGCCCGAGATCGACGCCGGAAATCGAGCGGCCGGATCCGGTGCCCTTGCCGGTTTCGTCATAGGCAATCGCAAATGTCGGACGGCGGTAGCGATCCTTCAGCCGTGAGGCGACAAGGCCCACGACACCGGGATGCCAGCCGGCGGAACCTGTCAGCAGAACCGCAGGATTTTCGGCCTCCATCCGCGCGAAAGCCTGTGCCTCGCCCTCCTCCAGCATTGCGGCTTCCACAGCCTGGCGTTCCTGATTGAGACGCTCAAGGGTGGCGGCGATGTCACGGGCTTCGTCGATATCCTCGGTCGTCAACAAGCGGGCGCCGAGCGCCGCATCGCCAATGCGCCCGCCGGCATTGATGCGCGGGCCGATGAGAAAGCCAAGGTGATAAGGCGACGGCTTGCCCTGCACGCGCGCGATGTCGCCAAGAGCCGCAAGCCCCGGATTGAGCCGGCGGTGGAGAACCTGAAGCCCGCGCGTGACATAGGCGCGATTGAGCCCCTTGAGAGGGACCACGTCACACACCGTGCCGACCGCGACGAGATCAAGCAGGGCCAAAAGGTCCGGCTGGTTACGACTTTCGAAAAACCCACGCCGGCGAAGTTCGCGATTGAGCGCGACAAGGAATAGAAACGTCACGCCGACGGCTGCGAGATGGCCTTGCCCGGAAAGATCGTCCTGCCGGTTCGGATTGACGAGAGCATCAACCGTCGGAAGGGCTTCACCCACCTGGTGATGGTCGATGACGACGACAGGCAGGCCAACGCGGCCTGCCGTCTCGAACGCATCGAAAGAGGTGCTGCCACAGTCCACGCAAACAAGGAGATCAGCCCCTTCGGCCTTCAGCGCTTCGATCGCAGGGCCGTTCGGGCCGTATCCTTCAATGATACGGTCGGGAATGTAGACGCGGGATTTGATGCCGATGGCGCCGAGGTATCGCGACAGAAGCGCAGATGACGTCGCGCCATCGACGTCATAGTCCCCGAAGATCGCGATCTGCTCGCCCCGGCCTACGGCATCCGCCACCCTTGCTGCGGCGCTGTCCATATCCGTCAGCATCGATGGGTCGGGAAGCAGGTCCTTGATGGTAGGATCCAGAAAGCGCTCGACCTCTTCAATCGAAACACCCCGTCCGGCCAGGATACGAGCAACGATATCGGGAATGCCGCTTCGCTGTGCAATCGCGAGCGCCTGAGCGGATTGCTCGGTGTCCAACCGTTCACGCCACGTCCGGCCGAGCACGGATTTGTGCACGCCAAGCACCAGCCGGCGCCCGCTCTCGCCCCGGTCAATCAGCATTCGACTCAGTCTTGTTTCGGAAGGCGAACATGTACCCTGCTATTGCCGGGCTTGGCCGGTCAGTCCAGCAAAAACTTGTCGAAATGGCTGTGCTGGGCCTCGATATAGCGAAGGGTGCTCGTGGTTGAGCGCATTACGACCGTATGGGTGGAAATAAAACGGCGCCCGAACTTGACCCCGCGCAGGAAATTGCCATCGGTAACCCCGGTCGCGGCGAACAGCACGTCACCGCTAGCCATTTCCTCCATCCGGTATTTGCGCTTGATATCCGTGATGCCCATTCGGTGAGCACGTTCGACCTGCTCTTCCCGCGTAATCACGAGCCGGCCCTGCATCTGGCCTCCGATGCATCGCAGTGCCGCAGCGGCGAGAACACCTTCCGGCGCACCGCCGATACCGACGTAGATGTCGATACCGGTTTCGTCGGAATCTGTCGTGTGGATCACGCCAGCCACATCGCCATCGCCGATCAGGCGAATGGAAGCGCCGGCAGCCCGGATTTCCTCGATCAGACGCGCATGTCGGGGGCGGTCGAGGACACAGGCCGTGATCTCGCCAACCGCAACGTCCTTTTCCTTCGCGAGAGCGTTCAGATTGTCGGCGATGGGCGCATCCAGGTCGACCAGGCCTTCAGGATAGCCGGGGCCGATCGCGATTTTTTCCATGTAGCTGTCAGGCGCGTTCAGGAGCCCTCCGGCAGGCGCCATGGCGATAACGGCGATCGAATTGGGAAGGTTCTTGGCGCAAATCGTCGTTCCTTCCAAAGGATCGAGCGCGATATCGACCTTCGGTCCCTGCTTGGTGCCGACCTCCTCACCGATATAGAGCATCGGCGCCTCGTCGCGCTCGCCCTCGCCGATCACGACCGTGCCGTCGATCGGCAGGCGGTTCAATTCGCGGCGCATGGCGTCCACCGCCGCCTGATCGGCGGCCTTTTCGTCACCCCGTCCGCGAAGACGCGCCGCAGACACAGCGGCGCGCTCCGTGACGCGAGCCAGTTCCAGTGTCAGGATGCGGTCAAGAACTTCGCCCTGCGGCGCCTGCGTCTTCGACATTCAACAACTCCCAGAAGGACAGGATACAACTTACGCCGTCATCACGTCAGTTTTTCGATGCGAATCATCTGCGGCTTGTCGGCGATAACCTTCTTTGCGTCAATCGCTGCAAGCGCTTCCTTGATCGCCTCTTCCGTTGTCTCATAGGTTATCAGGATAACAGGTGCAGGTTCACTCGGGTGGCTGTCGCCCGGAGCATCGCTCTTGATCGCCCGCCGCCGCTGCACGATGGACTCCAGCGAAA
The DNA here is from genome assembly GCF_013266695.1 of Hongsoonwoonella zoysiae. GTDB lineage: Bacteria > Pseudomonadota > Alphaproteobacteria > Rhizobiales > Stappiaceae > Hongsoonwoonella > Hongsoonwoonella zoysiae. Next base: position 934,196 of record NZ_JABRXF010000002.1, read on the forward strand.
TGTTATGCGCGGCCATTTCCTGCGCGATCGTGGCAAACGCGCCCGGGCGGTCGAATACGGAAAGGCGGATATAGTACCCGCCCTCGTGCTTGCGCATCCGCGCGCGCACATAGGGCTCCAGTTCATCCGCAGGCTTGCCCAGCGTCGGAGCGCGGTCGCCGCGGCTGATATCGGCGATGTCGGCAAGCACGGCGGAGGCTGTCGCATTACCGCCCGCGCCGGGACCGGCGAGAACGACCTCGCCAACCGCATCACCGTCGACAGCAACCGCGTTCAGCACGCCGTCAATGCGCGCAATCGCGGAAGACCTGGGAACCATTGTCGGGTGTACGCGCTGTTCGATGCCGGTATCCGTGCGTTGCGCCACACCAAGCAGCTTGATGCGATACCCCAGTTCGTCCGCAGCCTGGATATCGGCGGTGGTGATGGAGGTGATGCCTTCAACGTAAATGGAATCCGCGCTGATCTCGCAGCCGAATGCGAGGCTCGTCAAAATCGCCAGTTTATGCGCCGCATCGAACCCCTCGATATCGAAAGTAGGGTCCGCTTCCGCGTATCCAAGCCTTTGGGCATCGGCAAGGCATTCGGCAAAGGCAAGCCCTTCGCGCTCCATTCGGGTCAGTATGTAATTGCAGGTGCCGTTCAAAATACCATAGACGCGGGTAACGTCATTGCCGGCAAGGCTCTCGCGCATCGTCTTGACGATCGGAATTCCGCCGGCGACAGCAGCTTCATAATTGAGGCTTACGTCACTGGCCTCCGCACTTCGCGCAAGCTCCACCCCGTGCCTGGCCAAAAGCGCCTTGTTGGCGGTGACAACATGCTTGCCGGCCTTCAATGCCGCCCTAACGCTGTCCTCGGCGGGGCCGCTGTCACCGCCCATGAGTTCGACGAAAACGTCGATCCCGTCGCTTTCCGCAAGAGCAACCGGGTCATCGAACCATTCGGTGTCGCACAGGTCTATCCCACGATCCTTGTCGCGGCTGCGAGCGCTGACGGCGGTTACGACAACGCGCCTGCCGCACCGCTTTTCCAGCGCATGAGCCTTGTTTTGGATAATCCGCACGAGAGATGTGCCGACCGTGCCGAGGCCTGCGACACCCAAACGCAAGTCATTTGCCATGAGACAAGTTATTCCGATTCAACGGGAAGAGTTCAGGGAAACGACGTTGTGCAACGTTTCGTCCGCCGTTTCAAGAAAACGCCGCACGCCCCTTGCCGCCTGGCGAATGCGCTGTTCGTTCTCCACAAGGGCGATACGCACATAATCGTCGCCGTATTCGCCGAAGCCGATACCGGGCGCGACGGCGACATCCGCCTTTTCTATAAGAAGCTTGGAAAACTCCAGGCTGCCCAATGCCCGGAATTTCTCCGGGATCGGTGCCCAGGCGAACATGCTCGCCTCGGGCGCAGGCACCACCCACCCGGCTCGCGCGAAAGACTCGACCAACACATCACGGCGTTTGCGATAGATTGCGCGCGTTTCTGCGATACAGTCTTCCGGGCCGTTGAGCGCTGCGGCAGCAGCCACCTGAATGGGCGTGAACGCGCCATAATCGAGGTAGGATTTTACGCGTGAAAGAGCCGCGATCAGACGTTCGTTGCCGACCGCAAACCCCATACGCCACCCCGGCATCGAGAACGTTTTCGACAGGGAAGTGAACTCGACGGCGACATCCAAGGCACCCGGAACCTGAAGAACCGACGGCGGAGGCGTATCGCCGAAATAGATCTCCGAATAGGCGAGATCGGACAAAACGAAAATATCGTGCTTCTTCGCAAAGGCGACGACTTCCCTGTAGAAATCGAGATCCGCCACATAGGCCGTCGGGTTGGCGGGATAGCAAAGGATCACGGCAATCGGTTTGGGCACCGAATGAACGACGGCGCGATCGAGCGCCCGAAACAGTTCCTCACCCGGTTCGGCAGGAATGGCCCGCAATGCGGCACCCGCCATCAGGAAGCCGAACGCATGGATCGGATAACTTGGATTAGGCCCCAAAACGACATCGCCAGGCGCGGTGATCGCCTGTGCCATATTGGCAAAACCCTCCTTCGAGCCCAACGTCGCAACGACCTGCGTATCCGGATCGAGCTTCACGCCAAAGCGCCGGGCGTAATATCCGGCTTGTGCCCTGCGAAGGCCCGGAATGCCCTTGGATGCCGAATATCTGTGCGTACGAGGATTTTGCACCGTTTCGACGAGTTTTTCGACGATGTGTTTCGGCGTCGGCAGATCGGGGTTGCCCATGCCGAGATCGATGATATCCGCGCCGTTGGCGCGCGCCTTCGCCTTCAACCGGTTGACCTGTTCAAAGACGTAAGGCGGCAGACGCCGGGTCTTGTAGAAGTCTTCCATGGCGAACCTCGAGTGTTAATGCGCGCATTCGGCGCCAGGCCGCTGCCGTTTCTCAAGGTCAAGAGCGTCAGCAATACGGCGTGGGCATATGTTTCGCCGCCTGTTTATCAGCGTGCGGGCAAAAGTGCATCGGCCTTTCGTCCGGGAAAGACCGATTTCCGGTAATTATTGCTGCTTTGAGTTTTACTGGGCGGGCGCGTCGCCACCCTCGATTTCGGTGATCGCGGCATCGCCATGCGTTTCACCGAGGCGTTTCAGAAATTCCGCCGTCGACGGCGAGCCACGCAATTGCAAGCCTGCGCGCGAGCGGGCAAGCGCTTCGAGCGAGCTTCGCGTCGCTTCCTGCTGCTCGTAGGAAAGCAGGTCGTTTCCTGATGCGCCCGCCGGTGCTGTCGCCGTCACCGGTTGCGAGTTCTCCTGAACGAGCGGCGTGGAGACGTTCGGATCGCTGACGGGATCGGGCGTTGCCGCGGGCAGCGACGACGACTTCAATATTGTCGGTTGCGCGGCAGGCGCTTCAAGCGCCTCGAACAGCGTTTCATTCGGATTCAATGCGCAAGCTCCGAGCAGAAGCGCTGCCGCCACCACGGCCGAGGCCCGATTGAAAATACCGCTCAATTTCCCTGGCTCCCAATACCAGATTGCCATAACCGTGAGTTCTTTACACCGTAACGCCTTGAAAAGGTAGATACGTGTCGGTCACACTCCCGAAAAATATGACAGTCGGTCACACAACGTGAAATTTTTGCGCCGCAGGACCTTACATAGTGTCCTTGCGCAACGCGACCAACGGCCTATGACCTTTCACCATCTTGTCAGCACCCGCTTACAAAGCGCTATTATGACTCAACAACATGAACGAAACTCAAATTAAGTTCCGGGGAAACGCCGAGCGATGACCGAAGACCGTCAGAATCCCCTGTTGCAATATATCGTCAAGAATCCGGAGACCTTTGCCCAGAACCTGGCGAAGATCGTCGAAAACGCCGGGAAAGCCATGGCCGCCTATGTCGAACCTCGCGAAAAAGGCGCCATCAGGCCGGTTTCCACAGACGATCTGAAGGCGATCGTGAAGACGCTTTCACAAGTCGGCGAATACTGGATGTCCGACCCGCAGCGCGCGGTGGAAGCCCAGACCCGGCTCTGGAACAATTACATCAGCCTGTGGAACTCATCGCTCAAGCGCATGATGGGCGAGGAAGCCAAGCCTTCCGTAACCCCCGACCCGCGCGACAAGCGCTTCCAAGATCCGGAATGGAACGACAATCAGTTCTTCGATTTCGTCAAGCAGCTTTATCTCATCACCTCCCAATGGGCGGAGGAGATGGTGGCCGATGCCGCGGAACTGGACGAACATACGCGCCACAAGGCTGATTTCTACGTCAAGCAGATCGCCAATGCACTCTCGCCTTCCAATTTCGTTCTGACCAACCCCGAGCTTTTGCGCGAGACGCTGGAATCGAACGGCGAAAACCTCGTCAAGGGGATGCAGTTGCTTGCCGAAGACATCAAGGCCGGCAAGGGCGAGCTCAAGATCCGCCAGTCCGACCCCACGAAATTCAAGGTCGGCAAGAACCTGGCGATGACGCCCGGAAAGGTGATCGCGCAAAACGACGTGTGCCAGGTTATCCAATATACGCCGACGACCGATCAGGTCCTGAAGCGGCCGCTCATGATCGTGCCGCCCTGGATCAACAAGTTCTACATTCTCGACCTCAATCCGGAGAAATCCTTCATCAGGTGGGCCGTCGAGCAAGGCCATACGGTCTTCGTCATTTCCTGGGTCAACCCCGACCGGCGGCAGGCGCAGAAAAGCTTCGAGCATTACATGCGCGAAGGCATTCTGGAGACGCTGGACGTGATCAAGCGCGCGACGGGCGAGGAGGAGGTCAACGCGATCGGCTATTGCGTCGGCGGCACGCTGCTGGGCGTCACGCTTGCCTATATGGCCGCGAAGGGCGACGAGCGCATCAAAAGCGCCACCCTTTTCACCACCCAGGTGGACTTCACATATGCGGGCGATCTCAAGGTTTTCGTCGATGAAGACCAGATTGCGGCGGTTGAGCGGGAAATGTCCGAAAAGGGCTATCTGGAAGGCTCGAAAATGTCGACGGCCTTCAACCTTCTGCGCTCGAACGACCTGATCTGGCCCTATGTGGTGAACAATTATCTGAAAGGCCGGGAGCCCTTCCCGTTCGACCTTCTCTACTGGAATTCCGATTCGACACGCATGCCCGCGGCCAATCACTCGTTTTACCTGCGTAACTGCTATCTGGAAAACCGCCTGACGAAGGGAGAAATGGAAATCGCGGGCGAGAAGCTCGATCTTCGTAAGGTGAAAATACCGATCTACAATCTCGCGGCGCGCGAAGACCACATTGCGCCAGCCAAGTCGGTCTACCTCGGCTCGCAATACTTCGGCGGGGATGTCACCTACGTTCTGGCCGGATCCGGACATATCGCCGGAGTGGTCAATCCGCCCGAGAAGAAGAAATATCAATATTGGTTAGACGGCAAGCCGGAGGGCGAACTCGACGACTGGATCGCATCGGCCGAGGAGCATCCAGGTTCATGGTGGCCGCATTGGGATGTGTGGATCCGCTCTCATGACGACACCATGGTCAAAGCGCGCAAGCCGGGCGCGAGACGAATGAAGATCATCGAGGATGCACCAGGAAGCTATGTGAAAACACAGGTTTGAACCGCCACACGCCGCACGCGGATATCCTCCGCCCCAATCGGCATTTGAGGCCGCGCCGCTCTGGTAGTATTCTTTTTTCAATCTGCTTCGAACGCGCCCCGCAGGCCGCAAAACCAGCAGCCCGTCATGATTAGGCTCGAACGCTCGCGATTTTCCAGTCAGCAGATCCGCCCGATGGATGCCGGACGTATCCGTCTGCTCGGCATGAGTTCGGATGTCTGGAGGCGCCATGCCAGCGGATGGAGCGTGTGGACCCGCTTCGCCACGCTTCCCTTTCTCTATCTCGCCGTCTGGTCGCACACGATTTACGGCTGGACCGCCGCAGCCGGCCTGAGCGCCATCGTTGTCGGCTGGCTATGGCTGAATCCACGGATCTTCCCCGCGCCGAATACCTTTGAGCGATGGCACGCGCGCGCCGTGCTTGGCGAACGCATCTGGCTCAATCGCGCGGCCATTCCCGTGCCACATGATGAGAACCGCAAGGCGTTAGCGTTTTCGGCCCTGGCAGGCGTCGGTTTCTTTGCTGGGCTTTGGGGCGCAATCTCGGCATCCTTGCCGTTGATGATCTCAGGTGCTGTGGTGACCTATGCAGGAAAGCTCGCTTTTCTCGCCGTCATGGTTCAGATCTACGACCTGATGCGCAATGCCCATCCGCTCTATCGTTCATGGACGCTTACGCCGGTAAACGACAACGAGAGGGCGGGTGGCCGGCACGAGCGTGCCGGATAGTTTCCTCAGCCTCAGCGCCTCTTTTCCGCAAGCAGGCCAATATATGTGAGGGCGACCGTCGCGCCGGCGATCGCCGTAATGTCGGCGTGGTCATAGGCGGGTGCCACTTCGACGATATCACCGCCGACAAAATCGACGTCGCCCAGTCCCCTGAGCACCGACAACGCCTCGCGCGATGACGGGCCACCCGCAACGGGCGTCCCCGTGCCCGGCGCGAAGGCCGGATCCAGGCAATCGATATCGAACGTCATATATGCCGGACAGCATCCGACGCGTGCCTTGACCCGCTCGATTATTCCGGGAATCCCGAGCGTGTCGAACTCATAACCGTGGATGATTTCAAAGCCACAATCCTGCGGCGCATGCGTGCGAATGCCAATCTGGATGGAACGTTCCGCGTCTATGATGCCATCGCGCACGGCGCGAAGCACGAAGGAGCCGTGGTCGATGCGCCCGCCATCATCATCCCACGTGTCCTGATGCGCATCGAACTGGACGAGCGCCAGAGGCCCGTGTTTCGCCGCATGCGCCTTCAGGAGCGGCCAAGTGACGAAATGATCGCCCCCGATCGAGAAGAGATGAACGCCCTTGTCGATGATCTCGCGCGCCTGCCTCTCGATATGGCCCGGGATCTCGGCATGAACGGCATAGTCGAAAACGCAATCGCCGTAGTCGACGGCGGCCAGCACTTCCCACGGATCGAACCCGAAAGGGTATTGCGGATCGCCGTCAAAAATCGCCGACGCCCGGCGCACACCCTGCGGCCCGAAGCGCGCGCCTGGACGGTTTGATACGGCGGCGTCGAACGGTATGCCCCAGACCGCAAGATCGACCCCCGAGAGATCCCGCGAAAACCGTCTTCGCATGAAAGATAGCGCGCCGCCATATGTCGGCTCATGCGAACCGCCTTTCAGGCTCTCGCCCAAAAAGGCATTGTCTGTCGGGCGCGGATAGCGGCTGCTCATCATCCACCTGTTCTGGCAAGAAATATCCGGGGGATAGTGCCCGCGCGCAAGGGTATTGAACACCCTTTTCGAGCCGCTTCTTCAAAACGATTTTTGACTGCTTGTCCGACGACGGGGGCGGCCAGATGCTCCCCCGCCGTTATTCGACGAATTCCGACCTTCCGCGGGCCGGGCCTGCAGCTGTGGTCAGGCCGCCGTGCGCGTGAGCACCTTGTCGAACCGCTCCAGCGCCCAATCAACGTCATCTTTCCCGATCACGAGGGGTGGTGCGATGCGGATCGTGTCCTCATGCGTGTCCTTCGCAAGAATGCCAAGTTCCTTGAGGGCTTCGCAATAGCGCCGAGCGCCCCCCGCCTCAGGGTGGAGTTCGACCGCCAGCATCAGGCCCCTGCCCCTGACCTCGCGAACGGCATTGGAGCGAATTTCCTCAAGGCCTTTCTTGAAATAGGCGCCCTGCTCTTCGGCATTTTCGATCATGCCTTCTTCCACCAGCACCTTCAGTGCCGCACGGGCAATCGCGCAGGCAAGCGGATTGCCGCCGAAGGTCGAGCCGTGCTCGCCCGGATTGAGCACACCCAGCACCTCCGTGTTCGAAAGAACCGCGGAAACCGGATAAAAGCCGCCCGAAAGCGCCTTGCCGACGAGGGTCACATCCGCCTCGATCTCCTCATGTTCCTCAGCAAGGATCTTGCCCGTGCGGCCAAGCCCTGTCTGGATTTCATCGAGGATCAGCGTGATGTCCTTTTCCGTGCAGAGTTCGCGCACGCGTTTGAAGTAGCCCGCTGGCGGGATGAGCACGCCCGCCTCTCCCTGAATCGGTTCAACGAGAAACGCGACCGTGTTTTCGTTGACGGCTTCGGAGAATGCCTCGAAATCGCCGAATGGCACAACCCTGAAACCGGGCGCAAAGGGGCCGAACCCGCTCCGCGCGACCGGATCGGTCGAGAACCCGACGATCCCCATGGTACGGCCGTGGAAATTATCGGAACAGACAATTATTTCGGCCTTGTTCTGCGGAACGCCTTTGACCTCGTACCCCCATTTGCGAACCGCCTTGATGGCGGATTCGACCGCTTCCGCTCCAGAGTTCATGGGCAAAACCTTGTGGGATCCGGTAAGGGCTGCGATCTCTTCGTAGAAATAGGCAAGCTGGTCGTTGCGAAACGCACGGGATGTTAGCGTCAGCTTCGAAGCCTGGTCGACCATCGCTTTCAGGATCTTTGGGTGGCAGTGGCCCTGGTTGACCGCCGAATAGGCCGATAGGCAGTCCAGATAGCGATTTTCCTCCACATCCCAAAGCCAGATGCCTTCTCCGCGAGTGAGGATCACATCGAGTGGCTTGTAGTTATGCGCACCCAACCGGTGCTCGGCGGCGATGAAGTCTTCGGGAAGACGGCTCATTCTGTTGTCTCCAGTGAATTACGCAAAGGCCTGCGTCGGCCGGTCCATGACGTCCTGGCCAAAGAGGCTTGCTACAAGTTCGGCAAGCACGGTGGCGCTGCGGCCACGCTCATCCAGGAAGGGATTCAACTCGACTACGTCGACAGAAACGACGCGGTCGCTGTCTTCGAGCATCTCCATGACGAGATGCGCCTCGCGATAAGTCGCACCGCCGGGCACCGTGGTACCGACCCCGGGGGCAACCGTCGGATCGAGAAAGTCAACATCTAGCGAAACGTGAAGTACGCCGTTTCGCTCCGCGACATGCTCCAGGAAGGAACGCATGAGAACGGAGACGCCGTGCTCGTCGATCATGCGCATGTCGACGACATTCACGCCACGCCGCTTCAAAAGTTCCCGTTCCTCCGGATCAATGGACCGCGCACCGAAAACGCACATGCGCGAGGGATCGACGAAAGCTGTCGGTTCACCGTCGAATACGGGCTTCAATTCCTCTTCACCGGCAAGCAGGGCCAGCGACATGCCGTGCATATTTCCCGAAGGCGAAATCGAAGGCGTGTTGAAATCCGCATGCGCATCCAGCCACAACACGAACAGCGGGCGATCCTGCTCTTGCCAATGGCGCGCCACCCCCATCACGGATCCCATCGACAGGCTGTGGTCGCCGCCGAGCACGATCGGCATATGCCCCGAGCCGATGATCTCGCGCGTCTTGCGGGCCAGCGGACGCACCCATGCGGCAACCGTTGCCGGTAAATGCGCTTTCCCTTCGAATTGAAGTTCCTCCAGGGCCCGTGCGTCATCCGGGGTGATATCGCCGAAATCCTGCACCGTCAGCCCAAGCGCCTGCAATCGTTCGGGAAGCTCCGCAACGCGTAGTGCTGCCGGACCCATGGCCGCGCCGCGACGCCCGGTTCCGGCTTCAAGAGGCACGCCGATGATGCCAATCATTGTGTCCGTGCGTTTTGCCATTGGGTTCCCTTTTCCGTCCGCCTCTTCATTCTCTTGAACCTTCCAGCGAAGAGTGACCGATCTGGAAGTTAGCGAAAAGTTGGAAATTTGGCGGTCTGGTTATATGTTTTTTTCGAATTGGAAAGTCGTTTTGAGCGAACTGGAACATGCATGGATGATATTGACCGCAAACTGATCGCCCTGCTCAGGCATGATGCCAGATTGCCGATAGCAAGTCTCGCTACGGAACTTGGCGTATCACGCGCTACCGTACGCGCGCGGATCGACCGCCTCGTGCAATCCCGCGTCATCTTGGGTTTCACCATCAATCTCGGCGAGGACGCCAATGCCAACCGCATACGCGCGGTCATGATGATCGCGGTCGAAGGGCATCGGGCCGAGGCGATCATAAAGCGCCTTTACGGATTTCTCGAAATCCGCGCGCTTCACACCACCAACGGGCGTTGGGACGTGGTGGCCGAGATCGAGACCGACACGCTGGAGGCATTCGACAAACTTCTGACGACTATTCGTCAGCTCGACGGCATAGCCTCGACGGAGACGAGCATCCTTCTGTCGTCGAGAAAACGGTAATCCCTATCGAATGCGCTACGGCACGGTGTTTCAGCCCCGGTCGTTCATCGGCAATCTAGCCGCGGGAATTGGCCTTGCGCGAAGAGCCACGGTCGACAATAAGTGGTCCACAATCGTGAAAACGGCGCCTTGAACGCGCCGCGCAGACAATTTGCCGTCTTGCGGACATCGGCAAAAAACGAGAAGGGAAACATATGGCCGGCAACCACTTGATCGCCATCGGTAGTTATTTCGAGTGGGACCGGGAGGCGATGGCGTCCGGCTACACCTTGCACGAAGTGCCCAATGCGGATGCGGTGCTTGATCTTCCTGCCGATGTGAGAGCCGAAGTTCGCGCCATCGCATTCAAGGGGCATACGCCGTTTGGCGAAAGGCATATGGAAAGCCTGCCTGCGCTTGGCCTGATCGCCAATTATGGCGTGGGCTTCGATGCAATTGACGTCGCCGCCGCGAGCGAGCGCAATATACAGGTCAGCAACACGCCGGACGTTCTCAATGACGATGTCGCGGATCTTGCCGTGGCCTTGCTGCTTGCGCAGTCACGCAAGCTGATCGAAGGTTCGACCTGGGTTCGCTCTGGCGATTGGCCGAAAAAGGGGGAGCTGCCGCTTAATCGAAAGGCTAGCGGCCGGCGCGCCGGCATCGTGGGCCTTGGCCGAATCGGACGGGAGATCGCCGACCGTCTGGCCGCCTTCAAGATGGAGATCCACTATCACTCGCGTTCGCCCAAGGACACGCCGCGATCCTGGACGTTCCACGCCGATCCGGTATCGCTGGCGCGCGATGTCGACTATCTGTTCGTCGCGCTTGTCGGCGGCAAGGAAACCGCCGGCTACGTTTCAAGGCAAGTCATCGAGGCGCTGGGGCCGGACGGCATCCTGATCAACATTTCACGCGGCTCCACCATTGATGAGGCCGCGCTACTCGAAGCGCTGGAAAACGGCGGAATTCGTGGCGCCGGGCTCGACGTCTTCAATAATGAGCCGAACATCGATCCGCGCTTCCTGGAGCTCGATAATGTTGTTCTGCAACCTCATCAGGGGTCCGGCACGATTGAAACCCGCAAGGCGATGGGCCAACTACAGCGCGACAATCTCGCCGCCTTTTTCGCGGGCGAAAAGCTGCTCACTCCCGTCAACTGATCGACGGGAGTGACAACACGATAACGCATCATTCAGCGGCAACGACTTCCTGCCGTTGTCTGCCGAGGCCGGCAACCTCGATCTCCATGACGTCGCCAAGCTTCAGAAAACGCTGAGGCTTCAGGCCCATCCCGACGCCCGACGGCGTACCGGTGGCGATGATGTCGCCGGGGCGAAGCGTCATGAAGTTCGACATGTAGGAGATGATCTCGGCCACGGTGAAGATCATGTCCGAGGTATCCGAAGCCTGCATCACCTCGCCATTGAGCGTGAGCCGGACCTTCAGATTCTGAGGATCCGGCACCTCGTCGGCCGTGACCAGATAGGGGCCCACCGGCCCAAATGTGGGGGCCGATTTACCCTTGATCCACTGCCCACCCTTCTCGATCTGGAATTCGCGTTCCGAAACATCGTTGATCGTGCAGTACCCGGCGACGAAGTCGAGCGCATCAGCCTCGCTGATGTACGTCGCCTCACGCCCGATAATGACGCCAAGCTCGACCTCCCAGTCGGTCTTGACCGATCCGCGCGGGATCGCGACCGGATCGAACGGCCCGGACAAGGCCGAAGTCGCCTTGGAAAAGATGATCGGTTCCTTGGGCGGTTCGGCCCCGGTTTCGGCCGCATGCTTGGCGTAATTCAACCCAATGCAAAAGAAGTTCGGAACGTCCGCAAGGCAGCTTCCGATCCTTCCCGGCTGCTCGACGACGGGAAGGCCGTTGATATCTATCCGCCGAATCGCTTCCAACGCGTTGAGCGAAACGCCCGTGCCGGCGAAATCATCGACTTTTCCGGACAGGTCTCGCACATTGCCGTCCTTGTCGAGAATGCCGGGTCTTTCCTGGCCCTTCGGCCCGAATCGCAAGAGCTTCAAAGACTTTCCTTTCTTCAGGTTACTTGAGAAAACAGGAGGCGCTTTTCATCGACCGCCAATTCAGGTTTCGCGTTCTTCGAACAGGCCCGCAACATTCGTGACCACATGCTTGATGTGGCTCCCGATTTCCTTTGCCACGAAGCGCGCGTCGCGGGCTTTCAGCCCCCGCACGATCTCCCCGTGCTGGGTCAAGGAGCGTTCCCGGTCGCTTTTGATTCTGGCGGAAAGATAACGCGTTCTCCAAAGTCGAGCGAGATAAGCGGCATGCGTCTGCGCGAGCGACCTGTTGTGGGACGCGGCCGCGATTGCGCGGTGGAAGTCCATGTCGACTTCGAACAGGTCGACAGAATCTCCCGTTTGAGCCGTTTTCAGCATATTCCGGTAAAGGCGCTCGATTTCCTCAAGCTCTTCGGACGTCGCGTTCTTGCAGGCAAGCTTGCCGGACAGGACTTCCAGCGCGCTCATCACCTCCAGATCGTCCGATATTTCTTTCAGCGAGGGTGCGGCTACGATCGGGCTGCGGGCGGGGCGGAGCACGACGAGCCCCTCCTTCGCAAGAATCCGGATCGCCTCGCGCATTGGAGTTCGGCTCACTCCAAGTTCTTCGGCGTTATCGCGTTCCTTGATGCTGGCACCTGGCGCTAGGCCTCCGAGAAGAATCTTGCGGCGCAACTGATTGGCGATGCGCTCCGCTAGCGTCGACGACTGTTCCATTTTTGTTCCAGCCCGCAAGGCGATCCCACTTCAGCCCCGCCTCTCCTTGCGTCGGTAATCGCATATCAACAGCGGAAGTTTGGTATACCAAAAACGATTGATTGTCGAGGCTGCTTTGGCTAGCGTTCCCGCATGTATGGTATACCATGCAGGTGGGCGACGCTTCGTCGTGCACAACCACGCGATCAAGAATTTCGGCATAAGCCGAAGGGAGGAAACATGAAACTCAAGACGCTGATCACATCTGTCGCAGTGTCCGCGCTTCTGGCGGGTCCGGCGGCTGCGGAAACGCTGCGTATCCAGACGCACTACGCGCCCGAAACAGTGTCCGGCAAACTCGCAGGCCAGTTCGTGGACGACGTCCAGACCATGTCCGGCGGCGATATCCAGATCGAGATGTTTTATTCATCTTCGGTCGTTAAATCGGTTGAAACGTTCGACGCCGCCGCAAACGGCATCCTGGACTGCGACATGACCGGCGGCGCCTATCAGACCGGCAAGAACCCCGCCTTCCAGTTCGTGGGCGACATCATGGGCGGGTACGATACGCCCTGGCAGCAGTACGCCTGGCTTTACAACGGCGGCTTCGAAGCCGCTGACGCGCTCTACAACCAGTACAACATGAAGCTTGTCGGCTGGTGGGTCTACGGTCAGGAATCAATGTCCTCATCCAAGCCAATCGCCGGCCCCGAGGACCTCAAGGACTGGAAGTTCCGTTCGCCTCCCGGCCTTGAGACCGAGATTTTTGCCGAGTTGGGCGCCAGCCCGGTGGTCATGGATTTCACCGAAATCTTCACCGCGCTTGAAACCGGCATCATCGATGGCGCGGATGCCAGCGGATTGGCCAACAACGTAGGCCTCGGCCTCTACGATCTGGTCAAGCACGCCACCTATCCTGGCTTCCATTCGATGCCGTCGGACCATCTCGCCTGCCGCAAGGACAAGTGGGACAGCCTCACCGATCAGCAAAGGCGGATCATCGATACCGCGATGCAGAAGCTGGCTTTCCAGACCGCGCTGACTTTCGAAGTGGCCAATAACGAAGCCGCCGCGAAACTGCGCGAACAGGGCGTCACGTTGCACGACTGGTCGCCGGAAGATCGCGCTGCTTTCCGCGCCGCCGCGCAGAAAGCATGGCAGGGATGGGCCGAAAAGACGCCGGAAGCACGCGCGCTTGTCGATAGCCACATGGCGTTCCTGAACAAGCTCGGCCTCGTCGCGAATTAAGGGCGACGCCACCTTAAACAAGGCAAGCTCCATCCCGGAGCTTGCCTGACTATTCCCAGCCCAAAGCTTCAGAGGGACCGCGATGCACAGGTCCGGGTCCGCCAAGGACATGCTCTGGCCGACGATCTTCGTTGCCAGCCTTGGTTACTTCATATGGTTCTTCCCGCAATTCATCGTTTTCTTCGGCCTCGGGAACGATGCCCTCAACTCTCAGAACACACCTGCCGGGCTGATCGATTTTCTCATCATGCTCGTGGCAGCTCTCGCTCTTGTCATGGGCATCGTAAACGCGGAAACGACAACCGGTGAAGGAGATGCCGAGACCTTCTTCGACCGCATCAGTATCTTTCTCGGGCGCTCGACGATGCTTTTGATCGTCATCCTCGTGTCGGTCATGTTTTACGAGGTCGTTCTGCGATACGTCTTTGAACGACCGACGCTCTGGGCTAACGAATTATCGTTATGGATGGCAGGTTTCATATTCCTGCTCGCCGGCCTTTATGCCATGCAGCAGCGCAGTCACATTCGCATTTATCTCCTTTATGATGTGCTTCCCCGGAGCATCCAGCGGCTGTGCGATGTGATATCGGCACTGCTGATACTCGCCTTTGCTCTTGCCATGATCTACGGCAGCTACAACGAAGCACTGGCCAAGCTCATGCGTTGGGAAACCTTCGGAACGGCGTTCGACCCTCCGATCCCGGCAACTCTCAAACCCATGATCTTGTTGATCATTCTGCTTGTTGCAATACAGGCGCTATTCAATCTGGTGGCCGACTGGAACAAGTTGCCTGAACATCATGCGATCATCGACGAAGAGGAAATCGAAGACATAATCCATTCCGTCGAAGAGCATAAGCACGCCGGCGAGAAAGAAAAATAAATGTTCGATATCGGAACCATCTCGATCATCCTGCTTATGTCGATGCTTCTTCTGCTGGCCATCGGCATGCCGCTCGGCTTCGCGTCGGCCATCTTGGCGGTCGGCGTATTGGTTATGAAATTCGGCCCGGATATCCTGTTCGGAAACTTCGGCACGGGCCCGCTGAACATTTTGGCGCAAAGGGTTTACGGCCTTCTCACCGACTACGTGCTGATATCCATCCCGCTTTTCATTTTCATGGCGAATTTGCTGGAACGATCCGGCATCGCCAGCGAAATGTATAATTCGCTCAATGTCTGGCTCAGCCGGGCGCGCGGCGGGATAGCTATCGTCACCTCGGTCATGGCGGTGATCATGGCGGCAATGTCGGGCATCATCGGTGGCGAGGTCGTGCTGCTTGGGCTCATCGCACTGCCGCAGATGCTCCGTCTGGGCTACAACCAGAACCTGGCCATAGGCACGATCTGCGCAAGCGGTTCGCTCGGGACGATGATCCCTCCCTCGATCGTTCTGATCATCTACGGCCTGATTACCGAAACTTCGATCAAGGCACTGTTCACGGCGAGCTTTCTTCCAGGCTTCATGCTGGCCAGTTTCTTCATCATCTACATTATCGTCCGCACGCAATTGAACCCCGATCACGCCCCCTTGCCCGAGCCTGTGCCTGGGGAACCTGAGGGGCGCGAAAAAGCAGCGCTGTTTGGTACCTTCGTCCTGACGTTGATCGCCGGCTTCTGCACCGCTCTTTTCCTTAGGGCGACCTTCTTTACGGTGACAGGCCAGAATACGGCCAGGGAAGGTGTTGATGCGATAACGCTGGGAACTCCGGACTACGTCTTGAAGTTCGGCATCGCCTTGGCAATCGCGCTCGGGCTCATATTGTTCGTGGCAGGCCGCGAACGGTTCGCCAAGTCCTGGAAGATGGGCAAAGGGCTCGTTGCTCCGCTTGTAGTTATCGGTGTTGTTCTCGGCTCCATTTATGGCGGGATCACCGGCATTACCGAAGCTGCGGGCATGGGCGTCGTCGCCGTGGGTGTCATCGCTACGCTTCGTAGAGAGATGAGCTTTCACCTCTTGTTTGAAAGCCTCAAACGCACGCTGAAATCCACCGGTACCATCATCTGGGTTACAATCGGCGCCACGGCTCTCGCCGGTGCCTACACAATCGCCGGCGGCCCCACCTACATCGCCAACACCATTATCGGGGCCGAACTGCCGACGATGAGCATCATCCTGATAATGATGGTCATCTTCCTGTTTCTCGGTGCATTTATGGACTGGGTCGGCATCGTCCTTCTCGTCATGCCGGTGTTCTTGCCGATCGTGCTGCGTCTTCCGGTGGAGGAACTCGGTTTTCTGGGGGGGTTGGACCCCCGGCACGTCGCGATTTGGTTCGGCGTTGTCTTCACCATGAATATGCAGGTCAGCTTTCTGTCGCCTCCGTTCGGCCCGGCCGCCTTCTACCTGAAGTCGGTTGCCCCGCCGCACATCACGCTTACTGACATTTTCAGGGGCTTTCTGCCATTTATCGGCATACAGCTGCTCGCCCTCGCGGTGCTGCTGATCTGGCCGCCAATGGTCTCGCTCTTTTTGTAAGGCGCAGTCGAAACCGGCCGGACGCCACCCTGCGGCGATCCGGCGATCCGACTTTTACCAATCGGGAGTTATTACCGTGACCCACCCCAAAATCGGATTCATCGGCCTTGGCCTCATGGGCTCGGCGATGGTGGAATGCCTGCAGGCCAATGGCTACGACGTGACGGTGATCGTCAATCGGTCGCGCAAATCGATTGATGAAGCGCTCGCGCGCGGCGCAACCGAAGCCAAGACCTCAGCCGAACTCGCCGCCACTTCCGATATCGTTATGTTCTGCATGGATACTTCCGCCAGTGTGGAAAGCCGGGTTTATGGCGATGATGGCGCTCTCGCCGGAGTCAAGCCCGGCACGGTCGTGATCGATTTCGGCACCTCCCTTCCCGGCTCCACCAAAAAGATCGGAGCCGATCTGGCGAAAAAAGGAGCGGTCTATCTGGACGCACCGCTTGGGCGCACGCCTTCACATGCCAAGGAAGGCAAGTTGAACATCATGTGCTCCGGCGACGATACGGCTTACGAAAAGGTCAAGCCGGTGCTTGATGTCCTGGGAGAGAACGTCTTTCACCTCGGCCCGCTCGGCACCGGGCATACGATCAAACTGATCAACAATTTCTTCGCCATGACCACCGCTTGCGCGATGTCTGAAGCGTTCGCCATGGCCGACAGCGCGGGCGTTCCGCGCGAAAAGCTCTATCAGGTGATGGCGGCGGGCCCGCTGCACTCGGGCATGATGGACTTCATCAAATCCTACGCGATGGACCACAAGGTCGACCTCGCCTTTTCCATGGCAAACGCGAAAAAGGACGTCGGCTACTATCGCGCGATGGCCGAAGAGCTCGGCGCGAGATCGCGGATGTCATCCGCCGCAACCGAGACGCTCGAGGAGGCTGTCGGCGATGGCTGGGGCGAACGCATGGTCCCCGAGATGGTCGATTTTCTGGCCTCCGCTTTCGCCAGGAAATAAAGACCACAAATCCTTCGCGCCGAAATTCACATTACAGCCCCTTCACAGGCAAACCGTACCCGGCTCATGATGCCGGATACGGCCCGGTCGGAAGCAATCTCCGCTTAGCCCCGTCCGATGTATGGCATGGCGGTCGCCATCACCGTCATGAATTGCACGTTGGCTTCAAGCGGCAACGTTGCCATATGCAGGACGGAGGTTGCGACGTGGCTTGCGTCCATGACGGGTTCGATGCGCGTCGAACCGTCGGCCTGCGGTACGCCTTTGGTCATCGCAACAGCCATGTCGGTGAGGGCGTTGCCGATGTCGATCTGACCGCAGGCAATGTTGAATCGCCGCCCATCTAGCGAGAGTGTGCGCGTCAGGCCTGTTACCGCATGTTTAGACATGGTGTAGGGCACCGATCCCGGCCGCGGCACATAGGCCGATACCGAACCATTGTTGATGATGCGCCCGCCTTGCGGGTCCTGTTTGCGCATCGTGCCGAAGGCTTCGCGCGCGCATAAAAACATGCCGTTGATGTTGACATTGCTCAGCGCCAGCCAGTCATCGACCGCGATTTCGTCGATCAATGTCGAAGGCAGGCTCATTCCCGCGTTGTTGAACAACACATCGAGTCGGCCCCAGCGACCCGACACTTCCGAAAATCCCTCTGCGACCGCTTTCGGGTCGGTCACGTCAAAAGGGAGAACAAGAGCGTTTTCATGACCCTCCGCGCTCTCTTCCAACGCGTTTTCACGCCTTCCGACGAGAGCGACACGCCAGCCTTCCTTCAAAAAAATCCTCGCCGTCAGCCGCCCGATCCCGCTGCCTGCACCGGTTATGAGGATCGTCCTTGCGCCATTCTCGGTCATTCCTGTCGCTCCCTTCAAAATTATCAGTCTTTCGTCTTCGCCGCCACACGCGGGCAATGGTGCTTTCGCGAACGGCTTCCGGCAGCAAGAACCCTTCGGCGTTAATTGCGAAGGCGAAGGCCACATACGGGCGGATCCGGCTTCCTCAAGGCTGTCTTTTTCAGCCGATCCTGTTATTGCGTTGGATGGATTCGCTTCTTGGTATACCAAGTGCGATGAATATCACATTTGGATTTTGAAATGCGTCACGGTCCGCAAAATTCAGGGATAATCATGACCCCAATTGCAAGGCTTGCTTTGGTGACAACAGTTGCTGCGGCAAGTTGCCTCGCTCTTCCCGCGCTGGCGGAGGAGCCCGAAACGGCGCGCGCCTGCGTCGCGATCCAGTCTGAAGCAGGCGCTTCAGCCGCCGAATGCGTGAACCGCTTTCAGGCAGATTGCCTCCAATATGAAGAAGGAAGCCACGCCGGATTGGCCTGCTTTCTCGAAGCAAAAGAAAAATGGGGTGGCCTGATCAAGGAACGCATGGAGGAGATCAGGGCAAGTGCTCCTGACGAGATCAGCCAGATTGCCGGAATCGAGGTCAAATACGACCTACAGCAGAACCTGCTTCAGTGCGACCGCATCAGGGAACTGACCCTTGTGCGCAAGGATCCGGATGAGAAAACGCGGCATGCTCACGCGCGCTGCGAGGCGACGGCCGTCGGGCTTGCCTATGTCAAGCTGCTTATCCAGTCGAACGCATCCAGATAGACCGGCCACGACATAGAATGACCGTTTCCACCAAGAAGGCGTTTCGCCGCGGATTCCGCGATTGCAGCCCATTCGTCGCAATCGTCATCCCTTACGCGCTCCTGTTCGGTGTGGTTGCGCGCGATGCCGGCCTTGCCGTCTACGAAGTCATGTCGATGTCCGTGCTCATCATTGCCGGAGCATCGCAATTCACAGCACTTGCGTTGATGCAGGAGCATGCGCCGGTCTTCATTGTGCTTCTTGCGGCGCTTGCCGTGAACATGCGCATGGCGATGTATTCTGCCGCCCTTGTTCCGCACTTGGGCAAGGCTCCAATGCGGTTGCGCGTCCTCATGGCCTACCTGATGGTCGATCAAAGCTTCGCGGTTTCGGTGAAAACCTACGAGGAAGAGCCGCGAATGCCGCTGGATGAGAAGATCTCCTATTATTTCGGCTGCGTGACGGCGGTTTGCCCGCTTTGGTATCTTTGCACCTTCACCGGCGCGATGATCGGACAAGCGATTCCGACGCATTTTTCGCTCGATTTCGCCATCCCCGTCTGCTTCATCGCGCTCGTCGCGCCGATGATGCGCAGCCTGCCGCATGTGATTTCCGCTTTCGTTTCGGTCCTCGGCGCGATTGCCTTTTCCTGGATGCCCTACAATCTCTGGCTGATCGTGGCCGGCAGCCTTGCCATGGCGGCCGGTGCCCAGACGGAGTTTTTTCTTGAACGGCGGGCAAAGCGGGCATGATCGAGAAAGATATTTTCTGGATCGTGACGTGCCTGCTTGGCGCCGGCACCTTTCTGATCCGCTTTTCCTTTCTCGGGCTTTTGGGCGGGCGCGCCCTGCCCGGCTGGGTGCTTTCCCATCTTCGCTATGTCGCCGTCGCCGTCCTGCCCGCCCTGATCACGCCGCTGGTGCTTTGGCCGCCGGCAACCGGCGGCGAAACCGATGCGGCGCGCCTGATTGCGGCGCTGGCGGCTTTCCTTGTGGGTCTGAGGAACAGCATCGTTGGCGCGGTCGTCGCAGGCATGGGCACGCTTTATCTGATGCAATACCTGCTCGGTTGAAGTCAGACGAATGCGCTTTTGGCGCCGCCCGTTTTCTGCGACTTGAAGATCGAGCTGGCGTCCGGAGCTGGTGGCAGAGGGATCGAGACCGGAACTTTTTCCAGCCGCGGCGCAAGGCACAAGCGTCCTGTGATCAGCCGCTCCTGAAGGTCGTCCCACAAACGCCTTTGGCCGAGCGAATGGATGTAGGATCCAGCCCCCAACAATGGCCAGGCGTCGGCAGCGTGACACTCGTAGAACAGGATCAGCCGCGCCCGGTCGCTGGTATTGGGCGCCGAGCCATGCAGCGTCTTGGCATGATGCACCGTCATGCTTCCTGCCTTGCCGGTCAGCGTCACCGCCTTTTCCTTTTCGAATAGCGGGTCGTCGGGATCGATCGCGCCGCAAAACACGCCGTTTGCCATATGGCTCAGGATTTCGCCCTTGTGCGACCCCGGTATCACCATCAAGGGCCCGTTGTCGTCATCAACGTCTTCAAGCATCAGGCCGAAAGCGAGCATGGAATCATTCGTATGGGGATAAAACGCCCAGTCCTGATGCCACTCCACGGCCGCGCCGCCACCCGGCGCTTTCGTGTTCAGCTTGCTGGTCTGCAGCATCGTGTCCGGACCCAGCAGATCGATCAAAACCTCTGTGATCCTTGAGTCGCGCAACAATTCCCAGAAATAGGGGTGAACACGGTGCGGCAGCTTGATCCGCGTGAGGCGCGGTGACGCCGCGCTATGGCCTTCATCCAGATCGTAGATGTCGTTGCTTTCGGTCACATCGCGCGACTTTTCAATCAGATCGTAGGTGATCCGCTGCAATTCCCGCAGTTGATCTTCCGTGATGGCATCTTCGATCATGAGGTAGCCGTCGCGGTCGTAACGCGCCTTTTGTTCCTGTGTCAGCATCTGGCCGACCTCCCCACCGCATGTTCAACAAGCACACGTCCAACCCTATTTTTTCTTTCGCCCTTTCTCGACCGCTTCGGCGATGTTCACGCCGTTCAGCGCGGCCACATGATCGGACAGCATGGGAACGTAATCGCCCCCCTTCCCGATCGCCTCGGCGTGGGTGAAATAGTGCTTCACAGACGCCCCCATGATGTTCACGACATCCGCACCGGCCGCCATATTAGCAATGTAGCGCACATCCTTGCTGGCATTTGCGATTGTGAACTTGTGCGCATCGCGGTCGCGGTCCACGGTATAGTGCATGAAGGTGTCGAAGAAACCGTTCGACATCCGGCTCGAACCGATCACGTCACGGACCGTTTGCGGAGAGATTCCAACCTTCGCGGCAAGTGTGACCGCTTCGGAATAAAGTGCGGCATATCCCATGGCGATGAAGTTCATGATGAGCTTCATTCTGTGGGCGCTCCCCACCGGCCCGATATGCTGAATATTGGCGGCCCAGCATTCAATCACCGGCCGGATTTTTTCGAAGACTTCCGGCTCCGCTCCCACCATCGCATCCAGCGTTCCCGCCTCGGCTTCGGCAGGCGTGCGGCCAAGCGGCGCATCGACCAGCGTCATACCCTTTCCGCTCAATTCAGCGGCGAGTGTTACAGTCGAATTCGGGTCGGCCGTTGTGGCGTCGATGACGATCAGGCCCGACTTGCCGGAGGCGAGGATCCCCTCTTCTCCGCGGATCACGTTTTCCACCTGTTCGCTGCTGGAAAGGCAGATGTGAACGATATCGCACGCTTCGGCCATCTCCTTCGGGCTTGCCACCTCGCGCGCACCTCTGGATACGAGATCGTCGACCGGCTTGCGGTTTCTGTGCCCTTTGACGATAAGTTCGTAGCCGCCTTTCAGTATATTCGCCGCCATCCCGTGGCCCATATACCCAACACCGATGAAGCCTATAACGGGCTTGCCGGATGCCTGTGTCATGTCTCCTCCCATGGCCTTAGAGGTACGGCCTTCAAAGGCTGGCTGTTATGCCGCCATCCACGAACAGCGTGTGACCGTTGACGAAACTGGAAGCGTTCGAGGCAAGAAATACGCAAGCCCCGACAAGTTCTTCCACCTTCCCCCAGCGACCGGCAGGCGTGCGCTTTTCAAGCCAGGCGCAAAACTCCGGATCATTGACGAGGGCCGCGTTCAAGGGGGTATCGAAATAACCCGGCGCAATGGCGTTCACCTGAAGGCCGTATTTTGCCCAGTCGGTCGCCATGCCCTTGGTCAGGTTCGTCACCGCACCCTTGCTCGCGGTATAGGGCCCAATTCCAGGGCGCGCCAAGGCGGATTGTACCGAGGCTATGTTGATGATCTTGCCCTGCCCGCGCCGGATCATGTGCCGCGCTACGGCCTGACCGACATAAAAGACCGACGAAACATTGGTTTTCATGAGTCGGTCGAATGCTTCGGTTTCGAATTCTTCCAGCGGTGCGCGGTGCTGCATGCCCGCATTGTTGACCAGGATGTCAATGGGCCTTTCCTCGCGTTCAAACCGGTCAACGGCTTGCGCAACCGCTTCAGCGTCACAGGCGTCAAAAGGCAGTTCATGCACCTTGAAGCCCTCTTCCTCGAGCTTTTGTGCGGCTTTCTTCAGTCGGCTGGCATTGCGTCCGTTCACGACGACGCTCGCTCCCGCTTCCGCAAGGCCACGGGCAAGCGCGTTGCCGATACCCATAGACGATCCCGTCACGAGTGCCGTCAGGCCTGAAAGATCGAATAAATTTGACATCTCGTCCGTTTTCTTCCGCTTGCCGTTCTCGCGAAAACCGGTTCTGGAAACTTTTCCAATCTTCTTGATGGTCGGCTCAAATGGTATACCATTTCGGCGGTGCCGCAAGCCGACTTATGCTCTACCGCATATTGGAAAATCGCGCTCCAGGGAGACCCGCCATGAAGGCGATCCATGTTCACGCCGCCGGAGATTTACGGCTCTCGGAAGTGCAATCCACGCGCACGGGCCCTGATGAAGTGCGCGTGAAGATCGCCCGTGGCGGAATCTGCGGATCGGATCTGCATTACTACCAGTATGGGGGATTTGGCACCGTGCGGTTGCGCGAACCGATGATCCTTGGTCATGAGGTTGCAGGCCACATCATCGAAATTGGCAGCGATGTGCGTAATTTACGCGAAGGCGACCTCGTGGCCGTTTCGCCTTCCAGGCCGTGCAAGTCATGCCGCTTTTGTCTCCAGGGCTTGCCGAACCAATGCCTGAACATGCGCTTTTACGGCTCTGCGATGCCGTTTCCGCATATTCAGGGAGCGTTTCGCGAAGAACTCATCGCCACGGCCGAACAATGCGTACCTGCCGAAGGCTTGAGCCCTCCGGAAGCGGCGATGGCGGAACCACTGTCCGTTTGCCTTCATGCCACCCGCCGTGCGGGAGAAGTGCTCGGAAAGCGGGTACTGATCACGGGGTGCGGGCCGATTGGCGTATTGGCGGTGCTTGCGGCGCGCCGCGCCGGAGCGGCGGAAATCGTGGTGGTTGATATTGAGGAAAATCCGCTACGCTTTGCCCTTCGTGCCGGCGCGGACCAGGCCATCAATACAGTTGAGGAGGCAGAAGCCCTATCCTCGTATTCCGCCGATAAAGGGTATTTCGACATCCTTATGGAATGTTCCGGTGCCCAAGCGGCCCTTGCCGCAGGCATCGGCGCCCTGCGTCCACGCGGGGTGATCGTGCAACTTGGCCTGTCCGGCGACATGAGCCTTCCGATGACGCAGATTACCGCAAAAGAGCTTGAGCTGCGCGGTTCATTCCGCTTCCACGAAGAATTTGCCGTCGCTGTCGATCTCATGTCGAAAGGTCTGATCGACGTGAAACCGCTTTTGACCCATACCCTTCCCCTCGCCTCGTTCAAGGAAGCTTTCGACATAGCGTCAGACAGATCCCGCGCAATGAAGGTGCAACTGGATTTCGGCGCGTGACGGCAGAACCTGACAGAACTGGAACCCGAACTTCATGCTGACATTCGCAGCCGCCGTGTTTCTCTTGATCATCACGCCCGGCCCCGGCGTTCTTTCCACCGCGGGCGTGGGGTCCGCATTCGGCGTGAGAGATGGGCTGAAATATATCACTGGCCTTTTCACCGGCACGAACATGGTCGCCTTTGCCGTCATCTCCGGTCTGGCGGCGATCGTGCTCGCAAATCCCGTCATTCGCACGATATTGCTTGTCGCTTCCGTAGCCTACCTTCTTTACCTCGCTGCGAGGATCGCCTTCGCCGGATCCAGGATCGCCTTTATCGAGGCGAAAACCGCGCCCGGCGTCATGGCGGGCATCCTGCTCCAGTTCATCAATCCGAAGGCATATGCGGTAAACACAACGCTCTTCACCGGCTTTGCGTTTTATCCGGAAAGCCTTCTGGTCGAGACGGTATCGAAGCTCATCATCCTGAATCTGATCTGGATACCCATTCATCTGGCCTGGCTTTATGCCGGTATTGCGCTAAAGCGGCTGGAAATTGCCGCGCACCACCAGTTCCGCATCAATGTCATCATGGCTTTGTCGATGCTGGGCGTGGTTGCACTGGCCTTGTTTTCAGGATTCGGCGGGACGTCTTGAGGGTTGGGAAAGCTGGCCTGACGAACTCAAACAAGCGGGAGTGTTGAAATGACGGCCTATGGATACTCCGGCATCTGGCCGGTTGCCCCGACGCCTTTCAACGAAGATGGCACGATTGACGTCAAGGGAATGCGCCGCGTTCTGGATTGCATGATCGATCAGGGCGTCGACGGTATCTGCATCCTCGCCAATTTTTCCGAGCAATTCCTTATTTCGGATGCCGAGCGCGATATGCTGACCCGCCTTTCGCTGGAACATGTCGCGGGGCGCGTTCCGGTGATCGTTACCGTCAGCCATTTCGCGACCGAGATCGTGACGGCGCGCAGTCGTCAGGCGAAGGAACTGGGCGCCTCCATCGTCATGATGATGCCGCCCTATCACGGAGCTCTTCTCAAGGGCACCGCCGAGCAGACATTCGAGCAGTTCGTCCGTGTCGGCGACATCGGAATACCGATCATGCTGCAGGATGCGCCGCTTTCGGGCGTCGACCTGCCCGTACCTCTCCTGGCGAGGATGGCGCGGGAAATCGACATGCTGAAACTTTTCAAGATCGAATGCCCCGGTGCAGCAGCCAAGCTTCGTGCGCTCATAGACGAGGCGGGAAACGCGATCGAAGGACCGTTCGACGGCGAGGAGGCAATCACCTTGATGGCCGATCTCGATGCGGGCGCGAGCGGCACGATGACATCGGCCATGATTCCGGACCTGATCGGCCCCATCGTAAGAGATCATCTTGCAGGCGACCGGCAGGCAGCACTTGAAGGCTATTCCCGCGTCCTGCCCGCAATCAACCATGAGAACCGCCAGTGCGGTTTTCGCGCGGCGAAAGAGGCGATGGTGGAAGGCGGTGTCATCCGTTCCGCGTTCTGCCGCCACCCGATCCCACCCCTGCATCCGGAAACGCGCGCGATGCTGATCGAGTTCCTGAAACCGCTTGATCCGCTTGTGCTTTCCTGGGGACGATAGACTTGGGAGAAACGAATATGCTTCCCACAAGCAATAACCTGGGCGAAGCCCTGCTGGTCGGTCGGGTGTGGCGCCCCGATGCGGCCGGCCCTTCGCTTGTCTCCGTACGCGGTGAGCGGGTAATCGACATCACGTCGAAAGAAACGCCCACCATGCGCGACCTTCTGGAGCGGGACGACCTTGCCGCTTACTTGCGCGCCGCGAAAGGTGAAGACTTGGGCTCGCTGGCCGAGATATTCGGCAATTCCACAGAAGGGCCGGACAAGGAAAAAATTCATTTTCTTTCGCCTGCCGACCTTCAGTCGATCAAGGCCAGCGGCGTCACCTTCGCCCAATCGATGGTAGAGCGCGTGATCGAGGAGCGGGCGGCGGGCGACCCCGATCTTGCGCAAGACATCCGCAAGAAGGTGCAAGCCGTCATCGGCGACAGTCTGCACGGCATTGTACCGGGCTCCGACAAGGCGATGCAGGTCAAGGCCGTACTCCAGCGCGAAGGCCTGTGGTCACAGTATCTGGAAGTGGGAATCGGGCCGGATGTCGAAGTCTTCACCAAGGCGCAGCCGATGGCTTCCGTCGGCTGGGGCGCGTCGGTCGGCCTGCACCCGATATCGCGGTGGAACAATCCCGAACCCGAAATTGTGCTCGCAATCGACAGCAAGGGCCGAATACGTGGAGCAACCCTCGGCAACGACGTGAACCTGCGCGATATCGAAGGACGATCCGCTCTGCTGCTCGGCAAGGCGAAAGACAACAACGCCTCATGCGCGATCGGCCCGTTCATTCGCATATTCGATGACGCCTACACGCTCGATGACGTGAGACGCGCCGAGTTGAACCTGAAGGTTGAAGGTGAAGACGGCTTTGTCCTCGATGGTCATTCCTCGATGACGCAAATCAGCCGCGATCCGGAGGATATCGTCCGCCAGACCATCGGCCGCCATCACCAGTATCCCGACGGATTCATGCTGTTCCTGGGTACGCTCTTCGCGCCGATCCAGGATCGCGACGAGCCGGGCCAAGGCTTCACGCATAAAGTGGGCGACGTCGTTTCGATCTCGGAAGCAAATCTGGGTGAGTTACGAAATACCGTTCGTCTTTCGACCGAGTGTCCGGTGTGGCAGTTCGGAACCGCCGCGCTTATGCGCAACCTCGCCGGTCGCGGCCTTCTATAGTCACGGATTCCGATCAACGATCATTCGTTCGATAAAAAGCGCCCGGCCATTTCTGTCCGGGCGCTCTATTTTTTGCTTACCGGCTGCCCAGGTTCAGGCGACTGCTCGCGACAGTGCGCATTGCGACCACAGGTCGTTGAGCGCGCCGACGAGATGCTCAAGATCACCAGGCGTGTGAAGTGGCGACGGAGTAATGCGAAGGCGTTCCGTGCCGACGGGAACCGTCGGATAGTTGATCGGCTGCACGTAAATACCGTAGCTGTCCAGAAGCAGGTCCGACAGCCATTTGCACTTGGCGGCATTTTTCACCATCACCGGCACGATGTGGCTCGGGTTCTCAAGGTGAGGAATGCCACGCGCATCCAGCATGGCGCGCAACTTTTCCACGTTACGCCGCTGCTGGTGGCGCTCGAACTCGCTTTGCTTCAGATGTTTGATCGAAGCGATCGCGCCCGCGGCAAGCGCCGGCGGCAGTGCGGTCGTGAAAATAAACCCGGATGCGAAGGAACGAACGAAGTCGCAAAGCGTCGCGGATGCCGCGATATAACCGCCCATGACGCCGAAAGCCTTGCCAAGCGTACCTTCGATCACGGTCAGGCGGTCCATCAGGCCTTCGCGTTCGGCAATCCCGCCGCCGCGCGGACCGTAAAGGCCGACTGCATGCACCTCGTCCAGATAGGTCATCGCGCCATACTTGTCGGCGATATCGCAGAATTCGGCGATCGGGGCAATGTCCCCGTCCATAGAATAGACGCTTTCAAAGGCGATCAGCTTCAGACGGTCCGGATCGTCAGCGGCGATCAACCTTTCAAGGTCTTCCGGCGAATTGTGCTTGAACACCCGCTTTTCGCAGCGCGAATGGCGAATGCCCTCGATCATCGATGCGTGGTTCAACTCGTCGGAATAGACGATCACTCCGGGGATCTTCGAGGCGAGCGTGCCGAGTGCCGCCCAGTTCGAAACATAGCCGGAGGTGAAGATCAATGCCGACTCCTTGCCGTGTAGATCGGCAAGTTCGCGCTCCAGTTCGACGTGATAATGATTGGTGCCTGAAATATTCCGGGTGCCGCCCGCGCCCGCGCCACAGCGCTCGATCGCCGTCTTCATGGCTTCGGTCACGGCCGGGTGCTGCCCCATGCCAAGGTAGTCGTTTGAGCACCAAACGGTTACATCATGAGTCGAACCGTCCTCGCGATAGCGCGTGGCTTTCGGGAAGGCGCCGGAATGCCGTTCGAGATCACAGAAAACACGATAGTTTCCCGCCTCGCGCAGTCCGTCGATGGCCTGCTTGAAGAAAGCGTCCATATCCTTCACGCTTCTTCCCCTTTCCTTGCCCTTGTTTTCCCTGCGGAACCGGCCTCTTGCGAATGCGCCAGGCTCTACGCGAATGTTCAATACGCCCCTCTTTGCCCGATCATAGCCAAGATTCCAAGGCCGTAGAGACCCTTACGGCGAATTCGCCGCACCCTCACAAAGTGTTCATCGAGCTTCGACGATCCACAAAGCCTCGATCTTATCGCGATACAAGCTGGAGTTTGCGTGCGGATTTCACCTTGCCAAAACATATATAAAATTGAATATATAAAAAAATCGAATGCATGCTCAACCGTTTTATCGCGCGAAGGGGCCGGCATTACCGGCCCCAATGCACCTCTCAGCCATATCGCGTTTGCCTAGCGCCCCATGCCCTCTTTCAGCTTTGCCTCGATCGCGCTCAAATTGAACGACCCCGGCGACTGGCTGGGCGGATAGTCCCGTATGGTCTGCAGGAACTGTGCCGCGAGCGCCTGGATCGGCACGATGACAAAGGCGCGATCAAGCAGCCAGTCGTCATATATGTTCGCGTTGTGCTGGGCGCGCTCGAACGGATCACGCCGCAAGTTGAATATGAGCGGGACGCGCAGCTCGATGAATGGTTCCCGCCACACGCCAAAGGCCTGTCCTCGATTTTCCAGGAACACGACCTTCCAGTCGTCATACCGGGCGGCAACCACCTGCCCATCATCATTCACGTACCAGAATTCATGGCGCGGTGATTCTTCCGTGTTGCCGGAGAGATAGTCGACCATATTGTAGCCGTCTATGTAGTTCCGGTAGGTACGTCCGCGCAACTCGACACCATCGCGTAGCTTGCCCTTGATTTCCGGATCGCCCGCTATTGCAGCGAATGTCGGCAACCAGTCTTCATGCGCCACAATACCGTTCAGCGTCTTGCCCGCAGGGAACTGGCCCGGCCAGCGCACGAATGCCGGAACACGGTATGCACCTTCCCAGTTCGAGTTCTTTTCACTGCGGAACGGTGTCGTGCCCGCATCCGGCCAAGTATTGTAATGCGGCCCGTTATCGGTGGAATACATAACCACCGTATTGTCGGTGATGCCGAGTTCATCGAGCAGGTCCAGCAATTCCCCGACATGCATGTCATGCTCGACCATGCCGTCGTGATATTCATCGCCGCTCGGTCCGGAGATGCCGGTATGCTCCTCCTTGACGTGCGTGCGGAAATGCATGCGCGTGCCGTTCCACCACACGAAGAAGGGCGTTCCCGCTTCATGCGCTTCCCGAATGAAGCGCTTGGCTTCCGCCAGGGTCTCTTCGTCGACGGTTTCCATCCGCTTTTTGGTAAGCGCGCCTGTGTCTTCGATGCGCTGGGTCCCGTCCTCATTCGCCCACGTATGGAGCACGCCGCGCGGTCCGAACTGCTCTTCGAACGTCTTGCCGTTTGCAAGCACCATGCCTTTGGGATAATCGCGGTTTTCCGGCTCTTCCTCGGCATTCAGATGGTAGAGATTGCCGAAGAACTCATCGAACCCGTGATTGGTCGGCAGGTGTTCGTCGCGGTCGCCCTGGTGGTTCTTGCCGAACTGGCCGGTGGCGTAACCGAGCGATTTCAAGATGGTCGCCATTGTGACGTCGCTCTCCTGCCAGCCTTGTTCGGCGCCCGGCAGGCCCACCTTCGTCATCCCGCTTCTCACAGGCACGCTGCCGCCGATGAATGCGGCGCGCCCGGCGGTGCAGCTTTGCTGGGCGTAGTAGTCGGTGAAGGCCAAGCCCTCGCTGGCGATACGGTCGATATTTGGCGTGTCGTATCCCATCATGCCACGGTTGTTGTGGCTGATGTTCCACGTGCCGATATCATCGCCCCATATGACAAGTATGTTCGGTTTCTGAGCATCCTGGGCCGACGCCGGGATGGCAAGCGAGACCGCGAATGCAGCGGCCAGCAATATCCGTTTCATCTGCTCCTCCTGGTAATTCGTCAAAATCCCCCGACTTTCGAAAAAACAATCAACCCCGATACGGGCGAATTCTTCCGCTCATTCATTCCGAATTTGGAAAAACGGCTTTCCAGTCGCGCGCCATATCGACAACCAGCCAGCCACGGCCGTCCGCTTCGTCAAGGCCGCGCGCGAGCTTTCCGACATGGCTTTCACGGTCGTAGGCAAATTCGCGCTGACCATCCGTGTGGTGGACAATCAGCCCGAAGCGCGGCCCGTCGCCCGCAGTTGCCCATTCGAGCATTTGAAAGTCGCCATCCGAATTGCCGCCGACGAAGATCGGTCTTTTGCCGATTTTCGTCTCGATGCGGATTGGCTTGCCGGGACCATCATCGATAAAGGCGATGCCGGGATCCTTCTGGATCGTGGGAACGCCATTCTCCACGCTGTAGCTGGTGTTTCCGGCACTCCCGATGACCTTCTCGGGCGGAATACCGTAGACGTCCTCGGCGAAGACGCGCATGAAATGAATACCGCCCCCGGACACGATATACGTCTGGAACCCTCTGTCCCTGAGATAAGAGAGCAATTCCAGCATCGGCTGGTAGACCATCTCGTCATAAGCCATTCCCGTTTGAGGGTGTCTCGCTGTCTCCAGCCATTCTCTCGCCTCGTTCTGGAATTCATCCACCGTCAGCCCCGAATGCGAAACCTCGACGATTTCCAGCAGCGCCTGCTTGCCTCCTGCCAGTGCGCCGGAAACATCGCCGGATGCCGCTTTCTTCAGAACATCGGAGGTGAGGATGGAGGGATCGGCTTGCGCGCGCTGCTGCAGGCGATCGATAGCGAATATAAGCTGGAAATAGAGAGGTTGCTCGCTCCACAAGGTCCCGTCATTGTCGAAGACGGCGATACGGTCGTCGGGCGCTACATAAGTATCCGCGCCCTTCTCCGTCACGCGATCCACAAATTCCATGATCCGCGCCTTGCTTTCGGTATCCGACCATGAGGGCAATGGGTCAGCTTGAACGACTGAAGCGAACAGGCTGAATCCGGCGACCATTACAAAGATGCGAGCCAGCCGGCCTGGACGGCGGTCGGGACCGGGCATTGCGAGCAAATCTCGCGGGCAATGGCAAAATCCTGATCCAGCCGGCATTTATCCCAACCTTTCCAGCCACCCCGGAAAATGTTCCGCAAAACGGAGCTTTCATTAATCGCGAAAGCGGCTTTGCCTCCGTAGAAAGCGCTATATCAACCGTCGTTTGTCAGCGTTTAAGCGCAATACTTTTACGAACACTGCGGCATCCACGGTTGAGGCACTCTTCATTTTTCTTGCAAAATTTACGTATGGGAAGTTAGACCTTGGGGAAACACATGCGCCAAACTGTTGCAAGCGCCAGAGGATTGGAAACGGCACCGAGCCTGGCAACTCGAGGGATCCATGCCCTACGGTTCGCGATATATGATTTTCTTGAACGCGTGTACGTTATACACTCCAAATATATCCACGAATGGTTCAAACAACCTCGCTAGCTCATGCGTTTTTTCATTGCTGGTCGGAGCGTGATTGCAAGGATATCCCTTGCCGCATCGATGATTTTTTGCATCTCGATTGCTCCTTTCACTCAAGTGGATGCCAGACAAGGCGCGGCTCGCATTCTGATCGTCAGCGAGCACGACAGCAATCTTTTCGCGGTTCAGAAAGTTATTGAACGGTTGAAGCGCGAACTTGCGGAAACGAAGCCGACAGCCGTCGAGTTTTATATCGAGCACCTTGATTTTATTCGATTTCCCGGCTCAGCCCACCGCAAGCGCATTGCCCGGTTGATGGCTGCGAAATATGGCGACGCCCCCATCGACATAGCAATCGCCATCGGCCCGGCGGGGCTATCGTTTCTGCTGGAGAACAGGCAGGCAATCGCGCCGGACGTGCCAGTGATTGCCGGGGGTTTCTCTTGGTCATCGGTCGAAATTTCTTCGTTGCCGGATGGCGTCTATGGGGTCGCCAGCAATTTAGACGTGTCGAAAACGGTCGATCTCGCTCTTCGGCTTCAGCCTGATGCGAAGAAAATCGTTTTGCTGACCGGGTCTTCCGACTTCGACCGCATCTGGAAGGAAACCGCCCGTCAGGACCTTTCGGAGAACTACCGTGGCGTTTCGGTTGAATATCTCTCGAGCATGACACTCGACGGTTTCAAGCAAGCGGTAAAGAACTTGCCGGAAGACACGATTCTTTTGATCCTGACTGTCTTCAAGGCTGCAGATGGGCGAACTTACATCCCGCGCGATGTTACAGCTGAACTCGCCGCAATCTCCGCCGCCCCTGTGTACGCCGTCTACAGCTCATACATCGGAACCGGCGCCGTCGGGGGCTTCATCGAAACTTTCGAGGGGATTGGCACCGATATTGCGAACATGGCAAATCGGATTTTATCCGGAAGCTCTCCGAAGGAACGGTTCGTCACATCTTCCGGGTTACCGGTGGTCGACTGGCGTCAATTCGCGCGTTGGGGAATGGATGAGACACTGCTTCCTGAAAACGCTCTTGTCCTACACCGTGAGCCTTCGATCTGGGATCGATATAGGTTTCAGGTCATGGCGATCCTGGCGGTTCTGGTACTTCAATCCGGAACAATAGCGGCTTTGATCGTCCTTGATCGCAGAAAGCGGCGGATTGAGAAAGAGCTTGCGTTGGAGCGGCTGGAACTTGCTCACCTTTCGAGGACCTCGCAACTCGGAGAATTGTCGGGTTCCTTTGCGCATGAGCTGAACCAGCCGCTCACTTCGATCCTCGCCAATGCCGAAGCGGGCATTCGCCTTGTCGACAGGAAGAAGCCGGACCTTAAGGAGATCAGGAGTATTCTCGAAGATATCGCGTCTTCAGACCGCCGTGCCGCAGGCGTCATCAAGCATCTCAGGCAAATGATGCTGAAGGGCGAAGTGACTCTTGAGCCAATGGACTTGAATGACGCCGTATCGAGCACCCTTGCACTATTGCAGGGCGAACTGGTCGCACGGCAGACAAAGGTCCGCTTCATTCGCAATGCTGAAAACTTGCCAGTCAAGGGTAATATGGCGCAGCTGCAGCAGGTCGTTCTCAACCTGACACTGAACGCCGCGGATGCCATGGCTGATCTTGCCCCGGCCGATCGCCGTATAGAGATCGAAACCAATATCACGGCGAACAGATCACGCATGCTGTCGATTTCGGATCGGGGTTCCGGATTGTCCGCTGAATTGCGAGAGGCGGCGTTTCGGCCCTTTGTCAGCGGAAAAGCGAACGGGATGGGGCTCGGCCTCGCAATTTGCCGTTCGATCGCCGAGGCCCACGGCGGGATCCTGAAGTTTGACGACCAGGCCGCCGAAGGTACTCGCATCATACTCACCTTGCCATCGACGAATGGGGCGAGAGCAGGTTGGCAATGAGTGACAAACCCGCGACGGTCTATCTGATAGATGACGACGAAAGCATTCTTACCGCGCTCTCCAGGCTGCTCGCCGGCTACGGATATCGGTGTAAGCGCTATTCAAGCGCGGAAGAATTTCTGAACGCCCACGACCCGGATGCGCCCGGTTGCGCAGTGCTCGATCTCGAACTGCCGGGGCTGGATGGCTTTGCTCTTCACGAACGACTTCTAGAGATGCGCCCTGGAAGGCCTGCGATATTTCTGACCGGACGCGGGACCATTGCCGGCGGCATCAGCGCCATGA
Source organism: Hongsoonwoonella zoysiae (assembly GCF_013266695.1). Lineage (GTDB taxonomy): Bacteria > Pseudomonadota > Alphaproteobacteria > Rhizobiales > Stappiaceae > Hongsoonwoonella > Hongsoonwoonella zoysiae. Next base: position 967,530 of record NZ_JABRXF010000002.1, read on the forward strand.
AATCCGGTGCGGTCGACTTTTTGACGAAACCGGTAGAGGCGGATCAATTCGTGATTGCGGTCGAGGCGGCCTGCCGGCGGGATATCGACGCGCGACGGGAGTACGCCCGGAAAAAATCGGTCGATGATCTATTGGCAAGCCTGACCGCGCGGGAACGGGAGGTCCTGTCCCATGTTGTGGCGGGACGGATGAACAAACAGATCGCCGCGGACCTCGGCATCGTGGAAAAAACGGTCAAGGTCCATCGTTGCCGCATGATGGCAAAGATGAGAGTGCGGACCGTCGCCGATCTTGTGCGAATAATCACACGACACGGCTCTTGAGCCTTGTTTCACTGAAAGCCATTGGACCCGAGGGCAATATCCTGCCCGGTCTTTTTCGTCGTATAAATTTCCGATGAAAGCCGAAAAAAGTCGTGATCGCAATCGTGGATGATGATGATCCCGTGCGCGGCACCCTGCAACGAATGGTTCTGTCTCTGTCGTTCGATCCGGTGGACTTTCGATCGGGCCATGAATTCGTTGCCAGCCTCGACCGTCGGGCGCCGGATTGCATGCTGCTTGACCTTCATATGCCCGGATTTAACGGGCCGGATTTATTTCGGGAACTGGCGTCAAGGCGGCGGGGGATACCGGCGATTGCCGTTACAGGGCTCGATCAGCCAGCCGGGCTTGCGCGAAAAATGCTTTGAAGCCGGAGCGGCGACTTACATGATCAAACCGCTCGAAAGCACCAAAGTGGCAAGGGCGATCGCATCCGCGACGAGGATCTGATTAAATATCGTAAGGTTCTGCGTCATTGGCGGGAAGCTTGTTACTCAATGTCGAAAATCGATCAAAATTCGAAGCGTTTTCAGACGGGTTGGGATCGTCTGTTGAATAATAATTTATCGGCAGTCGGCATATTGAGACACTTCTTCTTCAAAACAAACTGCACCGTTCCTGCGTTACTTCTTTCGGTTTTGATCATCAGTTCTTCAATTTTCGCATCCGGTCCCGCTTGGCCGCAAAACCCTTCCCCACTTTCCTTCGTCACGAGCGAGACCTGCCGGTCATGCCACTCTTCCGCATTCGAGGCATGGTCGGGCTCGCATCACGACTGGGCACTCAAGCCCGCGAGCGAACCTTATGTCCTCGGTGATTTCGACGATGCAGAATTCGCGCAAGGCGGGACGATCTATCGTTTTCATCGCGGCGGCAGCGGCTATCGCGTCGAGCAGACAGGCGCCGATGGCGGCACCGCGTCCTATGAAATAGCCTATGCCGTGGGCGTAACTCCGCTGCAGCAATATCTGGTAGAGATCGAGCCCGGTCGCCTTCAGGCGCTCGATGTTGCCTGGGATACGGATAATCGTCGCTGGTTCTACCTTTATCCCGAGCAGAAGCTGGATCCGGATGACGGCCTGCATTGGACCGGCCCTTACAAAAACTGGAACGCACGTTGCGCGGAATGTCACCAGACCGGCTACCGCAAGAATTACGATCCCCAAACGCGCATCTATTCAAGTACCTGGGGCGAGTTGAACGTCGCCTGCGAAGCTTGTCACGGCGCGGGAGAAGCGCATGTCGCGTGGGCCCGCGCCAAGGAAGCCGATGCCGATACCGTGGCGGCTATTTCAGGCTTTAAAGGTGTAGACAGCTATGGATTTCCAGAAAGGCTCGAAGGATCGAGCCAGTACCGGGAAATCAACCTCTGCTTCCGCTGCCATTCGCGGCGTGAACCGATAGGCCCGGACAGTCCGCCGGCCGCAGCCCGTTTTTCAAACCACTATCGCCTTTCCCTCCTCAGGCCGGGCCTTTACCACCCCGACGGCCAGATACGAGACGAGGTCTATGTCGCCGGTTCCTTTCTTCAAAGCCGGATGTACGCGGCTGGCGTAACCTGCTCGAGTTGCCATGATCCGCATTCCCTGAAGCTTAAGGCAAATGATAATGCGCTCTGCACGCAGTGCCATAGCCCGAACGGCAACGCTGATTTTTCGAGCCTGAAGCCCGCGCTGTATGACGATCCTGCCCACCATAACCACGAAGTGGGCGAAGAAGGCGCACGCTGCGTCGCGTGCCATATGCCGGCAACGACCTATATGCGGGTCGATCCGCGCCGTGATCACTCCTTCCGAGTACCACGGCCCGACCTTTCGGTGGCGTTCGGCGTTCCGAACGCCTGCACCGGATGTCATGAGGGCAGGACGAGCGAATGGGCAGTGGAAACGGTGAAGCAGTGGTTTCCGGACGGTCGCTCCGGCACGCAATCCCTCGCTCATTTCCTGAACCCCAACATGACGCTCGACGATGCAGCAGTCGAACGTCTCGCGAATTACGCGGACGAGGTAGAAAATCCGGGCATCTCACGCGCAAGCGTGCTTGACCGGCTGTTGCAGACGGCCTCACCCCGGATCGCATCTCGCGTGGCATCTCTCCTAAACGATGAAGATCCACTGGTGAGGTCGGCGGCTATCGAGCTTCAGGCTGCTGCCGAGCCGGACAACTTGCTGACGCGTCTCCTTCCGCTTCTCTCCGATCCGGTGAAGAGCGTGCGGATTGATGCTGCGAGGAACATGATCGCCGTATTGGCCCGGCCGATACCCGATGACAAACGGCAGGCCCTGTCGGCAGCCTTCAGGGACTATCAGTCTTCGCTGGCAGCCAAGGCGGACTTTCCGGAAACGCAAATGGCGATCGGCGGCCTTGCCCTCGCCCTCCGAAACGTCCCGGCTGCGGATCAGGCGTTCCGCACTGCCGTCGAACTCGACCCCCAGCTTCATGAGGCGTGGCGAATGCGCGCCCGGATAGCCTGGGCGACCGGAAATCCGCAAGACGCGATTTCGATCGCCGAGGAGGGATTGAAGAAAAAACCTGACAGCGCGCTCCTGATGTCGACCCTGGCGGAGATACTCGGATCGATGGGTCGTCAGGAGGAGGCGCTACGCTATATGCAGCGTTCACAAGAAGCAGCACGCCAGAGCCAAAACGCTCAGTAAGTTACGGCATATTTTCCCTTACTCTAAAGAAGTATTCAGTTTTCCTAATTTCATAATTTCCGATGGGAGTAATACATACTTTCTTTTCAAAGCAGAAAATGCGATATTTCCTCAATAGAAAAAACATGCAGATTTTATCAACTCAGAGTCGCAAGCCATTTTTTATTGCGGCAACTTCTGACAGTTATCAGCCCTGTGAATGCAAGCGACGACCGAATTTTGATTTTCGTCGGTGAGAATCCTTGGGGCCGAATTCACACAACGGAGGAAAGAAAATGCCCGGATACACGAAAAAATTGGCAATATTCCTTGGCTGCTCGGCTTTTATCATCGCAGCGCCGGTATTTGCCCTCGCCGATTGCGCGGAGGACATCGACAAGGTGGAGCGCGCGCTAGGCCAGGCCGGCGACAGTGGCATCGACGAAACCACCGCTGACACTATGCGCCAGCTTCTCGATCAAGCCAATGAGCAGCGACGCGACGGCAATGAAGAACAATGCCAGGAGCTGATCAATCAAGCCAAGCAGATGGGCAACGTCGAATAGCGACTAGCCAGTGATCTTCGGGGAGGGAGGATCCGGCGGATGACATCATGACGTTTCGGCATCCGCTTGCCAGCGCAGATTCCGTATTGCCCGGCATCTCGGGCCGTATACCCCCCGCGTTCGACGGCTAGTCCTGCATCACTCTTGTGAAGTACTGCGGGCCGAAGGGCTATCCTTGCTTCGCGGAAGGCGGCAACATGGACATGTCGCCCAAGGTCGTGCAGAACTCTTTCACACGCATCTCCATGGTGCCTATCTCCGGGTGAATTTGAATTTGCCCGGAGACGGGCGCGCAGAGGACGTAGCCCGTGACAGTCCTTGAAACACCCGTCGCCATCGTCGGGCTGGGCAAGATCGCGGTCGACCAGCACCTGCCGTCGATCGCCACCTCGCCCGCTTTCCACCTCGGCGCGGTTGTCAGCCGCCATGCGTCCATGGAAGGCATTCCCTCCTATAAGACCCTTGGCGAAATGCTGGCGAATGAGCCGGATGTGCCGGCCGTCGCCCTTTGTGTTCCCCCGCAAGTCCGCTTCGACCTCGCGTATGAAGCGCTTTGCGCAGGGCGCCATGTATTGCTCGAAAAGCCACCCGGCGCCTCCCTTTCGGAGGTCGAGGCACTGTGTGATCTAGCCGAAGCGAATGGCTGCGTCCTCTTCGCCACCTGGCATTCGCGCTTTGCCAAAGGGGTGGCGAAGGCGAAGGAATGGCTTGCGGCGCGTGACATCGGCAAGGTCAAGATCACCTGGCGCGAGGACGTCCGTCATTGGCATCCGGGCCAGCAATGGATCTGGCAGCCGGGCGGCCTCGGCGTCTTCGATCCGGGCATAAACGCGCTTTCGATCCTGACCGAAATCCTGCCCTCCCCCGTCCATATGACCGCGGCGGAGCTTGAGTTTCCGGAAAACCGCGACACGCCGATTGCAGCAAGGCTTTCAATGCGTGGCGCGGGAAATCTAATTGTCGAAGCGGATTTCGACTGGCGCCAGACCGGCCCGCAAACCTGGAATATCGAGGTTGAAACCGACCATGGGGTCTTGCGCCTGACCGGTGGGGGAGCGCATCTTGAAGTCGACGGACGTAACATGACGGATGCCGAGGCGCTCCAATCGGAGTATGACGGCATCTATAGCCGCTTTGCCGAATTGCTGCGGGAGAGCCGGAGCGAGGTCGACAACTCCCCGCTTCGCCACGTGGCGGACGCCTTCATGCTCGGCAAACGGCGTGTCGCGGCTCCTTTCAACGACTGACCAAGAGAATGACCATGCTCGATAAACCTGTCTTCAAACCGCACGGGCGCCACCTGATCGCCGGCGAATGGGTCGGCGGCACAACGACGTTTGCTTCAAGCCCGGCGCACGGACCGTCTTTCGATTATTCGGTCGGCACGCCGGAGCATGTCGATGCCGCGGCAAGGGCCGCGGAGGAGGCTTTCTGGACGTACGGTTACAGCACCCGGGCGGAACGCGCGGCATTCCTCAACGCAATCGCCGACGAGGTCGAGGCGCGCGGCGAAGCGATCACCGAAATCGGAACCTCGGAGACCGGACTGCCGCAGGCCCGCCTAGAGGGCGAGCGCGGCCGCACCGTCGGCCAGCTTCGCCTCTTCGCCTCGCACATCGAGGAAGGCGACTATCTGGACCGCCGCCACGACGTAGCGTTGCCGGACCGCAAGCCCCTGCCCCGCCCGGACCTGAAGCTGATCCAGCGTCCCGTCGGTCCGGTCGCCGTCTTCGGCGCGTCGAACTTCCCGCTCGCCTTTTCCACGGCGGGCGGCGACACGGCATCCGCGCTTGCAGCCGGCTGCCCTGTGGTCGTAAAGGGCCACTCCGCCCACCCTGGTACGGGAGAGATCGTTGCCGAAGCGATCGACGCAGCGATCAGGAAATGCGGCGTGCATCGCGGCGTCTTCTCCTTCATCCAGGGCGGCAAGCGTGATGTGGGCCAGTCCCTGGTCCAGCATCCGCTCATCAAGGCGGTCGGCTTTACGGGTTCTCTCGCCGGCGGGCGGGCGTTGTTCGACCTTTGCGCGGCCCGACCCGAGCCGATCCCCTTCTTCGGCGAGCTCGGCTCGGTCAACCCGATGTTCCTGCTTCCTGCAGCCCTCTCTGCGCGTGGCGCCGATATCGCGAAAGGCTGGGCGGGCTCGCTCACCATGGGCGCCGGCCAGTTCTGTACCAACCCGGGCATTTCTGTCGTCATCGACGGGCCGGATGCCGATGTTTATGTGGAAGCTGCCGCCGGCGCGCTTGGCGAAGTCGGCGCGCAGGTCATGCTGACGGATGGTATCGCCGCAGCCTACCGGGAAGGCCGCGACCGTGTCGCGGGCTCAAGCGGCGTTCGCGAGGTGCTGACGTCGACTTGCGACCTTCGCAATGCGACGCCCTATCTCTTCTCCACCTCGGGCAAGGATTGGCTTTCGAACCGCGAGCTTGGGGAAGAGGTTTTCGGCCCGCTCGGTCTCGTGGTTCGGGCCACGGATTTTTCGGAAATGCTTGAGGTTGCCAAGAGCCTGGAAGGCCAGCTCACCGCGACGTTGCATATGGACGATGCGGACGCCGGCGAGGCGCGCCAGCTTCTCCCCATTCTGGAGCGCAAGGCGGGGCGACTTCTCGCCAACGGATTTCCGACCGGTGTCGAAGTGGCGGACGCGATGGTCCACGGCGGGCCTTATCCGGCATCCACAAATTTCGGCGCGACTTCGGTCGGCACCATGGCGATCCGCCGTTTCCTGAGGCCCGTTTGCTATCAGAACATGCCGGAAAGCATACTCCCGGAGGACCTCAACACCTGATCCTTAGCGATTTTCAGCTGGCGGCGTCGAAGGGAGCCGTCAGCCCTTCTTCGCGCATTCCAGCACATCGGCTATTCGCGCTGACTGATCATCGGTCAGCGGCCAGGCCGCGGGCGGGCGGGCGTGCCCGCAGTCATGGCCGAGCATCGCAAGCGCCGCCTTGACGCCGGAAACGTTCGCTCCCCCGTTTTCTTCCGCACGAACATCCTCGAAGGCGCGCATACCCTCGATCAGGCGGCGCGCCTCGGCATAATCCTGCCGTTCAAGCGCAGCATGGATCGCGACGGAGCGCTCGGGCCAGACGTTGATCAACCCCGACGTGAACCCGCGCGCGCCAACCGCGTAAAACGCCGGTGCCCAGATTTCGGCAAGCCCACCCACCCATACGATATTCGGCTCGCATGCCCCCATCGCCGCGGCCAGCTTCATCGGGTTGGGCGTTGCCCATTTGACGCCGACGACAGAGGAAATAGCGCAAATTTCCGCAATCGCCTGCGTGCCGATCGCATCGTTGCGGATGTACAAGACAAGCGGCAGCCCGTCGGCGGCATCGGCGATCCGGCGAACGTAATTTACCGTTCCTCTTGGCGAGACGAAGGGATCCGGCAACTGGTGGACCATCAATGCCGAGCACCCTGCTTCGGCGGATGCCCGCGCCAGCGCGCAAGCGTCCTGTACGGACCGTCCCACACCTCCGATCAGCGGCACACGGCCATCGACCATACGCGCCGTCTCGGCGACCGTCGCCAAAGCTTCGTCGAGCGTAAGGCTGTAGAATTCGCCCGTATTTCCGTTGGAAACGAGGATGTGGACGCCTGCGTCTATCGCTTGGTCAATGACCGGACGGAGCGGCTTTGCATCGATCCGGTCGGCGCTGTCGAATGGCGTCACAAGGATGCCGGAAATTCCAGCCAGTGAATTGCGAAGTCCAGTTGCGTCTGTCATCGCAGCCATCCTGAAGTGTTGGAGAAATTCGATGGTCGGATGCGATCATGAATCGAACATCGCAGTCTACGGCTATACTGCCCGGGTTGCAGACGTAATACTACCTGTACTCGATTCCGGGCCTCGGGCCCGGCCAGCCAACTCGAATTCCTGACCGGCGAAAAATGGAAAATCGAACGAAAAAACCGGAAAACCTCCGCTCGGCGCGCTGGTTTGCGCCCGACGACCTTCGCAGTTTCGGCCACCGCTCGCGCATGATGCAACTCGGCTATGCGGAAGAGGATTTCCGCGACAGGCCGGTCATCGGCATCCTGAACACCTGGTCGGAACTCAACACCTGCCACGCGCATTTTCCCGAGCGAGTAAAGGACGTGAAACGCGGCGTATTGCAGGCGGGTGGATTCGCGGTCGAAATGCCGGCGCTTTCGGTGGACGAGAGCTTCACCAAGCCGACATCGATGCTCTATCGCAACATGCTGGCGATGGAGACGGAGGAGATCATCCGCTCGCACCCGCTCGACGGTATCGTTCTCATGGGCGGTTGCGACAAGACAACCCCCGGCCTGATCATGGGCGCGATTTCGGCCGGCGTGCCTATGATCTTCCTGCCCGCCGGTCCCATGCTGCGCGGCAACTATGCGGGCAAGGTCCTGGGCTCCGGCTCGGACGCCTGGAAATACTGGGACGAGCGACGCGCCGGTAACGTCACCGACAAGGAATGGCTCGGCATCCAGGGCGGCATAGCGCGTTCCGCCGGAACCTGCATGACCATGGGCACCGCCTCCACCATGACGGCGATCGCCGAAGCACTGGGGCTGACGCTGCCCGGCGCTTCCTCCATTCCGGCTGTGGATTCCGGTCATCAACGCATGGGCTCTGCCTGCGGGCGGCGGATCGTGGAAATGGTCTGGGAGGACCTGACGCCTGATCGGATTCTTACAGAAGCCGCTGTGAAAAACGCCGCGACCGTGGCGATGGCGACGGGATGTTCCACCAACGCCGTCGTTCATCTGATCGCCATGGCGCGCCGCGCAGGCATCGGCCTCACGCTCGATGATCTCGACGAACTGGGGCGCATCACGCCGCTCATCGCCAACGTCCGCCCCGCCGGCAAGGACTACCTCATGGAGGATTTCTATTACGCAGGCGGCTTGGGCGCGTTGATGAAGCAACTCGAGGGTCAACTGGATTGCACCGCGTTGACGGTAACTGGCAGGAGTATGGGCGAGAACCTCGAAGGTGCCGAGGTCTACAATGACGATGTCATCCGCCCGCTTTCAAACCCGGTCTATCACGAAGGCTCGCTCGCGGTTCTGCGGGGCAACCTGTGCCCGGACGGCGCGGTGATCAAGCCCGCCGCCTGCGATCCGAAGTTCCACCTGCACGAAGGCCCCGCGCTGGTCTTCGACAGCTATCCGGAGATGAAGGCGGCGATTGACGATGAAAACCTTGTCGTCACCCCCGATCACGTTCTGGTGCTACGCAATGCCGGGCCGCAAGGGGGGCCAGGCTTTCCCGAATGGGGCATGCTGCCCATCCCGAAGGCCTTGATCAAGCAGGGGCATCGAGACATGTTGCGGATTTCCGATGCCCGCATGTCCGGCACTTCCTACGGCGCATGCGTTTTGCACGTCGCGCCCGAAAGCTACGTCGGCGGGCCGCTCGCCCTCTTGAAGACGGGCGATATCGTACGTCTCGACCTTGCGAACCGGCGCCTCGACATGCTGGTCGACGACGCGGAACTGGAACGACGGCGCGCGGAATGGAAAAGCCCGGAGCCGCGTTTCGAACGGGGTTATGGCTACATGTTCTCGCGCCATGTCACCCAGGCGGACCAGGGCTGCGATTTCGACTTCCTGCAAACCGATTTCGGGCACACCGCCGGCGAACCCGATATCTTTTGAGAATGAAATGACCGATTTCATTCTTTGATTTGACGCGGAATTCGCAAATCATGGGAGAAAAGCCTGCGGCCTTGACCGGACACCGCCGGGCTTCACGGGAAAGCGCAGCGTCTTAAGCGCATTCAGGACCGCGCTTCGTCTTCGGCTTCCGCCTCGGCCTGTTCGGCGGCCCACTCCCCTGCTGCCTGAACGGCCACTGTCGAAGCGGTGGGCAGAACGCCCAGATAGCTTTCGGTTTCCTCCACGGGGGTGGCAGCACGCTGCGTCATGCGGTAGAGCGCATAAAGCGCGATGGCGCCGAAGGTCACACCCAGCACCAGCCAGAACGCGAGCGGTCCAAGCTGCTCCATCGACCAGCCGGTAATCAGCGGGCCCACGATAGCGCCGAGCCCGAAAGTGAAGACGAGCCCGCCGGACGCGGCCGGCATTTCTTCGGCCGACAGAAAGTCGTTGGTATAGGCGAGGAACAGGGCGTAGAGCGGCGTCGTCACGCCCCCCGCGAAAAAAGCCGCCGCCATCATCGGCCACAGGCCGCCGCCGGCGATCCAGCCCAACGCGCAGGATGCAGCGCCGAAACAGGCCGCGCCGAAGATCAGCCTGCGCCGGTCGATCCGGTCGGAGAGCCAGCCAATCGGGTATTGCAGCGTCAGCGCTCCCGCGAACAGCATCGCCACGAAAAGCGCGATGCTGTTCGCCGTCATTCCGATCTCGGTCCCGAAAACCGCTCCCATGCCCGATTGGGTCGCATAGATGCTGCCCAGCAGGAAAATCCCGACAGTTCCCAGCGGCGATCCCGCGAAAAGCGCGCGCAGGGACATCGGGCGTCCGACTTCGGTTTCCGGGGCCCGGGTGGCGGACAGGAGGATCGGCGCGAAAGACACCGAAACAAGGATCGAGGCACCGATGAACAGCACAGAGGTGCCCGCATCCCCCAGCGTGAGCAACCCTTGCGCCCCGATGATGCCAAGTGTCTGGGCAATCATGTAGGCCGAGAGCATCTTGCCGCGTGTTTCGTTCGTCGCAGCATCGTTCAACCAGCTTTCGGCGGCGACGTAGATTCCCGACATGCAAAAGCCGATGAGCACCCGCAGCAACGTCCAGGCGATTGGGTCAGTCAGCAGCGGAAATGAAATCAGCCCCGCCGACATGAAGCTGCCAAGAGCCGCGAAGACGCGCACATGCCCCACGCGGCGGATCAGCGTCGGCGTGTAACGCGCGCCCGACAAAAAACCCATGAAGTAACCAGAGGTGACGATGGCCAGTTCCGCCGCCGAAAATCCCTCGATTCCGCCGCGCAAGCCGATCAATGTGAAATGCATGCCGTTGCCCAGCATGATGAGAACGATACCGAGCAGAAGAGCCCAGACGCCGGACAAGGCTTGTTTCATCGATCGTCCCCCAACGCTTTCCGGCCTTTTCGTCCGGGTGCCGCCGACCGAGCGGCGAGCCGCGTTACCCCCTGAAGGGTATGGGATGCATGGTGGTTCTCGTCAAACTTTCTCGTCAACAAGCTGCCCGCGCAGAAACCCCACATTGACCGCGAGCCCCGGAAGGAGCCACTGGAAGAGGCGGACCACGGACAGCACCTCGTCTGCGGTTGCGTCGGCATCGGCTGCAGCGCGAAGTTCCCTGGCGGTGACGCGGGTGTTGTTCGGCAGGCTGGCCGCGAGATGCACCGCGCGGTCGTGCACCCGTGCAACGCGCCTTTCATAGTTTGGGCCCGAGATGGCTTTTTTCAGGTCAGTCCATGCGGGTACGAAGTAGCTCGGCCAGCGGGCGAAGGCGCGGTAATCGGTATTCACGAACGGCAGCCCCAGCGTTGCTCGAATATCCGCGTAGAGCGATGCGATGGTGGGGTCGGCATGGTGCGCTTCGATCAGGGTCGGCTTTTGTTGCCCCCGCCTCGCAATGACGGGCGCATCCGAAATGACATCGCTTCGCCACTCGTGTCCCTCCAGAAGGAGGCGGGCAAGAGACGCCATCAGGAGATACGGCATGTTTCCGGCCGAGAAGATCTCGTTGCAGGCGCGGATGTCGTAAAGTTCAGCCTCGTCATATCCCAGCGTTCTGAGGCGGGGCCGTATCGTCGGCGGTTCAAGGGCTGCGGCCTCGCGCTCGGCGCAGGACCTGAGGTCGCTACAGGCATTTGCGAAGGCGGCGCCGGAAACCATCGGCTCCATTGCGTTCCACAAACATTCGTAGAACCGGCGGTAATGAGCGAAGGCCATGGCCACGACACCCATCCACGGAACGCCTAACCCGGCCTTCGTCCGCTCGTAAACATCTGCCAGATCGCTCTGCGCGGCATATTCCGGCACCGGGTTGATCGCCGGGATCGGATCAGGCTTGAGCCGTGGCAGGTCAGGCATCGGTCAGTCCCTCCGGAACGTTTCCGCTCCACTTGAAAAACTCTTCGAGAAAGCCGAGCGCCTTCGCGCGTCAGGCTATCAGAAGTGTACTGGTTGATTCTGGTTCCCTTCAATGACTACCTCACATGAGAATGGTCAAGGGGCAAGCGGCTGATCCCGAATACAGTGGATCCGAATTCGAGCAAACTTCCGATCCTGAAAGCGTGCCGGCAACGATCTTCAAGGCCGGCACCGGCCACAGCGCGAGGAGACCTGGAGTTTATCCCGCGAGACACGGATCGGACATCTCGACAAGGTTTTACTCGATTTATTGATCCTTGAGCTATTTCCTGTCCTTCAGCGAACCTGCTGGAAGGTACGGCGCTCCATGTCCCAGCCTCGATAAACAGGCTGAAATGAGCGCCACCTGAAGAACCACGTTCTTGAAGGGAGTTGACGATGAGCAAGGCACAGGTGATCCACAAACTGGGGCCGCCCGAGGTCATGCATTGGCAGGACTGGGCCGTGCCGGACCCGGCTCCAGGCGAGGTCCGGCTGCGACACACGGCGATCGGCGTGAATTTCGCTGACACTTACCACCGGGGCGGCATATCGCATCCCTGGAAAGTGGACGAGCCGCCGGTCGTGATCGGCTTCGAAGGCGTGGGCGTCGTCGAAGGCGTCGGCGATGGCGTAACGGAGTTCCGAACGGGCGACAGGGTGGCTTATGGAATTCCGCCGCTGGGCAGCTATGCGGAGGTGCGCAACTACCCTGCAGACAAGCTGTTGCACATGCCCGAAGGGCTCGATGACAAGCAGGTCGCCGCTCTTCTCATGAAGGGCATGACAGCACACTACCTGCTGCACCGGACCTATGCCGTAAAACCCGGTGACACTATCCTCGTCCATGCCGCAGCGGGCGGTATGGGCTTGATCCTCTGCCAATGGGCGAAGGCGCTGGGTGCCACGGTGGTCGGCACCGTCTCGACGCCGGAAAAGGCCGAGGTCGCCCGCACGGCAGGCTGCCATTATCCGGTGGTCCGCTCTGAGCAAAGCTTCGTCGACGTAGTTCGCGAGGTGACGGATGGGGAAGGCTGCGCCGTCGTCTACGAGGCAATCGGCAAGGATACGCTGCAGGACAGTCTGGACTGTCTGCGCCTGATGGGGGTCTGCGCCGCCTATGGTCACGTCTCCGGCCCACCCGACCCGGTGGACATTATCCAGGATCTCGGGCGGCGCGGCTCTCTCTTCATCACGCGGCCCGCGATCATGCATTACGTTGCCAAGCGAACCGACCTCGAATGGACGGCCCGCGACCTGTTCAAAGCCATTGGCGACGGCATCCTCAATGCCAACATCAACTACGAATACCCGCTGAGGGACGCGGTGCAGGCACACAAGGCCATAGAATCCGGCAATACGCTGGGCGCGACGGTGCTGATACCGTGAGGCTGTCGGGTATCAGGGGCCGGACCCAAAAAACACGATGGTCAAGATACCGAGCCGCTTTGGGGGCGCGCCGTGCAAAAGACCGATACCCATCCAGCTTGCGGCTTCGGATCGGCTTTTCGGCGCATGAATTCGGGCTTTTGTTACGCAGTAGATAGCCCTGAAAAGCCTCCCTGAGTTGAGAGAAGCTGAAAAGGGATACATTTTCAGAGAGTTTTGAGAAAATAAGTGGCGGAGGGGAAGGGATTCGAACCCTCGAGACGGTTTCCCGTCTACTCCCTTAGCAGGGGAGCGCCTTCGACCACTCGGCCACCCCTCCGTCGCTCTCTCGATAGACGAGAAAGGCGGGCAATTCCAACCCTTTTTTTCATACCAGGCCGGAATATTGTGCAAACAGCCTTCGTCGCTCCTCGCCACCGACGGCCACTGGCAAACCGCGGACGTTCCGCGCGAAGCGCCGGCATGTCCGGCAACCGACAGGGCGGACCCTGCCCGGCGGCCGGATCAGCCGTCTTTCGCGGCGAACCTGTGCCCCGTCATCAATGCAGGCTCAGCCATTCGCGCGCCTGGCGCTGCGCTTCGGCGATCTGCTCGCGCGTCAGTTCAGCGGCGATTTCCTGGCGGCGCTGAGCCGCCTCCCGGCTGCCCTTCATCGCAGCAAGGTTGAACCACTTGTGCGCGGCCACAAGGTCTTCCGCACCATTGAGCCCGCATGCGCTGTCGAGACCGAACTGCAGGAGAATATCCGCGCTTGCGGGCTTTTCACCCATGGCAGCAAGATCGGCGGATGCAATTTCAAATCGAGCCATGACACATTCCCTTCTGCTTTGTTCCGGCAGGAAACGCGCCGGATGATCTGAAAAGGACGTAATGTCTTCATGCTTTCATCGCCCTTCGAAAGGAATTCTGGCTACAGTGATTGAACAGCTACTTAAATTTTTAAATTAACGAGACCCGAATTTTCTGAAAATATTTGGTAAATTTTACATTTCAGTTACCAACGAATCTCGAATATTGGAGCGAAAACAAAGACAATCTTGCTTTCCGCTCCGCTTGACGTTTGCCATTCATTCACCATCAAGCGAATTTGCCGGATATTTTCAGAAAGTTCCGGAGCGCATATGTGCCCCCGCGATCACTTTTTATCGCGATGCTCGAATATGCCGTAACGGCACGACTTTAAACTCCCACGCATCGCCATTAATGTGACGTTTGCGTAAAGGTCAGGCAATTATCGGCCTGCCATTGGGAGGAGATTCCATGCAGTTCAAATTCGGCGGGCGCCGCTTCATAAAGACATCGGCTATCGCGGCCACGGCGCTGGCGACAGTCACATTGGCGGTTCCGCAGGCCGGTGCCGCCGACGCGACGGGCGTCTGGTCACGGCCCAGCGGATCGTCGCGAATCCAGATTTCATCCTGCGGCAATGCGCTTTGCGGCAAGCTCGTATGGCTCAAGGAACCGCGCAACGACGTCAACAATCCGGATCCCGCCAAGCGTGGGAACCCGCTGCTGGGTACCGAGATCGTGCTCGGCATGAAGCCGACGGGCAAAGCGGACACTTGGAAGGGCAAGGTCTACAACGCCGAAGACGGCAAGACCTACACCGGATACATCACCTTGCACGGCAATTCGAAGATGGAGTTGGAGGGCTGCGTCCTTGGCGGCCTGATCTGCAAGGGCGAAACCTGGAGCCGCGTGAAGTAACTCCTCCGCAGAAGCACCAGAACGCGAAAGCCCCGCGCCTTTTCGGGACGCGGGGCTTTTTTTGATATTGGGGGTATGCCTGCGTCAGCTCGCGCGCTGGCCGAAGAGAACCGACTGCGCGTTCTTGTCGGCGGCAAGGTTCAGCTTCTCGCGCTCTTCCTTGCCCACCGCCAGGCCGCGCTGTACGGCCGGGCGTTCCATCAGCGCCGCCAGCCAGCGATTCACATTCGGGAAATCCTTTTCGATTTCCATTCCCTGGCGTTCCCAGCCCTTGGCCCAGCCGATGATCGCCATGTCGGCGATGGAATATTCGTCGGCCACATAGTCGCGGCCTTCAAGCTGCTTGTTCAGCACGCCGTAGAGACGATGGGTCTCGTTGAGGTAGCGATCCATGGCGTAGGGGATCTTTTCCGGCGCATAAATGCGGAAGTGGTGGTTCTGGCCCAGCATCGGGCCGAAGCCGCCCATCTGCCACATCAGCCATTCTTCCACCTTCACGCGAGCGCGCTCGTCGGTGGGGTAGAACTTGCCGAACTTGCGGCCAAGGTACTGCAGGATCGCGCCGGATTCGAACACCGAGATCGGCTCGCCGCCCGGCCCTTCCGGATCGACGATCGCCGGCATACGGTTGTTCGGGGCAATCGCCAGAAATTCCGGCTTGAACTGGTCGCCCGCACCGATGTTGACGAGCTTCAGATCATACGGAACGCCGAGTTCTTCCAGCATGATCGAGATTTTCCAGCCGTTCGGCGTCGGCCAGTAGTGAAGTTCGATCGGCTTGGTCTGAGTTACGGTCATGCGCTGGTCCTCGATTTCAAAACGGCTAGCCGGCCGCACCCGGTGTCGGCGGAAATTGCGTTCCGGGCGGGCGTTCGTTCATGAACTAGGGTCAATATCGTTCACGTGCAATCAACTCATGGCGACGCAACTGCATTCATCGCCGAAACGGAACGATAGGCTAAGTGCTCAGAACTCCAGGGCCGCCACCACCGGCATGTCAAAGCATCAGCTTGAAGCCGACATGGCTCGGCACGAAGCCGTGGCGCTCATAGAAGCGGTGCGCGTCCACCCGCTCCCTGTTCGAGGTCAGTTGCACCATGCAGCAGTCGCGTTCGCGCGCCTTTTCGACCGCGAATTCCAGCATACGGCGACCGATTCCACGGCTGCGCTGATCTTCGCGAACATGCATGCTCTCGATCTGCGTACGCGGCCGCCCGCGAAAGGCAAGCCCGTCCATGGAGGTCAGCGTGAAGCAGCCGATAACGCCCTCATCCTCGTCCCGCGCCACATAGATGTGGGCATCCGGGCTCTCCGCGATCCGCCGGAACGCGGCGAGATAGGGCGAAAGGTCATCGCTCTCGGCACCGATGCGCACGCCGACGGCGCCTGCGTTCATGAGCGCAACGATCGCGGCAAGGTCGGCTTCGCCCGCCTGCTCGATCCTGACTGCGCTCATGTCCGCTTGCACCTCTCGTTGCCCTACTCCAGCCCGATCTTCTTTTTCAGAAGATCGTTCACGGCTTGCGGGTTGGCCTTGCCTTGCGAGGCCTTCATCACCTGGCCGACGAACCAACCGAGAAGCCCTGGCTTGTTTCGCGCCTGCTCCACCTTTTCCGGGTTGGCTTCCACGATCTCGTCGACAATCTTTTCGATCGCGCCAAGGTCGGTCACCTGCTTCATGCCCCGTTCCTCGACGAGTTTCGCAGGCTCCCCGCCTTCCGTCCACACGATCTCGAACAGGTCCTTGGCGATCTTGCCGGAAATCGTCCCGTCCTTGACGAGGTCGATGATCCCGCCGAGCTGGGCCGCCGAAACTGGGCTTGTCGCAAGCTCAAGGCCTTCCTTGTTGAGGCGCCCGAACAGCTCGTTGATCACCCAGTTTGCGGAAAGCTTCGCATCGCGGCCCTTCGCCACTTCCTCGAAGAAGTCTGCGGAAGCCTTTTCGATCACCAGGATGTCGGCGTCATAGGGCGTCAGCCCGTATTGATCGATGAAGCGGGCCTTCTTCTCGTCGGGCAGTTCCGGCAGCCCTTCAGCCAGCGCATCGACATAGGCCTGATCGAATTCGAGCGGCAGAAGGTCGGGATCGGGAAAATAGCGGTAGTCATGCGCTTCTTCCTTGGAACGCATGGACCGCGTCTCGCCCTTGCCCGGGTCGAACAGACGGGTTTCCTGGTCGATCTGGCCGCCATCCTCCAGAATGCCGATCTGCCGGCGCGCCTCGTATTCGATGGCCTGACCGACGAAGCGGATGGAGTTGACGTTCTTGATCTCGCAGCGCGTGCCGAATTCGCCGCCGGGCCTGCGCACGGAAACGTTCACGTCGGCGCGCATGGAGCCCTGATCCATGTTGCCGTCGCAGGTGCCGAGATAGCGCAGGATCATGCGCAGCTTGGTGAGATACGCCTTCGCCTCGTCGGCGGAGCGGATATCCGGCTTGGAGACGATCTCCATCAGCGCCACGCCGGAGCGGTTGAGGTCCACGAAAGACATCGTCGGGTGCTGGTCGTGCAGCGACTTGCCGGCGTCCTGTTCAAGGTGCAGGCGCTCAACGCCCACCTCCACCTGTTCGTCGGGCATGTCGAGCAGGATCTTGCCCTCGCCCACGATCGGCTGCTTGAACTGGGAAATCTGGTAGCCCTGCGGCAGGTCGGGATAGAAGTAGTTCTTGCGGTCGAAGACGGATTTCAGGTTGATCTCGGCCTTCAGGCCAAGGCCGGTGCGGATCGCCTGTTTCACGCATTCCTCGTTGATGACGGGCAGCATGCCCGGCATCGCCGCGTCGACAAGGCTCACATTGTTGTTGGGCTCGGATCCGAACTCGGTCGAGGCGCCGGAGAAGAGCTTGGCGTGAGAGGTCACCTGGGCGTGAACCTCCATGCCGATGACCATTTCCCAGTCGCCGGTCGCCCCTTTCAGAAACTTCTTCGGGTCGGGTGTCCTTGTATCGACGATCGACATCGCGAGCCTTTTTCCTGTCTAGCATTGCGCATCGACTGTTCGCGGGCGGTCGGCCGCGAGTTCGATTACGCGGAAAATCACATTTGCTGTTGGGTAGTCGGTTGGGCGGTTCGCCGCAAGGCCTTCTTGCAGGCCGCCGCCACAAATCGCGGCGCGATCACGCCCGCCATCGCCCTCTCACACCGCTTTCGCGGCAATCATGGTGGCGCATTGGGGAACGACGAGAGCCTCGCCCTGCCGGTACGCCGCGCATTCCGCGATGACGTCGTCCACGATTCTTTGCATGACGGCGTCCCCCCTTTCGGCGACCGAAGGGCCAATGGGGTTTCCCATGATCTCCTTGGGAATACCGCGCTGCGGGTCCTTTATCACGCGATCGATCGCGATCGTCTCGATTTCGGGCTTCGAATATCCGCAGCGCGCAAGCATGCCGGGAAGCATCTGTCCGACATCATGGTCGAAAGGCGAAACCGACCGGCGCGCCACATCCGCCGAAACATGCTTGTGAAGCGCTCTCGCCAATGCTTTGAAGAAGGGGCTGGTGCCCGCCCAGATCGTCAGCAGAAGCTTGCCGCCGGGCTCTGTCACCCGCCTCATCTCCTTGAGTGCCGCTTCCCCGTCCGGGAAAAACTGCAGGCCCTGCTGGCATATGACAAGGGTGAAGCTGCAATCGTCGAAGGGAAGTTTCTGCACGTCGCCCACATGCCATTCAAGCCTGCCTTGCAGGTCTTTGGTGATCGAGCGGGCGTGTTCGATCATCCCCTCGTTCAGATCGATGCCGACGATCCGCGTCACCGGGCCGAAGCGGTCGAGGATCGTCCGTACCACGATACCCGTCCCGCAGGCGACGTCGAGAACGCGATCGTCTGGTGCGACCGGTATTCTGTCCAGCGTGGCGCGGGCCAGCGGGCCGAAGATCGAGGAAACCTTCTGTTCCTCGTAGATCGCGGCCGCATCGGCGGTCAGCTGAAATGCATCGCGTGTCATGGCGGCGCTTCCGTGTGACCTGGGCAAGGCGTCATGATAGCCCGAAAACGGGCGCAACGCCGCAGCATTCGCGGGTCAGCTCGCCGGGCGCTGTCGCAATATGAAGCCGATGATCGCGGCGACCGCCTCGAAAAGTTCGGGCGGAATTTCCTCGTCAAGCTTCAGCATGGAAAGCGCTTCGACCAGAACCGGGTCCTCCTCGATGTGGACACCATGCGCCCGCGCGCTCTCGATGATCTTTTCGGCGAGTTCGCCCTCGCCCTTCGCCGTCACCTTCGGCGTTCCGGCATTGTCGTATTGCAGGGCGACGGCTTTCGCTGGCAGCGCCCTTTCCTCCCCCCCGCTCATGACAGCGTATCCACAAGCTGGCCGGAAAGGGCCGGCGGGTCGCTCGGCCGCCCGTGAACGAGCCGGAAGTCCTCCACATGCAGCCCCATGCGGGCAAGGTCCTCGCGCACGGCCTGAGCATCGCCGCGCATGTGCTGCAGCGTGGCGGCCCGCTCCACCCACAGCGTGACGAAGAGCCGCTTGCCGTCGAGCCCGACCATCGCTTCCACCGCGCCGATTTCGTCAAGGTCGACGGCAAACCTCAGCCGCCATGCCGGGTGTGTGTCCTCCGGCGTCGTTCCTTCCGCCTCGTCGCGGCCGATCTGCATGGAAAGGATCGCCGTCTCCCCGCCAAGTGCCAGCGGCAGTTCGAATGTGACGTCGAGCGGCGCCGTCCCGCGCGCGCCATCCGCCTCGCCCATCGCGCCCAGGGCTGCGAGGGCGGAAAGCCGCAGGCGGGCGAGGCTTGCGTCCGTCTGGCCCAGAAGCAGCGCGATCAGGCCCTGGCTGTCGCCCGCGTTGAGCGCCTGGTAGATCCCGTAAGGCGTCGCGGCTTTCGGTTGCCCGCGCGGGTGACGGGCAAGGCTCGGCAGGTCCGGCGCATCCGCTTCCGGCGCACGCGGTTGACCGCCGGAGGACGAAAGCGCCTCGCGCAACGACAATAGCCCGGCGCGCAGGCCCGCCGGTCCACCGCCCTTGCGCGAGAAAACGCCGGAGCGTTCGCTCGCCTTCTTCAGGCTCTTGCCGTCAAGGCCGTTGTGGCCGGAAAGTCTCAGGCCCAGAAGTGCCGCGATCGTGCTTTGCACGTTCGCCGGCAAGCCGGCCCCGCCCGCCTGCTGGATCGCGGAAAGGCTCGCGAAAAGTGTCGCCAGTCCAATCTGCTGCGCCGCCGTGCGCGCGAAATCCGCCTGCGCTACTTGCGCAACTTGCGCTTTCGCAAATGCCGCTCCCGCCGCTTGTCCTTGCGCGTTTGCGGCCTGTCCGGCTCCATTTTCCGCCGGCAACGGCTGTAATTGATAGCGCGGGCCGTCCGGCCCTCGTCCCACGGTCACCTGCACCCGGCTTCCCGTCGGCAGCAGCGTCGCGCTTTCAACGTCAAGCTGAAATCCATTGGCCGCGAGCCTCAGCGTATTCTGCCCCAGATGCCTTGCGACGCGGGCCACGAACGTGTCGCCGATCTCAAGCCGCGCCACACGCTCCGACGGCGAGACCGGCACAACCCCGAACGGTGACGAAATGCGTGTGACCAAGCGGGACGTCCTTCCGATTCGCAAAACAAGCCAACCCGGCCATCATGCCGGATTTCCGCGATTCCCGCACCCCCACGCCTTACATCTCTTCATGCGCATTTGATCGAAGTCAAGGAAATGGTTTTGCCTGTAACTATTCTGACTCCCTCGAATCCCTGCCCGTCGTCGCGGGCCGCGTTTTTCAAGAGGGGAAGCAAGATGGGCTATCTCGACAAGATGAACACACACGCCGCCCTGATGGGCCGGATGATGGAAACCGTGGGTGCGCTGGATCACATTCCCAATACGTTCCAGGCGGATATGCAGCTTCGCAAGGCCGCGACGCGCTGCTTGGGTTGTTCGCGGCCCGGCGAATGCGAGACCTGGCTTGCCGAGCATGAAGGCGGGGCCGACCGCGCGCCGGGCTATTGCCCGAACGCAGATCTCTTCGAGGAATGGAAGGCCGGAAGCTGACGCCTCCGGCAGACCGGACCCGCCCCTTCAACTGGCGGAAATTCCAGCCACCAGCGCGATGAACGCGACAAGGTGGATCAGCATGATCGCGCGGTCCTTCCAAAGAACGCCGACGGCGAACCAGCCGACCACGCCGATGACGAACAAGTAAACGTTTATCGGCGTGAAGCCGAAGCTGGTCGCACCATAGGCGAAGATCTGCAGGATGGACGACGCCCATTTGAGGAAAAACGTCAGCCTTTCCGTCCCTCCCGGTTCCGCTGCCTGAGCGTCAGACGGCACGTGTCATTCCCCCGTCGACGCGCAAGTTCTGGCCGGTCATATATCCCCCGCCGTCGGATGCCAGCCACGCGATGAGGGACGAGATTTCCTCCATCCTGCCATAGCGCCCCATGGGGATCTTGTCCCGCCGTTCGCCCTTTTCCGGCAGGCTGTCGATAAAGCCGGGCAGGACATTGTTCATGCGGATGTTGTCGCGTGCGTATTTGTCGGCAAAAAGCTTGGCGAATGCGGCAAGGCCCGCGCGAAACACGCCCGAGGTCGGAAAGTCCGGGTCCGGCTCGAAGGCCGCGAAGGTTGAAATATTGATGATCGAGCCTCCCCCTTGCGCCTGCATGATCGGGGTTACGAGGCGTGCCGGACGGATGACGTTCAAGAGATAGACATCCATACCGAGGTGCCAGTCCTCGTCGCCGATTTCCAGCACCTCTGCCTTGGGGCCATGGCCTGCGGAATTCACCAGCACATCCACCCTGCCCCAGCGCGCAACCGCCTGATCGACGAAGCGCTCCAGATCCTTCGGTTCGAGGTTCGATCCCGTCACGCCAAATCCGCCAAGCTCTGCTGCCTGCGTTTCGCCCTTGCCGGAGGAAGAAAGAATGCCGACGCGATAGCCGTCCCCCGCCAGGCGCCGGGCCGCATCCGCGCCCATGCCGCTGCCGCCCGCCGTTACCAGAGCCACTTTTTCTACAGTCATGTGAGATCTCGCTCGTTCGCTCGCATTCTGGCGTAAACGCCGCTAAAACTGACGTTGTTTTAGCAACTTCCGCTAAACCGGACGAACCAGTATCCCTGTTGAAAGCCTGTAGACATTCTACTGATGAATTCTTCCGACACCCCGCTTCCGCCGCTTAATTCGCTGCGCGCCTTCGAGGCTGCGGGTCGGCACCTAAACTTCCGCGCCGCAGCCGATGAGCTTGGCGTGACGCAAAGCTCGGTCGCCCAGCACGTGCGCGCGCTTGAGGCACGGCTCGATATCCGCCTCTTCACGCGCGAAGCCAGAGGCCTTGCGATGACGGATTCGGGCCGGCTCTATCACCGGCACATCGCAAATGCGTTCCGGGAAATACAGGAGGCGACCGCGCTCCTGCGCCCCCGGCCTTCCGGCGTGACGATCAGCGTCACGCCCACCTTCGCCTCGAAATGGTTGATCAACCGCCTGCCGGAGTTTACCGCCGCCCATCCCGACATCGATCTTCGCGTGCTGGCGACGGAAGCCGTCATGAGCTTCCGTGCGGACGGCATCGACCTTGCGGTCAGGCAGGGAAACCCGCCCTTCGGCGCAAGCCTCGATGCTGCACTTCTTTTTCCTCAAGCGATCGTCGCCGTCTGTTCGCCCTCTCTCCTGCATGAGGGCGAAACCGAGATGACGCTTGAGCGGCTATCGGAACTCGTGCTGTTCGACACGCATGATCTCTGGCCCCGCTTTCTCGCAAAAGCCTTCGGCAAGAAAAGCGATGCCCGGCTCAAAGGCGTTCGCTTCAACCAGACGACCTTGAGCATCGACGCCGCCCTTGCAGGCCAGGGCGTGGCGCTCGCAAGCCGTTTTCTTGTCGAACGGGAACTGGCATCGGGCAGGCTCGTCCAGCCGATCAAGGCGGAAATACACGGCGGGCAGGATTTCCACCTCCTGTCGCTCAAGGATCCGCCGAAGCCGGTCCGCATCGTCAGGGACTGGCTCTTGAGCCATCGCGATTGAGGCTCAACCTTCAATAGCGGCCACCTGCCGTGCGAGGGCGGGCTGCGTGTCAGGCAAAGCGCGCGCCCACGCCGGCAGAGAGCCCTCTTCCGCCGTCACTGGAGCGCTTGTCCTGAAAGCGGGATCGCATTCGTGGACCAAGAATTCGCTCCAGCATCGATATCCTGCGGTCGGCTTAGGGAGCCGGAGTTAACTCGCATGTCTTTGGTCCGCGAAATCCGAGCTGGATTTCGCGGGATATGCGCCAGGAACGCCCGCGCCTGGTTCCAGTCGAAATTTACAGAGCGCCAATTCATGCAAATTCGTATATCAACGTTACGTAATTCAGCAATTTCTCACCTGACGCTTCAGTGTTCGAGCGTGGTCCGGAGATAAACCATGCCAAACAAATTTTATCCTGTGCTGAACCGGGCATCGACGCTGATGCAGCTATGCATCGTTGCCACCGCGCTTGTCTGGCTTGCCGGCGGAAATTACCTGTGGTTTGCCGTCGGCCTTGCCTGCGCCGCGCTCGCTTGCCTGCCCGGCGTTTGCCTTGAGGACCTCGGGCTGCGAACGGCGAGCGGCCTTTGCGCGACGTCCCTCCTTTTCGCGCATGTCGTCTTCGGCATGCAGGCAAATCTCTATGAGACGTCGCAAGTCTACGACAAGCTCATGCATGCCCTGGGTTCCGGCGCCATCACGGCACTGGTGATCTTCGCCATGCTGAAATTTTCCAGCCGAGAGGGCGTGTGTCTTCCCTTGCCGCTTTTCACGTGCCTTGTTCTGGCTACCGCCGTCAGTCTCGGCACAATCTGGGAAGTGTTCGAGTTTGCCATAGATCGCACGGGTCTGTTCCGTTCGCAGCGCGGCCTGACGGACACGATGCTCGACCTGATCGCCAATGCCGGTGGCGCATTGACCGCCACGGCCATCTTCGCCGCTCTGTTCAAGTTCCGGGACCGCGCAGCCGCATACAACATTGATGGCGGCTGAATCGTCCCTGCCTCCCATCGAGACAACACAATGCAAAAAGCCGAGAAATTCTGGGACAAGGCCTCCAGGAGATACGCGAAGTCTCCCGTCAAGAACATGGAAGCCTACAACCGCACCATGGAGCGGACGAAGTTCTACCTCTCGAAGGAGGATGACGTTCTCGAGGTCGGCTGCGGTGCGGGTTCCACCGCCCTCCTCCTCGCCGATCAGGCAAGGCGCATCACCGCAACCGACATTTCATCTGAAATGATACGGATTGCCGAAGACAAGGCGAAGGCTCAAGGCGTTGAAAACGCTGAGTTCATTTGCGCGGAAATCTTCGAGGATGCTCTCGGCAAGGGTCCGTTCGACGTGGCGCTGCCCTTCAACCTCCTGCATCTCGTGGAAGATGCACCGGCGGCCATTCGCAGGATACGCGGGCTGCTCAAGCCCGGCGGCCTTTTCATCTCCAAGACGGTATGTCTCGGCGGGCACAGCCGGCTGTTGCGCTATGTCATTCCGGCGATGCAGGCTATCGGCCTCGCGCCATACGTCAGTTACCTGACGGCGGCCGGGCTGGCGTCGATCATCCGTGAGGAAGGGTTCGAAATCATAGAGACCGGCAATTATCCGGCAAAGCCGCCGCGCCCCTTCATCGTCGCGAAGAAGGTGTGAGCCCGTCTTGATCGAAGCGCAAATCAGCGCCCTTCGGCCTGCCGTGCGTAGTCGTCGGCGTCGAACCATCCGAGCGAGGATTTGACCTTCAGGTCGTCGTCCAGCTCCCATTCCTCCCAGCCGCGCACTTTCAGCCGGTTGCCGCTTGCGGCGTGAGTGCCGGTGAACGTCCAGACGTAGACGGCGTGCGTGCCTGCGCAGCGTATCTCGTCGCAGGTCAGGAAAAGATCGGGAACATCGGCATAAAAGCCTGCCGCCATATCCTCAATCCCGGCGCGGCCTTCCCATGGCGCGCCGCGATTGATGCTGATCTGGCCGTCCTTGGCATAAAAGGAGGCGACCGCTTCGGGCGCTTTGGAATTCCAGGCCTGGGTATAGGCTTCGGCCATCCTGGCGACGGCATCGGGATCGAGGGACATTCGCATTCCTCCGGTCTTGCGCGCCGTCGCCGACGCTTGCGGTCAAATGCATTCCGCCCGGCCGGATTGCCGGACTTGCACCCTCACTTTAACGTTGCGTTACCGATACGGCCAGAACGCCCTCCGGCGCGCTTCAGTTTCTCCCGATGACCTGGCGCCGGAGCGCGAAGACGATAGCCGCGACAAGGCTCGCGCCGATCCAGCGCGCTGGAAACACGGCAAGCGCTCCGCCCTCGTATCCGCCAACGGGTGGGATGCCGGCAAGGTTTATCGCAATGTCCAGGATCAGGCTCGTGACCGCGGCGGCGAACCCCGCGATCACGATCTTGCGCTTCTGGTCGGCATACCAGCCAAGCACCCCTCCAATGGCGAGCGCGAACGGGTTAAGCATGCCGGCAAGGCCGAGAAGAACGATATAGGCGTGTGCTGGGTCGGTCATGTGACGCGTTTTATCCCAGAGATATCCGGATTGCGAGCGGCGCAAGCGTCATTTCCGGTGCAATGATGCCGCGCTTGCGGGCGGCGGCGGCGCTCGGCCCGCGCCGAAACCGGGTGGTCAGTCCGCCAGCGCCGCGTGGACGGCAGGCAGCCGCACCGAAAGCATGGCGCCTGCGCCGTCCGGGCGGTTGCGCGCTTCGATCCGCCCTCCGTGACGCTCGACGATCAGGCGCGTGATCCAAAGGCCGAGCCCGGTCGATTGCCCGCTGGCTTGCGCCCGCGAGGAAAGGCGCGTGAACGGGTTGAAGGCGCGCGCAAGATCCGAGGCGGTAAAGCCCGGCCCCTCGTCGCCGATGTGCACATAGACGCCGCCGTCGCCCGTCGGGCCCGCTTCGCAGATCACCGTGCCGCCGGCGCGTGTATGCTTGATGGCGTTGCCGATCAGATTGTCGAAGGCCTCGAACAGCAACTGCTGGTCGCCCAGTACGGAGACGGGCTCGACCGCCCTGCAGAGGAAGCCGATCGACCGGCGGCGCGCAAGCGGCTGGTTGACGGATACCGCCAGCTGGAGGATCTCCAGCGGGTCGACGAGCCTCAGTTCGCACGCCAGCGGATCGCGCCCTTCGCGGGCACGCCAGAGCACGGCGCCCAGCATCTTGTTCAGTTGCCGGATGATCCCTTCTGCCTTTGCGGCATTGCGGGCGATGCGGGGCTGCGTTTGCGCCTGCAGGTTTTGCGAGATGTCCTCGACAAGGATGGCGAGGTTCGCAAGCGGCCCGCGAAGGTCGTGCGCGACGATCGAAAGGGCGTTGCCGTAGGCGTCGTGACCGGGTCCGCGGGCGGGTATGTCGCGTTCGCCCGGGTCTTCGCGAAGCTGCATTGCCGGGTGAATGTCGCCTGCATCCTGCACATTGAACTGATCGGTAAACATCGGGCTCCCCCCTCTTTCGAAATCGCGGGTGATATCTGGCTGGCCGGCTCGATCAGGGGCCGGGTTCGCAAAGGCCGGCATGTCTTTCCGGCCACGGCCCGGATGGCCGGTAAATCTGGCGCCGCTCTTCGTCGAGGGGCGGAAACGGCGGGCGAAACATGTCGCGAACTCCCTCTTCAGGAAAATTGGCGCCCCGGCCAGGGAGGGGAGGCAGGAGGGGCTGCCGGCCGGGGCGCACGGGGCGATCCGGTCGTCAGATCGCCCATTTCAGCCGCGTGGCGGCGGCAAGGGATGCGATTGCCGCGCAGCCGGCGGGAAGCGTGCAGGCCATGGCAAGCGCGGCGGCCTCACCATCGAGGATCGATTGAACGTCAAGAACGAAGGACAAGGCGCCTGCGAGCGCGGCCGGATTGACGGACACCGGGATCATGGTCGTCGTCGGCATTGCGCAATCCTCCGCTTGATCTCCTCAGGGTGAACCGTTCTGTTCACTTTCCGTAAATGTACCGATCTGTACTTTTTCGTCAACCTGTTTTTTAGTTTTTCCGTAGAGTTTGCCTGCTCAAAAATGAAATCAAGCGTGATTTCATACAGTTGAAATGCAATTTCTTGCCAATTTTTCGCTGCTGGACTATACTGATCGGTAAATTAAAGGAATTGAAAATGCGACAGACGAAACGCGACGAACTTGTCCGCAAGGCGTTGGACATCTTCTACCGGAACGGGTTCCACGCCACGGGCATGGATATGCTGGTGGCCGAGACCGGCATCTCCAAGACGTCCATGTACAAGCACTTCCGCACGAAGGAGGAGTTGATCCTTGCCGCCCTCAGGCTTCGCGACGAAAATTTCAGGAACTGGCTGTTCCGGCGGATGGACGAACTCGGCAATACGCCGCGCGAAAAGCTCATCGCGATTTTCGACGCCCTGGAAGAATGGTTCGCCCTGCGCGAGTTCCGGGGCTGCATGTTCATCAAGGCGAGCGCCGAATATCAGGATCGGGAACACCCGATCCATTCTCAGTCGGCGGAGCACAAGCGGCTTCTTCTCGAGCATTTCAAGAGCATCTGCGCGCAGGCCGGCGCCGCCGCGCCGGGCGATCTTGCCCGCCAGATCCTTATCCTCAAGGAAGGCGCGATCGTGATGGCCGTCCTCGGGCAGGGTTGCGATGCCGCGCGCGATGCCAAACTCGCGGCACAAACCCTCCTCGCCTCCGCCCTGCCCGGCAATTGACGCTCGTTCTTTGGTCGAGACGTTGAGGATAGGAGGTCATCAGCACGCCGGTGCGGTTCTGGGAAGCTCGAAACATGGACAAACGGCCGGAGTGGGGCCGGGAGGAGACCGTCGACTTCCGGAAACGGCCCCATTGAAGCGGACATTCTCATTCATCAAGTCGACGCAAATTTCCGGCCCATTACCTGAACTTCCCGTCACCGATCTCGTTCGTAACCCGGACAGTTGCAACATTGTATCAAAGAGGCTTCTGACTCTGTAATGGACAAAAAGGCTGACCATTTGGGGCGTTTCAATTTGGGTGTCTATGGTGTACTTCACAACATGGGTGACACCGGGAACCTCGCTGTCCTTCTTTCGAAAAACGAGGCTTTGTTTATCGCCAATTCAGAAAATCCGGCGGACACAATCTCGGAGCTTTTGGCCAAAGATGATGAGGTGGAGGACCTTAATGCCGAAAGTGCTGCCTGTTCCCGCCGTTGGATCGGATGTGATCCAGCACAGTTGGAAAGACATAGGTCCCGGGTCGGCAGTAGCCCTCTACCGATTTAAGGCTGCAATTGGTTTGACCTAGAACACATTACTAACTTTGCCGATCCACGTGTCATTGCAACATAAAGATTCTTTGTATTGAGGTCGTGGGCTTCAAGGATGACACAGACATCGGCTTCTAGGCCTTTGAGTAGCAGAGTGCTGCCTACGGAGCGTTTGGCCAAGGGTCGCCCGATAAGGCGGTTTTGTTCGCGAATGCGGACAGCTGCGTCGTAGAAGGTATTGCCTTCGGTGCCGTCGCATTGCTCCAGTGCTTTCATACAGGCACGAAGAACGGCAGGACGATGTTGTCTGACACCACCTTCCTTGTTGATCTCAATCAGCAGGTTAGCCGCTGATTTAGGGGAAGGAGCGGCGCAGAAGGCAAGGGCCGCCTGTTCGGTATCTGACGGCGCTTTGCGTGCAGTGCCTCGTTGTAGTGATCCGACGCGAGTGATTAAGTCGGGTGCACCGACATTGGTCATGACCTCACCGGCGAATGTAGCGAGCTTGGTGAAAGCGTCGGCAGCGTTAAAATCGAAGCGCTTTGCGAAATCGACGAAATCACGAAGATCGACGTTTTCAACAGTCACAGCACCAGGGGTTCGGCTTGCCATATCCCGTTGGCTTTGGGGGCTGGTGCTGCGTCCGATGATCAGGACGCGACCGTCTGCTGTCGGAGGTGTCGTACGGGCTGCCCGCATCTGCCTCGCCATGTCCTCCGTCCCGTCCAGATGAACCCAGCTGACCTCTTCGGGTGCCGCTGTTAGGTCAATCGCTTCGCCGTTCAGGAGCTTCTTGCGCACATCCAGAAGCCAGCGTCCGAAGTCTTCCTTGCCGGCGTTGATCCAACGCCATGGAGTTTCCAGTTCCCCGACAACCGGAAAGTACTTGCATACGTTCTTGTCCCAATCGGCAAGTGGGTCACTGCCAAAGCCGAAGATTGCCTGCATGGGGTCGCCCAGAACACAGGTTGGCAGGGTTTGTGCCGCATAGGCGACAACCGCATGCTGGCGAATTGAGCAGTCTTGGTATTCATCGACAATCAGTCGGGCGTAGCTGGCAGCGACCACGTCATTGATGTGCTCTGCTTTCAGAAGGTTGACGGCGGCGACACGGATGTTTGGGTAGTCAGTTCCGGCGTTCGCCAGTTTCAAAATGTTCGGGTCGTAAGCGCCCCGCTGTGGAAACATGGAGATGAGCCTCATTGCCCAACCGTCTATGGTTGAAAGCCGATAGGCCTTGGATGGAACGCCCGCCTGGTCCAAACGTCCGCGAAGGGCAACAACGCCCGCATTCGTATGGGTCAGCACCAGTATTGGCTTCGAGCCGGTGTGTCGGGTCAGAGCTTCGGCAATCAGATGGGTTTTTCCGCAGCCTGCCGGTGCGGTAACGGTGCCCCGGTCTATCGCCAGCAAATCAATTTCAGGTTCCGGCATTGCCAGCCCACCCAAACACTGCCGCTACGGCGCATTTGAAATCCGCATCCGCGTTCTGAAGGTCAGGGCCGATAATCTCCCGCGCAGCCTGTTCCATCCACATCAACTGCTTGAACCAGCCTTTTTTACGGATGCTGGAGGCCATTGCCAAAACAGCTCGTGTTTGTGGGCTATAGCCGTCGATTAGTGCTTCGATCTGGATGTCATTGAGTGTTTCACCGTTTGTCGCTCGTGACCGGATATGCCCGTCAACCACATCCTCGCCATGCAGCTCGATGGCAAAATCGACCAGCCTGCCGACCGCTTCGTCTGACAGGCTCATGAAGAGTTCCGCCTCGAGGCAGCGATCATCACGCCAGGTGAAGACTGACCCACCGCCGTCAATGAACGCCTGATGAGTTTCTGACTCCGGTTTCTGATCGTCGTCTCTTAGTATCGCGGTGCGATAGCCCAACGATTGCATTGGCGTTGCTCGGTGATAAGCGTCGTTCGGGCCGCCGCCTTTGGCGTCGACCAAGGCAACACCGTGTGCCGGGATGGAAACCTGACCCTGACTTTCAAAATACTGATCTAATCCGCGCAGGAAGCCGACTTCGCTTGCCCCTTCGCAGACGATGACAGACGTTGCCAGAAACGCATCCGGATAAAGGCGAATTGTCCCCTGAACGGCATTATCGCTGCCGACACTGAGGACGTCATGGTGATCGTCATGGCCGCGTACCACAAAAAGCTGATGGCCACCCAACTCCCGAAGTGCGACCGGGGAATGCGTTGTCAGAAAGGCCTGCAACGGCTCGTCTGCTTCCTTTGCGCCGAGAGAACCCAGTAATCGCATGATGCGGTGCGGTTCAAGACCATGCTCCAATTCATCGATTAAGATGATTGATGATGACTGAGTCGCCATGCGTTGCAGCCCGGCAATCAACAACCGCGTGGATCCGATTCCAAGGCCTTTTAGCGGAACGCCCGCTTCATTGTGCAGGGAGATGGTGCCGCCGCTCACCGATACCGAGTGCGCGTCCAGCATGGCTTTAACTTCGTCGCCAACGGGGATGCCAAGATATTTGGCAGTGTCCGCCACGATTTTGAGTGCATCGCCAAGCTGCTCCTTTGCATCATCTCCAAAAGCCGCTCTTGCTTCGCGCGCCGCTTTGACGATTGCGGCCGATGCGTCGGCACGCTCTTCGGTTAGGTGATTAAGTACGGAACCCCGACGCCAACCGAGATTGAGGTCAGCGAAGGCGCCGATCCGCGTCGGTGCGAGGCGTGCCCTGTCCGCCCATGACAGGTTACGGCTAAGGCCTTGGGCTTCGGCACGATCAGAAACCAGAGACCACGATGGCTCCAAATCGCCTTCGACTCTCAGGCGCAAGGTCAGGACCGTCTCAGCGTCCTTTTCAGGTTCGTCTTCGACAACACCAGTCTCTTTGGTAAAGCCGCGCAGAAACATGCCGTAACTGTCCATGCTCTTGAGCGCGTCGTCCAATGCACCGATGGTGAGTGTAATCTGAATGGCGCTATCAACATCGAGGTTGTGAAAGTCAGCGTCAGTCATCTGAAGGTTACGGCGCGCGCCCAGACAATAGTCAATCGCGTCAAGGATGGTTGATTTTCCACTATCACCAGGGCCAATAAGGCAGTTTATGCCGTTTGATGGTAGCCAGGAGAGGTTCTGAATGCCCCGGAAGTTCTCAATTTCTACTTTTCTGATCCGAGACATTTATTACTACTCTTCCCATCATTTAGCTGCCTTATGGCGCGGCGATTCTAGCAACACTCATAAGAAGTATTATCTCAAAATGGTGATGGGGAAAGCCTTCCCCTGCCCGCAACCGCCTATCGGCGATTTCCGTCGCCCCGTCCAGCTGGGTTCCTTCCTGCCTTCTACGGGCATTCACCCGCTCCGCAACGAACGGCAGCTTCAGGGATCGGATCGAAAACCCTCGAACGATGGAAATGCGGGCGCAAAGCAGACGCTGTTTGAAGAACACCCCAGCTTCCGAATTGAGCCGAAGACAACCGCCAAACAAAATCATTCTTCGGTCCGTCAAACCCCCGCTCACCAAAGCCAAAACCCTCACCCCGAAAGCTCCTCCGCCACAACCTCGGCAATCATAAGCGAGGATGTGAGGCCCGGGGATTCTATTCCGTAAAGCGCGACGAGGCCCTCGGTCCCGTGCGCTTTCGGGCCGTGGACAAGAAAGTCCGCCGCCGGTTCGCCCGGCCCCGCCACCTTGGGGCGTATGCCGCAATAGTCGGGCGTAAGAGCATCGTCCGCCAGGTCCGGCCAATAGCGGCGGATCGCCTCGTAAAACCGCTCACCGCGCGCCGGATCGACGTGGTAATCGACCGCATCCACCCATTCCACATCCGGGCCGAAGCGGGCCTGCCCGCCGAGATCGAGCGTCAGATGAACGCCAAGGCCGCCCGGTTCGGGAACAGGGTAGATCAGCCTTGAAAACGGCGCGCGCCCACTCGCAAGGCGGAAGTAGTTTCCCTTCGCGTAATAGGTGCGCGGGACGCGGTAACTATCTGGAATTCCGCGAAATTCATTCATCAGGCTGGAAGACGACAGCCCTGCGGAGACGACGAGGTTCCGGCAATCGAGCGTGAAGCCGCCCTCGGCGCAAGTCTCGACGCGAAAACCTCCGGTATCGCGCCTGGAAAGCGCGGCCGCTTCCGTGTTCAGCGCCAGAAAACCGCCGTTTTCTTCCATGTCGCCTTGCAGCGCCAGCATGAAGGCGTGGCTGTCGATAATGCCGGTCGAGGGTGAAAGCAGCGCGCCGTGGGCCTGAAGAGCGGGCTCCAGCGCCAGCGCCTCTTCCCGTGACAGGAAGCGCAGGTCGTTTACGCCGTTATCCCCGGCCTTATCCCCGATGGCTTTCAGTTCGCTAAGCTGGTCTTCAGAGGTCGCGACGATCAGCTTGGCCGTCTTCGCGTGCGGCACCTTGTGGTCCTCGCAGAAGCGGTAAAGCATGTCCCGGCCCTGCAAGCAGGCGCGCGCCTTCAGGCTGCCGGTCGGGTAGTAGATGCCGGCGTGGATGACTTCACTGTTGCGTGAACTCGTCTCGGAGCCGATCAGGCCGTGGCGCTCCAGCACCACGACCTCGTGTCCCTTCAGGGCAAGCCGGCGGGCGATCGCCAGACCGACCACCCCTGCCCCGATTATGACCGTCTCGACTTTCTCAGGCACCTTTTTCGCCCCCGATTGCCATGAGATCGGACGGTCTGGAATTCTCTACGACGCCCACCATTCCTGCGGCTGGAAGCGGCCTGCCGCATCCTCGATCACCTGGCCGAGCTGGAACAGCGTTTCCTCCTCGAAGGGCTTGCCAATCAGTTGAAGCCCCAGCGGCAGCCCGGTTTCGGAGAGGCCGGCGGGCACCGAAATTCCTGGCAGGCCCGCCATGTTCACCGTCACCGTGAAGACGTCGTTGAGGTACATGGTTACCGGATCGGTGATCTCGCCCGGTGCAAACGCTGCGTCAGGTGTCGTCGGCGTCAGGATCGCATCGACCCCGCTTTCCCAGGCCAGGTCGAAGTCGCGCTTGATCAACGTGCGCACTTTTTGCGCCTTCAGATAATAGGCGTCATAATAGCCTGCCGACAGCACATAAGTGCCGATCAGCACGCGGCGCTTGACCTCGTCGCCGAAGCCGGCGGCACGCGTGTTTTCGTACATGTCTATGATATCCTTGCCGGATTCGCGCAGGCCGTAGCGCACGCCGTCATAGCGGGCAAGGTTGGAGGAGGCCTCCGCCGGCGCCACGATATAGTAGGCCGGAAGGGCGTATTTCGTGTGCGGCAGCGAAAGATCGACGATCTCGGCGCCTGCGTCCTTCAGCCACTCGATGCCGCGCTGCCAAAGCTCGTCCACCGCCCCCGGCATGCCCTCGACGCGGTATTCCGCCGGGATGCCGATCTTGAGGCCCTTGACCGAACGGCCAATGGCGTCTTCATAGTTCGGCACCGGCCGGTCGACGCTGGTTGTATCCTTCGGATCGACGGAAGCCATTGATTTCAAGAGGATAGCACTGTCGCGCACCGTGTGGGCGATCGGCCCCGCCTGGTCGAGCGAGGAGGCAAACGCAACAGTTCCCCAACGTGAGCAACGACCGTAGGTCGGCTTGATGCCAACCGTTCCGGTGAACGCCGCTGGCTGGCGGATCGAGCCGCCGGTGTCGGTCGCGGTCGCGCCCATGCACAACCTTGCCGCAACGGCAGCAGCGGATCCACCGGAGGAACCGCCCGGCACCAGCGCCTGGTTGGAGCGTTCTTTCCGCCACGGGTTGACGACCGGACCGTAGTAGGACGTCTCGTTAGACGAGCCCATGGCGAATTCGTCCATGTTGAGCTTGCCGAGCATCACCGCGCCGTCGGCCCACAGGTTCGCGGTCACGGTGGATTCATAGCGCGGCTTAAATCCGTCAAGGATATGGCTGCAAGCCTGGGTGTGGACGCCTTCGGTCGCGAAAAGGTCCTTGATGCCGAGCGGGATGCCTTCCAGGTCCCCGCCCTCGCCTTTCGCCAGCCGCTCGTCCGAGGCCTTCGCCATCTCCCGCGCCTTTTCCGGCGTCACCTTGATATAGGCGTTCAGGTGCGGGTTCACGGTCTCGATGGCATCGAGAAATGCCCCGGTCAATTCACTGGAGGATATCTCGCGGGCCTTCAGCTTCTCGCGGGCCTCGGCGATGGTCAGGCGGGTAAGGTCGGTCATGGCGGAATTTCTATGCTCGATCAGGTATTTGGGAGGGCGGCAGCGGGCTCAAGCGCCGGTCATTCGACCACCTTTGGAACGACGAAGAAATTGTCTTCCGAAACAGGGGCATTGGCTACGATATCCTCGGCCTTACTCCCGTCCGTCACCTCGTCCCGGCGCTTCTTCATCGTCTGCTCGACAACCGAGGTCATCGGCTCCACACCTGAAATATCCACCTCGCCGAGTTGCTCGACGAACTGCAGGATGCCGTTCAATTCGCCGGTCATGCGCTCCGCTTCCTGATCGCTGACCTTGATGCGCGCAAGCCGCGCGACACGCTTCACCGTGTCGATGTCGACGGACATGGTCCACTCCGGTTCGTTTTGCGGGCACTTCGCCCGGTGAGGATTCGAATTCCCACGGGCTATATCACCGGCCTTTCGCCTGCGGCAAGCGAAACACCCCGAAACACCGCGCCGACTGGCCGAATATCCCTTCTTGCGATGGCCTGACCGTGAACGCGAGCAAGCCC
This sequence comes from Hongsoonwoonella zoysiae, assembly GCF_013266695.1. Classification (GTDB taxonomy): domain Bacteria; phylum Pseudomonadota; class Alphaproteobacteria; order Rhizobiales; family Stappiaceae; genus Hongsoonwoonella; species Hongsoonwoonella zoysiae. The sequence continues at coordinate 1,002,006 of NZ_JABRXF010000002.1, forward strand.
TTGAAGGTGCCGATTATTCCTGAAGCCTGGAAAATCGTTGGCGGAAAGCTTTACCTGAACAACAATCGCAACGTTCACAAGCGGTTCGAGCAGAATTACGCCGAGATCATCCACGGCGCCGACCTCAACGGGGAAATCATCAGGCCCACGCCGAAGAACAAATTCAAGAAACCGATCATCCGGTGAACATTCGAGCTACAGGAGAAAAGCCCGATTTACCGGAGCCCAGCCTTAAAAACCCAAGCCTTTTCGGGCATCACGTCTCGATCCAGCCGCCTGACTCCATGGACGCCACCCTGAAAGCATCTCCGCCCATTTCTTCCACGAATTTTTCGGTGTTCTGGTCGAGAATTGGAAACGTTCCGTAGTGGCATGGCACCACCACGTCGAAGTTGAAATACCGCTTGCAGGCCAACGCCGCTGTCCTGGCCCCCATCGTGAAACGGTCGCCGATCGGGACGATGCCGACTTTCGGCTCGTAAAGCTCGTTTATGAGCGCCATGTCGCCGAAAATATCCGTATCACCCATGTGGTAAATGGGCGGTTCGTTCTTCGGCTGGACGATGATCCCGTTCGGATTGCCGAGGTAAACGGGCGGCCAGCCGCCGGAAAGGCTTGAAGAGCTGTGGTGCGCCTGGGTCAAGGACACCGAAAACGGGCCGACATCCACGGTACCGCCGCACCCCATCGGATTGATATTCTCGATCCCCTGCGATTGTGCCCACATTGCGATCTCGAAATTCGACGTAATTTGCGCGCCAGACTGCCTGGCAACATCGACCGCATCACCGATGTGATCGTCATGCCCATGCGTAAGTAAAATATGCGTAACGCCCTTTGCCACTTCCTCGACGCTCAGGGAAGACGGAAAACTTGGGTTTCCGGTTAGAAACGGGTCAAACAGAAGCGTTGCGCCGGAAATTTCCACTCGAAATGCCGAATGTCCGTACCAGATGATCTTCATTTCGGCCCACTCCCTTTGCAATCAATGCGCCAGTGTAACGCGGGTAATGCAGCAGAAAAACCGTAACTGCAGGTAAATACCGCAGATTTTCAAACAATAGCGAGCCGAACCGATTCATGCTAAAGCCCGCCGCATGCCAACCGACCCCGCCGTTACCCATGAAGAATTTGCCGGCCTCATTCCGCCTGACAAGCGGTTGATCGGCCTTGATCTCGGAACAAAAACGATCGGACTCGCCCTTTCCGATCTGGGCCTGTCGATCGCCTCTCCCCTTGAGACGATCCGCCGCAAGAAATTTGGCGTCGATGCGGCAAGGCTCCTTGAATTGTGCAAGGCGCATGACGTTGCCGGGCTCGTCATCGGCCTGCCGCTCAACATGGACGGCAGCGAAGGCCCACGCGTACAGGCGACGCGCGCATTCGCGCGCAATCTTTCCGCCCTCACCGACCTCCCGATGACATATTGGGACGAACGGTTGTCGACGGTGGCCGTGACACGAACGCTGATCGATGCCGACCGTTCGCGGGCACGGCGCGCGGAACTCGTCGACAAGATGGCGGCAGCCTACATCCTGCAAGGACTGCTCGACCGTCTCGGGTTCCTCGCGCATTCCGGCGGGAGAGACGACTGAGCGATGATGGTGATCGTCAACGCGCTCCTGCCGGTTCTCATGGTAATCGCCGCCGGAACCGTCGTGGCGCGCCTCGGCATCATCACGGGCGATCAATGGCGCGGCCTTGAAAAAATCGCCTATTTCGTCCTGTTTCCGGCGATCATCATCCACACGGTCGCAAAGACGGATTTTTCCACACTTCCCGCGTTCGCCATGGCGGCGACGCTGCTTGGATCGATCCTTATCACCGCGACGATCGCGCTGATACTGCGTCCTGTTCTGGAACGAAAATTCAAGGTCGACGGCCCGCGTTTCACCTCCGTATTTCAAGGCGCGATCCGCTGGAACACCTTCATCGGCCTGGCGCTTGCCGACGAAATCATGGGGCCTCAGGGCGTTGCCCTGCTCGCGGTTGCAATCGTCGCGATGATACCGGTGCTCAACATCACCTGCGTTATCGTGCTGTCGCGATATGCGCATGGATCGAGCCCGAGCCCGGTAAAAATCGCGGGCGATCTCATCCGCAACCCCTTCATCTGGTCCACCGCACTCGGACTTTTTTTGAACCTTACCGGCCTTCCCTTGCCGGAATTCGCGATGACGACGCTAAAGATCCTTGGCAGCGCGGCACTGCCGATCGGCATCGTGTGCGTCGGCGCAGGTCTGAATCTCGCAGCACTTCGCCGGCCCGGCCCAGCGCTTGCGAGCTCGGCCATATTGAAGCTGGCCGTCATGCCGCTCGTCGCCTTCACGCTCTCATCGCTCGCCGGGCTTCAGGACGCGGCATACCTTGTCGTGATGATCGCCATGTCGGTGCCCGCTGCAAGCGGCTCCTACCTGCTTGCCCGGCAGATGGGAGGCGACGCCAGCCTCATGGCGGAAATCCTGACGTTCGAGACGCTGCTTGCAGGCATCACCATGCCGATTGTGCTGCTGATCGCCACCTGACCCTATCGCTTCTGCGGATAAAGCCAGTCGACCAGCCCCTTCAAGTCGAAACGCGCATCGAGCATGCCGTATGTCGAGCGCCACTGGCCAGCCAGCCGGCTTTCGATGAAAGCGTCTGACAAAACGGCAGGCGCCACCTCTCGCAGTGCCGCCGCTGCGCCTGTCAGCGCCAGTTGCTCCGTCAGGATGCGCGACGATCCCGGATCGTCGACACAGGCCTTGGCGGCCGCGCGCAGAACGTTGATCGATACCGGACCGGTTGCGCCAAGCGTCTTTTCGATTTCCTCCAGAACAAGATCCAGAGTTTCCGCCTCGCGCCCCAGAGCACGCACGACGTCGAGTGCCATGACATTGCCGGAGCCCTCCCAGATCGCATTGACCGGCGCCTCGCGATAAAGCCTGGCGAGATCGAAATCCTCCGTGTATCCGTTACCTCCAAGACATTCCATCGCCTCGTAAATCAGTGACGGCGCAATCTTGCAGACCCAGTATTTCACCGCGGGCGTCATGAGCCGCAAATAGGCGGCATCGGGCTCGCTTTCAGCAGCGCGATCCATCGCCCGCGCGAGGCGGACGACAAGCGCGGTCGCCGCCGCCACATCTAGGCTCATGTCGCCGATAACCCGCAGCATCAGCGGCTGATCGATCAGAGCTCCGCCGAAGGCCACTCTTTCACGCACATGATGGACAGCGCGCGCGGCCGCGGCACGCATGAGACCGGCAGATCCCACCGCGCAATCGATCCGGGTGGGCGTGATCATATCGATGACCGTACGAATGCCCGCCCCTTCCGGCCCGATACGCTGGGCGTAAGCATGCTCGAATTCGACCTCCGAAGAGGCGTTGGAATGATTGCCGAGCTTGTTCTTCAGCCTTCGAACGCGGATTTCATTGACTGTGCCGTCAGGCCTGAAGCGCGGCAGAAGGAAGGCCGTCGGCCCTTCCGCCGTTTTGGCAAGCACGACGAACGCATCCGACATGGGGGCAGAAAAGAACCATTTGTGGCCGGTCACGCGATAGCTGCCGTCTTCCACAGGCTCGGCTACCGTCGTGATGCGGCGAAGATCCGTCCCGCCCTGCTTTTCGGTAAAGCCCATACCGAGGGTGACGCCCATCTTTTCGGAAGCGGGGCGGAAGCGGTGATCGTATTTGCGGGCGCGAATGCGCGGCAGCCACTCTTGCGCAACAGTGGCTTCGTGTCTGAGGACAGCGCCAGCCGCATTCGTCATGGTGAGGGGGCAAAGGTGGCCGGCGTCAGTCTGCGTCGTTACGTAAAACGCCGCCGCGCGGAGCGAATGGCGCCGCCCATTCCTCGTTTCGTCGTCATCCACCATCGCCATGTGCAGCCCTGCTTCGGCAGAACGGCGCATCAATGCGTGATAGGCGGGATGAAAATCCACCGTCTCGAGACGGTTTCCATAAGCATCATGCGTGTGCAGAACCGGAGGGTGCTTGTTTGCCAGCCGGCCGAATTCCTGCGCCTCGTTCGATCCCCAGAAACGGCCAAGCGCCGAAAGCTCTCCCTCGGCTGTTTCGTCGAGCATGTTCCCAAGGGCGGCAATGAGCAGCGGATCGCCATCGAAGAGATTGTAGCCGACATAGGGGCTGGGCTGATTCGTCACCTCATGCGTGCGAAACCGTTCTCCCGCCGGCGTGGATGCGGGCATCCCGGGCTTTTCAGCCACCTCATCGCCCGGTTGCGGAGCGCTGTCGACAGCGCTGTCTCGATCGGACATATCGCCTTAAGCTCCCGACTCTTATCAATTCCTGCGAATAGCTTATCACGCCTTGCGCCGACGTCTTGCCCTATCGCCTGCAAAGGCCTAAGAGGATGGCTTAGGGGCTGGCCCCATAAAATTGACGGAAATGGTATGAGCCGATTTGATCGGATACGAGAAGCAAGAGCGCAGGAAACCAATCCGGTTTTCAAGGTCTTGCGACAAAGTAGCCGGCCAAATCAGCCATATCTTCCAGACACCGAAACGGCTTCGACCTGTTGCGTCGAAGCGCTTGACCGGGTAGCCGACCCGCTCCGCGCCCTTCTCCTTGCATCTCTTTGCCGTTTCAGGTGCCATTTGCATCAATTTTATGGGGCCAGACCCTAATGAACGCGCATGATGAACCCAAGACAGGCGGCTCCCACCCCGCCTTCCCGCGCCGGCATCTCCTCGGCATAGAAGGTCTTCAACCGCAGGAAATCCTGGGCCTTCTGGATCGCGCCGAAGAGGCGATCGAAGTCAGCCGGCAGGTGGAAAAGAAAAAGGCGGTGCTGCGAGGGCGCACCCAGATCAACCTTTTCTTCGAAGCTTCCACGAGAACGCAATCTTCCTTCGAGATCGCGGGCAAGCGGCTCGGCGCCGACGTCATGAACATGTCGGTCTCCTCCTCCTCGGTGAAGAAGGGGGAAACGCTGATCGACACGGCGGCAACGCTCAACGCCATGCATCCGGACATCCTGGTCGTGCGCCACCACGCCGCCGGCGCGGTGGAGCTTCTGGCCAACAAGATCGACTGTTCCGTCATCAACGCCGGCGACGGCCCGCACGAACACCCGACCCAGGCCTTGCTCGACGCGCTGACCATGCGCCGCCACAAAGGCAGGATCGCGCGTCTCGTCGTCGCAATTTGCGGCGATATCCTGCATTCGCGGGTTGCCCGGTCCAATATCATCCTGTTGAACGCGCTTGGCGCCAGGGTCAAGGTTATCGCCCCCTCGACGCTCCTGCCCACTGGGATAGAAAAGATGGGCGTGGAAGTGCATTCCTCCATGAAGGAAGGGTTGAAGGACGTCGATATCGTCATGATGCTGCGCCTGCAACGCGAACGCATGGCGGGCTCCTTTGTACCGTCCGTGCGCGAATATTTCCGCTACTGGGGGCTCGACCGCGAAAAGCTCAGCTATGCCAGGCCCGACGCGCTCGTCATGCATCCCGGCCCCATGAACCGGGGCGTGGAAATCGACCCGGAAATCGCCGACGGTCCTCAAAGCCTCATTCGCGAGCAGGTGGAGATGGGCGTTGCCGTGCGCATGGCGGTGCTTGAAGCGCTATCCGAACATCTGCCGAACAAGTGAGGACGGGGCGAAGATAATGGCGGAAAGCGAAAGGCCACTCGCACTGATCAATGCCCGCGTCGTCGATCCTTCCCGCAATCTGGACGAGGCGGGATCGGTTTTCGTTGCCGAGGGCAGGATACTGGCGTCCGGGCCGGAGACGATATCCCAAACGCCGCCGGACGGCGCCGAGATCGTCGATGTGCAAGGCGCGGTCGTTTCGCCCGGCCTTGTCGACATGTGCGTAGGCGTCGGAGAACCGGGGGCGGAACACCGCGAAACGCTTGCAAGCGCCAGCGAAGCGGCAGCGGCGGGCGGGGTGACCACCATCGTCACCTTGCCTGAAACCAACCCGGTGATCGACGACCCGGCCCTTGTGGACTTTCTCCTGCGCCGGGCTCGCGATACAGCACTTGTAAACGTCCGCCCCATGGCGGCCCTTACCAAGGGCCTGCAAGGCGAGGAGATGAGCGAAATCGGCCTGCTCGGCGAAGCGGGCGCCGTCGCCTTCACCAACGGCCACCGGTCGATCGCCAGTTCGCGAACGATGCGCCGCTTACTCACATACGCCCGCGATTTCGGCGCCCTCGTCATCCATCACACCGAGGATCCGGACCTTGCAGCCAACGGCGTGATGAACGAAGGCCTGAACGCGAGCTGGAAAGGGCTTTCCGGGTCGCCGCGCGAGGCGGAGTTCATCATGCTGGAGCGAGACCTCAGGCTCGTTGCGCTGACAAGGGGCAGGTATCACGCCCAGATGATTTCCTGCGGCGAAAGTGCCGACGCGATCCGAAGGGCGAAGCGTTCCGGCCTCGATATTACGGCGGCGGTTTCGATCAACCACCTGACGCTCAACGAAAACGACATCGGCCCCTATCGCACCTTCTTCAAGATGGCGCCGCCACTCAGGGAAGAGGACGACAGGCAGGAGATGATTGCCGGCCTCGCCGACGGTACGATCGACATCGTCGTCTCCAACCACGACCCGCAGGATGTAGAGACGAAGCGGCATCCTTTCGCGGAAGCCGAGGACGGAGCGATCGGGCTGGAGACGCTGCTTGCGGCAGGCCTCCGGCTTGTCCACAACGATGATGTGCCTTTAATGAAGTTGCTGGCCGCCATGACGTGCAACCCGGCAAAGCGGCTCGGGATCGATGCGGGAACGCTTAAGCCCGGCACTCCCGCCGATATTGCCGTTTTCGACCCCGACCGGCCGTGGATTCTCGACAAGGCGAAAATCCATTCGAAATCCAAGAACACGCCCTTCGAGGATGCCCGTTTTTCCGGCCGCGTGCTCAGGACGATTGTTGCAGGGCGCACCGTCTACAATTACGCTTGAAAGCGACCGCAACCGGAGGATGCAAGGTGCCGGATCCGATCAGCTGGGCATTTTCCTGGCCATATTTCATCGCCGCGCTCGTCTTCGGCTATCTTCTGGGCTCGATCCCTTTCGGCCTTGTGCTCACGAAACTCGCAGGGCTCGGCGATATCCGCAATATCGGCTCCGGCAATATCGGTACGACGAACGTGTTGCGCACCGGCAACAAGGGGTTAGCCGCCCTCACCCTTCTGGGTGACATGCTGAAGGGTACCACTGCCTATCTCGTCGCCTACCGGTTTTACGGTCCCGATATGGCGGTAACCGCCGGTTTCGGCGCGTTTATTGGGCACCTTTTCCCGGTCTGGCTGAAGTTCAAGGGCGGCAAGGGGGTTGCGACCTATCTCGGCATTCTGCTCGGCCTTCACTGGCAAGCGGCAATCGCCTTTGCTCTGATCTGGATCGCGGTTGCCGCCGTCAGCCGCTTTTCATCACTTTCCGCGCTCGCGGCGAGCCTGATCACGCCGCTACTGCTCGGGTTTTATTTCCGCGTGCCGCAGGCCTCTGAGTTGATGGCCCTGCTTTCGGTGCTTCTCTGGATCAAACACGCGGACAACATCAAGCGGCTGCTTGCCGGCACCGAAAGCCGCATAGGCTCCAGGGGATGACCAACGTTTCGGACCAGACCGGATATCGCGCGCCGACGCCTGCCGAAAAGCGTGACTGGCTGCGGCTGATCAGGTCCGACAATGTCGGGCCCAGCACCTTTCACCGCCTGATGCGCCACTACGGATCGGCGGAAGCAGCACTTGAAATGCTACCTGAACTCTCCCGCCGCGGTGGTGGCAAGGGCGTTAGGATTGCCTCAACAGCCGATGTCGATGAGGAAATCGAGCGCCTGGAGGCCATCGGCGGGTATCTCATCGCCATTGGAGAGAATGCCTACCCGGCGCATCTTGCTCATATCGACGGGCCGCCCCCTCTCCTCTCGCTCCGAGGAACACGCGACGCGATCAAGCATGAAAACATGCTCGCAATCGTGGGAGCGCGCAACGCTTCGCTCACGGGCCGCAAGATTGCCGGCGAAATTGCGCGTGGTCTTGGCGAAGCCGACTTCACGATCGTCTCGGGCCTTGCGCGAGGGATCGACGGAGCCGCACACCAGGCGGCCTTGAAAACCGGGACGATCGCCGTCTTCGCAGGCGGTATCGACGTGCTTTATCCGCCTCAGCACGAAGCCCTGCTGGCCGATATCGTCAACCTCGGCGGGGCGGCCATCAGCGAAATTCCGCTTGGGTGGCGGCCGAGAGCGCGCGACTTCCCACGCCGGAACCGCCTGATATCTGGGCTCTCGCGCGGGATCATCCTCATCGAGGCCGCGCGAGCCTCCGGCTCGCTGCATACGGCGCGCTTCGCCGTGGAGCAGAACCGGGAGGTCTTCGTTGTGCCGGGCTCCCCGCTCGACCCGCGCTCGGAGGGTGGAAACCGCCTGATCCGCGAGGGAGCAACACTTGTGGGCACGGCCGAAGACGTGCTTGAAAGCCTCGGCAACGGCCGCAATATCATCCGCCCCGCACAACAAAGTTTCTTCGGAGAGGAAACTCCGGTGGACGACCTTGGGCCGCTCGACGATACGGACCGCGGGCGCGTTATTTCGGCACTCGGCCCAACCCCTGCCGACCCTGACGAAATCGCGCAATTCACCGGAATTCCAACAAGGATGATCAACGTCGTCATCCTGGAACTGGAGGTCGCCGGAAGGGTGGAGCGACATTCCGGCGGCAAGATATCCCTGATAGATGCCCGTCACTGACGGCGTTTCAATATATATTTCAATTATATAGATATGTTTCAGCTATAAGTCGGCAGCAGAAGGCCTTGACCGCGTTCCCCGAACGGGCCATTTGACAGCCGACTTCCGATTGGTGATCGTCACGCCAGACCTCGACGTATCGGCATCGTAGCGCCGCACGTCTTTCACGTCATTTGCGATTGGGTATCGATGAATATCGTCATTGTGGAATCGCCGGCCAAGGCCAAGACAATCAACAAGTACCTGGGCTCCGGCTATCAGGTCATGGCGTCCTATGGCCATGTGCGCGACCTGCCGGCAAAGGACGGCTCGGTTCGCCCGGACGACGATTTCGACATGACCTGGGATGTGGATTCAAAATCCCAGAAGCGTCTGAACGAAATCGCGCGGGCCGTGAAAGATGCCGACCGCCTGATCCTCGCGACCGACCCCGACCGCGAGGGCGAGGCAATTTCCTGGCATGTCCTACAGGTGCTCAAGAACAAGAAAGTCCTGAAGGACAAACCCGTCGAAAGGGTCGTCTTCAACGCCATTACCAAGAAATCGATCCTGGAGGCCATGGAGCATCCGCGCCCCATCGACGCGCCGCTGGTCGATGCCTATCTCGCGCGCCGCGCACTAGACTATCTGGTGGGCTTCACGCTTTCTCCGGTACTGTGGCGAAAACTTCCCGGCGCGCGATCCGCCGGCCGCGTCCAGTCCGTTGCGCTTCGCCTCGTCTGCGACCGCGAACGCGAAATCGAGACCTTCGTAAGGCAGGAATACTGGTCGGTCCTCGCGAACCTCAAGACGGAAGCGGGAGAGCCCTTGCAGGCGCGCCTTGTGGGCGCCGACGGAAAGAAGCTCGGGCGGCTGGATATCACTTCCAAAGAGCAGGCGGACGATCTCAAAAGCCTTTTGCAAGGGGCAGGATTCAGGGTTGCCTCGATCGAATCGAAGCCGCAGAAGCGGCACCCTTACGCCCCCTTCACGACTTCGACATTGCAGCAGGAAGCTTCGCGCAAATGCGGGTTTTCCGCCCAGCGCACAATGCAGATCGCCCAGAAGCTTTACGAAGGGATCGACATCGGCGGCGAAACCGTCGGCCTCATCACCTATATGCGTACCGATGGCGTGCAGATCGCGGGAGAAGCGATCTCCGGCGCCCGCAAGGTAATCGGCCAAGACTACGGCACCAATTACGTTCCCGAAAAGCCGAGGCACTATTCCTCGAAGGCCAAGAACGCACAGGAAGCTCACGAAGCGATCCGCCCGACCGACCTGTCGCGCCGGCCGAAGGATGTTGCACGTTTTCTCGATCCCGACCAGGCGCGGCTTTATGAGCTGGTCTGGAAGCGCACGATCGCAAGCCAGATGGAATCCGCCGTGCTGGAACGCACGACGATCGACATTGCCGCTTCGTCCGGTGGCCGCAAGGCGGACCTTCGGGCGACCGGTTCGGTCGTGCGTTTCGACGGTTTTCTCACGCTTTACCAGGAGGGGCGCGACGATGAGGAAGACGAGGAAGCCAAGCGCCTGCCCGACGTGAAGGAAAACGAGGGCCTGAGCAAAGGCGCTTCTGAAAAAGGTATCTTCATCGAAGCCGACCAGCATTTTACCGAGCCGCCGCCGCGCTACACCGAGGCGACGCTCGTCAAGAAGATGGAAGAACTGGGCATCGGCCGGCCTTCGACCTATGCATCCACCCTGCAGACGCTGCGCGACCGCGACTACGTCGAACTCGACAAGAAGCGCCTTGTTCCACAAGACAAGGGCCGGCTCGTGATCGCATTTCTGGAAAGCTTCTTCGACACCTATGTCGAATATGACTTTACCGCCGATCTTGAGGAAAAGCTCGACCGCATCTCCGCCGGCGAACTAGAGTGGAAAGACGTCTTGCGCGACTTCTGGCGTGAATTTTCAGGCGCGGTCGACAACATCAAGGATTTGCGCGTTTCCGAGGTTCTCGATGCGCTGAACGACCTGCTAGCCGCTCATATCTTCCCTGAGCGCGAAGACGGCAGCGACCCTCGAGTGTGCCCCGCCTGCGGCAAGGGTCAGCTGTCCCTGAAGGTCAGCCGCTTCGGCGCGTTTGTCGGCTGTTCCAACTACAACGATCCGGACACGCCCTGCAGCTACACCCGACAGCTTTCAGCAAACGGGCAGGACGGGGAAGCGGCGGCTGCGGCCGAAGGCCCACGCCTGCTTGGCCAGGACCCGGAAACGGGCGAAGACGTTACGCTTCGCAGCGGCCGTTTCGGCCCCTACGTGCAGCGCGGCGAAGGCGCAAAGCCGCCGCGCGCCTCGCTTCCGCGCGGCTGGTCGGCCGATGCTATGGATCTGGAGAAAGCGCTCAGGCTCCTGTCGCTGCCGCGCGACGTGGGCCCGCACCCGGAAGACGGCAAGATGATCAGCGCGGGCATTGGCCGCTACGGCCCGTTCGTCCTGCATGACGGGACATATGCCAATCTCGACAGCCCCGAGGAGGTCTTCTCCGTTGGCATTAACCGGGCGGTTGACGCGCTGGCGCAAAAGCGCGCCAAGGGCGGCGGACGGCGAGGGGCTGCGGCAGCACCGCTGAAAGAGCTTGGCGAACACCCGGACGGCGGCGTAATAGCCGTTTACGACGGGCGCTATGGCCCATACGCCAAGTGGGGCAAGGTGAACGCCACGCTGCCGAAGGATAGCGATCCGCAGTCAATCACGCTTGAACGCGCAATCGAACTGGTCAATGCAAAAGCCGAGAAGAGCGGCAAGGGCAAAACGACCAAGAAGGCAGCTTCAAAGAAGCCTGCAGCCAAGAAATCGACGGCAAAGAAGCCATCTCGCAAGAGCGCGACGGAAAGCGCGACGGAAGACGCATCTTGACACGCGGCGGACCAGCCAAGGCGAAGAAACGCAAGAAGACCGACAAGGGAGGCGACGAACTCCCAAGCCGCGAGGACATTCTTGCCTTCGTCGCCTCTCAGCCGGGCAAGGTCGGCAAGCGGGAAATCGCCAAGCATTTCGCCATCAAAGGCGGACAGCGCATTTTTTTGAAGCGCCTCCTGAACGACCTTGCCGAGGAAGGCGTTCTGGAAAAGCGGCAGAAACGGCTCATGAGGCCGGGCGATCTGCCGCCCGTTCTGGTCGTCAACCTGATCGCAAGGGACGCCGATGGCGAACTCCTTGGCGAACCGATGAAATGGGACGAGGAGGAGAACGGAAAACCGCCGAAGATCCTCATACTTCCGGAGCGCCACAAGAAGCCCGGCCCTGCCGGAGGCATTGGCGATCAGGCGCTCGTTCGCCTTTCCGATGTCGACCCGGGCCGGGAAGCGAAGCACTCGGCACGCATTATCAAGCTGCTTGAGCGCCGGCAGACGACCGTTCTTGGCATCCTGCGGCTTCATTCGGGCCGGGCCGGCGCAAGGCTTGAGCCGGTGGAGCGAAAACAAAAAGAGCTGCAGGTCGACACATCAGACCTCAAGGGCGCGGAAGATGGCGATCTCGTAACCGTCCAGATTACCCGAACCAGCCGCTTCGGGCTGCCGCAGGCGCGAATTACCAGGCGTATCGGCTCAATGAACTCCGAGATGGCGGTTTCCGAAATCGCTCTCCATACGCATGGCATCCCGCATGACTTTCCAGCCACCGTGCTGGCGGAAGCCGAAAGCGCCGAGCCGGTAAAGCCGGGCGAACGCGAAGACTGGCGCGACCTGCCGCTTGTCACCATCGACCCGCCGGACGCCAAGGACCATGACGACGCGGTGCATGCGGTGGCGGACGATGCGCCCGACAACGAAGGCGGCCATATCGTCACAGTCGCGATCGCCGATGTGGCAGCTTATGTGCGGCCCGGCTCCGCGCTCGACAGGGAAGCGCACATTCGCGGCAACTCGGTCTATTTCCCCGACCGTGTCATTCCGATGTTGCCCGAACGCATCTCGAACGACCTGTGCTCACTGCGTGAACTGGAAGACCGGCCGGCGATGGCCGTACGCATGGTTTTCGACAAGGCGGGCAAGAAGCGTAGCCACAGCTTCCACCGCATCCTCATGCGCTCGCAGGCCAAACTGTCCTACGTTCAGGCGCAGGCCGCGATCGACGGCCAGACGGACGAAAAGACGGAAGTGCTTCTGGACGGTGTTCTGAAACCGCTTTGGGATGCCTACGCCGTCTTGAAAAAGGGGCGCGATGACCGCGAACCCCTCGACCTCGACCTGCCGGAGAGAATAATCAGGCTCGACGAGAAGGGCATGGTGGCCGCGATCTATGTGCCCGAACGCCTCGATGCGCACAAGCTCATCGAGGAATTCATGATCCAGGCAAATGTCGCCGCCGCCGAAACGCTCGAAAAAAGGCAGACGCCGCTACTATACCGGATTCACGACGCTTCCAGCCCGGAAAAGCTGGAGGCGTTGAAGGACTTTCTCGCAACGCTCGACATCAAGCTGTCCCAGCGCGGGGGCCTGCGTCCCTCCGTTTTCAACGGTATCTTGAAAAAAGTGCAGGGAACGCCCAACGACCAGCTCGTAAACGAGGTGATCCTGCGCAGCCAGGCGCAAGCGGAATACGCTCCGGCGAATATCGGCCACTTCGGCCTGAACCTTCGCCGATATGCACATTTCACCTCGCCGATCCGCCGTTATGCGGATCTGATCGTTCATCGCGGCCTCATTCGCGCGCTCGACCTCGGCAACGACGGCCTGCCCGAAGGCATCGAGAGCAAGCTGGAGGCGATCGGCGCGGAAGTATCGGCTGCCGAGCGCCGGGCGATGCTGGCGGAACGAGAGACGATCGACCGGCTGATTGCCATCTGGATGAAGGATCAGGTGGGCGCTACGTTCAACGGCCGTATTTCGGGCGTTGTAAAATCCGGCCTATTCGTCCGCCTCGACAATACCGGCGCGGATGGTTTCGTGCCTGCATCGACAATCGGCGAGGATTATTACCACTACGACGAAACGTCACATTCCATGATCGGCCGATCCACGGGAGAAACGTACCGATTGGGCGACCATGTAGAGGTTCGCCTTGTAGAGGCAGCGCCGTTTGCCGGCGCGCTGCGGTTTGAACTCCTGAGCGAGGGTCGTTATCTAACGAAACGGTCCGCCTTCAAGCGGCCGCAGACCCGAAGCGGCCGCGTCAGAGATGCCGCCCAAAAGGCGCCAGGCCGCCAGAAGAAAGGTCGACGCAGATGAGCGTGACATATGGAACCGAACATGAAGCGCCGGAAATTGCGCTTCCCAAGCGCGATACCGGCAAGGCGGTGCTGCGCGGGCTTTTTTGCAAGTGCCCGTCCTGCGGCGCGGGGCGTATTTTCAACGGTTACCTGACCGTGGCTCGTGAGTGCAATTCCTGCGGCGAGGAGCTGCATCATCACCGCGCCGACGATGCCCCGCCCTATTTCACCATATTCCTCGTCGGCCACCTGATCGTTCCACTGGCGCTCGGCATCGAAATCGCCTACCGGCCCGACATGTGGATACACATGGCGCTCTGGCTGCCACTGACGATCCTTTCATCCCTCTTTTTCCTCCGGCCCATAAAAGGCGCATTGATTGGCCTGCAATGGGGCCTCTACATGCATGGCTTCGACCCCAACAGCGTCGATCCGGACGCCCCGGAAGAAGCGGGCGTCGTCATGGCCGAGCGCTCATGAGCAAAACCCTCGTCGAACGCCTGTCGAATGCGGAAAGGCAGACGCACCATCCCAACGTCCGGCCGAAGGACGCGGCGACGCTGCTGATCCTCGACAGACAGGCGAACGGCGAATTCAAGGTACTGATGGGGCGGCGGCACAAGCGCCACCGCTTCATGCCCGGCATGTTCGTGTTTCCGGGCGGGCGCGTGGATCCATCGGATTCCCGCACTCCCGTTACCGGCAGCTACCACCCGGAAGTTTCACGCAAACTTGCCCATTCCATGAAAGGGCCGAAAACAGGCGCCCGTGCAAGGGCGTTTGCGGTGGCGGCCGTGCGTGAAACCTACGAGGAAGCAGGGGTTTTCGTCGGCTCCAGGATCGAAAGCAAATGGCAGGGAAAAGGGGATTTCGCAGCCTTTTCCGATCGCGGCCTCATGCCCGACCTCACGCCCATGCGCCTGATTGCGCGCGCCATCACTCCGCCGCGCCGCCCGCGCCGATTCGACACGAGATTTCTTGCCGTTCCCGCAGATGCGATCGCCGGGCAGCTTGCCGAAGGTACGGGCCCTTCCGGAGAGTTGGAGGACGTCCATTGGCTGACGCTGGATGCGGCGAAGGATCTTGAACTCCCAACGATCACGCTGACGATCATCGAGGAACTGCAAAACCGGCTTTCCTCGGACCGCGACCTGGCACCGGAAACGCCCGTCCCCTTCTACTACTGGCGCGGCAAGGGCTTTATCCGCGAAGAAGTCTGAGATAGACGCTGCGTCAATAATGAGCGCTTTCTTTATCGGAGGGTTCAAGCGGTGGGCGCTTTGGGTGCGACTGTCGATAAGGCGCGGCGCCTGCGCGGCATAGCCGCCGCCATATCGGCGATCACCGCCGTCGGCATCGCGCTATCGATCAGCCTGCCGCTCCTGTCGCTGACGCTGGAAGCGCGCGGTGTTTCCGGCACGTGGATCGGCATCAACACCGCAATGGCAGGCGTTGCCTCGCTTGCCGTGACGCCAATCGCACCGGGACTTGCGTTCCGGATCGGCACAGCCCGCACAACCTTCCTCTGCGTGGTATTCGCGGCGATATCGCTGATCGGTTTTTATTTCGCCGAAGCCTTCTGGATGTGGTTTCCGCTGCGCGTCATTTTCCACGGAGCGGTCACCATTGCATTCATCCTTTCGGAATACTGGATCAACGCGCTTGCGCCCGATGCCAGACGCGGCTTCGTAATGGGCATTTACGCCACGGTGCTATCGATCGGTTTTGCCACGGGACCGGCCATCCTCACCCTGACCGGGACAGCCGGATTGGTTCCATTCGTCGCGGGCGCCATCCTGCTCGTGATCGCCGCGGTACCGGTGCTGCTTGCGCGGGCCGACGAACCGTCCCGGCATGGCGAAGAGACCTCCCTGCCGATCCTTACCTATCTTTTCGCCGCACCACTGGGCACGCTCGCGGGCCTTGTCTTCGGTGCAGTGGAACAAGGCGCCCTGTCGCTACTTCCGATCTTCGGGGTACGCGTCGGTCTCGGGCCGTCGGATGCCGCGCTATTGGTTTCGGCGGTTGCCCTGGGCAACGTCCTGCTTCAGATACCGTTGGGGATAGCCGCCGACCGATACGACCGGCGATGGCTCCTGTTCGCATGCGCCGCGATCGGCACGGGCGGAGCGCTGCTGATGCCGCCCGTCTCGCAAGACTTCCCGACGCTGCTAGCGGTCTTGTTCGTCTGGGGCGGTTTTATCGCGGGCCTCTATACGATCGGACTGACGCATCTCGGTGCGCGCTACCGGGGAAAAGCCCTTGCCGGCGCCAATGCCGCCTTCGTCATGATGTATTCCACTGGAATGTTGATCGGCCCGACGATGATGGGGGCGGGGCTGACAACGATCGGGCCAGCCGGATTGCCATACGTATGCGCGTTTCTTTTCGCCGTCTTCGCGCTCATCGCCCTTTACAGAATATGGTCCGGCTCCAACCGGAATCCGGCTTGACTTTATAGGAACCATCCTTATGGTGCGCGCGACGTTTTCACTGATCGCCCGGCCGCAGCTCACCGCTTCGCAAGCGGTATTCCAGCGTATTCGGGCACGACACACGCAAGGACGAAAGCCATGGCCAAGGCGACAACAATCAAGATCAGGCTCGTCTCGACGGCCGACACCGGATATTTCTACGTCACCAAGAAGAACACCCGCACCATGACGGAAAAAATGACGAAGAAAAAATACGATCCGGTCGCGAAGAAGCACGTCGAGTTCCGCGAAGCGAAAATCAAGTAACCCGATTGACTGCAGGTTATGCTTTTTGAAATCGGGCGCTTCGGCGCCCTTTTTTATTACCGAGTTATTCTAACAAATTTGTTTCCAATCGATAATGATTCGGCCGGTTGCGACGCAGGCGTAACGAGGAGGCCACTCTATCCTGCACCGCAACCGGCCCACCCTACGGAACCCAGGAGATGCGGCGGACCTGAGAGTACCGTAGGGATCTCAAACGGTTTCATCCGCCGAGTTCATGACGGGATGTCCGCGATTTCTCTCGTATGTCGAGACTACAGTGCCGAAGCCTGGAAGCAACATACATGAGAGCACCGTCCAAGAAAAATTACAATTTTAGTAAAGTAACGAGGTTAATTTCGATTTCCGTGAAGACCGGCACGAAAGACGGGAGCAAAATTACGTCCAGATATATGCTTTGAACGTGGATGGTTTCAGGCTGCCTGGGAGACCACCCGATTGCGCCCTTCACGCTTTGCGGAATATAGCGCCTCATCAGAACGTTTGAGGATTTCCTCGGGCGTATCGCCCTCGCCATGATAGCTTGCCACGCCAACGCTGACCGTCACCGTAAGCATTTCCGGCCCGTTCTGCACCCGGAACGGCTCCGATGCAACAAGGCGCCGGATACGTTCGCCGACCTGATACGCCACGGAAAGATCGGTATCAGGCATGACCAGCACGAACTCTTCGCCACCATGGCGGCATGCAAGGTCCAGCCCCCGTATGTTGGACTTGAGCCTGCGGGCAAATTCCTTCAACACTTCATCGCCGACATCATGCCCATGCGTGTCGTTGATCGACTTGAAAAAGTCGATATCGAGGGTAAGCACCGAAAGATTGCCTTCCCTATCGCGCGCCTGCCTTGTCAGCGTATTAAGGTGCGTTTCCAGGTACCGGCGATTATGGAGGCCCGTAAGGGCGTCCGTAACCGCGAGCGCGATCGTCTTTTGAACATCGCTCATAAGGCGGTCGTTGGCGCGTTTGCGCGAAACCTGAGAGCGAACGCGCAGCAGCAGTTCATGCTTGTCGACCGGGCGCAGCACATAGTCGTTCACGCCGAGATCGAGGCTGCGCATCATCCGTGGCGTGTCATCGGGATCGGCGATCACCATGATCGGTAACTGCCGCGTGGGCTCTTGATCGCGCAGTTGCGAACAAAACCGCAACGGATCCGCGTTCTGAAGCGAAAGGTTGACGACAGCCAGCTCGTACTGCCCGCCCGCGGCGCGCTCCACCGCCTGAGCCGGATCGGCTTCTCCGTCGACAACATGTTCGGCACTGAGCATCTTTTCCAGACGCTCCAACGACGAGGCGCGATCGTCAACGACAAGCAGGCGGCTTGCAGCGCCTTCGGCCGCGGCTTGATCATCGTCGCAACCGAGGACGCTGCCGGTATGCGCGCGCATACGCAATTCGTCGGAAGCGCGCTTCAACGCGATCAGGTTACGCACGCGTGTGACAAGCGCCACGTCATTGATCGGTTTTGTCAGAAAGTCGTCGGCACCGGCCTCCAGCCCCTTGATCCGGTCCTGCGTCTGGTCAAGCGCGGTGATCATGACGACGGGAACATGCCGTGTGCGTGGTTCGGCCTTTATCCTGGCGCAGGTCTCAAAGCCGTCCATACCGGGCATCATAACGTCCAGGAGGACGATGTCGCAGGACCAATCTCTGATCGTCTTGAGCGCCTCTTCGCCGGAGGTCGCGCATTTCACTTCGAAATATTCTGCGAGCAGACGCGCTTCCAGCAAACGCACGTTCGCCTTGACGTCATCGACGACCAGAATTCGCCCCGTCATTTAGCCAGCCCCAGCCCTTTACCAATCATTCCCCAAGATACGATCTAACCGTCTCAAGGAACTTAACGACTGAAATAGGTTTCGAAATATATGCCTCGCATCCACCCTGTCTGATTCGCTCCTCGTCCCCCTTCATGGCAAAGGCGGTCACCGCGATCACGGGTATGGTCTTCAGGTCGTCATCTTCCTTGATCCACTTGGTCACCTCCAGCCCGGAAACCTCGGGAAGCTGGATATCCATGAGGATCAGATCCGGATGGTGCGCGCGCGCAAGCTCAAGCGCTTCAATGCCGGTGCGCGTCTGCAGGGTCTGATAACCATGCGCCTCGAGAAGGTCATGGAACAGCTTCATGTTGAGTTCGTTATCCTCAACGATCAGCACGGTTTTGGACATTTTTTCCGCCTTCTCAGCAGCGCCTTCCAGTACAGGCCGGCTTTCCCGACCCTCGTGCCTCCAGAACCCATACTCAATCAGGAGATGATTATAGTATGGCCCCTGCCACGTATGGCGTCCGCTTCTTCCCCGCATTACATTCGCGACTATCTTACGGAGAATTCGTTTCGGAAAGGCAAATGTATATGACGTTAGGTAGTACGCGCAGCCTGACAACCGAGGCAGCTGAAAAGCTGGCAACCGACGCCCTCGGCTATCTCGCGCAGGATTTGGAGCACCTTGGCCGCTTTCTCGCTCTTTCGGGAATCGGCCCCGCGGAACTGCGCGCGGCTTCCACCGAGCCCGGCTTTCTTGTCGGCGTTCTGGAATTCTACATGGAGCACGAATCGCTTCTGCTCGCCTTCACCGAAACAAAAGGCTACCGGCCGACGATGGTGGCGGCGGCGCATCTTGTGCTTTGCAATGCTGAAATTGACGACGCGAACGCTGAAGAAAATGGCTGAGCCCACCACGGCAAATCCGCACACGCTTGCGCAGATCGTCGAAATTCCACGCACAAACAAGCCTTTGATCATTTGCGACGTGGACGAGGTGATCCTGCACTTCATCTCCCATCTCGAGGATTTCATGGGGAAGCAGGGCTTTCGTTTCACCGATCACCGCTATCGTCTCAACGGAAATATTGTCGACGACGACGGAAAACCGGCATCCAGGGATGCTGTACGCGCGCTCCTGAGCACGTTTTTCGACACTCACACCGCTAATCAACGGCCCGTTCACGGCGCAGCCGATGCGCTCGCCGCATTGTCGATTCGCGCTGATATCATTCTGCTGACGAACCTGCCCGGCCAGCACAACAAACCGGTTCGCGAGAAGCTGCTGGCCGACCATGAAATTCGTTTTCCACTTGTAACGAACAGCGGCCCGAAAGGCGGCGCCGTCTCAGCCCTTGCGGGCGGGCGGCGCGCACCGGTCATCTTCATAGACGACAGCCCGACGAACCTTCGGTCCGTGCAAAGCTCCTACGCCGGCGCGACACTTATCCAGTTCATCGCCGACGAAAGGTTTTTCGCATCGGCCGATCCGATCGCGGGCATCCATCTCAAAACAAATGACTGGCGGCAAGCCTGCAATTTTATCGAGGAACTGTTAGCAAGCGAGAGTTAGGATAGCGGGCCATTTAGGGAGGTTTCACGCATTCGATCCACCAGCCGGCAGAGTGCCGGAGAAGACCTCTCTTCCAATTCGCACAGGCAGCGATGGAGCATAAATCTACGATACGACCTCCAGGCACACATCAGGCACTTTGCCGGGATTGCGGAAATCGCAATGCCACGGAAGCGCGCCGCTGCACCACATGCGGGAGCCCGCGTCTTGTGCGCCATTCGGAGTTATTCACCCTCTCAATCGCACATATCGACTGCGACGCCTTCTACGCATCGGTCGAAAAGCGGGACAACCCCGAACTGCGGGACAAGCCGGTTATCGTGGGCGGCGGAAAGCGCGGCGTGGTTTCCACCTGCTGCTATATCGCCCGCATCTCCGGCGTACGGTCCGCCATGCCCATGTTCAAGGCGCTGGAGCGCTGTCCCGATGCCGTGGTCATCAAGCCGGACATGGAAAAATACGTTCGCGTCGGACGGGAAATTCGCGAACGCATGACGGCACTGACGCCGATGGTCGAGCCGCTGTCGATAGACGAAGCGTTCCTCGATTTGTCAGGCACCGAAAAGCTGCACCACGCCGCACCTGCGGAGACGTTGGCGCGCTTCGCGCGCAATATTGAAACGGAAGTCGGCGTTACCGTTTCCGTCGGTCTGGCACCTAACAAATTTCTTGCAAAAATCGCCTCCGATCTCGAAAAGCCGCGTGGATTTTCAGTGATCGGCTATGCCGAAGCGCTCGAGTTTCTCGCCAAACAGCCCGTGGGGCTGATCTGGGGGGTGGGCAAGGCGTTTCAGGAAAAGCTCGAGCGCGACGGCATCCGCACCATCGGTCAGCTACAAACAATTGAAGCGACCGAACTTGCCCGGCGCTACGGCGTCATGGGGTTACGGCTCTCCAAGCTTTCCAGAGGTGAAGACGACAGAAGCGTTTCGCCCGACCGCGAAGCGAAAAGCGTCAGCACGGAGACGACATTCGACCGGGATATCGCCTCCTTCGAGGAATTGCGGATCGTGCTCAGAAGGTTGGCGGAAAAGGTTTCCGCGCGCCTTAAACGCGGCGGAATCGCCGGACGTACAGTCACGCTCAAACTCAAGACCGACCGTTTCAAGACGGTAACACGCTCCAAGGGGCTGTCCGATCCGACACAACTGGCCGACCGGATTTACCGCACCGGCGAGGAACTGCTGCGGCCGGAGACGAACGGTCAAAGATACAGGTTGATCGGGATCGGGGTCAGCGAGCTTGGCGATGCCACGCTGGCCGACCCGACCGATCTTGTGGACGCCGATGCCGGGCGGCGGGCTCAAGCCGAGCGCGCCATAGATGTTCTCAGATCGAAGTTCGGCGACAGTTCGGTGGAACTCGGCCTCACCCTAGGTCAACGGCGGAAACCACGTCGGAATCGGGAATAGGTCAGTTCCCGGCGGGACAGTCGACGGTCTCAAGAGGCTCGAACTTCACGAGGCGCCCTCGAATCTTGAAATCACCATAGTCGAGCATGAGCCGCCGGCTTACGCCGTTCTTATATAGCAGGAAACCAAGCTGATAGACCGGCGTCTCTTCACCATTGGCAGCGGTAGCTTCTTCCTCGAAATAGGAAATCGTAACCGGCCAGTGCGGCACTTTTCCAAGCTTCAAAACCGCCTCTTCCTTGTCTTGAGACAGCTTTCCAGGCCCCTCGCGCTGCTCGCCGATGATCGAAGAGGTGAAATAGACCTTCTCACCCGTTTCCGAGCCATCGAAAACATCGGCAACCAGAACGCGCTCACCGCGTTCGGCAGCTGCAAGAAGCGACTTCAGATGCTCTGTGGGAAACAGCGCGGAGTGTTCCAGCTCGACCTTCTTTTCGGAGGGTTTCTGCAGGGATATGGCGACCCTGCCGTCGACATGTTCGGCACGCCCCTTGGTTTGTTCTGCAAGCTCCCGATCGATGAAGGTTTTCGTATAGAACTGATACCCTTGGCTTGACGGTTCCTCAAAGGAAGACGTCTGCAGGTCGGTCAGCCTGATGGCGCCGTCCGAGTTGGCGAGCTTCGTAACGAACCGGAATGAAACACTGTAACCTTCGCATGCACCGCCGGTGAATTCATACACCATCCTGCCGCTGACACCCGAAACCCCGGACCCATCCTGCGCATCGCCGAGTTCCATGTCGTAAATCGCACGGTGCGGCATCAGATCGATACCCGCGCCCGCGTCCGGGCTGAATCCGCCCAAGCCAGCGCCGAGGGCGCAAAGCGCGGCCAGACGCCGCGCCGCGATACGATCGAGTCCCATCAACTGCTCCACCTGCTCCGGTTCAAATCGATGCAGAGTTTCGCGCAAATGCGCCTCTTTCGCCAGCCCCGATTGCCGATCGCGTTTTCTTCAAATCGGGCAGCTTGATGCGCCTGCGATTCTGGGTCACTGTCCGCGCGAGAAAACCATTGGTGGAGGCTCCCATGGCAGGTGAAATCGAAAGCCGCCTGGCGGAGATCGGGATCGATCTTCCCCAGGCCGCCGCTCCCGCGGCAAATTACGTTCCCTATGTGATCACCGGTTCGCAGCTTTTCATTTCCGGACAGATCCCGATGGGAGCCAACAGCATCGAGCATCAGGGCAAGCTTGGCGACGACTATTCCGTGGAAATGGGGCAAGCCGCAGCGAAACTCTGCGCGATCAACATATTGGCACAAGCCAAGGCCGCCCTCGGCGATCTCGACAAGATCGAACGCCTCGTCAAACTCGTTGCCTTTGTGAATTCAACGCCCGATTTCGGCGACCAGCCGAAGGTGGTGAATGGTGCCTCGGACTTTATGGTAGAGGCGCTTGGCGAGAAGGGCCGGCACGCCCGCTCCGCCGTTGGCGTGGCGGCCCTGCCATTCGACGTGGCAGTAGAGATCGAAGCGATCTTCGAGATTGCCTGATCGACGCGGACCGGAAAGCTTCACCATACCATGCCCGACATTTCATGGCTGACAGCCAAGCCGATTGCGCATCGCGGGTTTCACGATGCACACGCAGGCCGAATCGAGAATACGCCATCAGCGGTCAAAGCGGCGATGGAACGCGGCTTGCCCGTCGAGGTCGACGTGCAGGAACTCGCCGACGGGGATGCCCTCGTCTTCCACGATGATAAGCTGGACCGGCTGACCTTCGAGACCGGCCCGGTCATCGAAAAACGCTTTGAGGAGATTTCCGAAATCCCCATGCGCGGGACAGACGACAAGCTCTGGCGGCTGGACGACCTTCTCCGGCTGGTAGACGGCCAGGTCGGCATCTGCATCGAGATAAAATCGCTCTTGCGCAAGGATTCACAACGCAACTTCGTGACACGCATTGCCACGCGCCTTAAGCACTACACCGGCCCCGTGGTCGTGAAGACGTTCGATCCGGACATGCTGGGCGTGCTGCGCGAGATCGCGCCAGATCTTCCGCGCGGCATCGTGGCGGAAGGAGCACGGGATCCGAAACACTATGGACATTTGACGCGGATCGAGCGGTTCGTCATCCGCCATATCCTGCATGCGCCGAGAACGCGGCCGCACTTCATCTCCTACAACGTGCATGACCTACCGGCCTTTGGCCCTTCCATCCTCAAGCGCTGGTTCGGCCTGCCGATCATCACATGGACGGTTCGCACACAAGAAGATCGTCAGCGTGCAAAGCTCTTCGCTGACCAAATGGTATTCGAAGGCTTCGATCCCGATGGCGATACGGGCAACCGCACAAGCGGTTAAAATTTCCGCTCCCTGTTCGCCTTGAGGTTTCGCCCGCATGCAATAGTTTGTCGTGTGGCAGTCAATAGTCACTGCGAAGAGGCATTTCCTTGAACGATACGCCGGACACCGATCAGGAATTCCGCATCCGGGTTCACACCTCGCTATCCGACATTCCATCCGCCGCCTGGGATGCGCTCGCCAACCCGGGCTGGTCGCTCGAACCGGGCGGCAAGCTGCGCAAGACGGAAGATGCGTCGGCACTCGCGGCACCGGCGAACGCCGGCGCGCGTCAAGCTGAACCATCACTTGAAGCAGTTGAGACGAGCAATCGCCGCTGGGAATCGGAAGATGAGAAATCCGATTACAACCCCTTCATTTCGCATGCTTTTTTGTCGTCTCTGGAAGATGCCGGATGCGCCTCGGCGAAAACGGGATGGCTCGGCCAGCACCTCGTTCTGGAAGACGAGAGAGGCGCCGCGCTTGCAGCACTGCCGTGCTATCTCAAGAACCACTCAATGGGCGAATATGTCTTCGATCACGGCTGGGCGGATGCCTTCCATCGCGCGGGCGGGCGCTATTATCCGAAGCTCCAGTCTTCGGTTCCCTTCACTCCGGCCACCGGACGACGATTCCTGACCGGAGAGCGTATCGACCGTAACGTGGCGATCGCCGCACTTTCCGGCGGATTGACCGAACTTTGCACACGTATCGGCGCATCCTCCGCGCATATCACCTTTCTGACCCGCCATGAATGGGAAGCGCTGGATAGCCGAGGCTATCTGCGCAGGACCGACCAGCAGTTTCACTGGCTTAATAACGGCTATCCGGATTTCGATGGATTTCTGGACAGCCTTGCATCCCGCAAGCGGAAGCAAATTCGTAAAGAGCGGCGCGAAGCCGTCCAAGCCGGGATTGAAATCGACTGGATTACCGGATCAGACCTGACGGAAGACCATTGGGACGCCTTTTACGCCTTTTACATGGACACCGGCCGCCGCAAATGGGGGCAGCCTTATCTGAACCGGAACTTCTTTTCGCTTCTGTCCGAACGTATGGCCGACAGGGTTTTGCTGGTCATGGCGCGCCGGGAGGGTAGGCCGGTCGCAGGCGCCTTGAACATGATCGGCTCTCATACGCTTTTCGGGCGCAACTGGGGTTGCGTGGAAGACCACCCGTTCCTGCACTTCGAGGTCTGTTACTATCAGGCCATTGAATTCGCCATTCGGCACGGACTTTCACGGGTCGAAGCCGGCGCACAGGGCATGCACAAGCTCGCGCGTGGGTATTTGCCTGCGACGACCTATTCGGCACACTGGATCGCCCACCCTGGCCTGCGTGAGGCAGTCGCCGACTACCTGGAGCGAGAACGACGAGCGGTCGAAATCGAAACAGAGGCACTGGCCGAACATTCACCTTTCAGGAGAACTTCCGAATCCCGGCCCAAGTGATTCCGGAGATTCTGGAATTCACCTCTTGCAACGGCGAACCTCAAGCCGTTAAACCCGGCTAAACGAGCGACAGGAAATTCAACGATGACCACACCCGCCTATGATGACCAGAATGTCTTTGCCAAGATCCTGCGTGGTGAATTGCCCTGCCACAAGATCTATGAGGATGACAAGACACTGGCCTTCATGGACATCATGCCGCGCGGAGATGGCCATGCACTTGTCATTCCGAAATCCCCGTCACGCAATATTTTCGATATCGACGCGTCGGACATGGCCGCGGTCATGGAAACGGTGCAAAAGGTAGCGCGCGCGGCGGTAAAGGCTTTCGGCGCGGACGGGGCCACGATCCAGCAGTTCAGTGAACCCGCGGGCGGGCAGATCGTTTTCCACACGCATGTACATGTGATTCCGCGTTTCGACGGAGTAAAGCTGCGCCCGCACACCGGTGACATGGCGGACAATGAGGTTCTTGCCGAACAAGCGGAAAAAATCCGCCAAGCGCTCTAATACCCCGTCAGCCTGACCACCCGAAGCATAAGGCAGCAAACGGGCATAAGCCGCGCTATTCCTGTTTGCCCAAGTCGCGCGGGATGAACGCGCGCCCCCCGCCCGGCGCGCATCACGCATAAAGCTTTCAAGAATGAGTGGCCTGCCGTGGCGATCAGAGCAAATACCAGCCTGCGATCAGGACCACTTCCGCCACCAGAACGCCGACCACCACGCGCTGTCTGAAATACAAGAAAGCCAGAAAACCTGTTGCTGCGGCGGCTATCCTGAGCGCAAGGGGAGATGTGCCTAGAGCGCCGGTCGGAAAAAGGATGAGGCGAGAGATGACGCCTGCGACGAGCGCTGTCGCAACGGCCCTGACCCAGATGAGGATTTCACTGTCTTCGCGAAGCCGATTGCCAACGATAACGCCGAGCCAACGCCAGATATCGGTCGCGAGCCAGCCGGCAACGACGATCATTACATAGGGCCACCACCAGAGCTCGCTCACCGCGGAAACCTTCCGTAGCCCTTGACGCCCAAATAGGCGACCGTCCCCCCGGCAAGACCGGTCCACAACAGATCAAGGCCCGGAACGGCTACAAAGAATATCGGGCCAAGCACCAACCCCAGGATCATTGCCGCCTTATCGGAAGAAAGCCGGGACGCCCCCCAAAGCGAGCAGGTGAAATAGACCGGCGTCAGAAGGAACAGCGCACCGGCGACAATTGCCGGCATATCTTCGATAAGAAGGTAGGAAACGCCGGTCATGACGAAAACGAAACTGGTGATCCCTCCCCCGAAACCAAGAAAAAAGGGCAATCGCGCTTCACGCGGCAGATCGGGCAAATTCTTCATCGCGTAGACCCAGGCCGTCACCGCGACGAAATGGGACGCAACGAGCAAATGCCAGCGTTTGGTGCGCCCTTCCACCTTGAGCATAGGCATGAGAGCGACGGTCATCGGCATCAGCCGTACCGATGCCAGTGCAACCGCGACAGCGGCGGCCAGCAAGGAAGCGCCACCCGTTATCGCACCCGTGAGCACGACGATGCTGGGCAATGCCCACACCATGCCCGTCATCGCAAGAGTTTCGCCAAGGCTGAGGCCGCTTTCACGGGCAAGGCCCGCATAGCCCACGAAAGCAGCGGTCAGGATCATCGCCGGGATGGAGATCATGGCCTTCACGCCGCGAAAAGCCCAATAAGCCGATGATCGCGCCTCAGAAGCGCATCCTTGCAGATCACTTGTTTGTTGGTTGGAACGGGACATAATTCTGGAACAAGGAGGATGAGAGAGGGCACATTATCATCATACAAAAGATCGACAACTGCGCTCTGCGCAACCCAGCCTCCCGGAATTTCATGAAGAATCAGGCACGCAAAGAAAGGGACGCATGCGCGCCCCTTCCCATCATGCTATCTACGCAAAGAGCTTGAGCTCATCAATCGGCCAATGGTACTTTCGGCACGCTGCTTCGGCGCCCGGCTCCAGAGTTGCCCTTCTGCCCATCCGAAGAAGAAGCCGTTTTTCTGGACGCCGGCTTCCGCTTCTTTTTCGGTTTCGCGGCAGCCTTCGGCCGTTCGGGCTTCGCCCGCGCCGGCTTTTCCTCCACGCTTTCAAGCAGAAGTCCTGCGCCGTCTTCGGACACGGAAACCTTGACGGTTCCGCCTTTCTGAAGCTTGCCGAACAGAACCTCATCGGCAAGCGGCCGCTTGATGTGCTCCTGAATGACGCGACCGAGCGGGCGGGCACCCATTTGGCTGTCGTAGCCCTTGTCGGCGAGCCATTTGACCGCATCACCCGTCAGCTCGAACGTCACGCCGCGATCGGCAAGCTGCGCCTCAAGCTGCATGACGAACTTCTCGACGACCTTGAAGACAACCTCCATGGGCAGGCTGCCGAAGGCGATAATCGCGTCGAGACGATTGCGGAACTCCGGCGTGAACAGGCGGTTGATCGCCTCCATATCCTCGCCTTCGCGCTTGGTGCGGTTGAAACCGATCGGCTCCTTGGCGAGGTCCGACGCGCCGGCATTGGTGGTCATGATCAAAATCACGTTGCGGAAATCAACCTGCTTGCCGTTGTGGTCCGTCAGCTTGCCGTGATCCATGATCTGCAGAAGGATATTGAAAAGGTCCGGATGGGCCTTCTCGATCTCGTCAAGCAGCAGCACGCAGTGCGGATGCTGATCGACACCGTCCGTCAGCAGGCCGCCCTGATCGAAGCCAACATACCCCGGGGGTGCGCCGATGAGGCGAGATACGGTGTGCCTCTCCATGTATTCCGACATGTCGAAACGCAGAAGCTCGACGCCGAGCGACGCCGCAAGCTGACGGGCAACCTCCGTCTTGCCGACGCCGGTCGGGCCGGAAAACAGATAGCTGCCGATCGGCTTGTTCGGTTCGCGAAGGCCCGCGCGCGCAAGCTTGATGGCGGAGGCAAGCGATTCGATCGCCTCGTCCTGCCCGTAGACAACCCTTTTCAACTCGGCGTTCAAGTTGGACAGCACTTCCGCGTCGTTTTTGGAAACGGACTTAGGCGGAATGCGCGCCATGGAAGCGATGGTATTTTCCACCTCCTTGACGCCGATCGTCTTGCGTCGCCGCGCTTCAGGCACCAGCTTCTGGGAAGCCCCCGTTTCGTCGATCACGTCAATGGCCTTATCCGGCAACTTGCGGTCGGAAATATACCGCGCCGAAAGTTCCACCGCTGTGCGGATTGCCTCATTCGTATAGCGGACCTTGTGAAAATCCTCGAAATAGGGTTTCAGGCCGCGGAGGATCGCAATCGCGTCGTCGACGGTCGGCTCGTTGACGTCGATCTTCTGAAAGCGGCGAACAAGCGCCCGGTCCTTTTCGAAGAACTGGCGGTACTCCTTGTAGGTCGTTGAACCGATGCAGCGGATCGTCCCGGAAGCAAGAGCGGGCTTGAGCAGATTGGACGCATCCATCGCGCCGCCGGACGTTGCGCCAGCGCCGATCACCGTGTGGATCTCATCGATGAACATGACTGCGCCGGGATACTCTTCGATCTCCTTGACAACCTGCTTCAGTCGTTCCTCGAAATCACCGCGGTAGCGCGTGCCCGCAAGAAGCGCGCCCATATCGAGGGAGAAGATCGTCGCTTCCTTCAGGACCTCGGGAACATCGCCATCGACGATGCGTTTTGCCAGCCCCTCGGCTATCGCCGTCTTGCCGACACCCGGATCACCCACATAAAGCGGATTGTTCTTCGAACGGCGGCAGAGGATCTGGATCGTGCGTGCGATCTCTTTCTCTCGGCCGATAAGCGGGTCGATCTTTCCCGTCCGCGATTTCTCGTTGAGGTTGACGCAATACGCATCGAGCGCATCGCTCTTCTTTTTCGACTTCTCGTCGTCGTCCACAGTAGCCGCCTCGTCCTCGACGCCGCGCGCCGGCCGGGAATCAGACATCCCCGCTCGCTTGGCAATGCCGTGGGAAATGTAATTGACCGCATCGTAGCGCGTCATGTCCTGCTCCTGCAGGAAGTAGGCGGCATGGCTTTCGCGCTCGGCAAAGATGGCGACAAGCACGTTTGCCCCGGTCACTTCCTCCCGGCCGGACGACTGCACATGAATAACCGCGCGTTGAATGACGCGCTGAAAACCTGCCGTCGGCTTGGAATCCTCTTCACCGTCGGTCATCAGGTTATCGAGTTCGGTATCAATATATTCGATCAGGTTGCGGCGCAGCAGATCGAGATCGACATTACACGCGCGCATGACCGCGGCCGCGTCCTGATCGTCGATCAACGCGAGCAGCAGATGTTCAAGCGTCGCGTACTCCTGTTGGCGCTCATTGGCATAAGCCAGCGCCTGGTGGAGTGCTTTTTCGAGACTGCGCGAAAATGAAGGCACGAGCGACCCCTTATTTCTTTTCCATCACGCACTGCAGCGGATGCTGGTGCTTGCGGGCGAAATCCATCACCTGAGTCACCTTCGTCTCGGCAATCTCATAGGTGAAGACACCGCACTCTCCAACGCCGTGATGATGGACATGCAACATGATCTGGGTCGCTTCTTCCCTGCCCTTTTGAAAGAACCGTTCCAGCACATGGACCACGAACTCCATCGGCGTGTAATCGTCGTTCAACAGCAAAACGCGATAAAGGCTCGGCCGCTTGGTCACGGTCTTTGTCTTGGGTGCAACGATCGTACCCGATCCTGTTCCCTTATCGTCGCCCTGATGCGATCCCTGCGTCATATTTACTCTACTAGGCTTCATTGGCTTTGCCGCCGCGAATTTCGTTGCGGTCGTGAATTGGACCATGACCAGACTTGAGTCTACCAATCCCACGGTTCGGAAGAAAGGCGATATGGTTTGCAATCCGTGCGAATTCCTTTGGCGTGCGACAGATGACATCATCGGGCCAGCAGGCGCGAAACCGCAACGTCATTCCAACCCTGGCCGGGCAAAACCAAAGCCTCTCGGCGGAACGACCTCAGTTATCCTGAAGGTAGATTGGTCGGGTTCCGGACCTAATATGTATGTCGCCCGACCCCGACCTCAATCCTGTTGATGAAGGATATTGGGCGTAACAACGCAATTTGAACGATGCGCAGCGGTAGAAATGCCGTGAAGGCACGGAAGAATCCGAGCTGGAATCAAAAAGGCCCGGCGATTGCCGGGCCTAAAAAACGATCTGTGAAAGTAGCGCAGAGATTACTTCGCAACCTTTGAGAAGGCGCTCTCGTAAGGCTTGTAGGCTTCACGGGCCAGATCACCAACCATCTCGCCAAGCTTGGTCAGCTCGCCGACATAGCTCTCATACGCCGTCTTCATGAAATCGGACTGCACCTCGAAGGCCTTGTCCAGCGATTTCGCCGACGTAAATTTCTCAACGGCCGCGGAGCCTTCCTCGAAAGACTTTTTCTGATAGTCCGCCACCTCGGAAACGATCGCCTGCACGCCCTTGGTCATGGAACCGAAGCTCTGCATAACGAGGTCCATGTTGTCCTTGTTAAGCTTCTGGATATCGTCGAAATTGTTCAGCATTGCATATCTCCTTTGATGCCGGTCGAACGGCCCGCCTCGTCAGTGCCCTTGTTTTTCGTTCCAGCGGCATCGAGGCCCACGCTGCACATTCCGCTATATATGCAGTGCACAATTTTTTGTCAATAAATTTTTGCATTGCAATATATCGACTGTCGCTCGGTATTTTTTAAAACCTGACGCCATGCTTTCAGCCCGTGCAGCATTGGCATCGAGGTGCGAACAAAATCGCGGCGGAATTCACTCGAGTCGTTGGGAGTAACTGTTCACCGCCGAACGGCGATGCTGTAGCGAAAATTGAATGAAGCGCCCTGTACAGCGGTCGGAATATGTCGCTATTAACGAATGAGTAACCATAACAACAAACTTCTTCGGGCGCAGGTTTCGCGTTTTTCGCCCGGATTTCCGCCCAAACCGCATCAAAGCCGCCTTGCTCATTTACACAATGGTAACCGCGTTTCCAGCATGGTTTACGAGTTGCGACCGACTGCGAATCTGCATTGCAGCAATGTCGCGCCGAATTGAGAATACGGTGTCGGGATGAGACGCCGCATTCGGCACGAATCGAAACCGTCTATCCCAGAACAGGGTGCTATTGTGTTGAGTAAGAGTGCCAAACGTACGGGACGTTTCCTGAAGTCGCTCGTCCGTTGCGCGGCTGTAGCGGCCGTTGCCGTCGGATTGGGGATCGCAAACCCTCAAAGTGCCGACGCCAATCCTAAATATTCCGGCATAGTCGTGGATGCGAAAACCGGCAAGACGCTCTATTCCTACAAGGCGGATACACCTCGATATCCCGCATCCCTTACCAAGATCATGACGCTCTATGTTCTGTTCGAGGAATTGGAAGCTGGGCGATTTAGCCTCAACAGCCAGTTGAGGATCACGAAAACATCCGCCGCCAAGCCACCGTCGAAGCTGGGATTGAAGCCGGGATCGACGATCCGCGTCAAAGACGCAATCCTCGCTCTCGTGACGAAATCCGCAAACGATATCGCAGCAGCGGTCGCAGAAAACATCTCAGGCTCGGAAGCCGCATTCGCCCGGCGCATGACGGCGACCGCGCGCCGTATCGGCATGAAGAACACGACCTTCCGCAATGCCTCCGGCCTTCCGGACTCGGGCCAGAAGACGACGGCCAGGGATATGGCGACCCTCGGGCGCGCCATCCAGGAACGATTTCCAAAGTATTACGGCTATTTCGATACGCGCGTTTTCACCTATAAAGGCCGCCGTTACGGCAACCACAATCGCCTTCTGGGAAGCGTGAAGGGTGTCGATGGTATTAAAACCGGGTACATACGCGCATCCGGCTTCAACCTTGTGACATCCGTTAAACGTGATAATCGCGAGATCGTCGCGGTCGTCATGGGCGGGCGAACGGGCGCATCGCGCAATGCGCAGATGAAGAAGCTCATCGCTCAATACCTTCCCAAGGCTTCCACCGGGCCCAACCGATCCAACGTGCTCGTCGCAAGTGCGCGCCGCGGTGCCGCTTTCCATGCCGCCAGCCTTGCCGAAGCACCGGTTCCGGACCTGAAGCCTGAGCTCGACAACGAACCGCGAGTAACGGGCGCGGTGCCGATTCCGGCGAAGGTGCCCTCCAAGGCGAGCCTGGTTGCCTCTTATGCTCCGGAGCGTAAGGCCGCTATCGCGCTGCCGGAAGCAAAGTCCGAGATCACTGCGAGAGACAGGATCGTCAACTCACCCTTGTTTGGTGATACCAGCCCGAAGCCTGCGAAGAAAATCGCACAGGTGAAAAAGGTAAAGACAATCGCGGTCATTCCCGGCCGCCCTTTTCCGTCGCCGGAGAAAGCCATTCCGAGCGAGTCTGTCGAAGTCGCCTCCGCCGAACCTGTCGCCATGGGCGATGCAGACATCGACGACGAAGCGACTGTCACTGTAGCGTCCAACAATTCCGCCGATCCGGAGCCGGGCTGGCAGGTTCAGATTGCCGCTGCAGAAACGGAAGACCTCGCAATTTCCATCCTGAAGCGCGCAAAGGGCAAGGCCGGAGGCGCGCTGCGCGGGATCGACCCCTACACGGAACCTGTCGAGTCCGGGGGGAATACGCTCTACCGCGCGAGGTTCGTCGGTTTCGCCTCCAAATCGGAAGCCTGGAGCGCCTGCAAAACGCTCAAGCGAGCGAAATACGATTGCTACGCCATCTATGAGTAATGCGTGAAGGTGGGGGATCAATGTCTTCGCAAAAGCACGTCTTTAGCCTCGTTGAGCTTGGCGGCGAGAAAGGAAGTGCCGCCGCTGTCGGGGTGCAGCCGCTTCATAAGGCGGCGGTGGGCCGCCCGGATTTCCGCCTCGCCGGCGCCGTCAGAAAGCCCAAGAATCTCGTAGGCTTCCTCCTTGGACATGGCGCCAGAGCCAGACGGGCCGCCCTGCCGGTCTGCGGCATCCGCCTGGAAGTCTTCACGCCATCCGGCAAGCCGGCGGTCGAGATAAGCTTCGAGTAAGGCCACACTGTCGCCGTCCGACCTTATCTCCTCCCAGAGCTCCTTCAGCGATCCGGGGGCAAGCGCATCCAGCGTTTGCCCCTGATACTTGCCCTCAAGAACCATCCCGTCCATATCGCCGCTGTCGTGATCGAGCCGCATCTCAATAAAACGTGAACGAACCGCCGACGACTGGCCGGCAGCAGCCCCGCTACCGGATTGTCCCCCGCCGGCTGAAGAAAACCCCGCGATCTTCCGCAGCCCCAAAAGCGATAGCGCAAACCCGCCCACCGGGAGCGCGAGCACCCAGCGTCCGGTCAATACCAGTCCGGCCGCCGCCGCCAGCAGCAATATCCCGCCGGCGATCCTGATCTGATTTGCAAGCGAAGCGGGATTGGCATTCACAAAGGCGCGGCCAAAGACAAGCAGGATCAAAAGCAAGATGATCCCGAGGATCAGATACGCCATTATTCGTTACTTACCTCCAAGGGTTGCGGTGGTCGGAAGGTTGCGCATTCAAGCGGCAAGATCAACGCATATGAGGCAGAAGAAGGCGTGCACCGGCATCTCCCTTGCGTTCCAGATCTTCGAGCGCCTTTAGCCCGCCGGACGCGTAAACCGCCGTCGCCTTGAGCAATTCCGCCAGCTCTCTGGCGGAAGCGCTGTCGAAGCTGAAATAGGCGCCATTGGTCAACCTTGCGATTTCACGAAAGGCGCGTTCTGCATGGGCGTCCCGCCCTTCCTGGAAGATAAATGCCGGCACGCCCAAAAGGCCCAGTTCCCCCGCCCTTGCGCAGAGATCGTCGACATCCTCTTCCACACAATCACCGATGTAGACAAGCGCTTGCACCTTCTTGCGCCGGGTTTCGTCTATCGCATGTCTCAAGACTTTGCGGATCTGGGTCTGACCACCACGGCAATCGATACGGGTCATGAGATTCGCAAGCGCATTCGCATTCACCACCCATTTGGATGCCGCACATTCCCCGAAGCCGCGAAAATAGACAAGCTGCATGGATAGGCCGCCGACCGTTCCCGCCGCGCCGAACATTTCCGCCTGAATGCCACATGCCCGATCCCAGGTCGGCTGGCGGCTCATCGTCGCGTCCAGCGCAATGATCAGCCGCCCCATCCCCGAGGACGGCTTGATCCGCTTCGCGGCATTGAGGAACTCAGCGATATCCCCTGAAGACGAACTCTGATCATGCGATAGCGCACTGCCTTTTTTGTCGACGATGTCGCGCTTGTCAGACACCTGCAGGCTCCCTGCCCCGTTTTTGGTCCTGCTTTCAAATATGGCATCGTGCACGCCAATACCAATCCGTAATTCGCTCGATTGGCCGGGATGCGCGCACCAAACCGATCTGCTAGAGATACTGCAACGCAACATGGACTGAGCGGCATGTTCGGACCCAATAGAAATAAAAATACGGAGGGAAGGAGCAGCGAATGACCGCTCCAGAGATTCACAGGACAATTGACGAACTCAGAGCGGCGCTCAGGCCCGCACGCCAAGTAGGCGATCGAATAGCCATGGTGCCAACAATGGGGGCACTGCATGAAGGCCACCTTTCCCTGGTCGAGCGCGCGCGCGTCGAAGCCGACCGCGTCGTCGTATCGATCTTCGTAAATCCAACGCAGTTTGCTCCGCATGAAGATTTCGATGCGTACCCACGCGATGAGGACAAGGATCTAAAATTGCTGGGCGCATTTGACGTTGAGGCCGCATTCATTCCGTCAGTGCGGGAAATGTATCCGCAAGGGTTTGCGACAGGCGTCACGGTAGGTGGGCCTTCCGAAGGGCTGGAAAGTGCCTTTCGTCCTCATTTCTTCGACGGCGTCGCCCTTGTGGTCACGAAGCTGCTCCTGGCGGCAATGCCGGATGTCGCGATATTCGGCGAGAAAGACTATCAGCAGCTATGCGTTGTCAGGCGCATGGCCCGGGATCTCAATATCCCGACCGAAATCATCGGCGCGCCCACCGTGCGCGAGCCGGACGGTCTCGCCATGTCATCGCGCAATGTCTATCTGTCGCCCGAAGAGCGGCGAACGGCGGCGAGCCTTCCGGAAATATTGCGCGAAGCGGTCGAGCGGATTGTCGGAGGCGAAGATACCCATGACGTTCTGCCGATTTCCAGACAGAGGCTGGAAGCACGCGGTTTCAAGGTCGATTATCTGGAACTGCGCGACGGCGATACCCTAGGCCCCGTCACGGATGATACCCGGTCCCGACGCATTCTTGTTGCCGCGTGGCTTGGGAAGACACGGCTAATCGACAATATGGCCGTGTAGCAATCCTGAAGGCTTCAGATCAGGCAAAGTTCAGCCAGATCGCGGCGCATTGTTTCCGGGATATCGCCGGCCTCCGAGTTCGTGTTCGCGTCCTTCGGCGCATCATCCGGTTTCAGGTATCGCCATCCCTGAAACGGCCGCCGCGGCTGCATTCTGGTTGTAACGAGTTCGGGATCGAGGACGAGATGGCAGCGCTTTATCCCGCCTTCATCGGTAAACGGACGAATATTGATCAAGCGCTGGCGCGCTTGCACATATCCCTTGATGACCCAGTAGAGCGAACCGCCGTCAAGCAGGTCCTGTGCCCTGGTCGGCACCATTCGGGTCGTGTGGATCTGCTCCGCCGGCATACCCTTGGCACGGCGATCGGCTTGGCGCTGATCGATCCAGGCTTGCAGATCCTCAACGGATTCCGCTCCAACGCAAAGTTTTACCAGATGAAGGCTCATGACCCATATTTAGCAATCGGGTCGAGACAAACAAATGCCCGGAAAGGCATCCTTACCGTTTTACACAGGTGACCTCGCAAACACAGCCGGCGGCTGAATGACGCGAATTAAAGGCAATCGCTTGCGCGAATCGGCAACAGGCGGATTCATGACATGATAACGGGCGGTCCGGTCAAGTCCTGGAGACAATACACATGGATATTTTTCTGACAGGAGGAACGGGAACTATCGGCCAGCATGTGATGGCTCGCCTTCAAAGGGCCGGGCACAGGGTTACTGCGCTTGCGCGTTCCGACCGCGCGGAGATGATCCTCCGCGATCAGGGTGTGGACATCGTACGCGGCGACCTCGGTGCCCCGGACGAATGGGTGGCCGACGCCGTCTATTGCGACACCCTCGTTCATGCCGGGGCCTCCTTCGATGAAACAATGGGCCCCTCGGAAAAGAAGCTGGTCGCTGCCCTCCGGCAGGCAACCGCCGGGCGGGAAATCCCCTTCAACGTTGTCTACACGGGCGGCGTTTGGCTTTATCCCGATTCAGGAGGCAAGCCGCTTTCGGAGACGACCCCCTTCCGTCCCCTTCCCTCGTTCGCCTTCATGGCGGAGACGATCCGTTCTTTGCAAGCGATACAAACTTTGGGTGTTTCGGTGATCCACCCGGCACTTGTCTGCTCTCAGGTCGCAGGCCCGGTATCGGACATGCTGCGCATGGCTGAAGAAGGCCTTCCCTATTCGACGCGCGCGAACCCGGACACCGTCTGGCCGCTCGTGGACGCCGAAGACCTTGCGGATCTTTACCTGCGCGCAGTCGAGGAGCACCGTTACAGGATCATGGTTGTTGGCTGTGGTGTGGAGGGTGTCAAGGTTGGCGAGCTTGCGGATATGGTCAGCCAGTCGAGCGGGTTGACGCTCGATCTGGCGCTTGAGGAACCGGAAGCCGGAGCCAACCCCCTGGCCGATTGGCGGGCCGGCTACACGTTGTCGCAGAGTTTCGGTCATGACCGCGCCAAACGTCTGTTGGGATGGCGCCCGCGCATAACCCGGACAGACACTTTGGTGGGCAAGCTCACCCCGATCGCGGCCTAAGGGGCCTCATTTGTTTGCACCGGCGCTTTCCTCGTCATTCATTACGACGACGGCAGTCCCCTGATCGACCTGATCTCCCTCGACGACAGGCACGTCTTCGATCACACCGTCGCGCGGCGCGGTGATGGCGTGCTCCATCTTCATCGCCTCGACGACCGCAAGCCTGTCTCCCTTTGTCACGTGGTCGCCCGCCTTGACATGGATTGCGATAACCTTGCCGTGCATGGGCGCCTTGACGCTGGCGGTCCCATGGGCCGGTTCGACATCACGGGCAAGCGCATCAACCTTCGCGACCCTCACGGCGCGCCCGCCTTCGAACGCCCAGACCACGGCGCCGCGGCGCAGGACCTCGCCGGCCTTGTCCGGAACCTCCACACCGTTTTCGCTTACGATCCTGCCGCCTTCCCAAGCGATATCGATATCGCGTGTTTCGCCGCTCACATCTATCTTGAGTTTGAGCCGGCGAGCATCCGAAAGCTGAAACGCATCTTCGACGGACCAAGGGTCCAGCCAGCCTTCCCGCCTTTCCGGCTTCCTGCTTCCCCCGATCAACTCTGCAACGGCCGCGGCGATTGTCGCCTCCGAGACAACACCTTCCGTTAGCGTCGCGATCCGCCGGTCGATCAACCCGGTATCGAAACCGCCTTCGCGAACCTCCAGAAGGTCAATCAGCGATGCCAAAAATGCGAGATTGCTCTTCAGCCCGGCGACCTTGGCCGCTTTCAGATAGGCGGAAAGTCGCTCCAAGGCATCATCACGTGTTTCACCGTGCACGATAACTTTAGCGATCATCGGATCGTAAAAGGGGGAAACATCCGCTCCCTCGACGACACCGGTATCGATACGCACTTTCTCCAAATCCGGAAGCTCCAGGACTTCGAGCTTGCCTGTCGATGGCAGGAAGCCGTTATCCGGGTCTTCCGCATAAAGCCGAACCTCAACCGCATGCCCCTTGAGCGACAACTGGTCCTGCTCGCATGGCAGCGGCTCGCCCGAGGCCACGCGGAACTGCCATTCCACTAGGTCCTGACCGGTGACGAGTTCGGTGACCGGATGCTCCACCTGAAGGCGCGTGTTCATTTCCATGAACCAGAAACCGTCTGTGCGAAGAGGGCCGGATCCATCGACGATGAATTCAACTGTTCCCGCGCCGCTGTAACCGACGACCTTCGCAGCCGCCACGGCCGCCTGCCCCATGGCATTGCGCACTTCATCGGTCATGCCCGGCGCGGGCGCTTCCTCGATCACCTTCTGATGGCGACGCTGCGCCGAACAGTCGCGCTCGAAGAGATGTACGGCATTGCCGTGATTATCGCCGAACACCTGAATTTCTATGTGCCTCGGGTTGAGGACAAATTTCTCGATCAACACGCGCGGATCGCCGAATGCGCCTTGGGCTTCGCGTTGCGCGGAAGTGAGCGCATCGTCAAAATCGATCGCCTTGTCGACCCGGCGCATGCCCTTGCCACCACCGCCGGCAACCGCCTTGATCAGTACCGGATAGCCGACCTCATAGGCCTTGCGCTTCAGGAAATCGGCATCCTGCATATCGCCGTAGTAGCCCGGCACGACCGGGACGCCGGCCTTTTCCATCAACGCTTTCGCCCCGTCCTTCAAGCCCATCGCTCTGATGGCAGCCGCGGATGGCCCGACAAAGACGATCCCTGCACGCTCGCATGCGTCGGCGAAAGCCGCATTTTCCGACAAGAAGCCATAGCCCGGGTGGATCGCCTCCGCGCCCGTCTTCTTCGCGGCTTCAATGATCCTTTCGCCGACAAGATAGGATTGCGCACTCGGTGCCGGCCCGATCGCAACCGCCTCGTCGGCGAGCTTCACATGCAGCGCGTTTCTGTCCGCATCCGAATAGACGGCCACGGTCCGGATGCCGAGGCGCCGCGCGGTCTTGATGATGCGGCAGGCTATTTCACCCCGGTTAGCGATCAACACTGATGACAGCATGAGATTCCTCACATGCGGAACACGCCGAAGCGCGTATCCGGTATCGGGGCGTTTAGTGTGGCGGAAAAGGCAAGGCCAAGCACGCGGCGCGTCTCCTGCGGCAGGATGATGCCATCATCCCAGAGCCTTGCGCTGGCATAATAAGGATGGCCTTCCTGCTCGTACTTGTCACGGATCGGCGCCTTGAAAGCGTCTTCCTCCTCCAGGCTCCATGTGCCGCCGTCAGCCTCGATATTGTCGCGGCGCACTGTCGCCAGCACGCTCGCCGCCTGCTCCCCGCCCATCACGGAAATTCTGGCATTCGGCCACATGAACAGGAAACGCGGCTGATAGGCCCGCCCGCACATGCCGTAATTGCCCGCGCCATAAGAGCCGCCGACGATCACGGTAATCTTCGGGACCTTTGCGCAAGCAACCGCCGTCACAAGCTTTGCGCCGTCCTTGGCGATGCCGCCGGCTTCATACTCGCGGCCAACCATGAAGCCGGTGATGTTCTGCAGGAACAGCAGCGGGATCTTTCGCTGGCAACAAAGCTCAACGAAATGCGCTCCCTTCAGCGCGCTTTCGGAAAACAGAATGCCGTTATTGGCAATGATCCCAATCGGAATTCCGTGAATTCGGGCAAAGCCGGTCACCAGCGTCGTCCCGTAATTCGCCTTGAATTCGTCGAGTTCCGAACCGTCGACGATCCGCGCGATAACTTCGCGGATATCATACTGCTTCTTGAGGTCGACCGGGACGACACGATCCAGGTCCGCTGGATCGACAACCGGATCGCGCGGCTCGGTGAATTGGATTTGTGGGCGTTTCTCGAAATTCAGGTTGGCAACTATGCGCCTTGCCTGCGCAAGTGCCTGATCGTCATCAATGGCGTAATGGTCCGCGACGCCGGACGTGCGGGTGTGCACCTCCGCACCGCCCAGGTCTTCCGCGGAAACGACCTCCCCGGTCGCCGCCTTAACCAGTGGCGGCCCGGCAAGAAAGATCGTGCCTTGCTGGCGCACGATAATCGTCTCGTCCGACATCGCGGGCACATAGGCCCCTCCGGCCGTACATGAGCCCATCACCGCCGCGATTTGCGGAATGCCCATCGCCGACATATTGGCCTGATTGTAGAAAATACGGCCGAAATGATCGCGATCGGGGAATACTTCGGTCTGGTTCGGCAGGTTCGCCCCGCCGGAATCGACAAGGTAGATACAGGGAAGCCGGTTTTCCATGGCGACTTCCTGCGCCCTCAGGTGCTTTTTCACCGTCATAGGGTAGTAGGTGCCGCCCTTGATGGTGGCATCGTTGCACACGATCATGCACTCGCGGCCGGAAACCCGGCCGATGCCGGTTATGAGCCCGGCCCCATGGATTGCATCATCGTACATCCCGTGGGCCGCAAGTGGAGACAACTCGAGGAACGGGCTTCCGGGATCGATAAGCCGCGCCACACGCTCGCGCGGCAGCAACTTGCCGCGTTTGACATGGCGCTCACGCGCGCGATCCGGGCCACCCTTTGCAATCTCGCTGCGGCGGGTCTTGAGATCTTTCGCAAGCTCCGCCCAGGCTGCCCGGTTCTCCTCCG
Source organism: Hongsoonwoonella zoysiae (assembly GCF_013266695.1). Classification (GTDB taxonomy): domain Bacteria; phylum Pseudomonadota; class Alphaproteobacteria; order Rhizobiales; family Stappiaceae; genus Hongsoonwoonella; species Hongsoonwoonella zoysiae. The sequence continues at coordinate 1,042,413 of NZ_JABRXF010000002.1, forward strand.
TCTCCGGCGTATGGGCCGTGAGACTGCTTGGCAAAGACGTCACGTTCCTATCCCTCCCCGGTCGGCGCATTCAGCACGCCGGTGCGAACCAATCGACGTGAAATTGAATGACGTTTACGTTTTAGTCAATATGACAGATTTTTGTGTTGTTAATCAAATTATTAGAATGATAAAGGTACATCACTCCGCTTCATCCGCAGCCACGATCCAGGGTTCTTTCAAGGCTTCCTCGCGCCATTGCCGCATGAACGAATGCTCCATGACCGCATGCGCGTAAGCCTTTTCGACACCCGCCAGCGGCAACTGATACGTCAAGAAACGCGTGACGACCGGCGCATAGAAACAGTCGACAGCAGAAAAATCGCCAAACAGAAACATGCCGTCACTCGAATATTTTTCGCGGCAATCGCGCCAGATATCTCGCACTCTTTCAATATCCTTTTTGGCGTCGAATGGCTCGGCACGCGAAGCTGGCTTGCGTCTCAGGTTCATCGGATAACCGTTCCGCAGATCCTGGAAGCCGGAATGCATTTCGGCAACGATCGAACGTGCGTTTGCCCGTGCCGTCTGGTCCTTCGGCCAAATTCCCTTCTCGGGGAACTTCTCCGCCAGATATTCGATGATCGAGAGCGAATCCCAAACGACCACGTCGCCGTCGATCAACGTTGGTACACGTCCGGCCGGAGAAAACCTCTCGACTTCCGCCTTGAATTCCGGCGTATCGAGAAGGATCAGAATTTCATCGAAATCCGCTCCCGTCAGCTTCATGGCAAGCCAGGCCCTGAGTGACCAGGAGGAATAGTTCTTGTTGCCGATTGCAAGCCGCATTTGGTCCTCCAGCGAAAGACGGGAACGGTCCGAGTGCCCTTACGCACCAGATATGCGCGCCTATTTTTCTTTCTTTTCAACGGGAAATCCGGCCTCGGTCCAGGCTCCGAACCCGCCTTCGATATGGGCAACCTTCTCAAGCCCCATGTCCTGAAGGGTTTTCGTGGCAAGGGCCGAACGCCAGCCGGCCGCGCAATAAAGCACAAATGTCTTGTCTTCGGAAAAGACCGATTTGTGATACGGGCTTTCCGGATCGACCCAGAATTCCAGCATGCCCCGCGGTGCATGGAGCGCCCCGGGAACAGACCCTTGCGCCTTTAGCTCCCGCACGTCCCGAATATCGACGAATACGACATCCTCGTTTTCGTGCAGTTCGCGCGCTTCCGCCACGCTTAGCGTTTTTACCTCCGCCATGGCCTCGTCGATCAACGCCCGATAGCCTTTCTTCATTCTTGCAGGCATGACGCCCTCCGCTGATTTGCACCAATCATCCGAATCCGAAGTTCGTCTCCCCCGGCGTGGTCGGAAGGAACTTCAAATTCACGACACTGGCCGGCAGTGTCGACAGTGAAGTGCGCGATTGCAAGACGGATTAATTGTGTTTGCAAAAAGAGCTTTCAAAACGAAAACGGGCGCGGTTTCCCACGCCCGTTTTCGTGTCTGCGCATTTGCGAAAGCTGATTATTGCACCGCAACCGAAGCGGTCTGTGCGACATCGGCTCCGCCGAACAGAAAAATGAGCGACAACGCACCTCCAAGGGCCAACGCGGTCCACACCGCGACACCCCAGCAGGATTTCTGCACGTTTTCGTCCATGAAAACCCTTCACAAAATCAGGATCTTTCGGGATCCGAACCGTGGATGGCGCCCCAGCCTCTTACGCTTTTGCCATCCCGTCGTGGCGCGGAGAATTAAGGTCTCGTTAAAAATTTCGCAAGTGCAAAAATTGCAGATCTTACGTCGACGTAATGCATAACGCAGCGCAATCCAGGGATCCGGCCTTTTTCACGCACCGCATGGTTTCATGCGGGTTATCAAATAGCGCCCTTGCCGGCCGGATGCCTGCTCGTGCAAAGTCCCGCCAACGTCGTCCACGACCGGGATGCACCAATGGATGTACTATCGACAACGGACTATGCCGCCCTCGCCTGGTTCGTCTTGGCCTGGTTCGGGTTCAATATTGCGGTGGAATATTCGCCGTTGAAAACGCTCACCTTATCCAGCGCGATGGATGATCATCGCCGCCGCTGGATGGCAACCATGAGCGCGCGCGATGTGCGCATCATGGATGTTGGCATCCTCAATGGCCTGCAACAGGGAACCGGTTTTTTCGCTTCCACGTCGCTGCTGGCGATTGGCGGCTGTTTTGCGCTCCTGAACTCCACGGAGCGGATCTTGCAAGTCGCCACGCATCTCGGCCTACCCGCTTCGAACGCACCCGTTTTATGGGAAGTCAAGGTGCTCGGCCTTACCTTGATCTTCGCGTATGCCTTTTTCAAGTTCGGCTGGGCCTACCGGTTGTTCAACTACACGACGATCCTCGTCGGCGCGACACCGGATATTACGCGCGACGAACCGGAGTTGCCGCGCCTTTTCGCTGCGGAAGCCGGTGACCTGATGGTTCAGGCCGGCGTACATTTCAATCGGGGCCAGCGCGCTTTTTTCTTCTCGATCGGCTATCTCGGCTGGTTCGTGGACCCGCGCCTCTTCGCGGCAACAACGCTGGCGGTGCTGATCGTGCTTTGCCGGCGTCAGTTCTTTTCCAGAGCGCGGTCGGTCGCCACATCCGCGCACCAGTTGCCATCCTCGCCGAGCATGCGGGCCGTCGGCTCGAAAATCGAGACGGGTTCGTCGAACCCCTTCACCGGATAACGGCCGCTATAGCCGGCATGGCATCCCATCATGTCGGCGATTGTCTGCGACACCAGGATGTCATGCTCCAGATCACGCGACAGCCCGGCAATCCGCGAAGCGAGATTCACCGTTGGCCCGATCACCGTGAAATCAAGGCGGGTTTCCGCCCCAACGTTGCCGAAGAACACATCACCGGCATGCAAGCCGATACCAACCCTGATCTGAGGCGACTCGTCGCAGCAGTTCCGATTGATGCGGGCGATCTTTTCCACCGCTTCGCCGGCAGCCATCAGCGCCTGGCGCGCGGCTTCCCGTGCCGTCGTCTCGCAACTGTAGGGAAAGACCGCCATCACTTCGTCACCGATGAACTTCAGCACCTCTCCGCCATGGCCTTCCACTGCAGTGGTGATGGCACCGAAGTAATTGTTGAGAAGAACGACCAGTTCCTCCGCCGGCAGGGTGTTGGAAAGGCGAGTGAAGCCGCGAAGATCGGCAAATCCGACAACCGCCGAGATCGTTTCACCCTCGCCGCGCTTGATAGTCCCTTCTAGAACCCGCCGTCCCGCGCGCTTGCCGACGTAGGTTTCAAGCATCGTACGCGATGACCGCTTGAGAGTCTGAAGCTCACAAATCAGCCCGAGTGGGCGTGCAACCGTTTCAAGCACCGCGATATGCGCCTTGGAAAAGCCACCCGGCTCCTTCGTTGCGGCGGTAAACACCTTCGTTGAACCATCGGAAAACGGCATCGGCACAGCCGCATAGTCTGTGTAACCGCCAGCACGAAGGTCCGCGAGAATGGCAAATTCATCAGCCGCCGGCTTTTTGTCGATCGACCTGTGGAGCGTCTCATTGTTGAGGAAAACCTGCTTCAACGGGCTTTCATCGTAAAGACGCTGCAGATTTGCCGATTCCTTGTACCGACGGAGTTCCGTTTCACCGTTGGATGTCCAAAGCGCGCTCTCCGCCCTGACGATCGGATGCAATACGGATATATTCGTCGAGATCCTGTCGACCAGAACACCTGCCTCGCGCAGCCTTGTCGCGAGCTGTCCGATCAGCCGCACCGGGTTTTCGATATGGATAGCGCCGTCGTGCAGCCACTCCACGACATCGGCAACAATCAGAGACGCATTGATCGTCATGGTGTATCCCCGCAAATCCCGGCACTGCCGCGTCCGGTCACGTTTATCCGGCAAAATCTAAATAGGTGCCCAACCCTCCGAGCGAAAGGTTGCACTGCAGCAATTAAACTAACACTAGCGTGAACGATCCGTTCAGGCATCAAACCCTCAATCCGGGCGTCATGGCGGAAATTAATGCCTTCGTGCACGCGGGTGAGAAAACGTCACGGACCGGGAAAGAGAGCGTCACTCCGTCCGGTTGCAAAATAGGCCGCAAGGCCGATCCATTCCCTCACGGCCTGATCGAGCCGCGTCAGCCCCATTGACGCGGAACGAAACCAGCGGGAGCGGTCGTCCGTTCCGCTTGTTTCCCAATCGACGGGAAATGCCACAATATCCGCCCACCCGGCTCGACGAAACGCCCCGACGGACCGTGGCATATGCGCGGCTGACGTTATCAGCAGCCAGGTTTCGCCAGGCTTTGGTTTCGCGACTTCAAGCGCATTTTTCGCATTCTGCCATGTGTTGAGCGAGGCGCCCTCGATCTCGATACGCGCCAAGGGCACACCCAACTCGGTAAGGATATCGCGGGCGAAGGCGGATTCGCCTTGATCCTCGGACTTACCGCTCGTTCCGCCGGAAAGCAGAATGCGGGCGGACGGGTATCGGCTCGCAAGGCGAGGAACCACCATCAGCCTTTCCGCCGGGCGCTCTATACCGGGATAGGGCCTTGCCGCACTTGCCAGCGTATCGATCGCCCCGCCAAGGACGACGATGCCGGCGACGGCTTCGGGCATGGGATCGGGAGTTTCAAAGCGTTGCTCCAGCGGCAGTATCAGCCAGTTGGCAAGCGGCGAAAACCCGCCGACGAACAGTCCCGAGGCGGAAAGAACGATCAGCACCCCGCCCAGCCGGCGAAGCCTCAGCAGGTTGAGGCCAAGCCCGGCCAACAGCGTTGCGACTAGCAGGTTGGATGGCCGCAACAGGAAAAAAGCGACTTTCGAGACCAGCGCAAACATCGGCGCGGCCTACTCGGGGTCCCAGGTCGGCGCCCAATCCATGTTGACCGTTCGCCCGGAAGCCGAGCCGAGCGCGAAGAGCGCATCCATTTCCTCAGGCGTAAGCTCGAATGCCAACGCTCCAGCGTTTTCCCTAAGCCGCGCGCGATGAGCCGTTTTGGGGACGGCAACCACCCGTTCTTGCTGGATAAGCCACCTGAGCGCCACTTGCGCTTCCGTCTTGCCGTGCTTCCTGGCGATATCCTGAATGACCGGCACATCGGATACCCGCCCGCGGGCAATGGGCGCATAAGCGGTAATGGCCATATCCGTTTCGTCGGCAGCCTCCAACACCCGTCTTTGGGAAAGCAGCGGATGATATTCGACCTGGTTGGCCACCAGGGCACCACCCGCGTAGCCCTGCGCCTCGCGCATCATGCGGGAGGTGAAGTTCGAAACTCCGATAGCCTTCACCCATCCCCGGTTTTTAAGCTCCAGCAGTCCCTCTATGGATTCTTTGAGTGGAATGCGCGGATTCGGCCAGTGGATAAGAATGAGGTCGGCGTAGTCCAGCCCCAGCCTGTCCAGGCTTTCCTCGCAAGAGCGGATCATGTCTTCTGGAGCGATCCTGTCGTACCAGACCTTGGTCGTGAGAAATACATCCTCGCGGGATACACCGCTTGACCGGATGCCTTTGCCCACTTCAGCCTCGTTGGCGTACATCGCCGCCGTGTCGATATGGCGCCAGCCATCTTCAAGCGCGGCCAGCACCATGTCGCGGCATTCCTTATCCGCCAGCCGCCATGTGCCAAGGCCGAGCTTGGGAATGACGGTATCCTTGATCGTAACGCTTTCCACGAGAACCACCTCTCCTTGTTGGCTCGATCAAGCCTGAAAAACCTCCGTCCAAACATGAGAACGGTGACCAGCGTCACAGACGCTGTCCCTGCCGCCGCTTAATGATTTTTCGGTCATCAACAAAAAGGAGGCAGGCGTATGACACTCTACCTCAGGCTCGGCGGACGGCCCGCGATCGAGCGTGCCGTCGACGAGGTGATGGTACGGCTCGCGAAGGACCCGCTCTTCATGTCTCGAAATCAGGTTCGCCTCCGCATCTGCCCACGCACCGGCTTGGTGGAATTCCTGACTTATCTTACGGGCGGATCGCCGACATACGAAGGCCTGCCGCTCGGCTTCGTTCATGACGGGCTCTTCGTCAGCGAAGGACAATTCAGCGTTTTCGCGCAATACCTGATATCGGCAATCGGCCGCAACGGCGAGGATATGCGGGCGGCAATCGAAATCTCCTACATTCTCGAAAGCGTTCGCCCATATCTCTTCGCCGAAGCGGCACAACTCCAAGCATAGCCAATCACGAAAAAAGCTCCGGCCCAAGCGCAAAGGGGGCGGGAACGCCGCCCCGCCCGCCTTGCATTACTTCGCGAACCGCCGTCCGTCAGTCCATATCGGCGACGCTTCGAGCCACCTTGCCGACGAGCCCGTATTCGATCGCCTCTTCCGGTCCCATCCAGTAGTCGCGGTCGGTGTCCTTTTCGATCCGCTCCATCGGCTGTCCGGTCGCTTCCGAGAAGAGCTTGTTCAGCCGCTCACGCATCTTGATGATCTCGCGCGCCTGAATTTCGATGTCGGTAGCCTGGCCGCCGGCGCCACCTGACGGCTGGTGCAGCAGGAAGCGTGTGTTCGGCGTGCAGTAGCGGCGTTCCTTGGGCACTGAGATGTAGATCAGCGCGCCGGCGCTTGCGACCCAGCCCATGCCGAGAATGCGCACCTCCGGGCCTATGAAACCGATCGTGTCGTGGATCATGTCGCCCGATTCCACGTGCCCGCCTGGCGAGGAGACGATAACGGTGATCGGATCGTTCGACACCTGCGCCAGGGCAAGAAGCCGCGCGCAGACATCGCGCGCCAGTTCCTGCGTGATCGGGCCGGTTATCAACACGGTGCGCGCGTCGAAAAGATGCTTGTCGACCTGGATCGACTGCGGCGTCTTGGTCTGCTCTTCCTCCTCATCGTCGAGGCGGCTCGGCACATTTTGATAGAGGTTCGTCATGCGCACCATCTGCTCCTTGTAACAACGGGCGCACCACCCGGAGGCGGCGCGGCTCCCCCCATACTTATGCGATGAGGGCGCGCCTCGCAAAGGGCGAACTTACGAAAGTTCACACGACAGCGGGACAATCACAACGCAAGCCGCATGAGAGGCCTTCGCGCAGACCGTCTTGCGACTTCCTCATACCCAAGATCGCGAAAGAGCGGCGCGATCCCCACGAATCCTTCGCCCCACATCAGCGACCGGTCCAACTCGTCAGCGACGAAAGCCCGATACCGAGCCCCTCGGCGACTTCCTTGCGTGTCCGCCCGCTCGTCAGCGCCAGCCGCACTGCTTCACGGCGAAACTCCAGCGTCGATCCGTTTCCTCGTCCCATGGCACACCTCCTGTTCCCTCAGTTGGTGCTCTCCACTTTGTCGAGGCAAGTCCAGGATCGTGGGAAGTAGGATCGGATACGCACGAGTTGAGCTTCGGTAAACCAGTAATGATCGGACATGGACAATTCCTCCTGCCCGCTTGAATCACGGGTTGCGCAGAAGAGGAATCCCAAAAGCCGACATTCTCATTGGGGTCGCATTCAGAACAAACTGCGAGTGGGTAATTCGGGAAAAACGGGCCTGCTGCCGCCATTCGGCGCACCGCAGCCCGCCGGTGTACCGGATCGACTATGACGAGGAAATGATCGAGGACATCTCCCGAATTGCGTGGCGCCGCGTCGGTGCCTTCATGCTGCCCTGCAGGTCGACCGCGCCGGCTGGCACGCAAGAGGCGGACGACAAAGTGCCGCAAAACATGACAAGGCCTTTCGGGACTAAGCCCTTTTACAAGGAGGAGTGCGCTGCAATTAGCCCGAACCTGTTTCGCACGGGTCTTTTACCGAGACCAGTCAACGCCTATCCTATCTGGAACTTCGGGGGCGCGACGCGCTGACTTCGGGACAGATACCTGCCGGATTTTTCGCGATCCTTCTACCGGTCGGTCTAAATCCATATCGGGGTGCCGTACTCCGGGCCTGATGACTTCTGCGCCCGGTTCGAGGCCTATTTGGGCGATCGATGAATGCAGCGCTTCATGTCGACTGGATCCGCGCAGAGTTTTCTCTCAGCCCGTGCTGCCGTCTACAGCACCTACAACGTCCAGCGCATCTCATTTCCCGCAACACACTTCGCAAGTTCCGCTGCAAGGCATTCACTACGTGGCAATCAGTAGCAGCCACCATCTGATCGAAGCTCGCGCCCCGGCTTCGTGCGGATAATGGTGCTTGCCGTGACAAGGCCGGCCCAAAGACGGCGCTCGCGTCGCCGGCCCAGAGCATTCTTTCGCGGATAGCCCGGCGTTACGGGCTGACGCACTGGCCCTCGGCGCTCATGACCTGGCCTTCGGCGCAGCCGCCGGCCGGATTGCCGCGGTTCTCGCGGTTGCCGCCTTCACGCTGTGGCCGCTGCCGTTCCGGTTCGACCTGCTGCGGCACAGCCTCGGGCTTGACCTGCTGCGGCGCGGCCTCGGGCTCGACCTGGCGGCGACGCTCTTGCCTGCGCGGCTCCTCCTGCTGCGGCGTTGCCTCGGGCTCGGCGCGGCGACTACGCTCCTGCCGCGGCGGCTCGGGTGTAGCTTCCTCCTGCTGCTGGCGTTGGCCACGCTCCTCGGCCGGTGCTTCGGGCGTCTTCTCCTCCGCCTGAGGGCGACGCTCCTGCCGGGGCGGCTCGGGTGCAGCTTCCTCCTGCTGCACCGGCTCGGGTGCAACGTCCTCCTGCCGCTGGCGCTGGCCACGCTCCTCGGCCGGTGCTTCGGGCGTCACCTCCTCAGCCGGGGCGGGTCTTGCTTCGGTCGCCGGCGCGCAGCTGCCGTCGGCCTGGCGCAAGGTGCCTTCAGGGCACGGCTCGGCTGCCGCCGGTGCCCCTTCTTCGCGCTGCGGCTCGGCCTCCTCGGCCGGCTGTTCGCGCTGGCCCGGCGCTTCGCGTGACTCGGCCGGCGCTTCGGGCGCCACCTCCTCGGCAGGTGCCGCGGCCGGCTCGCCACAGCTGCCACCGGGCAGGCGGGCCGTACCTTCCGGGCATGCCTCACCTTCCGGGACGTCCACGGTGGGACCGGCATCGGCGGGAGGTCCGGGCTGCCGTTCCGCGCGCTCGGCCCGCGCAGGCGGTCCACTGCGATCTTCGGGTGGTGCTACGCCGGCCTGCGGCGCGGGCGGCACACGGTCCTCCGTTCCGGGTTCGTCGCCGGCCTGGCCAGTTGTGGTACTGGTCTCGGCAACCTCGTCGGTAGAGACAACCTCCTCGGGCCGCTCGGATTCGGCGAGTTCGCTGGGATGGAAAATCTCGACCCTATCCTCGATGACCTCGCCGGCCACCTGCTCGGAAGCGGTCAATTCCAGTTCGCGGGTAACCACCGGCTCGCCGGTCTCCTTCTCGATGAAGTCGACGTCGATCGCATTGTTGACGACGATCTCGTTTTCGACCACGACCGTGCCGGCCGGCTGACTCTGATTGATGATGTTGATGATGGTATTGTTGTCGCCGATCACAACATTGGAGATGTCGGCCGACTGGAACTGCCGTATCGGAACCGCCCGCCAGTAATAATGCGGAATGTCGCTGAAGGAGAGGCTGATGCTGAAGCCGAAGACGTCATCGCGGACCGGCGGCAGAGGGGCCCAGCTCAGATAGTCGCCGCTGCTCCTCCACGCGACCCAGGCCGGTGCCCAGCGGGTGCCGGGGATCCAGAACCAGCCTATCGTGGACGAATAGGCCCAGCGGCCATAGTGGTGGGTGGCCCAGCCATGCGGCTCGTAGGAAATCCAGGTCCAGCCATAGCGCCGGGTGTGGACCCATCTGCCCTCGGTATAGGGATGCCAGCCTGACGAAACGTCCGGTACCCAGACATACCGACCGCGAACTTCGGTCCAGCGGCCGTATGGCGCGAGCGGACGGTAGAAGGAGCCGACCGAAACGCTTACGGATGCGCGATCGCCGATACGGGCGACACCGTCCGTATAGGCCGAGATGCGCGCGTAGAAAGGTTCGTCTCGGTAAAAGCGGTCCCAGTAAGAAGAAATCTGGAACGAGACCACCGGCAGATAGGCGTAGCGAGCATAGTCGGACGCCTCCATCCACGATCCCCGATACGCGATCTCCAGAAAGGCCGCCGCAAACCAGCCGCGGATGCCCCGGTAAGTGCCGTCGCACCAGTCGTAGTCTGCAAGGCAGCCATGCAGGGTGATCCGACCGCCACGTGGCACCGTGGTCATCACGGGAAAACGAGTGCCCGGACCGGCGCGCTGGTTCAGGCCGGTTGTCGTCTCGGCCTCGATCTGCTGTGCCTGCACGGTGTCTGGGAGAAACATCGCCACCGCGCCCAATACGGCCGCTGCGGCGAGGACACGGAAAGAATGTCGTATCAACATCGGCATGTCTCCAGAATATGTCACAAAGGGGCAAAATGAGTGCACCGGCGTAAACCCGGTCGCTCGTGTCACCCGCTGAACGTTAAACGACCGGCAGCCTAAAAGGTTTCCGCGATGGGCGCGCCCCAGCTGCCGGCCAGCACCGGGCGCCCTTTGCCCCGCCCTTCTGGCAGGCCATCACCGAGCAGCCACGCATTGAGTTCTTTGCCAAGGTCACAGACTCAAAAATAAGACTGGAATGGCGCTACAAACGGCAAAGAGATGCACCCCCGGCGGTTCAGCCACCCGTTCATGCCCTTCGACGTGGCAGATCAATTCCGTTTCGGTGTCCACGGAGCAACCTGCGCCCGGTCGGGCGCAGACAAGTTGTTCCGCAAGAAATTGACGATCAACCGAACCGAAATCGGGAAGATTTCGGTTCGGTTGATCTCGGGATCTGGCGGGTTAGCCCGGCAGCATCGTTGCAAACCTTTAAAAACCATACGGTTTCCTGCAGGTTTGCGCAGACCATATTCCGCCAAAACGGATGGCGTTTTGGCGGAATATGCTCCGACATTTGAACTGGAGCGAATTCTTGACACGAAAGCGATTTCGCTTTCGTGGAAAGCGCTCTGGTCTCCATGTTTCGGAGAAAGAGTTCCGCTTCGTGATATATACCATAGATCTATCGAAACAGCATTAAATATTCTCAAAAAAATACGCCGCTATATTTTAGCGGGATATCGATAATTTCTTTTTTTAAGCCGTTTGCGTTAGTTGTTTTTCCGGCAAAGACAATGAACATCTCGAAAGTACCATAGTTGCACCTGGGGTCTGGACCCATGAATTTGGAGCAAATGGCACCTGAAACGGCAAAGAGATGCGAGAAGAAGGGCGCGGAGCGGGTCGGCCACCCGGTCAAGCCCTTCGACAAAGCGGGTCGAAGCCGTTTCGGTGTCCACGGAGCAACCTGCGCCCGCTCGGGCGCGGAAAAGTTGCTCCGCGAGCAAACCAACGATCAACTTGCCGATTCCTGCAAGGGATCGGTTGATCTTGAGATATGGCCGATTTGGCCGGCACAGCGTCGCGAGAGCAGCCCGCACTCGCAAGAGCGCGGACAAGCTGCTCGCCAATATATGGTCGATCAACTCACCTGCGCTCATGTGTGCAACACATAGCGCAGGTTGATCGATATCTTGAAAACCGGCCTGGTTAACTACGCTCTTGCTCCTTGTATCCAACCAATTCGGCTCATACCAATTCCGTCAATTTCATAAGTCCAGACCCTGGCACCACGCCGATTGCAAATCTTACAACCAAGGCAAACTCCATTGGTTCTTCGCCCCGACGCCGGATTTTCAATCCGAATAATTGTAAATTGATGTATCTACAATCTTTTGACGAAATTTGCGTCGAGTCAAAAAGACATCCTTTCAATGACTAAGGGGGAATCCAAAGCTCCCCCTCACGCCGTCTTGTTGAAAATTTCCCGCCCGATCAGCATCCGGCGGATTTCGCTCGTGCCCGCACCGATTTCATAAAGCTTGGCATCGCGCAAAAGGCGGCCGGTCGGATATTCGTTGATATAGCCGTTTCCGCCGAGGAGCTGGATCGCATCGAGCGCGATCTTCGTCGCGTTTTCGGCGGCATAAAGGATCGCGCCGGCGGCATCCTCGCGCGTCGTCTCGCCCCGGTCGCAGGCTTGCGCGACCGCGTAGACGTAGGCGCGCGAAGCGTTCATCTGCACGTACATATCGGCGATCTTGCCCTGAACGAGCTGGAATTCGCCGATCGGCTGTCCGAACTGCTTGCGTTCGTGGATATAGGGGATCGCGACATCCATCGCCGCCTGCATGATCCCCACAGCGCCCGCCGCCAGCACGGCGCGTTCGTAATCAAGGCCCGACATCAGCACATTAACGCCCTTGCCGACTTCGCCAAGCACGTTTTCCTCCGGCACCTCGCAGTCCTGGAAGACGAGTTCACCGGTCAGCGAGCCGCGCATGCCGAGTTTGTCGAGCTTCTGGGCGACGGAGAAACCCTTGAAGTCCCGCTCCACCAGAAATGCAGTGATGCCGCGCGGGCCCGCATTCGGATCCGTCTTCGCGTAGATGATCATCGTATCGGCATCGGGGCCGTTGGTGATCCACATTTTCGAGCCGTTTAGGATGTAGCGGTCGTCCTTCTTTTCCGCCTTCAGCTTCATGGAGACGACGTCGGAGCCGGCGCCCGGCTCGGACATCGCGAGTGCGCCGAGGTGCTCCCCCGTCACGAGCTTGTTCAGATAACGCTTCTTCTGATCGTCATTACCCCAGCGGCGAAGCTGGTTGACGCAAAGGTTCGAGTGCGCGCCGTAGGAAAGGCCGATAGAGGCCGACGCCCGCGACACCTCTTCCATCGCAATGCAATGTTCCAGGTATCCAAGGCCGGAGCCACCCCACTCCTCCTCCACTGTGATGCCGTGAAGGCCAAGTTCACCCATCGCCGGCCACAGTTCTTCGCGTGGGAACCAGTCCTCCCGGTCGATACGATCTGCAAGCGGGGCTATGTTGTCCTGCGCATAAGAGCGCACCGTATCTCGCAGGAGATCCGCCGTTTCTCCGAGGTTGAAGTTGAATGCGGGTTGCTGGTTGGGGATCATGTTGCACCTGTTGATGGAAAGCTTCAAAGACCCGTAAAGAGCCGATCGAGCGCCTTTATCAGGTCATCTCGGAACGTACTGACATTTGCTACAGCGCCCTTGAGATGCCGTTTTGAAATTGCTCCCAGATCCGGAACAACCGCATGGAACCGCGCTCCATCGACCACCACAGTCGGCATGAGCCCTGCAAGGGGCAGAACGGATTCCGCCTTCACGAGCGGCGCCACGACAACCGAAGAAAGGTCGATCAGGTGGTTATGCTGCAAAACGACGATGTACGGCCGGTCATCTGTTCGTCCGGGATCCGGATTGGGAAAGACATCGAACTGCATCATCGATCCCGGCGCATCCTCTCGGCGAAAGTGCCGGCTTCATCGATCGCGGAATTATAAGCCTCGATCGCGCCCCTGTTCTCCTCACGCCACTTTTCCGCCCTGGCTTCCTGCAACCGCGCCGCAAGCGCTTCCTCGAAGGTACGCGATAGATTGATGCCGAGAGCTTTCGCTTCCTCAAGCAGTTCGCTTTCAACCGAGAGATTCGCAGAGCGCTTCAACATTCTCTCCTGTTCGCTTCATACAAGGGCCAATTATGCGCATGAATTATGCGCATAACAAGCGATACCATACTTGCTCAGTCGTCCATGCCCTCAAGCGCGATCATCGTGAAAAGCCCGGTTGCAACGTGAAGCTCTTCTTCCTCCGTCAGGCCGTAGACATCCGCCCTGACGACGGTAAGCGTCCGTCCCGGCTTGATGACCCGGCCACGCGCCAGGAGCTTTCGGCCCTGCCCAGGGTTGAGCAGGTTCATCTTGAACTCCGTCGTCAGGACGCCGTAACCAGGCTTGAAAAGCGAAAGAGCGGCATAACCGGCGGCACTGTCGGCAATCGTCGTTGATACGCCCGCATGGAAAAAGCCGTGCTGCTGGGTGAGCGCCGCGCGCGCATCCACTTCAAGGTCGACTTCGCCTGGCGCCAGATGCGCTATCCTTGCACCGATATGGTCCATGAAGGCCTGGCGGGCGAAACTGCGCTCCACGCGCCGGCGCCAATTCTCGTCGCGCGGCAGATGCCCGGTCATGACGGAGTGCCCTCCTTTTCGCCGATGAGTTCACGCGGGTCGGCGCCGATTTCCTTCATCCGCTCAAGGCAGCCCTCTTCAACTGCATCAAGTTCGGCGAGGGTCAGATCTATGTCGCGCCGCTTTTCCAGAAGCTCCGCGCGACGGCTGGAAATGCGCTTCATGAGATGCGCAAGCTGGCCGATCTCGCCCGGTGCCTTGTCGTACATGGTGATGATGTCGCGGATTTCGGCGAGCGAGAAGCCAAGCCTCTTGCCGCGAAGAATAAGCTTCAGCCGGGTACGGTCGCCGGGGCGAAACAGCCGCTGACGCCCGCGCCTCATCGGCTTCACCAGCCCTTCCTGCTCGTAAAAGCGCAAGGTCCGGGTTGTGATGCCGAATTCCTGCGTAAGCTGGGATATGGTGTAATAGGCTTGCATCGCTCCTCCGGAAATGGAGAGTGATTTACCTTTACGTTTTAGTCAATGTAAAGTTTTTTATATATTTTTTTCAATACATTATCCTAAAAGATTAGTCGATTTTCAGCGAGCACAAACACGTGCGGCAAATGCTTTCCGCTCAATCCGGGCTCTCGCCACGGCGATTTGCGCGGCGGAAGGAGCAATTGCGGAAAATTTTGCAACACAGCATTACCTCGGAAACCACCTGGACTATGCCCCACCCGGTGCGGCGCCGCCTTGGGTCAGCTTGTTATGAGTGTAGATTTTCCGTCCATCTATCAGGCTTGGCCGGGAAAGGGATTTGCTGTCGGCTCCCAGAAACAAATCCTTCGCCGCATAGACAAACTTGCTCTCGGATATCGGGGCCTTCACGGTGGTTCGTATCTTATTTTCCAGTTCCGAGGGATCGTCGGCGAACTGGCCGGCAACCGCGAAATCCGGACAGCGTCGGTTGTTTTCGTTCTTGCCGCTTATTATTTGCGGAAAGACACCGGGCGGAACATTCGCAACCGCCTGACTATTGTCACCGATCAATAGAATATTCGAAATCTCAGTCCCATTCAGAACATTCAATTGCCAGAATACAGAGTCGTAAGCATGGAGAACCAAATATATTGGAGACTGATATCTCCCAAGATTCACATTGACCATTGAGGTCAATTTCCCCGTTCCATCCGAAATCTGTACCGGAGACTTGCCTTCGGCTCGATGCAGATTCACGAAGACAACGCGGTCCTCTGATGATGCGGGATTGATCCTGCACGCTTCGGGCCCTTCGCTCACGACAATCTTGTCCAGATGCATGACTTTCGGTTCAGGGTTCCCGCCGAAACCGAACCAAGCGAGCATCCCACCGCCTTCCTCTGCGGGTTGCGCGGTGAATGCTGAGGCGGCTTTCTCCACGAGCCCGTCAACGCTCGCAAGCGAAAGAGAACGGTCGATACCGGACGAGAAAAACAGCATGATCGCGAAACCCGCGCCGAATACACCCAGAACCAAAGCGATCATGCGCATCTAATCTACCTGGAATAACCTGCAGAAGGGACACACACCATTAACGCAAATCTTGTTCTAAAGATAAGTAAATTAAAAAGTGGATAATATAACTTTGATTTTGAAAAATTCTTAATTAAGGAAAATAATTAATATATTAATATCAATTCTTATGAATTATGAAAAGACTATAATTGTAGTATATCTGAAAGTATTTCTTTCTTACGCAAGCAATTTTTATCCACCGGCTTGTCAATACCTGCAACCTGCCCTTTGTCATCAAACTGCCAGATGGTCCAATCCGGCCCGTATGCGGGCCTTTCGCCAATCGATCTTAACCAGAATTTTCTGCCGTCCGCCCCTTCCGCAATCGCGCTGCCCTCGAGATATCGCGCGAAGAAGGCGGGATCGGTATAGATGATCGCCGCCCGGGTGAAGTTTTCCTCTATCCGCTGCAGCCAATCCAAGACCTCACTCAAGACCTCATCGCGACCCAGCAGGTCTGAGTGGCCTCTTGGAATCTCGAGGTCGAGTGCCGGTGGCATCGTCGCGGAGATCGCGGTCGGCACGACATCGATGAAATTCTCCGCCTGGGCGGAGCCCGTCGAACCGAAGGAAAATACGTGGTACGGGCCGCGCGGGACACCGGCAAGGCGCGATCCCTGCCAGTTCTCGGCAAACCGCGGATCGCGGAAATCGGCCCCCTCCGTCGCCTTGATGAAGGCGAATGCCACGCCGTCCGCCTTCACCGCGTCCCAGTCGATTTCGCCGAGGTGGTGGGAAACATCGATTCCGACAATGTCCATGGCAAACAATCCCTTGTGGCGGTTCTATCCCGTGAAATTCGGCCACAGAGGCGGTGCGGCCAGTTCGAGCACATTGCCGTCCGGATCGCGGAAATAGAGGCTCGTTCCGCCCGCCGGCCAGACGACCTCGCTTATGATATCGATTTTCCGCGTCTTCAGGTAATCGCGCCAGGGATCAAGCTGCTCGACGGCGATCTTGAAGGCGAAATGGCTCGGCCCCTCGCTGTGGTGACCGGGCACGACGCCGCCGGGCGTTTCGACATCATCACCCGTGTGGCCCCGGCGGAAGACGAGCAGGGTTTCTCCCGGCCCCGCGTCATAGGCGTAAAGCCGCTCACCCTCGACCATGCGCTTGAGACCGAGCACGCCGGCATAAAACGCGTGCGCTTCCTCCATGTCGTCGACATAGACGGCGGTTTCCAGAATTCCGTCGATCGGCGGCGCATTCGCCATGGGCGCCTCCCGGTTTGGTCTCTTGATTGAATCCTAAAATGGCAGACCGAACCAGAAAGCCGCAATGCCCAGAAACGCGAAAAAGCCAACAACATCTGTCACCGTCGTTACGAAAACGCTTGAGGCGATCGCTGGATCGGCGCCGTAGCGATCCAGCAATATCGGTATCCCGAGCCCTGACAAACCGGCGAACAACTGGTTCACGATAATGGCGAGCGCGATAACGACGCCAAGCCCAGCATTGCCGAACCAAAGAACGGCAACCACTGCCATCAGCACCGCAAGGGCCGCGCCGTTCAGCATCGCGACCAGCACCTCGCGGCGCAACACACGCCAGAAATTGCGGGAACCGAGTTCCTGCGTTGCCAGCGCACGTACGGCGACCGTCATGGTCTGCGAACCGGCATTGCCGCCCATGGAGGCAACAATCGGCATCAAAACGGCAAGGGCGACCATCGCCTTGATGGTTTCCTCGAACAGGGCGATGACGGTCGAAGCCAATACAGCCGTGCCGAGGTTCACGGTCAGCCAGGTAAGGCGCGAGCGTGCGATCGTGAGCACCGTGTCGGAAATCTCTTCGTCGCCGACGCCGGCAAGCGCCAAAAGGTCTTCCTCCGCCTCCTCCTGGATAACGTCGACGATGTCATCGACCATCAGGACGCCGACAAGCCGTTCGGCGTCGTCGACGACGGCCGCGGAGACGAGGTTGTAGCGTTCGAAGGTGCGGGCGACCTCCTCCTGGTCTTCCGTGGCGGAGACCATATAGCGCGTTTCCTGCATGATCTTGGAGATCTTGCGCGAGCGCTTCGTGCGCAGGAGCTTGTCGAGTGCAACCGCGCCGATCAGCCTGAAACCGGGATCGACTACATAGATTTCGTAAAACGTATCCGGCAGGTCGTCAGCCATGCGCATGTAATCAATCGTCTGGCCGACCGTCCAGAAGGGAGGGATGGCGATAAAGTCCGTCTGCATGCGACGGCCCGCCGTTTCCTCCGGATAGTCGAGCGAGCGTTGCAGCTGGACACGATCGGAAACCGAAAGCCTGCTCAGGATCGCAGCCTGATCTTCAGGCTCAAGATCTTCCAGAATGTAGACGGCATCATCGGAATCGAGTTCGCCGATGGCCTCGATCACCGCGTCTTTCGGTAGTGTTTCCAGGAGTTTGAGGCGTATCGCCTCATCGACTTCCGTCAGCGACGCGAAGTCGAAATCATCACCCATCAGGCGGACGAGTTCGGGCCTTTCGTCTTCGTTCAAGGCCTCCAGGAGATCGGCAACATCGGCCTCGTGCAGGTTACCCGCAAGCCGGCGTACGGCGTCTGCGTCGCGCTCGGCGACGGCTGCCTCGATCTGTTCAAGAAAACTGGAATCGATCCGCCCCTCGTCGTCGCGAAATGGCGTGACGTCGGGGGTGGGTTCGGCGTCGACGATGTCCGCTTGCGTCACGGTCCCCTCCGCTTGTAACGCACGAAAACGTCATTCTTCCGGTCGGATCGTGAAGGCAGACTTACCGCCCGCAAGCCTCGGCGACAAACGGAATCTCAACGGCATACACGGATTATTCGATACGATCCGCCGAGGCGCAGCGGTCGCATTCGGCAAGGCAGCGCCTCCGATAACGCCGGAGCTGCATGGAATGATCAATCATCCCAGGGCGCAAATAAAGGCTCGACGCAAGCATAGCCGACAATGCAGGCCGGGTTGTCGCGGGTCGGCGCGACCTTTGGCCTCAAAACCTCCCAGGGATCGCAGTAATTACGCTGCGAAACAAACCTGAAGTAGGTATATTTGCCGGTCGTCATAACGACCGCGCCGTAACGTTCTACAAGCGATTGCGCCTGGCGGCAGGTCATGGCGCGTGTGTCCGGGCGCGCAGCATAGGCGGACGTTATGGATACGATAAAAGCCATGGCCGTGGCGCTCAGCATGGTATACGCGCGTTTCATCGAAATCTCCCGGGTCGTCGCGCAGCGTCGTGGCTCCCGTCTCCGGGCGAGCCCGCCGCATTCATCCAAAAATGAATATAGGAACTACAAACTGGATTTCCCGAGCCGCAAAATTGTCTTGGCAATCAACCCGGGTTGACGAGGCTTTTCCGCGATCGCCCGGACCGCGCTTATCGGGCGGGGCGGTCCCGCAGGATTTCAACGCTCACGCGTCCGGAAGCGATCGGCAACGGGGCGCCCGGCTTATGCACACGCACCCTTACGCGCTCAATGCGGCCATCCACGCCGAGCACGGCATCGGCAATAGCGCCTGCGAGCCTTTCAATCAGATAAAATCTTGATTCTGTAACTGTTTTTTCAATCGCTTTCGTAAGCGTACCGTAACAGACGGTATCCGCATATTCGTCGCTCGCAGCAGCTTTCGACAGGTCGAGCCAGCACGTCAAATCGACATGGAAGCGCTGGCCCAGCCGCGCCTCTTCGGGGTGGAGGCCGTGGAAAGCATAAAATGCCAGGTCTTCAAGGTGAATGGCGTCCATCCTGGCCGCTCCGGTCCGTTGGTGGTGAGCGCGGCGGGCAAAATTCGCCCCTGACGCGACCACGCCTCCATAAACGGCGTGGACGCCAGTCCGCAAGGTCCAAATGGCGCCAACGACCGTTCAAATAGTTGAGCAGATTTCCTCGCCCATCACATTTTTCGCGCTGATGAGCCCGAATGTCTCCGCCCTCCCGTCCTTGAAACTGACCCTGAGCTTGCGCGCGGATTTAAATTTCCACCAGATCCAGGTCATCTGGTCGGCGCAGAAATGACAATCCATGCGCACGTTTCCATCCCCATCCGTGCGGATATTCACCACATCCCCATCAAAGGACAGGCGTATCGAACTGTCGGAAGGCGCCGATTTTCCACGGATATCGATGTCGATGATCGACGCATATCCCCGCCCGGTATTCTTGCACCATATTGAAAATGTCGATTCACCGGAGATTTGCGCCCAAAACCTGCCCACGCCCTGAACCGTATCGTAGCGCCACGTCCCGGACGCATCCTGGGCAGCTGCGGGAACGAGCATGATGAAAATTCCGACCGCCGCAAAAATCCCGTTTTTTAATAAGGACCGCATATTGGCTTGCACTTCCGTTTAACCTTACCTCGAGAAGGAAAGTATCCGGAAACGGACCTCAATTTGGTAAACACCTTCCCGTTTTTTGGCGATGTTTGCCATACGCTTGATCACGTTGGCCCTTTGGAGCAGTTGCGAGCCTCTCTTGCCGGGCCTAAAAAACGAGAAAATTCTTCGCTTGAGGGAGCCTCATCGCATGTTTTCCAAGATCTTGATTGCCAATCGCGGCGAGATCGCGTGCCGCGTCATCAAGACCGCCCGGCGAATGGGGATCAGGACGGTTGCCGTTTTCTCCGACGCCGACCGTGATGCGATGCATGTCGAGATGGCGGACGAGGCGGTGCACATCGGCCCCCCGGCGGCGAGCGAATCCTATCTGGTGATGGACAAGATCATCGCCGCCTGCAAGGAAACGGGCGCGGAAGCCGTGCATCCGGGCTACGGCTTTTTGTCCGAGCGTTCCGCATTTCCGCAAGCGCTCAAAGCCGAAGGAATCGTCTTCATCGGCCCGAACCCGCGCGCCATCGAGGCGATGGGCGACAAGATCGAATCCAAGAAATTCGCCAATGAGGCCAAGGTTTCCACGGTGCCGGGCTATCTCGGCGTTATCGAATCCGCCGAGGATGCCGTGCAGATCGCCGGCGAGATCGGCTATCCGGTGATGATCAAGGCCTCAGCCGGCGGCGGCGGCAAGGGTATGCGGATCGCCTGGAACGCGGAGGAAGCGCACGACGGCTTCACCCGCTCGCGCTCCGAGGCCGCTTCCTCTTTCGGCGACGACCGTGTGTTCCTCGAAAAATTCATCGAAAATCCACGCCATATCGAGATACAGGTCCTTGGCGACAAGCACGGCAACGCGATCTATCTGGGCGAGCGCGAATGCTCCATTCAACGCCGCAATCAAAAGGTGATCGAGGAAGCGCCCTCCCCGCTTCTCGACGAGGAAACGCGCCGGAAAATGGGCGAGCAGGCGGTCGCGCTTGCAAAGGCCGTCGATTACGATTCCGCCGGCACCGTCGAATTCGTCGCAGGCCAGGACAAATCCTTCTTCTTCCTTGAAATGAACACGCGCCTGCAGGTCGAGCATCCGGTGACCGAACTCGTCACGGGCATCGATCTCGTGGAGCAGATGATCCGCGTCGCCGCCGGCGAAAAGCTGTCGATTTCGCAAAGCGACGTGAAGCTCGATGGCTGGGCGGTCGAAAGCCGCATCTATGCGGAAGACCCCTACCGCAATTTCCTTCCCTCCATCGGCCGGCTCGTGCGCTACGCACCGCCGGAGGAAGGCACGGACGGCGATGTGACGATCCGCAACGACACCGGCGTCACGGAAGGGTCGGAAATTTCCATGTTTTACGACCCGATGATCGCGAAGCTGATCACCCACGCCCCGACGCGGGAAAAGGCGATCGACGCCATGAGTACCGCTCTCGACAGTTTCGTCGTCGACGGCATCCAGCACAATGTGCCCTTCCTGAGTTCGCTCATGAAGCAGCCGCGCTGGCGTTTGGGCGAACTGTCGACGGGCTTCATCGCCGAAGAATATCCGGACGGCTTCAAGCCGATGGTGCCGGATGCCGACGCCAGGCGGGTGCTAGCGACCGTGGCACTGACGATGGAGGCGCTGCGGCGCAACCGCCTGGACCACCTGACAGGCCGGCTTCGCCCGCATTCGGGTGCGGTGCGCGAGAATTGGGTCGTGCGGCTTGATGACGAGCATCTGCCGGCGCGTCTTGTCACCGGCATGCCGACAACGCCGATCGAGCTTGATATCGCAATCGATGGCGGCCCGGTGGAAACCGTGGTTTCCGAGTGGCGGCCGGGCGAGGTATTATGGCGCGGCCGCATCGGCGAAAGGGACGTCTGTGTTCAGGTTCGCCAGATCCCCAACGGTTTCCGGCTCGACTGGCAGGGCTTTTCCGTGAAAGCGTGGGTCATGACGCCGGCGATCGCCGAGCTCGACAAGCTGATGCCGGAGAAAATGCCGCCCGACACCTCCAGAATGCTGCTGTGTCCGATGCCGGGACTGGTTGTTTCCATCAACGTTGAGGTCGGCCAGGAGGTAAAGGCGGGCGAAACGCTTGCCGTGGTGGAGGCGATGAAGATGGAAAACGTGCTGCGCGCCGAACGCGACATCGTCATATCCGCCATCAATGCCGCACCCGGCGAAAGCCTTGCGGTCGATGCCGTCATCATGGAGTTCGAATAAGCCCTGAATTACCGGGCGGCGAGCTTCGAACAGAATTCCAGACAGGGCCAGGAAAAAGTATTTGGGTTATATGAGGGTGAAACTCGACGACTGAGAAATCCCGACATGCCGATCTATTTCGCCTATGGTTCCAACATGCACCGGGGACAAATGTCGAACCGGTGCCCCGGCGGAACCCCTCTCGGACCCGCCCGCCTTTCCGGCTGGCGCTTCCTCATCACAACCGACGGCGTCGCCTCGATACAGCCGCGCCCCGGCGGCGCGGTTCACGGCATCCTCTGGGACCTGACGCTGGCGCATATTCGAACCCTTGACCGCTACGAGGGCGTGGCGCGAGGCTGGTACGAAAAGGTCCATCTGCCTGTCAAAGGGCCGAATGCGCCGGTGCGCGCGCTTATCTATGTCGGCCGCAACACGGACGAAGGCCGGCCGCGGCCCGACTATCATTCCGGCATCGTCATTCCCGCCGCGCGAGACTGGCAACTGCCCGAAACCTACCTGGCCGAGCTTGAATCCTGGACGCGCCGCTGATTCGCGGTCCGGCGGGTTCAGTTATGCCTTCCGTTTCGCTAGGCTTGGCAGCGGCGAAAAGGACAGGCGATGCAAAACATCAAATCCCTGCATATCTCCATCAGCGGTCTTGTCCAGGGCGTAGGATACCGGGCGTGGATGGCGCGAACGGCTTCGGCGGCAGGCTTGAGCGGCTGGGTTCGCAACCGCTATTCCGGTGAGGTGGAAGCTGTCATCTGCGGCCCGGCGAACGCCATCGACCTGATGATCGACGCCGCGAAAATGGGGCCGAAAGGCGCGCGCGTCGACGAACTGCTGATCCTGAGCGAGGCGACGCAGCTCGACGGCGATTTCAGGATTCTAGATAGTTGCTGACGCCACGTAATTGACTTAGACCCGCACGGTCGGCCCGAAGCGGCGCTCGAACTCCTGGCGCAGGATGGAATCCGTTTCCGCCATGGTCACGGGTAGGCCGAGATCGACAAGGCTGGTGACGCCGTGCTTCGTCACGCCGCAGGGCACGATCCCCTCGAAATGCTCAAGGTCCGGCTCCACGTTGAGCGAGATGCCGTGAAAGCTGACCCAGCGGCGCACGCGAATGCCGATCGCGGCGATCTTGTCTTCCGCCTCAGGGCCCTTATCGGGCCTCCTGACCCACACGCCGACCCGGTCCTCCCGCCGTTCCCCGCGAATGTGGAAATTCCAGAGCGTGCCGATCAGCCAGTCCTCAAGAGCGGCGATGAAGGCGCGGATGTCGGCCTGGCGGCGCTTCAAATCCAGCATCACATAGGCAACCCGCTGGCCCGGCCCGTGATAGGTGTACTGCCCGCCACGGCCTGCCCGATAGACCGGGAAACGCCCGGGCGCCAGAAGATCGGCCTCATCGGCGCTGGTGCCGGCGGTGTAAAGCGGCGGGTGCTCCAGAAGCCAGACGCGCTCCGCCGCTTCGCCGGCGGCGATCCGCGCCACCCTTTCCTCCATTTCGGCAAGGGCAACCTCGTATTCCACCGGTTCGTCGGAAATCATCCATTCGACCGGAGGAGAGCCGGGGGCGGGCTGAAAATCCAGGGCAATGTCGGAGCGGTGGTTCATGGGCAAGTAACGCTCGGTCAGCTTCTTTAAGGGTTTCTTAACCACGTTCTGGCGAAATGCGAAACATCGGTTAACCGCCAGTAACCGCTTCGCATATCCCCTCTTGCGGGACAGGCGAAAAGCATCGGCGAACCTTGTTCGATAAACCTATTCCTTAACGCCGGAAAGCGCGAATGACCACTTTCGACAATATCTCGGTCGATATCTCCGTCGTCCTCGGCAAGAACGAAATGCCGGTTCACCAACTGCTGCGCATGGGCCGCGGCGCTGTGATCGAGCTTGACGCCCATGAGGACGACGACGTGCAGATCCTTGCAAACAAGATCCCGGTCGCGCGCGGGCAGGTGGTCCTGCAGGGCGACAAGATCGGCATTACCGTGACCGAGGTGCTGACACGCGAACCGCACGTGCGCCCGGCGCGCACGCAAGGCCCAATCTGAAACCTCCTCTCGCAGAATGCCTTGCCATCCACAGCCGCCACACGCGGATTTTTCGCGTTTTGATCCGGAATGTGAATATCTTCGCATCCACCACTTGCGCGGCAGAATCCTATTTGATAGAGGAAGGCTCCGCCGGCCCCGAGGGGTTCGGACAAGACAAGCGGTCGTGGCGGAATTGGTAGACGCGCAGCGTTGAGGTCGCTGTGGGGTAAAACCCGTGGAAGTTCGAGTCTTCTCGACCGCACCATTCAAAAGCCCCCGAGAGCAAATCGCTCCGGGGGCTTTTTGATTTTTGGCAGCACAGTATCTGGAATTAGCCTCCAACGTAGGCAGCCACCGATCACCACTCTTTCCCATCGATTATTTTAGCATTGTATTATTTGATGGCCTCAAGCCAAGCTACCGCCTCGTCAATATCTGCTGTGACATGGCAATTGAACAGCTCGCCGAATTTCAGATGATTCTGCCTAATCATCTTGCATAGTGGGCCTTCCGTGAAGAAAGCATCACAATAAGCAATGGCCGCCGTGGCATGATGGAAATCATAAATATCATTACCGACAAACTTCTGCCCCTTGTTCCAGCGCAAGGAAGCGTGAAGGCTGGCAAGAATATGTATCGTTCGAAGTTGTTTTTGAGCTTTGCCTTTCTCTAAAACCAAAGCCATGAGATTTTCGCAGTTGTTTTCGGCTCGCCTGCGCTCCTCAGGTGTTGGTCCGGCCAGCGTCACTCCGCTAGCAGCGGCAATCTCGGAAATTGTGTCTGCCGCTATACCTCCTGCTAATTCGACAGCGCCCCGGACCTCGGCCATATAGGCTTGCTTAAAACTACGTAGTTCATCAGCATGCGCGGCAATGCCAGCATTTAGTTCATTTGCCAGATCATTCAAATAACTTCCGGGGAATTTCGTGTCACCAAGTAGATCTATTATCTGCGTAAGAGGTATCGTCCACATATGATCGAAAAAAGCCTTCTGCATGGCTCTCTCGGTCGATTCATCGAACGGTGTATTGCTGGGGTGAAGAAAACCAAATACATAACTCAGCTTGCACCAAACCAGATCCTCAAGCGGCAGCAGGTCGGTTTGCCCTAAACTCGTACGAAAAAAATGGGTTACTTCTGTTGCAAACCGCATATGTTCTGGAATTAGCGTGATACCCAAGCTTAACTCGTCCATCAGATTTGCCGTCATGGTACGGGAAGCAGGATCGGACTGTTTCATCAATTCAACAAAAATACTCTCAGAGATTGGGCAAAATATTAGTCCTTCATTTGTCTTTTTTCGTAGAAGTTCCAAAAATATTTGAGACGCGCTATCTGTTCCTCGACGCACAACATCTCGAATAATTATCCAGAAACGCATATCGAGATATACGGCACGTCGAGACCGAAGGCTTTGGCCCAAAGCCTTGATGCAGCGATTCGTATGTTGATCAATTGAAATGTCTGGCTCTTTCAAATGATTATTGATACTTCTTGAAATATTCATCTTCCGAACGATCTCAGCTGCAATACCGATATTTGAATCATTTAGCGATTCTAGGGTTGAGTATATCGAATTTCGCAACTCTTAAGATTATCAAATGAAAAAATCCCGAGTGCGTTCAATCTCGAGGTTATTTGGATGCTGCGGTCGAGAAGACTCGAACTTCCAGGGACTTTATTCCGCAGACACTTCAGCACTGCTTTTAAGTTAATCGCGATGAATGCCTATATTTGCAACTCATGGCACAACCAGACTGCACGGAAACAAGTTGCTGTAAATCGAGCCAGTAGCCTCATCGGTCAGTTTTCCAACCCCCGGCACCCAATCGTCGCGCGATGTCACTTAAGTTTGCCTGCGTGTTGCCCCTGACCGTGCAGTTCGGATTTGGACCGCACGGGAGGACGGCGACATGCGCATGCGATTCGGCTTGTTCCTTGGTCTTTCCTGCCACTCGATCAGCACAGCCATTTCCCTGCCTCCCACCGCAGTGCAAAAACCGACCAGCGAAGGCCCCCACTGGATGAGCTTTGTTGCCACCTCATCGAAGGGCACACCGAAACTCAGGCCGAAAACCGCTCGCGGTAGCCTTGCGGGCTGGTGCCGAAGCGGCGGGTGAAGGCGCGGCGCATGGTTTCTTCCGAGCCGAAGCCGCAGCGGGTCGCGATGCGCGCGACGTGCCCGCCCTGCTCCAGCAGTCGGCGGGCGGTTTCAAGGCGCATTTCCTCAACGGCACGGGCGGGCGTGCGGCCTGTTTCCTGCCGGTAATGGCGCGAAAAGCTGCGGCTGCTCATGCCCGCCTGCTCGGCCAGGTCCGGCAATGCCAGAGGGCGGTGCAGGTTTTGCATGATCCAGGCGTGAAGATCGTCGAAACGTCCGCCGCTGTCCTGCAACGACAACGCCGTGCTGAACTGCGACTGCCCGCCGGGGCGCTTCAGGAACACGACGAGCTGCCGCGCGACCGAAAGGGCCGTCTCGCGGCCGAGATCGGCCTCCACCAGCGCAAGCGCGAGATCGATGCCCGCTGTTACGCCGGCCGACGTCCAGATATCGCCGTCGCGCACGAAAATGGGATCGGGATCAAGCCACACCTTCGGGAAACGGCGCGAGAAATCCTCACACCGCCCCCAATGCGTGACCGCGCGCCGCCCGTCAAGAAGGCCTGCGGTCGCCAGAAGAACCGCGCCGCTGCAAACCGAAGCCGTGCGCCGCGCGACATGCGAACGCCGCCTGACCCAGGCGACCAGGGCCGCATCCTCCGACGCAAGGTCGACGCCCCACCCGCCCGGCACGATGAGGGTATCCAGCGGCGCATCGGCGGCGGGTAGCGGTCCCAGCCCTATCGAAAGCCCGGACGACGTGACCGCCGACCCGGCTTCACCCACGGCCACGGGCGCGTAAGGCGCAGGCCTGCCGGACATGCGCGCGAGGTCATTGGCGGTGGCGAAAACCTGCAAGGGACCGGCAACATCGAGAAGCTGCACGTCCCTGTAGGCGAGGATTTCGATACGTCGCTGCATTTTGGCACGAAACTTTGGCACAAAAAGAGGGGTAAATGGCGATCTTGCCAGAGGGTGGCCTGATAACTTGCCCAAAGTCAATCTGGAGAATTCAAATGACCGTGCGTTTCGGCATTCTCGTGTTTCCCAACGTGCAGCAGCTTGACCTGACCGGGCCTTACGAGGTTTTCGCGACGGCCAGGGACGCAGAGGTTCATCTGATCTGGAAGGATCGCGAACCGGTTGTCTCCTCCACCGGCCTCACGCTCGTGCCGACGATGACATTCGACGAGTGCCCGACGCTGGACGTGCTGTGCGTTCCCGGCGGCGGCGGCGTGAACCCGCTGCTCAAGGACCAGCAAGTGCTGGATTTCGTGCGCAAGCAGGCGGCGGAGGCGAAATACGTCACTTCCGTCTGCACGGGATCGCTGGTGCTGGGCGCGGCCGGCCTGATCAAGGGCAAGCGCGCGACGACGCATTGGTACGCCCATGACTTCCTTTCGACACTGGGCGCGGAGCCGGTCGACGAGCGCATCGTCCAGGACGGCAACCTCTTCACCGCCGGCGGGGTGACTTCGGGCATCGACTTCGGGCTCGCCGTCGTCAGCGAGATCATGGGCCAGGCGGAAGCAGAAACCGTGCAGCTTGCGCTGGAATACGCGCCCGCCCCGCCGTTTGACGCCGGAACGCCGAAGGGAGCCTCAAAAGCCGTGCTTGCCGCCACGCAGGAACGCCTTGCCGGGTCACGCGCGCAGCGCGAGGAAATCTTTTCCAACTGGGGTTGAAGCCCCCGCCGTCAGCCAGACGCGGGCGACAAGGCCCGCGGTTTTGCGCTTTTGGTGAAGCTGCCGGAGCTTGTCATGAACGATCCACTTGCCAGTATCCTGCGTTTTGGAGACCCGCGGCTGAAGACGGTCTGCGAACCCGTGTCGATGAAGACTTGCAAAGCGGAACTGGCCGAAGAGGCGGAGCGGCTTTTGCGCACCGTGCACGCATTCCGCGCCCGGCACGGGTGGGGCCGGGCGATCGCAGCCCCGCAGGCCGGCATCATGAAGCGGATGATCGCCATGGTGCTGGACGGGCGCGAGCACGTGCTGATCAACCCGGCGCTGACATGGGCCTCCGACGCGCGGGCCGAAGTGTGGGACGACTGCATGAGCATGCCGGAAATCGCCGTCAGGGTGCAAAGGCACTATAGCGTGACCGTGCGTTTCCGCAGGCTCGACGGAAGGGAAGAGGCGTTCGAGAAGACGGATTTCGCGCTTGCCGAACTGCTTCAGCACGAACTCGACCACCTCGACGGGATATTGATGACCGACCGGATGCTGCCGACCTCCCCGGTCGTTGCGCATGAAAACCGGGATATAGCGCTGCTCGGCTCAACGGCGGGGCGGAAGAAGGCAGGGTAGCCCCCTTCAGATCCATGGCCCCACTAAAGCCACAGGCTTGCCCGCCAGATTCCCCGCGAAAGCCTTCCCGCTCCTATAGGCAACGCATTGCGCATCGCCCATAGTGAGGAGAGGAAAAGTCTCTCGGGGAGGATATGATGGCTGGCACGGCGGGTGTGATCGGGCTCGGCGACATGGGCTCGGGCCTTGCGAAGAACCTCCTGAAAGCGGGATTTGCGGTCAAGGGCTTCGACATCAGCGAAAAGCGCCTTGGCGACTTCGCCGAAATGGGCGGCACGCCCGCAGCGTCCGCCGCTGAAGCGGGCAAAGGGGCTGATTTCGTCTTCGTCATGGTGATGACGGGGGCGCAGGCCGCCGCCGTGACCCTGGGCAGCGACGGGGCAAAAGGCCTGAAGGACACGATGACGCCCGGAAGCGTGATCCTTCTGACGGCGACCATCCAGGCAAGCGATGCGCGCGCCATCGCAGCAGGCCTTGAGGGAAGCGGCATCCACCTGATCGACACGCCCGTGAGCGGCGGTTTTCCCGGCGCGCAGGGCGGCACCCTGACGATGATGGCCGCAGGAAGCGACGCGGCCCTTGAAAAGGCGCAGGCAGCCATGGAGGCGGTTTCCGCCACGATCCACCGTGTGGGCGCGGAAGCCGGCATGGGCCAGACGGTGAAGGCATGCCTGCAATCGCTGATCGGCTCGATCTTCACCGCCACCTTCGAGGCATCGGTTCTGGCGGCGAAAGCCGGTGTGGATGCCGAGGCGCTTTTCAACGTCGTCTCCACATCGAGCGCCGGCTGCGGCGCGGCGAAGACGGCGCTTGAAAACATCATCGACCGCCAATTCGAAGGCACCGGCAGCCACATCAACACGATGTACAAGGACATGACCATCGCCATGGACCTTGCGCGCGAGCTTGGCGTGCCGCTGTTTACCGCCGCGACCGCGATGCAGCTTTTCCAGGCCGGGCGCA
Organism: Hongsoonwoonella zoysiae; assembly: GCF_013266695.1. Classification (GTDB taxonomy): domain Bacteria; phylum Pseudomonadota; class Alphaproteobacteria; order Rhizobiales; family Stappiaceae; genus Hongsoonwoonella; species Hongsoonwoonella zoysiae. Next base: position 1,071,752 of record NZ_JABRXF010000002.1, read on the forward strand.
CGAAATACCCCGACGGCGACAACTGGACGGTCACGCGGGTGCTGGAAGACATCGTCGGCGCGGAACTTTCACGGAAAGGCGAAGGGGCATGAAACTCGGCGTCATCACCGACGGCATCAGCCGGGATCTTGAACATGCGCTGACCGTCATGGACGAATTCGGCCTCGAATACGCGGAGTTGCAATTCGTCTGGGACAAGGAGGTGGGCGACCACTCCAAAGAGGAAATTGCGCGCATCAAGGCGCTGCTTGACGCCCATGACAAGCCGGTTTCCTGCCTCTCGCGGCACATATTTGCCGGAATGACGACAGCCAACAGGCCGGGCGATGAGCTTCATTCAAAACACATGGACGCCCTGAAGCGGGTGATCGACATGGCGCATGCCGTGGGTTCGCCGCTCGTTCGGATCATGACTTCGAAGAAGGAGCAGATCCTGTGGGGCCATAACGGCGCGGAGGTGTGGAACGTCGCCAAGGGAGCCTGGGAGAGCCTGCCGCCGCAGATCGCGCCTGCCGTCGAGCTTGCACGGGCCGAAGGCGTGACGCTTGTGGTGGAAACCGGCAACGGGACGATGGTGAACTCAAACTACACCGCCCGAAAGCTGATCGACGACCTTGACGCAAAGGACGCCCTCAAGGTGCTGTGGGACCCGGCGAACAACTGCTGGTGCCACGAGACGGCCTATCCCGATGGCTACAGGGAGCTTCGCGGCGGCTACCTCGGCCACATCCACATCAAGGACGTGAAAGTGGACACGCCGCGCGCGACGCTGGAGGTGCGCCCAATGGGCGAAGGCCAGCTTGGGGACCAGTTCACGCCTATCGCTGAGGCGCTGAAAGCCGACGGTTACTATGGCGCGATTTCCTACGAGAGCGTCTATCACCCGGGCAATGGCGATTTCGAAGCAGGCTTCCGCCAGAACACCGGGCGTTTCAAGGACATTTTCGGAGGATAAGCGCGCCGCTAACGACGGCAAGGCAAGGAATCGCGACAACGCTGCATTGAATGCGATGTGGTGACAACGTCCGCCTATGCAAATCTGCTGCACCTGAAAATATTTCCGCCATATTTCCCCTACGTAATATTACATACGGTCAACACTCACCGAAAATGGCGGGGTCGCTTATGGACGTATTGCGTTTCCAAAGCATTAGCCGGCGCAAGTTCGTGACCGGAGGCCTCGCCGCCGGCATCCTCCTGCCCGCAACCTTTGCCCTTTCCAGGGAAGTCACCAAGGAAATCCATGAACTTCAGCCGGGCGAATTCACCTGGCACGCGGACCGGCAACCCGAGGGGCCGGTCGCCGTCGTGGTTTCCATCCCCGAACAACTCGTGCATGTCTACCGCAACGGCGTGCGCATCGCCGTATCGACATGTTCTACCGGCAAGCCCGGACATTCCACGCCGACAGGCGTCTTCGTGGTGCTGCAGAAAGACAAGCATCACCGCTCGAGCACCTACAACAACGCGCCGATGCCGAACATGAACCGGCTGACCTGGTCCGGCATCGCGCTTCATGCCGGCAAGCTGCCGGGCTACCCGGCATCGCACGGGTGCGTGCGCCTGCCGCTGGAATTTTCCGAAAGACTGTTCGGCATCACGCACCTCGGCACGCCGGTGATCATTTCCGGCTCTCATTCCGACCCTTGGGAACTGGTGCACCCCGGCATGGTGCTTTCCGGCTATGCCGAGCACGAATTCGAGGAAGTCGTCGCGTCTCTTGAGGACAAAAAGCACCCCAAGGACTGGCAAGAGGCGGAAAGCTACCCCGTCACCTCCGTGATCGCCTCTTCCTCCGACCGGCAGATCATGATGATCGAAAACGGCGAAGTCCTGAGTGAAGGCCGGCTGACGGTTGAAGGCGACTATCCGCTCGGCAGTCACGTGTTCGTCCTGAACGGCGTACACGGCAACGCCCGGGGGATGCACTGGAAGGCGATCAGCCACAACACCGATGCGGATGGGACCTTCCAGCCCGAGGAACGCGCAATCCGCAGGGTCCAGGCCGATGACGACTTCATCGCCGAAATGCAGCGCAGAATGCACCCCGGCATGGTGCTGGTTCTGACCGACGCCCCGCTGCACCCCGACACGCGGTCCGGGAAAGACTTCGTGATCATGTCCTGAGCAGGCGATCCGGCCTGCCGCCAAGAAAGCGCCTACCCACGGAGGAAAGCCATCGACAGTGCCGGCATCACCACCGGCGCAACCATCGGGATCGTGGCGGGAGTGTCATTCTTCCGATCCTCCGCCTGATCCCGCAGTGGCTTTGGAGCACGACACCACCCGATGCGATGGGGGGGGGGTGACGGGGATTTCGACCATCCACGCGATCAAGCCGATTTTCATCGCGACAATCCATTTCGGCGGCCACGGCGTAACAAGGGCCGCCCGGGCACGCCGCCCGGCAAACGCAAAACCGAAAGCCGAACACATAAATGGGAGGAAATACCATGCGCTCACCCGTCCATGCATTGATCGTCGCCGTGCCTGCGATGCTGCTGCTTGCGGCCTGCAACACCCAAAACTCCGGCCAGTCTTCCGATGCGCTCGTGCAAGGCACCGCCTTCAACGCGACGGGTAACATTCCCTGCTCATTCGGGTCGGGTCAGCCCACCACGCAGTGCCCATTCGGCGTGCAACGCCAGGGAAACGGCTCCGGCTACGTGACTGTGACGAAGCCTGACGGGCGCACGCGCTCGATCACATTCGAGGACGGGCGGGCGATCGCGGCCGACACCAGCCAGGCCGACTGGGGCGAATTCAGCGCGTCCAAGCAGGGCGACCTGAGCATCGTGCGCGTTGGCGAGGAACGCTACGAGATCCCGGACGCGGTGATCTACGGCGGATAAACACGCGTAATTCGCCAACCGGACATAGTCTTCCCGGCGCGAAACGACGGGCAAAGCGCCGGCAAGACTCTGAGCGGACAACTCAGCTGACAAAGCAGCGTCCGGCAGGGGGATACGGCGGCGCGCTATCACGTGGAGACCATCATGCGAGGTTTCATCAAGGCGATCGTTTTTTCCGCATTTGCGGCGCTTGGCGGTTCGCATGCCCTTGCCCAGGCGAACGACATACGAACCGAGCGGGTGAAATTCGCTCCGGGGGCGACAAGCGCAACAGTGGAAGACCGGATCGTTGGATATGAAACGATCGACTACGTGCTTGGCGCCCAGGCCGGGCAGTACATGAACGTCAGCATGGCGACGGACAATATCCAGAATTACTTCAACATCATCCCTCCGGGCGAAGAGAACGTCGCGATCTTCAATTCCTCCACCGCATCGGGAGGAAACCAGTATGAAGGCCAGCTTCCGGCGAGCGGCGACTACAAGATCCGCGTCTATATGATGCGCGCGGCGGCAAGGCGGAACGAGGCGGCCAACTTCCGGCTTGAAATGATCATCCGCGCGGCAAACCGCTCAAGCACGCCCGCGCCGGCACCCGACTACGCTGACGGGCTGAAGGGCGGACCGGACTTCTGGGAGGTGACGGGTGTCGCCTCCAGCGACACGCTTAACATGCGCGCAGGCCCCGGTACGGCGAACCGCGTGATCGCGCAATTTCCCAACGGCTCGATCCTCCAGAACTTCGGCTGCGAGATGCAAGGCGACCAGCGCTGGTGCTCGGTCGCCGCAGCCGACCGCCCGGACTTGCGCGGCTGGGTGGCCGGAAGATATCTGCGCGAGGCTTCCGTGCGCCCGTCCCCGCCTGAAGGCGGTGGTACGCAAGCCGGAAAAGCGCAATACATGGCCGTAAAAGGCATTCCCGACAAGCTGAACGTCCATTCCGAACCTTCCACGCGCGCGGCGATCGTCGGCGCCTACTACGCCGGCACCGTCATGCGCATTCTCGGATGCTCAAACATCGACGGGCGGGAGTGGTGCGAGGTGGAGCCAATGGAGGCGGGCACCAGGCGCGGATGGGCGGTGGCAAACTTTCTGGAGCCGGCAGACGCAGCCCTTCGCGCAGGTCAAGGCGCTTTCGACGCGACGGGAAAAATTCCTTGCGCGCAATATTCCGGCCAGCCGATGGGTCAATGCGACTTCGGCGTTGCGCGAGGCGGCGGCGGGTCGGCCTCGGTCGTCGTCACCCGGCCGGATGGAACGAAGCGTGCGCTGTTCTTCGAGAACGGCCGCTTCCTGAGCGCCGACACGAGCCAGGCTGACGGCTACCCGGAAGCAAGCGCGACACGTGAAAGCGACCTCAACATGATCCGCGTCGGCGATGAGCGCTACGAGATCCCCGACGCCGTGATCTTCGGCGGCTGAGGCGTGCTGCGTTCAATGCTGGATATGGTCGGCCATGTGTATGGCGAGACTGACGCCGGTCAGCGTCGGATTGACCGACATTCGCGTCGGTATCAGGCCGTTCGTGGCGAGAAACAGGTTGTCATAGTCCCAGACGCGGCCCTGATAATCCGCGATACCTGTGCCGTCGTTCGACGCGGACATGCGCGTCGTGCCCGTCATATGCGCGAAACCGAAGGGCATCCAGGCAAGCGCGCAGCCTTGCCTGATGCGGCCCAGCAGGCCCGTCAGTTCGTGCGCCTCGGCTTCCGCCGCGGACATCCTGCCAAGGTCCGCATCCGACAAGGGCACATCGAAGGTGACATGCCCCTCCTCGTGAAAGATCGCCCGCTTGTGTTCCTCGTTGTCGACCGGGCATATCGATTGGATCTCCACCAGCCGGTTCGGTGATACCTCGACATCTTCTCCTGTCGGCTCGAAGGGCGACACATCGTGCAGCACCAGCGTGAACCACGGCGTTTCTCCGCCTGGGCGGACCTGGATGCGGGGGTCGACATCCACCGCGTCCCCGGTGCTGCACAGTTCGGGCGCGACGACGATCTGGCATACCGCTAGGGGATGGTAGGAAAGATAACGGCCCAGCGCATAAGGGCGTATGCCCGAGCGGAACAAGAGCTGCGGTGTCCCGATGGCTCCACCCGCGATCACGTAACTTCTCGCTTCAACGCGCCCGGACGCCGTTTCCAGATGCTTGACCTTGTGGCCCTCCGTCACGATGCGGTTCACCCGGTCATGGCGCATCGTGACTTTCTTTCGCAACTCGACATCGGCATTCAGAATATCGAACGGCCCGGTGTAATGCAGGATACCGCCGTCAAGGAATTGCCCCGCGACCGGAAGCTCCTCAACCTTGCGGCCTGTAGCCTCTAAGACTTTCCCAAGCTCGGCGCCAATAAGCTGCTGGCGTATGGATTGCTCGAGCCTGTCGGTCTGGACGAAAAGATACTCCTCTGCCACCGCATAACGCGCCGACCACTCCTCATCGCTCATGACCGGCCATAATGCATCGCCGCGCGGACAGAGGTTCGTCCAGATCACCCCCTGGCCGCCCACGGTCCGCGTCACGGCCGCCCCTGGAAGGGCATCGCGAGGCTGACTGTCGTCGATGAATTCAAGATATTTCGTAGCCGCGGCAAGATAGCTGTCGGGCTGCGCGACGAACCGGTCGGAATTGCGAAAGTGCGATCCGGGCGGATCCGAAATCGCTTCCCCCTGCTCGAGAACGAGGACGCTCGCGCCCCTTTCCGCCAACCTGCGTGCGGCGGCGATGCCAAGAGGACCGCTGCCGGCAATGACGACATCATGAGACATGGTCACCGTGCCCTCGCTCACCAGGAGGTTTCGGTTATTTGGGCACGGTACGGAAGGCAAATCAAGGACGGCCGGCAACGGCTGCGAAGCAGCGTCCGTCGCCCGGCCATCCGGGGCATCGAATACGATTGCCTCAATGACCGGGCGGCGCCCGAAACAAGGCACGGCCGATCGCGATAAGGCGCGTTATTCGCCGATCTTTCCAAGCAGCGAACGAAGCTGGTCGCGCTCTTGCCTGGACAGGGCGTTCAGCATGCGCTCTTCCGTCGCCACGTGGGAGACCACGATCTCATCGGCCTTTTCGAAGCCCGCATCGGTGAGCGCCACCCTCAGGCCGCGGCGGTCCGACGGGTCCGTCTCGCGCGTGATAAGACCTAGTTTTTCCAGACGGTCGAGGCGACTTGTCATGGCCGAGGTCGACAGCATCATCTCCTTCGCGAGTGCCGAGGGCGAAAGCGCCCCGCCCCTGCTCTGCCGGCGCAGCGTCAGCAACACGTCGAAACAGGCGAAGTCGAGCCCCGTGCCAGCGAGATTGGCCATGACGGCCTTGCGCAGCCGCTCCCCCGCCCGCCAGACAGCGCCGCAAACGGCCATAGGGCTTGGATCGATATCCGGCCGCTCGCGCCGCCATTGTTCCAGGATCGTATCAATCGGCGCGCCCAGCGCCTGACCGTCCGAAGATTTCGAAGCCCCGTCTTGACTCATCGTCACCCTTCTCTTATTTAATTCGATATCAAAATATCTGATATCGAAATTCTCGATATCATAATATCAACCATCGAACCGAAGCGCAACCTCGCCGGGTTGCGCCCGCGAACGGCTGCGCGCGGCAGACGGGGCAGCTACGTCCCGAATTCCGGCAGCAGCCGCAGGAGACGAAAGATGACACACAGAATTGCCGATCACCCGATCGAACCCCTGTTTCTGGAGCGGCGCTCGCCACGCGCGTTCGACGGTTCCGAGCTTCCCGAAAGCCATCTGTTCAGCCTGATCGAGGCCGCCCGCTGGGCGCCTTCCGCCTACAACTATCAACCCTGGCGCTTCCTCTATTCACGACGCGGAGACGCAAACTGGCAGAACTTCCTGGACCTGCTAGTGCCCTTCAACGCGAAGTGGGCGCAAAGCGCCTCCGCCCTCATCTTCGTGCTTTCCGACACGCTGCTGCAGCGCGATGCGCAAAGCAAGGCAAGCCCCCTTCGCACGCACAGCCTGGATACGGGTGCGGCATGGGCGCAGCTTGCCCTGCAGGCCGTGAGGCTGGGGCTTCACGCACGCGGCATGGCCGGTGTCGACTTCGAGCGCGCGAGAGAGGTGCTGCAAGTGCCCGAGCGCTTCCACATCGAGATGGCGATCGCCGTCGGACGGGAAGCCGCCCCTGAGGCCCTGCCCGAACACCTTCACAAGAAGGCGGAAGAAAACCTGCGCAAGCCTCTGGCCGACATCGCCTTTTCTGGCCGTTTTCCCGACGCGGGCTGACTTCGCCTGCCACACAGCCAATGGAGCGACCCATGTCCGGCACCAGAATCTCCGTTGTTTTCGCCACGATGCTGGCCCCGATCTTCTGGGGTTCGACCTATATCGTCTTCACCGAGACGCTGCCGGTCAGCCACCCGCTGCTGGTGGCAGCCATAAGGGCGCTTCCGGCCGGCATTCTGCTGATGCTGCTCGGACCCGGTCTGCCGCCGCGCGACAAGCTCCTGCCTCTGGCGATCATCGGACTTGCGAACATCGGGGTCTTCTTCGGGCTTTTGTTCGTGGCCGCATCGCGCTTGCCGGGCGGCGTGGCGGCGACCGTCGGCTCCAGCCAGCCGCTGATCGTCGCCTTCCTCGCATGGCCGCTTCTTGCGCGCCTGCCGCATCCGGGGCAGATACTGGCGGCCCTTGCCGGGCTCGCGGGCGTCGGGCTTCTGGTGCTCGATCCCGCCGCAAGCTTCGACGAAATCGGGATTGCCGCCGCCATTGCCGGGGCGGGCTCCATGGCGCTCGGCACGGTGCTGATCGAGCGCTGGGGGCGGATCGGATCACCGCTTGCGCTCACCGCTTGGCAGCTCACGTTGGGCGGGATAGCCCTTCTGCCCTTCGCGCTTTACTTCGAAGGGCTGCCGCCGGCACCAACAGCGACGAACCTGATCGGGATATCCTACCTGGTGCTGATCGGCACCGCGCTCAGCTACTGGCTGTGGGTGCGCGGGATATCGCATCTCGGCGCGGATGTGGCGTTCATCTCGCTCCTCAGCCCGCTGGTCGCGACAGTCCTTGGCGCCGTCTTGCTCGGCGAATGGTTCGGCCCCGTGCAGATCCTCGGCATCGCGCTGATATTCGCTTCTACGGCGGCAGGCATCCTGCTTTCGCGCAAGGGCAAGGTGCGCCCGGCCGCGGCAACGCCCGCCCGACAGGCCTGCTGATGAATGGATCAGGCGCGGCTATGAAGATGCGGAAGGTCGAGCCTACACAGGCTCGTCCTCCCCCGAAGGGCCGAAGTCATAGCGGAAGGTGCAGCAGGGCGCGCCCTTCATGATCGTCTGCTCGCGGGTGAGCTTCGCGTTTTCATTGAAGCCCTCGATCAACGCGAAATCGCGGTTGCAGCTTAACAACGCCCCCAGCTCCGGCACGCCCAGCGCACGGTACATCTCCGCATAGCGGCAGCGCTTCACGTCGAAATCGAGATAACGGCCATCGTCGCGAAGAACGTCGATCTGAAGGGCGTCATCCTGCGTCCAGAACTCAAGCGTTTCCTGAAAGGCCGCCGGATCGCTGCCGAAATCGGCTGCAAGCTCCCTGCCCTGCTTGCGCGCGATCTCGACAACGGTCTTGCGCAAGACCTCATGAACCTCATCCTTGCCGAAGGCCTCGGCCATCGCCTCGATAACAGGAATGAGGATGCGCGCTTCCGTCTCGCGCCGGGTCAGCACGCCAAGGCGCTGGGTCAGTGTATCTTTCGGATGTTCCTTGCTCATTCCATTCGCCCGCTGTTGCCTAGATTGCGGGATCATAGCGGCCCGGCGAAAAAGGGTAAGCCGTTGGGAGTGCGTGTTCCTTCGCCCGGAATGCAGATCCTACCCACAGCAGCTTGCCGGACCGCCGGTGGCGCGCGCTTCCTGTATGGGAGGGCATGGAACGGTGCCGTAAGAGCAGTAGACGCAGCAATCGCCCTCAAGGGGGCGAAGAACCTCGCCGCAGCCGGTGCAGGCATAAAACCACTGACAGGAGTCCGTCGGCATCGTTTCCGTTTTGGCGTGCCCGCAATTCGGGCAGGTCAGCGTCGATTCGAGAGTCATTTCCGCCTCGGGCATTTTTTCCTCACATGAATGTAATCAGGTAATCGTTGAGCGCGGTCTCGTTGAAGACCAAAACCGCCGCAAGAACGGTAAGCACACTCGCCAAGATCAGTTTTTTGCGCATGGCAGGAGCGCTGCCACGCCTGATTGCGATGAACCAGCCGATGGCGACGAGAACCAGGCTGGAACAAAGGGCGAAATACACAATGGCCGCGACCTTGCCGAATATCGCAATCCATGCACCGCCGAGACCGGCAATCAGGAATATCATCGGCAGGAAGCAGCACAGTCCCGCAAAAAAGGCCACCACGGAGCCCAGTACTCCCAGGGATGCGACCATCGGCCGTCCAGCTTGCCCTGCATGACTGCTTTCATCGGCCATCATGATCAGTCTCCTCGCAAAATTGCCTGAGTTGTCGTTTCAGGTGTCAATGATAGTTTCTGTAGTGGCTACAGATTCAAGAGGCTCAAGCGATGTCTGCGATCACGAAATCGAATAATCTCTCGATTGGCGCCCTGTCGGAGGAAAGCGGGGTGAAGATCGAAACCATCCGCTACTATGAGCGCATCGGCATCATGCCGGCGCCCGCGCGAAGGGCCAGCGGCCACAGGATCTACGGCAGGGAGCAGGCGAAACGGCTTTCCTTCATCCGGCGCTGCCGGGAACTCGGCTTTTCGCTGGAGGAAATCCGCACATTGCTCTCGCTCGTCGACGGGGGCGAGCAGACCTGCATGGGCGTACACGCCATCGTCCATACCCACGCGGCATCGGTGAAGGAAAAGATCAGGGATCTTCAGCGCCTCGCATCGACGCTGGATGCGATGGCCGCCAAATGCGCGCAAGGCGAGGTTCCCTACTGCCCCGTCATCGAGGACCTGTTCGACGGAGCGAACAATCCGTCTAATTAAGTTTTCAAGCATTGCCGGACATGCGCCCGGCGCTGCATCATGGGGCATCTGCTATTCGGCGCGATTCCAATGAAACAAATAGAACTCCGGCTGGCCCTTGTCCTTTACGGCGGTGTATCGCTCGCCGTCTATATGCATGGCGTCACGCGGGAGTTCCTGAACATCGTGCGCGCGTCGAAACGCCATGAGGAAGGCCTTTACGCGACCGAGGCGGAAACGGAATCGGGCGCCGACGAGAGACCGACTTCGACCGACATCTACCGCCGGCTGCTGAAGGAGCTGGCGCCGGAAATCAACATCAGGGTCGTTGTCGACGTCATCGCCGGAGCTTCCGCCGGCGGCATAAACGGCGTGATGCTGGCGCGGGCAATCTCCCACGATCTGGACCTGGGAACACACCGCGATCTCTGGCTCGCCAATGCGGACGTTACACGGCTCGCCAATGAGCCGGTGGGCCTGACACGCTATCTCAAGGGTTCGATCGCGCCTGTGATCGACCGGCTGCTATCCATGGGGCTGAACTCCGAAACATCGGACCCGGAAACACGCGAGAAGCTGCGCCAGTTCATTCAGGCGAGATGGTTCACCCCGCCCTTTTCCGGCGAACGCTTCGTCGAGTGGATGCTGGATGCCGCGGAAGAAATGGGCCGGGCCAAGGCGACCGCCGACGACCCGAGCGCGCCGGCAAGAACGCTGATCCCGCAGGGTCAGCGCCTCGACCTCTTCGTCACGCTGACCGACTTTTACGGACGGCTTACACGCTTCGAGATCGACAATGCCGGCATGATCGAGGAAATGGAGCACCGTCGGGTGCTGCGCTTCAAGGCGCGCCACCGATCCGCGGGCGATGTGACGTCGGAGTTTTCCGACCGTTATATCCCGACGCTTGTTTTCGCAGCGCGCGCGACGGCCGCCTTCCCCGGCGCCTTTCCGCCGATGACGGTCGGTGAAATGGACCGCGTGATCGAAGCGCGCGGAGAGCCCTGGGCTGGCGGCAACGACCCGCGCGGACGCCGGCAACTGCTTCTGGAAAAGATCGGAGGCGAGCGCGACGACAACCCTGAATCCCGCATATTCGTCGACGGCAGCGTGGTCATGAACAAGCCGCTTCAGCCCGTTATTGACGCGATCGCCAACCGGCCCGCATCGCGCGAGGTGGTGCGCCGTCTCGTCTACGTGGACCCGCTGCCGATGGAGATCGGCGACGGGGGAAACAACGGCGAAGACCAGGAGCTGCCAAGCTTCTTCCACGTCATCTTCGCGTCAATGGCGCATATTCCCCGCAACGAGCCGATCGGCGATGCGCTGCAGCAGGTCGCCGACCTGAACCACGAGGCCCGGCTCATCTCCGACGTTATCGCGGCTTCCGAACCCGTGATCGAACGCGAGGTTTCGCGCATCATCAAGCTGAAGGCCTCGCGTCCGCCGACGATGAAGGAACTGACGGCTGGGCGGATACGGGCGAACGAGGCGGCCCACAAGGGCGCGGGCTATACATATTTCGGCTACCAGCGACTGAAGCTCAGGGTCGTTTCCGAAAAGCTCGGCATGCTGATCGCCCGCCTCGCCCAGCTTGGAGGCGCGGACCCGCGCGAGGCGGATATCACCGAAAGCATCATCGCAAGGCTTGACGAATTCTTCGGCGAAAACCCGGACGCCGGCGCAACACCCGAACCTGTGATCGAATTCCTGCGCGGCCTCGACGTCGACTACCGCATCCGCCGGCTACGCTTCGTGATCAGGCGCCTGAATGCGCTCTACCACGCATCGCCCCCCGGCGGAGCCCGCAGCTCCGAGCAGATGGACGAGCTCAAGACGACACTCTACGAGCATATCGACCACCTGACGCGGCGCTGGTCGCGCGACTTCTACGGGGAGGAAACGATCAGCCTGGCGGCCGATTTCGCCATGGCAGGCAGGGGAAACGAACACGCGATGACCCGCCTGCTCGACATCCTGAAGGAGCGAATGGGGCTTGCCGACCTCGACCATCTGACCGACGACGTCTTCTCCGTCATGGCCTACAACTACCTGGACCCGGAACTGCGGATGGATCTGACAAGCGCCTACGTCGGCTTCGCGTTCTACGATCTCGTCACGCTGCCGGTGATGAAACGGCCGGATACGGCCGAACTCAACGAAATTCGCATCGACCGGATATCCCCAAGCGATCCGCATACGCTGCACCCGGAAGGCATCACGCTGAAGGGAACCAGCCTCAACGCCTTTGGCGCCTTCTTCAACCGTCGCTGGCGCGAGCACGACTATCTGTGGGGCCGGCTGTCTGCCGCCGACCGGCTGATCACGCTGCTGCTTTCGGCCGCCGAAGCCACGAAGAAGCTCGACACCGGAACGATCGGCAACCTCAGGCGGGACGCGTTCCTCACTATCCTGCGCGAGGAAGCGCCCCATCTCGTCGCCGATCCGGACCTGGTTCCCGGCCTTCTGGCCCAGGTGGAGCAGCATTTCCAGGCGCTCAGAGACGTTGCCGAGCCCGCATGAGCTTGAATTCATTCGCCCCATCCGGTAGGCCCTAGGCAGAATTGCGGACGGACCCAATCGATGAAGCATCTGTTCCTGGTCATGGTCGGCGGCGGCATAGGCGCCGGGATGCGCCATCTTGTCGGCATGGCGAGCCTGAAACTTTTCGGCTTCGGTTTCCCATACGGGACACTGACGGTGAACGTCGTCGGTTCCTTCGCGATGGGGCTGTTCATTTCCTGGCTCGCCGCACGCTCAAGCGGCGACGAGGCGATCCGCTATCTGGTGGCGACGGGTTTCCTCGGCGGATTCACCACCTTTTCCGCATTTTCATTGGATGCCGTCGCAATGTGGGAACGCGGGCAGATCAGCCTCGCGATCGGCTATATGGCGATGTCGGTCAGCGCTTCGATCCTCGCCCTGTTCGCGGGCCTCTGGCTCATTCGAACGGTGCATGCCTGAATCGCGACCGAACCGCTTTAAAAACCGCGCCAAGCCCCCTATACCCGGTGCAACCACGCACGCCGCAAACACGGCGCGCCATTACTCTTATCCAAGAGACGTCAATGTCCGGCATCGAAAACAAGACCGTGACCTCGGATGAGGCCGGAATGCGCCTCGACCGATGGTTCAAGACCCATTTCCCGGGCCTCGGCTTCGGCCACCTGCAAAAGCTTCTGCGCACCGGACAGGTGCGTCTCGACGGAAAGCGCGTGGAAGCTTCCGCCCGTGTAGCCGCCGGACAGACGGTTCGCGTGCCGCCCCTTTCCACCGACGCGAAGGTGAGCGCCGACGACAAGGCGAACGCCAAGCCGCGCTCGCGCAAGCTCAACGAGGACGACGAGCGCGCCGTGCGCGACATGATCCTCTACGAGGACCGCGAGGTCATGGTGCTGAACAAGCCGGCCGGGCTTGCCGTGCAGGGCGGATCCGGCCTGACGCGCCATCTCGACGGCATGCTGGAGGCCTTTCGCGACGAGAAAGGCAACAAGCCGCGCCTCGTCCACCGGCTCGACCGGGAAACATCCGGTATTCTCCTGCTTGCCAAGACGCGGCGCGCGGCGCAGGAGCTTTCGAAATCCTTCCGCGCGCGCCAGACCCGCAAGATCTACTGGGCGCTGGTGGCCGGCGTGCCGAAACCGCGGCAGGGCCGTATCTCCACCTATCTCACCAGGGATGAGGGCGAGGAGCGCATGCGCATCGCCCGCCACGGCGAGGACGACGCGCAGCATTCCGTTTCGCTTTACTCAGTCGTCGATCAGGCAGGACCCAAGGTTTCCTGGGTCTCATTAAGGCCGATTACGGGCCGCACGCACCAGCTTCGCGCGCATGCTGCCCATATCGGCCATCCGATCGTCGGCGATCCGAAATATTTCAACATAGAGAACTGGGAACTGCCGGGCGGCATCCAGAACAAGCTGCACCTGCACGCGCGGCGCATCGTCATCCCCCACCCGAAGGGCACGGGAAAGATCGACGTTTCCGCGCCGCTGCCCGCGCATATGCAGCAATCGTGGAACCTGCTCGGTTTCGACGCGACCCAGTTCGACCCCGATACAGACGAGCCGGAGGAATAGGCCCCTTGTATCTCGTGATTTTCGATTGCGACGGAACACTGATCGACAGCCAGGCGGCGATCCTGCACGGGTTGGAAGCGGCCTTCCGCTCGGTGGACCTTGCGATGCCCGACCGGCGCACCGCCCTTTCGATCGTCGGTCTTTCGCTGGAGGTGGCGCTTCTGCGCCTGGCCGGGGAAGAAAACCGGCGACATATCCAGTCGATGGCAGAAGCCTACCGCGCATCGCAGATCGCCCTTCGCGACACAGGGGCGACCGACCCGCTCTACCCGGGCGCTTTGGCGGCACTCGAGCTGCTTTCGGCGCGCGATGACGTTCTTCTGGGGGTTGCCACCGGCAAGGCGCTGCGCGGTGTCCTCCACATGGAGGAAAGCCACGGGCTGACCGGGCGCTTCGTCACACGCCAGACGGCGGACCGCGCGCCCTCCAAGCCGCATCCGGCGATGATCCATCAGGCGATGGAGGAAACGGGCGCCGAACCGCACCGCACGATCATGATCGGCGACACGAGCTTCGACATGGAGATGGCGAAAAACGCCGGTGTCGCAGCACTTGGCGTTTCCTGGGGCTATCATGAGGCAGAAGCGCTGACGAATGCCGGAGCGCGCGGCGTGATCGACCATTTCGATCAGCTCGACGCGGCCCTTTCGGCAATCTTCGACTGGAACAGGGAGGTGGCGTGATGCGCGACATCCTGCAGGAACTGCACAATCAGGAACCCGTCGACCCGGTGAAGCGCGCCCGAGAACTGGCGCGGCAGGAACTGCCGAAGCGCTTCTACAGGCAAGCCCGCGCGGAAGCGCAAGGGGAAGGCTTTGCGATCCTGCTTGACGGGCGGCCGGTGAAGACGCCTGGGCGCAACGCATTGATCCTGCCGAGCTCGACGCTTGCCGAAGCTATCGCTTCGGAATGGGACGCGCAGGAAACCCATATCGACCCGGCAAGGATGCATCTCACGCGCCTTGCCAACACCTGCGTCGACGGCGTTTCGCGCAACATGGCCGAGGTGGCCGATTCCATCGCCGCCTATGCCGGCAACGACCTCGTCTGTTACCGCGCCGAAAGCCCGGAAAGCCTGGTCGAGCGGCAGACCGCGGCCTGGGACCCGGCCATCAAATGGGCCGAAGGCCGACTTGGCGGCAAATTCCGGCTCGCGGGCGGGCTGATGCCCATCGAGCAGGATGCCGGGCTTCTCAAGGCGTTTCGCTCCGCGCTCGATGATTTCGCTGCACTTGAGCTCGGCGCGCTGCACGTCATGACTTCACTTACGGGATCGGCGCTCCTGCCTTTCGCCGTGGCGGAGAATGCGGCGGAGCCGGAAGACGTCTGGCAGGCAGCCCACATCGACGAGGACTGGAACATCGAGCAGTGGGGCGAAGACGAGGAAGCAAGTGCGCGGCGTGCCTACCGCAAGGCGGAGTTCGATGCCGCCGTACTGGTGCTGCGCGAAGGGCGGTAGCAGCCTCTTCCCGGCATTTTAAAAAGCGCGTCATCCTCACCCGGCGCATTCGCGCCGACCTCTCCCTTCGAGGGAGAGGTGTGGAGCGGGTCGCCAAGCCGCACCGCCTCCTATCCCCGTCATTTCGCGTTTCCCGTTCCTTCGACTAGGTTACGGTTTGCGGGTGCGCGTGATACGAGCATGCCTAACAAAGAACATGAGGATGAGCCCGATGAAGGAAGTCCTGGCCGAACTGGAAAGCAGGCGCGCGACCGCTAGGCTTGGCGGCGGCCAACGGAGGATCGACGCCCAGCACGCGCGCGGCAAGCTGACGGCGCGCGAACGCATCGAAATCCTGCTCGACGAAGGCTCGTTCGAAGAATTCGACATGTTCAAGGTGCACCGCTGCACCGACTTCGGCATGGATGAAAGCCACATCCCCGGCGACGGCGTGGTGACCGGCTGGGGCACCATCAACGGGCGCACCGTCTATGTCTTTTCCAAGGACTTCACCGTCTTCGGCGGCTCGCTTTCCGAAACGCACGCCCAGAAGATCATGAAGATCCAGGATATGGCGCTGCAAAACCGCGCGCCGATCATCGGCATTTTCGATGCGGGCGGCGCGCGCATACAAGAAGGTGTGGCGGCCCTTGGCGGCTACGGCGAAGTGTTCCAGAGGAATGTGCTCGCCTCCGGCGTCATCCCGCAGATTTCCGTCATCATGGGGCCTTGCGCGGGCGGCGACGTTTATTCGCCGGCGATGACCGACTTCATCTTCATGGTGCGCGACACCTCCTACATGTTCGTGACGGGGCCGGACGTGGTGAAGACCGTCACCAACGAGACGGTGACGGCCGAACAGCTTGGCGGCGCATCCATTCACACCACGAAATCCTCCATCGCCGACGGCGCCTTCGACAACGACGTGGAAGCGCTACAGCAGATGCGCAGGCTCGTCGATTTCCTGCCCGCCAACAACACGGCGGACCTTCCCGAGCTTGCCTCCTACGACGACCCGTACCGCGCGGACATGAGCCTCGACACGCTGGTGCCGGACAATCCGAACAAGCCTTACGACATGAAGGAACTGATCCGCAAAACCGTCGATGAAGGCGACTTCTTCGAGATTCAGGAAAGCTTCGCGGGCAATATCATCACCGGGTTCGGCCGGATCGAGGGGCGCACCGTCGGCTTTATCGCCAACCAGCCGATGGTGCTGGCCGGCGTGCTCGATTCCGACGCAAGCCGCAAGGCCGCCCGCTTCGTGCGCTTTTGCGACTGCTTCAACATTCCCGTCGTCACCTTCGTCGACGTTCCGGGATTCCTTCCCGGCACGTCTCAGGAATACGGCGGGCTGATCAAGCACGGGGCGAAGCTTCTCTTCGCCTATGCCGAAGCCACGGTCCCCAAAGTGACCGTGATCACCCGCAAGGCCTATGGCGGGGCCTATGACGTGATGAGCTCAAAGCACATTCGCGGCGACATCAACTACGCATGGCCGAGCGCGGAAATCGCCGTTATGGGCGCCAAGGGCGCGGTTGAAATCCTCTACCGCGCGGAGCTGGGCGACAAGGACAAGATCGCCAAGCGCACGAAGGACTATGAAGATCGCTTCGCCAACCCCTTCGTTGCCGCCGAGCGCGGCTATATCGACGAGGTGATCCTGCCGCATTCGACACGGCGGCGCGTGTCGCGCGCGCTTGCGCTCCTGCGCGGCAAGACGCAGCAGAACCCCTGGAAGAAGCACGACAATATTCCGCTTTGAGCAGCGGCTTTATCGGATACCTTCCCTTCGTCATGACCGGGCCAGACCCGGTCATCAATATGGAAGCGCAAGTGAATCATGGATCGCCGGGTCAAGCCCGGCGATGACGAAAGCGACGCTTACCAGGTTGCCTTAGCCTTTTCGCTCCAGGCGGCGTTTGGCGAAGAACTCCAGACGCTTGCGAATCTCGCGCTCGAAACCGCGTTCCGGCGGGTCGTAGAAAGTGGTGCGGCCCATTTCCTCCGGGAAATAGTCCTGACCTGAGAAGCCGTCCGGCGTGTCGTGGTCATATTCGTAGCCCGCGCCGTAGCCCTCGGATTTCATCAGCTTTGTCGGCGCGTTAAGAATATGCCTCGGCGGCAGGAGCGAGCCGTGCTGCTTGGCCGCCCGCATCGCCGACTTGTAGGCGGTATAGACGCCGTTCGACTTCGGCGCGGTGGCGAGATAGACGGCCGTTTGCGCAAGCGCCAGTTCGCCTTCCGGCGAGCCCAGCATCTGATAGGCATCGCGCGCCGCATTCGCCTGAACGAGCGCCTGCGGATCGGCAAGGCCGATATCCTCCACCGCCATGCGGATGAGACGCCGCGCCACATATAGCGGATCCTCGCCCGCATCCAGCATGCGGCACATCCAATAGAGCGCTGCATCCGGGTCCGAACCGCGAACCGACTTGTGAAGCGCTGAAATGAGGTTGTAATGGCCGTCCTGCGACTTGTCGTAGATCGGCGCGCGGCGCTGCACGACCTGCTGGAGCGCAGCCGCATCGAAGCGCTCTCCCTCGCCGGCGGCACGCCAGACATCCTCAGCCAGCGTCAGCGCGGATCGCCCATCCCCGTCCGCCATGCGAACGAGGGAGGCGCGAGCTTCGTCATCCAGCGGGAGCTGCCTGCCCTCCACCTCCTCCGCCCGGGAAAGCAGCCGGCCTATGGCCTCAACATTCAGGGAATGGAACACCATGACGTGGGCGCGCGAGAGAAGGGCCGCGTTTAGCTCGAAGCTCGGGTTTTCCGTGGTCGCGCCCACGAGCGTCACCGTGCCGTCTTCCATGACGGGCAGGAAACTGTCCTGCTGGGCGCGATTGAAACGGTGGATCTCGTCAACGAATAGCAGCGTTCCCTTGCCCGTCAGGCGGCGCGCGCGGGCGGCCTCAAACACCTTTTTCAGATCCGCGACACCTGAAAAAATCGCCGAAATCTGCTCGAAATGAAGGTCGGTCGCATCCGCCAGGAGACGCGCGACCGTTGTCTTGCCCGTGCCCGGCGGCCCCCAGAATATGAGCGAGCCGAGGGTGCGGGTGCGCAGCATCCGCGTGAGCGAACCTTCGGTCCCCAGCAAATGCTCCTGCCCGACGACATCCTCGAGCGTTTTCGGGCGCATCCTGTCGGCAAGCGGGCGCGGACCCTGGCGGTCCATGCCCGCCGCCTGAAACAGATCGCTCATAACCGTAAGCTCCGGCTCCCCCAGGCAGGCCAATCACCCCCGCAGGGCAAAGCGGATGACCCTGTCGCCGCGCTTGATCTCAAGCCGCCAGACACCGGGATCCGTGTCCGAAATGCGCTCAAGCTCGCGGGTGGAGGCGATTTCGCGCCCGTTTATCGCAAGGATGATATCACCCTTTTGAAGCCCGACGCGATTGGCCGTCGAGCCCGGCTCGATGTCGGCAACGACAACGCCGTGCTCGAAAGCGTCAAGGCGCAACTCCTCGGCTACCGCCGGCGAAAGGTTCATGACGACGCTGCCACGGAAGGGCGAATGGGTTTCGATACGGCGGCGGTCGCGCGGCACCGTTTCCGGCGCGGGTTTGAGCTCGACATTGACCTTCCGCGTGCGCTGATCGCGCAATATCGTGAACTCCGCCGTGGACCCGAGAGGATTGGTCGCGAAACGATAACCGAAGCTGTCGGGATCGCTGACCTCGTTTCCGCCGACCTCCAGAATAAGATCGCCCACCTCGAGCCCAGCGTCCGCAGCCGGGCTGTCTTCATAGACGCCCGTTACCAGAACGCCGCGCGGCCGGTCGAGGCCAAGGGCCTCCGCGATTTCGGCGCTCACAAGCTGAATGCCCGCACCAAGCCACGGCCTGCGTACCACGCCATCCCCCTTGGCAGCCGCCGCCACGAATTGAACCATGTTGGCGGGAATGGCGAAACCGATGCCGTTCGAGCCGCCGGAGCGCGAGAAGATCGCCGTGTTGATGCCGACAAGCCGGCCATCGACATCAACAAGCGCGCCGCCGGAATTGCCGGGATTGATAGCAGCGTCCGTCTGGATGAAGAACTGATAGTCGGTTACGCCAACGCGCGTGCGGGCGAGCGCGGAAACGATGCCTTGCGTCACCGTCTGCCCGACGCCGAAGGGATTGCCGATAGCAAGCACGATGTCGCCAACCGCGAGATCATCCGAATCGGCAAACTCAACGAACGGAAGCGGCCCCGCATCTTCCATCACTTTCAGGACCGCAATATCCGTGCGCTCATCCTTCAGCACGATCTTCGCGTCGAACTCGCGCCGGTCGGCCAAAGCCACGCGAACCTCGTCAGCATCCTTGATGACATGATGGTTGGTAACGATGATGCCATCCGATGAAATGAGAACGCCTGAGCCCAACGACGACTGAACGCGCTCGCGCGGGCGGCCGAAATCGAAATTGTCCGGTCCGCCGAAGAAACGACGGAAGAAGGGATCGTTGAAGAACGGCGACACTTGCCGGCGCTCCACCACGGTGCGGCTCGCATAGACGTTGACCACGGCGTTCGCCACACGTTCCACCACCGGAGCGAACGAAAGCCGAAGCTGGTCCTGGGTTCGCGGGACGCTACGCTCCTGCGCGCTCGCAACCGGCGCGGCCAGAAGGCACGTCAGCACCGTAGCTATGGTCAAAAGGCGGGCGGGGATTCCGGTGTCAAAGGTCATGTCAGATGTTCCCGATCATCATTCGGCTCAGGATCGAATCGGCAATTTCCAAGCTGCATCGTAATGCCACATAAGGTCGGCCATGGCGCGGACCAAGATACTTTCAAGTTTGGAACGAAAAAGGGCGGCCCACCGGACCGCCCTCTCGAGAATTCACTGCAAGACGGATTACGCCGCAGCTTCAGCCGTAGCCTCTTCCGCCTCGGCGCGCTCACGATCGACGGCACCGCGCGCGGTCTCGTCACGATCGACGAACTCGATCACGGCGAGCGGCGCGTTGTCGCCATGGCGGAAGCCCGCCTTGAGGACGCGCGTATAACCGCCCTGACGCTCCTTGTAGCGCTCAGCCAGCGTATCGAAAAGCTTGCGCACAAGCTCAACGTCGCGGATCTGAGAGATCGCCTGACGGCGGGCGTGCAGGTCACCCCGCTTGCCAAGGGTCACAAGCTTCTCCACGATCGGGCGAAGTTCCTTCGCCTTCGGCAGGGTGGTCACGATCTGCTCATGCTGAATGAGCGAGGCAGCCATGTTGGCGAACATGGCTTTGCGATGGCTCGAAGTCCGGTTGAGCTTGCGGCCGCGATTTGCGTGGCGCATGGCCCTCTCCTTCCTGGTTTCTTGTCGGCGGCCGCTCAGCCGCCACGATTGGCTTCAAACAGGGGCGCGGGAGCCCCTCAGTACTGATGATCCTCGTAGCGCTTGGCGAGCTCGTCGATGTTCTCCGGCGGCCAATTGGCGACTTCCATACCGAGATGGAGACCCATCTGGGCGAGAACTTCCTTGATCTCGTTGAGCGACTTGCGACCGAAGTTCGGCGTGCGAAGCATCTCCGCCTCGGTCTTCTGAATGAGGTCGCCGATATAGACGATGTTGTCGTTCTTCAGGCAGTTGGCCGAACGGACCGAAAGCTCCAGTTCGTCCACCTTCTTGAGAAGCGCCGGGTTGAACGCAAGCTCTGGAACCGTGTCTTCCTTCACCTCGCGCTGCGGCTCTTCGAAGTTGACGAAGATCGAGAGCTGATCCTGAAGAATACGCGCGGCGAAAGCCACCGCATCTTCCGGCTTGATCGAACCGTCGGTCTCGATCGACAGCGTCAGCTTGTCGTAATCGAGAACCTGGCCTTCACGGGTGTTCTCGACCTTGTAGGAAACCTTCTTGACCGGAGAATAGAGGCTGTCGACCGGGATAAGCCCGATCGGCGCGTCTTCCGGACGATTACGGTCCGCGGGAACATAGCCCTTTCCGGTATCGACGGTGAATTCCATGCGGATTTCCGCACCCTCGTCCAGCGTGCAAAGCACGAGGTCGGGGTTCAGGATCTCCACATCGCCAACGGTCTGGATGTCGCCCGCCGTAACAACGCCCGGGCCCTGCTTGCGCACAACCATACGCTTCGGCCCCTCGCCCTGCATGCGCAGCGCGATTTCCTTCACATTCAGGACGATGTCCGTGACATCTTCGCGAACGCCGGGAATCGACGAGAATTCATGCAACACGCCATCGATCTGCACCGCCGTCACCGCAGCACCCTGCAGCGAGGACAGTAGAATGCGGCGCAGCGCATTTCCGAGCGTCAGACCGAAACCACGCTCAAGCGGCTCGGCAACGACGGATCCCTGCATCCGCGGGTCGTCGCCTGCCTTTACCCCAAGCTTGGTCGGCTTGATCAGTTCCTGCCAGTTTTTTTGGATCGTCACTTGCAAATTCCTCCGGCTTTCCCGCCGGGCTCAAGGGCCCGACCATTCCTTGCCATGAGAGAAACGGAATACGCCGACAACAGTCAGACGCGGCGACGCTTGCGCGGACGGCAACCGTTGTGCGGGATCGGCGTCACGTCGCGGATCGACGTGATCAGGAAACCCGCAGCCTGAAGCGCGCGCAGAGCGGACTCACGGCCCGAACCCGGACCGCGAACCTCGACCTCGAGCGTACGCATGCCGTGCTCGGCAGCCTTGCGGCCGGCATCTTCAGCCGCGACCTGAGCCGCATAGGGGGTCGACTTACGCGAACCCTTGAAGCCCATGGCACCGGCGGACGACCAGGAAATCGCATTTCCCTGCGCATCCGTGATGGTGATCATGGTGTTGTTGAACGTGGAGTTCACATGCGCAACGCCGGACGAAATGTTCTTGCGCTCACGGCGGCGCACACGTGTGGAATCCTTAGCCATTCATCTCTTTCCTTGTTCGATCTCTTCACCGCCGTATCGTCGGCGGCTCCACCGGGCCCGATGTCCGCCTGCGGCACTGCATCGGAAAAATCCTGCAAGGCCGGCGACGAGCCGGCCCCCAGCTTCCCGCCGGTCTTACTTCTTCTTGCCGGCGATCGGCTTTGCCGGACCCTTGCGGGTGCGGGCGTTCGTGTGCGTACGCTGACCGCGGACCGGAAGGCCACGGCGATGGCGCAGGCCACGGTAGCAGCCCAGATCCATCAGACGCTTGATGTTGATCGCTGTATCGCGGCGCAGGTCGCCCTCAACCAGGTGATCGCGATCGATCGTCTCGCGAATGGCGAGAACCTCGGCATCGGACAGTTCGTTCACGCGGCGCTCCGGCGCAATGTTCACCTTGTCGATGATCTGCTGCGCGAGCGACGGGCCGATGCCATGAATATATTGAAGCGCAATGACGACGCGCTTGTTCGTCGGGATATTTACACCTGCGATACGGGCCACTTGCCGTCTCCATTTTGCGGGGGCTTAGAGGAAGCCCGCCGGGTGATGTTTCCCCGCGTCCGGTGGAGGCCGGCCCCTGCGGGGTATGCAAACACAAAAAACGACGCGCCCCTGAATTTTGAGGCCCGTCATCCGTTCTTTGTGGAAGTGGGCGGACGTTTAGTCCCAATCCACCATTTCGTCAAGCATTGACTGGGTTCAGCCCGCCAACGCCTGCTCGATATCTGCGGTTACCTCGTCGATCGACTTCATACCGTCGATCTTCTTCAAAAGGCCACGCTCATTGTAATAAGGCGCAACGGCCGCGGTATCCCGGTTATAGGCCTCAAGGCGCTGCTTGAAGACTTCCGGATCATCATCCTTGCGGACGGGCTGTCCGGCAGCCTTGCTGTCTTCCGCCCTCTTTACAATCCGGTCCACCAATGAGGATTGATCGACAACCAGCTCCAGCACGACGTCGAGTTTCAGGCCTTTTTCATCCAGCAACCGGTCAAGCGCTTCCGCCTGAGCGAGGGTGCGGGGAAAACCGTCGAGGATGAACCCCTTGCGGGCATCAGGCTCCTCGATACGGTCCGCAACGATACCGACAACAATATCGTCGGAGACGAGCCCGCCGGCATCCATGACCGACTTGGCCTTCAACCCGATCGGCGTCTGGGCGGCAACGGCCGCCCGGAGCATGTCCCCGGTCGACAGCTGCGGAATCCCATGTTTCTCGACCAGCCGGGTGGCCTGCGTTCCCTTGCCAGCACCCGGCGGTCCGAGAAAAATCAGCCTCATCTCCGTTTCCCCCTGAGCTTCGCTTTCTTCACCAGACCCTCGTACTGGTGCGCAAGCAGATGACCCTGAACCTGGGAAACAGTGTCCATCGTAACGCTCACAACGATCAGCAGCGAGGTACCCCCGAAATAAAACGGAACGCCTGTCGCCGATATGAGAAATTCGGGTAATAGACAAACGAGCACTATGTAGGCGGCACCGAGCACCGTTATCCGCGTCAGGACGAAGTCGATGTAGTGGGCGGTGCGCTCTCCCGGGCGGATGCCGGGAATGAAGCCGCCATGGCGCTTCAGATTATCCGCCGTATCGGAGGGATTGAAGACGATCGCTGTGTAGAAGAAGCAGAAGAAGACGATCAAGCCCGCGTAGAACAGCATATAAAGCGGCTGTCCGTGGCCAAGCAACGCTGTAATCGTGGTCAGGATGCCGCCAGCCGAATCGGGCGTGGAAAAGCCGGAGACCGTAGCCGGAACGAGCAGCAGCGACGAAGCGAAGATCGGCGGAATCACGCCGGCGGTGTTGAGCTTCAGCGGCAGGAACGAGGTGTTGCCCTCAAACATGCGGTTGCCCATCTGCCGCTTCGGATATTGGATGAGCAGCCTTCTCTGCGCCCTTTCCATGAAGACGATCAGGCCGATAACCAGCACCGCAAGAATGATCACCAACAGAATGATCGGCGTTGCCAGCGCACCCTGACGGCCGAGTTCCAGCGTGGATGCGATCGCCGTAGGCAGGCCGGCCACGATACCGGAGAAGATGATGAGCGAGATGCCATTGCCAATGCCGCGCGACGTGATCTGTTCGCCAAGCCACATAAGGAACATGGTTCCGCCAACGAGCGTGATCACAGTCGACAGGCGGAAGAACCAGCCCGGATCTTCAACGACATTTGCCGCGCCTTCGAGCGTAAGGGCTATACCATACGCCTGGAACGTTGCCAGGATCACCGTTCCGTAACGGGTGTATTGATTGATTACCTTGCGGCCCTGCTCGCCCTCCTTGCGGAGTTGCTCCAGCGAAGGCACGACCGAGGTCATCAACTGGATGATGATCGAGGCGGAAATATAGGGCATGATGCCGAGCGCGAAGATCGCCATACGCCCGACCGCGCCGCCGGAAAACATATTGAAGAGACCGACGATGCCCTGCTGCGCCTGGCCGAAAGCCTGGGCGAGAGCGTCCGGATTGATCCCCGGAAGCGGCACGTAAGTACCGAACCGATACACAAGAAGCGCACCCAGTGTGAACCAGATACGCTTCTTCAACTCCTCGGCTTTCGCAAAAGCGGAGAAATTCAGATTAGCCGCAAGCTGTTCGGCCGCAGATGCCATACCCTGCTCCGGTTACATCCAACCAACAAAAAGAATATGGGGGCTCAGGCTTCCGCCTGAACCCCGATGATGGTCACTTTGCCGCCAGCCTTCTCAACCGCCTGAACGGCCGTTTTGGAAGCACCGGCAATCTCGAAATTGACCGCAGCCTTCAGTTCGCCGTCGCCAAGAAGGCGCACGCCGTCCTTGATCCGCTTGAGCACGCCAGCAACCTTCAGCGCTTCGGCAGTCACCGGAGCGGAGGCATCCAGCTTGCCGGCATCAAGCGCCTGCTGAACACGACCCAGCGAAACGACATTATACGACTTCGCAAAAATATTCGTGAAGCCACGCTTCGGCAGGCGGCGATGGATCGGCATCTGGCCGCCCTCGAAGCCCTTGATCGCGACGCCGGAGCGGGACTTCTGGCCCTTCACGCCGCGGCCGCCCGTCTTGCCCTTGCCGGAGCCGATGCCGCGTCCAACGCGGGTCCGCTCCTTCGTGGCGCCCGGATTGTCCCGGAGTTCGTTGAGTTTCATTGTCGTTCTCCCGGATCCCTTACGCGTCTTCGACGATGCGCACGAGATGCTGGACCTTACGGATCATGCCGCGCACTTCCGGCGTGTCCTTCAGCGTCGAGCGGCGGTGCATCTTGTTCAGACCAAGGCCGACCAGGGTGGCGCGCTGATCCTGCGGACGCCGGATCGGGCTGCCAATCTGTTCGACCGTGATGGTGTTCTCGGTCTTCGCCATCGAACAAATCCTCATTCAAGCTGGTGTGCTACGACACCAAGGTCAACCCTCGGCAGACACCGAAGGGCCATCGTCGGTATCACGACGGCGTGCCTGGAGCGCCGAAACCTTGAGACCGCGCCGTGCGGCCACCGAACGAGGGCTGTCTTCGCGCTTCAACGCATCGAACGTCGCCCGGACCATGTTGTAAGGGTTGGACGTACCAAGCGACTTCGCGACGACGTCCTGCACGCCAAGCGTTTCGAAAACCGCGCGCATCGGGCCACCGGCGATAATTCCGGTACCGGCAGGCGCGGCGCGCAGGATCACCTTGCCAGCGCCGTGACGGCCCTCGACATCGTGATGCAGCGTCCGGCCCTCGCGCAACGGAACGCGGATCATCGTGCGCTTCGCAGCTTCCGTCGCCTTGCGGATCGCCTCGGGCACCTCACGGGCCTTGCCGTGGCCGAAGCCGACGCGACCCTTCTGGTCGCCCACGACGACGAGCGCGGCAAATCCGAAACGGCGGCCACCCTTGACCACTTTGGCGACGCGGTTGATGTGGACGAGCTTGTCGACAAATTCGCTGTCGCGCTCGTCGCGGTCCCGCATGTCCTGTCTTGCCATAATCTTCGTCTTCCGTTCCTAGAGCGTCTGTCTACGCGGTCAGAATTCCAGCCCGCCTTCGCGCGCCGCATCGGCGAGCGCCTTGACGCGACCGTGATACAGATAGCCACCACGGTCGAACACGACCTGCGTGACACCGGCAGCCTTCGCCCGCTCGGCGATAAGCTTGCCGACAGCCTCCGCCGCGGCGACATCCGCACCGGTCTTTATCTGACCGCGGACGTCCTTCTCGATCGTCGATGCGGCGGCAACGGTATGCCCCTTCGCGTCGTCGATGATCTGCGCATAAATCTGCTTGGACGAGCGGAACACGGATAGACGCGGACGCCCGTTCGCCACTTTCTTGATCGAGCGGCGCACGCGATCGCGCCGACGCTCGAAGCTTGAGTTGCCCTTCGACATGATCCCGCCCGTTACTTCTTCTTGCCTTCCTTGCGGACGATGAACTCATCCGCATAGCGAACGCCCTTGCCCTTGTAGGGCTCCGGCGGACGGTATTCGCGGATGTTCGCCGCGACCTGACCAACACGCTGCTTATCAATGCCGGAAATCACGATTTCCGTCGGCTTCGGGCACTGGATCTGGATCCCATCCGGGATCGGGAACACCACGTCATGCGAGAAACCGAGCGCAAGCTGCAGGTTGCTGCCCTGCACCTGAGCGCGGTAACCGACGCCGGTGATCTCAAGCTTTCTCTCAAAGCCCTGGCTTACACCATTGATGATGTTCGAGATCATCGTACGGCTCATGCCCCACATCGACCGCGAACGCTTGGAGTCGTCACGCGGATCGATCCTGATCCCGTCATCCGTCATCTCGACCAGGACGTTCTCGTTCACGACGAAGGAAAGTTCCCCCTTGGGGCCCTTCACCTGAACCGTCCGGTCGTTGATCGTTGCCGTTACCCCGCTAGGCACGGGGACTGGCCTTTTGCCAATTCGAGACATCTGATCAACCTATTCGGTTAATTTCGTTACCGGAAAGGCCGCCGCATCAGAAGACGCGGCAGAGCACCTCTCCACCCACATTCTGGTCGCGCGCTTCGTGATCCGCCAGAACCCCGCGCGGGGTCGACAGGATGGA
Source organism: Hongsoonwoonella zoysiae (assembly GCF_013266695.1). Lineage (GTDB taxonomy): Bacteria > Pseudomonadota > Alphaproteobacteria > Rhizobiales > Stappiaceae > Hongsoonwoonella > Hongsoonwoonella zoysiae. The sequence goes on from NZ_JABRXF010000002.1 coordinate 1,098,943, forward strand.
AACGCCAAGACCATTGTTCACGTGCGGAATATTCTTGACCGACGAGTAAACCCGACGGCCGGGCTTCGACACGCGCTCGATCGTCCTGATCACCGGCTCGCCGTCGAAATACTTCAGTTCGATCTCGATCTCCGACTTGCCACCGTCAAACTCGACCGTGGAATAGCCGCGGATGAAACCTTCCTTCTGCAGCACTTCGAGAACGCGAGCACGCAGCTTCGAGGCCGGCGTGGACACTTTCGGCTTGCGCCGCATCTGCGCATTGCGGATGCGGGTCAGCATATCCCCCAACGGATCGGACATCGCCATGGGAGTTTCTCCTTACCAGCTCGACTTGACCAGGCCCGGGATCTTGCCCAGGGAGCCCAGTTCGCGAAGGGCCACACGCGACATCTTTAGCTTGCGGTAGAAACCGCGCGGACGTCCCGTGACTTCACACCGGTTGCGTACCCGGTTCGGAGCGGAATTGCGCGGAAGCTTGGCAAGCTTCAGCCGCGCATTGAAACGCTCCTCCAGCGAAAGGCTTTCGTCCTTGGCCAGAGCCTTCAGCGCAGCACGCTTCTCGGCATACTTCTTGACCAGACGCTCCCGCCGCTTGTTCTTCTCGACCGCGCTCTTCTTCGCCATCGTCTTTCCTCGTTCCTTTCCCGTATCCGCAGTTATTTGCGGAACGGGAAGTTGAACGCGCGCAGCAGCTCGCGCGCCTCGTCATCGGTCTTTGCCGTCGTGCAAACGACCACGTCCATGCCCCAGATCTGATCGACCTTGTCGTAGTTGATCTCCGGGAACACGATATGCTCCTTGATGCCCATCGCGTAGTTTCCACGACCGTCGAAGCTCTTCGGGCTCAGACCGCGAAAATCGCGAACGCGAGGAAGCGCGATCGTCACGAGACGGTCAAGAAACTCGTACATGCGGGCACGGCGAAGCGTGACCTTCGCGCCAAGCGGCATCCCTTCGCGAACCTTGAAGGTCGCGATGGATTTGCTCGCGCGGGTAATCACCGGCTTCTGACCGGCGATCAGCGCCAGGTCGTCTGCGGCGATCTTCGCCTTCTTGGAGTCGGCCACAGCCTCCCCGACGCCCATGTTCAACACGATCTTCTCGATCGTGGGAACTTCCATCGGGTTCTTGTAACCGAATTTTTCCTGCAGTTGGGGACGCACGACCTCATCGTAATGCGTCCTCATCCGAGGCATGTATGCCGTGTCAGCCATCGATCAGATCCCCCGAACGCTTGGCCACGCGAACCTTCGTGCCGTCTTCCTTGACCTGGAAGCCGACGCGGGACGGCTTGCCGTCCTTCGGATCGGCGATGGCAAGGTTGGAAACGTGGATCGCAGCTTCCTTGGAAATGATGCCGCCCTCGGCCTGCGCGGTCTGGCGCTGGTGACGTCGCACCACGTTCACGCCACGCACAACAGCCCGGTTTTCTTCAGGGAGCATCCTGATAACTTCACCGGTCTTGCCCTTGTCGCGACCGGTCAGCACGACGACGTTGTCGCCTTTCTTGATCTTCGCGGGCATCAGAGCACCTCCGGAGCGAGCGAAATGATCTTCATGTGCTGTTTCGCTCGCAGTTCGCGCGGAACCGGGCCGAAAATACGGGTACCAACCGGTTCCTTGTTGTTGTTCACCAGAACGGCCGCATTGCGGTCGAACCGGATGACCGATCCATCGGCGCGGCGAATGTCCTTCGCCGTGCGCACGACGACCGCCTTCATCACGTCGCCCTTTTTCACGCGGCCGCGCGGGTTCGCCTCCTTCACGCTGACGACGATGATGTCGCCAACGCTGGCATACTTCCGCTTGGAGCCGCCGAGCACCTTGATGCACATGACACGACGGGCGCCGGAATTATCGGCGACGTCGAGGTTTGTTTGCATCTGAATCATGACTGGCTGCCTTGTAATTATCCCGGCGCACCCGCTAAGGGCACCGCAAGCTCACCTTATTTCGCGGCCGATTCCTCGACCACGACCCAACTCTTCGACTTCGAGATCGGCGCGGATTCCTGTATCAGAACCCTGTCCCCGACCTTGCAGTTGTTGTTCTCGTCGTGCGCCCGATACTTTTTCGAGCGGCGGACGGTCTTCTTCAACAGCGGGTGCGTGAAGCGGCGCTCGACAAGCACCGTGACCGTCTTTGCATTAGCATCGCTCACAACGACACCCTGAAGAACGCGTTTCGGCATTCTCGTCTCCTTACGCGCCCACGCGCTTGTCGCGCATGATCGTCTGAATACGCGCGATATCACGGCGAACCTGCCGCACCCGCGCCGTGTTTTCGAGCTGACCGGTCGCCTTCTGGAAGCGCAGGTTGAACTGCTCCTTCTTCAGGGCTTCAAGCTCAGTGGAGAGCTCGTCTATGGTCTTCGCCCGAACGTCCGTCGCCTTCATGGCCTTAACTCCTGGAACGCTCGTTATTCAGCAATACGCTGAACGAAACGGCACTTGATCGGCAGCTTGGCAGCGGCAAGCCGCATAGCCTCGCGCGCGGTTTCTTCCGGCACGCCGTCGATCTCGAACATGATCCGGCCGGGCTTTACACGGCATGCCCAATATTCCGGCGAGCCCTTGCCCTTACCCATACGGACTTCGGTCGGCTTCTTGGAAACCGGCACATCCGGAAAGATGCGGATCCACACACGGCCCGCACGCTTCATGTGACGGGTCAATGCACGACGGGCCGCCTCGATCTGCCGCGCGGTGATGCGCTCCGGCTCAACGGCCTTCAGGCCGTATGCGCCGAAGTTCAGATCGGTTCCGCCCTTGGCCAAGCCATGGATGCGGCCCTTGTGCTGCTTGCGGAACTTCGTTCGCTTCGGTTGCAGCATCTTTTCTCTCTCGCTTCTCTAGGAACTCGGCGCGGGACCGGCAGCCTCAAGCCGCACGATCAGACCGGTCGCGCCGGCCGCCCTGGTTCTGGTCACCTTCGCTCGAACGGCGCTCGGAGGCCATCGGATCGTGCTCAAGAATTTCGCCCTTGAAGATCCAGACCTTCACGCCGCAGGCTCCATAAGCCGTGTGAGCCGTCGCAGCACCGTAGTCGATATCCGCACGCAACGTATGCAGCGGAACCCGCCCTTCGCGATACCACTCGATACGCGCGATTTCAGCACCGCCGAGACGGCCGCTGCAGGAAATACGAATGCCCTGGGCACCGAGACGCATTGCGGACTGAACCGCACGCTTCATGGCTCGGCGGAACGCAACGCGACGCTCAAGCTGCTGAGCAATCGAGCTCGCGACGAGCTGAGCATCAACCTCCGGCTTGCGCACTTCAACGATATTGATGTGCACATCGGAATTGGTCATCGCCGTAAGCTTCTTGCGAAGCTTCTCGATGTCGGCGCCCTTCTTGCCGATGATGACGCCCGGACGGCCCGAATGAATGGTAACGCGGCACTTGCGGTGCGGACGCTCAACAACAACCTTCGAAACCGCAGCCTGCTTCAACTCGTTCTGGATATATTCGCGAATGCGGAAATCCTCATGCAGAAGATCTCCATATTCACCCTTGTCCGCATACCAGCGGGAATCCCAGGTCCTGTTGATGCCGAGGCGCAGGCCGATCGGATTTACTTTCTGACCCATCAGGCAGTCTCCTCGATTTCGCGGACCACGATCGTGAGGTTCGAAAACGGTTTCTCAATCCGACCGACACGACCGCGCGCACGCGCCTGGAACCGCTTGATCACGAATGCCTTGCCTACGTGCGCTTCGGCGACAACCAGACTGTCGACATCGAGATCGTGATTGTTTTCCGCATTAGCGATCGCCGACATCAGCGCTTTCCTGACATCTCCCGCAATGCGCTTGCGGGAGAACGACAGATCCGCGAGAGCCGATTCGACCTTCTTGCCACGGATGGAAGCCGCGACGAGGTTCAGCTTGCGCGGTGAAACGCGCAGCATCCGGGCTACCGCCCGCGCCTCGTTGTCGGCGAGCACCCGCTCACGCTTCGGCTTGCCCATCGTTACTTCCTCTTCGCCTTCTTGTCAGCGCCGTGGCCGTAGTAGGTCCGCGTCGGCGAAAACTCGCCGAATTTGTGACCGACCATGTCTTCAGACACCAGGACCGGGACATGCTTCTGGCCGTTGTAGACGCCAAAGGTAAGCCCAACGAACTGCGGAAGGATCGTGGAACGCCGGCTCCAGATCTTGATGACCTCGTTGCGACCGGATTCGCGAACCTTATCCGCTTTTTTCAAAAGGTAACCGTCGACGAACGGGCCCTTCCATACAGAACGTGACATCGTCCGTCCCCTTACTTCTTGCGCGCATGACGGCTACGGACGATGTATTTGTCCGTGGCCTTGTTGCTGCGGGTACGCTTGCCCTTGGTCGGCTTGCCCCAGGGCGTAACCGGATGCCGGCCGCCGGAGGTCCGACCTTCACCACCGCCGTGCGGGTGATCGACCGGGTTCATGGCCACGCCACGAACATGCGGGCGACGTCCAAGCCAGCGCGAACGACCAGCCTTGCCAAGATTGATGTTCGCGTGGTCCGAATTGGACACAGCGCCAACGGTTGCGAAACATGCACCGGGCACCCGGCGCTGCTCACCCGACATCAGGCGAAGCACCGTATAGCCTTGGTCTCGGCCGACAATCTGCACGTAAGCACCCGCAGACCGCGCGATCTGACCACCCTTGCCGGGCTTCATCTCGACATTGTGGACCAGCGTGCCCACCGGGATCGACGAGAGCGGCATCGCGTTGCCGGGTTTCACGTCGACATGCTTACCTGCAACAACCTTGTCGCCAGCGGCAAGACGCTGCGGCGCAAGAATGTAGGCAAGTTCGCCGTCCTCATAACGGATCAACGCGATGAACGCTGTCCGGTTCGGATCATATTCCAGCCGTTCCACTGTGGCGGGAATATCGTGCTTGCGGCGCTTGAAGTCCACAAGACGATACCGGCGTTTGTGACCGCCGCCGATGTTCGGCGCCGTCTGGCGGCCGGCGTTGTTACGCCCACCCGACTTCGACAGGCCTTCCGTCAGCGTCTTGACCGGTTTGCCCTTCCACAGTCCGGAACGGTCGACCTGGACGAGCTGGCGACGGCCCGGCGACGTCGGATTAAAGGTCTTGAGTGCCATCTATCCTTCTCCGCCTCAAAGGCCCGTCGTTACGTCGATCGAATCGCCGTCCTTCAGAGTCACGACCGCCTTCTTGACGTCGGACTGCTGGCCGATACGGCCACGGAAGCGCTTGACCTTGCCCTTGCGGACCAAAGTGTTGACCGCGGTCACCTTGACGCCGAAAAGCGCCTCGACCGCTGCCTTGATCTGGGGTTTCGTCGCATCGCCGGAAACATTGAAAACGACCTTGTTCTGCTCGGAAGCAAGCGTCGATTTCTCCGTGATCACCGGAGACACGATCGTGTCGAAATGCCTGATGTCCGTCATTTGAACCGCTCCTCCAAAGCCGTAACCGCAGCCTTGGTGAGAACCAGCGTATCGCGGCGGACGATGTCATAGACGTTGATGCCCGCAATCGGAAGCACATCGATGGACGGGATGTTCCTCGCGGCAAGGCCGAAGTTGGCATCAATCTCGGCGCCATCGATCACGAGAGCGTTCGACAGGCCGAGCTTGGCAAGCTGCTCGCGAACCGCCTTCGTCTTGGCTTCACCGGCCTTGGCGTCATCAAGCACGATCAGCTTCGCCGACTTCGCCTTGGAAGACAGCGCATGCCGCAGCCCGAGTGCGCGCACCTTTTTGGGAAGGTCATGCGCGTGATCACGAACCACCGGGCCAAATGCACGACCGCCACCACGGAACTGCGGAACCTTGCGGTTGCCGTGACGCGCTCCGCCCGTACCCTTCTGACGCACGAACTTCTTGGTCGTACCCGTAACTTCAGAGCGACCGAGCGTCTTGTGCGTACCCGCCTGACGTTTCGCAAGCTGCCAGCGCACGACACGGTGAATAAGGTCGGTGCGCGGCTCAAGGCCGAAAATCTCGTCAGACACGGTGATCGAACCGGCCGACGTGCCGCCGAGGGATTTTACCTCGAGTTCCATCACTCACTCTCCTTCCCGGCCTCAGCCGCGGGCTCGCCGTTCGGCATGCGAAACGCACCCGGCAGGGGCGCACCTTCCGGCAGCGCCTTCTTCACGGCGTCGCGGATAAGGATCCAGCCGCCCTTCGCGCCCGGAACCGCGCCCTCAACCATGATCAGCCCACGCTCGGCATCCGTGCGCGCAACCTTCAGGTTCTGGGTCGTAACCCGCTCCTGGCCCATGTGGCCGGCCATTTTCTTGCCCTTGAAGACCTTGCCCGGATCCTGGTTCTGACCGGTCGAGCCATGGCTGCGGTGCGAGATAGACACACCGTGCGTTGCCCGAAGACCTCCAAAATTGTGCCGCTTCATGGCACCGGCAAAGCCCTTACCGATAGAGGTGCCGGTCACGTCCACGAACTGGCCCTCGACGAAATGATCCGCCGTGATTTCGGCGCCCACATCGATCAGGTTGTCGTTCGTCACGCGGAACTCGGCGAGCTTGCGCTTCGGCTCGACTTTCGCGGTCGCGAAATGGCCACGCATCGCCTTGGACGTGCGCTTCACCTTGGCCGCTCCGACGCCGACCTGCAGCGCGGTGTAGCCATTCTTATCTTCCGTCCGGTGGGCGACAACCTGACATCTTTCGAGCCTCAGCACCGTCACCGGAACCTGCTCTCCCGCATCGTTATAGATGCGTGTCATACCCACCTTCTGTGCGATCACTCCAGAACGCATCGGCGTTACCCCTTGTGAGCGCCTTACAGCTTGATCTCGACGTCAACACCTGCAGCAAGGTCGAGCTTCATCAAAGCGTCGACGGTCTGCGGCGTCGGATCAACGATGTCGAGAAGGCGCTTGTGCGTGCGCATCTCGAACTGATCACGGCTCTTCTTGTCGATGTGCGGACCGCGAAGCACCGTGTACTTCTCGATCCGCGTCGGCAGCGGCACGGGGCCGCGCACTTGTGCCCCGGTCCGCTTCGCCGTGCTAACGATCTCGCGCGTGGAAGCGTCGAGAACACGGTGGTCGAATGCCTTGAGGCGGATCCGAATATTCTGACCGTTCATGTCTCAGTCTCCAAAGGACCAGGGCGCCCGAGGGGGCCCCAAGCGCCCATCGTCCGTGGATTACTCGATGATCTTCGCGACGACGCCGGCACCGACGGTGCGGCCGCCTTCGCGGATGGCGAAGCGGAGGCCTTCCTCCATGGCGATCGGAACAATCAGCGTCACCGTCACCGAGACGTTGTC
>NZ_JABRXF010000003.1 GCF_013266695.1 Hongsoonwoonella zoysiae
CGATGTCAGCTCGAACGTCGAGTTGTCGTGCGTGATGCAGCAAAGCATCTTCGTGCCAGCCTTCAGACCTTCAACCACAACAACGCCGACATTGTCGGCAGCTTCGTGAACAAGCAGATGGGGTGCGTGCATGGAAACCTCCCGAACGCGAGTGAAGTCAATTCGGATAAAGCAAGTCTTATATAAGACATAAGATATAAAATCCTAGCTATGTCAATATCGATGGGCTAAAAATAGCGTTCTGCAAGTTTGGGGCTGATGGAAATGGCAGACACCTCCGCCGAGCGGGCATTCGGATTTCGGCCGCTTTACCTCCAGGTCAAGGAAAGTCTGGTTCGCCGGCTAATCGACGGGTCCTGGCAGCCGGGCCAACTCATTCCCTCCGAGATGGAACTTGCGCGCGAGATTGGCGTCAGCCAGGGAACAATCCGCAAGGCGCTGAACACAATGACCGCGGAAAACCTGCTGGTGCGCCGACAGGGTCATGGAACATACGTTGCGGCGCCCGAGGAAAGCCGTATCCTGTTCCAGTTCTTCCGGCTCGTGCCCGACACCGGCGAACGTTCATTCCCGAGTTCGAAGGTTATTTCCTGGTCGAAGGAGCGCGCAACGAAGGAGGAGGCTCACGAGCTGGAGATTAGTCCCACCGCTTCGGTATGGCGGATCGAGCGGCTACGCTATCTCGGCGGCGATCCGCTGATCGTCGAATACATCACCCTGCCCGCCAAACGCTTCTCCGGATTTGAAAAGCTGAGCGAGATCCCGAACAACGTCTATCGGCTTTATTCGGAACGCTGGGGCCTTACAATCGGTAGCGGTACGGAGCGGGTGAAGGCGATTGCCGCAAGCACTGAAGACGCAAAGCACCTCGGCTGCAAGGCGGGAACACCGCTGCTCAGGATCAACCGGATCGCCTACGATCTTGAGCGCAAGCCCGTGGAGCTTCGCATTTCCCGCTGCCTGACGGAGCGGGCGCACTACATCTCCGACCTCAAATAGCCCTCATAGCTCGACCGCTCGGTGCGTTCGGGCGCTTTCCTCCGCCGCCGCACCGATCATTACCGCCTTCAAGCCGTCTTCGAGCGAAACCTCCGGTACGCCGCCATGGCGCACCAGATCGATGAACTTCGCGTGCTGGAAATACGTTGAACCGTGGTGGTCGCCTGCCGCTAGGACCGCCTCGTCAACCTCCACCTCCTCACGCAACTCCCGTTTGGTCGCGCGCGGCGATATGGCGATTTCGGAGTGCCGTTCCCGCCCGTCCGGAGAAAAACGGGACGGCCCGGGAATGAAGGCGTCGATGCGCGCCTCATCACCCGTGGCGGAAATGATCTCCTGCCAGTAGGAGCCTTCCGCGAACATGCAAAGATCCAGCATCGCCCGCACGCCATTGGCGAAATCGACCACCACAAATGCATTGTCGAGAATATCCGGCCGGCCCTCCGGGTATTCCTCATCAAGGAAATTCACGTCCGCCCCTCCGGACGCATAAACACGCACCGGTTCGCTTTGCGCGATCAACCGCATGAGATCGAAGAAATGGCAGCATTTTTCGACCAGCGTGCCGCCCGTCTTTGCGTTAAAGCGGTTCCAGTCACCCACTTTCTTCAGAAACGGGAACCGGTGCTCGCGAATGGAGATCATCTTCAAGTGGCCCGCGGCACCCTCGTGCACCCCCTTCAGCAAACGTTGAACGGGAGGCATAAAGCGATATTCCATCGCCACCCAGACTGGCGCCGAACGCGCCTCCTGCATGGCCAGTACCTTCCTGCAATCCTCAAGCGTTGTACAAAGCGGCTTTTCGACGAGGATTGGCTTGTCCAGGCGCATTACATCCGACAGGACGTCCACATGCGTGTGATTGGGGCTGGCGATCAAAAGCGCATCGAACTCAGACGCAGAAAGCATCTCCCGATAATCGGCAAAGGCTGCGCATCCCGGACCCGCAAGGTCGCTTGCGGTCGTGCGCATGCCTTCGTCCGGATCGGCCACGGCCGTAACGCTCGCGCCCGGAAGAAGAGCGATGTTGCGGATATGCTCGTGCCCCATCATGCCGGAGCCGATGATGGCATAACGCACCGGTTTCACATCCGCCTCAGAGCGCGAGTACGGGAATGCCGAGTGCCCCGGCTGCTTCTGCGAGAGCATCGCGGTGATCTCCATAAACAAGCGCCATATGATGTTCGAGCGCAGCGCCCATGACGCGCTCCAGAACGGCTTTCGAGCCGGAATCGAAACGCACGACGCCAGATGTACCTGTAAAGGCCATCGGCCTCTTCATGACCTCGCCACCGCCGATAACCGCAAAGGTTTCGCCCCGCGCCTGCGAAATTCGGAAAAAGGTGACGCGGCCGGCTTTCAGCGGAAATTCGAAAAGAAGCGGCATCTTGCGGTTTGTGTGAATCGTGGCATCAATCCTCGCATCGGGATCGGCCATCGACACGGGCGCCTGCCCGCAGTGCCAGACGACACCCGTGTCGTCCGCTTCATCAAGGTCGACGAGATCGGCAAGGAAAGCGGGCGCATCAGCGATACGCTGCAGGAGAAGGGTTGTCAGCGCACCGTAGACATCCGCCTCGCAGGCGCAAGGAACCCGCGCTTCCCCCATCATTGAAACGGGGCCACAAACCGCGCCGCCATATTCGGTGAAGGTTTCCGGCCAGCATCGGATCGCAAAGGCGTCGAAACCACCTCCGGCCTGGATCTCCTCGATCGCCGCCTTGAGCCTGAGCGATCGGTCGAGCTCATCCTGATCGACATCAGCGAGGTTTCGGGCAATGGCATCGGCATCGGCGCGAACACCAGCGGCTGCAACGCCGGACACCGCTTTCGCGCCGGAAAAGAGCGTGTCCAGCTGCATCTCCTCCACACTCACATCGGCAAGGGCCTTGAGCTTCTCTGCATCGTAAAGGCAGGTACCGAATCCGTCGGGCGGCGCGCCGATGCGTCCGATACGCGCGCCCCGAAGGGTGGCAACAGCATCGGCGCCCGCACCGCCCTTCCGCTCCACGTGCTGAAGCGGTACGGGTTTCGAGGTGCGTCTGCCCGCCAGAAGCTCCTCGATTGCCGCACCAATGCCCTCTGCATCCGGCGCGGCGTAAAGATAGGAGAATTCACGCCGGTTCAACCCGAGGGTATGGCCCGCGAGATTAAGGCCGCAGAACGAGTTGAGCCTGAGCCGCCCCCCAATTCTTGGCTCCGGGATCGCCCAGATGGAAAGCGGAACATCAAAACTATTGGCGATTTCGATCGTCATCGAAGCGTCGGTAAAGGTCACCTGCAGGATCAGGATCTGCTCCGGCTTTTCGTCTTTAAGCGCCTCAACGGCATCCCGCGCAGCCGATGCGTCAAACAGGAGTTCGCGCGGACCTGTGATCTCGTGCCCTGAAGTATCCAGCGCTGAAAGCATGCGGGCGAGATTTTCCTCGGCGAAGACAACATCGAAAGTCGGCCGCCCGAGCGGAAGAATGCCAATTCTCGCCATCGTCAGAACCCCGAATATCCGCTTCTGAATGAAGCATCCGCAGGCCGAAAGCAGCCCCCCCCTTCGCCGTAACAGGCATGAGAGGTAAAGGGAGTAGCCCTTTTGTCCGTCAGCGCGTTTAGCTTCCGCATATAGGCAGTGCCTTCACCCTCAAGTTCGGAGCGCATTTTTTCCCAATCCGGAAAATGGGAAAAAGCGTCGAGCCAGATCGCGCGGCCCGCCAGATAGCCGCTCGCACCCGCCTTATAGGCATGGGTCAGGATATTGCGAAACGCGCCTTTGCCCGCGCCTGCCGAAAGCATCACCCATGGTCGCCCGGCAAGCCTGCCCATTTCGTCGAAGGCGGCCTGCGTTTCTTCCCAACCTTCGCCACCGACGCCCGGAACGTCATTGGCATTCAACGGGCTTTCCAGCTTGAAAAGGTCGACGCCATAATCGGGCTTGGCAAATTCCTCCACCGATTTCAGCACGTCGTCCGTCTTCTTGCCCTTCATTTCCACATAGTCCTTCGTCTGTTCAGCATCCTTCGCCAGCGGATAAACCAGAAGCTCAAACACGAAGGGAATGTCGTATCGCCCGCAGGCTTCGCCGATGCGTTTGACGAAATCCTGCTGATGCCGGTTGACCGTATCGCCGGCATCCGGCCGATACCAGGCGAGAACCTTCACTGCGTCCCCGCCCATTCGCTTGATCTTTTCCACCGACCAATCGTCAATCTCGCTGGAGAGGCGCCCGCTGTCCGTTTCCACGAAAAGAGAATCCTCCAGCGTGACAATCAGTCCCTTTTCCGGTGAAAGAATATCGATCGCCTTTGGAATGGCGTAATGCGGATCGAGCAGAAGGGCGGAACTTTCAGCCTGCAGCGTCTCGATCAGGAGCTTCTTGAAACCCGCCACATCCCCATAGGGAGCTTCATCCCGGCCATAGTGCTTTGCGATGGGGTTCTTGATCGGCGGGCGCTGATCGACTGCAGTCATCTTGAACCGGCCGCCGGCATCCGCCATGCGGCGCAATCCCCAAAGCTTGCCCGGTGTAAGCTCGATCATGATTTTTCCCTCAAGAATTCTTCCACTTCGGCGCGTGTCGGCGCGCCCGACCGCCCGCCGAAGCGGGTGCATTTGATGGCGGCAGCAGCATTTGCGAGCCGAATTGCCTCGGCTTCGCGCCGGCCCTCGCCCAAGGCCAGCGCAAACGCGCCATGCCAGATATCGCCAGCGCCCAAGGTATCCGCGACCGTCACTCGGAACCCCGCGTCATGGCGGACTACCCCCTCCTCCAGCCAACTCACGCCGTCTTCGCCTTGCGTAACGCATACAAAAGCTTCGGGCGCGAAATCGAGCGCATAATGAAGGCCGGAAAGGATGTCGGCCTTGCCGGAGAATTCGCGCAGGCCCTGTTCTGAAAAGGCCAGATGGCTCGCTGCCTTCAGCGCGGAAATCGCGATTTCCACCGGCGCTTCGACATCCATGATCGCCGGCTTTTTCCGCTCGCGCGCAAGGCGCATCAACGCCTCCGCTCCTTCCGGCCAGCGGGTGTCAGCGAGCGCTGAATCGAAATGAGGAAGTTCCGCCCGCTCAAGCCAGCCCGCATCGCGCGCCAGCGTTTCGTCCCGGAAGTTGACGATCTGCCTTTCGCCGTCACGATCCACGAAAACCGATGAAAAAGACGATCGCTTTCCCTCAAACCGCTTCGCAAAGCGGCAGTCCACTCCCTCACTTTCGATGTCGGCGATGATCATGTCGCCCACTGCATCCGCGCCGAGCCTTGAAGCAAGCAATGCTTTACCGCCCAGCCGCGCCACCGCGACAGCCGAGTTGGCGGCGCACCCTCCCCCGACAATTGCGGCATCCTTCGCACGGTACTTTTCCGCGCGCCGCGGCATCTCGTCGAGCGACATGACGAAATCGATCACGGCTACGCCCGCGCACAGGACGGTGGTCATCTCCAAGCGGCTCCAGTTCGACGCCAGAACACTAGCAATTCTTATATAAGATACAAGACTTGAAATTCGGATAAAAAAGACACGAGATAAATAGAAAAGCGGGCGGCGCAGCGGCCGCCCGAATTCGCACAACCAGGGAGGTTGCGTTATTGGTTGGCTGCGGCGAACTCGTCCGCCACGGTCGCCTCGCATTGGGCTACGGCGGCATCGAGCTTTTCGAGCCACTGAGAACCGTATTTCTCGGTGTACCAATCACGCATCCCGCTTGAAGCTTCCTGGAACTGCTTCTTTTCTTCCGGCGTCGGAACGTAAATGGTGCCGCCTTCTTCCTTGAACTTCTCGTATGCTTCGATCGAGCGGCGCATCGGGAAGGCGCGCGTCACCGTCTTCAGATGATTCATTCCATCAAAGACGATGCGACGCAGGTCTTCGGGGAGTTGCTGCCAAGCCGGCTCGGAATACCACCACAAGGCGCCCATGTACGCGTGCCCGTCAAGTGTGAGGTTTTTCAATCCCGCTTCGGGGAACTTCATGTTCATGATGTCGGTAATGCCGTTTTTCGTGCCTTCCACGACACCCGTTGCAAGAGAAGTATAGACTTCCGGCCAGGCGACGGCCGTCGGGTTTCCGCCGAGTTGGCGAACCAGTTCCTGCTGGATCTCCGCGGGTATGGTGCGCACCTTCAGCCCCTGAAGATCGCCAGGATTTTTTACGAGCTTGGTGGTGGTGGCGAAATTGCGCCAGCCGCCGGTATTGGAGACAACCATAAGCCGCATCGGAATGCCTTCGGCCAGCACACCCTTGCGAAGCTCGTTCACAAACGAACCGTCGAAGACGCATTCCGCGACGCGGTCGTTCGCAAACATGTAAGGCAGATCCAGAACCTGACCGGGGCCGAACACGTTGCCAAAGCCGCCGATCGTGGTGATATAGACCTCAAGCGTCCCGGCCTGCAGATTATCGAGGCATTCCTTCTCATTGCCGCAAAACTGGCCGGAAGGATAGATCTCCACTTCCGCTCGCCCGTTGGATCGGCTTTCCACATAGTCCTTGAAGACCATCGAACCGTCGAAGTCTTCGTCCTCGGGAGAGCCCAGGAAGGCGACCTTGATCGTATAGTCGGCCGCCTGGGCTGCGGACATCGCCCCCATTGTGAGTCCCACCCCGAGCGCCAAGGCGCCGGCGGATGCTAACAGTTTCTTCAAGAGCATTGCTTTTCCTCCCGTTGAATATTCACCACTCACTGGCCCAGCCCCTCGACTAAAAGGGAACAAAGGGTTGCCCCGTCCGGGCATCTCGCGAAACCGGCAAGCGCCGGCAACGTCATGGAAACACTCGGGAAATAGGTGATGAGAAAAATCACAGCCACCTCCACGAGCAAGAACGGCCAAATCGCCTGAACGATCCGTTCCACCTTTTCCTGCGCCACCGAAGACGCAACGAAAAGCACAAGGCCCATGGGCGGCGTCGCAAGACCTACGGTTACATTCACGCACATCACGATCGCAAAGTGCAACGGGTCGATACCGATCTGCGTCATGATCGGCCCGAGCACCGGACCGAGGATAAGAATCGCGGGGCCCGCGTCCAGAAACATGCCAACCACGAAAAGCAGAATGTTCACCAGGAACAGCAGGACATAGGGGTTATCGGATACACCCTGAATCAGCCGGGCAGCTTCGCGTGCGAGGCCCGACACGGTTACCATCCAGCCGAATGTGACGGCAGCCCCCACCAGCAGAAGAATGATGCCTGATTGGATGGCAGTGTTCTTCAGGACCAACGGCAGGCGTTGTGCCGTATCGCTCGCCGCCCGGCTGAGATCCGCCTTGAACGGTGTGCCATAGGCATCCGCTGAAAGCCGCTGCGGTTTCTTGCGGTTCCTTGCGATGACAACTCGCCAGAACGCCTCCGCTATCACTATCCAGCCGACGCCAAGCGCGATGAACAGCTTGAAACCGACATGTTCGGTAAAGCCCGCGAACAAAAGCAATGTCAGAGGACCAACGTGAAGATAGGCATGTGCCGTATCCGAAATGAAACGTTCCCAAAGATCGAGCTTGAGAAGCGTGGCCGCGAACACCGCATATAAAGCCGCTATCGCCGCGGCCTCGGTAGGGGTGTAGATGCCGGAAAGGATGCCGCCGAGCAACAACACCGGCGTGAGCAAAGCCGGGAAGGTCTCCAGGAAAGACACCGAGCGCTCCCGCCAGGTCGACTTTCTTGCCGCGACCGGATAGTTGCGCACGCGCGAGAAATATGACGTGAGTGCCATGAGGCCGAGGCCGATCATGAGGCCCGGTGCGAAGCCGGCGAGGAACAGCCCGGCCACCGACACGTTCATCACGAATGCATAGAGCACCATGATACCGGACGGGGGGATGATCGGTCCGATGACGGAGGAGGCCGCCGTTATCGCGGCGGCAAAACGGCGGGAATATCCGTTCTGCTCCATGGCGGGAATAAGCATCTTGCCGAGCGCCGAAGTGTCCGCCACTGCCGAGCCTGAAAGGCCCGCAAAGAGGATGGAGGACAGTATGTTGACCTGCGCAAGCCCCCCGCGAACATGGCCGATCATCGATTCGGAAAACCTGACGATGGAGCGCGTTATCCCGCCGGAGTTCATGAGTTCCCCAGCCAGAATGAAGAAGGGCACTGCCATCAGCGGGAAAGAATACATGCCCGTGTAGACTGTGCTCAGGAGCTTGGAGAAGAAAAGCTGATCCTTGCCGTCGATGACAAGCGAAAGACCCGGCGCGACAAGCAGAGCAAAGACGACCGGCATCCCGACAGCGAGCAGGACGAAGAATATCCAGAAATAGGCCAACGACATGGGCGCGCTCCTATTCCGGCTCTTGCGGTGCGTGATGGGGCAGGTCGAGAGCATTGCTGCCCCGTGAGAGCGCCCAGAGGTCTCGCATGATCAATTCCAGGCCGACAAGCGCCATGGCGAAAAACGCTACCGGCACGGCCATATACGGCCACGCCCAGGCAATCGGCACCGTATTCACGCGGATGGCCCAGCCACGCTGGACAAGCTGCAGGCTCTCGAAGAAGTAGCGATAGATGATCCACAGCACGAGAATGTTGATCACGATCCGCATTGCGCGCAGCATCTTGCGCGGCAGCATTTCGACCAGCATCTCGATCGCCACATTCCCGCCCGTACGGTAAGCATAGGGCGCGACGAGGAAGGCCGTCGTCACCATCAGGATCAGGGAGACATCCTCAACCCAGCTCAGGGAATTGTTCAGCACGTAACGGAAAAACACTCCGGCGATCACGAACAAGGTCATGAGCGCAACAAAGCAAGCCGAAGCCAACACGCCCGCCCGTCCGATACTGCCGTTTATCCGGCCAAGATACTCAATAAGAGCGCGTGTTGACTGCATCGGGCTTTGGTCTCCTCCCAGGGCCAAGGCGCATGAAGCAATAGCCTTTCCGCGCTTCCTCGGCGGCTCAGGCTTCGCTCGTGACATTAACAGGTCTTATATCTTTTACAAGAGTAAGCGCCCTAGGAATTTATGATGCCACCATCGACGTTGATGCATTGCCCCGTGATGTAAGAGGCGGCAGACCCCATAAGGAATGCGATCACAGCTGCAATTTCCGAAGGCTCGCCAAGCCGCTTCATCGGAATTTCGCGCGTAACCCGGTCTAGGCCTCGCTCCGCGATCAGTTTTGCCGGCATACCTGTGTTGATGAGGCCGGGCGCAACCGCGTTGACCCGCCAATTCGGCGCATAGCGGCGCGACATGGCCCGCGCCATGCCCACCAAACCGCCCTTTGCCGCGGCATAAGGTACATGCTCCCGGGAACCTCGACGAAAAGCGAGCGATGACGTGAAAACCATTGCGCCGCTCCCGCCTTTCGCCGCCTTTTCCATGACGGCATTCGCCACCATATAGCCATTTGTCAAGTTGTGCTGGATCGCCCTATCGTAGATGCTCATGTCATCGATTGTCTGCGGGTCTGCTTCGAAGACGCCCGCAAGATGGACGAGACCCGATACCGGCCCTCCGGCATTCTCAACCAAATTCCTGCAGGCGGCCACATCATCCAACCTGTTTACGGCAAAGGAGAATTCGCCGGCAAGGCCGACCGTGACCTGCCTTAAAGGCTCCAGCGCATCGTCGGAAATATCGACGCAGACAATATGCCGCTCCGTCGATGCGAGAGCCTTCACCGTTTCGCGGCCGATACCGCCCGCAGCGCCTGTGATGACGAACGTTTCCATTTTCGCCTCCGTGGACGTGATCCGCTATCTCTTATATAAGATATAAGTATTACGAACAGCCCCTTCCGCTGCGGTCCCATGCATCTCCTCGACAAGCCCTATACCGGACATATGGCCCAGGTCCTGTCCATCTCCGTGTGGTCGACAGGGCTTATTGTCCAAAAGAGCCTGACGGATATTGCCAATCCGGCATCCATCCTCATGCTTCAGTTCACAGGTGCCGCCGTGATCCTGTGGACGGGCCTTGCACTGGGTGGTTTGCTTCCGCGTGCGGACGGGCGTGCGTTTATTTCCTTCCTTTGGGGTACGATGGCACCAGCCATGGTCCTGATTTTCGGTCTGTTCGGCGCGGCACGGACCGACGGTGTCAGCGTATCGCTTATCTGGGGGCTTGTTCCGCTTCTTGGGCCTGTGCTCGCGCGGCTGGCACTCAAGGAGCCATTGCCATGGACCTTCGTTGCAGGTGGCTTCATCAGCTTTGCGGGGCTCCTGCTCATCACGGCAAACCGCGAGGCGATCGGCGCAAGCGATATGACGGGCAATGCGCTCGTTTTCATCGGAGTTTTGTTTGCAGCCGGCAGTCATGTTGTCGGCCGTTTTCTCAACCGCGGTGCGGTGCCCTGGTATCAAACAGCGACCTTGCAAGTCACCGGAGCGGCGTTCGCAACCGGCTGTCTTGTCGCCTGGACCGGGTTTCGCTTCAATTTCTCGGGAGAATTGGAGGACGCATGGTCCGTCGCCTATCTCGTTCTCATCATGACGGTCGTGAATTTCCTCGCCTTCAATCTGGCGCTGTCGCGAATACCGGCGGCATGGGTATCCCTTTATGTGTCTCTGGCCCCGGCTATTGGCACCCTTGCTTCAGTGGTACTTCTCGGCACAATCGTTCGTCCCGTCGATATCGCTGCGATTGCTGTCATAATGTCGGGCGTTGCTCTGCCCCATGTCGCCCGTCTTGCCACGCACAGAGCACAAGCGACCAAACCCTGAAATGCCTGACCGGCTTTCGGTTGAAGTTGTTCCTCTGAGGGGCCTTGGGTGCGCATTCCCGAAAAGGGCAAGCGGACATGAAACAGGTTCGCCAACACGAATACACCCTGTCGTCGCTGACGTTGCGACAGTTCTGCCCGATCAGGCAATTCGAGGAAAAACCAGACGTTTCGAATGAGGCGATTCGCCAGGACATCAAGAAATTGGACAAAGCCGGAAAGGCGCGTCGCGTTCACGGTGGTGTCACTGCGATCACCGATGCGAGCTGAGGCCCTTTATAAGACGCCTCCAGGAAGGGACCAGTGCCAGGCAGAAGATCTGCGAGGCCTGCGCGCGCAACCTGCACGTAGGTACGCGGATGACAGTCGGCGAAATCGGCCAGAATATCGTGCCGGTAAGGAAAAGGTCTTTTACCCGGGCACGCTCCGGTCGATCGATCCGACTCGTGTTGACAGGTCCACTCGCCAGATAGGATACCTTGGCTGCCTCCGGCGTTCGAAACCGCAGCCTCGTGGCGGACAAAAATCAAATCGGGTCCAGCCCGTTTCGCGCTCCGTGGCTCCTGTCGTCCTTCTCGCCCATCCGGGCGCACATCTTTTCCTGAAAGGTTGCCGTCTTGGCAGATTTCGAGATTGGTTCTCTTTTGATCCTCGCCGTATCGCTGCTTGCGACGGGCGTGATAGCGGGCATCATCGCCGGCCTTCTCGGCGTTGGCGGCGGTATCGTCATCGTGCCGGTGCTCTATCACATGCTTATCGCACTGGGCGTCGATGAAAACGTCGTCATGCATGTCGCCGTCGGCACTTCGCTTGCTACTATCTTGGCAACCGGAACCTCATCCACACTAGCGCATTACAAGCGGGGCAGCGTCGACCTCGATCTTCTGAAGCGCTGGTGTATTCCCATTGCGGTGGGCGTCATCACAGGCACAGTCATCGGCGGAAATGTCAGCGGCATGGTGCTTTCGCTCATCTTCGCCACAGTTGCCCTGCTTGTAGCGATCAACATGATCTTTCGCAAAGACGGCATCGCGCTCGCCGGTCAGCTTCCCGGGACGCCTGTGAAAGAAATGCTCGGCCTTCTGATTGGCGGTATTTCGGTCATGATGGGTATCGGCGGCGGAACGCTGAGCGTTCCGATCCTCACCCTTTTCTCCTATCCGATCAGGAAGGCGGTCGGTACGGCGTCCGCGATCGGGCTGATCATCGCAGTGCCGGGCACGATCGGCGCGATCTACTATGGCCTTGGCGTCGAAGGACGTCCCTTATGGTCGCTCGGCTATGTCAACCTGATCGGCTTTCTGCTGATCATTCCGGCTTCGACCTTGTCCGCCCCCTGGGGCGCGCGGATCGCGCATGCGATCAACCCGCGCGCGCTCAAGATCGTCTTCGCGCTGTTCCTGGGGTTCACGGGCCTCAGGATGTTCTACGATGTTCTGGGATAACGCCCTGGTTGCCACTTCAATTTCGCTCTGTCAGATTGCCGGGAGCCCGGCGATTTGACGGATGGAATGAATGCGTGATTTTAAGGACAATCTTGACCGGCGCCTTGTAGCGCTTTTGCAGACGAACGCCCGAATGGCGACGTCCGAAATCGCGCGCAAACTGAAGGTCGCCCGCTCCACGGTTCAGGAGCGGATCACTCGACTTGAAAACTGCGGCTTGATTAGCGGCTATACTGTTCTTTTATCCAGCGCGCCGGAAGTGGAAGCGGTTCACGCACTGGTCATGATCGCGGTGGAGCAGCAGCAGGTTCGCGAGACGATCAAGCGGCTTGAAATGCTTCCCGAGATTCGTACTTGCTTCACCGTTTCGGGCGAGTTTGATCTTTTTCTGCGTGTCGAGGCTCCTCGCCTGGAAGACCTTGACGAAGTGCTTGATGAAATCGCCGCCATCCCCGGCGTCCGCCGTTCGCGCTCCTCCATCGTGCTGGCATCCAAGTTCGACCGAGGCAGCGTCGCAGGCAATTCCATTCCGATAATATGACGGAAAATCCGTCAAAGTATGATTTTTTAAAGCTATATTCGGCATCTTGCTGGATAATCCGCGACCTTACCAAAAGGTAGACTCCTGCTCAGGTGATTCTGAGGAGGAGATTTCGAATGACCGCATGGCCTGTTCTGATCGTCGGCGCCGGGAAGATCGGCCGGATGATAGCTTCACTTCTGACCGCTACCGGCGATTATGAGGTGACGATTGCCGACCGCGACGCACTCGCCCTTGCAGCCGCCACGCGCCCGGGCATCACCACAATCACCGTCGATGTCTCGAACGAGGATGCCCTGGTCAAGGTGCTTCAAGGAAAGAAAGCCGTCCTTTCCGCGGCACCCTTCTTTCTGACGGAGACAATCGCGAATGCTGCGAAACGGGCCGGCGCCCATTATCTCGATCTCACCGAAGATGTGGCCTCCACAAAAGCGGTAAAGGCGCTTGCGAAGAATTCGCAGACAGCCTTCGCACCGCAATGCGGCCTTGCGCCCGGCTTCGTGTCGATTGCCGGCCACGACCTCGCGGTACGTTTCGACGACCTGGATAGCCTGACGTTGCGCGTCGGCGCCCTGCCCCGGTATCCAACCAATGCGATCAAATACAACCTTACCTGGTCGACAGACGGGCTCATCAATGAGTACTGCAACGCCTGCGAAGCGATAGTCGACGGCGAACCGACGATGGTTCAGCCGTTGGAAGGCTACGAGACATTCTCGCTCGAGGGTGTCGATTACGAAGCCTTCAACACGTCGGGCGGCCTTGGGTCGCTCGCTGAGACGCTGTCGGGCAAGGTGCGTTCCCTTCGCTATCTCACGGTCCGCTATCCCGGTCATCGCGACATCATGCGCCTGCTTCTTCAGGACCTGGGCTTGCGTGATCGGCGTGACCTGATGCGCGACGTCCTTGAAACCGCCGTTCCCGTAACCAGGCAGGACGTGGTGCTGGTGTTCATCACTGCCTCAGGCACCATAGGCGGTTCGTGCGAGCAGATTTCCGCAATCTATCGTGTCACGGCAAAGGAGATCGCCGGAGAGCTTTGGAGCGCCATCCAGACCACGACGTCGGCGGGCATATGTGCCACGCTCGACATGATACGGGACGGCTCGCTTGCCGCAAAAGGGTTCATCCGCCAGGAAGGCATTCCGCTCGCCCGCTTCCTGCAAAACCGTTTCGGAAGCCATTTTGCTCCGGAAAACGAGGGGAAGTCGCCAGCCGGAGAGCGAAAACCGCTCGTCGCCGCCTGACATAGCCAATCTTGCACGAATTGCGGACAGTTCAGGCGCATTGGCTATACTCGACGTCGCGAGAGATTCTATGACAGGGTCTCGGTTGGCGTCGAGTGACAATGCTTGAAACCATCAACTTCGTGATCCTGATCGCCGCGGGGCTCGTGGCGGTTTCCGTTTTCACGAGCCTTATCAGCTTCAGGGTCGGCGCGCCCCTGCTGCTCGTCTTCCTTCTCGTCGGACTTGCAGCGGGCGAGGACGGGCCGGGCGGAATTGAGTTCGCCGATGCTTCGGCAGCCTATTTCATCGGGTCGATAGCGCTTGCGATCATCTTGTTCGACTCAGGATTCGAGACCCGTTTCTCCACGCTTCGCATGGCGGCGGCACCCGCGATAACGCTGGCCACCGTGGGCGTCATGTTGACGGCGGCAATCGTTGGCACGGCAGCACATCTTCTCTTTGGCTGGAGCCTTGTGGAAGGCCTGCTCCTGGGCGCGATCGTAGGCTCGACAGACGCGGCCGCGGTCTTCTTCCTGCTTCGCGTTGGCGGCGTTCATTTGCGCGAGATGATCTCCGCCACGCTTGAAGTTGAATCCGGCTCCAACGATCCGATGGCGATCTTCCTGACCTTCACTCTGGTTTCGCTTGTCACGACCGGGTTCGACGAGGGGGCCGCCGCCTCAACTCTTGCTCTTGAATTTATTCGGCAAATGGGCCTTGGCCTCGCCTTCGGCCTAGCGGGCGGTTACGTCATCGTCCAGATCGTGAACCGAATAAATCTCGAGCCGGCGCTTTACCCGATCGTCGTCATGGCGCTGGCGCTTGTTCTTTTTGCCGCAACGTCGATGGTGGGCGGCAGTGGCTTTCTCGCAGTCTATGTCGCCGGCGTTCTTTGCGGCAATGTCCGCATTCGCCAGCAACCGGCATTGAAACGCTTTCAGGGCGGCATGACCTGGCTCGGTCAGATCGGAATGTTCGTCACGCTGGGACTGCTTGCCACGCCCTCCCAGTTCGGCCACGTCGCATTGGCGGGCCTTGCCCTCGCGTTTATTCTGATCTTCGTCGCAAGACCGTTCGCGGTGTGGATCTGCCTGCTTCCATTCGGCTTCACCCGTTCGGAATCGGCATTCGTCTCCTGGGTCGGCCTGCGGGGCGCGGTTTCCATCCTGCTTGCGATCCTGCCGCTCATTCACGGCTTGCCGAATGCCCAGGCGGTCTTCAACGTCACATTCCTGATCGTACTTGCCTCCCTAATCGTGCAAGGCTGGACAATCAAGCCGATGGCACGCTGGCTCAAGCTCATCGTTCCCCCGCGCATCGGCCCGGTGGAGCGTATGGAGCTCGAACTTCCCGGAGGCATCGATCACGAGATCGTCTCCTACCGCGTGCATCCCGAAAGCGCAGTGACACGTGGCGATCGGATACCCCGCTGGGCGCGGCCGGTCCTCATCATGCGCGAAGGGCGTTCCGTCCGCGTCCAGAAAGCCGGCCGCCCTCAGCCGAATGACCAGATTTATATTCTGACGTCGGCCCGTCAGGTGCCGGTTCTCGACGCCCTCTTCGCCGCTCCCGCCGAAGTCGCTCACGACCCGGCTCTTTTCGGGGACTTCCAGCTCGACCCGAATGCCCCGCTTGACGATGTCGGTGCGGTCTACGGTTTCAGGGTCGTTGCCGGCGACCAGGGCCTGACAATTCGCGAACTGATGACACGCGAACTTGGCGACGATATCGAGCCAACCGACCGCGTACCCTATGGCAGCATAGATTTCATCGTCCGCCAGATCGACGCAGAACACGGCATCACGGAAATCGGCCTTGCTGTGGAACACATCGAAACGGGCGAGCCGAACCTTCCGTTCTTTTTCTCGCGCGGCGACATTGCCGATTTTTCACGCCGCCGTTACCGCCGCCTTCGTGCCCGGCTGCGGCGCAGAGGCCAGATCAAGCGGCAGCATAAGCAGGAGGATATCGCCTCCGCCACGCAAGTGACTGCGACGTCGCAGGATAAAAGCGATTCAGATGCCGCTTCAGCGACAGCCGCGAGCGCGCCGGGAAAAGACGACAAACCCGAAGCAACAGTATCCAACCACGACGATACAAGCGCCGAAGAGAACTCCCGTTCCACCGCTAATTAGATTTCTCGCCGAGGCGCTTCTTCAGCTCAGCACAATGGTCGGTCCGGTCATAGACTGGCGTGAACCAGAGATAGTCGAAGGCCTTGGCTTCATTGACGCCTTGGGGGAGATAGCTTTTCGCATCATCCGTTGCCGGATCGACCTCGCGAATGGCAATGGTCAGTATGTCGTCTTCCGCCACGCCTCTTCGCCTCAGGAATTTGGGCGCGGCGAGGTCGTCTCTTACGTGCCCGCCACCCGCGATCAACACCGCGCCCTCGCCCTGCGAACCTAACATGGCATCGGCCAACGCAGCGTCGCGGAAAGATTGAACATTCGCCATGGGTTGCAGGCTTTCCCTGGGCACCAGCCCGCAATGACTTTCGTAAAGGATTGTCGAAAGAAATTCCCGCTCGATATCGCTTTCCTCTTTCTCTAGCCCAAGGCGTTTTTGTTCGCTTTCCCCCAAAGCGTTCAGCCCTTCCCTGCCGACCTTCATTCGAAGTCTCGTATCCGCGTCACCCGCACGCACAACAAGGCTGAAGTCAAACGCCGCATCCATGATGGGCTGATAGACATCCCATGAGGGCCAACCGCGCTCCTCCCACCTGACGGCTGCACCAAATCCTTCGGCACCACTGTTGGCCAAAGCAAGGTATGCGTCTATATCGCCCTGCAGCTCCTGCGGGATCATTTCAAAGACGACAGCAGGCTTGCGGCCACTTTCGGCGATCGATCGTACGACCCATGCCTGCAAAGCGTGGTGATCCGGATTGTCATGGATTTCGCCAAGCAGAACATATCGCCGGCCAACCGCATCGGCGATGAGCGCTTGCGGTGCAACAAAGCCCTTTTTCTCGAAAGACCAGATTTTCCCGACAAGAGGATGGTCTCCATAGTGCCTGGACATCGGCTCGGGCGGCGCGGCCCATACGATACACGCCGAGGCAACGAAAGCAATTGAAGCAAGACCAATTCGAAACACATTACGCTCCATTTCCAGCTTCATGCGAATATGGAACGAAAACAATCGGGGGCGAATGCGGATCACGCATCCACCCCCGAAATGAGGCCATTTGTAGCGGATTACTCCACTCAGGCAGCGTCCGGATTCTCCAGTGCGAGCGCAATACCCTGCCCCCCGCCGATGCACATGGTCACGAGGCCGTAGCGACCTCCCGTGCGCTTCAATTCGTACATCGCCTTGATCGTCAGGATGCAGCCGGTCGCCCCGATCGGATGACCGAGGGCAATCGCCCCGCCGTTCGGGTTCACTTTGTCGGCGGAAAGGCCAAGCTCGCGCATGACGGCGCAGGCCTGGGCTGCAAAAGCCTCGTTCGATTCCACCACATCGAAGTCCGATGTCGAAAGGCCCGTCTTTTCCAGAAGCTTCCTGACCGCTGGGATTGGCCCGATGCCCATGACGCTCGGCTCGACCCCCGCATGGGCATAGCCGAGAAGTTTTGCCATCGGCTTGTGGCCAGCGGCATTTGCGGCTTCTGCGTCCGCAAGAACCACGGCGGCTGCACCGTCGTTGATGCCCGAGGCATTGCCTGCCGTCACGGAGCCTTCTTTCCTGAAGACCGCGCGCAGGCCGGCAAGCCCTTCCGCCGTCGTGTTGCCGCGAACATGCTCGTCGGTATCGAAAGTGAAAGTCTTGCGCCCTTCGGTTATCTCAAGCGGAAGTATCTGATCCTTGAAGCGGCCTTCGTCAATGGCGGCCGTGGCGCGGCGTTGGCTTTCAAGCGCCAGTTCGTCCTGCGCGGAACGGTCGATCTTGTATTCGTCGGCCACGTTTTCCGCGGTCACGCCCATGTGGCCGCCACCGAACGGATCGTTCAGCGCGCCGATCATCATGTCGACCATCGTCGCATCGCCCATCTTGACACCGAAGCGTGCGCCAGGCGCGATGAACGGCCCACGGCTCATGGATTCAGCGCCGCCTGCGACGGCGAAATCGGCATCTCCAAGCAGAACCGACTGCATGGCGGAGACGATTGCCTGCGCACCGGAGCCACAAAGCCGGTTCAGCGTCAGGGCGGGCGTTTCGACCGGGATACCCGCTTCCACTGCCGCCACACGGGCGAGATACATATCCTTCGGTTCGGTGTTGATCACATGGCCGTAGACGACATGGCCGATCTTTTCCGGCGCGATACCGGCGCGCGACATCGCCTCCTTGGCAACCATTCCGCCAAGCTTCGAGGGCGGCATGGATTTGAGCGATCCTCCGAAGGTTCCGATCGCCGTCCTCACGCCCGACAGCAGCACAACCTCACGCTGACTCATGGCAAGTTTCCTCCTCACTGGGGCGCATTACGCCTGCCGATAACATGGTCTGATTTTGGAAAGAACACTAAGGGTTGCGATGCTGCGCTGCAAACTCACAAAAAGGATAGTGGTGCAATCACTGACAGAGCGGGCATCTTCAGGCCTAAATCCAGCGCCTTACGCTGCTGCAGTAGTCCACATACGCCCTTCCGAAAACCCTCCTTGCATTTGCCTCCTCAAAAGGGATGTACCAGTAATTGGCGACAGCGAAGAATACGGCAACCGAAATAAGGTTGAGCGGCGAATTTAAAAGGATCGCGGCACCGGCAAGCAGGATCAGGAAACCCAGATACATAGGGTTTCGGCTGTAGGCGAAAATACCATTGGTGACCAGGATCTTCGGTTCGCGGAACGTGTTGATTTCCGTGCCGACCTTGAAGAAACGACTGCTTCCCGCGGCGAGAAGGCCAATGCCCGCAAGTGTGACCGGCAGCCCGACCCAATGCGCTGGCGCGGGCACAAGCGACCCGGCAGGCAGAAATTGCGCAATGGCCACCATCATCGCGAGGAGGATAGCAACCAGGACCGGCGGTATGAGCCACTTCATGTGAACCTCCCAATGAACCGCCGATGAAACAACCGTGCGCCGGAATTGGCAATTGCCTCTCGCAATTAAATCGAAAACAAAAGAAAACGGCGGCACCTGAGCGCCGCCGTTTCAGATTTCAAGTGGTTTCCCGGGATATCAGCGCATCGTGGGAATGACGAACTCCGCCCCTTCCTTCACGCCGGATGGCCAGCGCGAGGTCACGGTTTTCGTGCGCGTGTAGAAGCGGAAAGCATCGGGCCCGTGCTGGTTCAGATCGCCGAAGCCGGAGCGCTTCCAGCCGCCGAAGGTGTGATAGGCAAGCGGCACGGGGATCGGTACGTTGACGCCGACCATGCCGATGTTGATGCGGCTTGCGAAATCGCGCGCCGTATCGCCGTCGCGGGTGTAAATCGCGACGCCGTTGCCGTATTCATGGCTCATCGGAAGGTCGATCGCCTCGTCATAGTTCTTGGCGCGAACGACCGAGAGAACCGGACCGAAGATCTCTTCCTTGTAGATCGTCATGTCCTTGGTGACGTTGTCGAACAGGCAGCCGCCCATGAAGAAGCCATTCTCATAGCCCTGCATGGAGAAGCCGCGCCCGTCGACGGCAAGCGTCGCACCTTCCTTCACGCCCTGATCGACGAGACCCTTGACGCGTTCAAGCGCCTGACCCGTGACGAGTGGGCCGAAATCGACATCGTCGCCAGCTGTATAGGGAGCGATCTTCAGGCTTTCGACGCGCGGGATCAGACGCTCCATCAGCGCATCCGCCGTTTCCTCGCCGACCGGAACCGCAACGGAAACCGCCATGCAGCGCTCGCCGGCAGCGCCGTAGCCGGCGCCGATGAGGGCGTCGGCCGCCTGATCGAGATCCGCATCCGGCATGATGATCATGTGGTTCTTGGCGCCGCCGAAGCACTGCGCCCGCTTGCCGTTGGCGGTCGCCCGCGAATAGACGTACTGCGCGATCGGGGTGGAGCCGACGAAGCCGACGGCCTGGATTTCAGGATGATCGAGAATTCCGTCGACGACTTCCTTGTCGCCATTGACCACATTGAGAATTCCCTCGGGCAGCCCAGCTTCCAGCATCAGCTCCGCCAGCATGATCGGCACGGACGGGTCGCGCTCGGACGGCTTCAGGATAAAGGCATTGCCGGCGGCGACCGCCGGGCAGAACTTCCACATCGGGATCATGGCCGGGAAGTTGAATGGCGTGATGCCCGCGACGACCCCAAGCGGCTGACGCATGGAATACATGTCGATTCCGGGGCCCGCGCCTTCGGTAAACTCGCCCTTCATCAGGTGCGGCGCGCCGATGCAGAATTCAGCAACTTCGAGGCCGCGGATAACATCGCCCTTGGCATCCGGCAGCGTCTTGCCGTGCTCCCTGGAAAGGGCTTCGGCAAGCTTGTCCATGTCGCGGTGAAGCAAGTCCACGAACTTCATGAGAACGCGCGCGCGGCGCTGCGGGTTCGTCGCGGCCCAGGCCGGCTGGGCGGCCGCCGCGTTCGCGATCGCCTCTTCGAGTTCCGCGGAATTCGCAAGCGCGACCTTGGCCTGCACTTCGCCGGTAGCCGGGTTGAAGACGTCGGCAAAACGGCCCGATTTGCCTTCGACGTGCTTGCCGTCAATGAAATGACCGATCGTGTTCATGTCGCTTCCCTCCCTCCGGCGCTTGTCAACGGCCGGACAATGGATCATGCGCGATAGCGCATTCGAAAAATCGGATTCCCGTACGCCAAGTTTCCACCAAAGCATGGGAACGCGGTATTTGTGCCTCTAATAAAAGTAGAGCGCAACGCGCGATCTGGCGCATCCGTTGTGCGGAATTTATAGTTATTTCATTTCGCCAGGCTAGACGAACCTCAATTAAAGCACAGGTGGACCGCTGAAATGAACTGGGACGACTTGAGGATCTTTCTGGCCGTCGCAAGGTCCGGGCAGATCCTTTCCGCCGCCCGCAGGCTGGGGCTGAACCATGCCACCGTCTCCCGAAGGCTTGGCGCATTGGAGGAAGCGCTTGCCGTCAAGCTGGTGGACCGACGGACCACGGGGTGCGTTCTTACGCCGGCGGGCGAGAAATTCCTGGAAACGGCCGAGCGGGTGGAAGGCGAAATGCTCGCTGCCCGCGCGGAAATCGGCGAGGAGGATATCGCGGTTACCGGAACCGTCCGCCTCGGTGCGCCGGACGGCTTCGGCGTCGCCTATCTCGCCCCGCGCCTTGGCGAGCTGTGTATGCGCCATCCGGATCTGACCCTCCAGCTCGTGCCCGTGCCACGCGCCGTGTCCCTTTCGCGCCGCGAGGCTGACATGGCGATTACGGTCGACAGGCCGGAACATGGGCGGCTCGCAGCGCGAAAACTGGTCGATTACGAACTGGCCCTCTTCGCATCGCGGAACTATCTCGCAAGCACCGGCACACCGCGAACACCGGCAGAGCTTAAGGATAATGCGCTTGTCGGATATGTCGAGGACCTTGTCTATTCGGCGACACTCGCTTATGCCGACGAGATAGATCGCGCCTTCCAGCCGCGCTTCGAAATCGCCTCCTCCCTCGGCCAAACGGAGGCGGTGCGCGCGGGCGCCGGCATCGGCATTCTCCACTCATTCATCGCCCGCAGAGACCCGAACCTCATTCAGGTCCTGCCGGAACTGACCATCCGGCGCACCTATTGGCTGGTCATCCACGAAAGCGTGCGCGAATTACGTCGCGTCCGGACGGTTGCCGATTTCATTGTCGAATGCGTGGAGAAGGACCGGGCACACTTCCGTTAGGTCATTTTCGCGCGCTCACGGATACGTGAAACTACTGATAATAAAGCGTTTATTGTAACAATCATAAGCCTGTCCGCTCCAAACGAGCGATACCATTGCCGGCATCTTCAAACCCGAGAGGACCAACCCGTGACACCCGATTCCCCATCAGGAAATAAACGGCCGATCGCCCGCCTGTTCATTGCCACGAATATCTTTGCCCTTCTGTCGCTTGCCTTCGTCGGCTTCGCCTGGCTGATGTATGGCAACGCCCAGGATGATGTCCGAAACGCCTATGACAACCGCTATCGGTCTTACCTTCTGGCCGACGAGCTTCGCCAAAGCTCGGACGACCTGACGCGTCTGGGGCGTACATATGTCGTCACCGGAGATGCTAGCTACGAAAAGCAGTATTTGGACATTTTGGCGATCCGCAACGGTGAAAAATCCCGGCCGGAGGCGTATCACCGCATTTACTGGGATTTTGTGGCGGCGGGCAAAAAGCCCCGCCCGGACACGGAAGCCGTGCCACTGCTCGATCTTATGAAGGAAGCGGGCTTCACCGACGCTGAATTCGAGAAGCTGGAGCAGGCGCAGGCCAATTCCGACGGCCTCGTTCAACTCGAAGTCAAGGCGATGAACGCGGTAAAAGGTCTCTTCGAGGATGTAAACGGCGAATACACAACGAAGAAAGAACCGGACCCAGATCTTGCGCAGGAACTTCTTCACTCCAGACAGTATCACACCTACAAGGCTGACATCATGCAGCCGATCGATGAGTTCTTCGTTCTTCTGGACAAGCGCACGCAGGGCGCGATCGACGCAGCACTTTCAAGCGCCGCCTTTTACAGGAACGTGCTTCTGGCGGCTATCGCGGCTGTCGTGATTGCCTTTGCCGGTCTTTCCTACCTCGTGTTCAATCGCATTCTGCGGCCCATCGGCCGTCTGAGCGAGGCCATGTACGGCCTTGCAAGGAATGACCTGGAAACGGTCGTCATAGGCACCGACCAGGCCGACGAGGTCGGCGAAATGGCGAAATCGGTTCAGGTCTTCAAGGACAGCCTCATTGAGGCGGAAACCCTTCGCCGCGATCAGCTGAGCGATCAGCAAAGCCGCACGAAAAGGCAAAAGGCGATCGAAGACGCCATTGACAGCTTCGACAGCAACGTGTCGCTATCGCTCGCCGCCGTCGCGAACGCTACCGGGGAGCTGCGCAGTACCGCCGGCAGCATGTCCGCCACGGCGGAGGAGACCAGCCGACAGGCCACATCGGTGGCAGCGGCGACAGATCAGGCATCCAGCAACGTTCAGACAGTCGCCTCCGCCACCGAGGAGCTTGCCTCCTCGATTGACGAAATCGGCCGGCAGGTATCAACCTCGGCGGAAATCGCCCGCAAGGCGGTGGAAGACGCGGAGCGGACCAATGCACAGGTTCAGGAATTGAACGAAGCGGCCAATCGCATCGGCGACGTCATCAAACTCATCAACGACATTGCCGCGCAGACGAACTTGCTTGCCCTTAATGCAACCATCGAAGCCGCGCGCGCCGGCGACGCCGGTAAGGGCTTTGCCGTTGTCGCGGCAGAGGTCAAGGAACTTGCCGATCAGACGGCAAAGGCCACGGAGGAAATCGGCGGTCAGATCAACGGTATTCAGACCGCCACCACCGACAGCGTAAAGGCGATCGAGAACATCTCGAAGACGATCCGCTCGATCGACGAAATCGCCACGGGCATTGCATCCGCTGTCGAGGAACAGACGATCGCGACACAGGAGATTAGCCGCAACATCCAGCACGCTTCGGCGGCATCGGCAGAAGTTTCGGATAATATCTCAGGCGTCACCCAGGCCGCAGGTCAGACAGGTTCCGCCGCCTCCCAAGTGCTTTCGTCTTCGGACAGCTTGTCGGAAGAAGCGGAAAAGCTGCGGTCCGAAATCGACCGGTTCCTGGAAGCCGTGCGCGCGGCCTGACCGCGAACATAGCCAGACCGGCTTATCCATTAACCGGCTCCGTGCTAATGGAAGCTTGGGGCCGGTTCCCTTTTGGCGGCACGTTTTTAGGTGCCGTCCAGGGAATTTTCGACAGTGTCCTTCACGAAAGTGGAAGCGCTTTGATGATAAGAAGTCGCTCCGGGACAATCCCCGAAGGGCCGCATTTCATGACATGCATCAGACGACTGCACCTGTTCCATCGCCAAGGCTCACGCGAGCGATTGGCGGTTTCGACACATTTTCTCATCAACGGCTTCGTTGTTGGAAGCTGGGCACCGAAAATTCCGGAACTTGGCCAACGCTTGTCGATTTCCGAGAGTGTCCTTGGCCTGATGATCCTTGCATTCGGGATAGGTTCCTTGACGATGATGCCGGTCATGGGGCCCCTGATCGCGCGCTTCGGTTCGGCAAGACCCATGAAGTTTGCCGCAATAGCGCTGTCGCCGACGCTCCTTTGGCTGACGCTGGCGCCCGAAATCCCGCTTGCCGCCGCGGCCCTTTTCCTGCTTGGCGGCTTCGTGGGCGCAATGGATATCGCGATGAACGCGAACGCTGTGGCGACAGAGCAGCACCTTCGCCGCGCGATCATGTCATCCTGCCACGGCTTCTGGAGCTTTGGAGGCTTTATGGGCGCCACCGCCGGTGGCCTCATGATCGAAGCAGCGGGTCCGCTATGGCACGCAACAGCGGTCATGGCGATAGCCAGCGCGTTGACGCTTGTCGTCTGGCCGCTCGTCTTTGAAGACAAGCCGGCGGAATCAACGCAAATGCACAAAATCCGCCTGCCGCGATCGCTGCTTGCCTACCTGATCGGCCTGATGGCGCTCTTTTCCATGGTGCCGGAAGGCGCGGTGCTCGATTGGGGCGCCCTCTACCTCAGGCAGGCGTTCAGCGCCGACATCGCGACATCCGGGCTTGCCTTCGGCGCTTTCGCCGCAGCGATGGCGACTACGAGGTTCGCCGGCGATATATTGCGCAACAGATTCGGCGCGGTTTCAACCTTGCGCATTTCCGCGCTGATCGCTTTTGCCGGTCTTTTTTCGGCTGCGCTTGCTCCTCACCCGGCACTCGCTATCGCTGGTTTTGCGCTCAGCGGCATCGGCATTGCCAACGTGGCGCCGATTCTTTTTTCGGCGGCGGGAAACCTGCCGGGTCTTGCACCCGGCATCGGGCTCTCTCTCGTCACTTTCATGGGTTACTCTGGCCTGCTCGCAGCTCCTCCCGCAATCGGTTTCGTTGCGGAAAGCACCGGCTTCAAGGTCATTTTCGCGGCCCTCGCCCTTCTCCTTCTCGCGGTCTTCGCCAAGGCCGAAGTCGCCCGTCACGCTGACATGCGACAGCCGGAAAAGGCGTGAGGGATCAATTTCTCGCATCCACCGGCCCGTCCGGTGTCAGTTCGATGCCCGTCAAACGGCGGTCGAGATGCCTGGCCCGCCAGGCCAGCAGCTTTTCCGCGTAGTGAAGGCGTATTGACTGATAGGCAGGCTCGTCCGCCACGTTGCGCGTTTCGTCCGGGTCTTCGGCAAGGTCGAAGAGCACCGGCGGTAACCCGGCGAAATGCGCGTATTTCACCTGATCGTCGCGGATGACCGCCATATTGCAGGCATCGAGTTCAAGACCCAGCTTTTCCTGCGCCGTTTTATCCGCGACCTCGCGGAAGTCATACTCCCAGTGTACCGCGTCGCGCCAGTCGTCCGGCACTTCACCGTCGAGGAAAGGAACAAGCGAACGTCCATCGAGCCAGCCGATCGGTTTCGCGCCGATCAGTTCCAACAGCGTTGGCATGATATCGATTGATTCCGAAAAGGCCTCGATCTTCCGGCCATGCGTGCCTGGCCTGAGTGGATCACGGATGACAAGCGGAATATGAAAACTCTGGTCGTAAAAGCCCAGTTTCGAAAAAAGCTGGTGATCGCCCATCATCTCGCCGTGGTCCGAAGTCAGCACGATGACGGTGCTTTCCCACGCGCCTGCGGCTTTCAATAGCGAAACGAGCCGCCCGATCTGCGCATCGACTTCGGAGACCATACCCCAATATGTCGCCCTTATCCAGCGTCGGGTCGCCTCGTCCCAATCCGCGACCATGCCGCGTGCACCACGGATGAAATCATGCTTCTCCTGGCTCTCGATCGCATATTTGACGAAGCCATGCAGATTGGCCGCCTCGGCGGGTGATTTCGCGCCGCGAAAGTCGGGCCCGTCGGAGGGGCCATACATCGAGGCATATGGTTCGGGAACTATGAATGGCGGATGCGGGCGAATGAAGCTCAAGTGCGCAAACCAGGGCGTACCGGTTTCAAGGCCGGAATTTCGCTCAGACAGCCAGCGTGAAAACTCATCGACGAGGAATGCCGTCTCCGTTTCATCCGCAGAATAAATGGGAGGCTTTCCCGAGGGCGGGTCGGCAGGTCCCTCGACGGGCAACCACACATCCTGCTTCGGTGTCGGCAGTTGCCTGCCTCTCGCCTCCAGCCAGGAAAGCCATGGTGCGTGATCTTCCGGCACACGCACCTTCACGCTCATGCCCGGCAGGATGCCCTCGTAGGTTCTAAGCCACGGATCGTCACCGGATACAGTGCGCGGGTCGACGGATTGATCCGTATAGCCGAACAGCGTGGGATCATAGCCGGCACGCCTTGCCGCCAGCGCTATCGTGTCGTGCCGCGCATCGAGCGGCGTTCCGTTCCTGACCACCCGCGTCGTCATCTGATAAAGGCCGGTATAGAGGCAGGCGCGCGCCGGCGCGCAAGGAGCAGCCTGGCAATAATGGCGCGAGAAATAGACCCCCTCGCCCGCCAGTGCGTCGATATTCGGCGTTTTCACCACCGGATGGCCGGCTATTCCCAGACAATCGCCACGCCACTGATCGGCGGTGATCAAAAGGACGTTCGGCTTCATCGTTGGCGCGCCTTTCGCTGCGTTTGAACAATCGCACCGATCAACGGCCACAAAGTCGATCTGACATTTGGCGATGATTTTCGGGCTCGCGGAGACTTTCAAGAAACCGCGCCCCATGCAAGCGGTGAACGCAGCGTCGAATGGACGTGATGTTCGCCCGACATATTTTACCCGGAAGATATTCTCGCGGCATATTCCGCCCTACCGGAGGAAAAGAAATGACCTGGATGCCTGGAAACGACCCCGCCCCGGGAGACGCCAGCGCCTGTGATGTGATCGATACGTTGATCGTCCCACGCGCCCGCGATCTTGGCGGGTTCGAGGTGCGCCGCGCCCTGCCCTCGGCAAAGCAGCAAATGGTTGGTCCTTTCATCTTCTTCGATCAGATGGGCCCGGCGGAATTCCTTGAAACCGGTGGTATCGACGTTCGCCCGCATCCGCATATCGGGCTTGCGACCGTCACCTATCTCTTCGACGGCGAGATCCACCACCGCGATAGCCTTGGGTCCGATCAGGTCATCAAGCCCGGTGAACTGAACTGGATGACGGCGGGCAACGGTATCGTTCATTCGGAGCGCGAGGATGCGGCGCGCAAGAAAACGGCGCGGAAGATCTTCGGCATCCAGAGTTGGGTCGCCCTGCCAAAGCATATGGAAGAGACAGCACCCGCCTTCGAGCATCACGGGCTGCATGCGCTGCCCGTCATCTCCGACGGCGGGGCGGAAGTACGCGTGATCGCCGGCGAACTTTACGGGGCGCGGGCGCCGGTCTCTACCGCCAGCGAGACGATCTATGCCGATATCACGCTCAATGCAGGAGGTCGGATGCCGATCGACGCAACGCACGAAGAACGCGCGGTCTATACCGTCGAAGGAGAGATCACGATTTCGGGTGATAAATTCGGGCCCGGCCAACTTCTCGTCTTCAAGCCGGACGACACGATCACGGTTACGGCCGATGCCCCTGCCCGCTTCCTGCTGCTCGGTGGAGAGCCCATGGACGGCCCACGCTACATCTGGTGGAACTTCGTTTCCTCGTCAAAGGAACGGATCGACCAGGCGAAGGAAGATTGGAAGCGGATGCGGTTCGACACCGTTCCGGGCGATACCGAGGATTTCATCCCCTTACCCGAGAAGTAATCTTCTACGGCATGACAATGAAAAAGGCTGCCGGTGTCAGACACCGTGCAGCCGCGCACTGTTTGATCCACTTCCCCAAACTCTTGTCACTTGATATGGCCTTCACATTCAAATAATCATATTTTTAGATAGAAATCTTGGAGGAAGCCATGACCGAAGGTTCGTTACTCACGAGGCGCGCATTCGCCAAAGGCATGGCCGCATATGGCGCGGCGGCAGTAATATCTCCAGCGCTTCCCCGCCAGACCTTCGCACGCGAAGCGTTTGTCCTCGGCGAGGCGACCGTCGAGACGCTGAGCGACGGCCATCTGGTGCTTCCTATCGATTTTCAGTACGGCGATGCACCCAGGGAGGAACTTGAGGCGCTCCTGAAAGCACACGATCTGCCGATCACGGTATCCGAACCCGATTGCAACCTCACGCTCTTGCGCGATGGCGGGCGCATTGTTCTTTTCGACGCCGGCTCAGGCTCGCGTTTCGTGCCGTCCGCCGGCAAAATGATGCACGCTTTCAAAGAGATCGGGCTTGACCCTTCGCAGGTCACCCACGTCGTCTTCACCCATGCCCATCCCGATCATATCTGGGGCATTCTGGACGACTTCGACGACGTGATGTTCCCGGATGCCGAACTGATGATCTCGGCCGCCGAATGGGATTACTGGTGGAATCCGGCAACCATCGACACACTGCCCGAGGCACGAAAGCCCTTCGCCGTCGGCGCAAAACGCTCGCTCGAGGCTATCGAGGATCAGGTAACGCGCTTTCATCCGGGCGAGGAAATCCTGCCCGGCGTTCTGGCGCTTGATACCAATGGCCATACGCCCGGACACATGTCCTTCGAAATCGCGAAAGGAGGCGAAAGCGTGCTGGTGCTGGGAGATGCCATCACGCACGCTTATATTTCCTTCGCGCATCCGGAATGGCCGAATGGCGCCGATCATGACACTGAAAAGGGTATCGCAACGCGCAAGCTCCTGCTCGACAAGCTGGCGCTTGAGCAAACTCGAATTATCGGTTTTCACCTGCCCTATCCAGGTTTCGGCCGCGTTGAAAAATCCGGCACCGCCTACCGTTATGTGGCCGACACGAAATAATCTCCGGATGTCATGTTTGGGGTGCAACTGGCGCGAATCTCCGCCATATGAATGGCGATGAGCAACACGGTGACGGCATTTATCGCCGATGGATGATCTCGGCGTATTCGCAGGATTGTTCGCGATTTCCTTTGCAGCCGCGACTGTCTTTCCCGCTCAGTCGGAAATCGCGCTGACCGGGCTGATCGCAACGACGGCCCACTCCACCGCACTGCTCGTCATCGTGGCGAGCATCGGGAACACGCTTGGTTCCGTCGTCAATTGGGTCATCGGCCGCGGCGTGGAGAGTTTTCGGCACAAACGCTGGTTTCCCGTCTCGGAAAAGATGCTGGATCGCGCCAGCCGCTGGTATCATCGCTGGGGCCGCTGGAGCCTGTTGATGAGTTGGGCACCCTTCATCGGCGATCCATTGACTGTTGCCGCGGGCGTGCTGCGCGAACCGCTCTGGAGCTTCGTCCTGCTTGTGACGATTGCCAAAACAGTTCGCTATATTCTCGTCGCCCTGGCGACCCTCAGCGTCATTTAGGATCAGTATTCGGCGCTCGCCACATCGTCGACGATCTCCTGAAGGAAAGCGTTGATCTTCTCCGAAATGGCTTCGCTCGCCTGCGATGGGTCGAATACCGGTTTACGATAGCCAACGTGAACGGTGCCCGGCTCTGCTTTCGTTTCATAAATGAAGACGAGATAGGGGCAGATCGAAAGATTTTGCGGATTGGCGTTCACCGCTTCATGGGTCAGCTTCGCCGAGCAAAACTGGACGTATTTCGCGTTTAGGTAGGGCGACAGGCCTCCCGCCGTGGTCACGCCGCCGGCAGCCTCCGCCGTTCGCTCCAGCATCTTGTCGACATGGCCGGTGTAGTCGATCACGAGGCCGCGGCCAATGACGGCGTCCTGCAGTTCGAGCATGACATCCTCGAAGGTTGCTTTCACCGCTTTCGTGGTCTGGTTTTCCTGCGTGGCTTGAGCGCCGGCGGGAGCAAGAAATGCGAGGGCGAAGAGACAGGCCATTGCGAAACGGTTCATGATATCCTCCCTAACTCGTTGCGGGTCCTGTGTGCGGGGAAGTGGAAAGTGGAGCAGAAGAAGCTGGCGCATACCGCAGAAGGCGATCCGCCAGGCCGGCCGAAAGCCACATGGCAAGAAGTGCTACCCAGGCCGTGAGCGACAGGACGGAGCCTCCTGTGATCCCGGCCCCGACGGCGCAGCCACCGGCAAGCATCCCGCCAAATCCCATCAGAACCGCACCGGCGAGATAGCGCGCCATGCCCGTTTCCGGCGAAAAACTCTGCAGCTTGAACGTGCCGGACGTGACGGCTGCCAGCATGGAGCCTGCGAACACGCCCGGCACGAGGCCGATGCCAAAGCTGAACGGCAGGTCGGGCGTATTGATAAGCGCCATCAATGTATCGGCGGAAGGGCCTGTAAACGTTATGCTCTCAACCGGGACGGGGTCGAAGGCCACTTGCGAAAGCGCTGAAGTGAAGGCCCATCCGCCAGCGACACTCAAACCCACGATTGCACCGAAGACGAGCTTCGATACCGGCGTTTTCCGGGCGAATGCGATGGCGAATGCCAACGCGACAATGGCAAGGCCCGCCACTTCGCCAGCGAAGGGCGGCAACTGAGCGGAGAGGTTTCGCGTTGCGGGACCGACGATCCACCAGCGCGAAATTTCTTCCCGCAAGGGTGAGAGCGCTCCGCTCAGCGAAGCCTGAGCAGCGACCGTCAGCAAAAGGCCGGTCACGAGCGCGCGCATGTTACCCGTGGCGGATAAGACCAGAAGCCTGCTTGCGCAGCCACGCGCCAGGATCATGCCCGTTCCGAAAAGCGCTCCGCCGATGATCGCTCCCGACATCGATCCCGCGCTGGATAGCTGCCGGATCGAAACCTCGTCCAGCATGCCGCCGCCGACAAGCAGTTGTACCGTCAGCAATGCTGCGCCGAAGACAACGAGCCAAACCGGAAACCTCGAGCCGATCTTCAGGTTCCAGAATTCGATCGTTGCCGCCCTCAGGCAGAATTCGGACCGCTGGGCGGCGAAACCGAACATCAATCCGACGGCCAGACCGCCGATTGCCGCCTTGGCCGTATCCGAAATCAGGTCGGAGGTCAGAAATGCTTCCACGCCAAGGTTCCCAAGGCCAAAACACATTCGAATATAAGCATATTATTCGGCAAACCGACATCCCGATTTGTCCAAAATCAAACCGGCGCGCCTTTTCCTGAAAATCGCACGGAAGAACAGGTCATTGGTGCAGCGAAATCAGACGACGAAATCCTCTGAGCCAACGGCGGCTTCGGATGGTGTGCAGTTGGCCGGGTCCGCGCTTTCGGACCGGCGGCCGGAAACGAAGCAGGCTCGGGACCGACCGCCGAATTATAGATAGTTGCACCGTCATACACCCGGCGTTGGGCAAGGCGTTAATGGATCGACGCCACCCGGATGGATTAATTGCGGCGCTATGCGCGCGCCCTCAAGAACGGTGCCAGAGCGGCAGGATCAGGTCCTTGAGCGGTTCCAGAACCGAACCCCGCACGAGGATATGCAACCCCAGATATGCGCCAATGAAAATCGAGACGAGCGCTACCGGCGCCGACCATGCAAGCATCGATGCCGCCGATACACCCTGCCCTATCGTGCAGCCCAGCGCCGTCACGCTGCCGAAGCCCATAAGCATGCCGCCCATGATCTGGCGGCGCATTTCGCGCGCATCGTCGCAGGCTTCCCAACGGAAATAGCGTTGCGCGAGCGTTGTAACCGCCGCCCCCGTCAACACTCCGAAGACGGCACCGATACCGAATTTCAGTGTCGCACCGCTCATCACCATCACATACATGATCGCCTCACCGAGAGGAGCGGAAAATGTGAAGGATTCAAGCGGATAGGTCTCGAATTCATCGGGCGCGAGATATCCGGTCACGAACCAGCCGGATGTAACCACCACACCAACCAGAAGGCCGGAGGCGATCAGGCGCGGCCGCGTTCGGAACGTCGGGCTTGCCAGGCAGAAGCCGGCAAGGATCGCTGCAAATATCAGCGCCCACAGATGAACGGGGCCGCCCAACATGCTGGATGCCGAATGGGCGAAGCTTGCCGGAGTATCGCGCGGGCCAGGGTCGGGGAAAGCGGCGACGCGCAGATACGCTCCAGCACCTCGCACGGTGGCATAAGCTGTAATCCCCATCACGAGGAATGTGACGACGGATTTGAGGTCACCTCCGCCGATCCGAGCCAGAGTGCCGAAACCGCAAGTGCCAACGAATGCCATGCCGATGCCGAACATCAAACCGCCAGCGATTGTGGCGAGCACCGTGACCGGAGAGGCGATGTAGAAGGACTGCGAAACGTCGATGAAACCGAAGAAATCGAGGCCATAGGTCCCGGCGATGGCCACGGCGATTGCCAGCCCCCACATCCTGATGCGGGAAGTATCTGCCCCGAAACAGGCATCTTCGATCGCGCCAAGCGTGCAAAAGCGGCCCCAGCGCGCCGCGAAACCCAATAGGCAGCCGCCGGCGAACCCGCCGAGTGCCGCTATCGTTCCGGGCGACCATTCTTCCATGCGCCCCTCCCATTCAATATTTTGATTGTGTGAAACCGTAGGGAGAAAAATACGCGGCGGCAAGATCGGCCAAATACCGACTGACAAAACGCGAAATCAAGTCCGGGATGCTGGCGGCCCGATGGCAAGGCTGTTCCTGTCTATTTCGCGCAGAACATGCTGTAGATCACGCGGATCATTTCGCGGGCCCGGTCGTCCGCAAGCGAATAATAGATGGTCTTGCCCTCGCGGCGGGTCTTGACGATCCCTTCAAGCCTCAGTCTTGCCAATTGCTGGGAAACGGCGGCCTGGCGCGCGGAGAGCATCTCCTCGAATTCCGTGACCGAGCACTCGCCTTCTGCCAGACGGCAGAGAATGATCAGGCGCCCCTCATGAGCAAGGGCTTTCAAGAAGTCGGTCGCTTCTTTCGCGCTGGTGATCATATCGTCAATGTCGCGCGAGGCCGCGCCCTGTTCATCTAGAATCGTATCTGCCATGGGTACGTTCGACATTTTGGGTTACGAGGCTTCGTCTCTCCTGTTTAGTGCCTCTTGCACCATTTGGCCAAGCAGGCCCCAGAAAAAATCTTCACCCGGGTAGCCCTGAATCCGGCCGACTTCCTTTCCGTCCTTCATCAATACGAAGGTCGGCGTGAAGTGGCCCTTCGAAATTGCCCTTAGGTCCTCCGGCGCCTGTTTGTGGATGTCCACGCGGCGAAGGGGAAACCTTTGTCCCTCTTCCGTCTTCGGGTAAATCGGGCCGATTTCTTCGTGCCACACGGCGCACCAATGGCACCCTGCCTGCTCGAACATGACAAGTTCCTCGGCCTTTGCCGGAGTCCAGCAAAAAATCGCCAACAGAAGAATTGTGCCGACAGCCCTTATGATGACCATCATCGGGCCTCCGTAGAAGTCTCAATGAATTGCATGATTGTCCTACCACGTTATCGTGATATATAGAAACAAATTATAATATGTGAATGTATTTGGAGGAAACGTGACGTGGACCTGTCCGTGACATGGGCTGGCGCGCTTCTGGCGGGGTTGATTTCATTCGCCTCACCGTGCGTGCTCCCGTTGGTTCCCCCGTATCTCTGCTTTCTTGCCGGCGTCAGCCTGCAGACGCTGACTGGCGAGGATAGCGGCGGCGTCCATTCCGGACGGATCGTCGCATCGGCGGTGGCTTTCGTGCTCGGTTTTGCGGCCGTGTTCGTAAGCCTCGGCGCAAGCGCATCGCTGATCGGCTCCTTCGCGGTCGATCATTTGACGGAACTGGGCTATGTGGCGGGCGCGATCATCCTGATTCTCGGCCTGCATTTCCTCGGCATCTTCAAGATCGGCATCCTCTCGCGCGAGGCCCGTTTCCAGACGAGGGAAAAACCGGTCGGTCTGGTCGGTGCGTTCGTCGTCGGTCTGGCCTTCGCCTTTGGCTGGACGCCTTGCGTGGGTCCCGTCCTCGCGGCGATCCTCTTTGTCGCGGCAGGCGAGGCGGAAGCGTTCAAGGGCGCCTCCCTCCTTTTCGCCTATTCGCTTGGTATCGGCATTCCCTTCATCGTCGCAGCCCTTTTCGCCGGTCCCTTCGTGAACGCCATGAAGCGTTTCCGCCGTCACATGGGCATGGTCGAAAAGGTGATGGGAGGCGCACTCGTCCTTACCGGTATTCTGTTCCTTACCGGATCGATGCAGACGATGTCCTACCTGCTTCTGGAATATTTCCCCGGCCTTGGAAAGCTCGGATGAGGTCGCACAAAGGGAGTGAGACATGCGTTTGACAGCCATTTTCGCCGGCGTATTCATCGCAATGAGCGCGGTCGTGAACGCCGCCGAAATGGGCGATGACGGGCTTCACAAAGAGCCCTGGTTCTCCACCACCTTCAAGGATGTCGCAGAAGACATCGAAGCGGCGACGGAAGCCGGCAAACGACTTGCCATCATCTTCGAGCAACGCGGCTGCGCCTATTGCAGGAAGATGCATGAAGAGGTCTTCAGCGACCCGAAGGTCGCGGCATACATCTCGGAAAACTTCATGGTCGTCCAATACAACCTCTTCGGCGACGAAGAGGTGATCGACATCGACGGAGAAGAGCTTTCCGAAAAGACGGCGGCTCGCAAATGGCGCGTCGTGTATACGCCCACCATTCTTTTCATGCCGGAAGTGGCGGGCGAAGATTCGAATGCCGGCGCCGCCGCCGTGTCGGTCATGCCCGGCGCCTTCGGCAAAGGCACCACCCTGCACATGTTCCAATGGGTGAAGGAACGCGGATACGAGGGCGAAGAGCATTTTCAGAAGTATCACGCCCGCAGGCTCGAAGAAATGGGCGCCGAAGGAAAAACTGACGATTAATCAACAATCTGGACGGTTATGCGGCGGCAGGACCAGGCATTATTCCGCATCGCATTATATATACTTATTCATATTAATGAATTTTTGATTGTGTTCTTGTGCGCGGTGTAGTTACCTAGAGGCACAACGAGATGCTCACAAAAGCTCAATGTCTCGCGGAGGAAAACGATGAGGGTAAGGCCGACGTTCGCATTATGCGCGGCGACATTCCTGGTAGGGGGCATCCTTGCGGCAGGGGCGGCGGAAGTCGCGCCGGATAAGGTCGTCTTCAAGGATGACTTCGAAGTCGTCGACAGCCTGACCGGACAACCAGGCGATCCGATGAACGGACGTGAAGTCTTTGCGGACCGCAAGCTCGGCAATTGTCTCGCCTGCCACGTGAACAGCGATATGGCCGAGCTTCCCTTTCACGGGGAGGTTGGACCGGAAATCGATGGCGTTGCGTCGCGTTATAAGCCGGCGCAGCTGCGCGCGATCGTCGTCAACTCCAAGAAAGTCTTCGGGTCCGAGACGATCATGCCGTCCTTCTACCGGTTGGAGAACGGCGCGCGGCCCATGGCGGAATTTCAGGGAAAGACGATCCTCACCGCCCAGCAGGTTGAGGATGTCGTCGCGTATTTGACGACCTTGAGCGACTGAACCCTCTGCGAATTGAAAAACGGAGAACCGTGATGGAACTGAACAGACGCCAGATCATGGCGCTTGGCGTAGGCTCCGCCGCTTTCGCCACGACGATGTCGCTGTCGTTACCCGCCCTTGCGGCCAATGACGCGCAGGCCCTGATAAACGCTTTCACCGGCGGGGCAGAAGCCGGCGAAGGGGCGCTGTCCCTGGATGCGCCCGAGATCGCCGAAAACGGCAACACCGTCCCGATCGAGGTGACGGTCGACAGTCCCATGACGGACGATGACTACGTCGAAGCGGTGCTCATCGTCGCGAATGGAAACCCGAATGCCTCTGTCGCCACCTTCCATTTCACGCCAATGAGCGGCGAGGCGCTTGCCTCCACACGCATCCGCCTTGCCAAGACACAGGATGTGATCGCGGTCGCCAGGATGAGCAACGGCACCTTCGCGATAGACCGCAAGACGGTGAAGGTCACCATCGGCGGCTGCGGCGGCTGATTTTCCCAGGAGAATTCGAATGGCAAACGTGAAACCCCGTGTGAAGGTCCCGAAGTCGGCGGATGCCGGCGAGATCATCACCATCAAGACCCTGATCAGCCACCCGATGGAATCCGGCCAGCGCAAGGATAAAGAGGGCAACCTGATCCCGCGCCAGATCATCAACAGATTCAGTTGCGAGTTCAACGGCACGCCGGTTTTCGCTTGCGATATCGAGCCGGCGGTCTCCTCCAATCCCTATTTCGAGTTCAAGGCCAGGGTGCCTGAAAGCGGCGAGTTCAAGTTCATCTGGGTCGACGATGACGGTTCCGTCTACGAGGAAACGAAGAAGATCGAGGTGAAGTGAGCCGCTGGTTCTTCGCCTGCCGGTTCGATTGGGAGGAAACGATGCCTTTGAAGGTCTTCAGTAAGATCGCGCTATTTTCAGGTGCCGCACTTGCCGCGACCGGCATTGCGGTTGCCGATCCGGACGAGAACAAGCTCTTCATCGACGGCGAGGAAATCGCCACCGATGTGGCCGCACCGGAGGGAAGCCCCTTCGACCGGCTTTACTCCGGCTGGCGCTTCCGCACGTCCGAGACCCAGGCTCTTCAGGCCGACGATTTCGAGAACCCTGCCTTCGCAGCGATCACGCTCGCAGAAGAGTTGTGGGAGACGGCGGAAGGGTCGGAAGGAAAATCCTGCGCGTCCTGTCATGGCGATGTATCGGAAGGCATGAAGGGCGTGCGCGCCAGCATGCCGAAATGGTCGCAAGCTGCCGGCAAGCCGCAGACGTTGGAAAACCATATAAACACTTGCCGTACCGATCGTATGGGCGCGGATGCCTGGAAATGGGAATCCGAAGAGATGCTGGCGATGACGGCTCTGGTCGGCCTTCAGTCGCGTGGCATGCCGACGAGCGTCCAGACGGATGGCCCGATGCAGGAATGGTGGGAAAAGGGCAAGGATCTCTATTATACCCGTGTCGGCCAGCTCGACATGGCCTGCGCCAATTGCCATGAGGCGAATTTTGGCAAGATGATCCGTGCTGATCACCTTTCGCAGGGCCATATCAACGGCTTTCCGGTCTACAGGTTGAAGTGGGGCGGGCTCGGCTCGATCCATCGTCGTTTCAAGGGCTGCATGGAAAATGTCCGGGCAGAGCCTTTCAAGCGCGGTTCGGACGAATTCATAGCCCTTGAGCTCTATGTCGCTTCGCGCGGTGAAGGCCTGTCGGTCGAAACGCCGTCGGTTCGAAACTGAAGCGACGACATCCGGCCGGCGCGGACGGGGCCGGTCGGGTATCGCCTCTCGTAAGAACAGAACGTATTCCCGCGGCTGAAGCTTCCGCCGTGCGGGAACGATATTCCGGATTTGGAGCCGAAGATGATTTCCAGGCGCGAGTTCCTGCAGGCCTCCGTGGCCGCAAGTGCCACCCTCGGACTTGGCGGAACGGGAAAGTTCGCGGCATTCGCCGCAACCCAGTCGATGACGCAAGACCAGCTTCTCGGCTTTGAGGATTTCGGCAACGTCACCCTCGTCCACATCACCGATATCCACGCGCAAGCGAAGCCGATCTACTTCCGGGAGCCCTCCATCAATCTGGGCGTTGGAGAACTAGCCGGCCAGCCGCCACATGTAACGGGAGCGGATTTCCTCAAGATCTACAATATCGAGCCCGGCTCACCCGAGGCTTACGCGCTGACCTCGGAGGATTTCGTCGCCCTTGCCAAAACCTACGGCCGCATGGGTGGGCTTGACCGGGTGGCGACGGTCGTAAAGGCGATCCGCGCTGCGCGCGGCGACAACATGCTGCTGCTTGATGGCGGCGATACCTGGCAGGGCTCC
This sequence comes from Hongsoonwoonella zoysiae, assembly GCF_013266695.1. Classification (GTDB taxonomy): domain Bacteria; phylum Pseudomonadota; class Alphaproteobacteria; order Rhizobiales; family Stappiaceae; genus Hongsoonwoonella; species Hongsoonwoonella zoysiae. The sequence continues at coordinate 37,561 of NZ_JABRXF010000003.1, forward strand.
TATGTCTCGCACCACACGAACGGCGGCGACATGGTCGGGCTCATGAACCTGCTTCAGCCCGATGCGATGACGGCGCACTGGGAATTCACCTATGGCGAGGACCGGGTGCGCGAAATCGTGGACGCGCTTCCCTTTGCCTTCCTCGGCTCCAACATCTTCGACGCGGAATGGGACGAACCCGTCTTTGAGCATACGAAGATGTTCGAACGCGGGGGCGTCAAGGTCGCTGTCATAGGCCAGGCCTTCCCCTATCTTCCGATCGCCAATCCGGGCTGGATGTTCCCTTCCCTTTCCTTCGGAATTCGCGAAGAGGTTTTGCAGGAAAACGTGGATGCCGCCCGGGCGGATGGAGCGGAGCTTGTCGTTCTTCTCTCTCACAACGGTTTCGATGTGGACCGAAAGCTCGCAGGCCGCATTTCCGGCGTTGATGTCATCCTGACCGGGCACACGCATGATGCCCTGCCCGAGCCTGTAATTGTCGGCGACACGCTGTTGATCGCCTCCGGCTCGAACGGAAAGTTCGTGTCGCGTCTCGATCTTGATGTTTGCGACGGTGGCCTGAAGGGCTACAAGTACCGGCTTATTCCGATCTTTTCGGATGTCATCGCGCCTGATGCTGAGATGACGGCGGAAATCGATGCGACCCGCGAGCCTCACAAGGCGGAGCTTGAGCGAGTGCTCGGCAAGACCGAAAGCCTTCTCTACCGGCGCGGTAATTTCAACGGCACTTTCGACGATCTGATCTGCCAGGCGCTTCTGGAGGAGCGCGATGCCGATATTGCGCTGTCGCCCGGTTTCCGGTGGGGGACGTCCCTTCTCCCGGGTCAGGACATCACCGTGGAGGATGTCTTCAACGCGACCGGCATGACCTATCCGAACGCCTATCGCTCTGAAATGTCCGGAAAGCTCATCAAGGACATTCTGGAAGACGTCGCCGACAACCTCTTCAACCCCGATCCCTATTACCAGCAGGGCGGCGACATGGTCCGCGTCGGCGGCATGGGATACCGCATCGATACCTCCATGCCGATAGGCAGCCGCATCTCCGACATGACGCTGCTGAAGACAAGCGAGACGATCGACCCGTCAAAGACCTATGTAGTCGCAGGCTGGGCCAGCGTGAACGAGGATACGGAAGGCCCCCCTATCTGGGATGTCGTCGAAAATTATCTCGCCCGTGTCGGCACGGTCTCGCTGCAGGAAAACCGTTCGGTGAGGATCATCCAGTCCTGAGCGACGTCGGGAAGATATAATCGCACTCTATTTACATTCAAATAAACGAATGTGATGATGCATATAGAGTTCTGGGAGTGAACGTCCATGACGAAGACTGACGATACGCTGCGTGCGCCCTCCCGTCGCGGCTTTCTGAAATCCGGCATAGCCGTGGGCGGCGCGCTCGCCGCCGCTCCTCTTGCCGGGCGCGCCATGGCGTCCGAAGGCGACCCGGCAATCCTTGAGAAGAAGGATTGGAACCAGTATCTGGGCGATGGCGTCGATGCGCGGCCATACGGCCACCCTTCCGAATTCGAGGCTCATGTCGTTCGCCGCAACGTCGGATGGCTCACCGCCGATCCGGTGTCTTCGGTGAATTTCACGCCGCTGCATGAGCTTGACGGCATCATCACGCCGAACGGGCTTTGCTTCGAGCGCCACCATGCGGGCATTGCCGAGGTCGACCCGGCCGAGCACCGCCTCATGATCAACGGTCTGGTGGATCGCGAGCTCGTCTTCACCATGCAGGATCTGATGCGTTTCCCGCGCGAAAACCGGGTCTATTTCCTGGAATGCGCGGCCAATTCCGGCATGGAGTGGCGCGGCGCACAGCTCAACGGCTGTCAGTTCACCCACGGCATGATCCACAACGTCATGTACACCGGTGTGCCGCTAAAATACCTGCTGGAGGAAGCCGGCCTCAAGACCAACGCAAAGTGGCTTCTGCCTGAAGGGGCGGATGCCGCCGGCATGACGCGTTCCGTCCCGCTCCAAAAGGCGCTCGACGACTGTCTCGTCGCCTTCAGGATGAACGGCGAGGCGCTTCGCCCGGAACAGGGTTATCCAGTTCGCCTTGTTGTGCCCGGCTGGGAAGGCAACATGTGGGTCAAGTGGCTGCGCCGGATCGAGGTCGGCGACGAACCGTGGCACCACCGCGAGGAAACATCGAAATACACCGACCTCATGGCAAACGGGAAAGCCCGACGATTCACCTGGGAAATGGACGTAAAGTCGGTGATCACCAATCCTTCGCCGCAAGCCCCGATCCTGCACGACAAGGGCTTCACCGTACTCACTGGCCTTGCCTGGTCGGGGCGCGGCACGATATCGCGCGTGGATGTATCCATCGATGGCGGGCGCAACTGGCGCCCTGCGCGTATCGACGGGCCGAGCCTCGGCAAATCCGCGCATCGTTTCTACTACGAGTTCGACTGGGACGGCTCGCCGCTCCTTCTCCAGTCTCGCGCGGTCGATTCGCAAGGCATTGTCCAGCCGACGAAGGATGCCTTGCGCGCGGTGCGCGGCACGAATTCCATCTACCATAACAACGGTATCCAGACCTGGCATGTGAAGTCCGGTGGGGAGGTCGAAAATGTCGAAGTTTCTTAAGCCCGCCGCCCTTCTGGCCGCCTTGGCAGTCGGTGTGACCGCAGCCCATGCAGGCGGAAAGTTCGGCCTTGGCCGCGAAGCGACGAAGGATGAAGTCGCCGCCTGGGATATCGACATTCGCCCGGATGGAACCGGCCTGCCGGATGGAAAAGGCAATGTTTCCGACGGCGAGGAAATCTTCGCCGAACGCTGTGCCGTCTGCCATGGCGATTTCGGCGAGGGCGTGGACCGCTGGCCGGTGCTTGCCGGCGGCCACGGCACGCTTTCAAGCGACAGGCCCGTCAAGACGATCGGCTCCTACTGGCCGTATCTGTCGACCGTTTACGACTATATCAACCGCGCGATGCCCTTCGGCGAGGCGCAGTCGCTGACGCCTGACGAGGTTTACGCGATCACCGCCTATCTCCTTTACATGAACGACGTCGTCACCGACGACGAGTTCGAACTATCAAAGGAAAACTTCACGGAAATCCGTCTCCCGAACGAAGAAAACTTCTTCGAGGATCCGCGCCCTGACACCGCGACGCTGAGGGACGGCGATCCCTGCATGTCTAACTGCAAGGACAAGGTGGAAATCACCATGCGCGCCCACGTTCTGGATGTGACGCCAGATTCAGAAGACGACGAAGCAGCTGCCGGCAGCATCGATTGATGCATCCGCCTTGAAGCTGCGCTCGATGTCCTCCCTGGCCCGCTTGACCGAGCGTAACCGAAATGCGTGCGAACTATGCACCACCGCACGGTTGAAGACTGGTCGGACGGCACATTCGTGCGTGAGGGTATCGATAAAAATATTCAGATCTCAGGCATCTTTTAAAGTTTCCTTTACGTCATTTATGGGAAAAATTCCAAATTCGGCTTTGTGTTTCGAAGAGGAGTTTCTATGCCCGTAATACCTGGGCCTCATAGTTGTATCGGAACGTCGAAAGCGACGATCGACTTCATATTCGACCGTCTGGCCAAAGCCTGCATGAACGCAGGCGGCAGCCTGACAGCAGCCGAGCTTGCAGCGGCCAGGAAGGTAATCGAAGCCTCTTTCACGAAATCGATCGACTTTTCGGCCATCAACGCCGCCTGCCGTTCCGCATTCAAGCATATCTCGATCGATCTTGCGGATGCCCGGAATCTGTCGGCGGTCGTCTTTTACGCCTACTTGCAGGATCTGCTGAAGATCTGCTTCCAGGGCCAGATTTCCCGCAAATCCGATTGGCACCGTTCATTTTGTCTCGCGCTGGTTGAACTTTGCGAGGAACAGTTCAAGATCGCGATAAGGAGCCGTCTCAAGGAAACCTACGAAGCGGCAGCCATGAAGTCCGGCGCTCAAATCCAGATGAAGGAGTTGACCGACGCTCCCGCAACCGTCGCCGCTATGTCTCAAGTCCTGAATGCCCTCCAGGGACTGCTCGTCGACCAGGCGGCGCAGCGCGCAGCGACGGATATCGTCAACCGCTCGCTTATGGAATCGCTAGATGTTCGTGCGCCCAATGTCTTTCTCATATCGCGCACCTCGATTGTTCGCTTCGTGGAAAAACTGGATAAATTCGGTACGAACCGTCTGCGCACCGCCGCGTTTGAGCGAAACAGGACGATTGCTGCCGGCGCATTGCCGCTGACAGGTGAATAACATTGTTCACTTGTCGGCAAACGGCGTATCCCGCTCCCCGTCTTCCCAATCGAAAGGCGTAAAATTCTCACCTCTCGCCGAACCTGCTCCGTGCGGGAAATCGATCACCACGTTCAATCTCACGATGCCCTTGCCATCGTTGACAAGGTCGGAACGCTCGCGGCGGACCTTTATTTCCGCTCCGCGAACGGCTATTTCGGCGGATCGGGCACCGGAAAGCGCATCGTAGAGCGCTGACGGCCATTCCCATCCGTATCGCCCCGCGACCTGATCCAGCACCTCCCGAGTTGCGGCCTTCGCCTCGCTGAGTGTATCCGGATTGTCGCCGTTCAGCTTGACCCTGAGAAATCCGAGGCGGTCTTCGGAAGCGCCGCGCAAGCTCACAAAGATCGTGCTTTGCCCTCCTTGCCCGTTTTCCTTACCAACCGCGACAAGTTCGCTGGAGCACTGCCATCCGCCATCCCTGAGCGGGTCCGGCGTCCATGCGGACATCGGCACACCCACACCTTCGAACGCCGCGCACAGGTCGCGCGGATGTCCGCCGTAGACGAGCTTGAACAGATCGGGCTTGTCGGGGGCCGGGTCCGTCAACCGCTTTCGGGCGTCTTCGGGAAGTCCGGCCAGGGGATCGGGGGCCGGCCGCACCCGTTTTTCCGAAATGCCGGTTCCCGGCACCTCCGATCCCTCATCAGTGCCGGCCAACCACCAGCCTGCAGCGATGCTTGCAACGACCGCTACTGCCAGCGCGGCCGCCACAGCCGCCTGCCGGTGGCGATTCCCTTCCCAAATGCTCCAGGCATGTTTGCCCGTTTCGTCGGAAATGTGACTGCTTCTCATGCACCCGTCGTAACTGACCTGGCGCTCTACTTAAACCCTCCACCGACACACGATCTTCTGACCCCGCGACCACGAATGCCATTGGCAAGACCCCTTCATTCGGTGCACCATTGCGGAAGAGCAATCAATTCAAGGCCGTGCGGTTCTGGAGGGCGCATGCTTGAAGCGCTGGACAAGCGCATAGAGGACAAGCGTGAGGACATCGTTGCGCTCACGCAGGATCTCATCCGCTATCCCACGGTCAACCCTCCGGGCGAGGCTTATCAGCCCTGCGCGGAGTTTATTGGTGCGCGGCTCAAGCGGCGCGGTTTTGAAGTCAGCTTCATCCGGGGCGAGGATACGCCGGGCGACAGCGACCGTTATCCCCGCTTGAATGTTATCGCGCGGCGCGAAGGCGGGCGTCCCGGTCCTTGCGTTCATTTCAATTCGCACATCGATGTGGTTGAGACCGGCCATGGCTGGACAGTCGATCCGTTTGCCGGCGTCGTGCACGACGGAAAGGTTTTCGGGCGCGGCGCCTGCGACATGAAGGGCGGCATGGCCGCCTCCATCATCGCTGTTGAAGCCTTGTTGGAGTTGAAGCCCGAATTTTCCGGCGCAATCGAAATTTCCGGCACGGTCGACGAGGAATCGGGCGGGCTTGGTGGCGTCGGATTTTTGGCCCGAAAAGGATATTTCTCCAAACCGCGCGTCGACCATGTGATCATTCCCGAGCCACTCAACAAGGAGCGTATCTGCCTCGGCCACCGTGGCGTCTGGTGGGCCGAGATCGAGACGCATGGTTCCATTGCCCACGGCTCCATGCCATTCCTCGGAGACTGCGCGGTGCGCCATATGGGCGCGGTGATGGACCGGTTCGAGCGCGAGCTTTTCCCCCGTCTTGCGGCGAAGCACACCGATATGCCGGTGGTGCCGGAAGGCGCGCGGTCTTCCACGCTCAACATCAACTCCATCCACGGCGGCCAGCCGGAAGGTTTCGACGGTCTGCCTTCTCCTTGCGTTCCGGACAGTTGCCGCATGGTGATCGACCGCCGCTTCCTGATCGAGGAGGAGCTTGACGAGGTAAAGGCCGAAGTCACCGGCATCCTCGAAAGCCTGAAAGCCGAACGCGGCCGGTTCAGCTATTCGATTCGCGACCTTCTTGAAGTTCTGCCGACGATGACGGACCGTGAAGCTCCCGTCGTCCGCGCCGTGGCGGCCGGCATCGAGGAGGTGCTGTCACGCGAGCCTGACTACGTGATTTCCCCCGGCACTTATGATCAAAAGCACATCGTACGCATCGGCCACCTGCACGATTGTATCGCCTACGGCCCGGGCATTCTCGACATAGCTCATCGGCCGGACGAATTCGTCGGCATCGACGATATGCTGGATAGCGCCAAGGTCATGGCGCGCGCCACGCTGGCGCTCCTGTCCATTCAACTGACCCTATAACCCGAAAAATACAAGGGATCGACAAAATGGCGATGACATCACTTCGGGGTTTGAAAGCCTTTCTTGCCGCCGTGGCAATTGGCGGCGGTATTTTGGCCGGCGCGCCGTCTGCCGATGCCGCGCGAACCGATGTCGTTCTCGGCGTGCGCCTGGAACCGCCGCATCTCGATCCGACGGCGGGTGCGGCCGCCGCGATTGACGAAGTCGTCTTCATCAACGTCTTCGAAGGCCTGACCCAGGTCGACCGTGATGGCACCGTCAAGCCGGCGCTTGCCGAAAGCTGGGAGATCTCGGATGACGGAACGGTTTACACCTTCAAGCTGCATGAGGGCGTGAAGTTTCACGATGGAACAGATTTTACCGCGGAAGATGTCGTCTTCTCGCTGGATCGCGCGCGCGGAGAGGATTCCGTCAACGCCCAGAAGGCCAAGTTCGAGGTCATCGACAAGGTCGAGGCGGTTGATCCGTCGACCGTGCGCATCACGCTCATGAGGCCGGCGGGCGATTTTCTCTTCACGCTCGGCATTGGCGATGCCGTCATGGTCGGGCCGGAAACGGCCGATGGCAACAAGTCGGATCCGGTCGGCACCGGTCCTTTCAGGTTTTCCCGCTGGGCGAAGGGAGATCATATCGAGTTGGTGAAGAACCCCGGTTACTGGGGCGAACCGGCCCGGCTTGAAAAGGCAACCTTCAAGATCATCGCCGATGCGGCCGCATCGCTGGCCGCCCTCATGGCGGGCGATGTCGACGGTTTCCCCATCTATCCCGCGCCGGAAAACCTGCCCCAGTTCGAGGCGGATCCGCGTTTCAGCGTTGTCATCGGCTCCACCGAGGGTGAAACCATCCTCGCAACGAACAACGCCAGAAAGCCATTCGACGACATTCGCGTGCGCCGTGCCATTGCCCACGCGATAGACCGGCGGGCGATCATCGATGGCGCGATGTTCGGCTTCGGCACGCCGATAGGTTCGCATTTCGCCCCGCATCACCCCGCCTATGTCGATCTCACGGGCCTGTCTCCGCACGATCCGCAGCGCGCGAAGGAATTGCTCGCCGAGGCCGGATATCCGGACGGCTTCAAGGCAACGCTGAAGCTGCCGCCGCCCTCCTATGCCCGCCGTGGCGGCGAAATTCTCGCCTCCGATCTCAAGAAGGTCGGCATAGAACTGGAGATCATTCCGCTCGAATGGGCGCAGTGGCTGGAGCAGGTCTTCCGCGGCAAGGATTACGACCTGACGATCGTCTCGCATACCGAGGCGCTCGATATCGATATCTACGCCCGCGACGACTATTACTTCAATTACGACAATCCGGAGTTTAAGGCTCTCATCTCAAGACTCAACGCCACCACCGATACGGTCAAACGGTACGAGCTCATGCGCCAGGCGCAAAAGATGATCGCCGACGATGCGGTCAACGGCTTCCTTTTCCAGCTTGCGAAGACGGGCGTTTGGAACGCCAGGCTCAAAGGGCTTTGGGAAAACGCGCCCGTGCAGGCGAACGACCTGACCCGGGTCTATTGGGAGGAATGATGGGGCGCGCCTGATGAAACTCAGGCCAGCACCACCACCTTGGCGTTCAGCGGCACACGGTCGTAAAGATCGATGATATCCTGCTGCCAGAGGCGGATGCAGCCGCTCGACGCGTTGGTGCCGATGCTTTCGGGCTGGTTCGTGCCATGGATGCGGTAAAGCGTATCCTTGTTGCCTTGCCAGAGGTAAAGGCCGCGCGCGCCGATCGGGTTGGCGGGGCTGCCGTCCATGCCGTCATCATATTTGGCAAGCTCCGGCTGGCGCGCGATCATTTCGTCGGGCGGGAACCACTTCGGCCACACCCGTTTGTAGCCGACACGCGCTTCGCCCGACCACGCAAAGCCCTCCCGTCCGACGCCGATACCGTATCGGATCGCCCGCCCGTCCGGCTCGATGAGATAGAGAAACTTAGACCCCGGATCGACGATGATCGTGCCGGGGTCATATTGCGTCGGATAGCTCACGTATTGGCGAAGGTATGCCGGATCGAATTCCCGATACCGGATCGCCGGCAGAAGGAAGCCATTATCGTTCACCGGCGCATAGGCCGAGGCATAGTCGAAGCCGCCATAGCCATACCCGATATCGCCGCCGCCGAAGAATTGCGGCGGCGCAAGGCTGGCGATGGACGTGGACGGCCGTTGCGACTGGCAGGCGGCGAGCGCGAAGGGCAGGCCGACCAGGAAACCGCGCCTTGTCAGCATGCCGTTTTGGCCTCTCACCGGACGGCTTTTCAAAGAAGGATGGGGCACGTGGCGGCAGCCTCCAGGTCAATCTCAAAAACTAACCCAGAGTATGCAGGTATTTACACCGTTTTGTCGACGGTTTGCCGCACCACGCACTTAATCCGGGTCAGCGCCTTCCGCAGCCGTACTGTCGGCGATCTTCGGCCGGAGGTAGCGCCCGACGATAAGCGGCGCAATGAAGCCGAGGATAGCGAACGCCCACAGCCCGACCGCCAGGGGCGAGCCAAGAAGCACCGACCAGTCGCCGTCCGAAATCTGCACCGCCCTGCGCAGGCTCTTTTCCATTTCCCCGCCGAGCAGCGTCCCCAGGATCACCGGCACCAGCGGAACGTCAAGTTTGCGCAGGATATAGCCCGCGACGCCGAAACCGACGAGAAGATAAAGATCGAAGGTCGAGCCGGAGATGCCGTAAATCCCGACGAAGGATATCATGGCGACCGCCGGCATCAGATAGCGCGGCGGGATCAGCAGCACCCTCACGAACAGGCTGACGAGCGGGATATTCATCGCCAGAAGCATGATGTTGCCGATGAAAAGGGCTGCGATCAGGCCCCAGACCACGTCCGGGTTCTGCTGGAAAAGCAGCGGGCCCGGCGTGATGTTGAGCGCAAGCAGCATGGCAAGCAGCACCGCGGTCGTGCCGGAGCCGGGAACACCCAGCGCAAGCATCGGTACCAGCGCGCCGCCGGCGGCGGCGTTGTTGCCCGCTTCCGGTGCCGCAACGCCCCTCGGGTCCCCCTTGCCGAATGTCTTCTGGCCGTCCGAGACGCGTTTTTCGATCGAATAGGAGATGAAGGAACCGAGCGACGCGCCCGCGCCGGGCAGGACGCCGGCAAGGAAGCCGAGCACGGTCGAGCGGCTCATCGCACCCAGACAGGCCTTGATCATGGAAAGCGGAGCCGTCACGCGGCCGAGTTTCATGTTCGCGTTCGACGCTTCGCCCTGGCCGCGATGTTCCAGAAACAGAAAGACCTCGGAAATCGCGAAAAGGCCGACGATGGCGATCAGGAAATCGATGCCGCTGAAGAGGTGAACGTTGCCGAAGGTGAAGCGGTCGACGCCGGCCATCGCATCGACGCCAATGGTCGAGATACCGATGCCGAGGGCTGCAGCGACGGCAGCCTTCGCCTGATTGCGTGAGGCGACGCCGCCGAGCGTGCAGAAGGCGAGCGTGAAGAGCGCGAAATATTCCGCAGGGCCGAAGAGTAGCGCCACGCTCACAAGCAGCGGAGCGAGGAAAACGAGCCCCCATGTCGCGAAAAACGCACCAATGAAGGAAGCGATGCCCGAAAGCGCCAGAGCTTCGCCCGCTTGGCCCTTTTTCGCCATCGGGTAGCCATCAAGCGTGGTCATCAGCGCCGGCTCGTCACCGGGGATGTTGAGCAGGATCGAGGATATGCGCCCGCCGTACATCGCGCCGTAATAGACGCTGGTCAACAGGATCAGCGCAGGCGTTGCAGGCAGGCCGAGCGTAAAGGCAAGCGGGATCAGGATCGCCACGCCGTTGGAGGGGCCAAGGCCCGGCAACGCGCCGATGATGGTCCCGAGGAAGCAGCCGAGCAGCGCAAGGAACAGGTTTTGGAGCGTGAGGGCGACGGTAAAGCCGTCGGCGAGCGAAGATAAGGCTTCCATCGGTCAGTTCCTTTAAAAACCCCAGGGCCCGCGCGCGAGCGACAGGCCGAGAATGAGATGGAAGATCACGTAGATGCCGACGGAGATCAAAACGCCGGAGACAGCGGCCCGCAGCGGTGGCGTACCAAGCCGCCAGCCGAGAAGTGCCGCGGCGAAGGCAGTGGCGATCACGAAGCCGACGTCTTCGAGCAGAAAGGCATAGGCGATCAGGACGGCGACGGCGAAGACGATCTCGATCATGCCGCGCATGTCCGGCCAGTCCGGCCGCTCGTCGGGAACGAGGATCGGGTAAAGCCCGCCAAGTGCCAGCAGCGTTCCGATGATGTAGGGAAATGCGCGCGGGCCGACCGGCGTCTCGATGAAGCCCAGTTCGATGGTACTCGCGGAATAGATGTAGAATCCGGCAAGCAGCAGACAGACGACCCCGAAGATCCTGTCGCTCATGGCGTGCCCTCCCCTTCGCGCTTCCTCCTCCCAGCCGCAAGGGCTGCGAAAGCGCGTACTTATTGCAAGATAATCTCAGTGTCGGGTGTATTGCGCCGCACACGCAAGCGGATCGTTTCGCGCGGTGCGAAAACGGCCCGCGCGAACCCGCGCGGGCCGTGACCGAAGTGCCGGACCTTATTTTATAAGGCCGATTTCCTTCGAAAGCGTCTCGACCTGCCCGATATGTTCGGAAACGAAGGTCTGGAACTCCTCGCCGGATAGCGAAAGCGGCATCAGGCCGTTTTGCGTCATGACCTGCTTCCATTCATCGGAATCGTAGACGGTCTTGATCGCGCCGGTCCAGAAGTCATAGGCGTCGTCGGACATATCGCCGGGCGCGTAAAATCCGCGCCAGTTGGCGCCGACCACATCCACGCCCTGTTCCCTGGCGGTCGGGAACTGGTCGAATTCGCCCGGCAGGCGCTCAGGAGCCAGGACGGCGATGATCTTGATATCGCCTGAATCGACGAAGCCCTTGGCCTCGGAAATATCGCCGGAGAAGGCCTTCACATGGCCGCCGAGCAACTGGGTCACCGCTTCGCCGCCGCCGTCGAAGGCGACGTATTTTACCTTCTTGACGTCAATGTCCGCCTTCTGCGCCGCGATCAGAACCTTCAGGTGGTCCCAGCCGCCCACGGCGGAACCGCCCGCAACCGGCACGGAGGCCGGATCGGCCTTGATCTGGTCCAAGAGCTCGGGAAGCGTGTTGATCGGAGAATCCTTGGACACTGCGATCACGCCATAGTCGGCGCCAACGGTGCCGATCCAGCGAACCTGGTCCATTGACGCGCCCGGATAGGCACCCTGCGCAAGGCGCGTGGCCGTGGCGGACGAGGCCGCTACGATCAGATTGTTGTCTTCATTGCGCTTGCTGACAACCTCGGCGAAAGCCACGCCGCCGCCGCCGCCGGCCTTGTTGACGACCTGCATCGGGTTTGAAATGACCTTGATGTCATAGAGCGTCTTGCCGACCTGCCGGCAGGTGAAGTCCCAGCCGCCGCCCGGGTTTGCTGGCGCGATGCATTCGGTATTGCCCGGCTCGAAGGCAAGTGCCGAGCCGGTCAGCGCAAAGGCGGCGAAAAGGGTCGCAACGGACCCTGACAGAATTTTTCTCACGATTTCCTCCCTCGGGCGTCGCCTTGCGGATATTTTCGCAAGCCTTCCTGCCCGTTTCGACAATGGCGGAGAGCGTATCCCGCTTTCGCGGAACAAGAATTCGCTCCAGGATCAAAAAGTTGAAGCATATTCATGCCGCCAAAACGGTCCCGTTTTGGCGGAATATGCCCTGGTGCCGGCGTTCTCCCACCGCCAGTCTTGTTTTTTATCCGCTCAAGCTGTCGCGAAGCTGTCACCCGATCCGGAATTTCTTTCGCGGTCAGTAGCAGCGGTGATAACGCATGCAGCCGCGATAGTTCGGGTTGGCGTATCCCCAGTTCGCGATGCAGCGGTCGCTCCAGTATTGGCAGGCCGGAACGACGGGTTGTGCGTAGTAGCGCGGCGCATAGGCGGCCGCGGGCGCTCCCCACCAGACATAGGGGTACCACCATCCGCCGTAGAAATAGGTGAAACCCGGCCGGCGGTAGCGGTAGCGCGGTCCGTACCACCGCCCGCCGCGGTGGTAGCCTTGCCGCCCGCCGTAATAACGCCCTCCGCCACGGTAGGCCCGGCCTCCGCGATAGTAACGTCTGCCACCCCGGTAGGCGCCGCCGCGATTGGCTTGGCGGTTCCCCCGGCGATACTGGACTTCGGTAACGAGCTTTTCCGGCCCGACGACAGCGCTCCCGCCCGCAAGGGCGGTCCCGGCGGGCATTGCGGATGTCGGAAGGGTCGATCCAGGCGCGAGCAACAGCGAGAGCGCAAGGACGCAGGTAACGTGAACCCAGCTCATGAGGCATGCCTCCTGTGCTAAAGCAAGAGCTTAGCACAGAACTCAAGATTTACCCTTCGTAACTTCCCAGACTCGAAATCGGGACGCGAAGGCCGCGTTCAGTCGTTCCAGAGCCAGGCCGCGCCACGCACACCGGAGGAATCTCCATGTACCGCACGGTGGATCGGGACTTCATATTGGTCGGAGAAGACGAAAGGCGCCATGGCGTCCGGCAGGTCGTCATAAAGCTCGTCCACATTCGACATGCCGCCGCCAAGCACGAAGACATCCGGGTCCAGAAGGTTCGCGACCATGGCCATCGCCCGTGCAAGCCGGCTCAGGTAACGCTCGTACGTCGCCTTCGCCTCAGCCTCGCCTGCGCGCATCCGCTCGATAATCTCGCGCCCGCGAATGTCACGCCCCGTGCTCTCGCGATAGTCCCACTCGAAACCGGTTCCCGAGCACAGCATGTCTATGGCGTTGCGGTGGCCAAGCCAGCATTCCGGGCCCGGAAACTCGTCCTCGCGCAGGAACGGCAGCACGATGCCGCCCCACTCGCCGCCGATGCCGTTCGCACCCCGATGGGCCTTGCCGTCGATCGCAATCCCCGAGCCCGATCCCGTGCCGACGATGATCGCGTGCACCACGTGCTTGCCGGCGCCCGCACCGTCGGTCGCCTCGGAAACGGCAAGGCAATTGGCGTCGTTCTCGATCCTCACCGGACGGCCGAGCGCCGCCTCCAGGTCGCGGTCGAGCGGCTTTCCGTTCATCCAGGTGGAATTTGCGTTCTTGACGAGCCCCGTCGCAGGCGAGATTGAGCCCGGAATTCCAAGGCCCACCGTGCCGGCAACGCCGGTTTCCACTTGCGCGGCCGCTACCAGGTCGACAACGGTGCGAATGCAGCCGTCATAGTCGTCGCGCGGCGTCGGCACGCGCTTGCGATATGCCTCGTTTCCCGCGGCATCCAGCGCGATGACTTCCATCTTCGTGCCGCCCCAGTCTATCCCGAACCGCATTCCGCTCTCATTCCCCTCGTTTGGCCGGCATGTCGAACGCCGGCGTCTCGCCTTGCGCGATCTCATCTGCCTGCTTGCCGTAGCTTGAGAATTTCTTCAGCACTCTTTCCATTTCTTCGGCTGGCAGAAGCACCGGTTCCCCGGCGATCAGCGCCGACAGATATTGATCGGCCAGCGCCTCCACTTCGCCCGCAAGCCATAATGCCTTGGCAAGCGTCGGGCCATAGGCGATCTGGCCGTGATTTGCCAGCAGGCACGCGAGTCTCGTCCCGAGCGCAGCAATCATTTTTTCGGACAGCTCCGCCGTCCCGAAGGTCGCATAATCCGCGCATTCGATCGTATCGCCTCCCGCCACCGCCACCATGTAGTGAAACGCCGGGATCGGCCGGCGCAGGCAGGAAAGAGCCGTGGCGCGCGGGCTGTGGCAATGGACGACGGCGCCTGCCGTCTCGTTTGCGCGGTAGATGTCGAGGTGCATGCGCCATTCCGAAGACGGCAGGAAGTCGCCCCGGTAGCCGCCGTCAAGGTCCATCGGCACGATCATCTCTTCACGAAGCGCATCATAGGGCACGCCGGAGGGCGTGACGAGGAAACCGCCGCCCCATCTTGCGCTGACGTTACCGGACGTTCCCTTCGTCAGGCCTTCGCGCGGCAGGGCGCGGGCCGTCTCTATAATGTCTCGGCGCAGCGCCGGTTCTTCGTCGCTCATCGGTGCCGTCATGTCTCGCCCTTGCCCGGCGTCATTCTGTCCCGTTTCGCCGTCACCGCCACTCCGGCCTTTTTCTCCCACTTCGCCCGCCGCCTGATCGCGGTCTTGAGGTCTGGCGCCGCGGAAACCAGAAGTCTCGTATAGGGATGGCGCGGATGGTCGAACACAAGCGCCGTCGGCCCATGTTCCACGATCTTTCCCGCATTCATTACCATGACCTCGTCGGTGATCGCGCGCACCACCGAAAGATCATGCGAGATGAAAAGATACGCGAGGCCGAGCTTATCCCTGAGATCGGCGAACAGGTCGAGGATCTGCGCGCGGATCGAGACGTCGAGCGCGGAAACCGGCTCGTCGGCGACGATCAGCTTCGGCTTGGTCACGAGTGCCCGCGCGATCGCGATCCGCTGCCGCTGCCCGCCGGAAAATTCATGCGGATATTTTTCCTTGTCCGCCGCCGACAGGCCGACATTCAGGAGCGCTTCCTCCACGCGTCTGCGCTTTTCGCCTTCGTCGATTTCCCCGCGCAGGAGGAAAAGCGGTTCGGCGACGATACGCTCGATCCTGTGGCGCGGGTTGAAGCTTCCGTATGGATCCTGGAACACCACCTGCACCGAGCGGTGCACGGCTTCTCGCTCCTTTCCCCTGGCCGAGAACGGATCGCGTCCCAGAACGGAGATGCTGCCGCCGTTCGGTTCCTCCAGCCCCAGGATCGCGCGTGCCAGCGTCGACTTTCCGCACCCCGATTCCCCGACGAGGCCGAGGCTTTGCCCCGGCAGTATTTTGAAGGACACCCGGTCGACGGCGGTGAAGGGCGGCTGTTTCCTGAAAAGCGAGCGGCGCGGCAAAGCGTAATTGCGCACCAGCCCCTCCACCTTCACCAGCGGCTCCGTGCGCCGCCTTGCGATGCTGAGGACGGGCCTTACCCGCTTTTGGGGAACGTGGTTCGACGCTTCGAAAAGCGATTGCGAGTAAGGGTGCGTCAGGTTCGCAAAAAGGCTCCCCGTCGGCCCGGTCTCGACGATTTCGCCGTCCTTCATGATCGCCACCCGGTCGGCCATGTCGGCAACGACGGCGAGATCGTGGCTGATCAGAAGAAGCCCCATGTCGTCCTTCTTCACGATCTCCTTGATAAGCGCCAGGATCTGCGCCTGGATCGTGACGTCGAGCGCCGTCGTCGGCTCGTCGGCGATCAGGAGCTTCGGCTTGCAGGCGATCGCCATGGCGATCACCACGCGCTGGCGCTGGCCGCCCGAAAGCTGGTGCGGAAAGCGTTCCAGCGGGAAGCGGGAGGCGGGAAGGCCGACACGGTCCATGAGGTCCGCCGCCCGCTCGCGCGCCTCGCGTTTCGAAACGCCGAAATGCCAGGTCAGGCTTTCGGATATCTGCGCGCCGATGGTCTTGACCGGGTTGAGCGCCGTCATCGGCTCCTGGAACACCATGCCGATCCGGCGCCCGCGCATGCGGCAAAGCTCGCTTTCCGGCATCTGGAGGATGTTTTTCTTGCGGAAACGTATCTCGCCTTCGGCTTTCCCGCCGTGAGGCAGAAGCTGCATCATCGCGAGCGCCGTTATCGACTTGCCTGAGCCGCTTTCGCCGACAAGGCCAAGCGTTTCTCCGCGCGCGATCTTGAACGACACGTCCCTCAGGATCGGTTTGTCGTGGATCGAAAGGTTGAGCCTGTTCACGGCAATGAGCGGCATTATCCGACCCTTCGTCTCAGTTTCGGGTCGAGTATGTCGCGCAGGCCGTCGCCAAGCAGATTGAGCCCCAGCACCGTGGCGACGATGGCGAGGCCCGGATAAAGCGCAAGCTGCGGCGCGAAGGCCATCATCGTCTGGGCTTCGTTCAGCATCCGCCCCCACGTGGCGACGGGTGGCTGCGCTCCGAGGCCGACGTAGGAAAGCCCCGCTTCGGCGAGGATGCCGAGCGAAAACTGGATCGTTCCCTGCACGATCAGCAGGTTGGCGATATTCGGCAGGATGTGTTCGGCGAAGATCCTCACTTGGCCCTTGCCCGCCACCTGGGCGGCCAGGACGAATTCACGGGATTTATAGGCAAGCGCCCCGCCGCGCGCCACGCGCGCGAAAACGGGAATGTTGAAGATGCCGATGGCGACAATCGCATTCACCGCGCCCGGCCCGAAGATCGCCGTGATCATCACCGCCGAAAGAAGTGCCGGAAACGCGAAGACGAGGTCGTTGAAGCGCATGACCGTTTCATCGATCCAGCCGCCGCGCGCAGCCCCCAGAAGACCGAGCGGCACACCGATCACGATGCCGATTCCTACGGCGACGAGGGCAACCGCGATCGAGGTTCTGGCCCCCACCATCAGCATGGAGAGGATGTCGCGTCCGTAGTGATCGGTGCCGAGCGGATGGGCGGCCGATGCCCCTTTCAGCTTGTCGGCGACGGAAAGCTGGTCGATTGCGTAAGGCGTCCAGACGAGCGACAGCAGCGCTGCGAAAACCACAACCGCGGTGATGACCGCGCCTACCGCGAAGGACCGGTTTTCGCGCATCGCCCGAACGATTTGCCTCAGCGCCATTGCACCCATCACCGCCTCCTCAGTCGCGGGTCGACCGCCGCATAGGCGATATCGACGAAGAAGGTGACGATGACGACGGTTGCGACCAAAAGCACGACCACGCTCTTGACCACGATCAGGTCGCGCTGCGTGATCGCCTGAAAGACGAGCCGCCCGATGCCCGGCAGATAGAAAACATTCTCGATGATGATCGTGCCTGCGATCAGGAAGGAAAACTGAAGGCCCAGGATCGTCAGCACCGGGATCAGCGCGTTTCGCACCGCGTGCCGCCAAAGTGCCGCGTGCCTCGTCAGCCCCTTGGCGCGGGCGGTGCGGATATAATCCTCATGCAGCGTGTCGACGAGCGCAGACCGGAGCACCCGCGCCAGGATCGAGGCTTGCGGCAGGGCGAGCGCCACCGCCGGCAGGGTCAGCGCCTGAAACGCCGCGCCCACGCCTTCGCTCCAACCGGGAAACCCGCCGGAAGGCACAAGCCGAAGCGCGACGGCGAAGACATAGACGAGCAGGATCGCGAACCAGAAGTTCGGCACCGCGATCCCCAACTGCGTCAGCGCCATGATGCTCGTATCCGGCGCCCTGCCCCGGTTTCGCGCGGCGATCACGGCGACTGGAAAGGCGATGACGACGGACAGCGCAAGCGCCATCAGCGCAAGCGGCAGCGTTACGGCAAGCCGTTCGCTCACGAGTTCGGAAACCGGCACCGAATAAGTGTAGCTCGTGCCGAGATCGCCGGTAACCAGTCCGGCAAGCCAGGCGGCGTATCGCATCGGCGCAGGCTGGTCGAGGCCGAGTTGACGATGAAGCGCGGCGATCGTGTCCTCGCGCGCCTCCACGCCCAGCATGAGCGCGGCAGGGTCGCCCGGAAGCACTTCTAGCACGATAAAAACCACCGCCGTCGCGACGACGAGGGTGGCGATCAGGCTGAGTGCACGCTTGAGGACATAGGCCAGCATGGGGCGAGCGTAGAAGCCTCCGCTCCGCTCCGCAACGGATAGACGAAATTACGTATCGACTATCCGCAAGGATTCGCGTTCTGATGATCAGGCATCCGGGGACCTTTGCTCATGATCTTGAATGTGCTGACGATTTTTGGCGGTATCGGCCTTTTCCTCGTCGGCATGACGATGATGACGGACGGTCTGCGCCGGCTTGCGGGCATCGCGCTGCGCAACGTTCTCGCCCGCTACACGAAAAGCCCGTCATCGGGCGCGGTCACCGGCGCGGTCACCACCGCGATCCTTCAATCGTCGAGTGCCACGACCGTAACGGTCGTCGGCTTCGTGGGCGCAGGCCTTCTCACCTTTCCCCAGGCGCTCGGGGTCATTTTCGGCGCGAATATCGGCACCACGATCACCGGCTGGCTCGTCGCGCTTGTCGGCTTCAAGCTGAAGATAGGCCTGCTCGCCCTTCCTCTCGTCTTCGTCGGTGCCTTGATGCGCTTTCTCGCGCGCGGCAAGGCACGGGATGCCGGCTGGGCGCTTGCCGGCTTCGGGCTGCTCTTCGTCGGCATCGATACCATGCAGCAGGCCATGAGCGCCTTCGAAGGCATGGCCACGCCGGAGGATTTTCCGCCCGACACGATTTTCGGCCGCCTGGAGCTCGTGCTTCTCGGCGTCGTCATCACAATGATCACGCAATCGTCCAGCGCGGGCGTGGCCACCGCCCTTGTGGCGTTGAGCGCGGGAGCGATTTCGCTTCCGCAGGCTGCGGCGATGGTCATCGGCATGAACGTCGGCACCACCTTCACGGCGGCCCTTGCCACCGTTGGCGGGTCGGCCGCCATGCGCCAGTCCGCCTTCGCGCATATCGTCTACAACGTGGTCACCGGCGTCATCGCGTTCTTCCTGCTCCCGGTCTATGCGTCGGCGGCAAATGCGCTTCAAGGCGGCGAAATCGGCAACGGACAGATCACCCTTGTCGCCTTTCACACGCTGTTCAACTTCCTCGGCCTGTTTCTGGCACTGCCCCTTGCCGCGCCCTTCGCAGGGTTCGTGCAATGGTTGGTGCCGGATCAGCATCCCCCGCTCACCACCCGGCTCGACCGGAGCCTTTTGAGCGAGCCCCAGGCCGCGGTCGATGCGGCATCGGCAACCGCGCAAGACATCTCCCGCGCGCTCCTGGACCTTCTGGTTCTCGCGCTCGACCCCAAACGCCCGGTAACGCCCGATCCGGAAAGCTTGCGGATCATAGACGATGCGGTGCAGACGACACGCGGTTACATCGAGCTTTTGCGGACCAGCCACGATGTTCTGACACAGCACCGCCGCCATATCGATTGCATGCATGCGCTCGATCATCTGGGGCGCATGGGAACCCGGCTCACGCAGACGGAGCGAATTCGCGCCCTCAGAAAGGATTTCCGGCTTCGCCGCCTTGCCGGTCTTCTTCGCGCTCACGCTCTCCTTTTGACGACCTGCGACACCGGCGAGGAACTGGAAGCGCGCCTCGCCCATCTGGACGATCTCTTCGTCCGCCAGAACCGGCTATTTCGCGAAAGGCTGTTCAATTCCGCGGCTGACCGCACGATCGAGGTGGAAGACGCCATGCTGCAACTGGACGCCATGCGCTGGCTCGCCCGCATGGCCCATCACCAGCACCGGCTGACGGTTCATCTCGACAGGGCGCTTGCCATCCCCGTTGCGGAAAGCGCGACGCCCGAACCTTCACCGGAAACTTAACCGAACTCCTCCCACACGCCTTCTTCCATCGCGATCCTTTTTAAAAGCGTCGGCCTGTCGGTGATGAGCCCGTTGACTCCGATGCGGATCAGACGGCGCATCTCGGCTTCCTCGTCAATGGTCCAGACATGCACGGCAATGCCGCGCGCATTGCAGTATTTGACGAAGCGGCGCGTTGGAAGCGTGATGCACCCGTACTTCGAGGGCACCTGCGCGCAGAGCGCCTCCACATCGCGGCCGGGAAGGCCCCAGGATCCGAATTTCAGGATACGTACATCCCTCGGCCCCGCGCCGGAACACACCGCACTGCCGAAATGCCGGCGCACGGCATGGAGACGCTCATCCGAGAACGAGGCAAGGCACACCCGGTCGAGGCAATTCATCTTCTCCATCAGGTCGAGCGCGGGTTGAAGCGCGTGGTCCGTCTTGATGTCGATGTTGAAACGCATCTCCGGAAAATCGGCGAGCGCCTCTTCCAGCGTCATCATCGGCTCACTCCCGCCAATCTTTGCTTGCGTGACTTCGGCGATCGGCAGTTCTGAGACAACACCCTTGCCATCCGTCAGATCGTCAAGGTGGTCGTCATGGAAGACGACGAGCACACCGTCGCGGCTCGCCTGCACGTCGATCTCGATGAACCGGTAGCCGAGCGCCCTTGCCGCCTCGAAGGCCTTGCGGCTGTTTTCCGGCTGTTCCAGCCCCCCGCCGCGATGGGCGAAACAGGCGAATTTCGTGTCGGCAAGATAAGGATGGCGGAAATTCATTCGTTCAAGTCTCAATTCGGTTTGCTGTGCGGCTCAACCTACTTGCACCCTGCCCCGCCTGTCATTCCCGCAATCGTAACGGTGTCTGTCGGCTTCCGGGCGCATTCCGCAGCTGCCTCCAAGGTTGCAACAGGCCGCCAAAGACCTTATAAACCCAAACGTCCGGGCATCCGTCGCCCGGCACGACAGGTCTCGGCCTGGCCTGCATGCCTTCCGCGGCTTCCTTCCGCGACCATCCTCAGGCTTTATGCGGCCGGCCGGCAGAAGCGATGCGGCAACTTCGCGACTGTTCTTGTTCGTTTACCGAATTCTTCGGTTCCGGATCGCGCCTTCTCGCGGAGGCGAATGCGATTCGCCAACTAAATCGATCGCGGCTTCGCTCGCGAGTATTGTGAACTCTGGAAAGGAGACTAGCCCTGCAAGTTCTCGTCCGTGACAACAATGTCGACCAGGCCCTCAAGGTCCTGAAGAAGAAGCTCCAGCGCGAAGGCCTTTATCGCGAGATGAAGCGTCGCCGCTCCTACGAAAAACCGTCCGAGATCCGCGCCCGCAAAAAGGGTGAGGCTGTTCGCCGCGCCCGCAAGGTTGCGCGCAAGCTTGCCCAGCGCGAAGGGCTGATCGCCAAGACCGGCCGCCGCTGATCGCGGCCTGTTGGCTGTAACCGTCGCAAACGGCGTTGCGCTTGCTCGCCCCTTGGGGTAATCAGGCGCTTATGAAAAAGACGATGACCATGATCGTTATCTGGTGGTGGCGTCCCTGAAACGGGCGGCCATGATCTTGCGATCTTTGTCTAGTCAAGGTTCGAAAGGCCGCCGCGGAACCCCGCAGGCGGCTTTTTCGTATGCGAAACCGGCCGGATGCGGGCAGCGGGGGCGCGATTTCAGGGAGTGAGACATGCCGCTTTCGGCCGAGCAGACATTCGAAACACGGGGCGGGATCACCGTCATCCGCTCTTCCCGCCCCGCCGATCACGACGCGGGAACGTCGGCGTGGATGGACCGGCTCGATGCCGAGCGCGGCGCGGTCTTCTCCTCATCCTATGAATATCCTGGCCGCTATACCCGCTGGGACATGGCGATCGTCAACCCGCCGCTGGTGCTGGAAGCCAAGGGCCGCGACGTGACGATCCGCGCGCTCAACGGGCGAGGACGCGTTCTTGTTCCCGCCATCAGGCGCGCGTTCGAGGGGCACCCGGACATCACGCGTTTTTCTGGCGAAGGCGACACGATTTCGCTGACGATCCGCACACCGGACAAGCCCTTCGCCGAGGAAGAGCGCTCGCGCCAGCCTTCGTCCTTTACCGCCGTTCGCGCGCTGATCGAGCTTTTTTATTCCGATGACGATCAGCTCGGCCTTTACGGCGCCTTTGGTTATGATCTCGCCTTCCAGTTCGAGCCGATCGAGCAGAAGCTTGCCCGCCCTGACGACCAGCGCGACATCGTCCTTTACCTGCCCGACGAGATCCTCATCGTCGACCACTACGGGCGCAAGGCGCATGTGGTCGAATATGATTTCGAGGTCGACGGAAAATCGACGCGCGGGCTTCCACGTGACGGCGAGAAGCATCACTATCAGCCCGCCAACGAGGATCCGGGCCGTGGCGATCACGAACCCGGCGAATATGCGAACCTCGTGCGCAAGGCGATGGATTATTTCCGCCGTGGCGATCTTTTCGAGACCGTGCCCGGCCAGACCTTCTACGAGCGTTGTCCCAACCCGCCGTCCGCCGTCTCCCGCCGCCTGCAGGAAATCAACCCGAGTCCCTACGGCTTCTTCATCAATCTCGGGAACGGCGAATATCTCGTCGGCGCGAGCCCGGAAATGTATGTGCGCGTCACCGGCGGGCGGCGCATCGAAACCTGCCCCATTTCCGGCACCATCCGGCGCGGCCGCAACGCGATCGAGGACGAGGCGCAGATCAGGAAGCTCCTGAATTCCGCCAAGGACGAGGCGGAGCTTACCATGTGCTCCGATGTCGACCGTAACGACAAAAGCCGCATCTGCGAGCCGGGCTCGGTTCGCGTCATCGGACGCCGACAGATCGAGATGTATTCGCGCCTCATCCACACGGTGGATCATATCGAAGGCACGCTGCGCGAAGGCATGGACGCGCTTGATGCCTTCCTGTCGCACGCCTGGGCAGTCACGGTCACCGGCGCGCCGAAACGCTGGGCCATGCAGTTCATCGAGGATAACGAGAAAAGCTCCCGCGCCTGGTATGGCGGCGCCATCGGCGCCGTGCTCTTCAACGGCGACATGAACACCGGACTTACGCTTCGCACCGTCCGTATCAAGGATGGCGTTGCTCAGATCCGCGCCGGCGCGACCCTTCTGTTCGACAGCGTGCCGGAGGATGAGGAAGCCGAAACGGAGTTGAAGGCGGAAGCCATGCGCGCCGCCGTTCGCGAGGCGGGTCTTGCCCGTCAGGCGGAGGAAGCCAGCGCCGAACCGCT
This sequence comes from Hongsoonwoonella zoysiae, assembly GCF_013266695.1. Lineage (GTDB taxonomy): Bacteria > Pseudomonadota > Alphaproteobacteria > Rhizobiales > Stappiaceae > Hongsoonwoonella > Hongsoonwoonella zoysiae. The sequence continues at coordinate 60,491 of NZ_JABRXF010000003.1, forward strand.
TCCCGGCAAAGGACTGAAAATCCTCCTGATCGATCATGAGGACAGCTTCGTCCACACGCTCGCCAATTACTTCCGCCAGACGGGAGCCGACGTCGTCACCTATCGCACGCCCGTGGCTGACAGCGTGTTTGAGGATGTAAAGCCCGATCTTGTCGTGCTCTCGCCCGGCCCCGGCTCGCCGAAGGATTTCGACTGCGCGGCGACAATCGGCCGGGCGCGGGCGCGCGACCTGCCGATCTTCGGCGTTTGCCTCGGGCTACAGGCGCTTGCCGAAAGTTTCGGCGCGAAGCTCGGCCAGCTCGACGTGCCCATGCACGGCAAGCCGTCGTCGATTGGTTTCGAAGGCGACTCAATGCTGTTCGAAGGTCTCGCCTCACCCGTCATCGTCGGGCGCTATCATTCGCTCTACGCCGAACCGGCGACGCTTGACGGCGATTTCCGCGTGACCTCACGCACGGATGACGGCGTCATCATGGCGTTCGAACATTCGTCGGAGCCGATAGCCGCCGTGCAGTTCCACCCGGAATCGATCATGTCGCTCGATCAGGAAGCCGGCCACCGCATCATCCGCAACGTCATCACAAAGCTGGTGAAACAGAGGGAGAAGGTGGAGGTCTGATCGACCCTGCGTTCTCGCCCAACTATCCGCATTCAAATAGGTTTCTGACTTTCCTGAGCGATAGCCACTCGCTCCTCACCTCTCCCCTGGTGGGAGAGGTCGGCGCGTAACGCGCCGGGTGACGGGGAAGCCAATTTCCCCCACCACCTCACCCCTTCGGGATGATCGCCGTTCCCTCGATTTCCACCATCGCTTCCGGTTCGACGAGGGAGAGCACCTGCACCACCGCCATTGAGGGGAAATGCCGCCCAAGCACCGAACGGTAGGCGGGCCCAAGATCTTTCAGAGAATTGCGGTATGCCTCCATGTCGGTGACGTACCACGTCAGCCGTCCGATATGTTCGGCTCGGCCGCCTGCGGCTTCCACCACCTTGACGACGTTTTCCAGCGTCTGGCGCACCTGCTCTATGAAGTCGGGCGAAAACACGCCTTCCGGCGTCCAGCCCACCTGCCCTCCGGTCAGCACGACCCGCCCCTCGCCCGCCATGCCGTTGGCATAGCCTCTCGGCTTCGGCCATCCTTCGGGAAGAAGCGTTTCCAGGCCGCTCGATGCGTTCGTTCCCTTATTTGTGGAAATTTCGGTCACGCTCAAGGCGGTCACTCCCTTCAAAACATCCGTATTTCGTAAAATGCAGCGTCAGGATGCGGCGCGGTCGCCCGCCTCATCCGCCGCGATCGTGCGAAGCGCGAATCGCTGCAGCTTGCCTGTTTCGGTGCGCGGAAGCCGGTCGACGAATTCCACCGCGCGCGGGTACTTGTAGGGCGCAAGCTCCGCCTTGGCGAATTCCTGCAGTTCCTTGACGAGCGCGGCATCGCCCGTGCGGCCCTCCTTGAGCACCACATAGGCCTTCACGATCTGCCCGCGATCGGGATCGGGCTTGCCGACGACGCCGCATTCCGCCACCGCCGGGTGGGTCAAAAGCGCGCTTTCCACCTCGGGACCCGCGATGTTGTAGCCCGACGAGATGATCATGTCGTCGGAGCGCGCCTGATACCAGAAGTAGCCGTCCTCGTCGCGGATGTATGTGTCGCCGGTGATGTTCCAGCCACTTTCGACGTATTTCTTCTGCCGCTCGTCCGCCAGATAGCGGCAGCCCGTCGGCCCGCGCACGGCAAGACGGCCCGGCGTGCCATCCGGCACTTCATTGCCGTTTTCGTCGATCACCTTCGCCTCGTATCCGGGCACCGGCCTGCCGGTCGCGCCGGGGCGGATTTCCTCTTCCCGGGCGGCGATGAAGATATGCAGCAATTCGGTCGCGCCGATCCCGTCCATGATCGATATGCCCGTCGCCTGCTTCCATTCCTCAAATGTCGGCTTGGGCAGCGGCTCCCCGGCGGAAACGCATTTCCTCAGCGACGCGATATCCACGCCGTCGAGCTTTTGCAGCATCGCGCGGTAGGCTGTCGGCGCCGTGAAAACCACCGAGGGCTTGAAGAAGGGGATCGCCTCGATAAGGTCGTCCGGTCCGGCCCGTTCGAGCAACACTGCCGTCGCTCCCGCGCGGAAGGGGAAGAGCACCAGCCCGCCGAGGCCGAAGGTGAAGGCGAGCGGCGGCGAGCCGATGAAGACGTCGCTTGGCTGGGGTTTCAGCACTTCCCTGGAATAGCAATCGCAGATCGCCATCATGTCGCGGTGGAAATGCATGGTCGCCTTCGGTTCTCCGGTCGTGCCGGACGTGAAACCGAGCAGGCAGACATCATCCGCCGCCGTGTCGCAGGCTTCGAATTCCGCAGGCTTTTCGGCCATCTGCGCTTCAAGCGAATCCGGCTCGCCGCTTGCCGAATAGATCACCGTCTTGAGGCAGTCGGACTGGGCAAGCGTCTTTTCCATGTCGTCGGCAAGGCGGTGGTCGCACACGGCCAGTTCGATCTCGGCCTTTCGCGCGATCACCGTCAGTTCCTTGGCGCGCAGGAGCGGCATGGTCGCGACCACGATGCCGCCCGCCTTCAGCACCGCGAAATAGACGGCCACCATCATCGGCGAATTGGGAAAACGAAGCAGCACCCGGTTGCCGGGCTTCAGCCCATAGTCGCCGGTCAGAACATGGGCGATGCGGTTGATCGTGTGCGCAAGCTCCGTATAGGTCCAGCGCACGTCCCTGGAGATCACCGCATATTTGCCACCGCGCCCCTGTTTGATGTTTCGGTCGACAAGTTCGACGGCGCAGTTCAGCCGCTCGGGATAACCCAGCCGGTCGAGGTTGATGAACTCCGGCCATTGCTCCTTCGGCGGCAGGTTGTCGGCTGCGAATGTATCCACATGCGCTGTTTTCGCCATCGTTGATCCCCTCGATCGTTCTCCATGCGGGCATCCGGGTTCGGGAGGACGGATTGCCCGGCTACTCATTTCGCGGCGGCTTTTTTCGCTTTTCTCGCCGCATGGTCGGCGACCGCCTGTCGCGCGATCACCACTTTCTGGATTTCCGATGCGCCCTCGTAGATCCGAAGCGCCCTGATCTCGCGGTAGAGCGCTTCGGGTTTGGAGCCGATGGTCACCCCCTTGCCGCCGTGAAGCTGCACCGCGCTGTCGATCACCTCTTGCGCGTTCTCGGTCGCGACCAGCTTGGCGAGCGCTGCCTCGCGCGTGACCCGCTCCGCTCCCTGGTCCTTCGTCCAGGCCGCGCGGTAGACGAGCAGGGACGCCGCATCCACCTTCGCCACCATGTCAGCGAGTGTTCCTTGCGTCATCTGCAGATCGGAAAGCGGCGCGCCGAAAAGCTTGCGCGTCATCGTGTGGCAGATCGTCTCGTCAAGGGCAGCGCGCGCAAAGCCGAGCGCTGCCGCCCCCACCGTCGAGCGGAAGATGTCGAGCGTGGCCATCGCCACCTTGAAGCCCTCGCCCGGATTGCCGAGCCGATGGGAAACCGGCACGCGAACGTTCTTGAAGGAAAGCGTCGCCAGCGGATGCGGAGCTATCGTTTCGATCCGCTCCTTCACGGTCAGGCCCGGCGTATCGGCATCGACGATGAAAGCGGTGAGCCCGCGCGCGCCCGGCGCCTCCCCCGTTCGCGCGAAGACGACGTAGTGATCGGCAATGCCGCCATTCGAGATCCAGGTCTTCTCGCCGTTGATGACGACATGGCCGGGCCCATCCGGCTCCGCTGTCGTCGCAAGGGCTGCGACATCCGATCCCGCTTCCGGTTCCGACAGCGCGAAGGCGGCGATCTTCTCGCCCCGCCCCACCGGCGGCAGGTAATGCGCCTTCACCTCGTCCGAGCCGTAGAGCGAGATCGATCCCGTGCCGAGGCCCTGCATGGCGAAGGCGAAATCGGCAAGCCCGTCGAAGCGGGCAAGCGTCTCGCGCACGATACAGAGCGAACGCACGTCGAGCGTTTCGCTCTCTCCGCCATAAGCTGCGGGAATCGCATGTTTCAGGATCCCCGTCTGCCCCATCGCCTCCACGAGCCTTCGGCAACTCCCGTCGATATCGTGGTGGCTGACAAGCCCGCCGACGTTCTCGCGCGCCCATAGTTCGACCGCCGCCGCCAGCACCCGGTGGCGCTCCTCGAAAAACGGCCAGTCGAGGAAGCTCTTGTCGATCATCTCAGTTCCCCTCGAAGACCGGCGTCTGCTTGTTGGCGAAGGCCTCGAAGGCGCGGCGGTAATCCTCCGTCTTCATGCAGACGGCCTGCGCCAGCGCTTCGGCCTCGATGGCCTGGTCGACCGACATGTCCCATTCCATATGCATCATGCGCTTGGTCATGGCGTTGCCGAAGGTGGGTCCCGCCGAAAGCTCCTCGGCCAGCTTTGTCGCTTCCGCCAGCACGGCGTCCGGCTCGGCAAGCCGGTTGAAGAAGCCCCAGCGTTCCGCCTCCTCGCCCTTCATCACTCGGCCCGTATAAAGCAGCTCCGACGCGCGCCCCTGGCCGATGATCCGGGGCAGGATCGCGCAGGCGCCCATGTCGCATCCGGCAAGGCCCACCTTGTTGAAGAGGAAGGCCACCTTGGCGTTCGCCGTGCCGATGCGCATGTCGGACGCCATGGCTATGATCGCGCCCGCGCCCACGCACACGCCCTCGACGGCGGCAATGATCGGTTGCGGGCAGGCGCGCATCGCCTTGACCAGGTCGCCGGTCATCCTGGTGAACTGCAGCAGGCCCGGCATGTCGCGCGAAAGCAGCGGCTCTATGATCTCAAAAACATCGCCGCCGGAGCAGAAATTGCCGCCCGATCCGGTAATCACGATGGTCTTCACCTCCTCGTCGAACTGCAGCGCGCGGAAGAGGTCGCGCAATTCGGCGTAGGAGGAGAACGTCAGCGGGTTCTTGCGTTCCGGCCGGTTCAGCGTCACGGTCGCCGTCTTGCCCTTCACCTCCAGCAGGAAATGGCGCGGCGTGTAGTTTTTGACCGGCAGCGTGATGTCGTAGCTTTCCTGGGCGCCTGAAGGGCCTGCCGTCTCGCTCATTCCTTGTTTCCTTGCTCTTCGCCTTGTTCCATCGCCCGGCGCACGGATGCCTTCGTGCGCCCGAGCAGGCGCATGAGTTCGCCCATGTCGCCGTCATTCAGTTGATCGAAGAAGTCGCCGATCCAGTCGCCATGCGCATCCGCCATTGTGGCGAAGCTTTCGTGCCCCTTCGCCGTCAGCTTGACGAGGGACGAACGCCGGTCGGCGGGTGCTGCGTGGCGTTCCAGAAGCCCGTCCTGGACCAGCCGGTCGACAAGCCCGGTGACGTTTCCGGCGGAAACCATCATCCGCCGCGAAAGCTCGCCGAGCGTCATGCCGTCGGGTGCCTTTTCAAGCTGCGCCATCAGGTCGAAGCGCGGCAGCGTGACGTTGAAGCGCTCGCGCAGGCGTGAGCGGATTTCGGCTTCAATCAGGTTCGTGCAGGTCAAGAGCCTCAGCCACAGCCTCAGTTCGTCCTTGTGGTCGCCATGGCCGTGGGTGCGCGTTTCCGCGTCGATTGCGATTGCTTCGGCCACATCCCGTTCGCTCATTCTCACCTCGCCCCGCTCACATCACTTCGCCGCCGGCAATCGCGATCGATTGGCCGGTGACGCTTCGCGCGCTTTCACCTGCCAGCCACGCGACCGTGTCGGCGATTTCGTCCGGTTCGATCAGCCGTTTTTGCGGGTTGTCGCGCACCATTTCCGAAATCACCTCCGCCTCGTCGCGGCCCGTCTTTTCCACGATGCGCTGAACGCTTGCCCTGAGCAGGTCGGTATCGGCGAAACCGGGGCAGATAGCGTTCACCGTCACCCCCTTGTCGGCGGTCTCGAGCGCGAGCGCGCGCGTCAGCCCGACGACCGCATGCTTCGCCGCCACATAGGCCGACACGTAGCGGTATCCTTTCAGCCCCGCCGTGGAGGCGATGTTGACGATCCGCCCGTAGCCTTCGGCGATCATGCCGGGCAGTACCGCCTGGGATGCCGTCACCACGCTTTCCAGGTTTACGCTGAGCATCCGTTGGAAAAGCTCCGGCGGCGCCTTCAGGAAAGGCGCGCTTTCTGCCGCGCCCGCGTTGTTGATGAGGATCGCGATCCCCCCATGCACATCTTCGGCCTCGGAAATGGCGGCGCGAAACGCATCGCGGTCGGTCACGTCGGCGGAGACGAAGCCATGTGCGCCGATCTCGTGCGAGACCTGCGCCAGCCGTGTCGTGCTGCGGCCGAGGATCGTCACAATCGCGCCTTCCGCGACCAGCCGTTTGGCGATTGAAACGCCGATCCCGCGCGATCCGCCGGTAACCAGCGCATGATGTCCGTGAAGGGGTAGAGCGGCCACGTGTTTTTCCCACCGTTGCGTCACGAATTATTTTAAGCTTAAAATATCTCGCAGAAGGACGCAAGCATACCGGGACCGGCGGAACGGACCGCCGGACCGGAACAGGCAGGAGGTAAGGCCGATGCGGATCGAAGTGATCGGGGGCGGACCGGCGGGGCTCTATTTCGCCATTCTCATGAAGAAACAGCGGCCGAACGCCCAAATCCGGGTGATCGAGCGCAACCGTCCGGATGACACCTTCGGCTTCGGCGTGGTCTTTTCCGACCAGACGCTCGATACGTTCGAGGCGTATGATCTTCCGAGCTACCGGGCGATCACGGAAAACTTCGCCTACTGGGACGATATAGAAATCCACTTCAAGGGCTCGCTGCATCGAATCGGCGGCAACGGCTTTTGCGGCTGCTCGCGGCGCACGCTTCTGCTTCTCCTGCAGGACCGCGCCCGGGAGCTCGGCATCGAGATGGACTTTGAAACCGAGATAAAAAGCCTCGACGAACTGGCGGGCGCCGATCTCGTCGTCGCCGCAGACGGCATCAATTCCTTCGTGCGCGAGCAGAATCGCGACCATTTCCAGCCGCAGGTCGACCTTCGCCCGAACAAGTTCACCTGGATGGGTTCCACCAAGCCGCTCGACGCCTTCACGTTCTACTTCAAGGAAACCGAGCACGGCATTTTCATCGCCCACACCTACCAGTACGAGCCTGGCCTCTCGACCTGGGTGCTGGAGACCGATCCCGAAACCTTCGACAAGGCGGGGCTGGGCGACATGTCGGAGGAAGAATCGGCCCGTTTCCTCGAAGGGGTTTTCGCCGAGGAACTCGACGGTCATCCGCTGATGATCAACCGCTCTCTCTGGCGCCAGTTCCCGATGATCCGCAACAAGCGCTGGACAATGGACAACGTCGTTTTGCTTGGCGACGCGAAGTCGACGGCGCATTTCTCCATCGGCTCGGGCACGAAGCTTGCGATGGAGGACGCCATCGCCCTTTACGAAAGCTTCCGCCGCAAGGACACGGTCGACGCCGCTCTTGCCGATTTCGAGGCGACGCGGCGCGAGGACGTGGAAAAAACCCAGCACGCGGCGGATGTTTCGCTCGTCTGGTTCGAGCATGTAAAGCGCTACTGGCCGATGGATCCGGTCACCTTCTCCTTCGGCGTGATGACGCGCTCCAAGGCGATCACCTATGACAACCTTCAGCTTCGCGCGCCTGAGTTCGTGAAAGAGGCAAGCCAGGTCTTCGCGAAGTCCGTGCGTGCCCAGGGCTTTGACGTTGATGTCGAAAACCCCGCACCACCCGCCTTCCAGCCGTTCAAAATGCGCGGAATGACGCTTGAAAACCGCTTCGTCGTCTCACCCATGTGTATGTATTCCGCAAGGGAAGGCCTGCCGACCGACTTTCACTTCGTGCATTACGGCGCGCGCGCCGTCGGCGGTGCCGGCATTGTCTTCACGGAAATGACCTGCGTTGCGCCGGATGCCCGCATCACCCACGGCTGCACCGGCCTTTGGAACGACGAGCAACAGGCCGCCTGGACGCGGATCGTCGATTTCGTTCATGAAAATTCAAAAGCGAAGATCTGCCTCCAGCTCGGCCACGCGGGCCGCAAAGGCGCCTCGAAGCTCATGTGGGAAGGCATGGACCAGCCTTTGCCGCAGGACGAAGCCTGGCCGATCATCTCCGCCTCGGCGCTCCCCTATTATCCCGAAAGCCAGGTCCCGCGCGAGATGACGCGCGAGGATATGGACCGGGTGAAGGGCGAATTCGTCGCCGCCGCCAAACGCGGCATCGCCTGCGGTTTCGACATGCTGGAGCTGCACTCGGCCCACGGCTATCTGCTGGCAAGCTTCCTCTCGCCCGTCACCAACCAGCGCACGGATGAATACGGCGGGCCGATCGAAAACCGCCTTCGCTATCCGCTTGAAGTCTTCAAGGCGCTGCGCGAAGTCTGGCCGGATGACAAGCCGATGTCGGTCCGCATTTCCGCGACCGACTGGATCGAGGGCGGAATAACCGGCGATGACGCCGTGAAGATAGCGCAAGCCTTCGCCGACGCAGGCGCCGATCTCGTCGATTGTTCCACCGGCCAGACGGCGCCGGAAAGCGCTCCCGTTTACGGGCGCATGTTCCAGACGCCTTATGCCGACCAGATCCGCAACGAGGGCGGGCTCGCCACCATGGCGGTCGGCGCGATCACGTCTGCCGATCAGGCGAACACGATCCTGGCCGCCGGCCGTGCGGACCTTATCGCCCTTGGTCGCCCGCATCTGGCGGACCCCTCCTTCACGCTGCGTGCGGCGGGTGAATATGGCGTCGGCGATATCTTCGCCCCGGTTCAATACGAACCCGGCAAGGCGCAGCTTTTGAGGAACGCCGAGCGCAACCGGGAGGAACTAATCGAACTGAAGCTGAAGGCCAAGCCCAAGACCCACAATCCGGCCATGCGCGAAGCCGCGGAGTGATCCGCCGCCAGACGCCGTAACCTGTCTATCGTCATGCCCGGGCTTGACCCGGGCTCCCACAGGGAGGACGCCTCAAGCCCCCGCTCGCAAATCGGGTCGCGCCGGCCCACCCGCACCGCTATTCGGCTGTCTCCATCGAAAAACGGAGGAGACCCCCATGCCAAAAATCCGCTTTCAGGCCCTGCCGACCGAGATCGCCCGCCACTATCGTAATGGCGGCAAGGACGCGAATGGACACGCCCCCGAGCGCCATATTTCCGACGGCGGCGGCAACCCCTGCCGGCACTGCCTTAAATTCATCCCGGAAGGTGCGCCGTTCCTCATTCTCTCGCATCGTCCCTTCGACGAGGCTCAGCCCTACGCCGAGGTCGGGCCGATCTTCCTTTGCGCGGAGGACTGCGAACGCCATCCGGACGCGGAAGAAACGCCGGAGATGTTCCTTGGCTGGGAGCATCTGAACGTTCGCGGCTACGGTGCCGACAACCGCATCGTCTATGGCACCGGCAAGATCGTGCCGACGGGAGACGTCTCCAAATACGCGGCGGAACTGCTGGCAAAGCCAGAGATCGCCTATGTCCACCTGCGCTCGGCATCCAACAACTGCTATCAAGCGCGGATAGAGCGGGATGAGGTGAACTGACCCGCCCTCGCCTTGCCTTGTCATCCCCGCGAAAGCGGGGATCTCCCTCAACGCACTCCGAGATTCCCGCCTACGCGGGGCTTGTCCCCGTGGAGACGGGGAATGACACGCGAAATGCCCTTCCCTCAATCCACCTTGCGGACAGCGCCCTTGGCGGCCGACGTCGTCAGCTTGGCGTAGGCCTTGAGCGCCGCCGTCACCTTGCGGGTGCGCTGCTCCGTCGGCTTCCAGGCCTGATCGCCCTTCGCCTCCATCGCCGCGCGGCGCTTTGCCATCTCTTCGTCTGAGACGGCGAGGTTGATTGTCCGGTTCGGGATATCGATCTCGATGGTGTCGCCTTCCTCGACAAGGCCGATCGCCCCGCCTTCGGCCGCTTCCGGCGAAGCGTGGCCGATGGATAGCCCCGAGGTGCCGCCCGAAAACCGCCCGTCGGTGACGAGCGCGCAGGCCGCGCCCAGCTTCTTCGATTTCAGATAGCTTGTGGGATAGAGCATTTCCTGCATGCCCGGCCCGCCGCGCGGGCCTTCGTAGCGGATCACCACCACGTCGCCGGCCTCGACCTGGTTGCCGAGGATGCCGCGCACGGCTGAATCCTGGCTTTCGAACACCTTCGCCTTGCCCGTGAACTTCAGGATCGAGTCGTCGACGCCCGCCGTCTTAACGATGCAGCCTTCCTCGGCGATATTGCCGTAAAGAACGGCAAGCCCGCCGTCCTGGCTGAAGGCGTGTTCCTTGGAGCGGATGACGCCCTTCTCGCGGTCGTCGTCCACGCTGTCGTAACGGCAATCCTGCGAGAAGGCGACCTGCGTCGGGATACCGCCCGGCCCGGCCCGGTAGAAGTTGATCGCCGTATCGGAATTCGTGCGCTTGATGTCCCAGCGGTCGAGCGCGTCGCTCATGGTCTCCGAATGAACGGTCGGCAGCGACGTGTCGATCAGCCCGGCGCGGTCAAGCTCGCCCAGGATGCCCATGATGCCGCCGGCACGGTGCACGTCTTCCATGTGCACGTTCGCAACCGAAGGCGCCACCTTGCAGAGCACCGGCACGTTGCGCGACAGCTTGTCGATATCCGACATATCGAAATCGATCTCGCCTTCCTGGGCTGCGGCGAGAAGATGCAGCACCGTGTTGGTCGAGCCGCCCATGGCGATATCGAGCGTCATGGCGTTCGCGAACGCCTGCCGGTTGGCGATCGACCGCGGCAGCACGCTCTCGTCGTCTTGCTCATAGTAGCGCTTGGCGAGATCGACGATCAGGTGCCCCGCCTCGATGAAGAGCCGCTTGCGGTCGGCGTGGGTCGCAAGCGTCGATCCGTTGCCGGGCAGCGCAAGGCCCAGCGCCTCGGTCAGGCAGTTCATGGAGTTCGCCGTGAACATGCCGGAGCAGGATCCGCAGGTCGGACAGGCCGAACGCTCGATCGCCTGCACGTCCTCGTCGGAAACGCTGTCGTCGGCGGCCGCCACCATGGCGTCTACCAGATCAAGAGCCTTTTCCTTGCCGGCAAGCTTCACCTTGCCCGCTTCCATCGGCCCGCCGGAAACGAAGACGACCGGAATGTTGAGCCGCATCGCGGCCATCAGCATGCCGGGCGTGATCTTGTCGCAGTTGGAAATGCACACCATCGCGTCGGCGCAATGGGCGTTGACCATATATTCCACGCTGTCGGCGATGATCTCGCGCGAGGGCAGCGAATAGAGCATGCCGTCGTGGCCCATGGCGATGCCGTCGTCCACCGCGATGGTGTTGAATTCCTTGGCGATGCCGCCCGCCGCCTCGATCTCGCGCGCGACCATCTGGCCGAGGTCCTTGAGGTGCACATGCCCCGGCACGAACTGGGTGAAGGAGTTCACCACGGCGATGATCGGCTTGCCGAAATCGCCGTCCTTCACGCCCGTCGCGCGCCATAGTCCGCGCGCACCGGCCATGTTACGGCCATGGGTGGTGGTTCTGGAGCGATAAGGGGGCATGTCGAAACCTCGGTATTTTCTCGGCGGACCGGCTGAAATAACACCGGCCTTCGTGACCCGGTGTTTTGTCAGTTTTTTAGCGCGCGCGAAAGGGCGGAAAAGGCCTAAACGGTTCGCCGGGGCTGTATTGACCTTCTGTCATCCCTGCGAAGGCGGGCAAGGCAGGCTGAAAAGCGCAGCTTTACGAAGAACGTCACCCCACCCAGCACCTCTCCGTCGTCATGCCCGGGCTTGACCCGGGCACCCATTCACACTCTCTGCCTGCTGCAACCTTGCTATGGGTCGCCGGGTCTTCGCCCGGCGATGACGAACCGAGAAGCATCGCCACACCCTCGGCCGTCACTCCCCTCAAACGCTCAAGTATTTCTCCAGCACGCCCCGGTCGGCCTTGAGAGCATCCGTGTCGCCGGTCCACACCACCTGCCCCTTCTCCACCACCACGTGGCGGTTGGCCAGCGTCTCCAGCGCGTCGATGTTCTTGTCGATGACGAGGATCGACTGTCCCTCCCCCTTCAGCCGGTCGAGGCAGGCCCAGATTTCGGCGCGGATCAGCGGGGCGAGCCCCTCCGTCGCCTCGTCCAGGATCAGAAGTTTCGGATTGGTCATCAGCGCCCGGCCGATGGCGAGCATCTGCTGCTCGCCGCCTGAAAGCTGGTTGCCGAGGTTTTTCCGCCGCTCCTTCAACCTTGGAAAGAACTCGTAGACCCGCTCCAGCGTCCAGCCCGGCGCAGCACCCCGCCGGTTGGCGCTGGTGGCGATCAGGTTTTCCTCCACGCTCAAGGTCGGGAAAATCTGCCTCCCCTCGGGCACCAGCCCGATGCCTGCCTGCGCGATCCTGTAGGGCGGTGCGTTGGTCAGGTCCTCGCCGGAGAACACCACCTTGCCGCCTGCAAGCTTCAAAAGCCCCATGATAGTGCGGATCGTCGTCGTCTTGCCCATGCCATTGCGGCCCATGAGCGTGACGACCTCGCCCTCGCCGACCGCAAAGCGCATGCCGTAAAGCACCTGCGCCTCGCCGTAGCCTGCTTCAAGGCCGGAAACTTCCAGAAGCGCGCTCATGCCGCCTCCTCACCGAGATAGGCTTCGCGCACCTTCGGGTCGTTGCGGATTTCTTCCGGCGTTCCCGTCGCCACAACGGCACCATAGACGAGCACGGATATCCGGTCGGCCAGCGCGAAAACCGCGCTCATGTCGTGCTCGACAAGCATCATCGCGTAACGGCCCTTCAGCCTGTTCAGGATGTCGACCAGCCGGTCGGTCTCCTCGCGCCCGGTGCCTGCCATAGGCTCGTCAAGGAGCAGAAGCTTCGGCTCACTGGCAAGAGCAATGGCGATTTCGAGAGACCGTTTTTCGCCATGCGACAGCGCCCCCGCGTGAACGTCGGCCCGGTTGCCGAGGCCAAGGTCGGTGAGATACCGCCCCGCTTCGGCGTTCAGCGCCTCGTCTCTGGAGACATTCTTCAGGAAATGGAACGAATGTCCCTGCCGCGCCTGTATGGCGAGCGCGACATTCTCGCGCGCGGTGAACTCGGGCAGGATCGTCGTGATCTGGAATGAGCGGGCAAGGCCCGCTTTGGCGCGCTTGTCCATCGGCAGATGCGTGACGTCGGTCCCTAAAAAGACGATCCGCCCCTTGTCCGGGCGAAGCGAGCCGGAAATCTGGCCGATCAGCGTCGTCTTTCCCGCACCGTTCGGCCCGATGATCGCGTGGATCTCGCCTGGCAGCACGTCGAGCGAGACCTTGTCGGTCACCCGCAGGGCGCCGAAGTTCTTTTCAAGCCCGTCAAGCGTCAGGATAGGTTCAGTCATGACGCTTGCCTCCCGGAATGAGGCCCATCAGCCCGCCGCGCGCGAACAGAACGACGAGGATCAGGAACGGACCGAAGATGAGGCGCCAGTGCTCGGTGATGTGCGACAACACCTCTTCCAGCACCAGGTAGCCTGTCGCCCCCAGCACCGCACCCGCGAAAGAGCCGAGCCCGCCCAGCACCACCATGAAGATCAACTCGCCCGAGCGGTGCCACGTCATGTATGCGGGCGAAACGAATTCGGCGGAATTGGCCAGAAGCGCCCCGGAAATGCCCGCCAGCATGCCTGCGATCACGAAGGCGACGAGGCGATAATAGTAAGGCTCGATGCCGATCGCCTGCAGCCGCATCTCGCTCTGGCGCGCGCCCTGCAGCACCCGCCCGAAGCGCGAATTGACGAGCGTGGCGCAAAGCCACCACGCACCGGCGAGCAAAGCGAACACCACGTAGTAGAAGGTCGTGCGGTCTGAAAGCACGCTCGATCCGAACACTTCCGTGCGCCCCCAGATCGTCAGCCCGTCGTCGCCGCCATAGGCGGAAAGCGAGGTCGCGGTGAAAAACGCCATCTGCCCGAAGGCAAGCGTGATCATGATGAAATAGACGCCGCGCGTCTTCAGGCTGATCGCGCCGGTGACGGCTGCAAAGAGCCCGCAAACGAGCAGCGTCACGGGCAAGCTTATGTAGAATTCCCAGATGCCGTGTTCGGCGAGGATGCCGACGCAATAGGCGCCGAGCCCGATATAGGCCGCGTGGCCGAAGCTCACCATCGCGCCGAAGCCGAGGATCAGCGCGAGGCTGACGGCGGCAATCGCGAAGATCATCACTCGGATCGCGAAGAAGACGAGGAAACTGTCGTCCAGCGCCATGGCCAGAGGCGGCAGCAGGGCGAAACCGGCGAGGATGATCGCCGGCAGAACGCGCGCGCGGAAGATTGGCGTCGCCACGGCGGGCTTGTCGGTTGCTGCTACTGACATCTCAGCCCGCCCTCGCCGGGAAGAGGCCGCTTGGCCTGAAGAAGAGAACGCCAGCCATAAGGATATAGATCAGCATGGAGGCGACCGCGGGTCCCGCGTCATTGGCGGCGGCGGGCGGCAAAAGCAGTCGCGCGATGTCTGTCGCAAGCGAGCGCCCGATGGTGTCGACGAGACCGACGATGAGCGCGGCCATGAACGCGCCGCGGATCGAGCCGATGCCGCCGATCACGATGACGACGAAGGCGAGGATCAGAAGGTTGTCGCCCATGCCCGGCTCAACGGCCAGAATGGGAGCCGCCATGATACCGGCGAAACCGGCCAGCATCGCGCCGAAGCCGAAGACGAACATGAAAAGCCTGCGGATGTTGACGCCAAGGGCGGAAACCATCTGCGCGTTCGTCGCACCCGCCCGCACCAGCATGCCGACGCGCGTCCAGCTCACGAGCACGTAGAGCAGCGCCGCGACAGCAAGGCCTGAGACGATGAGAGCGATGCGGAAGACCGGATAGAGCAGCCCATCGCTGATCGGGATCGAGCCGTCGAGGATTTCCGGCACCGGCAGCGTCAGCGGCGACGAGCCCCAGACCACCTTCACACTCTCGTTCAAAAACAGGATCACGCCGAAGGTGGCGAGCACCTGGTCGAGGTGGCTCCGGTCGTAAAGATGGCGGAACACCAAGACTTCCAGAATAAGGCCGATGATCAGCGATCCGGCAAGGGCAAGCAACATGGCAAGCCAGAACGAGCCGGTGAGCCCATATCCCGCGACCGCCAGATAGGCGCCCAGCATGTATTGCACGCCGTGGGCAAGATTGATGAAATCCATGACGCCGAAGACCAGCGTCAGTCCGGCGGCGATCAGGAACAGCAAAATGCCGAGCTGGAGGCCGTTCAGCGTCTGAACGGCGAGCAGGGTCATGCTCACGGGGCTCGCCTCTTGGGTAGGTATCTCACGCGGCAGAACTCCGCCGCTGATCAAAATAAAAAGTCGGGCCGGAGGCTGCACCTCCGGCCCGCGCTTCTCGTCTGCTTACATCGGGCAATCGGCCGCGTAGGCGTCGCCCTGATCGTCGAAGACCTTCTCGACGATGTTGACGATATATTTCCCGTCGTCGCGCTTGGCACCTTCCACCACGTAGAAGTCCTGGATGGGGAAGTGGTTGGTGTTGAACTTGAAGTCGCCGCGCACGCTGTCGAACGGGGCTTCGGCAAGGGCGGCCATCAGGGCTTCCTTGTCCTTGCCGCCGGCTTTCTTCAGCGCGCCGTCTATGAGGCGTGCCGCATCATACCCTTGCGAGGCGTAGAGCGAGGGCGCATAGCCGTATTCCTTCTCGAAGGCCGCGACGAAGTGCTTGTTCGCCTCGTTGTCCAGCGTCGATGCCCACTGCGAGCCGGACTTGAGGCCAACCGCCTGGTCCTGCGTCGCCGGCAGCGTCGTCTCGTCCACGGTGAAGGCGGAAAGGAAGGGGATGGAGTCTTTCAGCCCGGCCTGCGCGTACTGCTTGACGAGGTTCACTCCCATGCCGCCCGGCATGAAGGTGAAGATGGCATCGGGCTTCGCGTCCGCAATCCTTGCGATTTCGGCGGAAAAATCAAGCTGGCCGAGCTTGGTGTAGATCTCGTCCACCACCTCGCCGTCGTAGTGGCGCTTGAAACCGGCGATGGAATCCTTGCCCGCCTGGTAGTTCGGCGCCATCAGGATCACCCGGCCATAGCCCTGGTCCTTGGCATATTCGCCCATCACCTCGTGGTTCTGGTCGTTCTGCCAGGAGGTTGAGAAGAAGTAGGGCGAGCAGGCCTTGCCCGCGATCGGCGACGGACCGGCGTTACCGCTGATCAGGATCGTCTCGGATTCGATCACCGGCTTGTAGATCGCCATCATCACGTTGGAAAAGACGACGCCGGCCACGATGTCGACATTGTCGCGCTCAAGCAGGCCTTGCACCTTCGTGCGCGCCACATCGGGCTTCAGTTCGTCGTCGACGATCACCACCTCGGTGTCGAGCCCGCCAAGCTTGCCGCCCGCTTCCTTGACGCCGAGCAGGAAGCCATCGCGCATATGCTCGCCAAGCGCCGCCGGCGGACCGGACAGTGTGGCAAGGAAGCCGATCTTCAGGCTCTCCGCCTGGGCGGCCACGCCCGAAAGTCCCAGCGCGGCAGCCGTCACCGCCGCCGTCAGTATCTTCTTCATTTTTGTCACTCCCCTCTATGAGCGCATTTTCCCTGCGCCCGCAGCCGGTTTCCGGCGCGCTTCACCGATGTCGGCCGGAAATAGTTTAAGCCTAAAATATTTCCTCTGTGAAGCCCCCGCCTGCGGGTAGCCCGAGTAAATCACGCCGCCTGCCGTTTTTGAACGTAAAAGCCTGCCGCGTCCTCCGGTTTGATGGGCTGGTAATCATTTGATGCGATGTTGGTTTCACGAGCGCCGGGTAAGCGGCGTCTTGAACGGACGAAGCGCGCCGGTTTTGCTGCTTGTCCTTTCGATCCGGCGAATCGGGAGCGCGACATGCGCCGCACCTTGGAAATTTTGACGGTGGCGATCATCCTTGCGGGCGGTTCGGGCCTCGCGGACCTCACAGGCATCTCGCCCTCTCATGCAGACTCCGGCCCGGAGCCCGGCGCGTGCGACGTTCAGGCGGCAGACTATGCCGATCGTTACGCAGCCGCCGGGGCCGACCTGTCGCAAGGCGCGATCGCCGGCGGCATCGACGGTGCGGTCGTCGGCGGGTTTACGGGCCGTCGCCCCGGTCCTGACGGCTGGAGCCAGCGTGGCGCGAGGCGCGGTGCAAGGGCGGGTGCGGCACTTGGCGTTCTCGATGCGCTCGGCCGGGTCGATCCCACCGACTGGCAGGCTCTCTTCGACATCGCTTACGAGGCATGCCTTGCCGGCACGCCCCTGCCCGCCCCCTCGGGGGCCGCAGACTGCTCTTCCACCACGCGCGTGATCGAAGGCGCGCGCTCACGAGACCGTAGCGGGCTCTACTCCACAGGCTCACGCTTGAACGGCTGCCGCTGAAAAGCCTTGGCTTTTCCTCAGCGCAGGTCGGCGAAGGCTCCGCCGTTGATCTCTCGCAGCAATTTCCGCTTCATCGCATTCGTGTAGTCGCCGTATCCCCTGGCAACCTCGACGAACGCCCCCGGCCCACGCCGCACCTCGCGCCTGTAATAGTCCTCGGGGTCCGGGTCCGCGCCCTTCACCACCAGCCCGTTCACCGTTACGCCGTTGAAGTCGAAAGCATTATAGGCCTTGTCCGGCCCGAAGCCGTCGTTGTTTACCCCGTCTCCGGAAACGTCCACGACCTTTCGGAAGCACGGCTCCGGAACCTTCTTCAGGTGAACCGAGGCATAGCCCAGCGCATAGCCGAGCGCGGTCGGAAATTCGGTTGAGGCACGCTGGGAATTCGCAAGCCGGGCGGCCGTTTCGTCAATCAGCGCGCGATCGTCCAGATACACCCAGTCGACCTGGACCACATGCTTGTGCCGCCCGCTCCATTCGAAACTGGAGAGCCAGATCCCGCCCGACGAAAGGATCGCGTCCTTCACCTCATCGTCGGCAAGCGCCCGGGCAAGCCCCCTCGCCTGGAGCTGGTATTCCTCCATGTCGACGCTCGACGACACGTCGATCGCGAGTACCAGCGCAAGCTGGCATGCGCTTGCCGGGGATAACGCCGCGCCCGCGCCAAGCGCGCTCGCGAGAACAAGTCCGCCCGCAACACCTTTTCGGAATTTTCCGCCCCGCGCCATACACCTCTCCTCCGTCAGGCTTCTTATGATCGGGCGCGAAGCGCAAAAATCAAATCAATCCACGGCGAAGGCATCGAAAGTCGCCTGGTTGGCCGCCGATGGCACCCATTTTCACCCCTCTGGAATTCTCCTCGACGCAAAAAGCCCCACCGAAAAGGCGGGGCTTTGGGATAGCGGATCCTGCGTTTCGCGATTACCGCGGCGCCATGCGGATCGCACCGTCAAGGCGAATGGTTTCGCCGTTCAGCATCGGGTTCTCGCAGATCGACTGGACAAGCTGCGCATATTCGTCGGGCTTTCCAAGGCGCGAGGGGAACGGCACCTGCTGGCCGAGCGAATCCCTCACTTCCTGCGACAGCGCCATCAGCATCGGCGTTTCGAAAGTGCCCGGCGCGATCGTCATCACACGGATACCGGATTTCGAAAGATCGCGCGCCACAGGCAGGGTCATTGCCGCGACACCACCCTTGGACGCAGCGTAAGCAACCTGGCCGATCTGACCGTCGAATGCCGCGACCGATGCGGTCGAAACGATCACGCCGCGTTCTCCGTCATCCGTGACAGGATCGAGCGTTGCCATCGACGTCGAGGAATGCGCGATGCAGCGGAAGGAACCTACCAGATTGACGGCGATCACCTTTTCGAACATATCCATCGGGTGCGGCTCACCGCGCGACGTGGTCTTGGCGACAGGCGCGATGCCGGCGCAATTTACGAGAATCCGCTCAGGGCCGAAATGATCGCGCGCCGCCTTGAAACCCGAGACCACGCTGTCTTCGCTGGTCACGTCCACGGCGACGAAGAGCCCGCCGATATCCCTGGCAACCGCCTCGCCCTTTTCCACGTTCATGTCGAAAATCGTGACCTTCACGCCTTCACCGGCAAGCCGGCGGGCAGTCGCCTCGCCCAGCCCCGACGATCCGCCCGTGACGACGGCGGCGATATCCGCGCCAAGTTTCATGGAAGTTTCCTCCGGTAATTCAGGTCGCCACTGCGAACCAGTTTGTCTGCGCCGAAGCTAATCTCGCCTTCGCCACGTCACAAGCCCGCCGAACGGACAGGCGACGGATAATCCGCAAACACTACATTTTCCGTCACGCGACCGCGACAAGATCGACCGTGTGGTTCAATCCCGTCACGCTTTCGTTTCGCCGCACCGGCAGGTCGCCGTTCGCGAACCCTTGGGCAAGGGCGGCGCGATAGGTTTCCTCGTCGGTCAGAACGCGCGTGTTCTGAGCCTTGTTGGCATCCTCAAGCTTGGATGCCAGATTGACCGGGTTGCCGATGACGGTGAATTCCAGCCGGTCCTTGGCCCCGACAACGCCGACGGTCACCGAGCCCGAGGCGACCGCCGCCCCCACCTTCAATTCGCCCGGCCAGCCCAGCGCCCTGAACTCCTCCTCCAGCGCATCGACCGCTGCAACCGCGTCGCGCGCGGCGTTCAGCGCATCCGCCGCATATCGCTCGCTTTTCTGCACCGCGCCGAAGGTCGCCAGAATGCCGTCGCCCAGAAACTTGTCGACCCGTCCGTTGTGTCCCTGGATCACGGGCAGCACGGCTTCCTGGTATTTCGCCAGTGTTTCCATAACCACCTGCGGCGGCAGGGTTTCCGCCGTCTGGGTGAAGGAGCGTACATCCACGATCAGGATCGCGGCATTGCGCATCTCGCCCTCGCCCGCCTTGGGCATCCGGTCGGAATCGGTGATGGAGCGGGCAACCTCGGGCGCGAAAAAACGCCGCAGATCCTCCGCCGCGGCATGGTCGCGGATGGAATCGAACAGCATCTGCCGCCCCCGGTAGAGCGCGAAAGACAGGATCGCCGTCACGCCCAGAATAATAATCGTTTTGTCCAGTTCCGCGCCGATCAGTATCGCATTCGACGTAAGGTATTCCACGTAGTTTCGGGTGATGTGCATGCCGCCCATTTCACCGACGACAGCATATGTCACCAGCATAAGCCAGCCCATGACGGCGATGGCGCCCGTCGTCAGAACGAACCTCGGGTCGAAACGCAGCGCCCTCAACGAAATGAAGATGAAAACATACATCAGCGTCGGCGCCTTGAGGTAGAACGCCGGATGCTGGGCATACTGAATGTGAAACGAAAAGATGAGACCGCACAAAAGCACGATATCGACGACGATCGAGGTAACGAGATACCACTCGGGCAACACCATCCGGTAGGAAAGCCCAAGCCGCAGCACCGTAAACAGGAAATAGGCGGCGAGCGCGATGGGCACGAAATTGAAGCCGGAGCCCCCCTCGGCCTTGGGCGCGATGGAATAAAGCGTTGCGAAAAAGACGACGATTCCGAGCTGCACCCAGCCGATCAGCCGTTCCGCCGCCGCCTCGCGCTGCGCGATTTCCGCACGCACGCGCGCCGGAATGCCGTCGTCCGTCGGCCCGCCTCGCAGGATATAGCGCAAGGTGCGGGCCAATGCGCTTTCGGACGGATTTTCATCCGTTTTTGCGATCGATTTCATGCCGCCGTCAATTTCGGCCATGTCAGAGCAAGCCTCCCCGGACAACGATCATACGCCTGCCCGCAAACAAGGGAACAACGTTCCATGAAACTTGCTAGATGGCCCCAACGCGGTAACCAGCAAGTGCGTAAAACCGCTGCGTCACGCCTTCTTGACCGATCGTGACCGGGCCCGGGAATTCCGTCCGCCTCAGGGCGTGAGGATCATGCCCTCGCTCGCGATCAGCGTGCCCGGATGACGCTTTCTGGCTGCTTCGCCGATCTCGTCGAGCGCATCGTCGTCGCGGCGCGGGTCGTGGTGGAAGAGAACGGGCGTCTTGACGTCGGCATCAAGTGCGAGCTCCACCGCCTTTTGCCATGTAGAATGTCCCCAACCTACGAATTGCTTGTATTCCTCATCCGTATACATGGCGTCGTAAATCATCACGTCCGCCCCTTCCACGAAGCGGCGCACGCCCTCGTCGATCTTGCGGTCGCCATGCTCATGATCGGTGATGATGCAGATGGATTTTTTTTCGAATTCGAAACGATAGCCGCAAGCGCCGCCCGGATGGTTGAGCTTTACCGTGCGGATTTTCAGCCCATCGTCGCGCGGAATGCTCCCGCCCGCCTTGAAATCTTTGAAGGTGACGGCCTTGAGCGATTTCGCGGCGACGGGAAAGATCGGCGGCGACATGATGCGGCAAATGATATCCGCCAGACCGTCTTTTGACGCGAAATGGCCCGCCCAGGCGGAAATTTCGAAACGTTCGTCATAGGCTGGCGTGAAAAACGGAAGGCCGCAGATGTGATCGAGATGCGTATGCGTGAAAAGCAGGTCGAAGCGGCACGGCGGAAGCGCATGAAGGCCCCGGCCGAAATTTCGCGCCCCCGAGCCGCAATCGATCAACACAAGCGCCCCGCCCGCGCGCAATTCCATACAGGACGTTTCGCCGCCATAGCGTAGCGTGGACGCGCCCGGCGTCGGTGTCGAGCCTCGCACACCCCACAGCTTCAGCGAAAAGTCCTGCGCCACCAGCTTTGCCTTCCGATCCTCTTGCGTGGAAATTCGCTGTTCAAGCAGCGGAATCGCCCGCCTTCATCGCCGCAAGATCCTGCGTTGTCTTCTCAAGACGTTGTGCCAGCGTGCGCATCACCTCAAGTGAGACTTCCGGAAATTCTTTCAGCAAGTTGAGGAAATCATCTTTCGAGACCGTTAAGACCTCCATATCGCCATTGGCAACCAGCGTCGCCGTGCGCGGCACGTCGCATAATATGGCGATTTCGCCAACGATCGCGTATTGGCCGACCTTCGCGACAACCTTTTCGCCCTCGGGCGTATGGACACGCACATCCGCCTCGCCATCCAGGATGATGAAGGCGCAGTCGCCCTCCTCGCCCTGGTTGCAAAGATGTTCACCATCGGCGTAACGCGCGCGTTGGCTGATAAAAGCCAGCAGGCGCAACTTTGTCTCGTCGATACCTCTGAACAGCGGCACGCGCCGCAGGGCCTCGACTTCCGTTTCCAGCGTCACGCTTCCTCCTTTTCCCGTTTCCTCGCAGGCCCGCGTTCGGCAGGCCCTCTCCCCAAGTCTATCACACAGCGTCACGTTGCCGCCGCAAACTCCTCGGACCTGGCCTCGACCTTCCTTCCCTGGTCAAGCACCACACTATCCGAAAATTCCTCCGCCACTGCCATATTCGAGGTGCCGAACAGCAGCGTACGGCCCCGCAATTGCTCGCGAATGACCTTGCGCGCCGCCTTGTCCTCCTCGTTCAGGCCGGTCAGCGTCTCGTCCAGGACGAAGTAGGACGCATTCTTCAATAGCGCCCGCGCAAGCGCCACGCGCCGGCGCTGGCCCGCCGAAAGGCGCGAACCCGATACCCCGACATGGAAATCCAGCCCCGCGCGCGTGATCGGCAGGCGCAGGTCCATTTCCTCCACCAGAGAGCGGATCAACCTGTCGATACGCTCTCGCGCGTCGCGACGGTCGACGCGTGGCCGGCCGAACAGCAAATTGCCCTCGATCGTCATGGGCGGCACGTATCGGTTCGGATCGAAGGTCACGAAATCCTTGCCGTCCTTCTCGATCCGTTCGCGGAAGACATGACGCGCCTTGACGATGTTTTCCTCCATATCCTTGCTCAAGACGCCGAGGCGGTGCCTTGCCGGAATGAGCTTGAAGGCAAGCCCGATCAGGCGTTCCCGGTCGGCGTCCTTGAGGCCGAGCTTCTCGTTTTCCGAACGCCCCGCCCGCACGATCCTTTCGAACTCCGGCAGTTCGTCCAGCGTGATGAACGAATAATTCCCGAGAAGGCCGGAATCGCCGCTGACGTTCGAAAAGAGTTCCACCATCGTCTCGGCGATCCGCAGGCCGATGGAAACGAGCTGGGACTTGAGGTTCGTCTCCTCGAGAAATTCCACGACGTCCCTGTCGCCGGCGAGATCGTCAAAGCTTCTGGCGGGATCGGCCGGCGCCGCGAAGAGAATGTTTTCGACAAGCGTCGCACTGTGGTTGAACCTGTCGATATTCCAAAGCTCGACAAGGCCCTGGACCTGGCTGTCCTGCGCCACCCTGTCGGCAAGCGCGTGCCTGACCGCCAGAATGCGTTCGGCAAGGTGCTCGTCCCGCTTCGGGTCGAGGCGCGACTGCAGGCCCATCCTGTAGACGTCGTTTGAAAGCCCGATCAGCTGGATGACGTCGAGCGCCTTTCCGTCGAGTTCCTCCTGGTCCTCGACGCCGGCCGCCTCCAGGTCTTCCCATCCGGCTTCGAGGTCGTATTCGGGATTGGCCGTTTCGCGCGCTTCCGTCAAACGTCTTGCATATTCCGACTTCGCCTCGCCCACGCGCTCGATCAAGCGGATCGGGCGATGGCGCAGCCCGTAGTAGAGATTGTCCCGAACAGTGCCGGTCCAGACGTGCACCGAAGCGCCCACATAGGCGATCTCCCGTCCGAGAACCGATTCAGGCAGCTTGTCGAGGTTTTGCCCGCCTATCTCGACGCGGCCCGCGTTCGGGCCGAGCAGGCCCGCGGCAAGCTGGAGAAGTTCCGACCGGCCCGAACCGTCCTGACCGACGACGGCCAGGTCCGAGCCCTCTTCAACGGTCAGCGATATGTCGAAAAGCTCCTGCCCCGCAGCGCCGCCGGAAAAGGAGACATCCTTGAAAACGATATCGCCGTTTAGCGGCTCGATCTCGTCGGACGTAATGCGGGAGACCGGATAAATGTCGGGCGGGTCGAAGTTTTCGACCACGGTCTGGTACTTCACGTCGACGTCGGCAACCATCTGGTAATAGGCCAGAAGTTCCTTCCAGGGCCCGGCGAGATCCTTGTAGGCGGCGATAACGGCAAGCAGAGCGCCGATGGAGAGTTCGCCCTCGATCACCAGGTAGCCGCCGATCAGATAGAAGAAGAACGGCGT
This sequence comes from Hongsoonwoonella zoysiae, assembly GCF_013266695.1. Lineage (GTDB taxonomy): Bacteria > Pseudomonadota > Alphaproteobacteria > Rhizobiales > Stappiaceae > Hongsoonwoonella > Hongsoonwoonella zoysiae. Next base: position 84,310 of record NZ_JABRXF010000003.1, read on the forward strand.
GAGCTGATTGAGGAAGTTATTGAGAAATTTGATGAAATACTTCCAGTTGAAGATCTGGAAGCGGATCTTGTAGTTTTTGTAGAGCCGGTCCGAAAGATCGGCGGAGTGCCAGGCGGAAGCGTCATTCGCGTGAATTTCGGGAATGCCGGTAATGCTTTCGCCAACCCTGTCGGCGACCGAGCGGATATTCTTCACCCGCTCTCGCGACAGGAGCACGACCTTTCGCTGCAGTTTCGGGATGATGTAGGCCTGCAACGGGTAGGACGAGACGGCGGCAAGCCCCAGAAGCGGATTCTGCATGAAAATGAAGCCGATCTGAACGAAAAGCATCCCGCCCTGATAGGCGGGAAGCGCGATCGCTTCGCCGATGAAGCCGCCGACATCCTCCACCTCGGAGGTGATCATGGGGATGATCTCGCCCGAACTCACCTTCTTGAAGTGCGGCAACCTGAAGCGCAGCACCCGCTGGAAAAGCTCGAAACGCAGCCGCCTGAGCATCCGTTCGCCCAGCCGGCCCTTGTAGATGTTGAGAACGAGCTTCAGCCCGTTCGAAACCACGACCAGGAAGAGGAACGTGAAACACAAAAGCACCAGATAGGCGATCTGGTCGAATTCGAACCCGAAGATTTCACGCGGAAAATCCGCCCCCTGGATCGCGTCGTTCGTGATCTGCTTGGGCAGTTCCAGAAGGATGTAGCTTACGGGATAGGACAGGACGGTGATGAAGAGAATCACCATCTGCTGGGGCGCGCTGTATCGCCAGATGAACTTGAAAAGGCTTTTTTCCATCGGTTATCGGGCGAAAACGGTTTTTCCTGCGCGCGTGTGCCGCCCATATTAACGACGAATCCGCACGACGCCAGCAATCTGTTGAAATGCCTTCCCAAACAGCGTCGCACAGGACGGCGGGGGAATGCGTCCCGGGCGAGGCGGTTCCGGCCGGCACCCGATATTGGCGCACGGACCTGCGCGAAATACCTAAGGTATCGGCCGATCTTGCAACGGGCAGCAGGGGTGGCTACAGATAACGCTGCGTTTCGATGATCCGGCGGGGGCCGACCGGTTCATTTCCTCGAGATGAGAACGGGGCTGAATGCCGGAAGCGTCACCGAAAGTCCTGATTTACAGTCACGATTCGTTCGGGCTCGGTCACTTGCGCCGATGCCGGACGATCGCCCATTCGCTTGTAGAGCGGTTTTCCGGCATGTCGGTGCTGATCCTCTCCGGATCGCCCATCATCGGCAGCTTCGAATTCCGCTCGCGCGTCGATTTCGTCCGCATTCCCGGCGTAATCAAGCTCAGGAACGGCGAATATACGCCGCTGTCCCTGTCTCTCAATATCGACCAGACGCTTGCGATCCGCTCCTCGATCATCGAGCACACGGCCAAGGTGTTCGATCCCGATATCTTCATCGTCGACAAGGAACCGCTCGGTCTGCGCGGCGAAATCCTTCCCACTCTCGAGATGTTGAAGGCGGAGAGCAACGCGCGCCTCGTGCTCGGCCTGCGCGACGTCATGGACGATCCGGCGGTGCTGAGAGAAGAGTGGACGAGAAAGAACGTCGACCCGGCGTTGAAGGACCTTTACGACGAAATCTGGATTTATGGCCCGCCCGGCCTGCACGACCCGCTTGAAGGGCTGAGGTTGCCGGACGAGATTCATGAAAAGGCGAGCTATACGGGATACCTGCGCCGCGAACTGCCGGCAGGAGCGAAGATCGCCGAGCCACTACCCTTTGACGACGAACCCTATATCCTCGTGACCCCCGGCGGCGGGGGAGACGGCGTGGAACTCGTCGATTGGGTGATGCGCGCCTATGAATCGCGCACGCAACCGCTGTTTCCAGCCCTTATCGTGCTCGGCCCCTTCATGGCGGCGTCCGCCGTGGAATCCTTCCAGGCGCGCGCGGAACACCTTCGCGATGTGCATGTCGTGCGCTTCATCCCGACGATCGAACCATATATGGACAGCGCCATCGCGATCGTCGGCATGGGCGGATACAACACCTTCTGCGAAATCCTGTCGTTCGACAAACCGACGCTGCTTGTCCCGCGTATCATCCCGCGCCGCGAACAATCGATCCGTGCCATGCGTGCCGAAGAAACCGGCCTTCTGAAGGTACTGCCGATCGACAGCTACCCGAATGTCGACCTGATGCTGGATGCGCTGGTGGAACTGCCGCGCTCCGCTCCGCCTTCCGCCGCAGGCGTCGAAAACCTGCTTGGCGGCCTGGACGTCATCGGCGAAAAGGTCGAAGGAATTCTCGGATCGCGGATAGGGGCAACACCGAGGAAAAAGCGGCTCGCCACCGGCGCCTGATGAACGGCGAGGCAAGCCGGACGACCCGGCAAGGCGCTTGAAATCATGAGCAACGGCGCGCTATTCGATCCTTCCCCTGATTGCCTTTGAGGCCGCATGTCCCGTATTGCCATCATCGTGAAAGGCTACCCGCGCCTTTCGGAAACCTTTATCGCACAGGAAATCCTCGGGCTCGAACAGCGCGGCATCGGCCAGTTGATCGTAGCACTTCGCCGCCCGTACGATCCTTACATCCACGAGACGCACCGCAGGATAAAGGCCGATGTGCTCTACCTGCCGGAGTACCTGAAGGACGACCCGGCGCGGGTTGCCGAGGCCCGCAAGTGGGCGCAATCCCGGCCGACCTATGAAGCCGCGCGGGCATTGTTCGAGGCGGATCTTTCGCATGACAACAGCGCAGGCCGGCACCGGCGCTGGGGCCAGGCTTGCGTGCTCGCCCGGGAACTGCCAGACGACGTTACCTGGATCCACACCCATTACCTGCACACGCCCTGTTCCGTGGCGCGCTACGCAGCGCATCTTTCAGGGCGCAAATGGTCGTTTTCCGCCCACGCCAAGGACATCTGGACAACGCCCGAGTGGGACCTCAGGACGAAGATCGACGATGCCGCGTGGGGGGTGACCTGCACACGCGCGAACGCCGAATATCTGAATGCGCTGTCCGCTGACCCCGGAAAGGTTTCCCTCGTCTATCACGGGCTCGACTTTTCGCCGTTTCCAAAACCCGACCGCAATGCAAGCGCAAGCGACGGCGGCAAGGGCGGCGAAGTGCGAATTCTTTCCGTTGGCCGCGCGGTGGAGAAAAAGGGGTATGACGATCTTCTCGCCGCCCTCGCCAGGTTGCCCCGCGATATCCACTGGCATTTCGAACATATCGGCGGCGGGCAACTGGCCGACAGGCTGAAGGCGCGCGCCGATACGCTCGGCCTCAACGGCCGGGTCACCTGGCGCGGGCCTCAGCCGCGCGAGGAAGTGATCAAGGCGGCGGAGGCGGCGGATCTTTTCGTCTTACCGTCGAAAATCGCCAAATCGGGCGACCGTGACGGGCTCCCGAACGTGCTGATGGAAGCGCAGGCGCTCGGCCTTTGCTGCCTTGCGAGCGATGTCTCGGCGATCCCCGAACTGATCACGCACAACGAGACCGGCTGGCTGGTTCCTCCCGCGGACCGGCAGGCGCTTGGAAAGGCGCTCGCTCATCTGATCCGCTCTCCCGATACGCGAAAGCGGCTTGGAAAGGCGGCAAGCGAACATGTCCGGCAAGCCTTCGCGACCGACCCCGGGCTTGATTTCCTGGCCGAGCGTTTCCGCAATATCCTGTCGGCGCCATGAAGGTCGCTATCGCCACGCCGATGAAGTCTATCGACGATCCGGTGCCTTCCGGTGAGCGCACGATGGCGCGCCTCATCGTAAAGGCTCTGCGTGCGGGAGGTCATGACGTCGAGGTCGCCACCGGTTTTCGTGCCTGGCGGCGCGAAGGCGGTGCCGAAATCCAGAAAGCCTTGGAACGAGAGGCGCTGGCGGAAGCGGGGCGTATTGCCGAACGCTGGGAGACCGAGATCGCCGCACCGGACATTTTTCTGACCTATCACCTTTATCACAAGGCGCCCGACTGGATCGGGCCCGCCCTCGCCGACCGGTTCTCCATTCCCTACGCGGTGGTCGAAGCAAGCCGCGCACCGAAGCGCCGCGCCGGAGACTGGGCTTACGGGTTCGCCGCCGCCGATGCGGCGCTTTCGCGTGCCGATGCCGTGGCCGCTCTCCATCGGGCGGATGCCGAATGCCTGGGCGCGGTCGTGAGCGAGGATCGGCTTTCGATCCTTCCGCCGTTTCTCGATGCCGAACCCTTCAGGGCGGCAGCCCGGAATCCTGAGGCGGACGGCACGCCGCCGCGCCTTCTTGCCGTCGGCATGATGCGCGAGGGAGACAAGGAAAGCTCATACCGCGTGCTTGCAGAAGCCCTTGAAAAAATCGCCGATCTCGACTGGACGATCTCCCTCGTCGGCGGCGGACCGGCGAGGGAGCGCATCCTGAGTTGGTTCCCTCCAGAGCGCACGATCCATCGCGGTGCGGTCGAAGCCTGTGAAATGCCGGCGATCTACGCAAGTCATGACGTGCTCGTGTGGCCGGCCATACGCGAGGCTTTCGGCTTCGTCTTTCTGGAAGCTCAGGCAGGCGGCCTTGCGGTTGTCGGGGGCGCGACCTTCGGTGTGCCGGATATCGTCAGGGACGGTGTCACCGGCCTCTTGTCGCCGGAGGGCGATGCGGAAGCGCTTGCCCGCAACCTGCGGCGAATTTTGACCAAGCCGGGATTGCGAGAAAGGCTCGGCAAGGCGGCATCACGGTACATTTCAGCCGACCACGACCTTGCCGCCGGAACCGCCCGGTTGAACTCGCTTCTTGAGCGTGCCTTGCGGAACTTTGCCCGGCGGATTGGCCACAAATCATGACTTTCAAAGCCTTCATCCACGTTCAGCACCTTCTCGGCACCGGGCACGTCGTGCGCGCCAGCGCTATCGGGCGCGCATTGGCCGCGCGCGGAGTGGACGTCACGCTGGCGACCGGCAACCGGATACCGCAAACCGTCGAAACCGCCGGCTTGCGGGTCGTGGAGCTTCCCCCTGTGCGTACCCTCGACGCCCATTTCAACCGTTTCGTCACGCCGGACGGACGCGAGATCGACGACAATTGGAAATCCGCCCGAAGAAAGGCCACGCTCGATGCATTCATGAGCGATGATTTCGACCTTCTGCTGACCGAGACCTATCCCTTCGGACGGCGGCCTTTCGCATTTGAACTCGATGCGCTGGTGGAGGCGGCGAAATCGCGCGCACGCCTAGCCTTCATCGCAACCTCTATCCGCGACATTCTCGTGCGCAAGCAGGAGATCCACAAGGAAGAGTGGATGGCAAAGCGCGCGCTTGCCTCCTACGACCGGATCCTCGTCCACTCCGATCCTGAATTCGTGCGACTAGAGGCAAGCTTCCCGTTTGCCCGGGATATCGCCCACCTCCTGCGCTACACCGGATACGTGGACGGCGCGAATGCCCCGGAAGCGCCGGAGGGGCTTGGCGAGGACGAGGTAATCGTTTCCTGCGGCGGCGGCGCGGTGGGCCAGCATTTGCTTGAAACTGCGGTCGACGCGGCGAGCCTTTCCCGGCGCGCGGAAGATACCGTATGGCGCATACTCGCAGGTCACGATATCGCCGAAGACGTGGTGGAAGCGCTGAAACACCGCGCTCCGTCCCATGTGATCGTCGAACGTGTGCGGCGCGACTTTCCTTCACTTTTGAAGCGGGCGCGAGCTTCCGTCAGCCAGGCAGGCTACAATACGGTGCTCGATATCCTGAACGCCGGGATTCCGGCGGTGTTCGTACCGTTTGCCCAAATCAAGGAGACCGAACAGCAGCAACGCGCCGATGCGATTGCCGCGAAAGGCTGCGCCATTGTCATTTCCGAAAAAAACCTGACGCCGGAGGGGCTGGCGGCGGCACTTGACGATGCGCTGGCACTCCCGCGCAAACACTTCCATGTTCGTCTTGGCGGTGCGGATGCAAGCGCGGAACTCCTTGTTGCAGACCTGAAGGAGCGGTTTTCATGAGCAAGGCCGAACTGCGCTTCTTCCGCGACACACTTCAAGGCCATCTGGACTGGTTCGCCGAACGGGGGCAGAAGGCACGCTTCTGGTGGCGCGACGACGATGCAGTTGCGCCTACGCCAAAGCTCGATCGCTTGCTTGAGATCGCAAACCGGTTCGAAGCGCAGGTTGCGCTTGCCGTCATTCCGGCTGCAGCGACGCCCGAACTTGCCGAAAGGCTGAAGAACGAGGCGCATGCGGTCGTCTTTCAACACGGCTTCCGGCATGTGAACCATCAAAGGAAGGATCTGGGTGAGAAGGCAGCCGAACTCGGTGTGCGGCGCGACCCGGATGAAGCGATCGCCGAACTGAAGCAAGGATACGACATTCTGGAGGCGCTTTTCGGCGAAAGGTTCCTTCCCGCGCTCGTGCCTCCATGGAACCGGATCGCGCCGGCAATCGTCCGGCGCCTGCTCGAGGCCGGGCTGAATGGGCTGTCCACCTTCACCTGGATGCACCCCTATTCGCGGCATCAGCTTCAGGCCCATGTCGACATCATCAAATGGAAGAAGGGGCGAAGCTTCATCGGCTTTCATTGCGCGGCAATACGCTACGACCTGCAACTTATGCGCAGGCGAAACGCGCCGGACGAACCCATCGGCATTTTGACGCATCATCTCGATCATGATGAAGCCTGCTTCGAATTTCTTATGGAACTTTTTTCGATTATTCGAGAGCACCCGGGAGCGGAAATTTCGCCCGTCCGGGAGTTGGTGCTGCCGGTTGGGAAGAAATTGCCGTACTGAATCCATATTTGGAATTAAATACTCATTATCATTATATTATTTCTGCTTTTCTCGCGAAATCGGATCATGGCCGCGAAGGGCAGTCAGCCAATGTCGAGACGGCTCGATCGATTGAAATCATGGGCGAAGGGCATCAAACGCGACGTCCTGGTCCTTTGGCTCGCCGCCAGGGACAGGCGCGTGCACTGGTCCGTAAAGGCAGCGGCCGCGCTGATTGCCGCCTATGCCCTCTCACCCATCGACCTGATACCAGACTTCATCCCCATCGTCGGATATCTCGATGATTTGCTGATTGTACCGCTCGGAGTTGCGCTGGTGGTCAGGATGATTCCGTGTGATGTGATCCATGAACTGCGCGTCCAGTCGGCGGCGATCATGGAACGACCGGTCAGCCGCGCCGGCGCCGTACTTGTTGTTTTGTCCTGGTTAGCGTTCGCCCAGGTATTGGGGGCTGCCGCATGGACTGCGACATTGGGTTGAGGCGTGCCGAACGGGGCCCTCTCGAAATCCGTACCCGCCCGGCGCAAGCCTGTCAGCGAATTGGCCTGATAAGGCGCAACCGCCAGGTGACGCTTTTTCTGTCCGACGTCAGGCGATAATCGTCCAGAACCTCCCACTCGGGCTCGTCGGTCGCCTCCCAAAGCCGGGCGATCAGCCGGTTTGCACCTGAATCCGGGCGTTTGGGCGAATACATGGAAATGGCCATGACGCCATTTTCATCCAGAAAGGGAATATAGCGCGCGACGACGGCCGCCGGATCCCCGGCAAAGTGAAGCACCTCGTTGAAGACCACAGCCGAGAACGTTTCTCCCCCTCCGGGCGTGAAGGTGTGCATGTCCCCTGCCCTGAGGCTTGCGACCGCCGGGTCGACATCGGCGAATTCCAGCGCAGCCGGAGCAAGGTCGACGCCGACATATCGCCGGATGCCCATCGGCCTTAGCCGTTCATACAAGAGCCCTTCGCCGCAACCTATATCGAGCACGCTCCCCAAACAGTCGTTCAGCGAAAGCCACATGCCGATAATGCCGTAACGCCCGCTTTCAGGAAGATCACGCAGGAAATCCCACCGCCCGCCCCGGTATTCCTCGTCCCAGCCTTCCGCCGTGCTCGCGTTTTTCGACATTCGATGCCTCGGATTTTTCTCACTGCTTATTTGTAGGGATCGGCCGCATCCCTCATGCCGTCGCCCATGAAGTTGAAGGCAAGCACGACGATGATGATCGGCACGACCGGAGCCATCAACCACGGATAAACGACGATGACGGAGATGTCCTGAGCCTCGTTCAGCATGACACCCCAGGACACGGCGGGCCGCCGCAAACCCAGGTTGAGGAAGGAGAGCGCCGTTTCGCCAAGGATCATCGCCGGGATCGAAAGCGTCGCGGAAGCGATGATATGGCTGGTAAAGCCCGGCAGAAGGTGCTTGCGGATGACGCGGCCCGGCTTTGCCCCCATGAGCACGGCCGCGCGCGCGTATTCTTCTTCGCGAAGCGCCAGCAGTTTCGAGCGGACGGCGCGCGCAAGCCCCGGCCAGTCGAGAAGGCCGAGAATGACCGTGATTCCGAGGTAGATCCACACCGGCGACCACGTCACGGGAAGGGCCGCTGAAAGCGCCATCCACAGCGGCAGTTCCGGCAGGGAACGCAGAATCTCGATCATCCTTTGCACGACACTGTCGAGCAACCCGCCGAAATAACCCGCGATACCGCCGAAGAACATGCCGAGCACGATGGATATCGTAACGCCGATGATGCCGACGGTCAGTGACAGGCGCGCGCCGTAAATCAGGCCGGAATAGACGTCCCGCCCCAATCGGTCGGTGCCGAGAAGATAGAGCGTCCCTCCTTCCGCCGGGCATATCACGTGGAAATCCCACGGGATAAGCCCCCAGAAATCATAGTCCGAACCGCGGCAGAAAAAGCGGATCGGATAGACTTGAGTACGGTCCTCGGTGAACACCCATTTGACCGTCTCGATATCTATTTCCGATGTCATGCCGTAGACGAAGGGGCCTACGAACTCCCCTTCGTGAAAGAAGTGCACCTTCTGGGGCGGAGCGAAGAGATGGTCATTCGACCGCTGGTTCGCCGTATAGGGCGCGATGATCTCGGCAAAAGGTACGTTGAGATAAAAAAGGACCAGGATGACGCCCGACCAGAGTGCGATCTTGTGGCGGCGGAACTTCCACCACATGATCTGCCATTGCGACGCCTGGTAGTAACGCTCCTGCGCGGGAGTGAGCGTTTCCATCGATGCCGGGTTGAACGGCTCCGGATTGACGTAGTGGCCGGCGCCGGGATCGGCCATATCCATCGAGGCATTCTTCTTGCGCGAACCGCTCATGGCGAAACCCTCCCGCCAAGGCGAATGCGCGGATCGAGCACTGCAAGGAGAAGATCCGATACGAGCATGCCCAGAAGTGTCAGCATAGCCACGAACAACAGTATGAAGCCGGACAAATACTGGTCCTGCGATTGCAAGGCATTGAGCAGGATCGGCCCGACCGTCGGCAGATTGAGAACGACGGAAACGATAACCGATCCTGAGACGAGCGAGGGGATCAGGTTGCCGATATCGGCAATGAACGGATTAAGCGCCATGCGCAGTGGATATTTCACCAGAAGGTGCGTCTCGCGCATGCCCTTCGCGCGTGCCGTCGTCACATACTGCTTATGAAGCTCGTCGAGGAGGTTCGCCCGGAGCCTGCGGATCATCGCCGCCGTACCCGAGGTGCCGATGACTATGGTCGGCACAATGAGATGCGCAAGCACCGACAAGACCTTGTCGGCGCTCCACGGCTCGCCGATGTATCGCGGATCCATGAGCCCGCCGACCGAAAGGCCGAACCAGCGATTGGCGAGATAAAGCATGATGAGCCCGAGCAGGAAATTCGGTGTTGCCAGCCCGATGTAGCCCAGGAAGGTAAACCCGTAATCGGCCCAGGAATATTGCCTTGTCGCGGAATAAATACCGATCGGGAAGGCGACAATGTATACGAACAGGATCGTCGCGGTGTTCAGGATGATCGTGAGCGGCAGCGTGGGCCCGACAACCTCGGACACCGGGCGGTCGAACTCGAACGACCAGCCCCAGTTTCCCTGAATCAGGCCGTCAAAGCCGTGCGGGCCCGGCCACAGTCCCACCCAGATCAGATATCGCTCCAGGAAGGGCTTATCGAGCGCGAATTCCTGGCGCAGGAACTCAAGCTTGGCGATCGACGCGCTCTCGCCGGTTGCCCGAAGCGCGGCGATCTGGTTGGAAATGTAGTCTCCGGCGGGAAGCTCGATGATGAAGAACGTCAGGAAGCTGATCACAAGTAGCGTCGGGATCATGGCGAAGATCCGTCGCGCGATGTAATAAAGCATACCCTGACGTCCCTCGGATCTTAGCGCAAGTCTGCCGTTAAGCCGGCTCTTCGCGCCTTACTGGAAGAAAAATTCGTCCATGCGGTGGATTCCGAAGTGCGCCCCCGGATCCCAGCCGTAGATACCTTCCTTGGGGACATTCTCCAAGCCCTTGACCACAACCGGCTGGCGAACTTCCGACACGAGGCCGATATGGATCGTCTCTCTGGCGTGAATATCCAGCATTTCCTTCCAGATCTTTTCGCGTTCGTCCCGCGAGGAGGAAGCGAGCCAGGAATTGTAAAGTTCGATCAGGCGTTCAGCAGGCTTCCAATCGGGCTTTTCACCCGACTTGCCGTCGGTCTCGTAATAATCGCCCCACAGCGCCCAGGACAGGAAGACGCCCTGTGTCGGCGCGTAATCCTCAGGCGGCATATCCGGTGTCGGTATGCCGTTCTCGAACCCCGACCAGACGGACATGACAAGATCGCCCGACATCGCCCGGTCGCGAATGGTGTCGCGCTGGCTGGGCTTGGCGAAAAGCTTCACGCCAATGCCCTTCCACGTCTCGGCTATGAGTTCCAACGCGTCGAGCTGCGTCTGATCCTCGCCCGCCGTCTCGACGATGATTTCAAGCGGGCGGCCGTCGGGAAGCAGGCGAATACCGTCGCCACGGCGTTTCGTCAGGCCGATTTCATCGAGAAGGGCATTCGCCTCTTGCGGATCGTATCCGGCCCAGTCGGAACGGTAATGATCCTCATACAGCGGGCTTAGCGGCAGCACGATATCATTGCCGGGCCTGCCGAAGCCGAAATAGAGCACCTTGTTTATAAGATCTCGATCGATGCCAAGCGACAATGCATGGCGAAAGCGCGTATCGCGGTTCAACTCCCGCCACACCGGATCCTTCGCAGTAAGATTGGGGAGAAGCGAGATTTCCGAGCCTTTCGAAATCGGCCAGAGATAGGTCTTGTAGCCCGACTGGGCTTCCCCCTGCTTGAGAACGGTGATGTCCGAAAAGCCGATATTCCTGGCCTGAAGCTCGACCTCCCCGGCTTGCGTCTTGGCGGGAATGATCTTGCCGTCGGCAACGGTCATGATCACTTCATCGACGTAAGGAAGCTGCTGCCCGGCCGTATCGACCCGGTGATAATAGGGATTTCTGACGAGCACGAACCGCCGGCCTTCCTCGCCGCCACGCTTGCGCACCCATGGCTGCAAGCTCGGCAGGTCCGGGTTCATCGCGTCATACATCTCGTCCTTCTTGTTGAAGAGCGGTGCCCATCCGCGAACCTTTTCCCTTTCCGCCATGGCCTCCAGCTTGGCCGCATCCGCGTATTTTGCGTGGAACTGCTTCAGATAGTGCGCCGGCCTGTAGATGAAGGGAGGGCGCGATTTCGCCAACTCCGGCAGCAACAGCGGGTTCGGCTGATCCCAGGAAAAGCGCACCGTCGTCTCGTCGACGACCTCGAATACCGGCGGCTTGTCGCCCGAAAGCATGAACCGCGGCAGGCCGGTCGGCTGCAGGTCGGGGTTCGTTGCGATGTCTTCGTACCAGAAGCGGATATCCTCGGACGTGAAGGGGTGTCCGTCCGACCACTTGTGGCCCTTTCTCAAGTGAAGGGTGAAGACCTTGTCGTCCTCCACCTCCACGTCGCGAAGGATGTCGGGCTTGAGTTCGAGCTGATCCGTATATCCGACAAGGCGCGCATAGCCCCAAACGTTGATGAGCCTGACATCCTTGGCCCTGCCGATAAGAGTATCGATCTTGCCGCCCGGCTTGCCGATCTTTCTCCCCCGCTCCTCCAGTTCGACCACGAGCGGTTCTTGCGGAACGCGCTCCGCAACAGGCGGCAGGTCCTTGCCCACCCTGCTGCTGAGCGAGGGCGTTTCCTTGAATTCCAGCGCTCCTGCCGGGAGCGCAAGCGCCGCCGCCATGAAGGCGCCGGCTGCAAAGTGACCGATGACGCGGATCATAAAACCGCCTCCTCCAATGCAGTTTTGTGAGTTTCTTTCGCAAAGGCGGGTGCGCAGACGTAATGTCCGGGCTCTTCTTCGACAAGCAGCGGCACATCTCCCTCGCGAAGGGTGTAGGGCGCGGGCCAAAGGGCAGGCTCGGAAGCCTTGTTCGCGTCAAGCGCCGCGAAATCAAGACGTGCATCGAGATCGGGTTCCGGCACCGCCGTCAAAAGCGCCTTCGTATAGGGATGCAACGGATTGTCGACGACCTCTCGCGTCGGACCGACTTCGACGATGCGCCCGCGGCACATCACGGCAATCCGGTCGGCGATATAGTCGACCACCGCAAGATTATGGCTGACGAAGAGATACGTTAGACCGAATTCGGATTTGAGGTCCTTGAGAAGATTAAGGATCTGGGCCTGCACCGAGACGTCGAGCGCCGACGTGGGCTCATCGCATAGAATGAACTCCGGATTGAGAGCGAGCGCGCGGGCGATGCCGATACGCTGGCGCTGCCCGCCGGAGAACGAATGCGGATAGCGGCGCAGGTAACGCGGGTCGAGCCCGACAAGCCGCATAAGCTCGCGAACGCGCTCCGCCCGCTCTTCCGGCGCGCCGATCTTGTGGATGAGCAGCGGCTCGGACAGGATGTCATTCACCGTCATGCGCGGGTTGAGCGAGGAAAACGGATCCTGGAAAATAAGCTGGACGCGCTGGCGGTAGTCCAGGAGCTGCTCGCGGTTGAAGTGCGCGACATCTGCCGGCCCGTCGCCGCGGTCATAGAGGATCCGTCCGGCATCTATCGGCAACGCGCGCAAGATAGCCTTGGCGGTCGTCGTCTTGCCGGAACCGGATTCGCCGACAAGGCCCACGCATTCGCCGCGGTTGACCGTGAGATTGATATCGTCGAGCGCAAGGAACTCCCGCGCCCTGGCCGAAAGCAGGCTGCCCTTGCGGGTCAGGAAGCTTTTGGAAACATGCTGAAGCTGAACGAGCGGCTTGCCCGCGGTGATCGTCTTTCGCCCGCCACCCGTCAGAAGGCCGCCTGCCTGCAGTTCGATCGGGCGGATCGGCACAAGCCGCTCGCCGGGCTTCATGTCGAAGCGCGGCACGGCGTTCAGCAGCGCCTTCAGGTAGGAATGACCCGGCGTCTTGAAAAGCGCGCGGGCACTGCCCTTTTCCATGATCCGCCCATGGTAGATGACCACCACTTCGTCGGCCATATTGGCCACCACGCCGAAATCGTGGGTGATGACGAGGACGGACATCTGCAGCTCTTGCTGCACGTCCTTGATAAGCTTCAGGATCTCCGCCTGGATCGTGACATCGAGCGCGGTTGTCGGCTCATCCGCGATCAACAATGCCGGATGGCAGATCATCGCCATGGCAATCATCGCGCGCTGGCGCAGACCTCCTGAAAGCTCGAAGGGAAAGGCGTCGAGCGCGCGCTGCGGATCGGGGAAACGCACAAGACGCAGCATTTCCCGGGTGAGTTCTCGCGCCTGATTCCCATCGACATTGCGATGAAGCTCCGCGGCTTCGCCGATCTGGTCGCCGATCGTGTGAAGCGGCGACAAGGACGTCATCGGCTCCTGGAAGATGATCGCGATGCGATCTCCCCTGATCGCGCGCATTTGCGGGCTCTCGGGATCCAACTGGGCGATATCGACCGGCTTCAAGCGTGACTCAGGGTCGTTGAGGATGAGCTTTCCCGAGACGATACGAGCGGCCTTCGGCAAAAGCCCCATGATTGCCTGCGAAATAACGGTCTTGCCGGATCCGGATTCTCCGACCAGCGCAACCGTCCGGTTCTGCGGAATGGCGAACGACACGTCGTCGACTGCGCGGGTCGCCCCTTCCCCGGTCTGGAAATCGACGGTCAGACCGTCGATCGTCAACACATTCACTTGCTCCGCCCTCCTCCTGGCGGCGCCCGCCACTATGGGAAACCACCCAGTGCGGCGAATTTGAAATACGCCTCGTTTAAGCAGCAGTCGCCAGAGCGTATTTCAAATTCGAAAACCACACCGGAAACATTGATTTGGCTGTCACCCTTTCAAATCCGAAGTTCGTTCAGAGCATGCTGCCAACAAAGACGAATTTCAGATTCGGGTGACTGGCCCGGTTAAGCGATTCCATCCTGCGGGTTCCCCTTCCACGTTCCGGATCGCGCCTCAGACTATCCGGCAAAACGTCAAATCACAAAGTGATAATGACCTCGTGACGATAGGTTAAATCCGAATTCCATGGCGCTACCGACCGGCACCGGCGCAAGCTTCCGTCGGGGGCAGGCGGAAGCTGTCAGGCCACCCCGCGTTGTCCTGGCGCGAAAATGCGCCCTTCAGCCGGCCAGGAAGCGTCTGAGTGAACGCGCCAAACCTCGATATTCGCCTCGCGACCGCGCAGGTGTTGCTCGCCGACCGGCTCCACGCCCGTGATGCCGGGAATACGCGCCAGGGTGTCGGCACTGGCAAGGATGATCGTATCGTCCCCAGTTACCACCGTGCGGCCAAGCGACTGAAGTCGCTCGCAGGTATTCACCGCGTCCCCGACGACGGTGTAGTTCCATCGGTCGAGCGCGCCGACATTGCCTACGACCGCCGAGCCGGTGTGGACGCCGATCCTCAGCCTCAGTGCAGGCTTTCCGCGACGCATCGCTTCCTGGTTTGCCTTGTGCTGGGCGTTTGCCATTTTCAGGCAGGCGCGAAGCGCGGCCTGCGCGTGATCCGGCCGCGCGTCGGGGGCACCCCAGAACGCCAACATGCCATCGCCGATGAACTTGTCGACCGTGCCGCCTTCCTCTTCCGCCGCTTCAACGAGCAGGCCGAAGTGCGAGTTCAGCACGTCGGCCGTTTCGGTCGCCGTCATTTTCTCGGAAAGCGAGGTAAAGCCGCTGATATCCGTGAATACGAAGGTCAATTCCGCTTCGCGCGCCTTGGAAGCACCTTCGAAACCGAGCCGCATGAGCTTGTTGAACAAAGAGCGCGGAACGTAGGTGTTCATCGCGCGAAGGCCAGACACCATGGCATTGAATGCCATGGATACCTGATCGAGTTCGCGTATCCGGCTGCGCGGCAGCGCGTTGACATGCTCGAATTCAAGCTTGCCGACATACTGGGCACGCGCGGCGATTTCGCGAAGCGGGCGAGCCGACCTGCGGGCGAGCCATACAGCAACAAGAAACGCAAGGAACACGGCTCCAAGTCCGATCACCGCCGAACCTCTGAGGCGATGCACCTCGCGCGAGACACTCGCCGACTTCACATATTCACCGACGAGCCAGGGTTGCGGACCGTAGCCCGTGATTGTCGCCGTCATGGTTATGTAATTCGACTGTTCCGGGCCGTCGCCGATCCTGCGAACCTCGACCCCCGCCTTTTCCGCCGCCTTGAAATCCTTCATCACCGGCGTCGAGGCAAGGCGCGACAAGACCGGATCGGCAAGCTCCGAGATCGTTACCGGCAAAACGATTTCATCGTCCCTGCCGGCCTGCAGGTCGATGATATCGGAATGGGAGATGACGGTTTCGCCGCCGGTAACGATGAAGACGGTGGCGTCGCTGCCTTCATCGAGTTCGCGCACGGCCTTGCCAATCTCATCCGTGGAAACGGCAGCGGTCAGATATCCCGCCAGCTTCCCGTCGCGCAGCAAGGGCACGGTTACATTCGCATAAACGCGACCCTGAACATCGAGAAGCGGCCCCCAGGTGGGTGGCGAGCCAGGCTCTACCGTCGGCAGAACGTAGCGTCGGGCAATCTCGGGCACGGGATTGCGCTGGAACGGCCAGAGCTTGCCATTCTCATCCTGATAGATACCGGATTCGTTTTCTTCCGTATCCGTGAAAACGATAACGTCGATCGACGGATTGGAGAGAATGGCGCCCGACAAGGCAAGGCGCATGCGGGCGAAATCCGCCCCGGAAATATCTCCATCCTCAAACAGGCGCTTGAGAGCTGAGACGGAATATTCGACCGGCTCCAGGTGGTTTTCCACCCGGTCCTTGAGCGAGCGGACGATCAGAACGGTCTTGTCGTTGAGAAGCGAAAAAGTGTTTTCGCGATTCGCCATGACGGCAAGAAAAAGAACGAGCAACATCGAAACGGCAACAAGCCCGCCGAATGCCGACGCCACGATTGCCGCAAGCGACAAACGGCCCGCATTTCCCCTCCTGAAGCCGCTTACGGACTGAGGCCGTTTGTTCTTCATGCGCGCGAATTCCTCCGTTCGCCGCAATATATGCGAATTGTGACGTAACGCGAGCAATGCGGGCAACTTCATTCGCCATAGCCGATTTTTACATTGCTTCGCGTATGGCGGGTTGTTTCGGGCTCTGCATCGGGATTAAGAGGAGGAAGGCATTCGACAAGAGGGCGATATGAGCGGTCTCGACTACGAGAGCGAATACAACAACCGGGCCCGGGTACCCGAACATCCGGGCATCATCGCCGGATGGCAGCGCGATGCAGCCGCATTTCGCGACGCCGCGAGCGGCGAGCTCGACATTTCCTATGAGCTATCCCCGCGCGCCACATTCGATTTCTTCATTCCCGAAGGGGGTGTGGAGCCTGCTTCCGCCATCGCGCTTTTCATACATGGCGGTTACTGGCAGGCATTCGATAACAAGTCCTTCTCGCATATGGCCGCCGGGCCTCTCGGACACGGGCTCCCCGTTGCGGTCGCCAATTACGATCTTTGCCCGCAAGTGCGGATCGGCGACATTTTGGAGGAAATGCGCAGTCTGGTCGGCGCTCTCTGGGAGCGTTACAGAAAGCCCATCGTCGCATACGGCCATTCGGCGGGTGGCCATCTGACCGCGGCGCTGCTCGCAACCGATTGGACGAAACGAGGGCTGCCGCCGCTTCTTGTGCCTGCGGGCCTTGCCATATCCGGCCTGTTCGACCTTCAGCCCCTTATCGAAACATCCATCAACGAGAAACTTGGAATGGACCGGGCGGAGGCGATCGCACTTTCGCCGATCGCCATGTCTGCGCCGCGCGGCACGAAGCTGACCGCCGCCGTGGGCGGGGCCGAATCGTCGGAGTACCTTCGCCAATCGCGCGTCATCGTCGACATCTGGGGCCGTGGCGGCGTGACCGCGCACCTCGACGTTCGAGGCGAGGACAATCATTTCACGATCATCGGCCCGCTCGCCTCGCCGGAAAGCGATCTGACGAAATCGCTGGTCGCGCTTCTTTAGACCTTCGAGGATCGGAATTTTCTCGCCGAATCGGCTTGGCGAATGAGACGGATCAATGCCGTCCGCCCGGCGCCGTTCAAAGATTGAAATAGGAATTATCCGGCAACCGAAGCTGCCGACAGGGAATAGACAATGCGCACTGAAACCGCAGGCGGTGTTCGCCTCGAAGACTACCAGCCCGCCCCTTACACGATCGACCGGGTCGATCTTGATATTCGCCTCGCGCCCAAGGCGACGCGCGTCAGCGCAAGGCTTTCGATCCGGCGCAGCGATAACACCGCTCCCGGAACGCCTCTTGTGCTCGACGGCGACGGCCTGAAGCTTGCGGGCCTCCTGCTCGATGGCTCGGCCCTCACCTTTCAGGATTACTCGGCAAGCCCGGACCGCCTGGAAATTTCCACCCCCCCGTCAGGGCCGTTCGTGCTCGACATCTCGACCGAGCTCGACCCGGACGCCAATACAAAGCTGATGGGCCTTTATCGCTCGCAAGGCACCTACTGCACCCAGTGCGAAGCGGAAGGCTTCCGCCGCATCACCTATTTCCTCGACAGGCCCGATGTGCTCGCCATTTATTCGACGCGGATCGAGGCGCGCAAGGCGGAAGCGCCGGTGCTCCTGGGCAACGGCAATCTTGTCGAAGCTGGCGAGATCGAGGGGACCGATCGGCACTTCGCCATCTGGCACGACCCGCATCCCAAGCCTTCCTATCTATTCGCACTCGTGGCGGGCGACCTTGCCCGTGTGCCGGGAGAATTCACCACCGCTTCCGGACGGCGGGTGGAGCTTGGCATCTATGTGGAACACGGCAACGAGGGGCAGTGCGGCTGGGCTCTGGACTCGCTGAAGCGCTCCATGCGTTGGGACGAACAGGCCTTTGGCCGCGAATACGATCTCGACGTGTTCAACATCGTCGCCGTTTCCGACTTCAACATGGGCGCGATGGAGAACAAGGGTCTCAACATCTTCAACGACAAATACATCCTTGCCGATCCCGATACCGCGACCGATCAGGACTACGCCAACATCGAGGCGGTGATCGCGCATGAATACTTCCACAACTGGACGGGCAACCGGATCACCTGCCGCGACTGGTTCCAGCTTTGCCTGAAGGAGGGCCTCACAGTTTTCCGCGATCAGGAATTTTCGGCCGACGAGCGTTCAAGGCCGGTCAAACGCATAAGCGACGTCCGCCTTTTGAAATCGCACCAATTCCCGGAAGATGCGGGCCCCCTCGCCCATCCCGTAAGGCCGCGCTTCTACCAGGAGATCAACAACTTCTATACCGCCACCGTCTATGAAAAGGGTGCCGAAGTCGTTCGCATGCTCAAGACGCTTCTGGGCGATCGGGCATTCCGGGCCGGCATGGACCTGTTTTTCGAACGTCACGACGGCGAGGCGACGACAGTCGAGGCCTTCCTCGAATGCTTCAGAACCGCGTCCGGCGAGGATCTCGAACAATTCGCTCTTTGGTACGAACAGGCCGGCACGCCTACGGTCGCCGTGAAATCGCACTATGATGCCGAGGCAAAGGTTTTCACCCTTTCCTTCAACCAGTCCATACCGCCGACGCCACGCCAGTCCGACAAGAAGCCGATGACTATTCCCGTCCGCTTCGCCCTCGTCGGCAAGGACGGCTCGGACCTGGCGTACGAGGCAATATCCGGGGCCGAAGCGAAGGGGGATGTCCTGAAACTCCAGGCGCCCGAACACACTGTGACGTTTTCAGGCATTGGCGAGCGGCCGATACCTTCGCTCTTCAGAGGGTTTTCCGCACCCGTAATCCTGGAAAGCGACCTTTCGGAGGAAGACTACCTGTTTCTTGCCGGCAAGGACGGCGACCCCTTCAACCGCTGGCAGGCGCTGCAGAGCGTGGCGCTGTCGTCGCTGGTCACCGGCACCAATGCGGCGGTCAAGGACAGCACGATAGAGGTGGACGATCTTCTGATCCATGCACTTGGCGCCGTTGCGGAGGATGAAAGCCTCGACCCCGCGTTTCGCGCGCTGGCGTTGCAATTGCCCTCGGAAGCCGACATCGCTCGCGAGATCGGCTCCAACGTCGATCCGGATGCGGTGGCATCCGCGCGCGATCACCTCCGCAAGGCTGTCGCACAAGAAAACGGTACGAGTTTTGCTCGCATCTACGACAGCCTGAGCATCGACGGCCCCTACCGGCCGGATGCAGCCTCGGCCGGAATGCGCGCGTTCCGAAACACACTTCTGGAATATCTTGCGCATTCGGGCATCGAAGGAGAAGCCGAGCGCGTGCGCGCCCATTTCCGTGACGCGGACAATATGACCGACCGGCTTGCGGGGCTGACCCAGCTTGTCCATGCCCGTCTTGAAGGTGCGGACGAAGCGCTCGCGTCCTATTACGAGCGCCATGGCACCCACCCGCTTGCGATCGACAAATGGCTCACCGTTCAAGCAACCGCGGGCCATCCGGACACGCTCGACAAGGTGAAGGCGCTGACCGCCCATCCGGCCTTCTCCTTCGCCAATCCGAACCGTTTGAGAGCACTCGTCGGTGCGTTCGCCACAGGCAATCAGACGCAGTTCAACCGGATCGACGGGGCAGGCTTCAACTTCGTCGCCGATACCGTTCTTGCGCTTGACGACAAGAATCCGCAGGTAGCGGCACGGCTCCTTTCCGCTTTTCGATCATGGC
Source organism: Hongsoonwoonella zoysiae (assembly GCF_013266695.1). Lineage (GTDB taxonomy): Bacteria > Pseudomonadota > Alphaproteobacteria > Rhizobiales > Stappiaceae > Hongsoonwoonella > Hongsoonwoonella zoysiae. The sequence goes on from NZ_JABRXF010000003.1 coordinate 104,178, forward strand.
GTGCCTTAGAGGCAACACGTCGTATTCTTGCGGAAAATGCGCTTCGCCGCGTTACGGAAAAGCCTAATCTTTCCCGAGACGTCAAAGATATAGCAGAAAGATCGCTTCAATAAAGGAAGAGACATACGTTTGGCCGCGCAAATACTACCGCACTACAACGCGTAAATTTAACGCTTCATTAACCAAAATTTTCCTTCGAGGGACTGGACAGACTCTTCGAATAAGATTCAAATGAGAATGATTCGAACGAGCGGCGTGTATCGAATCATCGGCGGAAATCAAGACTTTGGGGGCCAAGGGGATGGCGCGGGCATATATTGCCAACGCGTCCGCGCGCCGATTCGCGGACTTTATAAGAAGGCAGAAAGGCGCGACCTCGCTGACGGGGCACATACGCCTTCTGGCTCAACCGGCATATCATCGCCTCCTGGCGTCGGAGCCGTTCTTCCGCAGGCTCATTCCGGCACTTTCGGTCTTCTTCATTGCATCGCTCGCCATCTACAGGGCGCTTTCGATTTCCTATGACCATCAGGAAATCGACACCCGCGCGCGCGATGAACTGTCAATGATCGCGACGTCGCTTTCCGCTCGGCTGGCGCTTGCCGAAAACGAGCTTCCGGAAATCGGCTTCGCGACAGCCTTGCAAACGGCGCTCGCCGATAATCTGCCGCCGCGCGCAACCAGCGGTGGGCGGCAGATATATGTCGCCGACGCCGACGGCACCATCGTCGCCAGCGCTCCGATCCGGCCTGGCATGGAGGGCCGCCCGCTGACCGGCCTGCTCGGCGCCGGCCAACCTCTGACCGTTTTTGGCGAGCGGGCGGGCGTTCTCACGATTCACGAAGGGCGGGAGGATGCCGCCTTTGCCACGGTCCATCATCTGGACGGCCGCCTCGGCATGGTGGCCGTTCTCCAGCCGCAGCAGGCCGTATTCGCGGACTGGCGGGCCGACGTTTCGGCGAATGTTACCCTCTTCGTCGGCACCGCCGCCGTTCTCATCGTGTTGATCTACGCCTTCTTCTCCCAGGCAACGCGCGCCGAACAGGCCGATCAGATCTATGCGGCGACGCGCGGGCGCATCGACGCCGCGCTCAATCGCGGGCGATGCGGCCTTTTCGACTGGGACCTTTCGCGCGGGCGGATTTTCTGGTCGGCATCTCTTTATGAAATGCTCGGCCAGGAGCCGCGCGACGATATACTCGGTTTCGCAGAGATCACCGCGATCGCCCATCCCGATGACATCGATTTCTATGAGCTAGCGGAAACGCTGCTTGAGACCGGCGAGACCACGGTGGACCGCATGTTCCGCATGCGCCATGCCAACGGCAACTGGGTCTGGCTGCGAGCGCGGGCGGAGGTGCAGACGGAGCCCGGTCTTGCGGAACCGCATCTGATCGGCATCTGCATCGACGTTACGGAGCAAAAGAAGCTGGCGGAGGAGAGCCGCACCGCCGACCTGCGCCTGCGCGATGCGATCGAGACCATTTCCGAAGCCTTCGTGCTTTGGGATTCCGAAAACCGCCTGGTCATGTGCAATTCCAACTATCAGACGCTGCACGACCTTCCGCCCAGCCTCATCCGCACGGGTACACCCTACTCGCAGGTCATGGCAACGGCCCGTCAGCCCGTGGTCAACACAAGCGCGATCGGCGCGAGCGTGAGCGAGGCATCCTCCAGCTACGAAGCCCAGCTTGAAGACGGCCGTTGGCTGCAGATCTCCGAGCGTCGGACCAAGGACGGCGGGTTCGTCTCGGTCGGCACCGATATCACCGCGCTGAAGCGTCACGAAGAAAAACTGATGGAAAGCGAAAGGCGCCAGATCGCGACGATCGCGGACCTTCGCCAATCGCGCCAGAAGCTCGAGGTTCAGGCCCAGCAGCTCGTCGAACTCGCCGAGAAATACTCCGAAGAAAAGACCCGCGCCGAAGAGGCCAACAAGGCGAAGTCGGAGTTTCTGGCCAATATCTCCCATGAACTTCGCACGCCGCTCAATGCGATCATTGGCTTCTCGGAAATCATGAACCAGGAAATGTTCGGCAAGCTCGGTTCCGAGAAATATCAGGAATATTGCCGCGACATTCACGAAAGCGGCCGCTACCTCCTTAACGTGATTAACGACATTCTCGACATGTCGAAGATCGAAGCCGGACGCATGGAGCTGAAGAGCGAGGAGGTCGACCTCGGCCAGATCGTCGAGGAAGTGACGCGCATCGTCACGCCGACGGCGAAGGAAAAGCACATCATCGTCGAGGCGAAGGCCAACGATGACCTGATGCTTTCCGGCGACCGTCGCGCCCTCAAGCAGATCCTGATCAATCTGATGGCGAACGGCGTCAAGTTCACGCAGGACGGCGGCACGGTTTCCATCGAGGCGACACGCGGCGGAGATACCGTCGATGTCGTCGTCACCGACACCGGTATCGGGATTGCGCGCGAGCACGTGCCGATGCTCGCCCAGCCGTTCGTCCAGGTGGAAAATCAGTTCACGAAGACGCACAAGGGTTCCGGCCTTGGCCTGGCCATCGCCCGCTCGCTGACGGAACTTCACGGCGGCAGGATGGATATCCAGTCGGAGGAAGGTGTCGGCACCCGGGTTCACCTGAGCCTTCCCGTTTCCGGCCCGTCGTCGGCGGATGGTCAATCGGCAGCGGAACCCGCGGAAGTCTGAGCCTGCGGCAGGCTGTTTCCTTCGACAAGCGGCGGAGAAATGGATCTCCGGGAGAGAAACCCGCAAGCGGCCAACTCAGGCGCCGAAAATCAATCCTGAACGCGCACGGGGCCGACGATTTTTTCAAACGTTGAACGCACGCTCGCCTGCATGTCGGCGAGCTTCGCCTCAAGCCGGGCAAAATCGGGTTCGCCGCTCGCCCGCACGAGAAGGTCTATCACGCCGCGCGGGGCTTCTTCACGCTTGAAAGGCCCTTCAACCGCAAGCCTGAGCACCTGCGTCAGCGCATGATACATGCGGATCGCCGGCACCAGCACTTCGGCGTCGCCAGGGTCGAGCACGCCTGCTTCCGCTGCCTTGCCAAGGGCGGTTTCCGTCGTCTGGTTCAGCATGTCGGGATAAGCGGCCGCGTGAACGAGCTGCAGGTACTGGGCGACGAACTCGATATCGACGAGCCCGCCGGCCACCTGCTTCAGATCCCAGATGTCTTTCGACCCTTTTTCCTTCTCGATGCGCGCGCGCATGCCGGCGACCTCGCGGGCAACGGTCGCCACGTCGCGCGGCTTGCAGAGCGTGTCGCAGATCGATTTCTCGATCTTTGCCTGAATTCGATCGCTCGATGCCGCAATCACCCGGGCGCGCGTGAGCGCCATATGCTCCCACGTCCAGGCTCGGTTCGCCTGATAGTCCTCAAAGGCTGAAAGCCGCGTTGCCAGCGGCCCGGCATTGCCGGATGGCCTTAACCGGAAATCGACGTCATAGAGCAATCCTTCCGCCGTGGGAGCGGAAAGCGCGGTGACAAGGCGCTGCGTCAAACGGATATAATATGGGCCCGGCTCCAGCGGGCGCTGGCCGTCGGTCTTTTCGACACCTTCTTCGAAATCGTAGAGCAGCATGAGGTCGAGGTCGGACGAAGCCGTCATTTCGCGCCCGCCGAGCTTGCCCATGGCGACAACCGCATAATCGCCGCCCTTGAGCTTGCCATGGGTTTCGGCCACATGTTCGACAACCCGCTCCATCAGCATCTGCACGACCACCTCTGCAAGCCGTGCCTGCGCATGGCCGACCTGCAGAGCGTTCAGCGTGTCCGACAAAAGCCGCAGGCCGATCAGGAACTGCTGTTCCTGCGCGAAGATACGCGCACGATCGAGCGCATCCTCGTAAAACCGTGCCAGGCCAAGCGTTCGTTCAAGGCCCGCCCGGAACTCGGCGGCACGCGGCATCGCATCGAAAAACGCCGGATCGAGCACGGCATCGAGCACATGCACCCGGCGCGAGACGACTTGCGCCAGCCGCGGTGCCGCCCCCATCACCGTTGCCAGCAGGTTCAAAAGCTGCGGGTTGGAGCGCAGGAGCGAAAAAAGCTGAACGCCCGCCGGCAGCTTCGATAAAAACCCGTCAAAGGCGATCAGCGCCTGATCGGCGTTATCGGTGCGGGCCAGAGCGTCGATCAGCAGCGGATGGAGCTCCGTCAACCGCTCGCGCGCCTTGGTGGATCGCACGGCGGGATAGCGGCCGAAATGCCAGGATTTTATGATACGGCAGGCGTCCTGAGGGCGTTTGAAGCCGAGGCGGGACAGCGTCTCCAGCGTGCCGGGGTCATCATCGTCGCCGGTAAAGACGAGGTTGCCGAGGTCGGAGGCAAGTTCCGGCTCATCCTCGAACAGAGCCGCATAGTGCCCCTGTACGACGACGAGCCGGGCTCTGACCGCATCCTTGAAGGCGGAAACGTCCTCATGGCCCATCAGCGCGGCGATTCGCGCAAGGCCCGCATCGTCGGAGGGCAGCGTATGTGTCTGTTCGTCGTTCACCATCTGGATGCGATGTTCGACGGCGCGCAGGAAAACATACGCCTCCTCCAGTTCGGCGCGCGCCGCCTCCTCGATCCAGCCGAGCTCCGCGAGTTTCGCGAGCGTATCCAGCGTCCGCTTTCCGCGAAGGTCCGGAATGCGCCCGCCGGCGATGAGCTGCTGCGTCTGCGCGAAAAATTCCACCTCGCGAATGCCGCCCCGGCCGAGCTTCACATTGTGGCCGGCAACGGCGATGCGCCCGTGCCCCTTCTGCGCGTGGATTTGTCGCTTGATGGAATGGACGTCGGAGATCGCCGCGTAATCCAGATACTTGCGCCAGATAAAGGGTGAAATCTCCCGCAAGAACGCTTCGCCCGCCCGAATGTCGCCCGCGCAGGCGCGCGCCTTGATGAGTGCGGCGCGCTCCCAGTTCTGCCCCATGCTCTCGTAGTAGACGAGCGCGGCCGGAATCGCCATGGCAAGCGGCGTTGCACCGGGATCGGGCCTCAGCCTCAAATCGGTGCGGAAGACATAACCGTCGCCCGTGCGTTCGCTCAGGATCTTGACCACACGTTTCGCCAGACGGACGAATTCCACCGGCGCCTCGGCATTTCCCGCAAGCGGCGCCTTGTCCGGATCGTAAAGCGCGATCAGATCGATATCGGAAGAATAATTAAGCTCGAAGGCGCCGTATTTGCCCATGGCCAATACGATGAAGCCGCTGTCCGCTTCAGGCTTTTCCGGATCCTTCGGGGCGAATTTTCCCCGTCGTGTCAACTCGTCGAGGCAAAAGCGGATGGCGGCATCGAGCGCGGCATCGGAAAAGCGGCTCAACCCTCCGGTAACATCGTCAAGCGAGATCGCGCCGCCGATATCGGCAAGCGCCAGCGTCAGCGCAAGTTCCTTCTTGAGCTTGCGCAACTCCGACATGAGTTCCGCTTCGCTCTCGCTCCTCAATCCCCTGGCGCTTTCGATCAGCTTGTCGGTGCGCACAAGCGGATCGCTGTCGAGGATCGCCAGCAGCCGTTCCTCATCGGCAAGACCTATATCGCGCAGGTAGGGTGCATTGGTAAAGACGCCGGCCAGGAACTTGCGGGTCTTTTCGGGAGCAGCCTCAATCAGCGGAGCACCCGCGAACAGGAGGTCGCCTTTCTCCATGTCGCGAGCGGGCGGGATCATGGTCAGGCGATCGGCAAGGCTCCCCGCTCCTCGTGCCGGTTCCGCGCTTTCATCCCTCATCTTCCTTCACCCCCGATACGCCGTCCTTGAGCGGCAATCGCAACACGGCCTTGAGACCCGGTTCACCGTCTATGAGCTCCAGCTTCCCGTGGTGCAGGCGCGTCACTGCCTGCACGAGGGAAAGACCGAGGCCGGAACCCGGTTCGGAACGGCTTGTCTCCAGCCGCACGAAGCGCCTGGCGGCGCGGTCGCGGTCTGCTTCGGCAATACCGCTTCCCTTGTCCTTCACGTAAAGGCATGCTTCGCCATTGTCTTCTTCCATGCCGATCGTGATGCTGGCAATCCCCGTCTCTTGGTCCTTGCCGTATTTGAGCGCATTTTCGGTGAGGTTGACCAGAGCCTGGGCGAGAAGCTCCCGGTTTCCCCTGACCGTAAGGCCCTGCAGGGGGCCAAGTGCAAGCGTCGCGCCTTCGTCTTCCGCCAGAGGCTCGTAAAGTTCGGCAATCTCGCCCGCCAGCGCTTTCAGGTCCACGTCGTGCATCTCCGCGTCGGAGGAACCCGCCTCGACACGTGCGATCCGTAACAGCGCATTGAAAGTGCGGATCAGATAGTCGCAATCCTCGATCGTCGCTTCGAGCGCCTGTCTTGCACCGGCACCGTCTTCATCCGCGCTCTCGCGAAGCGCGCTTTCCACACGGTTACGCATGCGCGTCAGCGGCGTCTTCAGATCGTGCGCAATATTGTCGGAAACGTCCTTCAGTCCGTAGAGCAGCGCCTCGATGCGCTCCAGCATCTCATTGAGGCTTGTTGCCAGACGGTCGAACTCATCGCCGCTGCCGTCGACCGGCAGGCGCTCGTTCAGGTCGCCTTTCATGATGCGCCGGCTTGTCGCCGCCATGGCGTCGATGCGCTTGAGCACCCGGCGGCTGACGAAAACCCAGGTGAGAAGCCCGAGCAGCACCACGACGATCAGCCAGTAACGCAAAGATTCCGCCAATACGCCCCGGAAATACTGCTGCTCGGCAAGGTCCCGGCCGACGAGAATCCGGTATCCGCCGGTCAACCCGAACACCCGCACCAGCGCCTCGTAGGATTTCTCGTTTTCGAAGCGCGTATAACGCACGCGCTGGATCTGGCCGTCGGCTTCCGCGAGTACGGAGGAGGAAAGCTGCTGGATGTTGCCCGCGAGCGAATTGCCGGCGAAGTCGGTGACGAGATAAAGGCTGGCGCCCGGCTGGCGGGATCGCGCGTCCACAGCGGCGACGAGGCGGCGGATACCGCCGATCCTGTACTGGTCCGAAAGTCCGGTAATCTCGGCGTCGACCGTTTCCACGATCTGGTCGCGCATCACGCTTGCCGTTTGCTGGGACACATAAACCAGCAGCACCGCCGAGGCGGCGGTGAGCACGCCAAGGTACATCACCGCCAGCTTGATCGCCGTCGTGCGAAAAAGTTTACCCAGCGCCGTCACGTATCGAGTATCCCGCCCCGCGTATCGTGTGAAGCAGCGGCTTGTCGAACTCCTTGTCGATCTTGGATCTTAACCGCGAAATATGCACGTCGATCACATTGGTCTGCGGATCGAAGTGATATTCCCAGACGTTTTCAAGCAGCATGGTCCGCGTGACGACCTGGCCGGCGTGCTGCATGAGATACTCAAGCAGCTTGAATTCACGCGGCTGCAGTGGAATTTCCTGCCCTTCGCGGCGCACCGTGTGGCTGAGGCGGTCGAGCGTCAGCCCGCCGACGCTGTAGCTTGTCTCCAGCCCCGCCTGCCTTGGCCTGCGGCCCAACGCCTCGACGCGGGCAAGAAGTTCGGAGAAGGCATAGGGTTTGGGCAGATAGTCGTCGCCGCCTGCCCGGAGGCCCTTGACCCGGTCGTCGACCTGGCTTAGGGCCGAGAGGATCAGAACGGGCGTATGGTTGTCGCGTTCGCGAAGCTCGGAGACAATGGAAAGTCCGTCGCGTTTCGGCAGCATGCGGTCGACGACAAGCACGTCGTAACCGGTGTCGAGGGCAAGATCGTAGCCCTCCTCTCCATCGGCGGCATGGTCCACCACATGGCCCGCCTCTTTCAGCGCCTTGACCAGATAGGCCGCGGCCTCGCGGTCGTCTTCGATGATCAGGATACGCATGCGTCTGCTCGCTGGTTGACAGAGCATATTCACACGAAGCGCAATTCGCTCCGTAAATCAAGAATATGCCGCAGATTTCAGGCTCTGGCCCGCTTTCTTGCCATGAAACCTTGTGATTTCATGATGCGGCCCCGCAAGCCGGAACGTAAAATACCGGCAGCGGTCCGATCCGCCGCCGGTTGAGCCGGTTGTTTCGGGGCGACAGATGTCAACAACCTGGCTCGGTGGCGGTCCCGGGCCAGGGGCGACCCGGATCCGCCACTTGCAAGTTAGCCTCGGGACTTGTCGACAGGCAGCGCGACGAAGCGCACCGTCTCGTCGCTCTTGACCCTCAGCAACACCGCTTTCCGGCCTTTCTCCGAGGCAGCGACGACCGCTTCCGCGACCTCGCCCGGCGTATTCACCGTCGATCCGGCAACCTCAAGGATCACGTCGCCGGTCTTGAGGCCTTTTTCGGCAGCGGCGCCGTCCGGGACGATGTCCGTCACGACAACCCCTTCCTCGCCGACGCCAACGGCCTTGGCCGAAGCAAGCTCGACACCGAGGCTTTCGACAACGGCCGTCTTCTCGCCCGTCGGCTTGGCGGCATCCGCCAACTTCTCGGGCTCGGCAAGGCGGCCGAGCGTTACGGAGATGTTCTTTTCTTCCCCGTCGCGCCAGATAGTCACGTCGACCTCGGTATCGGGCGCGTATTCGGCGATCATCTTGGCAAGCTCACGCGGTCCTTCGACCGTCTTGCCGTCGACCTTCAGGATCGTGTCGCCGCTTTTGATGCCCGCCTTTTTCGCCGGGCTGTCGTCCTGGGCGTCCGCGACGATGGCGCCGCTCGCCTTGTCAAGGCCGATGCTTTCGGCGATATCCTCCGACACCGGCTGGATATGCACGCCAAGCCAGCCGCGCACCACGGTGCCATCGTCCTTCAGGTCGACGATGATGTTCTTCGCCGTCGAGGACGGGATGGCGAAGGCGATCCCCACATTGCCGCCCGAAGGCGAGAAGATCGCCGCGTTCACGCCGATCACCTGGCCCTTCACGTTGAAGGCCGGACCGCCGGAGTTGCCCCGGTTCACGGGCGCGTCGATCTGGATGAAGTCGTCGTAGGGGCCGGCGCCGATGTCGCGCCCACGCGCGGAAACGATGCCCGCTGTCACCGTGCCGCCGAGGCCGAACGGATTGCCGATTGCAACCACCCACTCGCCGACTTGCGGCGCCTCTTCGGCGAATTCGACGTATTCGAACTTGCGCTCCGCATCGACCTTGAGAAGAGCAAGGTCCGTGCGGTCGTCCGCGCCGATCAGCCGTGCGTCGAATTCCGTTCCGTCATCCATTACAACCGTGAACTCGGAACCGTTGTCGACGACATGCTGGTTGGTCACGAGGTAGCCATCATCGGAGATGAAGAAGCCCGAGCCCTGGGACTGGCGCTCGCGGCGCGGTGCGCGCTTTTGCTGCTCCTCGCCACCGAAGCGGCGGAAGAAGCGTTTCAGCGGGTGGTCGTCGGGCAGATCTTCTAGGCCCGGCATTCCGTCGAAGCCGTTGAAGCCGTCGAGCGCCATCGTCTGCGTGCGGGCCTCGGACCGCACGCGGACGCTGACGACGGCGGGCTGGACCGCCTTGACGACCTCGGCGAAATTCGCCGGCGCCGGCGCGTCGACGCGCACAGGATCGGCAAGGGCGAGCCCTTCCGGAATCACGGTCTGGATGCTCATGGCGCCCGCCGCGCCGAGGATCACCGCCCCGGCCAGCAGCGATGTACGGCGCTTCTTCAGGGTTTTCGCGGCATTGGAATTCGCAATTGTCATGGTCCGGTTCTCCAACAGGCGTTTGAATTCGGCTCTCTTCCAAGAGGTCGGATCAGGAAATCTTTCGCCCGACGCGCCTTCGCGGGGGCAAAGCCGCATCGGATGAACCTGATATGGATGAGGCCGCCTTACAGGCGCCTGTCGGGCCGATTAAACTTTCGTAATGTGGGCGGACGACCCTTTGGTTTCAGTTCCGCTTCGGCTGCACTTCCTTCGTGATCACCGCCACCCCGGCTTCCAGGGTTCTGTGAACCGGGCATTTATCGGCGATTTCCAGAAGCCGCTTGCGCGTGTCGGCGTCCAGATCGCCCTCAAGTGCAATTCGGCGCTCGAATCTGTCGATCTTGCCGTTGCGGCCCCGCAGTTCCTCCGCACAATCGCTGCAATCCTGGGCATGCACCTTGGCATGGCCGATTTCGACCGAAACCCGGTCGAGCGGGAGGTTCTTGCGCTCCGCATACATGCGCAGCGTCATGGAGGTGCAGGCGCCGAGTGCCGCCGAAAGGAAATCATAAGGCGATGGACCCGAGGCAAAACCGCCGACCGAGACGGGCTCGTCGGCCAGAAGCCTGTGCGGACCCGCCTGCACCATCGCCTGGAATTTGCCGAGCCCCGTTTCGCGCACCTCGACCACGCCATCCTCCGCTGCCTCGCCCGCGCTGTCTTTCAGCTCGATGTAGCGGCTCGCCCAGGCCGCGATGACATCCGCGGCATAGGCGGCATCCTGCTGATTGCTCAAAAGGTGATCCGCATTGTCTAGCGAAACGAAGCTTTTGGGGTGCTTTGCGGCGACGAATATCTTCGTCGCATTATCGATGCCTACCACATCGTCGAGCGGCGCATGCAGCACGAGGAGCGCCTTTTTGAGTTGCGAAACCCGGGCCTCGACGTCCTGAGAACGCAAATCCTCTATGAACTGTTTCTCGATGCGGAAGTCCCGTCCGACGAGCGAAACCGTTGCCGCGCCGCTCTGTTCGATCTCATCGAGATGCGCCGAGAAATTATGGGTAACGTGGTCGGCTTCCGCCGGTGCGCCGATGGTCGCGACCGCCTTTGCCTCGGGAATATCGGCCGCAACGGCAAGCATCGCCGCCCCGCCGAGCGAATGGCCGATCAGAAGCTTCGGCGCTTCCAGATTTTCGCGCATATGGTTGGCCGCCCGGCGCAAGTCCTCAAGGTTGGAGGAGAAATTCGTCGATCCGAAATCGCCACCCGAACCGCCAAGGCCGGTAAAGTCGAACCGCAGCACCGCGATGCCGCGCCGGGTGAGCGCCTCGGCAATCTTTCTGGCCGCCGTCACGTCCTTCGAGCAGGTGAAGCAATGTGCGAACAGCGCATACGCCTCTACCGTTCCTGTCGGCAGGTCGAGCCTTGCTGCCAGTTCCGCGCCATGCGCACCTTCGAAGGTCAGTCTGATGGGCTTCGCGCTCATAGCGTTTCCTTTCGCGCCAACTCAACGATCCAAGCGCAGATAGGAACGTCACTCGGTGGTTGCGATGCAACCCTGCTCACCGTTTGGTGAACGGCGCAAGTCCCGGTCAGGGTGCGCTATCGTCGAGAATTCGTTTCAACTCGCGTTCTTCGTCCGCGCTCAGCGGCGCCTGCTTCGCCTCTCCCCCGCTGTCGCGCTTGCGCCGCTTCCAGGCAAGAAAGATCGCAAGCCCACCCCCGAGCAAAACGAGCGGCGGCACCCCCCACAGGAAAAGGGTGTGGAGTGCGAACCTTGGCTTGAGAAGGACGAATTCGCCGTATCGGTCGACAAGGTAATTCAGCACTTGCTGGTCGCTGTCGCCCGCTTTCAGCCTTTCACGGACCAATATTCGCAGGTCCTTGGCCAAAGGCGCATCGGAATCGTCGATCGACTGGTTCTGACACACCATGCAGCGCAGTTCCGACGAAAGCTCGCGTGCGCGCTCTTCCAGCTTCGGATCGTCCAGTACCTCGTCCGGCTCCACGGCCCTCAGGTCGCTTGCCGTGAAAACGGCAAGCAATGCGCCAAGTAGGAGGGCCGGAATACGTATTCCCATCTTCGGTTCCAACTTTCTGGCGTCTATTCGGCTGGCGAAGGCTGTTGCCGCGCCCGTTTCGGCGCACCGACGCGCAGGCGTCGGTCGCTCAGCGAAACCGCCCCGCCCGCCGCCATGACGAGCGTGCCGAGCCAGATCAGCGTGATCAGCGGCTTGTGGTAGGCGCGCAGGTCCACCCCGCCGTCCTCGCGAACCTCGCCGATGGAAATATAAAGCTGCGAGAAGCCGAATGTCGCGATCGCCGATTCCGTCGTCGGCATTTGCCGCGCCGTATAGAGACGTTTGGTGGGCTCCAGTTCGGTCACTTTCGCTCCGCCAGAATAAATGTCGAAATGGGCGACATCCTCGGTAAAATTTGCACCGCGGCGCGGGGCGACGCCCCTGAAGACGACCTCGTAGCCGGAAAGCTCGAAACGGTCTTCCGGCTGGACCGAACGTATCGCCTCCACCTCAAACGCGCTGGTGACGACAATGCCGAGCGCGGTGATTCCAAGCCCCATATGGCCGAGCGCGGTTCCCCAGGCGGAGCGCGGCAGGCCGGCAAGCCGGCTTATGCCGGTGCCGATACCGACATCGCGAAACCTCGCGCGCGACAGGATTTCGGATATCGACCCGGCGATCACCCACACGGCCAGACCGACAGCGGGAGCGGCGAGAATACGCTCCGCCCCGGACAGCCATGCAGCCGCAAGCATGGCAATGATCGCGATCCCGAAAGCCGCCCAAAGCCGCTGCGCAACCGCCAGCAGGTCTCCTCGCTTCCAGGAAAGATACGGGCCGAAGGGAACCGCAATCAGAAGCGGGATCATGAGCGGGCCGAAGGTCAGGTTGAAGAACGGCGGACCGACGGAGATCTTTTCATTGGCGATCGCTTCCAGCGCCAGCGGATAAAGCGTGCCGACGAATACGGCCGCGCAGGCTGCCGTCAGCAGCAGGTTGTTGAGGACAAGCGCGCCCTCCCGGCTGACGGGCGCAAACAGCCCGCCTTGCTTCAACATGGGCGCGCGCCAGGCGTAAAGCGTCAACGATCCTCCGATGAAGACGCATAGTATCGCGAGAATGAACACACCGCGCGCCGGATCGGTGGCGAAGGCATGCACGCTCGTCAGCACGCCCGACCGCACGAGGAACGTGCCGAGCAGCGACAGCGAAAAGGTGAGGATCGCAAGCAGGATCGTCCAGACCTTCAGCGCATTGCGCTTTTCCATGACGAGTGCGGAATGCAGCAGCGCGGTTCCCGCAAGCCACGGCATGAAGGAGGCGTTTTCCACCGGGTCCCAGAACCACCAGCCACCCCAGCCGAGCTCGTAATAGGCCCAGTAGGAGCCCATGGCGATGCCGAGCGTCAGGAACAGCCAGGCAAGCAGCGCCCAGGGCCTGACCCAGCGCGCCCAGGCCGCGTCGATCCGCCCGAGTATCAGAGCCGCCACCGCGAAGGAGAAGGTGATCGAAAAGCCGACGTAGCCGAGATAAAGGAGCGGCGGATGGATCGCCAGACCGATATCCTGGAGGATCGGATTGAGGTCCTGCCCCTCCGCCGGCGCCGGCTGCAGCCGCAGGAACGGGTTCGACGTCGCGAGGATGAACAGGAGGAAAGCGGCGCTCACCCACCCTTGCACGCCAAGCGATGCCGCGCGCAGGGTATCCGGGATGCTGCGCCCGAAAGCCGACACAAGGGCTGCGAAGAAAACGAGGATCAGCACCCAAAGGAGCATGGATCCTTCATGGTTTCCCCACACGCCGGTGATCTTGTAGATCAGCGGTTTCAGGGAATGGGAGTTTTCGTAAACGTTCTGGACGGAAAAATCGGAGGAAAGATACGCGCTCGTCAGCGCTGCGAAGGACAGGCCGACCAGAAGGAACAGCATGCCCGAGACAGGACCTGCCACGGCCATCAGCCGCCGATCGCCCTTCAACGCGCCGTATATGGGCAGGCAAGACTGCACCAGCGACAAAACGAGGGCCAGCACCAGGGCGTAGTGCCCGAATTCCACGGTCATCGCCATCATCGCCCCGCGCCACTCACCATCTGCCACTCCCCATCGGCCGGCACTCGGCCAACATCCTCAATTGGCCTTTTTGTCGCCCTGCCAGACGCCCTTGTCCTTCAGCGCCTCCGCCACTTCCTTTGGCATATAGTTCTCATCGTGCTTGGCAAGCACCTTGTCGGCGTGAAACACACCATCGGGCTTCATCACACCTTCCGCCACAACGCCCTGCCCCTCGCGAAAGAGATCGGGCAAGAGCCCGATATAGATCACCGGAACGCTCGCCTCCGTATCGGTTACACTGAAGCGCACTTCCCCATGGTCGCCCTTCACGACCGTTCCATCCTCGACAAGCCCGCCGAGCCTGATCCGGCTTCCCTCGGGCACGGTTTTCGCCGCAATGTCCGTCGGGCTCTGGAAGAAGACGATCTGATCGTTGAGGGCGAAGAGGATCAAGCCGGCGGCAACCGCCAGCACGGCGCCGGCGGAAGCGATCAGGGTAAGGCGTCTTTGTTTGCGCGTCATTGTTTCGGTTTCCGTTCACGCCGCCATGGTAAGCGGATATTTCGCAGAGGCTGGCGACGAAACTCCTCAGTTCGATTGCGTTGGTTCTTCGCCGCCTTCATCGGGGTCGGTTTCAAGCGCCTGTCGGGCCGCCTTCAGTTTGTCCAGCGCCGCCGGATCGTCCTCGAACGACGCCGCTGCAAGTTCAAAAGTTTCCATCGCCTTGTCCTGCCGCCCGAGCACGGTATACGCGCGGATCAGGCGCACCCATTCCTCGGCGTCTCCACCTTCGGAGCGCAATCGCTCTTCAAGACCGGCCACCATGCCTTCGATCATCTGCGCCCGGTCGGCTTCCGACATCTGGCTTGCGGCCGCGACGTCGCCTGCCGAAGGTCCGGAGCGGGCAAACCTCTGCGGAGGTTCGCCGCCGACCTTCTCAAGCTCCGCCAATGCTGCCGGAACCCAGGGCTCATTGCCTTGCGCTTCGTCAAGGATCGATTTCCACGCCGCGGCTGCCTCGTCGTTCTTTCCCTCCTGGCCAAGCGCCAAAGCAAGGAAGAACCTCGGCTTGATCGCCCTCTCGTCGATTTCGACGGCGCGTTCGAAAGCTGCGCGCGCATCGGCGCTCACAATGCCCTGATTGGCCATGGTCAGCGCTTCACCGAGGTTCGACTGCCGGTCGACGGTCGGCCCAAGGATGCGAATCGCGTTCCGATAGGCGGCGGCGGCATCGGATGTCCGGCCCATGCGCATATAGACCGGGGCCAGCACATCCCAGCCCTGCCCGTCCTGCGGATTGTCTGAAAGATGCTTTTCCACCCGAGCGATCAGAAGCGGCAGGTCTTGTTGGGTCGGCCTTGCGGCAAGGCGTTCCGCCAGCGGCTGGTCCGGCAGGTTCGGCGCGCCGAGTTCGAGGTAGAGCCCGATCGCGGCAAGCGGCACGAACACAATCGCGGCAAGCTGCGCAAGGCGGAGGGGCAGCCCCGACCCGGGTCGGCCCTTTTCGCCGCCTTCGGGAGGTTTTGCGGCGGCGATCAGCCGGCGGGCGATTTCGGTACGCGCGGCCTGCGCCGATTCTTCATCGATGAGGCCGCGTTCAAGGTCCTTGTCGATCTCGCCAAGCTGCGCGCGATAGACCTCAGCGTCGTGCGATGCCCGCTCGCCATCACCCGCGCGGGCCCGTGCCATCGGCACGAGAATGGAAAGGGCCGCGAACGCGGTCAGGATGGCAAAGACAATCCAGATGATCATGATTGACAGAATAGATAGTGTCGCGCCGTTGTTCGCAACAGATCACGGCCTGTGACCTGCGGTCGCGGCTGTCAGACAGCCGGGGCCTTCCCCGCCTTCTTTATCGCAGGCTTCGCCGCCGGTCCAGATTTCACCTCTCCGCCATTGGCGGCGATCCGCCGGCTGCGGCGCAGCGAATCGGCATAGTCCTTGCCGAAATAGCTCTCGCACAGCTCGATCGCCACATCTGCTGCGGCAATATGAACCGGCCTTTCCTCTTCAGCCACTTTCGCCACATCCGACAAGAGACGGCGCGTCATGATCTCCAGCGTCTGCTCCACGGCCTGGCGCGTTCGCATGGTCACTTCGACCACGGCGAAGCTCTCTGCCGCGCCGCGCATCATCTGCAGGGTTTCAAGAGACCGCATCGCGTCCTCGACGGCCGCACGGTCCACGACCGGCTTTCCGTCACCGCCAAGGGGCGGAATTTCCAGGGCCCGGCGCACGCGCGAGACGGCGGTATCCAGCTCGCTTTTGACGAGGTCGGAAAACTGCCGCCGCGTTTCCGAAAGGCGCTTGTGCCACGCACCGCCGCTTGCGAACTCCATATCGCGCTCAAGCTGGCGCACGACCTCGCGATAACGCGAAACCGCGGATGCCGCGCCAGCGTCGGCGGAAGGTTTTCTCGCCATTATGTGCAGGCGTTCGGTTTCGGAAAGAACCATGTCGATGAAGGCGGAATATGCGCTATCCGCCAGCAGCTTTTCATCGTTTGTCCCGGCAAGGCCGCAGGCCAGCGTCGCAAGGCTCGCGGGGTTGTCGGTGCGGCTCAGGACGGCGGAAGCGACAAGCGCCGCCTGGGCGGCATTTTCCTTCATCACCTCGCGCACGCGTTTTGCCGTCGGCCCGTCGCCCTTGCAATCCCAGTCGCTAAGCCTCTCCGGCAGCGCTTCGAAAAACGGCATGAGCCAGGCTTCCGCCTCGAAGGCTTCCACCAGGTCGGTCAGATCCTGAAATGCCCTGTCGCCCCCGACGATCATGGCCATCTGGCGCCGGAACTTCGGATTTTCCGTCGTGTCGCGGAGAAACTTTCTGATCTCAGGCGTCACCCTGTCGCGGAGCCTTCCGGCGATTGTCGCCGCCTCTGCCTCGCCTGTTTCTTCTCGCAGGACCTGCGCCTGGGCTTCGCTTACCGCGTCGGGGGCAAGGTCGCGCTCCACCAGCGTCCATATGCCGTTGAGGCTGGAGCGGTTGATCCTGCCCTTTTGTTTGTGCGGCAGAAGCTCGTCGATCAACAGCGCCTCGACCGGACGAAAGAACAGCCGCTGCAGCCAGTTGGCGCGCGGTTCCCCGCTCACGGCCTCCTTGTCGGAGCGCAGAAGCTCCAGGCAGGCGTCCAGGATCAGACGGACGGTCTTGTCCTCGTTTCCCTTCGCGCAGCTTTGCTCCAGATTGCGCACGAGCATGTCCACCGCCCGGGGCGAAAGGGCCTCCAGGTATGTGCGGATCTTCTGAACCAGAACGGATCGCTCTGCCATGCGAATATGCCCGATTGCTTCGAATTCGATCGCCGGTCACAGCTGACGCTGAGGCTTACGGGCCGTATTGCCCGCGCCGGCATTGCTCCAGGGGCGTCATTGTGGCCAAAAAAGCTTAATCAAACCTTCGAACCGCAACCACAATTCCCCGCAAACCGGCTTGATGTCACCGCGTCTCAAGTCCGGAGTTTCTTCGGATGCGCCAGGGGGCAGGTTAAACTATGGGTTGCCAGCGGCCGCCATCCTCGCGGCAGGCAGATCCGCGCACAGCGTCTTCCCGCTCGCCGATCCTGACCACATGCGTGTAGTCGCGGCAGATGACATTATTCACCTGGTAGACCGGGCCGGCGATCACGTCTCCCGAAGCGCCGGAGGACCGGTTCTCCCAGGCGATCGTCTTTCCGGGCGTGCTGGCGCTGAGCGCCCGGTAAAGCGCGGTCGCCGCCGCCTGGCGGTCGGTTCCCGTCAACGCGCCGCCCGTCTCGGTCTTGACAAGGTCGGCAAGCACCCTGTCGGCATCGTTTTGGGTCACCGGCTCTTCGCGAAAGGCATTGCCCAGCAATCCTCCCACGACAACGCTGTCGTTGGTGGAGCTTCCCGTTCCATGCGAGCTTGAACATGCCGCGAGCAAGCCGAGGAGCAAACAGGCGACAACAGGTTTCGTCCGGTTCATTTCACGACCCTGGCTTGATTCCGGGAGGAATCGAAGTAAGCACCCCAGCATCACATACTTCCGCAAAAGTGCGCCCGGCCGATTGAGAGACCAGAAATAGAGGCGCGATGCAAGTTTCGCTTCTCACAAGTTTGTGGCTGAACTGCGTCGCTCCGAAGGAGAAGGCTAGGCCTTGGTAAGGTTTTGACGATTTGCAGCGCCATCGTGCAAATGCGCCATGTTCAGGAGCGATTCTGGCCTGCTACGCCGCCAAACGTTAAATCCTCGCTGTGGCCTGGGCCATCGGAAGAATCAGCCGCGCGGACAATCCGCCAAGGTCCGAAACGCCAAGTTCCAGCGATCCGCCGTAGATTCGCGCGATATCCGCGACGATGGAAAGGCCGAGCCCCGTGCCCGGCACCGTCTCGTCGAGCCGCCTGCCCCGCTTGACGGCTTCCTTGCGTTCGTCCTCGCTCAGGCCCGGCCCGTCGTCGGCAACCTCGATCTCGACACGCTCGCGGCCCTCGCCCCCTACCCTGTCGGGCTTGACGGTCACGCGAACGAGAGAAACCGACCACTTGCAGGCATTGTCGAGCAGGTTGCCGACAAGTTCCTCCAGGTCCTGCTGTTCGCCGCGAAAGCGGAGCCCCTTCGGCGCGTCGACGTCGATATCGAGGTCCTTGTCCGCGTGGATTTTCGCCATAGCCCTCGCAAGGCGCGCCACCGCCGGCTCTATTTCCACGGAGACGCCGATCACGCGGCGCTGCGCGGCCATGCGCGCGCGCTCCAGATGATGCTCGACCTGGGTGCGCATGATGGCGGCCTGTTCGGCCATCTTGGTCGCGAACGGGCCGTCGCTGCCGCGCGCCTCGTTGGTAATGACGCTCAAGGGCGTCTTCAGCGCATGGGCGAGATTGCCGACATGCGTGCGCGCGCGCTCCACGATCTCCCGGTTGGAGCGGATGAGGTCGTTCAGTTCGATCGCAAGCGGCGCAAGTTCCTTGGGCAGGTCTTCCTCCACCGCTTCCGCATCGCCGTTCCTGACGTTTGCGAGCGAGCTTCTCAGATCGCGCAACGGCCTGAGGCCCACCCGCACCTGCAGGAATATCGCGCCGACGAGCCCAAGCCCGAGGACCGCGAGCGTCAGCGCCACCTGGCCGGCGAATTCGGCCGTCTGTTCGCGCAGTTCGTTGGTCGCGCCCGCCACGGCGATCCGGTAGACTTCGTTGTCGCCAAAGGCGATACGCCGCTGAACGATACGGATTTCCTCGCCGTCCGGGCCGTTCGCCACGCTCGTCATCTCTCCGGAAGCAGGCAGCGAAGGCAGCTCCAGCGTATCTCCGAACAGCGACAGCGAAGCAAAGACGACAGACCCCTCCCTGTCGTCCACGATCGTCCAGTACCAGCCGGAAACGGGCAGGTCGAAGCGCGGTTCGCCCAGGTTGTCGGGCCGCGTCGGCTTTCCCGGTTCCCCGCCCGCCATATCGCCGATTATCGCCTTCACATAGACGTCGAGCCGCTCGTCGAACGCGTTTTCGCTCGCCTGCCGGTAAAGGGTCACGAGAATGAAGCCGGCAACGGCGATCGCGACCACAGACCAGATGGTCGCAACCCCGATCAGCCTGCCGGAAAGGGAGCGTTGCCTCGGTTTGGGGGCAGCCGTCTTCCGGACATCCTCAGGCAGCGCGTCTTCAGCCATCTTCGCTGCCGAGCCGGTAACCGAGCCCGCGCACCGTTTCGATCAGATCGCCGCCGAGCTTCTTCCTCAAACGCCCGACGAAAACCTCGATCGTGTTGGAATCGCGGTCGAAATCCTGATCGTAAAGGTGCTCGATCAGTTCGGTGCGGGAGACGACGCGCCCCTTCTGGTGCATGAGGTAGGAAATCAGCCGGTATTCGTGCGAGGTGAGCTTGATCGACGCCCCATCCTTGGTCAGCTTTCCTGCCTTGATATCGAGGCGCAGCGGCCCGCAGATAATTTCGTTGGAAGCGTGGCCCGCGGCCCTGCGTACCAGCGCCCGCACACGCGCCAACACCTCTTCCATGTGGAAGGGCTTGGCAACATAGTCGTCGGCGCCGGCGTCGATACCCGCCACCTTGTCGGACCACCTGTCGCGCGCGGTCAGGATCAGCACGGGCATCGTCTTTCCGTCGCGCCGCCAGTTTTCCAGCACGCTCAGGCCGTCGAGTACGGGCAGCCCGAGGTCGAGGATCACCGCGTCATAAGGTTCGGTGTCGCCAAGGAAATGCCCCTCCTCGCCGTCCTCGGCATGATCGACCACATAGCCCGCCTCGCTCAGCGCCTCGCAAAGCTGGCGATTGAGGTCGAGATCGTCTTCGACAACGAGAATGCGCATGAATTCTACCGTTCAGAAATTCAGTTACCTGAGCGGCCGTCCGCTCTTGGCGTCGACGACGCGTTTCGTCACCTTTCCGCCGGAAAGCACGGATAGCACATAGACCAGACGTCCGCCCTGCTCGCATAGGTCGGCCCGCACGATTTCCCCGCCCACGGATCGCGAGACCGCGCCGAGCGGGCGCGCCTGCCCGCTTGCCACAGCCTGTCGGGCCTGGGACTGGTTGAGGCACGCCGCCCACGCGGTCTCGCCCGAAAGGGCAAGAGCCAGGAACCCGGCAAGAGCGCCTGCTGTGATTTTCCGGTATCTTTTCATGGGCGCGATCCTGCAACACGTTGCATGAATAGCACATGAACATATCGGCAATCGAAACGACAGTTCCCTCGGTTTCCAATCGTTTTTCCTAAACCCGAAGCTCCGCCTCGCCGGGAAGCCCGCGCCCGACCGCACCCGATATCTGGTGAATGCGGATATGGAATACCGATTGCGGCGAACCGAATATCGAAAGCTCGCCGTCCGGCTCCAGCCGCAGTTCGGGCCGTTCGGCGGCCAATGTCGCCAGAACCTCACCTGATGGAGACAGAAACTCGGCCTCGTAGGCCTCGCGTTCCTCGCCCAACGGGACGTCGGTTCCAATCCAGTTGTCGCCGCCGATGCGCGTGCGCCGGATCCAGCGGAATATCACCGCGCCATCGGCCTCGCGGCTCGCTTGGAGGTGCACCGGATCGAGCGGCAGAACGCCCCGGCCAGTGGCCGCATGATCCAGCGTGACGGTTGCCGTTCCGTCGAGCGGCTGCCCCTCCGGCACGATCCGGTAGCTTTCCTGCAGCCCCAGCCGGTCGAGCGACAGCGGCAGCGTAACGAAGGCATCGTCGATCAGCACGACGCGCGCGCCCTCCGGCAATCCCGCATTTGCCCCCGCTTCCGTGCCCAGTTGCCCTCGCAGCAGGCGGCTCAGCCTGTAGCGCCTTTCACCGATCAGTTCCGCGCTCTGGAACTGGAATATTTCTATTTCGCCGTCTTCGGGGATCGCCACCAGCGTATTCGCACCGCCAAGCACATCGAGATCGGGCCTTGAAGACAGAATTCCGCCGTAAAGCTCCACCTCGGCCTGCGTAGCGTTGTCCCAGCGTCCTGTCGGTCCCGGCATCAGGCCCGTCGCAAGCTCTCCCATGGTCGCCGGCCGCTCGATCCGCGTCACAGGCGCAAGTCCCCCCATTTCGGCACCGCGGTAGACGGCAAGCCCGCCGGGCCATGGCGAAGCAAAGGCGGCGATGCGCGGCGCGTGGTCGGCCTCGCCGCCGGGAAGTGCAGGAAGATCGACGATGATCGCCTCCGCCGGGCCGGATCGGGAAAGCGTCACCCGCCCCAGCCCGCCGAATTCGTGCGTTTCATGGGTAATCACCGGCGGCGCGCTCACGCTTCTTGCCGCGACGAGCCGGACAGGGCCATCCTCCACCGTTTCCACCCGCAGCGTAATTTTCCGGGCAAGCCCCGATTCTTGCGACGGCAGAAGATCGAGAATATCGCCCGGCTCCACATCCAGGCGATGCGGGGAAAGCGCAAAGCGGATGTCCTCCCGCTCCGCCCATTGGCGCACGAGCGCCTGTTCTGCGTAGCGGCCAAGCGTTTCCGCGTCCGCGACGGCGCCCGTATCCGTCTCGGCCACGCGGCGGCTTTCGCCTTCGATCCTGCGCGAGGCAACGACGAAGCGCCGGTGATCGCGCAAGACGTCGCGGGCGGCAAAGCGGATTTCCGCCGCCAGATCGCTCGCATGGTTGCGCAGGATAGAAACCGGCGGCTCGTCCGGCCCCGCATCGGCAAGGTCGTCCTCGCCGATTTCGGAAACGGGCGGCCGCCATGCGGGCGCAAGCGTTATCCGGTCGCCGAGATCCGCGCCCGTTGCGCCGAACGCCGTGCCGAGAGGCTCGATCACGCGCCGGGGCGAGGCCGGCCCCGCAACGGCGATACCATCGATGACGCCGGTTACGTTTTCGGCTGTCAGTACGTGACCCGGCACGCCGAGGTCGAGCGCGAGACCCTCCGCAAGGCCTTTCAGCGACATCCCGCCCAGCCTGCCGTTCAGCCAGTGGCCCGCACGCCAGTTCGCCCCGTCCGCCCAGACGTCCGCGCTTGCCGGAAAGGTCGGAAAGGGCCTCGCGTCCCACGACCAGAGATGAATATTGGAGGCATCGACCATCGGCCCGCCATAGACGGACGACACCGGGTTGTCGCCCATCGCGAAGTCCGGGTGATCGTCGCTCCACCAGCTCAACTGCGCTTCCAGCGCGCGGCGCTGCATCAGGTCGTCTCGCGCCCCGGTGGAAAAATGCGGCAGCGCGCTTTCGGCGGATTTCGGGTCGGGAAAGACGTTCGGCTGGTTCGCACCCTTGTCGACGGCGGGAAAGCCAAGTTCGGTGAACCAGATCGGCTTTGCCTCCGGCACCCAGGCCGTCGGCGCAGCATCTTCCACGCCGGCCGTTCGCTCGAAGTGCGGGTTCGCCCACCAGCCGGCAAGGTCCTTCGCCCGGAAAACGAATGGCTTTCCGTATGCCCCGTCGGTTATCGGCGTGCGGGTGCCGGCCTTCCGGTCCTCCTCGCTAGCGTAATACCAGTCGAAATATTCTCCGCCCGCGATGGACCCGCGCAACGCTTCGATGTCGTACGGGTCGAAGTTTCCGTCCGGGTCGCCGCCGTCGCGCTGGTCGGCGATCGGCAGGTAATTGTCGATGCCGACCATGTCGATCGCCGGGTCCGCCCACAGCGGGTCGAGGGGAAAGCGCAATTCGCCCGGCACCGGTGTGTGGCTGCCGTATTCGCTCCAGTCGGCGGCATAGGTGATCTTCGTTTCCCCTCCAACGATGGAGCGCACATCGCCCGCAAGCGTGCGAAGCGCTTCCACGAAAGGGTAGCCGCCCGCATTATCGCCGAGCCTCGTCAGCCCGCGCATTTCCGAACCGATCAGCATCGCGTCGACGCCGCCCGCGGCTTCAGAAAGATGCGCGTAATGGAGAATGAAGCGCCGGTAGCTCCATTCGGTCGGCCCGTTGTAGCCGACGCCCGCCGCCTGCGGCTGAAAATCGCCCGGCGACGCCCTTCCGGCAAATGCCGCTATCTCACCCGCAGCCGCCGCCTGTCCATCCGATCCCGTAATCCTGCCCCGCCATGGGTAGGCGGCCTGTTCCTGCCCGCCATAGGGGTCCGGCAGCGCATTCCCGGGCGCGATATCCATCAGCACGAAGGGATAGAGAACGACGCGAAGTCCGCGCGCCTTCAGCTCCTTGATCGCGGAGATGACGGAAGCGTCGGACGGCGTGCCTCCATAGGCCGGGTGCCCGTCGATGAGGCTCACGGTTTCGGCCTGCGCGCGCCCGATCCCGCTGACGGCCCAAGTTGCGCCGCGCGTGGTCTTCGCCGCATTTTCCGTCTTCGGGCGAATGGTGCATTGCCCCGCGCGCAGGTCGTCGCCGAACCAGGCCACCACCAACGCCACGCTTTCAAGGTTCGGGCAAAGCGCCGTCAACTCATCGAGCGAGGCAAGGAAATTGCTGTCGGCGTGCAGGACGTGCCGGTTTTCCGTCTCGCTCACCCCGCGCCTTGGCGTGCGCGAGACTTCCTTTGGTTCATAGACGAATTCGCCCGCACCGGGAATGATGCTCACCGCGCGCACCATCGGCTCCAGCCGGTCGGCGGCGCGGATCACCTCGAAGGAAAGCTGCGGCAGGCGGTTGCCGAAAGGTTCCAGCGGCAGCCGCTCGAAGACGACATAGGCCGTATGGCGATAGGCCGACGTCTCGCCCTGCTTCGCCGAAATCAGCGGGTCGGCGGGCTGCTCACCCGAACCGAGGTAGACACGATAGGTCAGGTTCGAAAGGTCGAGCGGCTTGCCGTCCGCCCATACCCGGCCGACGTGGCTTAGGGACCCCTGGGCAAGCGCGACCGCGAAATTGGCGAAATAGCGATAGCTCCTGACGCTCGCACCGCCACGGTCGCCGCCCTTTCCGCCCTGGCGCTCCTCGCTCACCGCCTCCTCGAAGCGCGTCGCCCAGATCACTTGGCCCGCAAGCCGCACACGACCATAGATAAGCGGGATAGATGCGCCTTCGCTCGACGCCTGCACGTCGAGGTCGGCAAGCCTGCGGCCTTCGACGGTCCGGCTCTCGCCGAAAAGCGCGCTGTCGATCGCGCTTCCCGCGATCGCACCCGCCGCCTGGCCCAAAACAGCACCCAGAGGTCCGCCGAAGGCCGCACCCAGCGCCTGCCCCGCCGCTGTCAGAACGAGCGTTGCCATTAAAATACCTCCGGAAAGGAAAATGCCGCCGCCACCCGCCTGCGCCATGCCGGCACGAACGGGCTTTCGACGACGGATACGCCCTCATAGGCGTGGATGATGGTTTCAGGCGTCGTGAGAAGTGCGGCGTGTTTTGCCGGTGCGCCATCGCGCCAGCGGAAGAGAAGCACCTCTCCGGGCCGCGCTTGCGCCACGTCCACCTCGCGCATGTGCCGCCGTGCCGCTTCGAGGAAGGTTTCCCTGCCCCCCGCCTCCGCCCAGTCGGGGCCATAGGGCGGCATCGCTTCCGGCTCATGCCCGTATAGCTCGCGCCAGAGCCCGCGAATGAGGCCGAGGCAATCCGCACCCGCGCCCTTGCAGCTTGCCTGATGGCGATAGGGCGTGCCGATCCAGCCGCGCGCCATCGCGACGATCCGCTCTCGGTCGATCATCGGAAATCCCGTCGGTTGTTCAGGAAGGAAAACGCTCAGGAAACGACCGGGCCGCCGTCGTTCTCGCCCGTGTCGCGGCCCGGATAGGCAAGCGCGAAATCGTTTCCGGGCATATGCGGAAAGCCCTGGAAGTTGAGTCCATTGCCGAATTTTTCTCGACAGGTGCCGTAGCGTTTGTCGCAGCCCGCCTGCAGCCGCACGATCGTCCCGCTGGCAGGCGCATCGGCAAACGGCAAGAGCAGGTCGACGATACGATCATCGCCGTCTTCACGGTCGCCGACGATCTCCACCGAGCGCCCCGCCATCGCGCCGTCCAGCACCGTCAGCCGCCCGCCGGAAAACCAGCTCGGCCCGTATCCGCCAAGCCCGGAGAGCCTGATCCGTCCCGCCTCGCTGCCGTCCGTCACCACGCCTTCGCCGCTGAAGGCCGGGTCGGTCACGTCCACCGTGCAGCGCCGGTCGCCCAGATCCGCATCGCAGAGGCGGGAAAAGACACGGCCCCTCGCCTGATCGAGGTGATGGGCGAGCGAGCGAAGCTCCGCCTGGAACGTCGCGCCCGTCCGGCGCACCTCGCCGATCTCGGCTTTCCTCAGGAGCATGAAATGTTCGGGCGCGCTCCAGTCGACGCGGGTGACTGTGACGCTCGCCCCGTCCCAGAGCCCGGCGTCGAGGTCTTCCGCCGATATCGCGTCGGATGACAGGAACCCCGTCGCTTCAGCGCTGCCTGCCGCAAACCCGGGGCCGGAGGTCGCGGATCCCGTTTCCAGCCCCTGCCCCGGTTCGTGGCTGACACCACCCAGAAGGATCGCCCGGTCATGATCGGTAAAGCCGAAAACGGCGCCATCCTTGCGCGTCACGGTCCAGCAGGTCGCAAGCGTCGTCGTTTCGCCGGCAAGCCGCGCGGCAAAACCGTCCGGAATTGTTTTCATTGAAATAACTCAGGTGGAAGGGAGGATTTCGATCAGCGGCACGCTCGGCAGCCGTCCCGCCTCGAAATGCGTCAGGCTCATTTCCAGCCGGTCCGTATCGAAGCGCACGGGAACGTCGAATTCGAACCCCGCCGTCACCTCCGTACCTGCCGCAGGTGGCATGGCGAGCGTCACCGTTCCCGTCTGCGCATCGAGCGTGAAATCAGCACCCTCGCTCAGTTCAACCCCGTCGACGGCGACCCGCACGCTCCCCGCCACCGGCTTGGCAATATCGCGGGCGTAGGCGTTGGCGCCCGCGCCATAAACCTTCACAAGCTGAAAGGCCGTCGCCGCCCCGTCGCCCCCGCCGATCTCGCAATCGAACGGCGAAACGCCCGCACCGGCTTGAGCGGAAGAATTGTCGAACGGGTCCTTGAAGCGGAAACCGTAGAGCCGACCCCTCGCCCGCTCGAAGAACGCCTGCACCGCCTGAAGGTCCTGAAGCGAGCGAATGCCCGTGCCCGCGTCATAACGCCGCCTGGAATGCTCCCAGCGCGCGTTTCGTTTCTCCCGGCCGGACGCAAGCGTCACGACATCCGTGCGCCTTTCCGGCCCGCCGCTCGCGCCGAACGCGATTTCGGCCGGGAACCGTTCGTCAAGAAAGCCTGCGGCCATCGAAGATATCCTTTTTTTGATTTCCCTCAAGGAACGAGGCGCCGAATACGGCCAAGTTCAGCTCATCGAATGGAGGTCAAAAAAGACGATGAGCCACGTCCCCCACGAATTGCACGAAGAATTCCCAGAAGCGGCGGAAGCCATCCATGCCCTCAAGGGCGCGAATGCGCATTTCGCGCGCCTTGCGGATGAATACCACTCGGTCAACCGGCAGATTCACCGTGTCGAGACGGAGATCGAGCCGACATCGGACGAAGCGCTCGAAGAACTCAAGAAACAGCGCCTCTATCTGAAGGACGAAATCGCCGCGATGATCGCGACGAGCCGAAACGTCGGCGCCTGAGCCCCTCCTCTTCAGAGCCGGCGTCATAGCCCGCGCCGTCCCCGTCCGACGGCGCGGGCAACCATTGCCGAGATCTGCGTTTCGGAGCGCATGAAGCTTTCTGCATCGCGCGTCGTGATGTTGAAGACGATCGGCGGATTTTTGCCCTCTCCCCCGTTCACCGCAACGCCCAGTCTGCCGTTTGTGCCCCGTTGAAGCGGCAGCACCGCTTCCGGTCCCGCCTCCCCGGCAAGGCCGAGGCCGTTGCCGGCTGGAAAGAACGTCGGCGCGGCAATAACGCCGCCCTTGGCGAAAGGCGTCACGCGCGGTCCCGAAAGGGCGTTCGAAATCCCGCCCGCCGCCAGATTCCCGATGCCGGAAAACGCCCTGGAAAGGCCCGCGCCAAGTCCCTGCTCGACAGGCCTTAGCGCCCGGTCGAGAAGGCGTGAAGAAAGCCTGAGCGCGATGGAGCGAAACAGGCTGTCGAGCCTCGCGCCATCGGCCAGCGCATCGCGCAATCCGCCTCTGAGAGAACGGGATATCGCGTCTGCGCTCACCCGCGCGGCATCGAGCCGCCGCGAAAATGCATTTAGTTCTTGCGTCGGAATATCGACGGCCACCGGATCGTCGGGCATTTCCGTCCTCCTTCGTCTCTATCCAGGGTTAAAAGGCGTGACGCCGCATGGATGCATGGATCGAGGCCACCCCTGTCCGATCAAGAAATCCGCCTGAGCGGCTTCGCGCGTTTCCCGCGCACGCTCCGCCCTCACCCCGGGCCTGACCCGGGGCCCAATCACGGTTCAACATGCGAGGGCGATGGGGAAACCCGTTGGGCGATGCCACGAGCCTATTGATATTTCGAGGTATTTTGCGAGGTGGATTAGGTCCCGGATCAAGTCCGGGACGACACCGAGGATGGACACTGCCACTCCCCTTCGCCAAGCAGTCGGGAAGCGAAGCCGCATCCTTCGCGATTTTCAACGCCTCACCTTCCATCCGGATATCTTTCCATCAGCCCGTTGAGAACGCCGCGCGAGATCGGCAACCGCTCGTCTGGCACGCTGAAGAGATTTGCGATTTCGCGCGGGGTCGCGGCCCAGAAGTCGCCTGGCCTCCAGCCAAGCTTCCCAAGACAAAGCGAAAGCAGCGCCTTCCAGGGAAAGGGCGCCGGACCGTCCCCCGCGCCTACATAGGGTTTGACGGGTCAGCCGCTTCCTCGCCGCTCCCGAATGTTGCGGCAAGAAGGTCGGCGGCGACCGCCGCGAAACCCGCCGCCCCGCCTGGCGCGACCATGTTCGACACCTGCTCGTCGTCGACGGCGTTTCCCGCCCCGCGAAGGCCCGCGCCGATGATCTTCGTGAGGTCGGATGCCGAAAGCCGCCCGCTCGAAAACCGCTCGGTCAGCGCGCCCAGGTCCTGCGCGCCGTAGGCCGCCTCCAGTTCCGCCAATGCGCCGAGTGTGAGCACCAGTGTCCAGCGCCGCCCGTCAAGCACCGCCTCGATTTCGCCTCTCAGCCGGTTTGCCATCGCTCAGGCCCCCGTGAAGGTCAGCGCGCCGGCGGATTCCAGCGCAAGATCGTATGTCACTTCGCCGTTGTACTCGCCTGCATAGTCAAGGCTCGCGATCTGGAACAGGCCCTCGATGGTGCCGAAATCCGGCACGACCACCTGCCAGTTGCGGATCGTGCCGTCGAAGAAATAGCCCCGCACCGCCGCATCCGACGTGCCGTCCTTGAAGATGCCGGCGCCTGAAACGCTTGCCGAGCGCGTTCCTGCGCCTTCCAGAAGCTCGCGCCAGCGCCCGGCACTTTCGGCGTCCGTTACGTCGACCGCACCCGCGTTCAGCGAAATCCGCCTTGCGCGAAGTCCCGCCACGGTGACGAAACTTCCCGCCCCGTCCGTATCGCATTTCAAAAGAAGGTCCTTGCCCTTCTGTGCCGTCATTTGAATATCCTTTCAGTTGAAACGAACCGCGATCCGTTCACTCCGGTTCGCTCACCGCGCGCAGGCGCAGCCGCCCGCGCCATGTGCGCCCGTCGGAAAGCCTCTCGCTGCGGCTGTCGCGAATTTCGAGGTTGGAAAGCCGGTAGCCAATGAGGGCGATCGCCGATCCGTCCAAACTCGCCCGCATCGCCTCCAGCACGTCGAAGGTCTCGCTCCGGCTGGCTGCGCGCGAGAAAACGAAAAGCTCAAGCCGGTGTTCGCTCGCGCCGTCCGCGTCGAGCGGCTCGCTTTCCATCGTGCCCAGCGTGACGAACGGATGCGCGGCACCGCGCGGGCTCCCGTCGAAGACATTCGCTCCGCCCAGAAGCGCGGTCAGCGCCGCATCGCCGCGAAGCTCAGCGACAATGGCGGCCCGCAAAGCCTTTGCAGCATTCATCGCCCTTCCTCCTCAAGAAGAAGCTCCATCGCGCCCTTTCGCCGCGCAATATCGGAAACGGCGAGCACGCGAAACTTCCGCGCCCCTTCGACAAGCCGCCAGCCTCCGGACACATCCTCGCGCGTGCGGATCGTCGCGCGGTGGGTGACGATGCCGTCGATCCTGCCGCCGTTCGCCTGTTCGGACGGCAAGGCGCGCCGCAGTTCCACCCAGATATCGGAGACAGTTTCGAACTGCAGTTCCGCATGGCCGTCGCCCGCTTCGATGCGCATGGGGCTCTCCAGCCGCATCACGCGGTCGAAGCGCCCGGCTCCCTTGGCCCGCGTCACAGGCGCGGCACCCGGTATCCTGCGACAAGCGCATCGAAACCGAAGGGAATGCTTGCGGTCGCGGCATCAATGCCGGCTTCCCGATGCTCGAACCAATGCGCGACAAGCAGCAGGATCGCCTGGCGAAGCGGGGCCGGAACATCTTCGCCCGCATCGCCATATCCAGCGGTGAGCTCGATCTCGATGCCGTTGAGCGACCGTGAGCTTGCGCCCGCACCCGCCTTCACCTTCAGCCGCGCGGGCGCGCTGATGCCGTCGAGATCGTAGTCGGCAGCGTCGAGCGCAACCGGCATGCCCTCCGCGTCGAACACTGTTACGGAGGTAACCGCCTGCACCGGCGTCACCGGCAGGCGCACCACGCGGCCCGGTGGCCAGTCGTCCAGGTAAAGCCGCCAGCCTTGCGTGATCAGCGCCCGCCGGATCGTGCGCTCCACATGCTGGCGAGCGGCCCCGATCAGCCGCGTCAGAAGCTCGTCTTCCTGCACGGAGGCCACGCGAACCTGCGCCCGCGCGTCGTCAAGCGTCACCGGCTCCACGGCCGGCGGCGTCGTGATGATGAATGTCATGGGATTTCCAGAGAGATTATAAAAAGACCTGAATGGACGTGAGCGTCGTTTCCGAACGCCAACCTCTCGCTCGTCATGCCCGGGCTTGACCCGGGCACCCATTACGAGATGCCCTCATTTATCGCCGGCACCCGGACGCGATCCGGGTGCCGGCGATGACGAGACGAGAGGTCGCACCTAACCCGCCATCACACCGCAAACGTCAGCAACTTGATCGCGTCGAAGTCCTGCACGCCGCCGCCTACGCGCTTGGTGGTGTAGAACAGCACGTAGGGCTTGGCGGAAAACGGATCGCGCAGGATACGCACACCCGTGCGGTCGACGACGAGATAACCACGCCGGAAGTCGCCGAACGCAATGGCCGGCGCATCGGCTGCGATATCCGGCATGTCCTCGGCTTCGCTCACGGGAAAGGTCATCAGCGTCGCCGGCTGGCCGACGGCTGCGGGCGGCTGCCAGATGTAGTTGCCATCACCGTCCTTCAGCTTGCGCACCGCCCCTTGCGTGCGCCGGTTCATGACGAAGCGCCCGTTCTGGCGGTAGCCGCTCTTCAGCGCATAGATCAGGTCGATGAGCACATCGGCGGGATCGGTGGCCGGAAACGCGCCGGACGCCCCCGTCGACACCGTGCCGAGGTTGCCCCACGTCCAGGCGCTTTCATCCACTCGCGGATAGTCGAGGAAGCCGCGCGGCTTGTTCACCCCGTCGCCATTGACGAAAGCCGCTCCCTCCTGCTCGGCGAAGGCCGTTTCCACTTCTTCTGCGATCCAGGCGTCGACGTCGACGGCCGCATCCTCCAGAAGCGTGGCGGTCGCTGCCGGCATGGCGTAAAGCTCCATCGTCGGGAAGGCGAGTTCGGCAAGCGTCGGCCCGGTGGTCTGCGGGCGCGCCGCCGTCTCGCCCACCCAGCCGGTCTGCGGTCCGGCGATGGAAAACGGTTTCTTGAACACGCTCGCGGAAACCTGCCGTGCACCGGCGATCGCGCGGATCGGCGAAACATTGGCGAGGCGGCGCAGGATTTCGCTTTCCGTTTCCTCCGGCACCAGGTAGCCGCCGTCCGGGTCGGAGCCGACGGAAAGCGCCTTTTCCTCCAGCGGTCTCAGGTTTTCCTCGCGTCCAGAGCGCACATAGGTTTCGAAGGCGGACTTGTGCTCGATCTGGGCCGTGGAACTCATGCGTTCGCCGCCCGCCTCGCGCTGCGGGCGGCTGCCTTTCAGCGAAATTTCGTCGAGCCTGCGCATCTGCTTGTCGAGGGCCGCGTCGATCCGCTCCAGCTTGTCGCGGGTCACGGTGTCGCTTGCAGAACGCATCTCGATTTCACTCAATCTTTCGTCGTTCGTCTCGCAATAAACCTCGAAAGTGCGCTGAAGATCCTCCACCGCGCGGCGGATGTCGGCCTCCGGCAGCCCGGCCTTGGTCTCGAAGGGTTCGGGGTAATTATGCGTGTCGTATCCGTTCATGCGGTCCTCATGCCTTTTTGAAATGGGAAGCAGAGCGGACAAAACCGCCGCCGTGCTCCAGGGAAATTGCGGGTGAAAATCTTCGCGCGGGTCCAGATTTGGTCAGCCGCGCGAAGTCCTGTTGCGGGAAGGTGACGAGCGAGATTTCCCAAAGGTCGATCTCGTAAAGCCGGCGCAGGCCCGAGCGCGGGTCGCGCACGGCCCGCCTTGCCCGAAAGCCGATCGAAAGCCCGTCGAGCGCGCCCGAGGCGATCAGCCTGGCGGCGTCCTCGGCCTGCGCGACACCGGGGATGAGGCGCCCGCGCACGTAGAGCCCGCGCGCATCCTCGCGGATCTCCTCCCACACGCCCACGGGCCGTGCCGGGTCGTGCTGCCAGAGCATGCGCACCCGCCCCGCGCCCCGGCGCCTGAGCGAACGGCGGAAGGCGCCCGCGCGCACGATATCGCCGCCCTCGTCGGCAATGCCGAAGAGGCTCGCGTATCCTTCGACGATCCGCCCGTTGGAACCTTCGGCCGGCCTCACGCAGCCCGCCTCCCGGCACGCGGGCGTTCTTTCAGAAGCTGTTCGAGCGTGATCGCGAAGCGCGAAAATACGGCCCGGTGCCCGAAGCGGGCACGCGGCGCCCTGCCTTTCAGCGGCATGGCATTCTCCTTGGGTTTGCTTGTGGAAATTGGAGTACTGCGTTGGCGGTCCGTCGAAATGAACCATATCTGTCGTCAAGCCCGGCGATGAAGATAACCAAGGCCAAGGAAACCGCGGCCTCACCCCTTCCTTTCATATCCGCCGAACAACCCGTTGATCCTGGCGATCGCCGCCACGAAATCGTCGAACCGCCGGTTGGAGGCGATGAGTTCGCGAAGCGTGAGCGCCAGAAGCGTGCTCGCAGAGGACGCCCAGACGAAGAGGACGAGATGGGCAAGGTCGCCGCGCTCGCCGATTTCCCGGAA
Organism: Hongsoonwoonella zoysiae; assembly: GCF_013266695.1. Lineage (GTDB taxonomy): Bacteria > Pseudomonadota > Alphaproteobacteria > Rhizobiales > Stappiaceae > Hongsoonwoonella > Hongsoonwoonella zoysiae. The sequence continues at coordinate 136,358 of NZ_JABRXF010000003.1, forward strand.
AAGCTCCTCCATCAGCCCTCTCCCTCATCGTCTATGCCGTAGCCAACGGCCACGCGCTTTTCGTTGCGGGTGAGGAAGCTTGCCGCCTCCACCCGCCGCCACAGCGCCTCGCGCTCGGTGGAAAGCGCCTCCACCCGGTCGGCGTCGGGTTCCAGCCGCAGCCGCTCGCCGTACGCCGGCCCCAGCCAACGGGCCAAGGCTTCGGCCGTTCTGGCTGTAAGCGGCAGCACTGTCTGGCGCCAGAACGCCCGGTTCGCCTCTTGATAGTTGGCGTAGGTATTGTCGCCCGGAATGCCGAGCAGCATCGGCGGCACACCGAAGGAAAGCGCGATCTCGCGCGCCGCCTGGTTCTTCGCCTCGATGAAGTCCATCTCCTTGGGCGCAAGGCCCATCGGCTTCCAGTTGAGCCCGCCTTCGAGCAGAAGCGGACGTCCGGCGTTCCTGGCGCCCTGATAGCCTTCCTCCAGCTCAGCCTTCAGCCGGTCGAACTGCTCGTCGGAAAGGTTCGCCCCTTCCGGCCCGCCGTAGACAAGCGCACCGGAAGGCCGCGCCGCATTGTCGAGCAGCGCCTTGTTCCAGACACTTGCCGCGTTGTGGATGTCGAGGCTCATCTGCGCGGCTTCTATCGGCGCGAAACCGTAGTGATCGCTCAGAGGATGAAACACCTTGAGGTGCAGGACCGGCGATATCGCGCCTTCTTCGCGGGTGAAACGCACGGTCCGTCCCGCCACGGAATAGTCGTAAGCCGCAGGCCACCCGTCGGCTCCCGCCACCACCTTCACCCGGTCGGGGCGCAGCGCATGAAGTTCGCGCGGGCTCCCGTCCAGTGTGACGAGTTCGAGATAGGCATTGCCCGCCACCAGCAGATAGCCGTAAACCTCTTCAAGAAGCGTGCGCCCGCTCTCCATCGGGTTCGGCTGGCTGAGCAGGGCAAGCACCGGGTGGTTATCCGTCTCCCTTTCCCCGTCATAGGCAAGCCAGGGCACGCTTGCGGCTGCTTCGGCGATCATCCTTACCGCCCGGTGCACGACCGGGTTCTTCGCGTAGCCTTCACGCGCCAGCGCCGTGTAATCGCGCGGCGTCCACACCGGCCGGCCCGCGCCTTGCAGCGCGATCAGCGGCCCCGTTTTCGAGGCTTTGGTGTCGTCGGGCCGGCGCGCGACCGATTCAAAAAGCCGTTTCAAGATCATGATATCGCTCACGGTTTCGGGGCCGGCTGAAATTCCGATTCAACCAGCTAAGATATTGATTCAGTAACGTAAGATTTGGAATCACATCCGCCGGATGCGCGGGGCGGCTGGCGCGTTCAGCATCAGTTCCGAAAGCGCATGGACCAGCGCGTCGAGCCGGTCCGGCGAGTGGCCGGAGGAAAGCCCGTCGGGCGCGAAATCCGCCATCTCGTCTTCAAGGTCCGGAAAGGCGCCCACATGCGCCACCTTGCCCTGTTCGTAGAGCAGCGCCACGGGTTCGGCGCGCAGCCACTTGCCGCGTGTCGCGTGAACCGTCTTCACCGGCACGCCCGCGTCGATGCCGGCGATGATCGCGCTCACCATCTCCCCGCCCTGGTTCACCTCGGCGATCAGGCAATCGGCCTCGAACATGCGCCAGGCGGAAATCGCAGCCCTTCCCCAGTCGGCGGGCCTTGCCCGCTTCAGGCTTCTGTCGGCGATCACATAGGCGCGTCCGTCCTCCGCCAATCCCGCGACGATCATCCCGCAGGCGTCGGACCGTTTGCCGGAGCTTGCGGGCGGATCCACCGCCACGACGATGCGTTTCAGCTCCGGCGCTTCGCTCACGCGCGCCCGTTCCAGCATGTCGCGGGACCAGAGCGCGCCCGGCCTGTCCTCCACCAGTTCGCCGTCCAGTTCCTGCCGCCCCAGCCGCGTTCCCTCGTAGGTGCGTTTCAGCGCGGTCAGAAAGCCGGGCGCAAGGTTCGCGCCGTTCGCCCGCGTCGGCGCGCGGGAAAGGGCGGTGTCGCCGTCTGCCATCAGGCTTTTCACCAGTGGCACGGGCCGCGGCGTGGTGGTGACGAGCTGGCGCGGGTTGTCGCCAAGTCTGAGTGAAAATTGCAGCATGTCGAATGTCGCCTGCCCGTGCCGCCATTTGGCAAGCTCGTCACACCAGGCGATGTCGAACTGCGGACCGCGCAAGGCTTCAGGGTCTTCGGAGGAAAAGGTCTGCGCCACCGCCCCGTTCGGCCATTCGAGCCGCCGTCGCGAGGGTTGCCATTCGGGCCGTTCCGCCCTGGGGTGGACGGAAAGTATGCCCGACACCCCTTCCACCATCACCTCGCGCGCATCCGATATCGTCTCGCCCACCAGCGCGATACGGCCTGCGGGCCGCCTTGTCGCCCAGCCGTGACCCATCGCCATCGCCCGCACCCATTCAGCGCCTGCGCGCGTCTTGCCCGCCCCTCGCCCGCCAAGCAGCATCCACACCCGCCAGAGCCCGGCGGGGGGAAGCTGGTGGTCATGCGCCCACGTCGGCCAATCGTGTTTGAGGAATTCAAGCTCCTGATACGACAGTTCTTTCAGGAAATGGTCAGCCGTCCCGTCTGATCCGTTCAAGACGTTCCGCAAGCTCCTGGCGCAGGTCATCGGCTCCCTTTCCGCTGTCTTCCTCGGCTTCCGGCAGGCTCGAGCGCAGCTCGATCAGCGTGTCCAGCGTTCGCGCAAGGCTTGAAAGCGTGCGCGCCGTCTTCTCCGCTTCGCTCACGGCATCCACCCCTTCCACGGGTTCCGGCGGGGCCTCGCCCGCATTTAGCCCCAAGCGCTTTTCCAGCCGCCCGATCTCCACATCGAAGGCGCGGTAAAGCCGGTTTACAAGCTGGCGCATCCGGCGCGGATCGCCGGCAATCAGGATCGCGCGCGCATCGGATCCGGCAAGCCAGCCGTCGTCGCGCGCCCGCTGCGCCACCGCCTTGCGGGTCACGCCCAGGCGGTCGGCGATTTCGTTAAAGCTCACCCCGTTGGTTTCGTGGTCGCGCCGCGCCTCGTCCCAGGCGACAGGCCCCGGCCGCCTCACCGGCTTGCCCGCGCCAGCGCCCGGCGGCCTTCCGGCCCCTCGCCTTGCGGCCGGGTGTGCCGGCTTTTCGGCACGCGTTTGCCCGCCGCCGGCAGCGTCATCGCCGTCGTTCGTTTGGATCGTCATGTCGGTTTTCCTGGGTTGGTTTGTGGTTCTAAACGCCTGTCATTCCCGCGAAAGCGGGGCTTACTCCCGACCTGATTGGGGAGACGAAGACCCGGCGACCCATTGGGCGTTTCAAAATTCGCAGATGCCGGATGGGTGCCCGGGTCGAGCCCGGGCATGACGGAGGAAAGGCAATGCCTGTCTCAAAGACCCGGTCAAGTAGCGCCTGCCAGTTAGGCCCCCGTCTTTCAGTCGGCGGACTCTCCATTCGTCATTGCCGGGCCCAGACCCGGCAACCCAATGCGAATTGGTCGCAGCTGCAGAAGCAATGGCAATCTTGGAAATATCTCGCCCACCTACGGGCCGTCACTTCACCATCGATTCAACTGTCATTCCCGTGAAGACGGGAATTTCGCGCAAATGGAAGATGACGCCCATCCCATCGTAGCCCGCCGCCGTGAAGATGGCGGGTGACATGCGGAGCGAAAGCCCCCTGCTTCCAACCGCCCCACCTCCAGAAACGAAAAAACCACCGGCCTTTCGAACCGATGGCATCCTGAATTATTTCCTATTTAAGCCTGTTCCGGCTTCCAATCGTTGCCGGTCATGCCTCTTACTGGCCTTCACCCGCCGCCGCCAACCAGCGCCCCTCATTCCCGGAACCCCGTCAGCCGCAGTTTTCCGACCGTGCCAGAACCCTACCGAAACACCGTCACGCTGTCAAGGATTTTTTTCCTATTTTTGTGTTCGGTATATTTACAAGGTACGGTTGAGAGGCGGGCGAGCTTTTGATTGCTATTTCGAAAATCAGTGGAATTGCCCGTCACCTCCAAGTGGAAAGTGGGAGGGCTAATAATGGTCCGTGCATATCTGGACGCCAGCGGTAAGTCCTCGGATCCAGTCGTGGTAGTCGCGGGGTTCCTTGGGTGGCAAGAAAATTTTGCGGAATTTGAGGAAAGATGGAAGGCTTTTCTATCTGAGTTTGGACTCGATCATTTTCATGCAACTGAGTTCTGGGCAAAACAATCACGCCCCTTTCGTAACTGGAGTGATGCTCATCATCTAAAGGCACGCCATGACATTTGTAGAATACTGTCAGAAACTGGGCCACCTTTCGGGATTAGCGTTGCGCTAAATGTTGAAGTATTCAATCAATGGCGTTCCAACCTGGATCATTATTATCCATCTGATCCGTATTATTTTTGTTTGGATCGAGTACTGAATACTTTGATCTACGCGACTGGCTCAAAGGATGATGAGGGCATTTTAATTTACTGCGACCAAGAGAAGGAGCATGAATCTATGGGTTCCGATTTGGCGCAGTGGCATGAAGCGAGACTTCGGAACGATCCATCTCTGGCAACCAACCCTGTAGAAGCCCAGAGGGATGTAAGTATTCTTTATGGACCGAAGCGAACTCATATTTCTATGCAACTGGCGGATATTTTCGCGAATGACACCTTTAAAATGGTACGTGACTATTTAAATTCGGGCGTATACAGAGAACAACAATTCACCCGATGCCTAAAAACATTTCCAAAACGGAAAATTTTCACCTACTTCTATGAAAAAAAATATCATTTTACTATTGATTATCACCTCCGCCTCCAGAGAAGAATCTAAATTCGATAGGCCTACTCTTTTATACTAAACGATTTCTGCCACCAGCATTAATCGGGCGATGTTTGCTCACCTTACTCATCTTTGGACCCCGCGTTTTTCCGCGCCTGACCGATGTTAGCCCCCGGATAACCCGCCACACGCATCCTCCATCTCGCACGTCTCGATCATTTCAAGATCGGCCCGAATTTGCGGCTCCGTCGTTTCCATCTCGTAGCGGTTTTGCAGGTTCAGCCAGAACTCCGGCGTGGTTCCGAAGTACTTTGCGAGGCGTAGGGCCGTGTCCGTCGTGATGCCTGTTTCCTCGCGCACGATCCGCTCGATCCGCGTGCGCGGTATATGGCACGCCTTCGCCACCGCATAGGCTGAAAGGCCGTGCGGCTCCATGAATTCCTCGCGCAGGACCTCGCCAGGATGCATCGGAGGAAGACGGCGTTCACGGGTCATGACAGAAGCTCCCGGCATCACTTGTGATAGTCGGTGATTTCCACGTCATAGGCATCGCCGTCTTTCCACGCGGAACAGACTCTGAACTGACTGTTGATCCGGATCGCGAACTGGCCCCTGCGATCTCCCACAAGCTCATGCAGCCTGTTGCCCGGAGGCGATCTCAGGTCCTTCAACTCACTTGCAGCATCCACCATTCGCAGTTTTCACCGCGCCATCTTGATGATGGTAGACGGCAGCCCCGCAGGAAACAGCCCGTTGAACACGTCTTCGGTCGTCCGGTTCGCGAAGCTTCGGATCATGGTCCCGTCAGAAGAAAGAACGTATCATTTCCTGATACGTTATACAAGGAATTTGTATCATCAAACGATACATAAAATCATGGACGGCCAACGCCCCTCCCCCGGCCTCACTCTCCCCAGTTGATGTTTTTCGCCGGCAGGGGCTTGAGCAGGGTTTCCACATTGTCGGAATGGGCGACGACCACGCGGTTCCGCCCCTGGCGCTTGGCCTGGTAGAGGGCGGTGTCCGCCCGGCTCATGGCGCCCGCGATACAATTGTCGGATTCGAGCGCCTTTGCCACGCCGATGCTGATGGAAAGGGCCGCGCAAACGTCGCTTTCCGGCAGTTGGCAGGTCATCACCGCCTTGCGCAGGCGTTCCGCCACTTCCTCGGCCTCCTGGAGCGTGCAGTTCGGCAGGGCCACGCAGAATTCCTCGCCGCCGATGCGGCCCAAAAGGCCGTTTGATCCCAGTTCGCCCGAAAGCGCGCGGGCGATATCCTTCAGCGCATAGTCGCCGGCGGCGTGGCCCAGCGTGTCGTTGATCTGCTTGAAATGGTCGACGTCCAGCACCGCGACCGCAAACGGGCGGCCCAGGTGGCGCGCGCGCGCCAGTTCCTTGTCGGCGCGGCGGATGAATTCACGCCGGTTGAGCACGCCGGTCAGGTCGTCGGTTGTGGCCAGCCTCTGCAGTTCGGCCTGCGCTTCCTGCAACTGGCGGAAGTCGCGCTCGCGGCCGATCTCATGGGCGATCCAGTCTGAAAAAAGCCGCAGGATTTCCTTGTCCGCATCCGAAAACGGCTTCGTGCGCGGGCCGTCGGAGCAAAAGCAAAGCGTGCCGTAGGTTTCCCCGTCCACCACCAGGGGCGCGCCGATGTAGCTTTCCCGGCCCAGATCCTCGTAATTCATATGCAGCGAGTAATCGGAATCGCCGCCAAATTCGACCGTCACCGGACGTCCGGTTTCCACCACCTCACGACAGTAGGTCGTGGAAAGTTCGCGCGTCACGCCCGGCTCGAAGTTCCTGGACCCGCCGACCGAATGGGCGATCTTGTGGACATTCCCCTCTATGGCGGCGACGAGGCCGTTTTGCAGGCCGAAGACTTCCGAGCCGAGCTTCAGCACCGCCTCGATCTTCTGCCTCGCGTCGAGCTGCCTGCTGGATGTAATGCGGTAAAGCCCCTGCAGCACCCGCTCCACGGTTTTCAGGTGGGTGATATCCGTGGCGAAGACGAAGATCGCCTCCACTTCGCCGTTCTTGTCGAAATCCGGCGTGTAGCAGAGGTCCACGTCGCGGGTGACGCCATCGGGATAGTCGAGCCTTGCGGTAAACCTTTGCACCTCGCCGGCGCAGGCCGCCTCGTAATAGGGCAGCACCGTCTTCAGGAAGTTTTCGGACATGAAGTCCGAAGCCTTGCGCCCGATCAGCTCCACCCTCGTGCGCCCCAGCCACGAAGCGCCCAGTTCGTTGATCGTCCGGTAGGTGCGGTCGCGGGCAAGCTCCGCGATGTAGCACGGCAGGCTGTCGTTCAGGATCCTCAGGCGCAGTTCCGCCTGCTTCAGGCGGGCCTCGGCCTGTTTCATCGCCGTGATATCCGTGCGAACGCCGGCGATGCCGCCGTCTTTCGTGCGCCTTTCGTTGACGAGCAGCCAGCGCCCGCCGTCAAGCTCCTGTTCCACCGGGTGGGGCTTGGGGTCATTGTGCGCGGCAAGCCTTGCGTCCAGCCATTCTTCGTCCGAGAGGCCGCCGGTATTGTATTCGCCGTGTTCGAGGCCGTAGCGCAGGATGTCGCGAAAATGCGCGCCCTGCACCATTGCGGGGGCGGATTTCGGGTAGATTTCCTTGTAGCGCTGGTTGCAAAGGATCAGCCGGTCGTCGGCGTCGAAATAGGCGAAGCCCTCGCTCAAGGATTCCAGCGCGACTTCCAGTTGCTCATGCGCCGATGCCTTTTCCCGTTCCAGGTTGCGCCGCCAGCTCACATCCCGCAGTACATAGACGAAGGCTGCGATCTCGCCGTTCTCGTCGCGCATCGGCCCACTCGTTCCGTCGACGGTGAAGGTCTCGCCGTTCTTGCGCTTGCCGCGCATGCGCAGGCGGTCGCTCGCGGCGGCTTCGCCCGCTTTCTCCCGCCAGCTTCCGACGGTCTCGTAATCTTCTTTCGACGCATAGAGAAACATCGGGTCGCGGCCGATGATCTCATCGGCCGAATATCCGAACATGCTTTCTCCCGCCGCATTCACATAAATGAACTTGCGGTCGGTGTCGGTGATGAAGACCGCATCCTCGAACTCCGAGAACAGGGCCGTGAGCGTCGCCGTGGATACTCCGAAGTCAAGCATCTAGCGCTCGCATCGAGATATGTAGAATCTCTTCATAGAATATGCTGCGCAACGGACGACCCGGTCAGTGGCGCGTCCGTTCCTCCCCTTTAACCATTCGGGACAGGATATAACCTGTCTTATTTAAAGGAGTCTTCAGTAGGCGGCTCGATCACGTAATCTTCATAATTCTCGACCGCGATATCGTCCTCGGGGATCGTGCGCCCGCGCACCGAAATTCCCGCCTCATGCACCGTTTCCGCCGAACCCGACACAAGCGGGTGCCACCAGTAGAGATCCCGCCCTTCGGCGATCAGGCGATAGGCGCAGGTCACCGGCAGCCAGTGCAGCTGTCTTACCGATGCCGGCGTCAGGGGCACGCAGTCGGGCACGGTTTCGTGGCGCTTTAGATAGTTTTTGCAGCGGCAGGTGCCGTCGTCGAACAGCGTGCAGGCGATTTTGGTCCAGGCGATTTCGCCGGTATCCCAGTCTTCCAGCTTGTTGAGGCAGCAGCGCCCGCATCCGTCGCAGAGCGCTTCCCACTCTTGCGGATTCATCTCCTCCAGCGTCTTCGCCTTCCAGAAAGCTTCTCCGGGTTTCGTGCAGTTCTCTGCCATGGCCATCCGCAATTCATGCCTGTCGCCGCGCCTTCCCCCTGCGGATCGCGGCAAGGACTTGGCGGTACTTGTCATTTGATGCAAGGTCAATCCGATTCCATTATAATATTGGTCGGACCGGCGGGAATTTCGGGTTATCCCTCCGGCGGACCATGTGATTGAGCGAAACCGGGCGCAAGTATTTTGAGTACGCGATCTTCAGGACCTGAAACCGGCGGGAAATCGCCAGTGCCTCCGGCGGGCCGTCCTTCCTTTCCCGTGCGGATATGGCGCGAATTGCGCCGCGGCATGCTCTCGGCCGATGCCTGGGTCGACACCGCGATCTGGCGTTTTTTCACAGCCCTCAGGCGGGGGCTGGAGGGCTACTCCGCGTTCTTGCGGAAATTTCGGGCACGTGGCTTCGGGCGGCTCGGCGCGGAACTGGGCTCCGATGCCCTGACGTTCGGCCTCGGCGGACTGGTCGTCATGCTCACGTTCGCGTTACCCGCCTTCGAGGAAACGGCGCGTTCGGACTGGAAGACCACGGAGGATTTCTCCGTCACCTTTCTGGACCGTTTCGGCAACGAGATCGGCCACCGCGGAATTATCCTCAACGACACGGTCCCGCTGGAAGACCTTCCCGACCACATGATCAAGGCCGCCCTTGCGACGGAAGATCGCCGTTTCTTCCATCATTTCGGCATCGATGTCATCGGCACATTCCGCGCGATGGTGGAAAACGTCCGCGCGCGCTCGGTCGTCCAGGGCGGTTCTTCGCTGACCCAGCAGCTCGCCAAGAACCTGTTTCTTTCCAACGAGCGCACGCTGGAGCGCAAGATCAAGGAAGCCTTCCTCGCGCTCTGGCTGGAAGCCAATCTCACCAAGCGCGAAATCCTGAAGCTCTACCTCGACCGGGCCTATATGGGCGGGGGCACCTTCGGCGTCGCGGCCGCATCCAAATTCTACTTCAACAAGAACGTGCGCGACCTGTCGCTTGCCGAAGCGGCGATGCTTGCGGGCCTTTTCAAGGCGCCGACGAAATACGCCCCGCACGTCAACCTTCCCGCGGCCAGGGCCCGTGCAAACGAAGTGCTGACCAATATGGTCCAGGCCGGTTTCATGACGGAGGGGCAGGTTATCGGCGCGCGCCGTAACCCCGCCGTCGCCGTGGATCGCAGCCAGGAACGCGCACCCGACCATTTCCTCGATTACGCGTTCGACCAGTTGAAGGAACTTGCCCGCACCAAACCGGCTCTTGCGAAAGACCGCATCGTGACGGTGCGCACCACGCTCGATCCGGGCCTGCAGCGTCAGGCGGAGCGCGCGGTGCTTTCCACCTTGCGCGAATATTCCGAGCGCTACGGTGTGGAGGAAGGCGCGGTTGTGGTGCTCGTTCCCGATTCGGGCGCGGTCCGCGCCATGGTGGGTGGCAAGAACTATGGCGCCAGCCAGTTCAACCGCGCGGTCGATGCGCTTCGTCAGCCGGGTTCGTCCTTCAAGCCTTTCGTTTATATCACGGCCTTCCAGAACGGGTATGAGCCAAAGTCGGTCGTGCCCGACGCACCGATCAACATCGGCGGCTGGAGCCCGCGCAACTACGGCCGCAGCTACCGCGGCGCGGTCACCCTTAAGACCGCCTTGACGAAATCGATCAACACCGTTCCAGTGCGCCTCGCCCAGTCGCTCGGCCGCGACAAGATCGTTGAAAACGCTTATAAAATGGGCATCACCAGCGAGTTGAAGATCACCCGCGCGCTCCCGCTCGGCGTCGCGGAGGTCCGCGTCCTCGACATGGCCGCCGCCTATTCGACATTCGCAACCGGCGGCAAGCGCAGCAAGGCGTTCGCCATCCAGGAAGTGAAGAATTCCAGCGGGGATATCATCTACGAGCACGCCCGCGAAGCGGCCCCGCCCGAGCGCGTCCTGCAAGAAAAAGCAGCGATGGAAATGAACGACGTCCTCGTCAATGTGGTTGAGCGCGGCACGGGCCGCCGGGCGCAGATCGAAGGCGTCGTCGCCGCCGGCAAGACCGGCACGACACAGGCTTACAGGGATGCCTGGTTCGTCGGTTATACCGGCAATTACGCGGCCGCAGTCTGGTACGGTAATGACGATTTTTCCCGCACCAACCGCATGACCGGCGGCTCGCTGCCGGCAATGACCTGGCAGTCGATCATGGAATATGCCCACCAGGGGATCGAGCTGAAGACGCTACCGGGCGTCGAGGCGGAAACGAAGCCGGATGCGGCTGCGGTGGCGAAGGTTAATGCTGACTCTGCCGGCTCAAGACCCCGCCTGTTGCGTGAACAGTCCATGGCGGTGTTGAAGCAGATCGGGGAAAAACTCTCCGAAATTTCCGTTCCCGCGCTCCCCGGCCAGCGCGCCGAAGCCTTTCCGGACGCCAATGTGGAAACAGTGACCCGGTGAGCACGATCGAAAGTTTCAACCCGGAGGCGACATGGGTGCCGCCGGACAGGCGCCCGGCGATCTTGCGGCCCTCACGCCGGCTGGGCGCCCTGGCACTTGCCTACATACTTTTCGTCGCGCTCCTCACTGGCCTTGGCAGCGCTTATCTCGCTGTCGAGAAGGGCGAGCTTTTCGGCGCGCTTCGCCTCGGCCTTTGGGAGGCCTATCCGGACGCCGGCACCCCCGATGCCGATCCTTATTCGGCAGCCATGTATGCGCGCACGGGCCGAATTCCGCTTGCAAGCGGCGAAGGCCTTGCCTTTATCGCCGACAGGGACGGTGCCGGCCGCCCGCTCGATCCCGGTTGCGACTACAGGATTTTCGGCAAGACCGCGCCGTCCCGCCTGTGGACGCTCGTCTCCATGAACCGCGAGTTCCGGCTGGTCGCAACCGTTGCGGGGCGTGCGGGCCTTTCGAGCGACCATCTCCTTCGCAAGCCCGACGGCAGTTTCGAGATCACCGCCGCTCCCTATGCCAGGGCCGGCAACTGGCTTCCGACGGCGCCAATCGCCGACGGCCTGGTCTTCGTGCTGAGGCTTTACGACACTCCGCTGACAACCGGCACCGGCGTGGCGAACGTGGATATGCCCGATATCGAGCGGGGACGTTGCCGATGAAGTCATTCGCCCTCGTCAGGCTGGGTCTGCTGACGCTTGCAGGCATTTTCGTCGGCGGGATCATCCATGTGGCCGTGGTTCTTGGTGTTCCCGCCCAGGTTCCCGATCTCGCCTATGAAAGGATCGGCCGCTTCGGTGCGGATGAAGGTTTCGTCCGCCTGCCGCCGGTTGCCGCCGGCTCGGAAACGCTGGCGATGCTGGATTCGGCAATGTCCCATGCCGCCTGCCGGTATCAGCTTGAAACCGGGCCCATCCGCCTGGAGGCAAACATTCCCGCCCCCTTCTGGTCGTTCGCGCTGTTCAACCGTCGCGGCGAGACGATCTATTCTTTCAACGACCGCACCTCCGGCACGGGCCGGTTGACCATGCTGGTGCTGACTTCCGATCAGTTGAGCCGCCTGCGCGAGCAGCCTCCGGAAAATCTTGAGGATATGATCGTCATCGAAACGGAAGCGGACGAAGGCTTCGCGCTGCTGCGTGCGTTCGTGCCGGATTCCCTGCGCCGGGAAGCCATCGAAACATCACTCGACAAAGCGGTTTGCGAGAAACTTTGACTGCGAAGTCCGCTACTTCTTCTCCACCGGGCGTTCCAGCCCCCAGCCCGTGTAGATGCGAGAACGCTTGGCCACACTTTCCTGCCCGAAGCGGTTGATACCGGTGCAGCCCTTTTCCAGGAACACGATCTGCGCGGCTAGCCGCTTCCATGCCGTATTCGCATCCCAGATCTTGTCATCCGACGGTGTCTCGATCTCAAGCGCGTCTATCGCGAAACGGTAGGATTTCAGGCGGTAACGCAGCGACAGAGCGGCCCAGGAAGTGAATTGCCTGTTTTCCCAGACCCGTGCCTGCGCCCCGGCCAGTTCTTCCTTTGTTGAAATATCGCGCCGGCCGAGCGCGCGAAGGCGCTCCTCGTCGGCCGCCGCCACGCGTTCGGCCACCTCGCAAAACGGCAGGACGAGTTCCGCATCCCCTAATGCGTCGGCAGCAACGCGGTCGTAGCGCACATCGCTGGACTCGTAGCGGTCGGAACGCAGATAGGAGTAGTATCGGCCCGTATCCAGCGTCTGATCCGCTTCAGGCAGGATGCGGGTGCGAATGAGTTCCACCTGCGATCCGGCGATCCAGTCTTCGGTGTAGGGAGGCCGGATCAAGGTCCATCCCCGATCGCGCAACAAGCGCTCGTCGTCGGTAAGGTTGAACCGCGAAACGGGCTCGCCACGGTTGCGCGCGGCTTCATAGCCGATCGCGGGCAGCACTTTGTCGTGGACGACGGAAGGTTTCGGCCGGTCGAAATCTCCGGTCGGGCGCGAACAGGCCAGAAGCGATACGCTCACGACTGCAAGCGCCAGCAAGCCGGCCGAGCGCGCGGTCGACGCACCGTTCTGTGCAGGCCTCTTGTCACGCCGATCGCGCATTCCTGTTTCCGCCGCCTTCCGTCGAGCAGCCGTCAAGGCGCTGGGCCCACCCCGGCGCGCGGCGATCAGACCGGAAAGCCCGGACCACGCTCTTCAGACTGCTGACGGTCCAGCTTGCGCCCGATTCGGGCACTCAAATCAAGCCCTTCCCGTTCGATACGGACGCCGGGAAAGATCACGACGACGCCTCTTTCTTCGCCTTTCGCACCGGAAGCCCTGACCTGGCGGGTCGTGCGGCGCGGCGCTTCGGCAAAGTTCAGTACGGTACCCATCGCATCCTCCATCGTAAAACCGGGCCTGGGAGCCCGGTCGAAGGCGACGCCCTACAATGCACCTGCGGACAGTTGGCGCGGGTTCCGGTTAACAAGGTGTTAACAACTGCCCTCGCGATAGTTACCGAAAGAATCGCCGTAAATTCCGTGACAATTCAGCCACATCAACCTGAGTAAGAAATTGTGATTTTCTGGAAACGATTTCGGCCGAACCAAATTGTAGCCCGCTGACTTTGAAAATAAAAATCCCTCTTGCAGCCGACGCCCGGTCAAAGGTATCTCCGGAATTGAAAACTGCTTCATGAAACCGTGGCAAGCCGATAATACTTCTTGGGTTTTCCTCATTAACGATCTCTTAGCTTTAACGAGACGTTAATCGTTTTGATTCAATTTTAGTCGTCAGGGTCCGGCCTTATATCGTTTCGGTCGATTTTATGAGGCAACCCCCAAGCGACCCAGTCCCCGCGTATCGGTCCGGTGTGCTCCTTGTCGAAAAAAACCATCTATTCGGACAGCGTGGTGTCCCTTTCCGAAGGTTCCGGCGGATCGCGCAAATCCCGCACGTTGCTTGCGGCTTGCGAGCTTTACGTTTCCATGGGAAGCCACGACAGGACGGAGCGTGCGATCTTCGCCGAGCTTGCCCGTCAGCTTCTTCCCGAAACCAATACGGAGGACAGGCGGCGCATATCCGAACTTCTCGCCACTGCACAAGAGGCACCGCCCGAAACGCTTCGCGCCCTGGCGCGGGATGAAGATCCCGTCGTCGCGGCGCCGATCCTTGCCGCGTCCGAAGGTTTGAGCGACTGCGATCTCGTCGCCGCCCTGGGGCGCGGTCCCGAAGGTTTGCGACGGCTGATCGCAGCCCGGCCAGCGCTTTCCGAGCCCGTGGTCACAGCGTTTTTCTCCACAGCCGATGCCGAAACCCTGGAAATGCTTCTGGATCGCGGTGACATCTCCATATCCAGCGATGCTCTTCTTGTCCTTGAGAACCGGCCGGACGTGTGGCGCCGGTTAGCTCCGCGCCTCACAGCTCTGAAAGCGTTGCCGGCAAGCCTCCTTTTCGCTTCGTTTCCCGATCTCGATCATGCCGGCAGGATGGAGGCGATCGCCGCTGCGGAAACTCGCGCGCTGGCGGAACTTGCACGCAAGAAGAAACCGAATACGCTTCAAACCGCCTTCAAGCCGGCGGTGCTTCACGATCTGGTCGCCGCCGCCCTTTCCGGCGGCGTCGCGGCATTCGCGGCGAACCTTGCTTACGCGCTGGCGCTCCCGGCGGATCTGGCGGCGCAGATCGTTGACGATACCGGGGGTGAAACGCTCGTGATCTGCCTGCGCGCCCTCGGCCTGAAGGATGAGGATGCCGCCCGCGTGCTCGTAAGGCTTTACGGGGCAAAACGTTCGCTCGACGATCTGCGCTCCCTGCTTGCACTCTTCGACAGGCTGACGCCGCGCGCGGCCACCATCATCGTATCTGCATGGAATGAAAACGCACTCGCCCCCCAGCCCGACCGGGCAATAGCGCAGGCGCCGTCCCACACGCCGCAATTCAGCGGTGCCGCGCGTGGCGATACCGCGCTGAAGCCGCGCCCCGCCCTGCCGGACAATGCACGCAAGTCCCGCCGCACCGGTTGACCCTGCAGCCTTTCTCTTTCTCCACGGTCCGCTACCTGACGGCGACGCCGAGCAGCCCGGCCGCGCGAATGATATGGGCAATCCTCATCTCATGCTTACCGGGAAAGAGGCAGAGCTCAACCAGATGGCCCTGGTCGCCGGTTCTGCGGGCGCATTCGAGCGAGCCTTGGGCCGCCGTCCCCTCTTCCGAAAATTCGGGTTTGGGCGAAAAGAGCTCGATCGCCGTCAGGACATCGCCCTGCCTGGCGTCCTTGATCGCCTGGCCATGCAAGGGAACGATCCGATCGTTCAAGCCGTGGTAGTGAATGATATTCGCCCGACCCGACGGGCAGGAAGACGGAACCGGCGCCCAGAAAGTGCCCGACATCGGCACGAAACCAGCGGCCTTGTCCGCACGGTAACAGGCCAGATACCAGACCATCATCGCGCCAGAGGAAAACCCCGTGACGATGGTCCTCGACCTGTCGACGCCGAAGCGCCTCGACAGATCCTCAAACAGCGCGTCGAAATAGGCCAGTTCGTCGACACCCTCCAGCCGGTCGTCACTCGGGATATTGGGAATGTTCCATTCCGGTCCGGCCGCCTGGGCTGCGGCGAAAACCACGCCCAGCCGGTCCGCCAGGCCGGCAAGCGCTTCATTGCGCATTACGTTTTCGGCTTTGCCGCGATAGCCATGCACATAGACGATCGCCCCTTGAGGGCGAGCCCGGTCGAAGCCTTCCGGAAGGCGCACGCGATAGTTGCGCTCTCCCAGCATGCAGGGCTGCCCGGCTCCGCATGCCTGCGCTTCAAGCTTGAAAGACACGGCCAACACAAGGCTTGCCGCAAATAGGACCAAAATCGCAAAGGTTCGCCGCAACATCCGCAAGGCTCCCGCGTTTGGCAATGATACCATAACGCCGGAGCCGCGCCCGCTTCAGATGCTGTCCAGAAACGACCTGCCTTCGCGGTCCTCGATTTCGACGACCCAAAAGTCGGGGTCTATGCGCGCTTCGCGCTTGAGTTTTTCGTCGATCTTGTCCTGCGTAGCGCCTTCGATCAGCTTTTCGAACACACGCCCGCCCGTGTCGTGGCCTTCCATCATCGATTGGGGAGCAGGCCCATAGAGGTCGTATGTATCGTCAAGCCGATCGACCACGACGAAGATCGCGCCCGCCTCGAAGGCGCCGCGCCGGCGCACGACGGCATAGGCGCCTTCCTTGTGACAGCGGCGCACATGGGCGCTCACCCAGAAATCGGATGTAAGCCGCATGGCCGGCCGCAACCTCCGCTTCGAGAATCAAAGAATATGCCGGATCGAGGTCTATCGCGGATCGCCGGGCGGCGAAAGCGCCCAGCCGTCTAGTGGTTTGATCCCAACATTTGCATCTCCCTGCCGCAAGCTCGGTTGCAAATGTTGGAATCGTTAAAACCACTAGCTAGATATTTATTTCTAGTGGATCTTTTTGATTTTGACATTTGATTGAGAGCCCAACTGCGAACCGGTATCAAATGTCAAAATCGATCCACTAGCTTGCGCCCGCTCATGCGCTCAAGTTCCTGCCTCACGCGGTCGTTCAACGAGCCGGTGATCGGCAAGCCCCGGTCGAGTTCGAAGCGGCGGATGGCGCTTGCCGTTTGGTCGCCCATCACGCCGTCGATGGCGAGCGGGCCATAGCCAAGGTCCGCGAGGGCGGATTGAACCTTGAGGATGCGCGCATCGCCTTCCCGCTGGCTCTGAGGTTTCGGCACGCCGGCGGAGCCTGTAGTCGCGCTTCGCGGAATGTCGCCGGGCGGCAGCGGCGTTCCGCCGGTTGCCGGGGCGCTTTGCGGCACAGGCACGATATCGCCGGAAGGCAGCCCCTCACTCGGTTCGCCCGTATCCAGCGCCAGGCGGGCGACGAGCGCTGCCGATATCGTGCCCGTATCCGGAAGAGAGCGGGAACGCTGATAGGCCCTGACGGCGCGGTCGGTCGCCGGCCCCTTTATCCCGTCAAGCAACCCTTCGTAGAAGCCGAGGCGCCGCAGCTCCAGTTGCGCGTCGTGGACGAGCAGCGAATAGGCCGGCTTTGGCGGGTTTTGCGCCTTTTGCGCCTCAAGCGGCGCCGCATCGCGCGTGGAAAATAGCGGAGCGGGGTGCGGCTCGGACTGGAAGCTCGTGGCATTGGCGATGATGATGCCTCCCGTCAGCAGCATGACGAGCCAGCCGCCGGCAACCACCGGATTGTCAAAAACGATGCTCGTGACGCCGGCTTCTTCGTTCAGTTCCGCAAGATCGGCCGAAGAGCGCTTGTTGCGGTTCGTGCGAGCGTTCGAATTCGGGGTACGGCGGGCCATGGGCGCTTACTCCGTCACGCGATCTTGCGCGCCGGCGCGGGACGCTCTCCAGGCGTTGCCGCCTCGTCTTCGGCCTCATACCACGGCAGCCGAACGGAGACGGTCGTGCCCTTGCCGAGCCGGCTATCGAACTCCACCGCGCCGCCATGAAGTTCCGCAAGACCCTTGACGACCGACAGTCCGAGGCCGGTGCCTTCATGCGCGCGGTCGTAGCCGGAATTCGCCTGGAAAAACGGCATGCCAAGCCGCTCCAGGTCGTCCCTAGCGATGCCGATGCCCCTGTCGCGCACGCGCATGACCAGGTGGTCGCGTTCGCGGCGGGCGGTTACGACGACCGTACTGCCCGCATCGGAGAATTTCACCGCGTTCGAAAGAAGGTTCAGCAGGATCTGCTTGCAGGCACGCTTGTCGGCCGAAAACTCCTGCAAGGATTTCGGCACGTCGGAAACAAGCTCGATTTCCTTCCTGTCGGCCTCGCCCCGCATCATACGCACGCAGGCCTCCATCGTTTCGGGAAGATCGAAAGGTTCCACGACTAGGTCGAAATTTCCCGTCTCGATCTTCGACATGTCGAGGATGTCGTTGACCACCTGCAGGAGATGGCGCCCGGAATCGTGGATCAGGTCGATGTATTCGCCGCTTTTTTCCGCGTTCTGCATCAGATGCGGCGAATTCCTGAGCAGGTCCGAAAAGCCGATGATCGCATTGAGCGGCGTGCGCAATTCATGGCTGACATTGGCGAGAAACCGCGTCTTGGCGGCACTTGCCGCCTCCGCTTCCTCGCGCGCTTCGGCAAGCATCGCCTCATTCGCCTTGCGGTCGGAGATATCGCGGCATACGGCCACGACATCACCTTCCACGCCCGGCACCGCCCGATCGACGGAGCGTGCGTTCATCTCCAGCCAGAGATATTCGCAATGCCCATCGGCCGATGCGGGCGAACCACGGCGCACGCGGAACTCGATCCTGGCTCGCTCGCCGGATCTCGCCGCATCCGAGATCGCCTTGAGAAACGCCGGCCTGTCAGCCACGTGCACGCGGGAGAATAGCCCCTTTCCCATCACTTCGCGGCGCGCAACGCCGACGACGGATTGCACGGAGGGAGAAACGAACTGAACCGCGCCGTCGGCGGTATGGAGCGAGATCACATCGGTCACATTTTCCGCGACCAGCCAGTATTTAGCCTCCCTCTCGTGCAACAACATCCTTCCGCGCCGGTTGTCCCAGTCGATCCTGAGCGCAAGCACGCCGGCATAGGCAAGGGCCGCCGCACCCGCCACCGCCTCCAGCGCCGCTTGCGAAATTTCCGTGCCGGGAAACGCGAAACGCGGGAGGCCTGCGGGATCGATCATCGCAAGCCCCGCCACGATCCCGGCGGAAACACCGGCAACGATACCGATCACCTTGCGCGAGCCCGAGAGCGCGGCTTCCAGCGGCGCGATCGCCAGCCAAAGCAGCGCGAAGGATTCGATCCCACCGGTCAGGGCTGCCATCGCGCCGATGAATGCGGCAAACAGAAGGGCCGACGCCAGATGCGCCGTGGCGATCGAGCCCGAGCGCGACAGGAACATAGCGACGGGAATTTGCGCGATCAGCCAGGCAAGCGCGAGCGTAACGGGGAGCGTGATCGGGCCGAAGAGGGCAAGCGTGAGCGGAAGGAGCACGAGCGCGGCGATCCCGCCGGCAAGGTTGGCGAGGATGAACGCCCTGTGCCTTTCGAATTCGCGCCGGTCGCCCGCCGCATCGGGATGCACCAGAGTGTCGATCACCCGGTTTGCCGGCCTCAGGATTTCGGTTACGCGCAACATGACTATCCGATCCGCGGGCAATGATCGCTCATCGGGAGCATTCATCGCCCATATTCTTTTGACCCATAGTCACAACAACGACTTAAGGAACGATGAAGCCGGGGCGCCAGGCCCGGAATTCCCCGCTTTTCCTCAATTTTCCGGCAAAAACCTTATCGGTTGGAAATCGAATAAAATTTGAATCGAATTTTCAGAAAATACGCCAAGTATTTGAATCGAATTGCCATGCCGGGACAAACCCGGTCTTTCGATGTGTCTGCCTATGGTGTCTTCATAACGAGCACCGCCGCCTTTGATGAGGAACGAGCGGAGCCGGCAAAGACGTCAGACTGAAAGCAAGGGCTGCACATCATGTTTTTCCTTCTTCGAACGGCATTCTGGATCGGCCTCGTCATTCTTCTGCTTCCCATCGACACCGGATCGGAAGACGATGGCCCTGTCGGCGTTTCGCCGTGGCAGGCGCTGAGCGCCGCGCAATCGACGGTGAGCGACATTTCCTCCTTCTGCACCCGCAATCCCGGCGCTTGCGAAACCGGCGGACAGGCCTTGAGGACTTTTGGCGCCAAGGCGAGGGAGAGCGCGCGTCTGGTCTATGAATATCTGGATGAAGGCGCTTCGCCCGAGTTGCCGGACAACACGCTTACGACAGGAAGCACCGGCACGCTTACGGCCGATGACCTTGCGCCGCAATGGGTGGGGCCAATACCTTCGCAACCCGCTTCCACCCCTGCCTTCGAGCCTGAGGCCGCAAAGCTCGCGCCGCAAGCACCCGTGGCCCTTCCGCAGCCGAAACCGCTGAACCGCAACGCGTAATCAAGGTGATGGATCTTTGCCCCGGTCGTTTGACGGCTGGTAATCCGACTGGGCGGATCTTTCCGCCACGCCGCAGGCGGCCATGCCCTTGCCGCTTGCGGCGCCTTTCTTTTTCCCGATCCGTAAAGAGAGAACGAGAGGCGTGCCGGTTTGCATCGCGCCTCGCGAAGGCTATATGTCTCAGCGAATGAACTGAAAGGGTAATGCGCGCCATGGCGACGCCTCTCGACGAAATACTGGAAAATTTCGAGTTCCTCGACGATTGGGAGGACCGTTATCGTTATGTGATCGAGCTTGGGCGCACACTGCCGGAATTTTCGGAAGAAGACCGCACCGAGGAAAACAAGGTGCGCGGCTGCGTCTCGCAGGTCTGGCTGACCCGCTCGGTCGACCGCGGCGCCAACGGCGAACCTGTAATCACTTACAAGGGCGACAGCGATGCGCATATCGTTCGCGGGCTCGTGGCGATCGTCCTTGCCGTTTTTTCCGGCCATAACGCAAGTGAGATCCTCGACACGGATATCGACGGAATTTTTAACAAGATCGGGCTTCGGGAGCATTTGACGCCGCAGCGCTCGAACGGGCTGACGGCCATGGTCGAAAGGATTCGCGACGACGCGCGCTCCGCGCTCGCCGCCGCATGAGGGGAAAGTCCCCGGCTTAGATTTTCAAACCATAGTGACGGGCAAGCCGGTCGAGCGCGAGCGTGAGAACGATCTTTGCCGATCGCGCCGGCCATCGGCGTTCCCGCTCGACCGACTCAAGCCCCTTGAGATAGCAGCACACGTCGACGAGAACCCCGGAAAGTTCCGGCCCTACCTCTTCAAGCGCCCGCTCCACCCGCGCACGGGCGTCCATCGCGGCATCGCTCAGGTCGATGGCGCCGCCCGTTTTTCCGCCCTCCCTTGCCTGCGCCCCCCAGGCTTGCGTTGCAATATCCGGGCGGATCCGCCCGAATTCGTGGTCCCGGCGCAGTCGTTCGCCGGCCTCGAACTGCGGTCCGTCCACCATCGGCTTTCCATTGCGTGTCTTCCGGTAATGAAGCCACGCCAGCGGGCTTTCCTTCAGGTTCACGCGCAAGGTTTCATGGCCGCCATCGCGATTGCGGATCGTCAGGGCCATTCGTTCTTGATGTTGTTCCTGAAAACCGTCCCCGCCCGAAAGCGCGCGTTTCAGCCAGGCTTTGCCGGCTGTGGAAAGGCGGACTTTCCCTCCTCCGGCATCTTCCAGAAGGTCGGCGGCCTTCAGCGCGGCAATCGTGCCCGCGCCGAAAGTGATTCCCCGAGCCGCGCCTGATACCGCTCTCAGGCGATCACCGTCACTGCCGCATTCGCAGATCTGTGGCCCGCCCGCGAGCCGCTTCAACACGCGACGGACCGTCCCGGTATCCGTTTTGTTCAACCGGCCCGCGCCGCGGTTGATACCACCTTCAGCCATTGCCGCCCTGCCCGGCGCGTTCAGCCGCGCTCAACCGCGAAAACCCGGACTGAATCGCGGCTTCCAGCGCCGCGAGCCGCTTGTCGAATGCCGGGTCGTCACGCCTGTCCTCGATCAAACGGCACGCATAGGCCGCCGTCGTCCGGTCGCGCCCAAACCGCCGGCCCACATCCGTAAGCGTCAGCCCCGCGACGACATGAGCAAGATACATCGCGACCTGGCGTGCAAAGGCAACCTCAGCCTTTCCCCGCGAGGAAATCCGCAATCCTTCCCGTGGCACTTCGAAGACGGCCATGACGCATCCTTCGATGATCGGCAGGATGTCGCAATCGTGACGAACCTGCCCCGGCCCGTGGCTGCACTCCGCAATTGCAAGTGGCATTCTTCCAAACTCCATGCGTGAATATGATTATTTTCCTATTTTTATGTCAATGCCGACATGGCGGGGATAAATGCCCTGTCGATATCCTCTGATGCCGGGAAATTCCCACCTTCACGGGTTGAGCGAAAATCATCGCATGACCCAGGAAACTCACGCCCACGCCGGAAGCACCGGCTGCCCGCCCTCCAGCTTGAGCGACGTTGAGATGCAGGCGCTTTACCTGCGCCTGACGGAAAGGCTTCTCCCCGGCCTCCACGGTGACCGGGCGTCCCTCCCTTTCAGCAAGGAGTTACTGAAGCGCGATCGAAAACTTCTTCAATTAGCCCATGACAACGAAAGGCGGCGTGGCATTGCCGGCCATTGGACCTTTGATCCGAACAGGCTGATCGCGCTCCGCCAGGCAGTCGCGCTTGCCAGCACGCTCGCCCGGAAGCTTGAAAAAACGATTTGAGAAAAGAAAAACCGCCGCGCATTGCTGCGCAGCGGCCAAAATTGGAACAAGAAGAAGCGTTGGCTTACTTGCCGCGCTTGCGCTGCTGGCCAAGGCCCATCTTCTTGGCAAGCTCCGAACGCGCGGCCGCGTAATTGGGAGCGACCATCGGATAATCCGCCGGCAGGCCCCACTTGTCGCGATATTCTTCCGGCGTCATGTCGTAATGCGTACGCAGGTGCCGCTTGAGCGACTTGAACTTCTTGCCGTCTTCCAGGCAGACGATGTAGTCCGGCGTAACCGACTTCTTCACCGGAACGGCCGGCTTCAGCGGCTCCGGCTCCGGCTCGCTTACGCTGCCGCTCGTGCGCTGAAGCGCCTGATGCACCTCGTTGATGAGGCCGGCAAGATCCGTGGATGCAACGGTGTTGTTGCTGACATAAGCGGCAACAATATCGGCCGTGAGATCGATGAGGTTGTCATCGGCAGCAGCGGCGTCGCTCATTTTTTCACCTGTCTTTTCTACTTGTGTCATTTCGATTCAGGCCCGATGAAGCCTTCGCTTTTTCAATGATGTGAAATACAGGTGCGTAACCTGATCATCGAATGCGTATGTTTCATTCAGGCAAAACTCAAGGCCCGTATATAAATTAGCAAATTCCACGGAACAAGCCGAAAATCGTAGATTACGGATGGTATCTTGGAAAATACCGCCGAATTGATACCAAGAACTCAAAGATTTTACGGCTTTCAGATAGATTCAATCGAGAGTAACCCTGTTTTCCAAGCAAATTCACCGCGAATCGGATGCTGACAAAAATTTTAAAGTTTGTGAATAAACTTGCGCAAGACGGCGTTCAATCGGCCTCTTTCGCCTTTCCATCCTTGGCAAGTTCATCAATTTTCGTATCCGCGCAAGGCTTGTATCCAACCTCATAGGCCGCTTTTGCCAGCAGGTGTGCGGCAACCGGCGCGGTAAGCAGAAAGAACACGACCCCCGCGGCCGCGCGCGTGATCACGTCCAGTTGATGGGCGTGAAGGGCAAGCGCGATGAGCATCAGCCCCGAACCGAGCGTGCCGGCCTTCGACGCGGCATGCATGCGCATGTAGACGTCCTTCAGGCGGATGATCCCGATCGATGCGACGAGACAGAAGAGCGCGCCGATGACAAGCACGATCCCGACAAGCGTTTCATAGACGGCGATCATAGACCGGCCTCCCTACGCGCTTCGCTTTCGCCCACCTCGTTCATGATGGTCTTGTCGCCGGCAAGCCCGCGGTTGCGCACGAAACGGGCGAAGGCGACGGTCGCCAGAAAGCCGACGAGGCCAAGCGCGATGGCGATGTCGATATAAAGGAAATAATCGGTCTGAACGCCGATGGCGGCGATGAAGCCGATGCCCACGGCGACCAGCATGTCGAGCGCGACGATCCGGTCCGGCAGCGACGGCCCCTTCACGAAGCGAAAGACGATCAGGAAGAAGGAAAGGCTCAGGAGGACGAGCGAAACCCTGATGCAAACATCGAGAAAGGATCCGGTGAACCCCAATATTTCGATCATCGGAAGGCCTCCAGGATCTTGCGCTCGAACCCGTTCTTGATGTCGTCGATCGTCGCCTGCGGATCCGGCACATCGATGCAATGCACATAAAGCATCTTGCGGTCGTTCGAAACGTCGACCGACAGCGTACCCGGCGTCAGGGTGATCAAGTTGGCGAGCATCGTGATTTCGAAATCCCGGTCCACCGTCAGTGGATAGGCGATGATGCCGGGCTCAAGGTCGATCTTCGGGCGCAGCACGATCGCCGCCACCCTGAGGGCCGACAGCACGAGCTCGTAGATGAAGGTGAGCGCCAGGTTTCCCACCCTGTAGGCGCGCGAGAAATACCCTCCTGTACCGACCTGTTCCCGGATGAGATAGAGCGCGACGGAACCGAGTGCGAAGCCGAAGCCGAGGTTGACGAGCTCGAAGCTGCCCGTCACCGCGCCCCAGGCGAGCGACAAGAGGATGTTGATGAGAAACAAACCGGTCATAGGCTGTCTCCGAAGACCGAACGGACGTAGCCGATCGGATCGACCATGCTGGTGGCGCCGCGCCCCGTGACCTGGAACATGGGCTCCGGCACGACCCCCATGAAGACGACGAGCGCAAGCAAGACCCCGAGCGGCAGCCAGACGACGGGGCGAGCAAGGCCTGGCGCCGCAACCAGCGCACCCGCGCCGGCCGTACCGTCGGGCGTTCCCTCCGGCCCGCCTCGCCAGAATGCGAAGACCCAGACACGTCCGACCGCGATGGAGGTGAGAAGGCCGGTTGCGAGAATGCTCGCGGCGATCCACACATGCCCCGTCGTGATCGCGGCTTCGACCAGGATCACCTTCGGCCAGAAGCCGGAGAAGGGCGGCAAGCCGGCAACCGCGAAGGCGAGCACCAGGAAAACGGCGGCGAACGCCGGGCTCGCAGCGTAAAGCCCGCCGAGTTCCCGCAATGAATAGGACCCTCCCATGGCGCTCATGACGCCGGCCGCCATATACAGCGCCGTCATCACGACGATGGAGTGGATCGCGTAGAAGATCGTACCCGCGAGCGCCGGCGTCGTGCCGATGGCAAGACCGGCCAGCATCGATCCGATGCCGGAAATCACGAGATAGCCGAACAGCCTGCGCACATCCGTCTGGGCGAGCGCGCCGAAAACGCCGGTCAGCATGGTGGCGATGGCCACCAGCGCGATCAGATCTTCAAGCTGGAAGCGCGCTTCCGGCATGAGGACGACGAAGATGCGTAAAAGCGCATAGACGCCGACCTTGGTCAAAAGCCCCGCGAAGACAGCGGAGACGACGATGCGCGGCGTGTGGTAGGAGGCCGGCAGCCAGAAGTTCACAGGGAAGGCGGCCGCCTTCATCGCGAAGGCCAGGAAATAAAGCACCGCGATCGTTGCGATCGGCCCGTCAATGCCGAATTGGCGCGTCTTGATGGCTATATCCGCCATGTTGAGCGTGCCGTAAAGGCCGTAGAGCAGGCCCGTCGCCAGCAGGAAAAGCGTGGTGGCGATGATGTTCAAAAGTGCGTATTTGACCGCGCCGTCGAGCTGCGCCTGCTCGTTGCCGAGCACCAGCAGCCCGAAGGAGGCGATCAGCAGCACCTCGAACCAGACATAGAGGTTGAAAATGTCGCCGGTCAGAAACGCGCCGCACACACCGGTCATCAGCAGGAGAAGGAACGGGTAGAACCCGTAGCGCCGACCACTGCCGTCGACATCGAGAATCCCGTAGACGCCAGCCGAAAAGGCCACCAGCGAGGCCACGAAGGCAAGGGCCGCTCCCGTCAGGTCCGCGGTGAACGCGATGCCGAAGGGCGGCAGCCAGCGGCCCATCACCATGGTGATGACGCCCTTGTCGAGAACGTGCAGGAAAAGCCCGCCCGTCGCGAACACGAGCAGCGCCAGGAAAAGAACGCCGATGCGCGGCTGGGCGGCTGTGTCCTTGCGCATCATCAGGCAGATAGCGCCGCCTAGGATCGTGAGGACCGTCGGCGCGACGATCAGCCAGTCGGCCGGGGAAACCGGCGCGACGATCATCGCGTTTGAAATGTCGACGCTTTCGCTCAAGACGGCCATGTTCAGTACCCTTGCGGCGGTGCGGGCTCGCCGGCCGGCTCTGCCACGCGCATTTCGTTCGCGTCATCCGTGCCCAGTTCCTGGTAGGAGCGGAAGGCAAGCACCAGAAGAAACGCGAAGAAGGAAAAGGAAATCACAATCGCGGTGAGGATCAGCGCCTGGGGCAGCGGATTTGCCGTCTGCTCGAGCGGAGTGACGGCCCCTTCCGGAATCACCGGCGGCACTTCGCGCGTCAGCCTGCCGGCGGTGAAGATCAGGAGGTTCACCGCGTTGCCGAGGATTGCGATGCCCAGCATGATGCGCACGATCTGCCGCGACATCAAAAGGTAGACGCTGACGGCGAAGAAAAGACCGATCAGCACGGAAAGACCAGCTTCCATCAGTCGCTCTCCCTTTCCTCAAGCGCCAGCGCGATCGACGAAATGGCGCCGACCACGACGAAATAAACGCCGACGTCGAAGATGAGCGGCGTCGAAAGCGGGATCTCGACGCCGAAGATATGGATGTACCACCACTGGCTGGTCATGAAGGGCTGGCGCATGAAAAGCGACGGCAGCCCGGAAAGGCCGGCGATAAAAAGTCCGAAGGCGGAAAGCGACATCGGATGGAAGATGATCGCCCGGCGCACCGCCGCCACACCGCAGGCGATACCGTAGATCGCGAAGGCCGATGCGGCGATCAGCCCGCCGATGAAGCCGCCTCCCGGCTCATTGTGGCCGCGCAGAAGCACGAAGACCGAGAAAAGCACCATCAGCGCGGAAAGATAGGGGGCGATAGTGCGGAAGATGACGGTTCTCACTTCGCCGCCTCCAGTTCCTTGGGCTGTTCCGTTTTCGCCGGACCGGTGTCTTTCCCCGTTTCAGGCGGTCTTCGTTTCGGCCTCACGCGAATGAGCGCCAGCACCGCAAGGCCGGTCACCATGACCACGGAAATCTCACCCAGCGTATCGATGCCGCGGAAGTCGACGAGGATGACGTTGACGATGTTGCGTCCGTGGGCGATCGCATTGGCGTAATCGGCGAAGAAAACCGACAGGCGCGGATCGAACGGCAGTTCGGTGATGCGCATCAGCACGGTCGCGAAGCCGAAGCCGACGGCGATCGCGACCGCGCCGTCGAAAAGCTGGTGACCCGGCTTGCGGTGGTCGCGTGGCGCAAGGTTCAGCCGCGTCATGACGAGGGCGAGGATGACGACGGAAAGCGTCTCGACCATGAACTGCGTGAACGAAAGGTCGGGCGCGCCAAAGAGCATGAAGATCACCGCGACCGCAAAGCCCTGGATGCCGAGCGAGACGATCGCCGTCAGCCTGGTCTTGGCGATCAGCACGGCGATGAGACCCGCCACCGCGACGATGAGGATGCCCCACTCGTAGAAACGGAATTCCGGCACGGCGAAGTTTTGCGGCCATGCGCCGGCAAGATAGGTCGGCACGAGAAGGGCAAGGGCGGTGATGATGAATGTCATCACCATATAAACCTGCAGCTTGCCGGCCTGCACGAAGCGCGTGACTACGGTCGAAAAGCGCACGATTGCCGAAATCGCCTGGTCGAAGCCCTTGTCCGGCCCCCAGCCGATCGCCGTCAGAGCGCCCGTCATCATGGCGCGCAAGGCATCGAGCCTCAGGTAAAGCAGGATGCCGAGCGCGATCGTCGCGATGGAAAGATAAAGCGGCGCGCCGATATGCGTCGGCACGAGATGCAGGTCGATCTCCTCGAAATTGCCGATGATGGAGCTGACGGTCGGTCCGACGAAATATTCGCCGGTCGTGTGGGCGACGAGCGCGGCCACAAGGCCCGTCACCGATAGGACAACCGGCCCGGCGTAAAGCAGGATCGGGCCTTCATGCGCATGCTTGGGCGTGTCCACCTTCTCGCCCAGGAAGGGGCGGAGCGCCACGGCGGCCGCGATCACCAGCATGAGGGCATTGCCGATCACCGCGGTCACGGTCAGCACAAGCGCGCCGGACGGTGCGTTCCAAATGCCTTCGTAAAGATATTCCTTGGCGATGAAGCCGATGAACGGCGGCAGACCCGCCATGGAAAGTGCGGCAAGGCAAGCGGCGGCGAAGGTGATGGGCATTGCCCCGCGCAAGCCTCCAAGCTTCGTGATGTCGCGCGTGCCCGCCTCGTGATCGACCGTGCCGGCCACCATGAAGAGCGCCCCCTTGAAGAGCGAATGTGCCAGCAGGTAAAGCGCCGCCCCCTCGATCGCCTTGTCGAGGCTTGTTCCGGTCAGCATGACGAGAAGGCCGAGCGAGGCGACCGTCGTATAGGCGAGCATCAGCTTCAGGTCGGTCTGGCGCACGGCGAGCAACGTGCCGATGATCAGCGTCGCCCCGCCGAAAAGGGGAAGGATCGTCGTCCACAGCACCGTATCGCCCAGGACCGGCTGCATGCGCATGAGCAGGTAGACACCGGCCTTCACCATGGTCGCGGAATGCAGGTAGGCGGAAACGGGCGTCGGCGCCTCCATGGCGTTCGCCAGCCAGAAGTGAAACGGGAATTGGGCCGACTTCGTGAAGGCCCCGCCGAGCACCAGGATCAGCACTGCGGCATAGGCCGGGCTTTGGCGCAGGATATCGTCGCCGGCAAGAACGGCGGACATATTGGCCTCGCCCGTCAGCGACATGATCAAGAGGAAGCCTGCAAGCAGCGCCAGCCCGCCGCCGCCAGTCACGACAAGCGCCTGAAGTGCTGCACGCCGCGAGGCCATGCGCAGGTGGTCGAAGCCGATCAGCAGGAACGATGTGATCGACGTCAATTCCCAGAAGACGAAGAGCGTGATCAGGTTGTCGGCGGTCACAAGCCCCAGCATCGAGCCCATGAACATGAACATGAAGGAGAAGAACCGCCCGTGGTGGGGGTGCCCCTTCAGGTAACCGCCGGAATAGAGAATGATGAAGGTGCCGATGCCCGAAATGAGAAGCGCGAACAGCGTCGACAGGCCGTCGAGGTAGAACGACAGGGTGACGCCGTAGGTCGGCGCCCAGTCCATCGACGGCGTGAAGGTTTGCCCATGCGCGATCGCACCCACGAAGCCGGCGAAATGCATGAAGACAAAAGCCGGCACCAGCGCCAGCGGCCACGCGGCATTATGCTTGAATATCCGGACCAGGGAAGGCGCGATCACGGCCGCCGCGAACGGGGCCAGAACGGCGTAGACAGTCGCCTCGGATCCGGAAAGTGGCATAAGCTACCCCTGGAAGCATTCGGCGCACCTCGAATCGGGCACGCTTTTGATTATCGTTGTTTATCGTTCGGTCATCGCTGAGGGTCTGGACCCATAAAATTGACGGAAATGGTATGGGCCGATTTGATCGGATACAAGAAGCAAGAGCGCAGGAAACCGGGCTGGTTTTCAAGATCTTGCGACACAGCAGCCGGCCAAATCGGCCATATCTTCCAGACACCGGAACGGCTTCGACCTGCTTCGTCAAAGCGCTTGAACGGGTGGCCGACCCGCTCCGCGCACTTCTCCTTGCATCTCTTCGCCGTTTCAGGTGCCATTTGCATCAATTTTATGGATCCAGACCCTAGTCACGTGTGACATATAGACGAGTTCGCGCCCGGGCAAGTGGATACCGACCGTCATTCATCGCAGACACGACTTTTCCGCGCAACTTTGAGGACTTTGGAGGCAGGTTCGACAAATTTCCGCGCATTCGCGCCCAAAGGCGCATACGCGTATGTGATCGGCACCGTTTGCACCACGTGATAATCTTGCCGTGTCGGCGATCAACCTCTTCCAACCTTTCAAGATTTCGTCATGAACCCGTTTTCGCTCTTGCTGTCGCGCTTGCGCTCGCTACTTCTGCCCTCACAAACATCGATTTCCCCACGAGGAGGCACCATGAACAACCCGCAAAACACGCCGAAGGTGGTCAAATCCGACGAGGAATGGCGCGAGATCCTGTCTCCCGATCAGTACCGCATCCTGCGCCAGTCCGGCACGGAGCGTCCTTTTACCGGCCCCTTCCTCGACAACCACAAGCCGGGCCTCTACTCCTGCGCGGGCTGCGGGCAGGAGCTTTTCCGCTCCAACGCGAAGTTCGATTCGCACTGCGGCTGGCCGAGCTTCTTCGAACCCGCCTCTCCCGGGGCGATGGTGGAGTTGCGCGACACCTCCCACGGCATGATCCGCACCGAGATCCGCTGCTCGGGTTGCGACGGGCACCTCGGCCACGTCTTCCCGGACGGACCGAAACCGACGGGCATGCGCTACTGCATCAACGGTCACGCGCTCACCTTCGATCAGGACGGCTGAGCAAAGCCGCTTGTTCGACGTCTCAAAGCGCCGGCACGATCTGCCGGCGCTTTTCTTTTGGCGGAACTGGTTCTTCAATAGCGCCGCCGAATATGGAAACTCGAGCCCGATTTCCTTGACAGCCCATGCAGGTTGTCGGACCTTCCACTGCCGATTGATATTGTCCGACAATTTGCCCCGGTTCCTTGCACCCTGGAGACAGTCTTGTCCGTTCATGCGCAAGCCCCCGCGCCGCAGGCGCCCCTTGTCGACGGTCCCTACGCCTGGTTTCGCCTGGCGATAGCGATCCTTCTGTCGACGGTGGGCAGCGTGGGCATGTGGGCCGTGGTGGTGGTGCTGCCGTCCGTTCAGGCCGAATTCGGGGTGGACCGGGCCGACGCCTCGGTGCCCTACACCGCGACGATGATCGGCTTTGCCCTCGGCAACCTCGTCGTCGGGCGCTGGGTGGACCGCTTCGGCATCATGCCGCCGTTGATCGGGGCCGCATTCGCGCTCGGCGCGGGCTTCATGCTCGCCTCCGTAAGCGGCGATATCTGGCAGTTCGCAATCATCCAGGGTGTGCTTATCGGCATAGGAACGTCGGCCACATTCGGCCCGCTGATCGCCGATGTCTCGCACTGGTTCCACAAGCGCCGCGGCATTGCCGTTGCCGCGACCGCTTGCGGCAATTACCTGGCGGGCGCCATCTGGCCGACGCTTATCCAGTACGGCATGGCGGAAGGCGGCTGGCGCTACAGCTATTTCGCGATTGGCGTTGCCTGTATCGCGCTCATGGTTCCGCTTGCCCTGCTCCTGCGCCGGCGCCTGCCGGAAGAAGAGATCGACATTTCGCCGAGCGGCGCCATCAACCTGAGGCCCGTGGCGTCGATTTCCTTTTCCCCGCGGACGCTTCAGATGCTGCTCGGCGTAGCGGGGCTTGGCTGTTGCGTGGCCATGTCCATGCCGCAGGTCCATATCGTCGCGCTTTGCGTCGACCTTGGCTACGGCGTTGCGCGCGGCGCGGAAATGCTGTCGCTGATGCTCGCCGGCGGCATCGTCAGCCGTCTCGTTTCCGGCGCCCTTGCCGACAGGATCGGCGGCGTGAAGACGCTGCTTCTCGGTTCCGTCCTTCAGTGCCTGGCCCTTTTCGCCTATCTGCCATTCGACGGTCTGGTCTCGCTTTATGTCGTCTCGCTGATCTTCGGCCTCGCCCAGGGCGGCATCGTGCCGAGCTACGCCATCATCGTGCGTGAGTATCTGCCCGCGCGCGAGGCGGGCCAGCGGGTCGGCTTCGTCATCATGGCGACGATCTTCGGCATGGCGCTCGGCGGCTGGCTCTCGGGCCTGATCTATGACCTGACGGGCTCTTATGAAGCCGCTTTCCTGAACGGTATCGCCTGGAATTTCCTGAATATCGGCATCATGGCGATCCTGCTTTTCAAGACGCGCAAGCCGCGCGCTGCTGCCATGGCCTGACCAAGGCTGCGCGGCCTTCACAATCCCTCGCGCCGGGCATGCCACGCTTGCCTAAGTCGGGTGGAGCCCCTAAGTCGGGATCATGCTCGACAGGAAAGATCCCCCCCGCGCAGAGAAGCGCCCGGTCACCGCCGAATATCACGGCATCCCGAAAACCGACGATTACGCCTGGCTGCGTGCCGGGAACTGGCAGGAGGTCATGCGCGATCCCGCCGTTCTCGACGCCGGTATCCGGGCGTATCTGGAGGCAGAGAACGCCTGGCTCGACGCCGGCATGGCGGACACGCAAGCGCTTCAGGAAACGCTCTTCGCCGAAATGAAGGGCCGCATCAAGGAGGACGACAGCTCCGTCCCCTCGCCCGATGGCCCCTTTGCCTATGCCATTCGCTACGTGGAAGGCGGCCAGCATCCGAAGCTCGTGCGCTCGCCCCGCGACGGCGGCGGTGAAACCGTCCTGATCGACGGCGACAGGGAGGCCGAAGGCAAGGCCTATTTCCGGCTTGCCGGTGCCATGCATTCGCCCGACCATTCGAAGCTTGCCTGGGCCTATGACGACAAGGGCTCGGAGTTTTTCACGCTCCGAATTCGCGACCTTTCGACGGGCGAAGATATCGCCGACGTGATCGAGGACACCGGCGGTGGCGGCGTCTGGTCCGCGGACGGTCGCTACGTCTTCTACATCCGGCTCGATGAAAACCACCGTCCCTCGAAACTTTTCCGGCACGAGGTCGGAACCGGTACTGACGCGGATGTGCTCGTCTATGAAGAACCCGACGCCGGTTTCTTCATGAGCGTGGGCAAGACGCAATCTGGCCGTTTCATCGTCATCGACAGTCATGACCACGAAACCTCGGAAACCCGCCTGATCCCGGCGGACGATCCGACCGCCGAACCCCGCCTCGTCGCCCCGCGCCTCCAGGCGGAGGAATATTCGCTCGACGACAATGGCAATACGCTCTTTATCCTGACGAATTCAGGCGGAGCTGAGGATTTCAGGATCGTCACCGCACCTCTGTCCGATCCGTCGCGTGAAAACTGGACGGATCTCGTCGCCCACAAGCAGGGCCGCCTGATCCTCTCCATGACCCTTTACAAGGATCACATGGTGCGCCTTGAGCGCGAAGACGGCCTGCCGCGCATCGTCGTCCACCGCCTTGCCGACGGTGCGGAACATGCGATCGCCTTCGACGAGGAAGCCTATTCGCTGGGTGTTTCCGACGGTTACGAGTTCGACACGACGACGATCCGCTTCACCTATTCGTCGATGACGACGCCTTCCCGGGTCTATGATTACGACGTGGAGACGCGCGAGCGGACCTTGCGCAAGGAGCAGGAGGTTCCCTCCGGCCATGATCCCAGTGCCTATGTTACCCGCCGCGTGCATGCCCCTGCGAAGGATGGCGAAACGGTGCCGGTCTCGCTTCTTTACCGCAAGGATACGCCGCTTGACGGGTCGGCCCCCTGCCTTCTTTACGGTTACGGCTCCTATGGAATCTCGATCCCGGCGAGCTTCAACACCAACTGCCTGTCACTGGTCGATCGCGGCTTCGTCTATGCCATCGCCCACATTCGCGGCGGCAAGGACAAGGGCTACCGCTGGTATGCCGATGGGCGGCGGGAGAAGAAGAAAAACACCTTCACCGATTTCATCGCCGCCGCCGACTATCTGGCGAAGGAACACTTCACCTCCCCGGACAGGATCGTGGCGCAGGGCGGGTCTGCCGGCGGCATGCTGATGGGTGCCGTCGCCAACATGGCCCCGGAGAAATTCGGCGGCCTCATCGCCGAGGTTCCCTTCGTGGACGTGCTCGACACCATGCTTGACGACACGCTGCCCCTCACCCCGCCGGAATGGCCGGAGTGGGGCAACCCGATCGCCGACAAGGCGGCGTTCGAGTATATCGCCAGCTATTCGCCCTACGATAACGTAAGCGCCATGGCCTATCCGGCCATCCTTGCCGTGGGCGGGCTCACGGACCCGCGCGTAACCTATTGGGAGCCGGCGAAATGGGTGGCGAAGCTGCGTGAGTTCAAGACAAACGACACGCCGCTTTACCTCAAGACCAATATGGAAGCCGGCCACGGCGGCGCATCGGGGCGCTTCGACCGGTTGAAGGAAGTCGCGCTCAACTACGCCTTCGCGTTGAAGGTGGCCGGCAAGATTTGAGGGCATCGCGCCGATCCGGCGGCGTGGCGGATGCGTAGACCGAACGACAAACAATTGGAGGTCGTTCGATGAAGCCGCTCCGCCGCGCTGTTCTTGCCGCGATCCCGCTCCTTGCGTTTTCAGACAGCGCGGCTTTCGCCTCCGCCGGCCCGTTGAAGCTGGAGGAGTTCTTTCGCGGCAAAACCGTCGGCAAGGGCGTCTTCGAAAGCCGCATCGCTGGCGTGAAGCGCGAGTTCACGGTCATCACGACCGGCACCTGGAACCCGAAAACCTTCACCCTTCGCCTGCGCGAGGATTTCCGCTACGCCGACGGCGAGCGCGACACCAAGGTGTGGTTTTTCCAGAAAGTAGCGGAAGATCGCTACATCGGCCAGCGTTCGGACGTCTTCAGCCCGACGAACGTTCGCACTGTCGGTAACGACCTCAAGTTCTCCTACGCCGCCGAGGTCGAAACCAGGGACGGTACTATAGCGCTGCGGTTCAACGATACGCTGACGCGCGTGGAGCCGGGAGTCGTTCGCAATACGGCACGCGTCGTCAAATACGGCCTCACAATCGGCACCGTCGATCTCACGTTCCGCAAGTCGCGGTAGGCACGCGGCGGCAGGCTCAGGCGCTCTTGCAGGTCTTGATGCCCAGAAGCGTATAGGCCGGGCACCAGCCGACAGCCGCGGTGCCAATCGCGACAACGCCGATCCAGCCGATCCACTTCCAGGTGATATCCGCCGGCCCGAGCACCGCGAAAAGCACGAGCGCAATGCCCGCTATCACGCGAAGGATACGGTCGGTCGAGCCCATGTTGGTCGTCATCGAAAAGTCTCCGTGCACATTGGATCAGGCAGACGGGACAGCCCGCTGCTTTGTTTGTTTCGATATTATGAAAACAAGGGCTCCTGTCAGTGATCCAGATCAAACGGATCAGGCCTCGCTTTTCCGGTAAAGGCGGGCCTGCCTTGCGTTAAATTGAATGGCACATAGGCGATCCGGCCGATGGCGGGATGCGTCTGAAGGCCTTACGATGTTATAGATACCCGTGAATCAATCGACCGCTTCGAGGTTCTCCATGTTCCGCGTAATCGCAGCCGCCTCCGCACTGTCGCTCGCCCTGGCAACCGCCGGCTGCAACTCCACGGCCCCGACAACGGTCGGAGGGGTCCTCGACTACGTGCTCTTCGCACCGACCTATGACGCGAATTACGTGCCCGAGACTTACGGGACGCCTTATGAATGCAAGACGGCGGCGGCAGCCTACGGCGGTGCCAACGTCTGGCGCGGCAATATCGGCGGGCGGAAATTCGATTTCGACAGGAGCCGTCCGGTCGGGCGCGAGGGCTGTTTCCGGACGCGAGCGGAATGCGAGGCATTCCTGACCCTGATGGCGGGCTATATCGATCAGGTCATGGGCCGTAGTTGTGTCAGGGGCTATGGTTGACGCTGCGAGATTTACTCGCGAACAACACAAGTCAATCTATATAGTTTACCGGATCTTGAGTTGATTGCGGGAATTTTGCGTGTATTTACACTATTTTCAATAAACATTGGCATCTCTCTTATGGCTGAATTGAGAGAGGTGCCCCGAAATGAGCGCATTCCTTCCCGGGTTTATCCGTAATAGCGTTGCAAGGCAGTTGATCCTGCCGGTGCCCGTCATCGTGCTCTTCGGGTTGGCCGCGGTCTGGCTGTTCCTGCCGAAAGTGGTGGATCGAAACGTGCAGGAGGACGCCGTTCGCAATGCCATTCAGACCGCCAATCAGTTCAAGACGATACGCGGCTATTACACGAAAAACGTGATCGGCAAGGCATTGGACAATGGCGGCGTCTACCCCTCGATCAACCACAAGTCCGAAAGCGACGGCATACCTCTGCCCGCCACCTTCATCCACGACATCAGCGAGTTGCTGGCCGAAGAAGACACGCGCATAAACCTCTACAGCCCCTATCCCTTCCCGAACCGCAAGGACCGTACGCTGGACAAGTTTCAGCAGGATGCCTGGGCGGCGCTGGAAAAGGATCCGGATGCCGTCTTCTCGCGCGAGGAGGTGCGTGACGGCAAGCATTTCCTGCGTGTCGGCATCGGCGACAAGATGGTGGCTGAGGCTTGCGTCAGTTGCCACAACTCCCACCCCGACACGCCGAAGGCGGACTGGAACCTTGGGGATCTGCGCGGCATCCTGGAAATCGAAACCCTGATAGACGATCAGCTCGCCAACGGCGCGGCGCTCAGTAACTGGATCATCGCCGGCATGCTCCTCGGGTCTCTCGCCCTCATCCTTGCGACCACCCTCGTCGTTCGCAGCTTCACCGGCCCGCTCGGCCGGATGACCTCGGCGATGCGCGCGCTCGCCGATGGCGAGCTTGAGGTGGAAGTGCCGGCGAAGGACCGCGCCGACGAGCTGGGCGCCATGGCCTCCACGCTCGAAGTCTTCAGGGAAAACGCTCAGGAGCGAACGCGCCTGATGGCGGAAAGCGAAGCCGCCAAGGCGCTCGAAGCGGGCCGGGCATCGTCCATGGCGGGCGCGATCGGCGATTTCGAGGCGACGACGAAAGATGTGGTCGACGGCGTCGTCGCCACCTCGGAACAGTTGCGCGAAGCGGCCGCTTCTCTTGCCTCTCTCGCCAATGAAGCCGGCACGCTGACGCAGACAATCGGCCAATCGACCAGGAACGCATCCGATGGCGTCATCACCGTGTCGAGCGCGGCGGACGAACTCGCAGCTTCCATGGGCGAGATCAACCGGCAGATCAGCCAGTCGACGCAGATAACCGAATCCGCCGGCGAGCAGGTGTCGAAAACGATCAACCAGGTCGAGGGGCTCGTCTCCTCCGCCACGCGCATCGGCGAGGTCGTGACGCTTATTTCGGAGATCGCGGAGCAGACGAACCTGCTTGCGCTCAACGCCACGATAGAATCCGCGCGTGCCGGCGAGGCCGGCAAGGGCTTTGCCGTCGTCGCCAACGAGGTCAAACAGCTCGCCGGGCAGACGGCGAACGCCACGCAGGAAATCAGCGCCCAGGTCGCCCAGATCCAGAAGGCGACGAGCGATGCCGCCGAGTCTATCCATGAAATCGGCAGGACGATCAACGCCATCCGTGATTCCTCCGGCGCCGTCGCCGCCGCCACGCATCAGCAAAGCTCGGCAACACAGGAAATAGCCACCAGCATCTCCAACGTCGCCGAAGGCACGAAAGAGGTGGATCAAGGTGTCGCGGGCATCGGCAAATCGACCAGCGGTATCCAGTCGTCGACGGAACTCGTGGCGAATTCAGCCGAAGAGCTTTTCAGGAAATCGGAACTTCTGCGCG
Source organism: Hongsoonwoonella zoysiae (assembly GCF_013266695.1). GTDB lineage: Bacteria > Pseudomonadota > Alphaproteobacteria > Rhizobiales > Stappiaceae > Hongsoonwoonella > Hongsoonwoonella zoysiae. Next base: position 173,139 of record NZ_JABRXF010000003.1, read on the forward strand.
ATCAGGTCACGCGCTTCCTGAATGTGGTTCGCAATGGCCGCGATCAGGATGCCGCCTGACGCGGAAGCCGCGGGAGAACGAAAAAAGGCGGACCCGAAGGCCCGCCTTTTGCATTTCCGCCACTCGTGAATTTACGAAGCGGCCTGCAGAAGCTCGTCGACGTATTCCCAGTTGACCAAGCTGTCGAACCAGGCCTCGAGGTACTTCGGGCGCGCGTTGCGGTAGTCGATGTAGTAGGAATGCTCCCACACGTCGCAGCCCAGAAGCGGGGCCGCGCCATGAACCAGCGGGTTCTCGCCGTTCGGCGTCTTCATGACGACAAGCTTGCCGTCCTTCAGCGCAAGCCACGCCCAGCCGGAGCCGAACTGCGTGACGCCGGCGTTGATGAAGTCCGCACGGAACTTGTCGAAACCGCCAAGGTCGGCATCGATCTTCGAGGCCAGCCCGCCGGGAAGCGACTTGCCGCCGCCGTTCGGCTTCATCCACTTCCAGAAGTGGATGTGGTTGTAGTGCTGGCCGGCGTTGTTGAACAGCCCGGCGTTCTTGCCGTAGCTTTCCTTCACGATATCCTCGAGGGACTTGCCCTCCAGGCCGCTGTCCTTCAGCAGGTTGTTGCCGTTGGTGACATAGGCCTGATGGTGCTTGTCGTGGTGGTATTCCAGCGTCTCTTTGGACATAAACGGCCCAAGCGCATCATAGGCATAGGGAAGATCGGGAAGTTCGAAAGCCATCGGACGCCTCCTTCTGTTGTTTCAAGAAATCGATTCAAGACCCCGCGCCGCGGGGCAAAGCTTCAAGCGCGAAGATAAGGGCCCCGCCACCTTACGGCAATGCCCGCGAGCCGGAATTTGGAAATATTTTTCTTGTTATTTTACCGCTCGGGTGCTTCTGCTGATTTTCACTTGCATTACCGGTTTCAAACGCTTGTCATCCGCAACGTGCTCCAGCCATCAGGAAAGAAAGACCGCGCATGAAGCCTGCCTCGGGATCGCCCGTTCCGCTCGCCCTGGCCGGCTTTCTGGCGCTCGCGACCGCCATGGGCATCGGCCGCTTCGCGCTGACGCCGATTCTTCCCTTCATGATCGAAGGCGTTCCTCTTTCCACCGCCGATGCCGGCTTCATCGCGTCCGCGAATTATGTCGGCTATCTCATCGGCGCGCTTGGCGCTTCGGCGCTGCCGTCCTTCGGCGACGGGCGCGGCTGGTTCTTCTGCGGGCTGGTCCTCACGGTGCTGCTGGCCGCCGGCATGGGGGTGAGCGGGGATATCGCGTTCCTCGCCGTCGACCGTTTCATCGCCGGACTTGCAAGCGCGCTTGTGCTTGTTTTCTCCGCGACGCTCATCATCGAGCCGGTCACGCGCATGGGCCGGCCGGAGCTTGTCGCCGTCCAGTTCGGCGGCGTCGGTTTCGGCATCATGCTTTCGGCCGGTCTCGTCGGCGTTCTCGGCGCGCGTCAGGCCGGCTGGGACGTCATGTGGTTTCTGAGCGGCGCGCTCGCGCTTGTCGCCGTGGTGTTGATCGTATTCCTCGTTCCCGCGCGGGAAAAGACCGCGCCGCCTCCCGCCGTCCCGTCCGCTGCGGCAAACGGCCGGCATCGCTCCGCGCTGGTGAAGCTCACGCTCGCCTACGGTCTGTTCGGCTTCGGCTACATCATCACCGGCACGTTTTTGACCACCATCCTTCGCGGCTCGTCCGACCTTCGCCACCTTGAAGCGCCGGTATGGGCGATGGTCGGTTTTGCCGCCGCCTTCTCGCTCTGGTTCTGGGGCAGGGTCGCGGCCCGCATCGGCAATTCGCGCGCCTTCGCCATCGCCTGCGCGGTGGAGGCTGTTGCCGTCCTGCTGACAGTGGTCAGCGCGGCTCCGCTTGCCTTCTTCGTCGCCGCCGTGCTCTTCGGCGGAACGTTCGTCGGCATCACCGGCGTCGGCCTCGTCGAGGTGCGGCGCATGTCGCGGGCAAACCCTGCGCGCTCCGTCGGGCTCATGACATCGTCATTCGGCCTTGGTCAGGCGCTCGGGCCGACGGTTGCCGGCATAGGCGCGGAAATGACCGGAAGCTTCGCCCTGCCCTCGCTCGCCGCCGTGGCGACGCTTATCGCCGCCACGCTGCTGACGTTCAATCTGCCAAGGGATTGAGGCCGCCCTCACCCGTGGGCGAAGTCCCAGTAAAGCTCGCGGGCGCGCGTCGCGAACGGGCCCGGCTGCAGGTCGCGGGTCTCGATCCGGTTGATTGGCACCACCTTGTTGTAGTTGCCGGTCGAAAATATCTCATCCGCCTCCTGGAACTCGCGGTAAGAGAGCGTGCGCTCAACCACCTCGACGCCGGCCTTGCGCAAGAGCTTGATCACCCGCTGGCGCGTGATCCCGTTCAGGAAGGTGCCGTTGGGTGTCGGCGTATGCACAACCCCGTCCTTGGCCATGAATACGTTGGACGTCGTCAGTTCCGCGACATTGCCGAGCATGTCGAGCACGATCGCGTTGTCGAAACCGCGCGCCTTGGCGTCGACGATGGCACGCGCGTTGTTCGGGTAAAGGCAGCCCGCCTTGGCGTTCACCGGCATGCATTCCATCGTCGGGCGGCGGAAGGGAGACAGCGTCACGCTCATCGAGGCGTCTTTGGGCGCGATCGCCGCCTCGAACAGGCAAAGGCAAAAGCGCGTCGTCTCCGGATCGCCGGCAATCGTGCCGATGCCATCGCCTTCCGCCCAATACATCGGCTTTATGTAGACGGGCGCGCCGGGGGCGAATTTTTGCAGGCCCTCGCTCGTAAGCTCCATCATTTCGCCGACGGATTTCGTCGCCTTGAGGCCGAGAGCAGCGGCGGAATCGTTCACGCGCTGGCAGTGCAGGTCTAGGTCCGGCGTGACCCCCTCAAAGGCCCTTGCCCCGTCGAAGACGCTCGATCCGAGCCATGCGGCATGGGTGCGCGGGCCCATGATCGGCGGATTGCCCTCATGCCACGCACCGTCGAACCACGTCCATGTCGTCGACCACTCGGCCATTTCCTTCTCCCGGATATCTTTTCATGAATTCCTGCGATCGAACGCTTTTGAACCTTGAAGGTCAAGTCTTTGCCGGAGCTTGCGAAAAATCCGGAATGAATATACCGCTGGACATCAATGTTCTTATTATGTTCCAGTAGAACGATCCACAAGCGGAAAGTTTTTCCCGCACAAGTCCCATCACAAAAGGCCCCATCGCCAAAAGGTATCTCCCATGGAACAGAGGATTTCGCTCATAACACTCGGCGTCGACGATATCGCCGAGGCAAGGCGTTTCTTTGAAGATGGCCTCGGCTGGCGTCCCACCCCTTTCGACAGCGACGAAGTGGCGTTCTACCAAACCGGCTCCTGCGTGCTCGGTCTCTTCGGGCGCGAGGATCTGGCGAAAGATGCCGGCGTCTCGCCCGAAGGGTCGGGTTTCACGCCCTTCTCCATCGCCTGGAACGGGCGCAGCGAGGCGGAGGTCGATGCCGCCTTCGCCAAGGCCGTGAACGCCGGGGCGGAAGCCGTGAAACATCCGGAAAAGGTTTTCTGGGGTGGATATTCGGGTTACGTTCGCATCCCCGGCGGCCACCTGATGGAGATTGCCTACAACCCGTTCTGGGAAATGGGCGAAGACGGCGCGATAAAGCTTCCCCCGCCGGCTGAAAGCTGAGGGTGAAACGGATCGCGCCATTCTGTTCGGTTGACGGCGCGCGTGCTTGACTGTTTTCTCTCGTTCGAGTTTCCGTGATTATAAAAAAGAGGCGCGCCATGGCCCTTTCCCCGTCAAAGCCCATTTCCGTTTACGTGTTCGATGCTTACGGCACGCTTTTCGATGTGCATGCCGCCGTGCGCAAGAATGCGGAGGGGCTCGGTCCGGATGCCCAGCGCCTGTCGGAAATCTGGCGGCAGAAGCAGCTCGAATACTCCTGGATCCGGGCGATGATGAACCGGTATCAGGATTTCTGGGCGTTGACGGAACAGGCGCTCGACACCGCGTTTGCCATGGTCGGCACGGCTGACAGGTCGCTGCGCCAGACGCTGCTTGACGCCTATTGGCAGCTCGACTGCTATACGGAAGTCCCCATCGTCCTGAAAGGTCTGAAGGATCAGGGCGCGAAACTCGCGATTCTTTCCAACGGCAGCCCGGCCATGCTGGAAGGTGCGGTGAAGGCCGCCGGCCTCGATGAGGTTTTCGACGCGCTCCTGTCGGTTGACGCGCTCAAGACCTACAAGACCAACATGGACGTTTACGAAATGGCGACGACGGAGTTTCGCGTCTTCCCGGAAGCCATCTCCTTCCAGTCCTCAAACAGGTGGGACGTGGCGGGCGCGACCGCCTTCGGTTTCCGCACGGTCTGGATCAACCGCGCGAACAACCCGGACGAATATTCCGACCTTGCCCCCGCCGCCGTGCTGCAGGACCTGAACGGCCTGCTGACGCTTGGCTGACCCCGCTCAAGTTTCCGCGCGCTCGATCCATTTCGGCGTCTTCGGCGGCTCATAGGCCTCGAAGGCGTCGATCATGCGCTTCGGCTCGTTTTCCACCAGAAGCATGGAATGCATTTGCGGCTTCACGAATTGCTGCGTCACGCTGTGGCGCAGGAAGGCGAGCAGGCTGTCGTAATAGCCACCGATATTGAGCAGCCCGCAAGGCTTTTCGTGATAGCCAAGCTGACCCCAGGTCCACACCTCGAAAAGCTCTTCCATCGTGCCCGTGCCGCCCGGCAGCGAGACGAAAGCGTCCGAAAGATCGGCCATCAGCGCCTTGCGCTCGTGCATGGAGCCGACGACGTGAAGCTCGGCCAGCCCCTCGTGCGCAAGCTCCTTTTCCTGAAGCGCCTTGGGCAAAACGCCGATCACCTCGCCGCCCTCGGCTAGGGCGGCATCGGCCACCGCCCCCATCAGCCCGACCTTCGCCCCGCCATAGACGAGCCTGCGGCCAGAGGCGGCGATTTCCCGCCCCATGGCTTCGGCGGCCGACTTGTATTCATCGGAACGACCGAAACTTGAGCCGCAGAACACGCAAATGGAACGCATGGATGCCGTCATCCCTTGGAAAGCTCGTCAAGCACACGCGCCCAGGAGCGGATGCCACCGTGGAAGCTTGAAAGGTTGTATTTCTCGTTCGGCGAATGCACCTGGTCGTCGTCGAGGCCGAAGCCGATAAGCAGCGAATCCATGCCGAGCATGTCCTTGAAATCGCCAACGATCGGGATCGAGCCGCCGCAGCCGATAAGCGCGGCTTCCGCGTTCCACTCTTCCGACAGCACCTTGCGCGCCTTGGTCAGCGCCGGGCTGTCGAAGGCAAGGCGGATCGCCGGGCTGCCGCCGTGCTTGGCGAACTCCACCGAACAATCCGCCGGTATCTTCGAGCGTACATAGGCGCGGAAGGCCTCGCGGATCTTTTCCGGGTCCTGGTCGCCGACGAGGCGGAAGGAGATTTTCGCATGCGCTTCAGCCGGGATCACCGTCTTGAAGCCTGCGCCCGTGTAGCCGCCCCACATGCCGTTAACCTCGCAGGTGGGCCGCGTCCAGATGTGTTCAAGCGCGGTCCGGTCATTTTCGCCCGCAGGTTCGGCAAGGTCCACCCCGCCGAGGAAAGCCTTGTGGTCGAAGCCGAGTTTGTCCCACAGCGCCTTCACGTCGTCCGGCATTTCGATCACGCCGTCATAAAAGCCTGGCAGCGTCACCCTGCCCTCGCCGTCGTGCAGGCCGGCGATGATTTCGGCAAGCACGTGGTTCGGGTTGCGCGCCGCACCGCCGAACATGCCCGAATGCAGGTCCCTGTTCGCCGCCTTGACTGTTATTTCCTCACCCACCAGGCCGCGCAGCATGGTGGTGATGGCGGGCGTCTTCGCGTCCCACATCCCCGTGTCGCAGACCAGCGCGAGGTCGCGGGAGAGCTCTTCGCGGTTCGCTTCAAGGAACGGATGCAGCGAGGGCGAGCCGGACTCCTCCTCGCCTTCCAGAAGCACGGAAACATTGATCGGCAGTCCGCCGGTTTCCGCGATCCAGGCGCGCGCTGCCTCCAGGAACGTCATCAACTGACCCTTGTCGTCCGACGCCCCGCGCGCGACGATCACCTTGGCTCCGTCCTCGCGCGTCACGATACGCGGTGAAAACGGGTCTTCCTCCCAAAGCTCGATCGGATCGACAGGCTGCACGTCGTAATGGCCGTAGAAAAGAACATGCGGGCCGGGCTTGTCCTCATCCGTACGATGGCCGACCACCATCGGGTGGCCGTCGGTGTCGCGCACGCTCGCGGCAATGCCGAAGTCGCTCATCTCGCGCGCCAGCCAGTCCGCGGCCTCGCGGCAGTCCGCCTTGAAGGCGGGATCGGTCGAAATGCTCTTGATCCTGACGAGGTCGAACAGGCGCTCAAGGCTCTTGTCCAGGTCGGCGTCGATTCGGGCAAGAACGTTGTCGAGAGAGGACATTTGAAACTCCGGTAGAAGAATGAATTGCGCACAATTGGCCATAAGTCCGATGACGCAGCAAGGCCTCTTCTTGCTGCGGGGGGCGTTCCCGACCGGTATGGCGAAGGCGAACGCCACGAAACGTAGCGTCATCCGGCTGCTGCGGCCCGATCTTCAAAAGCCGCGCTTGATCGATCCCAGGATCCCGCGCGCGAGCGCCCGCCCGAGTTGCGTGCCCACCGACCGCGCGATCGATTTGACCGTCGCGTCGAATGTCGAATCCCTGTTGGATCGGCTGCGCGAACTCCGGCTTGCGGGCTGCGGGCGGTCGTCGCGCCCGAAGTCCGGCAGGCGAAAGCCCGTTCGCGAAGTCTCCGGCTCGCGGCCCCTTTCGCGCTCCGCCTCCTCCTGCATGCGCTGTTGTTCTTCCATGCGCGCCTGTTCCTGCGCGCGCCGCGCCAGAACCTCATGGGCCGAATCGCGGTCGACCGCCTCGTCGTAGCGCCGCCCAACCGGGCTGTCGGCCATGATCGCCGCGCGCTCGCTATCGTTTATCGGCCCGAGGCGCGAGGACGGCGGGCGGATCAGCGTGCGCTGGACAATCGAAGGAATGCCCTTTTTCTCAAGCGTGGAGACCAGCGCCTCGCCGACGCCCAGTTCGGTGATCACCCGTTCGGTGTCGAGATCGGGGTTCGGGCGGAAGGTTTCGGCCGCCGCGCGCACCGCCTTCTGGTCCCGTGGCGTGAAGGCGCGCAGCGCATGCTGGACGCGGTTGCCAAGCTGGGAGAGAACGGTGTCCGGCACATCCAGCGGATTTTGCGTAACGAAGTAAACGCCCACTCCCTTGGAGCGGATGAGGCGCACCACCTGCTCCACCTTTTCAAGAAGCGCTCTTGGCGCCTCGTCGAACAAAAGATGCGCCTCGTCGAAGAAGAAGACGAGCTTCGGTTTCTCCGGGTCTCCCACTTCCGGCAGCTCCTCGAACAGCTCCGAAAGCAGCCACAAGAGGAAGGTTGCATAGAGCCGTGGCGAGTTCATCAGCCGGTCCGCGGCAAGCACGTTGACCACGCCGCGCCCGTCTCGCGAAACCCTCATAAGATCTCTTATGTCGAGTGCGGGCTCGCCGAAGAACTCCTCCCCGCCTTGGCGCTCGAGCACGAGAAGCTGGCGCTGGATCGCCCCGACGGAAGCTTTGGACACATTGCCATAAAGCTTCGAAAGCTCGGACGCGCGCTCCGCCACATGGGCAAGCAGCGCCTGCAGGTCCTTGAGGTCCAGAAGCAAAAGCCCCTCGTCGTCGGCAAGCTCGAAGGCGACGTTCAGCACGCCTTCCTGCGTGTCGTTCAGCTCCATCAGCCTTGCAAGAAGCAGCGGCCCCATATCGGAAACCGTCGTTCGTACCGGGTGCCCCTTTTCGCCGAAAAGATCCCAGAACACGGTCGGAAACGCATCGAAGGAATACTCGTCCTTGAAGCCGATGGTTTCTGCGCGTTTCAGCAGGAAGTCCTTCTCCTCGCCGCTGGCGGCGATGCCTGAAAGGTCGCCCTTCACATCCGCGCAGAATACGGGAACGCCGGCGTTCGAAAATCCTTCAGCCATGATCTGCAAGCTCACGGTCTTGCCCGTGCCCGTGGCGCCCGTGACAAGCCCGTGCCGGTTTGCCAGCTTCAGCGCCAGATATTCGGGCTTGCCCGATGCCCCAAGGAAAATACCGTCATCTACCAAAACCATAACGCACCTGCCGCTGCCGCTGATATCTCTCCGGCTTTCAACCTATACACTCACGTAGAGTTTCATCATTTCAATGAGTATTTCATAAGCTTATTGCAGTTGCGATCTATCGATATGTGTTGTCAGATATCCTTACAACGCAACGAAAAGCGAGTCTTGAAAATGGACGCTCTAGTATCAGGCGTCGCGAATGCAGCGGGCATAGACGCCTCGCGCGCCCGCAAGGCGGTTGCCATTCTCCTGAAGATCCTCAACCGGGACGGTCCTCGCGATGCGACAAGACAACTCATCGACGCATTGCCCGGCGGGCGCTCGCTGATCGCCTCCCAGGGCGAAAGCGGGGCAAGCTCCTATTGGGGCGGGTTTTCCGATGTCACCAGCGGCGGAATGGGCGTCATGGGAGCGCTCGGCGAAATGACGGAAGCCGGCCTCGACATGGGCCAGGTCCAGATCGTGACACGGCAGGTCATCGCCTATGCGCGTACCCGCGCGGGCGACGAACTGGTCGATCAAGTCGTCGACGGAATACCCGGCTTGAGGAAGTTCGTCTGAGTGTCTTCGCAGCCCTCGCGCACAAGCGGCAGGGCCAGTCAGGAGGAAGCGCATGTCTTATTCGATCGCCGAAATCGAGGGCATTGGCCCCGCTTATGCCAAGAAGCTGCAGGCGGCCGGCATTCGCACGACCGATGCCTATCTCGAGCGCGCCAGGGATCCAAAGGGGCGAAAGGCGCTGGCGGAAGAAACCGGCATTGACGACAAGCGCATCTTGAAATGGGCGAATATGGCCGATCTCATGCGCATAAAGGGCGTGGGCGAGGAATACTCGGAACTGCTGGAGGCCGCCGGCGTCGACACGGTGAAGGAGCTCAGGAACCGGAACGCGGAAAATCTTGCGCAGAAGATGCGCGAGGTGAACGGAGCGAAGAAGCTCGTGCGGCAGGTTCCCGCCGATTCCGCCGTGGCCGACTGGGTGAAACAGGCCAAGAGCCTGCCGCCGATGATGACTTATTGAACCGGCGCCTGCCTGAGAATGGAGGGCCCGGCCCGCGATTGCGGGCCAGGCCCTGCAATCACACGTTGATCTGGCCGTAGCGCAAGGCTTCCACCACCGTATGCGTCTTGTTGGACGCATTGAGCTTGACGCTCGCGTTCTGCAGGTGCGCATGGACGGTCCGCTGCGAAATATCGAGCAGCGCGGCGATCTCGTTGGCCGTCTTGCCGAGCGCGGTCAGCTCGATCACGCGCCGTTCGCGCGTCGAAAGCTCGCCCGGGCGCTGGTTGGAAATGCATCCCATCTCGATCAGGCGGCAAAACGCGGTCCCGCAAACGAGCGCGAGATTGGCGAGATCCAGGCTCGTGCAGCGAATCGCCTGGCCGGCGCCCAGCACGAGCGCCTGAAAGGGGTGGATATCGCAAACCGGAACGACAACCATCTGCGTTCCGGGTCCTACGGCCCGGCAGAGTTCGGAGTGTTCTCCGTCGCCTTCCGGTATGTCCCAGATGAACGGCCGGCTGCGCGTCAGCCCAAGCGTCAGCGCGCCGTCGTCCGCCGGAAGGGTCATGGCCTCGATACCGCCGTTACGTTCATCCGGCCAGCGGAACCGCTGCACCAGATTGTCGATCGGCCGGTTCGGCATCGGAAGGCCGGTAATGAGGATATGGGTCGCCCCGAGCCTGCGAAGATAAGCCTCAACCACGTCGAGAACATGCCGGCGCGTTTCGGCCTCTGTAATTGCCGATATCTTCGCCTGAATATCGATACTTTCCATGGTGAATTCCTGCCCCTGCCCAAAAAACGGCGGCCGCTGGGAAACCGAGCCGGACGGCTATGTTAAGAGTGCTGCGGCCGTCATACTGACGAAAATTCCAAAGTCAAATCTTCCAAGCCGATAATAGCGTATAAATTTTTCTATTTCTACTTGTAAATATCGTTAACTACCACTCTTCCCAACTTTTTCACCGGATTTCCGCTACGAGATATCTCAAGCGTTTCACTGGCGCATCGGTTCCAAATCGGTAAACTTGCCCATGTCGGCAAGGCAGGGCGCGGCCAACACGCAGCCAAGCGTCCAAAACACCTTTTGCCGCCGTTTTCCATCCTCGCCATCCGCATAACTTGCCTATCGCGAGTGCGCGCTCCTATAACCGGGTCAGGAGATCGACCATGGCCGAAATCGAACTGGACCTGCCGCCTGAGTTCCTGACCGCCAGCCGTGATGACTGGCAGGCCGCCGCCGCGCGAGCGCTCAAGGGAGCCTCCTTCGAACGGCTTCGCTCGCACACTTACGACGGGCTGGTGATCGAGCCCCTTTACGAGCGGGTGCGCGATGCGGCCTGCCTTCCGGCAAGGGCGGCGAACCTTCCTTGGCGGATCGTGCAGCGCGTCGACCATCCGGTCTCCGAGGAGGCCAATGCGCTTCTCGTGCAGGATCTCGAAGGCGGGGCAAGCGGGATCGAGCTTGTCTTTTCCTCCTCTTCGCGCGCGCGAGGCTACGGCCTTTCTGCCGATAGCGTGGAAAAGCTCGACAAGGTGCTCGACGGCGTCCTGCTCGACCTTGTCGAGATCCGCATAGACGCAGGCTATGAAACGACGGCTGCCCTTGCCCTCTTCCTGGCGCTGGCCGAAAAACGCGGGCAAACGCTCTCGTCTTTGAAGACGGTCGGCACGTCGGATTACATCGGCAAGCTCGCCCTCACCGGGGTCTTGCGCAATTCTCCTTCCGTGCTGCGCTCCCGCCTTGGCGATCTCGGCCATTTCGCGCGCCGGCATAACCTCGACATGCCGGTCGTCCATTGCGACGGGCGCGTGTGGCATGACGGCGGCGGGTCGAAGGCGCAGGAGCTTGCCTTCAGCTTCGCCACGGCGATCCACTATCTCCGCGATCTGGAAGCCTGCGGTATCGCGGCGGATGATCTTCCGGGCATGCTCAGCTTCACGCTTTCCGCCGATACGGATCAGGTCGGAACAATCGCCAAGGCGCGCGCCGCCCGCCTCATGTGGGCACGCCTGCTTGAGGCCTGCGGCCTGCCGCCGGTTCCCATGCACCTTCACATGCAGACGTCCTGGCGGATGATGAGCCGGCGGGATCCGTGGGTGAACCTTCTTCGCACCACCATCGCCTCCTTCGCGGCCGGCATAGGCGGTGCGGATAGTGTCTCCGTGCTCCCGTTTTCCGCGGCGCTTGGCCTGCCGGATGCTTTCGCAAGGCGCATTGCCCGCAACACGCAGTCGATCCTGCTTGAGGAATCTAACCTTCACCGCGTCGCGGACCCGGCTGCCGGATCCGGCGCCATCGAAGCGCGTACCGATGATCTTGCCGAAACCGCATGGCGTCTCATGCAGGATGTCGAGCGTGACGGCGGCGTCGTCGAAGCGCTCAGGTCCGGCAAGGCGCAAAAGGCGATCGGCGAGGTTCGCGATGCCCGCGCTGAGGATATCGCGACCCGCCGCTACCGCATCACCGGCACGAGCGCCTTCCCCGATATCCATGAAAAGCCTGTATCCGTGCTCGCTGCACGGCCCGATGATATCAGCGAAGCCGGCCAGCGCGTTGAACTGCAGGCGCCCGGCAAGGGCGAATTGATGCAGGCCTTGCTCGACGCCGCTCGCAAAGGCGCCTCGCTTGCCGATATCCTGGTTTCGCGTAAACGCGGCGAAGCCGTCTCGGCCGAGGCGATCCCCCCTTTCCGCGATGCGGAACCCTTCGAGGCGCTTCGCGACGCGGCCGACGAAGCGAAGGTGCGTCCCACGGTTTTCCTGGCCACGCTCGGCCGCCTGTCGGAATTCACCGCGCGCGCCACCTGGGCGAAGAACTTCTTCGAGGTCGGCGGCATCGAGGCGCAAGGCGGCGACCCGTATGAAGATGCCGCCGCCGCCGTCGCAGCCTGGAAGGAGGCGGGCTCCCCGCTTGTCTGCCTCTGCTCCTCCGACCGTGCTTATGAAACGCTTGCCGAAGATGCCGCGAAAGCCTTCCGCAACGCCGGGGCGGACAGGATCTACATGGCGGGCCGACCCGGCGATCCGGCCCTCTGCAAGGCGGCATCGAATGCCGGCGTGGAAACGTTCCTTTACGAAGGTTGCAATGCGCTTGGCATTTTGCGCGCGGCGCACGAACATCTGGGCCTGGCCGCGCCGGCTGGCCGCGGGCAAGCTTGAGGGGAAGGGAAGATGAGCCGTATCCCGGACTTCTCGAAGATCGATTTCAGGACGACCTCCCAAACCGCCGAGGCCGGAGGCGGCGCCCCCTGGGAAACGCCGGAAGGCATTGCCGTGAAGCCCGTGTACGGGGCCGAGGATACGGCCGGCCTTGCCCATATCGACACGTGGCCCGGCCTGCCGCCGTTCCTGCGCGGGCCTTACCCGACCATGTACGTCCAGCAGCCCTGGACGGTGCGCCAGTACGCGGGCTTTTCGACGGCTGAGGATTCAAACGCCTTTTACCGGCGCAACCTCGCCGCCGGCCAGAAGGGGCTTTCGGTCGCCTTCGACCTTGCCACCCACCGCGGTTACGACAGCGATCATCCGCGCGTTTCGGGCGACGTCGGCATGGCGGGCGTGGCAATCGATTCCATCTTCGACATGCGCACGCTTTTTTCCGGCATCCCGCTCGACAGGATGAGCGTGTCGATGACCATGAACGGCGCCGTCCTGCCCGTCATGGCGCTTTACATTGCCGCTGCCGAGGAACAGGGCGTCTCTCAGGACCAGCTTTCCGGAACCATTCAGAACGATATTCTGAAGGAGTTCATGGTCCGCAACACCTACATCTATCCGCCGCAGCCCTCGATGCGGATCATCTCCGACATTTTCGCCTACACCTCCTCGCATATGCCGAAGTTCAACTCGATCTCGATCTCCGGCTACCACATGCAGGAAGCGGGCGCGACGGCGGATCTCGAGCTTGCCTATACGATAGCCGACGGCATCGAATACGCGCGCGCCGGCGTGGCCGCGGGTCTTGATATCGATGCCTTCGCCCCTCGCCTGTCCTTCTTCTGGGCGATCGGCATGAACTTCTTCATGGAAGTCGCGAAGTTGCGCGCCGCCCGTCTCATCTGGGCGAAGCTCATGAAGGAGAATTTCAAGCCGAAGAACGCGAAATCGCTGTCGCTTCGCACCCACTCGCAAACCTCCGGCTGGTCGCTGACGGCGCAGGACGTCTATAACAACGTCATCCGCACCTGCGTGGAAGCCATGGCGGCAACGCAGGGCCACACCCAGTCGCTGCACACCAATGCGCTTGACGAGGCGCTTGCTCTGCCGAGCGATTTTTCCGCCCGCATCGCCCGCAACACCCAGCTCTTCCTGCAGCAGGAATCGCAGACGACAAGGACAATCGATATCTGGGGCGGCTCGCATTATGTGGAGCGGCTGACCGCCGATCTCACTGAGAAGGCGCTTTCCCATATCGCCGAGGTCGAGGGGCTCGGCGGCATGGCCAAGGCCATCGAAAAGGGCGTGCCGAAGCTTCGCATCGAAGAGGCCGCCGCCAAGACACAGGCGCGCATCGACGGCGGCTCGCAGACGGTCGTCGGCGTCAACCGTTATCGTCCGGAAACCGAAGACATGATCGACGTCCTGAAGGTCGATAATGCCGAGGTCCGCGCAAGGCAGATCGAAAAGCTCCAGAGGCTTCGCGCGGAGCGTGACGAGGCGGAAACGCAAGCAGCCCTCGATGCGCTTCGCAATGGAGCCTCGTCGAACGGCAACCTGCTCGATCTCAGCATCAAGGCGGCGCGCGCGAAAGCGACCGTCGGCGAGATCAGCCAGGCGATGGAAGATGTCTTCGGGCGTCACAAGGCCGAGATCAAGACGATCTCCGGCGTTTACAAGCGGGAGGCCGGCACCATGTCCGACCAGATCGCCAGGCTTCACAAGCTCGTCGAAAAATTTGAGGAAAACGAGGGCCGCAGGCCCCGCATCCTTGTCGCCAAGATGGGGCAGGACGGTCACGACCGCGGCCAGAAGGTAATCGCCTCCGCCTTTGCCGACCTCGGTTTCGACGTCGACATCGGTCCGCTTTTCGCAACACCCGAAGAAGCCGCCCGCCAGGCGGTGGAAAACGACGTTCACATCGTCGGCGTCTCCTCGCTTGCCGCCGGTCACCTCACCCTCGTACCTGCTCTAAAGAAGGCGCTGGAGGACCAGGGGCGCGGGGATATCATGATCGTCGTCGGCGGGGTTATCCCCCCTCAGGACTTCGACGCGCTCCGCAAGGCGGGCGCATCGGCGATCTTCCCCCCCGGCACCGTGATCGCCAAGGCCGCCGAAGACCTGATCGCCGAGCTCAACCGCTCGCTCGGTCATGACCCGGCGGAAGCGGCGGAGTAAATAACTGGACATGAAAAAGCGGCCGTGGAATCCGCTCCACGGCCGCTTATGACATCCTGAAGAACCTTTTTCGCCCCTTTTGGAAACCTGTTCGCCGCGTCTGGAATTCTCCACGCCGCCGATGCTGCCCGTCAGAAGCGGTATTTCGCCTCTGCGATCACGCCGTAGCGCTCGCTCGTCACTTCTGTTTTGGAGGACTTCAATAGTGGAAATACTGTCGAGGCTGCATAGGTCGTCGGTACTTCTCCGCTGTTGAACCACCAATATCGCCCGCCGGCGCCGATGGTAAAATTCTCCGTTACGTCGTAGGTCAGTATCCCTTCCGCCTGCAAACCATAGGCGCCCGTTCCGTCACTCACGACATTCGGCGCGGGTCCAAGAGCCGGCACCTGGTACAATATGGTGGCTTCCGCATCATAATATCCGGCCGGTATCGCCGCTGCTTCCCCCTGAAAGAACAGCCCATTGCCGAGATCTGCATCGACACCGAGCCCCAGGCGCAAAAGATGCCAATTCGCATCGATATCATAGGCTTTTCTTGAGTTCGGATAAGGCAGCGCCCCCGGACATTTGGAAACGCCCAGTTGGACGGGATTGCACCTCAGTCCGTCTGCTACGTAATTCTCGTTTACATACTGATACCCGGCGAAGGCAGTCGTTTTCACGCGCCCACCCCAGAAATCTCCCCAATGCACACCGGCATCGATATTGGCGTAGCTGATCGTCCCGTCACCGCCATCCGATGAGCTGTCCCAGACCGACAGGCTCGTGAAGGAATCGTAATCCCGCTCGCGGAAATCGCCGCCGGAAAGCACCCCCAATGCCGCCGCGCCTTTCAGGAAAGCACCAGAATTATCGTCCTCGAGCGAAAAGAATACCTCCGCCGATGCCGAATCCGACTGGGTGAAGTCATAATTTGCTATTGTCGCCCCACCTCCCCCTCTGAGTTTTTGCCGCAGTTCCGACCGGCTGATAAAGGTTCGCACGCCTATACTTCCCCTGAGCGCCGTCGTCTCCTGCAGGAACAACTCGCGTTCCTGACCGAGCACCGGCAGGCCTCTCAGATCATCGGCTGCATTTACGTCTCCGATTGATGCGAACGAGGCCAGCGCAAGGCAGGAAAAACAGATGATCGATCTCATGAAAAGCCTCTTGAAAACTAATTGAGGTTGCAACCAAAGAGCGATTTCAACTGATCATTTCCTGTTAAGGTTAATGCTGTGTAAATGCATATGCATTCATTCAACCAGAGGTCGTTTTTCTTCAAAACTTGATACACCGACTTTTTGGAAGGCCACTTCCCCTACGAATGCCCCTTTGCTATGCGGGTCGGGGAATTGAACAAACGGTCAAAGGACGATTCATGCGCCGCACCGCAGCCGCATTCGCGCTCCTGCTCGGGTTTTCAGCCGCAGCTTGCTCGCCTGTTTACGATGACGGGCCGGTTCTTTCGTCGCGGAATCAAAGTACGGCCCTCGTTGAAATCTCGCGCGATAGTGTCGGTGGAATAGACCGTACAACCTCTTATTCCGAACGCGCGATAATGGCTGCTCTTCCCGGTTTTACGACCGAAGGCCTTCAATCCGCGACCGAATCGAACACCGAATGGGTAACCGGCGCTTTCGATTCGGAAGGTTTTCAGATCCTCCAGGTCTACAAGGGCGGCGACGGGAAGGTGCGCGAGGTTCACGGTGTCAGCGACCGGCTCAAAGGGCCGAACGGCGAGCGGATCGGCATGCTTTTCTCCCAGGCCGGTATCAGCCGGTCGGATTGCCGCGTCGGGCGGGATCTTTGGCGCGGAATGGCGATCTGTCCGGCGCGCGGGGCGGAAAACGTCAGCCTGCTTTTCGCGATTTCGCAATACGACGGACCTTACGACAGGCTTGCACCCAGCTCCGAACTCAAGGATGCAGAGCTTCAGCGCATCGTCTGGACACCGCCGGCAAGCTGAATTTGCCGGAACGTTCCCTTTTGCCTCTTCCCACAATGGCCACGGTGACCCGGGACCCGTTTTCCGATAATCGATAGGCATGATGACGAATCCGACCGTCGGCCGCCGCGAGATCGATATCGAAGCCCTTGCCGAAAAGATCCGGCAGGGCGACAGGGCATCCCTTGCCCGGGCCATCACCCTTGTGGAATCGCGCAAGGAAGCGCATCGGGCCAAGGCGCGCGAACTGCTGCAGTTGCTTCTGCCCGAAACGGGAAAGGCGCTCAGGGTCGGCATCACCGGCGTTCCGGGTGTGGGAAAATCGACCACGATCGACACGCTCGGCTCCAACCTGACGGCGGCGGGACACAGGATCGCGGTGCTGGCGGTCGATCCGTCCTCGACGCGCACGGGCGGTTCTATCCTTGGCGACAAGACCCGCATGGCGCGCCTTGCGGTCGATGAAAACGCCTTTATCCGCCCCTCTCCTTCTTCCGGCACGCTGGGCGGCGTGGCGGCCAAAACGCGCGAAACCATGCTTTTGTGCGAGGCTGCCGGCTTCGATGTGATCCTGGTTGAAACCGTCGGTATCGGCCAGTCGGAGACGACGGTCGCCGATATGGTGGACTTTTTCCTGGTACTCATGCTTCCCGGAGCCGGTGACGAGCTGCAGGGCATCAAGAAGGGTGTCCTGGAAATTGCCGACATGATCGCCGTCAACAAGGCGGAGGGCGAAGGGGAAACGCGCGCCCGCGCGGCCGTCGCGGATTATCGCGCGGCGCTGCACATCCTTGCGCCTCGCTCGCCCACATGGTCGCCCCCCGTGATAACCGTCTCCGGCCTTGCCAATCAGGGCCTCGACGAACTTTGGGAAAAGATCGAGCTTTACCGCGACAAGATGACTGCAAGCGGCGAATTGACGGAAAAGCGCGCGCGCCAGCAGGTCGCCTGGATGTGGACGATGCTGGAGGAACGCCTTCTCGAGGCGTTCCGCTCCCATCCGCAGGTCAAGGAACGGCTGGGTACGCTCGAAACGGCGGTTGCCAAGGGCGATCTCGCGGCGTCCATCGCGGTTGAAGAATTATCCGCGCTGTTCGGCCTCAAGAACTAGGCGCTGGTCTTTCCGGACAATTCGTCCTTGTGCTCCTTCATGAAGTGCCTGAGTACGGCCAGAAGGTCCTTGGCATGGGCCTTTTCGCCCCGTGCCAGCGCGTCGCGGATATCGTCCTCGATCATTTGCCTGATCTTCTCCGGCCCTTTTTTGCGGTGCAGGAGATATGTGCCGAGCGCTGCCGCCACAACCTCGGGAATGTGTTCATGCTCGGCCAGCGCCAGGATTTCGGCTTCGTCCAGGCCGCTCATGGCGATGCAGTCCTCGATGCTGATCATGGGCGTCCTCCCCGATTAAATCTCGCAGCGTAAGTTTAGCCGGCTCCGTGATCCCGACCATGACACGGATCAAGTGGGGCGGGGATATGTTTCGAAGTGGGACATCCAATCCGGCATGGCACTTGCGGTGAAGGAGCCGTGAGACCATTGCCGAGAGCCACATGCGCCACGACGACACATCGCACCCGCCGCAAGGCCCGAAGTTCACCCGCCGGGGATTGTTTCTTGGCGCGGCCACGCTTGCCGCTGCGAAGCCTGCTTCCGCCGCGACGAAGATCGCGGATCTGCGTGGCACCATTGACGGGGCGGAATTCGGCCTGAGGCCCGGCGCGACGGATGACCAGAGCGCGCTGATGCAGGCGGCGATCGACAAGGCAGCCGCGCGCGGCCGCGCGCTGTTCATTCCGGGCGGGCGCTACCCGGTCGCCAACCTCAATCTCCCCTCGGGCGCAAGGCTCGTCGGCCTGCCGGGGCAGACGCATTTCGTCTACCAGGGCGGCGGCGGGCATCTGATCTATTCGGAAAACAGCGAAAACGTCGGCGTTGAAGGTATTCATTTCGACGGCGCCAACAAGTCCTTGGGCGAATACACGCCGGGCCTGCTTCATTTTTCAAACGCCAGGCGTCTTTCCATTCAGGAATGCGATATTACGGGCAGCGTGAAGAACGGCATCGCGCTCGATCGCTCCTCGGGCCGGATTAGCGCGAACAACATCTCGGGAAGCGCCCACGGAGGCATTCGCTCCCTTGAGGCGAAGGGCCTGTCGATCATCGACAATGCCGTTACGGATTGCGCCAACGGCGGCATTCTGGTCTATCGCTGGCAGGAGGGCGAGGACGGAACGATCGTTTCCGGAAACCGGGTGGAGCGTATCGCCGCGCGAGAGGGCGGCACCGGACAATACGGCAACGGTATCAACGTGTTCCGCGCCCATGGGGTGATCGTCTCCAACAACCGCGTGGCCGATTGCGCATTTTCAGCGATCCGCTCCAACGCCGGATCGAACGTGACGATCCAGGCGAACTCATGCCTCAGGTCAGGCGAAACGGCGATTTATTCGGAATTCGGATTTCAGGGCGCGGTCATCTCCGACAATATCGTCGACGGCGCGACGATGGGAATATCCATCGCGAACTTCAAGGACGGCGGCAGGCTTGCGGTCTGTTCCGGCAACCTGATCCGCAACCTCAAGACTGAGGCCCCCTACCCGCAGGAAGTTCAGGGGTTCGGCATCGGCATCAGCGTGGAAGCGGACACGAGCGTGACCGGCAACGTCATCGAAAATGCCCCCCTGTTCGGCATTATGCTTGGCTGGGGGCCGTATTTGCGCGATGTCATCGCCAGCCAGAACGTGATCCGCGATTGCGGCACGGGCATTGCCGTTTCCGTTGTTGAGGAAGCCGGCTCCGCCATGATCATCGACAACATGATCGGCGGGGCGAAAAGCGGCGCGATCGTCGGTTACCGCTGGCGCGAGGCCGCAACGGGCGACCTCGCCGAAGAAGGAGCCGGGCGCTTCGCCAATCTCGACGTTCGCGGCAATCACGTGCGCGCCTGAACGTCTACATACGCCCCAGATATCCCGAAAACTCCGCCACCGGTTGGACAACGCCGGCATGCGTGCCTCGCCTGTCGCAAACCTCGGGGCGGAGAAGGCGCTCCAGCCCCTTGGCCTCCTCCTCATCCTGCTCCACGAGAGCGTCCACAATCGCCGCCATCATGACTTCCGAAGCGCGAGTCGTGCCGTCATCGCATTTCAGCGCGATGCCAAGGCCAAGCTCCGGGATCGAGGCGCAGAAAACGCCCTCCGCTCCGGTTTTCGCATAAATGCGATCCCCGAAAACCGTCATGATATTCGTGCAGAAACGCTCGGTTCCCGCCACCATGAATGGGTGATCGACACTGGCGTCATAAAGCGCCTCAGCCGCCTTCGCGCGGCCCGGCTCAAGCCCCTCGCCCGTTCCGAATTTCGCGAATGCATGAGCCAGATTCCGCAAAGGAACGGCGTAGGTCGGGATGGAGCAGCCGTCCAGCCCGCAAACGTCCTGACCGAGAACCGCCCCCGTCATGCTTTCCACCGCCGCCTTGATTTCAAGCTGAACCGGGTGTTCGGGCGCGACGTAGCCCTTTGTCGGCATGCCCATGACCTTGGCAAGCCCGAGAAACCCCGCGTGTTTGCCTGAACAGTTGTTGTGGATCGGGCATGGCGTTTCGTCGGCCCGGTGAAGGGTGGCGACATCTTCCATGCGCGCCGGCCACTGCGGGCCGCATTCCAGCGCGTCTTCGTCAAGCCCCGCCTTCATGAGCATGACCCGCGCGGCCTTCACATGGCGCTCTTCGCCATTGTGGGACGAACAGGCAAGCGCCAGTTCCGGCGCTTCGAAGCCCAGAGCTTCGGCCGCACCCGATTCCACGAGCGGCAGCGCCTGCAGCGCCTTGATGGCGGAGCGTGGATAGACGGGGCGCGCGATATCGCCGATGGAGGCGACGATCTTTCCGCTCGCGTCGACGATCGCGAAAGCCCCGCGATGCATGCTTTCCACGAGCGGCCCGCGCGTGACCTCCACCAGTACCGGATTGTCCATAAATGTCTCCAGATGCGCGTGAATCGCGCGTTTACACGACGGTTTTCCCGACCCATTCCGACAGTCGCTCAAGTGCGGCGTCGATTACCTCGTCACGCTTGCAAAAGCAGAAGCGTATGAAATCGGCCGGCGCATCGGCGATGTAGAAGGCAGATACCGGAACTGCAGCCACGCCTCCTTCCTCGACCATGCGCTTGCAAACCTCGACATCGCCGCCCGAAAGCTTAAGCGGGGTGATGTCGCAGGTCGCGAAATAGGTTCCCTCGCACGGAAGCACGCCGAAGCCGATTTCCTTGAGCCCCTTGACGATACGGTCTCGCTTATCCTGCATTTCTGCGGCAAGGCCGGTGAAATATCCGTCCTCCTTGCCGAGTCCGTAGGCAACGGCCTTCTGCAGGTTCGGCGGGGTGGTGAAGGTGACGAACTGATGCGCCTTGGCAATCGGATCGAGCAGCTTCGGGCTTGCCGTGATGTAACCGACCTTCCAGCCGGTGAGCGAAAACGTCTTGCCGGCCGAACCGATCTTCACCGACCGGTCGCGCATGCCGGGGTAGCTCATCAGCGGCCTGTGCCGCCGCCCGTCGAAAAGCAGGTGCTCGTAAACCTCGTCGCAGATCGCGAAGACGTCGTACTCCCGGCACATCGCAGCGATTTCGCAAAGTTCCTCGTCGGAAAAGACCTTTCCCGCCGGGTTCATCGGGTTGTTGAGGAGCACTGCCTTGGTATTCTCGGTAAAGGCGGCGCGGAAGACGGGGATGTCGAGGCGCCAATCGGGCGGGGTGACCCGCACCCGCACCGGAATGCCGCCGGCGCGCTTCACCAGCGGCAGGTAGCAATCGTACAAGGGCTCGATCAGGATCACTTCGTCGCCGGGCTCCAGCAGCGCCATCAGCGTATCGGCAAGCGCCTCCGTCGCGCCGGAGGTCACCATCACCTCGCTCGTCCAGTCGATATCGAGGTCGTAGAAGCGCTTTTCATGCTCGGCCACCGCACGGCGCAGGTCCGGCAGGCCCAGCATGGGAGGATACTGGTTGGGCCCGGCCATCAGCGCGTCGGCCGCCGCGCGGCGCACATCTTCCGGCCCGTCCACGTCCGGAAAGCCCTGGCCGAGGTTGATCGCGTCGGCTGCGATCGCCATCCGCGACATCGTCTCGAACACGGTCGTCGCCAGGCCGGTGAATACAGGATTGGTCGGCTTCATGCCCGCCGGTTTCCTCCGCCCTTTCACGCATTCTGAAAGCGTTCGTTCGTTCATCGCTTTGTAGTCGCTCGCAATCGCGCCGTCGAGAACGAAACACCCGAACTTGCCGATTGAATGACGCGCGGGCTCTTTCCCGCCAATCGCAGGAATTGTGACGCCGGTCACAGGGGGAATCGGATATTACGCATATGTTTGTTCTATCGAAACGAACAAACGAAACAGCACCGGCGAAGACCGGATCCGAAGGGGCGAAAGATGTCGGGAAAAACGGCGATTTCAGGTGCTGTTGCAAACCGTGGCCGTTACGGCGATCAAGGACGCGCCGGGCGCCCCGGCCAGCCCCGGTCCGGGATGGGGCATCACCTCGAGTGGGATCCTTGCCGCCGCCGCTGGATAACCAATCGCGAGCGCGTCTGCTACTGACGCATCGCCTTTACATCGGCCCGGTCTCGTTCGCCTCAACCTGCTCACGAACGGGCTTCGCGAAGCCGATCCGCAGACCCCCGGCAAGTTGCGTACCGCCGGGGGTCTGTGGTGTTTGCGCAAGCCATGCATCCGTTTTGCGGCAAGGCTTGCCTCACCAGCCGCTTCATTTCCGCCTGATCCCGTTCCCTCTCCCGTCGAGCATCCCCAGATCGCGTTTCAAGTGATCGGGCGCGCTGCGCGGGTCGATCATCGCCCGCCGCGGTTTGGCCTTGCCGCTCAATAATCTCCGCAATCGAGAGATCAGGCCGGGCGCCATCGTTTTCTTTTCCGCCAGATCGGACATGCGCGCACACTCATCCATCCATGGATGCCTTTGTTTGATGTACTGCACCTCATGTGCGCTAATATCTTCTTGTTTTCCAATCGAACGGCAGGCGTCTTGCATAAGGAGATTTTATTTATATGACTTCCTCTCCTCCTCCGCTCGCAGCCCTTCGTGCGTTCGAAGCCGCCGCGCGTCACCAAAGCTTCACCCGCGCGGGCGAGGAGCTGGGCATGACCCAGGCTGCGGTGAGCTATCAGATCAAGGTGCTTGAGGACCGGCTTGGCGCGCCGTTGTTCTTCCGCCGGCCAAGACAGGTCACGCTGACGGAGACCGGACAAAGGCTCGCTCCGGAAATTTCAAGGGCTTTCGCGATCCTTGCCGATGCATTCACCGAAGCGCGCGGCATCGTCGAGGGAACGCTCACCATAAGCACCATGCAGACATTCGCCGCGCATTGGCTGGTGCAAAGGCTGGGCGCCTTCCAGTTGCAGAATCCATCTCTTGCCGTGCGCCTTGACCCTTCAGCCGACTTGGTGGATTTTTCGCGCGACTCGGTGGATGTCGCCATCCGCTCCGGCAATGGCAAATGGCCGGGGCTGAAAGCCCATCTCATCATGAAGGCCGACTTCACGCCAATGCTGAGTCCTGAACTTGCCGAACGCCACGGCGGGGTGAATTCGCCTGAAGACCTGCTCCGTCTGCCGCTCCTGGACCCGAGCGATCCGTGGTGGCCGAAGTGGTTTGCCAAGGTCGGCATCAACGCGGAAGAGGAACTTTCGAGGCTTCGCGGCAGCTATTACACGGTCCAGACGCTCGAGGCGGGAGCCGCGATGGCCGGTGCTGGCGTCGCCATTCTCACCCCTGCGTTCTACAAGGCTGAACTTGCTTCGCGGCGCTTGCTACAACCCTTTGATCTCGTTGCCGAAGACGGGCGCGGCTATTGGCTCGTCTATCCGGAGAACCGCGGCAATTCGCCGAAGATCCGCGCTTTCCGCGATTGGATCCTTGCCGAGGAAGAGGCTTCAGCCGACTGAACTTCCCGGCCCAAGCCCAGCATCAGCCTCCGGAAATAACGCATAGTTCAACTATTGTTGACCCGACGTTGTTTCGCTTTCCGACCGTCACATTTGACGTCTATGAAGTGTCGAGACGCATGCCTGCCGGCCAGTGAAGGGCCGGGCGGGAATGGTGTGTTGCGAGAGCGAATATCGGTTCCCAGCGCCCCTGCGTCTCCGGCAAGGCGGTGCGTTAAGCCGGAACGCTTTCCGAAACGGACGACGAGACGGGAGCGAAAATCAATGGCAAGCCCCACCGCGATCAAGGCTGATGCCGCCGTGCAGGAATTCCCTGCCGAGCGGCTTTTCGAAACGCGCAAACAGAGCCTTAGGCTCACCGAGAACCTGTCGGACGCGGATCAGACCGTCCAGTCCATGGACGACGCAAGCCCCGCGAAGTGGCACCTTGCGCACACGACATGGTTTTTCGAGGCCTTCATCCTGCGCGACCACGCCCCCGGATATCGGCCTTTTTCCGAAGATTTCTTCTACCTCTTCAACTCCTATTACGAGAACGAAGGCGAGCGTCACCCGCGCCCTTTCCGGGGAATGGTCACCCGGCCGAGCGCTGCCGAAGTGCGTGACTACCGGGCCCATGTCGACGAAGCTCTGGAAAAGCTCGTCTCCACCGCTGACGACGATCTGACGGCAAGGCTCGCACCGCTCGTGGAACTTGGCATTCACCACGAACAGCAGCACCAGGAACTGCTGCTGACGGATATCCTGCATCTCTTCGCCCAGAACCCGCTTTATCCCTCCTATTCGGTGACCGAGCGCAAGATCGCACCGCATGAGGCGACCGGCGACACCTGGTCGTCCTTCGACGGTGGCATTCGCCGCATCGGCCATGAAGGTGCAGGCTTCTTCTACGACAACGAAGGCCCGGCGCATGATGCGCTGATCCGCCCGTTCCGTCTTGCCGACAGGCTGGTGACGAACCGCGAGTGGCTGGAGTTCATGGCCGACGGTGCTTATTCCATCGCCACCCTGTGGCTTTCCGACGGTTGGGCGACGATCAACCGCGAAGGCTGGCGCGCGCCGCTGTACTGGCGCGAACGAAAGGACGGATGGCATCAGATGTCGCTTTACGGCCTGCGCCCGGTAGACCCGGATGCTCCGGTCTGCCACATCAGCTACTACGAGGCGGAGGCATTCGCCCGCTGGGCCTGCAAGCGCCTGCCGACGGAAGCCGAATGGGAAGTCGCCGCCGAAGGCTTGAACCCGCGCGGCAACACGGTCGGCACGGGTGCGTTGCGCGCATTGCCGGCGGGCCATCCGCTTGGCGGCGAGCGCCAGATGTTCGGCGACGTTTGGGAGTGGACGGCGTCTTCCTACAGCCCCTACCCCGGCTTCAAGCCGGCGGAAGGTGCGGTCGGCGAATACAACGGTAAATTCATGATCAACCAGATGGTGCTGCGCGGCGGCTCCTGCGCGACGGCGGAAGGCCACATCCGCGCGACATATCGAAACTTCTTCTACCCCCATCACCGCTGGCAGTTCATGGGCCTGCGGCTTGCGGAGGATGCGTAGCCCATGTCCGTCGTCATGCTGAAAGACCGCGCGGAAGCTTTTGAGTCCATCGATGGCCTGCAGGAGGGCGGTTTTCGCGACGCCGTCCTGCGCGGCCTCGCCCTGCCGCAAAAGATGATCCCGAGCCGCTTCTTCTACGACGAGCGCGGCTCGGAGCTTTTCGAGGAAATCACCCGACTGGAAGTCTATTATCCGACCCGCTCGGAAATGGAGATCTTCGACAGGCACGGCGCTGATATGGGCGCCTATTTGCCCGAAGCGCGTGCCCTTGTCGAATTCGGATCGGGCTCGAGCCTCAAGATCCGGGCGATGCTCAAGGCGATGCCGCAATTGACGCACTACGCGCCGATCGACATTTCAGGCGAAATTCTGACCCGGGAGGCCGAAGCCCTTTCCGCCGATTTTCGCGGCCTCAAGGTCGTGCCGATCCACGCCGACTTCATGAGCCCGGTCGAACTGCCTCAGGAACTGAAGGATATCGGCAAGCTGGCCTTCTTCCCGGGCTCGACCATCGGCAATCTTGAACCTTACGAGGCGCTTGAATTCCTCACCCGCGTGCGCGAAACGGTCGGCACGGGCGGACACCTGCTGATCGGCGTCGACCGAAAGAAGGACACGGAAACGCTGGTCCGCGCCTATGACGACCCACAAGGCGTTACGGCGGCTTTCAACCTCAATCTGCTGACGCGCGCAAACCGCGAGCTCGATGCGAATTTCGATCTCCCCAGCTTCATCCATGAGGCGCGCTACAATGCGGATCGCGGGCGCATCGAGATGCATCTGAAAAGCCTGAAGGACCAGGCGGTTTCAATCGGCGACTGTCATTTCGAATTTACCGAGAACGAGACGATCCACACGGAAAACTCGTACAAATACACGCCCGAGGAATTCCGCCTGCTGGCAAGGGCAGCGCGCTTCGAGCCGCTCGCCACATGGACCGACACCAACGAGCGGTTCGGCGTCTATCTCCTTCGAAGCGAAGGATAGGAATATTGGCCCCGCTACTTGCCGCCAGCCGCGAGAGCGGGGTTTTCGTCTTCGAGAATACGCTTTACCTTCAACATTTCCTGCGGCGAATAGACAAAGCGCCAGCCTGACAGCTTGCCGTCGATCCAGCGGCGCTCCGCGCGCAACAACAGGCCATATTCAACGATATTAAGCTTCACGCTAAGCGAGATCGCCGGCAGGTCGTCGCAATGGATGCAACAGCCTGATACGCTGATGTTGACCATCCGCCCCTCGACGGGGCCCCGCATTGTCAGAATGATGACCCTTGCATCGCAAGGCACGCGCAACGCTTTCCTGCGTTCACGGCCGGCGTACTGACCCTTCAGGCTCGTTCGTATCCGGGTTATCGTCAAATTCCCGCCCTGAGATGCTTTTTGTCGCAGCGCACCGAAGGCAAATCACGAGTGACGGCCTCCGAATCTCAGGTATTAAAATATATTCCATTACGTGAATCTAGCGCTTATCTATTTTCACCTATGTATTTATTATTCCAAATTAATTTATTAATTTCGGATTATCGAATCTTATATAAGATATATTATTTTCTGCTACCGCCTCATCAGCACCTTTTAAGTGTATCTTTCAAAAAAACACCAAGCCAATGCCTGCACATTAGTCTTTTATTTTCAACATCATACTCCACCCGACGGTAGGACCACCCGCGCCTTTAGCCCCCTCTCCTCGCCGTTTTCCAGTTCAAGCGTGCCGCCATGCGCGTGAACGATCGAGCGTGCGATCGACAGCCCGAGCCCGATGCCGCCGGTCTCCTCGCTGCGCGATTCCTCCAGTCTGACAAAGGGCTCGAACACGTCCTTCAGCTTGTCGGCCGGAATTCCGGGGCCTTCGTCGGAAATTACGATGACAGCCGCTTGATCGCCCGCGGACAGCGAAATCCGCGCCTTCCCGCCGTAGCGCACGGCGTTGTCGACAAGGTTGCGAAGGGCGCGTCTCAGGCTATCCGGGCGACAAGTCAGCACGACACGACCGGCCGGCGGATCGAACGCCACATCCGCGCCCATGTCCCGGTAGTCCTCAGCCATCGCGTCGAGATATTCACCGAGATCCACCTTCGCGGGCGGTTCGCTGGCGGCTTCGTCACGGGCGAAAGCGAGGGTGGCCTCCGTCATCCGCTGCATCTCGTCGAGCGTGGCGACGATGCGCTCGCGGTTCTCTTCGTCCTCGATGAATTCCGCGCGGATCCTGAGCGAGGTGATCGGCGTCCTGAGATCGTGACTGATCGCCGCCAGCATCTTTGTCCGGTCCTTCACGAAGCGCGTCAGGCGTTCCTGCATGACGTTGAAGGCCGCCACCGTGCCCCTGACTTCGGACGGACCGGTTTCCGGCAGGCGCTCCACGTCCTCGCCGCGCCCCAGCCGGTCAGCCGCGCCCGCGAGGTCGCGCAGCGGACGCGTGAGCCTGCGCACGGTGAGCGCCACCGCGAAAACGATCGCCAGCGCCATGACGCCGATAGATGCCAGGACCGGCAGGAACGAGCGGCGCGGCAGCCTGAACCCGCCGGCAAGGTTCAGCCATTGCCCACCAGCCAATTCGACCGACGCATTGAGGCTCAGCGCCCCCCGCCAGTGGCGTTCCCCGGAAAACCAGCGCCGGCGCGCACGATCCGGCTCGCCACGTTCCACAGGCCCTTCGACGCGCGCATCATCGTGCTTTTCGTCATCTTCTTGCCGTTCGAACCGGTCATCGTCGCGACCTCGCGGCGGGCCCGACATCCTTACATGGGACACATTGGCGAATATCCGCCGGCCTTCGCCAAGCTCATCATGCATATAGCCCAGCAATTGCCGGTCGGCCCAGCCTTTGCCGCTTTCCCTGACCGCCGGAACATCCGATATCCAGTAGCGAAGGAACGGGCTGGAAACGGTTGCCGTGATCCTGTCATGAAGATCGATCGGGGTTACTTCCAGCAGCTCGACCAGCGAAGCCGTACGCTGGGCGGAACCGACGCGCGCCTGGGCGACGAGAGCGCCGTGTCGTTCGCCTGCGAAAATCCACAGGCTCACGAACTGCGAGACGACGAGAGCTGCCAACAGGAGTGCGATCAGCTGGCCGCCGAGGCTTTTCGGCCAGAACTTCATTGGCCCGCTTCCCTGACCTCTGCCGTGAAGGTATAGCCTCCGCCCCAAACGGTCTTGATCAGTTCGGGCGATTTCGGATCGCGCTCGATCTTGCGACGCAGGCGGCTGACCTGATTGTCGATCGACCTGTCGAAGATGTTTGGCGTACGCCCCGATGTGAGGTCGAGCAGCTGATCGCGCGAAAGCACCATTTGCGGGCGTTTGAGAAGGGCGACAAGGAGTTGATATTCGCCCGTCGACAAGGCAACGGAAACGCCATCTTCTCCGATGAGCTGGCGCCTTGACACGTCGAGCGTCCATCTGTCGAAGGCAAGCTTTCCAGCTTCGACCGGGTCCCGCTCCTTCGGCACGTGCGATGTACGCCGCAGCACGGCGCGGATACGGGCCAGAAGCTCACGCGGGTTGAACGGCTTGGTGACATAATCGTCAGCGCCGATTTCAAGCCCGACGACCCTGTCCGTGTCCTCCGCCATCGCCGTCAAGAGGATAACCGGTGTCGAACTTGCCTCCACCAGGTGCCGGCAGAGCGACAGCCCGTCCTCGCCCGGCATCATGATGTCGAGCACGACAAGGTCTATCACCGCCGCCTTCAGGACCTTGCGCGCCTGCGCAGCACTTTCCGCCGCCGTTGCCCGCATGCCGTTCTTGACGAGATAACGCGCCAGCGTTTCGCGAATGTCCCTGTGGTCGTCCACGACGAGGATATGCGGGTTCGGATCGCTCATTTGCGCCGGTTTGACTTCGGTTTCGTTTTATCCATTTGAGAGAAGTAATCGGACTCGGAGCCCTGATGGAAGGTAATTTGTATCAGGATGTATCAAGACCGCTTTTCAGCATGCTTTGCGACACAATCGCGCCCCTGAGGGCGAAGTTCTGCGACAAACGACACCTATCTCCAGTGTGGTGAGTTTGAAATACGCTCAGGAGAATTACGATGAAACGTTTCAAGACATTGTCGATCGCTCTTCTTACGACTGCCATGGTCGGCGCGGTTGCACTGCCCGCCGTCGCCGACCGGGGCGAAGGCCGGGGCTGGCGAGGCGACGGCCACCACGGCTGGCACCATCGCGGCGAGGGCCGCGGCGGGTGGCATCACGGCGGCCGGCATGGCGCGCGCTTCGGCGGGATGGAGCATGCCATGATGTTCATGGAACGCTTCGATACGAACTCGGACGGCAAGGTCACGCAGGAGGAAATCGATGCGGTCGTCACCGAGCGTTACGCCGTGGCCGATGGCAACGGCGACGGAGGCGTCGACCTGGATGAATTCAAGGCCGCCTACGCCGGGGAGTTCGCGCTGCGCAAGGTGCGCGCATTCCAGCGACTCGACCGAGATGGCGACGGAAACGTAACCGAAGCAGAATTCAACCGCAGCGTCGAACGCCGTTTCAGCCGTCTCGACCGCAATGATGACGACGTCCTCGAAAGGCGTCGCCGCCACGGCGCAGACGGAGAGCGAGGTGAACGGCGCGGGCGGCGCGGCGGCATGCACCTTGGCATGTTCGAGGAACTGGATACCGACGGCGATGGCACCATTTCGCGCGAGGAGTTCACCGCCGAAACCGCCGAGCGGTTTTCTTCAGCCGACAAGGACAACAACGGCTCCATTACTCTGGAGGAATTCGAAACCGTCTGGCTTGACCGTGCCGACAGGCGAATGGTGCGCGCCTTCCAGCACTTCGACCGCGATGGCGACCTCAAAATAAGCAAGGAGGAGGCCGGCCGTGTCTTCGGCTCCCTCGTCGCCCGGATGGACAGAAACGGCGACGGCGCGCTTTCCATCGCGGATCGGCCTCACGGCGGCGGGGGCGGACACCACCGCTGGGGCCGCGGTCAAGGCTACGGGCACCACTGGATGATGGACCGGAATGGCGACGATGCTCCCGGTGAAGAATCGGATGGCGACGACAACTAAACCAGGCTTACGCGCTCAACGAGGACGGGCGGCGGAAAACTGCCGCCCACCCGCGTTCCAGCATCATCGAAAAGCCCGAAATCGCCATTGATTCATCTTTGAAATCATCAGAGCCGAAAAAAATTTCGCAAACCTCAAATTTCCTCTTGATCATGAAGCCAATATACGCCATCTCCGTCTTGCCCAAATTCGCACGTGCCCGTGGTCGTCCATGAATTGAGTGGCAGCCGCTTGGTCCAACCCGGAAACGGTTCCGGCAAGGCGGCAAAACCGGACGGCTTAAAGCAACGACGTAAGAGGGCTTTTTTGGTCTCTGCCGGGGTCTCCAACCTCCGGGGTTACTGAAGAGGCACTTGTTACATCCTTGCCGGCCGTGCGGTTCGGGGCTCTCCGATCCAAGCCAAGGCATCACACGCGGGAAGCGATTCCGGCGATAGCCGTTTTGCGCACCCGTTCGCGTTGACGCGATATGAGCCGCCGTCTCCACAGCGGGGGAGGT
This sequence comes from Hongsoonwoonella zoysiae, assembly GCF_013266695.1. Classification (GTDB taxonomy): domain Bacteria; phylum Pseudomonadota; class Alphaproteobacteria; order Rhizobiales; family Stappiaceae; genus Hongsoonwoonella; species Hongsoonwoonella zoysiae. Next base: position 203,562 of record NZ_JABRXF010000003.1, read on the forward strand.
CTCGTATCCGTTTGCGCGCCCTGCGACGTGAACTTGAACGGGAGCAACCCGATGACTGAGCGTATCCGCGAATTCCTCCGCACCCGCCGCGACGAAGGCCCCTGCGTCGTCGTTGATCTCGATGTCGTGCGCGACAACTACCAGGCCTTCGCGCATTCGCTGCCCGATACCCGCGTCTTCTACGCGGTCAAGGCGAACCCCGCGCCCGAAATCCTGAACCTCCTGGCCGAGCTTGGCTCCTCCTTCGACTGCGCCTCTACGCAGGAGATCGAGATGGCGCTTGCAACAGGCGCTGGCCCCGAGCGCGTTTCCTTCGGCAACACGATCAAGAAGGAGCGCGATATCGCCCGCGCCTATGAGCTTGGCGTGCGCCTGTTCGCTGTCGACTGCGAGGCGGAAGTGGAAAAGATCGCCCGCGCGGCCCCGGGTGCGCGCGTGTTCTGCCGCATCCTTTGCGACGGCGCCGGCGCCGACTGGCCGCTTTCACGCAAGTTTGGCTGCGCGCCCGAAATGGCGCCGCGCGTGCTGGAGCATGCCCACACCCTTGGCCTCGTGGCCTATGGCGTCTCTTTCCACGTCGGCTCGCAGCAGAGCAATGTCGATGCCTGGGATTCCGCGCTTGCCTCCGCTTCCGGCATCTTCCGCGAAATGTCTGAGCGCGGCATCCAGCTTTCCATGGTCAACATGGGCGGCGGCTTTCCCGCGAAATACCTGAAGGAAATGCCGGGCGTGCCCTCCTACGGCGATGCGATCTTCCGTGCGCTGACGCGCCACTTCGGCAACCGTCTGCCGGAAACGATCATCGAGCCGGGCCGTGGCATGGTCGGCAACGCCGGTGTGATCGAAGCCGAAGTCGTGCTGATCTCGAAGAAGTCCGACGACGACGAAATGCGCTGGGTCTACCTCGATATCGGCAAGTTCAACGGTCTTGCCGAGACGATGGACGAGGCGATCCGCTATCCGATCCGCACCGACCGCGATCATGACCGCAAGGAACGTTGCGTACTCGCCGGGCCGACCTGCGACAGCGTCGACGTTCTCTACGAAAAGGAGCCGTATGAGCTTCCCGTTTCGCTTTCGATCGGCGACAAGGTGCTGATCGAGGCCTGCGGCGCCTATACGACGACCTATTCGTCCGTCGCTTTCAACGGCTTTCCGCCGCTCACCTCCTACGTGATCTGAGGGGGCTGTCATGATCGGCATTCGTGACGAGGCGCCGTGGGACCGCAGCGCCCGCGAGGAGTTGCTCGACCGGGCTTTCGGGCCGGCACGCTTCGAAAAAACGTCGGAGCGCCTGCGCGAAGGCCGGATACCGGCGATCGCGCTCAGCGCATTCGAAAACTCAGAAGACGACGGGGAGACCCTTGTCGGCTCCGTTCGTCTGTGGAACGCTGAGACGGCGGACGGACGCTCCGTGCTTATGCTCGGGCCGCTTGCGGTCGACGAGGCCTGCCGTGGTTCAGGCATCGGTGCGCGGCTCATGCGCGCCGCGCTGAACCGGGCCGCGGTTGGTGGCCATTCGGCGGTCGTTCTGGTCGGGGATGCGTCCTACTACAGTCGTTTCGGCTTCTCGCCGGCGTCGACCCTTGGCCTTGACCTGCCGGGGCCCGTCGAGCGTGAGCGTTTCCTTGGGCTGGAGTTTGCCGAAGGCGCTCTCGGCGGTGCGATGGGTTGCCTGAAGCCGACCGGTCCTTTGGCGGACAAGCCATTTGGTGTCGGAGAAGAAGAGATCGATCTGGTTCTTCTGCGCCCCTGGCCGCCCGCGCGTTGAAATCGCGAATTTTATATTCGAACTGCCGTGAGAACTCTCGGCCATAGAAAAAGAAGGATAGTTCCATGACCGAAGAGATCGCCAGCAAGCCCGCCGCGACCGCCGGGACGAAAGTTGCGGAGAAAAAAGCGGCGGCAGTGCCCGCCACTGCGGAGCATCCCGTCCACGCCACGATCACCGGGCCGGTCGTCATGATCGGCTTCGGCTCGATCGGCAAGGGCACGCTTCCCCTCATCGAGCGACACTTCGATTACGACAGGAAGCGCTTCACGGTGATCGACCCGGTCGATGTCGACCGCAAGCTCGTGGACGAGCGCGGCTACCGCTTCGAAAAGGTGGAAATCACGCGTGAGAATTACCGCGACGTGCTCACCCCCCTGCTGACGGAGGGAGAGGGCCAGGGTTTTTGCGTCAATCTCTCGGTCGACACCTCCTCGCTCGACATCATGAAGCTCTGCCGCGAGCTCGGCGTCCTCTATATCGACACGGTGGTCGAACCCTGGCCCGGATTCTATTTCGATCATGACGCCGGCATGGAAGCGCGCACGAACTACGCGCTGCGCGAAACCGTGCGCCGGGAAAAGCGCAAGAATCCGGGCGGCACGACCGCCGTTTCCTGTTGTGGCGCAAACCCCGGCATGGTTTCCTGGTTCGTCAAGCAGGCGCTCGTCGACATCGCGACCGATACCGGCCTCAAATTCGAGGCGCCGACCGACCGCAAGGGCTGGGCGAAGCTCATGAAGAAGGTCGGCGTCAAAGGCATCCACATCGCAGAGCGCGACACCCAGCGCGCGAAGAAGCCGAAGCCGATGGGCGTGTTCTGGAATACCTGGTCGGTCGAGGGCTTTCTTTCGGAAGGCTTCCAGCCGGCGGAACTCGGCTGGGGCACGCACGAAAACTGGAAACCGAAAAACGCCCGCAAGCACGAGAAGGGCTGCAAGGCGGCGATATTCCTGGAACAGCCGGGCGCCAATACGCGCGTGCGCACCTGGTGTCCGACGCCGGGCGCGCAGTTCGGCTTTCTTGTAACGCACAATGAATCGATCTCCATCGCCGACTATTTCACGGTGGAGAAGGACGGCAAGGCCGTCTATCGCCCGACCTGCCACTACGCCTATCACCCGGCAAATGACGCAGTCCTTTCACTGCATGAGCTTTTCGGTGCGGCCGGCAAGATCCAGGAAGAGCTTCACGTGCTGGACGAAAGCGAAATCGCCGACGGCATCGACGAACTTGGCGTGCTGCTTTATGGCCACGAAAAGAACGCCTATTGGTATGGTTCGCAACTTTCGATCGAGGAAACCCGCGAGCTTGCGCCCTACCAGAACGCCACCGGCCTTCAGGTGACCTCTGCCGTGCTCGCCGGCATGGTCTGGGCGCTTGAAAACCCGGAAGCCGGCATCGTCGAGACCGACGAGATGGATTACAGGCGTTGCCTCGAAATCCAGATGCCCTACCTCGGCCCGGTCAAGGGTTATTACACTGACTGGACGCCTCTCGACGACCGTCCGGGCTTCTTCCCCGAGGACCTGGACACGAGCGACCCCTGGCAGTTCCGCAATATCCTCGTGCGCTGAAACGAACTCCCGCGCTAAAACGAAAAAGGGCGGCCCAATCGGCCGCCCTTTCCTTTTGCGCTTTTCGTCGCTCAACCTTTGGCTGCGGCTTTCACCTCCAACCGGCGCCGGTGCAGGACCGGTTCGGTATAGCCGGACGGTTGCTCGCGCCCCTTGAAGACGAGGTCGCAGGCCGCCTGGAAGGCGATCGAACCGTCGAAATCATCCGCCATCGGCCGGTAGGCCGGGTCGCCGGCGTTTTGCCCGTCGACGACCTTCGCCATGCGCTTCATCGTCTCCATGACCTGCTCTTTGGAGCAGACATCGTGGTGCAGCCAATTGGCAATGTGCTGGGAGGAGATGCGCAGCGTCGCGCGGTCTTCCATCAGGCCAACATCGTTGATATCCGGCACTTTCGAACAGCCGACGCCCTGGTCCACCCAGCGCACGACGTATCCGAGGATGCCTTGGGCATTGTTGTCGAGTTCGGCCTGGATTTCCTCGTTCGACCAGTTCGGGCGTTCCGCCACCGGAATGGAGAGGATATCGTCGAGCTTCGCCCGCCCGCGCGACTTCAGTTCCTCCTGGCGCGCCTTCACATCCACCTTGTGATAGTGGAGCGCATGCAGCGCCGCTGCCGTTGGCGACGGCACCCATGCCGTGTTGGCGCCGGCCATCGGGTGGCCGATCTTCTGCTCCAGCATCGCGTGCATCAGGTCCGGCATCGCCCACATGCCCTTGCCGATCTGCGCATGGCCCGGCAAGCCGCACTCAAGCCCTATGTCGACGTTCCAGTTTTCATAGGCCTGGATCCAGGCGGCCGCCTTCATGTCACCCTTTCGGATCATCGGGCCGGCCTCCATGGAGGTGTGGATCTCGTCGCCCGTGCGGTCGAGGAAGCCTGTATTGATGAAGAAGACGCGGGCTGAGGCCTGGCGGATGCACTCCTTGAGGTTCACGGTGGTGCGCCGCTCCTCGTCCATGATGCCCATCTTCAGCGTGTTTTCCGAAAGGCCCAGCGCCTTTTCCACACGCGTGAAAAGCTTGTTGGCGAAGGCGACCTCTTCCGGCCCGTGCATCTTTGGCTTGACGATATAGATCGAGCCGGCGCGGCTGTTCTTCCGGTTTCCACCCCCGTTCGCCCCGCCCGTGCCGACATCATGCATGGCGATTGCGGATGTCACCATGCAATCGAGAAGGCCTTCCGGCACTTCGTTGCCTTGCGCATCCAGAACGGCGGGGTTGGTCATCAGATGGCCGACGTTGCGAACCAGCATCAGCGAACGGCCGTGGAGAGTGATTTCGCCCTTGCCGTCGGCGGATGTGTAGACGCGGTCCGCATTGAGTGTACGCTCCACCGTCTTGCCGCCCTTTTCGAACGTCTCCTTGAGGTCGCCCTTGATGAGGCCCAGCCAATTGCGATAGGCGAGAACCTTGTCTTCGGCATCCACCGCCGCAACCGAATCCTCGCAGTCCATGATCGTGGAAAGTGCCGCTTCGACGATCACGTCGGAAATGCCGGCCTTGTCCGTCTTCCCGACCGACGTCGTCGGATCGATCACAATCTCCAGATGCAGCCCGTTCTGCCGCAGCAAAACCGTATCCGGCTTGTCTGCGGGTCCGGTGTAGCCCACGAACTGAGCCGGATCCTTCAGCCCCATCTTGCCGTCGGGAAGCGAAACGGCGAGCTTGCCATCGTCGACGACGATCGCGCCGACCTCTTCCCACGCGCCGGTCTTGAGCGGCACGCTCTCGTTAAGCACCTTGCGGGCATAGGCGATCACCTCCGCCCCGCGTGCCGGGTCATATCCGCCGCCTTCGGGCAACGAGCCCATGGCATCCGTGCCGTAAAGCGCATCATAAAGCGAACCCCAGCGCGCGTTCGCGGCGTTAAGCGCGTAGCGCGCGTTCATGACCGGCACGACAAGCTGCGGTCCGGCGATCGAAGAAATTTCCGGATCGACATCGGCGGTCGTGACCTTGAACGCGCCGCCTTCGTCCTGAAGGTAACCAATGTCTTTCAAAAAGGCCTTGTAGGCATCGAGATCGACCGGCCCGGAATTCTCCCGGTGCCATTTGTCGATCTTCGTCTGCAGCATGTCGCGCTTTTCAAGAAGCGCCCGGTTTTCCGGCGCCAGATCGCCCACGATTGCCGCAAACCCGCTCCAGAACGCATCCGGCGCAACGCCCGTTCCCGGCAGCACTTCACTTTCGACGAACTTATGAAGTTCGGTAGCGATCTTCAGTCCGGCGACTTCGATCCGATCCATGGCTTCGGCTACTCCTTGATCAAGCGCGAACGCGAACGGGTTCGGCACTGCGAAGCCGAACCATCCGTCCCGTTATTTTGGCCGGAAACTGCCAAAATCAACAGAGCGCGGTCAATACGTCATAAATAGAAATCACTTTTTCCAAATCGGAATTACTCACGGTTGAAGCCATACTTTCCAGGGCCCGGCTCCTTCCATGCGCGTCATGCATGCCTGTCCGTCGATTGATCATACGAATATCCGCAGCTATAGACGTCACAAGGAAGGTTGGCGAATTCAAGGAAATCGAGCGCCCCGTTCCGCCTGCCGCAGAAATCCGGATACCTCATGATCGCCGCCCTCAATTCCCAGCCCGTCCTGCTTTTGACGCTGACGACCCTTATGTGGGGCGGCAATACCATTGCAGGGCGACTTGCCGTTGGCGAAGTATCACCCTTCGCGGTGGTGCTATTGCGCTGGGTGATCGTCGCCGGGCTTCTGGTCGCCATTTACGGGCGCCAGCTCGTGGCGGAATGGGTAACGCTCAAGCGCCATCTCATTCTCATCGTGCTATCGGCCACATTTGGCTTTACGGCGTTCAACTCGCTTTTTTATCTGGCCGCCCATTCCACAACCGCGCTGAACCTGGGCATCATCCAAGGCTCCATGCCGATGTTCGTGCTCCTGGGGGCGCTGATTTTCTACCGCACGCCAATCACGCCGCTGCAAATGGCAGGCGTCCTCATCACGATCCTGGGTGTGATCTACATTTCCTCCCGCGGCGAGCTCGCCCGCCTTGCCAACCTTGAGATCAATCCCGGCGACGGATTGATGATTATCGCTTGTTTCTTTTACTCCGCCTATGCGGTCACCCTCAGAAACAGGCCGAAAGTGCCGGGCATCGTCTTCTTCACTGCACTGGCCGTGGTCGCCGCGGTGACTTCGGTTCCCGCGGTCGTGGTCGAGGCATCGAACGGCAGCCTGCAGTGGCCGACGGCAAAGGGGTGGATCGTCGTCGCCTACATCGCGCTCGCGCCCTCGTTCCTGTCCCAGATCTTCTTCATGCGCGCCATTGAGCTCATTGGTCCCGGGCGCGCGGGCGTTTTCATCAACCTCGTGCCGATATTTTCCTCGATCATGGCGGTCATGCTGTTGTCCGAGCCTTTCAGGGCGTATCACGCCGTCGCGCTTGCGCTGGTGCTTGCCGGAATCTGGCTTTCGGAGCGCAAGTCCGCGGCAAAAGCGGAACAGAGCTGACATCAGGTTCAAGGACGGGGGAGAAATCACCTGGCCGAACCGCATTTCGCCTTGCACTTGCCGCTAAGTCATTGGATGACGGTGCGATGGAAGCACCTCTGATAATAGCGGCGGTCGCCGGCCTTTTGGTGATCATCAGCCTGATACAGCCGCTTGCGGCCCGCCTCGGTCTTGCGCCGTCAGTGCTGCTCGCCATCGTCGGCGTCGCCATCGGAACGGTCGCCGCCCAGCTTCTGTTCACGACGAAGACCGATGCTTTCAACGAGATCGCCCGGATATTCGTTTTTCTGCCGATCGATTCCCAGACAATCCTTTTCACGTTCCTGCCGATCCTGCTTTTCCAGACCACGCTCACGCTCGACGTGCGCCGGATGGCGGAAGATGCAGGCGTGATCTTCGTGCTTGCGGTCGTCGCGGTTTTGATCGCAACCGCTTTCATCGGCATCGCGCTTTATCCGCTCGCCGGGGTGCCGCTGGTCGCTTGCCTGCTGCTGGGTGCGATCGTCGCCACGACCGACCCTGTCGCCGTCGTCGCCATATTCCGCGACATCGGCGCTCCGGCTCGGCTCGGCCGGCTGGTGGAGGGCGAAAGCCTGCTCAACGACGCTGCGGCAATTGCTGTCTTCGCAATCCTGTTCGGAATCCTCACCGGCACGGAATCCCGCCAGCCCGCCATGGCCTTCCTCGCCTTCGTCAATGATTTCGTCGGCGGTATCTTGCTGGGCTACATTGGCGGGCAGATGCTTGTGCGTCTGTTTCCATTGGTGCGCGAGTACCGCCTGGCGCATGTGACGCTGAGCGTCGCCTTCCCTTACCTGATCTACATCATCGCGGACCAGTTGGCCGGCGTGTCGGGCGTCGTGGCCGTGGTGGCTGCCGGCATGGTTATCAATGTCATGGGGCCGTCCCGCATCACGCCGGACGGCTGGAGCTATCTCCAGGACGTGTGGGAGCAGATCGCCTTCTGGGCCTCGTCTCTCATCTTCGTCATCGCCTCCATCGTCGTCCCGCGCCTCATGGTGGATATGACGTGGTTCGACATTGCGCTCGTCGGCATGGTGATTGTCGCAGCACTTGCCGCGCGGGCCTTCGTGCTCTTCGGTTTCCTGCCGCTCTTGAGCATCCTTCGCATCAGCCAACCGGTATCGACGCCCTACAAGATCGTGATGCTTTGGGGGGGAATGCGCGGCGCCGTAACGCTGACCCTCGCGCTCGGCATAACCGAACACACCTCGATCGCCCCGGACATCAAGAGTTTCATCACCGTTGGCGCCACCGGCTTCGTCTTCTTCACATTGCTTGTGTACGGCACGACGCTGAAGCCGCTGATCCGCCTCCTAAAGCTCGACAGGCTGTCGCCGATAGACGCGGCCCTCAGAAACCAGGTTCTGGCGCTTGCCCTTGAAGATGTCCGCGAAGGCGTGGCGCAGGCGGCAAGCGCCTATCGCATCGCGCCCTCCATCGCCGAAACGGTCGCAAGCCCATATCACACCCGTGCCGAAACCGCCGCCCAGGCCAACGAGCTTGCGGAAGGCGTGCTCGACCGCGACCGCATCACGCTTGGCCTCGTCGCCGTCACGAACCGCGAGCGGGAGGCGGTGCTTCGCCATTTCCGCGAACGCACGGCTTCCACGCAATCCGTGCAGACACTCATGGCGCAGATCGGCAGGCTGGGCGACCGCGCCCGCGCCGGCGGGCGGCTGGAATACAACCGCGCCGCCCGCCAGATCCTCGCCTTTCCCTTGAGCTTCCGCATCGCCCAGGCGATGCAGCGCTGGTTCAAGCGGGATCGCTGGCTGGCCGGCCTCATCGCCGACCGATACGAAACGCTGCTCTTGAGCCATATCGTGCTCAGCGAGATCGCCGAGTTTATCCCGCAAAAGATTTCACCGCTTCTCGGCGCCCGCGTTGGCGAGATCCTCTGCGAAATCATCGATCAGCGCATGGAGGCGACCGCGTTGGCGCTCAAGGCCGTACGTTTGCAATATCCCGATTACGCGGACCGGCTGGACCAGCGTTTTCTCAAGAAGGCTGCACTGCGACTTGAAGAAAACACCTATCGCTCGCTTTTCCAGCAAAACGTCATCGGCGCGGAGCTGCACAACGACCTGCAGAACGTCGTGAGCGAAGCGCGCGAGGAAGCGGACCGGCGCCCACGCCTCGATCTCGGCCTAAATACCGAAACACTGGCCGCCCAACTGCCTTTCTTCTCCGATCTGCCCGCAGACCGCATCAAGGCGATCGCAAGGCTCATGCGCCCGCGTTTCGCCGTGCCGGGCGAAGCCCTGATCCGAAAGGGAGAAAGAGGAGACGCCGCCTATTTCATCTCCTCAGGCGCGGTGGAAGTGAAAACACAGTCGATGAGCATCCCGCTCGGACGGGGCGAGGTTTTCGGTGAAATCGCCCTCATCAAGGGCACGCCTCGCACCGCAGACGTCGTTGCGCTGGGCTATTGCCGACTGCTCGTACTTTCCACCCACGATTTCAAGCAGCTTCTGTCCAGGGACGAGCAACTGCGCCTCCACATCGACAGGGTCGTGCAGGAGCGCCTGTCAATGAACAGGGACAGCGCGGATGGCCCCGACGGTTCCTCCGGAGCGCAAGATAGTGGCGAACCGATTGCTGCCTCCGGGCAGGAATAAGGATTCAACATCGGCTTTTCAGTTCCCGCTTTCGCGCGGCTGCTGCCGGTCCGGCGTCTCTTCCCAGGCCTGAAGCCTGCGATAGATCGTGGACGGACTTACCTTCAGCGCCGCGGCTGCCTTGGGGATGCTGCCTCCGCACCGGTCGATCGCGCTTTCGATCGCCTCACGTATCACGGTATCAAGCGGAAGGATCGCGCCCTCCCGGCAATCTCCCTGCCCTTCCGAAACGCCTGTATTGGAAGAAGCTCGTCCGCCTATGCGTGCAACCGCGGGCGCCGCGCATGCGAGGGCGCGAAGCTCCCCCGGCAGCATGGACAACTCAAGCTGCTCGGCATCGTTAAGGACCACAGCCGTGCGGATAACGTTTTGCAGCTGGCGGACGTTCCCGGGCCAGGAATAGTTCAGGAACGCGGCTTCGACCTCGGGAGACAGATCCTTGAAGCGCTTGCCGTCCTCCCTTGCGAATTCGCTCAGAAGCGCGCGCGCGATAATAAGCACATCGTCGTCACGTTCGCGCAGGGGCGGCAGTTCGACCGGGACCACATGCAGGCGATAATAAAGATCCTCTCGAAACCGCCCGCTCGCCACCTCCTGCAAGGGGTCGCGGTTCGAAGCGCAGACAATGCGCACGTCAGCGGAGCGGGCATGGTCTTCACCGACGCGCCGAATGCTGCGCTCCTGGAGGAAGCGTAGCATCTTCGATTGCAAGGCAAGATCCATCTCGCAGACTTCGTCGAGGAAAAGAGTGCCGCCATCGGCGCTCAGCACCGCGCCCTTGCGCTCCGAAACCGCGCCTGTGAACGCCCCGCGGGCATGGCCGAAAATCTCGCTCTCCAGCAGGTCACGCGGAATGGCGGCGCAATTCAGCGTAATAAACGGGCCGGTACGGCGCTTTCCAAGATCGTGGAGTGCGCGCGCGCAAAGCTCCTTTCCGGTTCCGCTCTCGCCGGTGATAAAGACGGTCGCATCCGTTGAAGCAGCATTCTGCAGGACACGATAGGTCGTCTGCATGACGAAGGAACGCCCGATCAGCCCCTGGAATCGGTCCCGGTCGAAGGCTTCGCCTATTTCCTCGATGCGGTCGCTGAGCTTGCGGTGCTTGATTGCGTTCATCACCGTTACCCTGAGCCGGTCCGCGGAAAAGGGCTTCATGATGAAGTCGAACGCCCCCTTGCGCATCGCCTCGACAGCCAGGTTGACCGACGCCTGCCCGGTGATGACGACGACTTCCGAGGCAAGGCCGTCCGCCTTGATCCTGCCGAGCAGCTCAAGCCCATCCATATCCGGCAGTTTCACATCGAGCACGATGACATCCGGCGCCGTCCCGGACAGGGCGGATAGCGCCTCTGCAGCCGTTCCGGCAATTTCGACGTCGGCCGCCTCCGGCTCGAGATAGGCCGCATAGGCCGTCGCCAACGACACAGTGTCTTCAACAAGCAAGACCTTCGCGCGCGCTTTTGCCATACGGATTATTGCTCTCGTCAATTTCACTATCAGGACGCTTCCCGGCGGACATAGAGCGCTTGTCCTGAAAGCGGGATCGCTTTCGTGACAAGAATTCACTCCAGATCCAATATCCTGAGCATATCCTTATCGCGAAATCCGACTCAGATTTTGCGGGATATGCTCTAGATTTGCCCCAAGGCTTCGCAAACCGCGGTTGCGATCCGCCACAAAGTCCCACCCGTTTCCTTGCGATGTATGAGCCGAAGCCCGCTGCCGTTCAAGGCCAAGCATCGCACCCATAGCCAGGTCTGCCTATTCCCAAATCAGGAGCGCTGACCGTCACGGCAGTCAACAAAAGAAAAAATCGGAAATAACGAAGAAATAACGATGAAGTTACGCTGCAGTTTAAGTATTCACAATTCGATAACGCTCAGTTGACGGGCGGCGTGCCTGTATCCAATACAAGAATTATAGGGGTGTCGGACATGCATAGCGCGTCGACGAAGCAATCTCTCTCCTCGTTTATCGCCCGCTTCAACGCTAAAAGACGGTCGGCAAAACCTGTGGGCTTCGCCGAAACTGCGACACCGCCACTCGTCCCGCAGGAAATCTACGTCGGAGTGGAAAAGGCCGACGGAAGCGGTGAAATCGACGAGGCTCGTACGAAGCGGCTTTTCGCCGGCCTGACCAAAAAGATCGAACGGACCCGCTTTCCCTTCGCCGACAATATCGGCCACACCAATCCGTACATTCCGGCCGGTTACACGTATCTTGCGCAATTCGTCGCCCATGATCTGACGATTAACAGCGGGCTCGACGAAGGTCTTGAGCCGGAATCTCAGCCGATAAACCTGCGAAGCCATCCGCTTCATCTGGATTGCCTTTATGGCTATGGCCCGTCTATCGAGCCCGCTTGCTACGAACTTTTCACCAGAAGGCCGCTTCCGCAACGCATCGGCTGGCCACGGACGCGTTTCCGCCTCGACGGGATGTCCGACGACAATTTCACCAGGCCCGCGGACCCGGCCCGTCATCCGCGGCGCGATATCGGCCGCCTTGTCGAACCGCGCGGCGCAAACACTGCCGGGATTGCGCTTGTCGCCGACCTGCGCAACGACGATAACGCGGTGATCTCACAGCTTACCGCCCTTCTGCAGCTCACCCACAACACGGCGATGGAAGTTCTGGAAGCGGGACTGGACCCCGCCTCGCCGGAAGAAAGCTTCCGCAATTTTTCCAGGGTGCGCGGCGCCCTTACCCACGTTTACCGAAAAATCATCCGCCACGACCTCCTGCCGAGGCTCTTGAACGGCGAAGTGGTTGCGCACTACGAAACAAAAGACAGTCCGTTTTTCGACAAGCTCGGTGATGACGTTTTCGTCACGCCCGAATTCGCGCATGCTGCCTATCGCGCCGGGCACGCGATGGTTCGAGAATCCTATTTCTTCAACAGCGAGCCACCGGTCGAACACAACCTGATGGACGTCTTGCGGCGCAATTCGGAGCGCAATCCGCCAAAGACCCCGCACAATCGCGACTGGATCATCGCCTGGTCCTATTTTTTCGATCTCGGCATACGCGAGGCGCGCGCCTCCGGGCGGCTGGAACCGCGCTTCGAAACGCCGCTGCACGACGACACGCTCTTTCCCTCCATGGAAGACAGCGAACCCGCCGGCCTTGCCTATCGCGACCTTGTCAGGAGCGCGACAACTGGCGTGCGCAAGATAGATACTCTCGCCGAACAGATAGCCTACAGCCAGCCGGAGCTTGCCGCCGCAAGCCCCTGGATCGGCTCGCCGGCCATCCGGCAGGAAGCGATGCGCCGCTGGATCGAAGCGGACAAGACGATCGACCTTGGCGATTTGAAGGAAGAGGCGGTCAACAACCCTCCGCCGATGATCTACTTCCTCGTCGAGGCTGCAGCCGCCGAAGACGGCTTCCGTCTCGGCCCTCTCGGCTCGGTCGTCCTTGCCGAGACTTTCTACCGCGCGCTGTCGCACCGCCGCTCCGTCCCGTTCGGCGGAAGAGACCCGCAGGAAGACGCCGAGAGAATTTTCGGCACGCCCACACCGGCAAGCATGCCAGACCTTATCCGTTGGGTGGACGAGAACATGCCCTTGGAAGACAAGACATTTCTCGAGACGGATATTCCATTGATCTGATTTCGGGCCACCCGCAACATTGAAGGAGATAATTTGATGAACAAGCAGCTCGAACGCATTCAAATATTCGACCATAAGGCCTTCGGACGCCTGATCGCCGATTACGCCACCGGCAGGAAGGCCTGGCCCGAGTCGATCGAGGAATTCAGGGCAGAGGTTGAAGGCCCCAATATCGCGAAGATTCCCGAGCACATGCGGGCGATCCAGGTGGTGCAGCCGTCGGACGAAATCTTCTTCCTGCGCCTGCCGCCGAAAACGCTCTTTTCACAGTCGTTGGAACGTTATGCGGCGAACGATGCGAACGGCAGCACCGAGCCCTATCCAGCGCCGCCGTTCTATTCCGACATGGTCTGCCGGGAAGAACGCCTGACGCACACGGACTTCTTCCTGAGCCGCGTCGCCGATTACACGATTTCCGTTTGCTCGTAAGCATCGGCGTCCGTCTGAAACTCATGCCCCCGGGTCATCGGTCCGGGGGTTTTTTTGAGCAGAGCCCGAGCGATATCGGACAGGGATTCGACTTTTGGCCCGCCTAGCCGGTGCCCCTTCGCCCGGACATCAGCTTGTAATGGGGTTGTCTCGCGCGGGAAACGGTGGGAAATCCATTCCGGCAATACGCAATCCCTCGCGAAGACGTTCCCAACCCTCCCCGTCGTTCAACGGGAAGCATTGGCCAAGCCAACGTGCGATCTCTTCGCGTATGGGTTCCTCCGAGCCGGTCCAGTGCGATTTCAGATGCCACTCCATCATCGAAAGATGCTTTCGCGCGCTCTCCAGATCGCCCGCGTGTGCAAGGGCTGCGACATACCAGGCCTCGACCCCCGGATAGCCGGAACTGAAATGCGGAAATGCGTCGAGCACGGCTTCATAGTCGCCGCAGAGGAACATGATGCCGATATAGTAGCTCCAGTGGATCGGAGAGGTCAGCATGCCGGCATCATGAAGTTGCCTTGCCAGCACCATCGCGTCTTCCCGGCGGCCGTAGAACGCGAAGGCATGCGCAACCGACAGCACCGTCCACGGATCGTTGTTGTTCAGGTCGAGCGCAAAGCGATGCTGCTCTTCGGCCGCTTCATAGTTCCCCTGAAGCGCAAGCGTCCAGCCCGCGCAGAGATACGCCCGTGAATCAAACGGATCCAGGCTGATCGCCGTCCGGGCCAGTTCCGTCGCACGGGCGATATTCTGCGCGGTGCGCGGCTGCCCGGGAAAGACGATGTGGCGGGAATTCAGTATCTGCGCCAGCGTGCAATAGGCCGGTCCGAACTGGGGATCCTCCTGGATGATCGCCTCGAGGATCGACTGAGCGCGATGGGAATCTTCAAGTTTCCATGTGTAGTGCAGCTGCTGGCCCTTGAGCAGGCGGTCGTAGGACATCAATGATGCGACCGGCACCCTGGAAAGCTGGGCCAGACGCTCAGCCGATATATTGACGTTCATTGCCATGGCGATGTTGCTGACGAGGCGGCCCTGCAACTCGAAGAATTGCGCCGCGTCCAGCTTGAAATCCTGCCCCCAGATGTAGGCGTTGGAACGTGAATTGCGCACGGCGACGGATATCGACGTCCGGTCCCGAGAACTGACGCTGCTTATGGACACTTTGTAGACGGGCGTTCCCGAACGCACGAGTTCCTCCGTCTCCGCCTCCACGACCGACCATTCGCGAAACCGGACCAGACGGGATATTAGATCGTGCCGAAAGACCTGTGCCGCGCGGATATTACGTGCAGGCTCGTCAAGCTGGAGTACATGCTCGACAATTATGACCGGCCACACTTCGCCCGGCCAGGGAGGTGTCCTTCGCGATCCGCCGGGCTGGGCAACAACAGGTTTTTCCCTTTCGGCAAAGCCGGCGCTCGTACTGACCGCGGCTTCCGCCGCTTGCGGGTATCTTTCCAGTTTGATGCTTACGACAAGCGCCTGCGTCCGTTCGGAAGGTTGTGTGTCGAACTCCTCATCCAGAACACGCCAAAGGTCCTCATATGCCCTTACAGCCCCGGCAAAATCTCCCGCTGCTGCGCGCGCGTTCATCAAAGCCCTGCAGGCAGGCTCGTGCGTGGGGTCAAGATTGAGAAGAGCTATCGCCGCTTCCTGGTTGGGGCTCTGGTCGAGGGACGCTTTCAATCGATCTTCAAGCGACGTCCGCAACCTGTCCTGCAAGTGCTGGCGCCTGACCCTCAGCCAGCCGATGAAGCTTTCCTCGCTCAGCCCCTCGAGACCCTCGAGCAAACGATCCGACAAGCGTTTTTCGTTCAGAAGCGGCTTCGGGATTCCACCCCCTTCGGCAAGTTCGTCGAGCAAGGCGTCGACATCCGTGACGACCCGCGTCTTGTCGAGGTATATGGTGAGCTTGTCGGGATGAAGGCCTTCGAATCCCGCCGCCTCCAGCTCTCTTCTCAGGATCAGAAGCGTCTGGCGCAGCGAAGAGCGCGCCCTTTCCTCCGAACTTTCTCCCCACAACAAGCCCGCCGCCATTTCGCGAGTGAGGCGTCCGTCCGCCGTCAGGCACATATAGGCAAGCAGCGCCTCTGCCTTGCGGGAGCGAAATCTCAACGGGCGTCCGGCAACGGCGAAGCCCGGCAAACCGAACAGCGTGGCGCGAAGCTCCTCGCCTCCGCCTTGATGTTCCGCGCCGATGCGTTCGTCCCTTGGCACCTTGTTCTCCGGTAATTCCATTTCAGTAGAGCTCAACCCGGTCCCCGGGGATTTCACCGGTCACGGCCAGCGCTCGTTGGTGGGACAGGCGCTTCGACACGAGCTCTGATGGGTCCGGTTGCAGTCCGGTAACGATCGCCCGCGCGACCGGGATATCGAAATCGGGCCGGGTCAAGTCTATAATGCGAACCGCGTGCCCGCGACTGCCAAGGCGCGTCGCAAGGAGATTGAGGCGATTGTCCTGGTCATCGTCGACCGGGGACAGGGTCTCGTGAGGAGCAATGCAAACGGGCTGAAGGTTCAGCCAGTCGCCTCTCACCATTCCGGCACGGGCCACATGCTTGCGATCCGTCTCGTTCAGCCCTTCGTCCCCGCGCTCGGCGCGCTTCGCCGCGACAACCCTATCGGCAAGTTCGATCTGCAGAAGTTCCTCGATGGCGCCGCGCAACGCCTCCTCCATCGATCCACCCGCCGCAAAACCGTATGCCACTCCCGCCCCGTCCCTGTCCGAGGAAAGAGCGGCCGCCACCGGAATGCCGACATCATTCGTCAGGTTCAGGAACCACGAACGCCTCTCGGTACGGCCTTGGCGATAATGCTTGAGCAATTCTACAACGCCACTTGAAGCCAGCGTTTCCAGATCGACGGCGCCCGGGCGTCGGCCGCCCCTCCACCAAAGGGCGACGGCATCCCGTTCAGCCCATTCGAGGATGGCGCGATACGCCGCCTCCTCACGGGTTCGGCCGGCGGCGACACCGATCCCCATCAGATACGGCAACCCGTTGGGCCTGCGCCCCCCGGACCTGCGCCAACACAGGTCTGCGGGAACCGCATCCCTCGACCGGTTCGGCAATCGCACCGCTTCCACCCAATCCGTGGGGTTGACCGAATTTCCGCCGTGAAGCTCCTGAAATTCGCAATCGTCGATACTTCCCGGGCTCACGCTGTCAGGTTCGACGATGCGCACGCGCGCATCCTCCGGTATTTCGAACTGGCTCGCAAACTCGCAAGCTTCCGCCACACAGGCGCGAAAAGCCGCAAGCCGGCTTGGACCCACCCCGGAAACGGAAGTGCCGGCGTTCACCTTGGCGCCATAGGCAGCGACGGATACCGAAGCGCCGAAACACGCCAGACCCGGCGCATCGGGCACCGGCAGTTCGAACAGGCGGTCAAGGCCCGCCGCAAATCGCAAAAGGTTTGCGAGGTCGCGCCGGTCCGCCTCATCAAGTTCCGGCGTCACACCGAGCCATTTCAGAAATTCCGGCCCTAGGCCGCCACTCTCCGGATCATTCGCGCCGGTAACGAGATCGGCCGCAGAAACAAGTGTTTGCCTTGTTTCCGATTGCATGGTCATCTGTTGACGTCCCCTTCCACCCCATTCAACAATTGCGACGCGATAGCAGGTGACGTCAAGTGCAACCGGGCATGCTTTTTTCTACATTCCGCTGCGTATTCCCCTGCTGATGCGCCCAATTGCGGAAAATGGTTCGCCTTTCCTGCCTCACGCGATGGCTGCACAGAAAATCACGCAAAAATAACGCGAATTCTGATGTCATTCACTTGTCGTTTTTTCCAAGCGAGCGGGGTTCCGCAGAGGAGCGACATTGGGGGAATGATAATCATCGGTTGTGACCGAGTAACCGGCTGAACGCATATCTACAAGCAAATCGGGTGCCTGGAGAAGGACGGTCGAGGCGTGCATTGGAAGATCCTTGAAACTGGTCTTCGCTGCCGTTCAACTCCGCACTTGCGAAGCCACGGTGGGAATTGCCCGTCGGAAACGCACGTGACCCAACTTGACCGGGTCCCGCGCCGGCCCGGTTTCCTTTCGCCGTCAACTTCTTCATCGGGGTTATCGGCGTGGAAAGGAAAGCCTGACAAGGCTTTGAAATTCAAAGCAAAAAGCCACGGCTTCGAATCATACGCTCAAGCCGGAATTTAAGCACCAAGTCCTATTAAAGATCTTTTGAAAAAATTGGCCATCCATACGTTTCATTCGCGTGGGTCGTATGGATGGCCGTTTATTTTATTTTCTGGCTTGGTTCAAGCCGTTTATCCGTAATATTTGAAAATATCCTCGATGTCCGAAAGGTATTCGAGCCTTCGGACGCCTCCCATTTCATGAACTGCCCGCGCTCCATCGCGAAGCGGATTTTGCACCCTCCATCTATTGGGGCGTCGATTCCCGGGCGATTTCTTATCTACGGCATGTTCCCGCTTTTCTTGGGATGTGATCCGGGCGTATGAAATGGAGCCAGTTCAAATTCCGCATCGGGGACCCAGTGAATTGAACCCCATACCACCGATCGATCTCGCCGACCTCAGGGTATTGGTGGCTCTCGCCGATTTTCGACATTTCGCCAAGGCGGCCGATGCCTGCAACCTTTCCCAACCCGCCCTATCCGCGCGAATTCGGAAAATGGAACATGCCCTTGGCACGCCGCTGGTGGAGCGCAGCCGGCGCTTTGAAGGCTTCACGACCGCGGGAGAGCGGGTATTGGCGCGAGCCAGGCAGCTTATGAACGACGTCGACGGCCTTGTGCAGGACGCCAAATCCGGAGAGAGGCTGGGCGGACTGCTTCGCATCGGGGTAATCCCGACCGCGACGCCGCTTGCAGGCGTGCTTGCCTCTTCGATTTCCGCCATTCATCCGAACATTCGTTTGCGCGCATCGAGCCTGTCGTCGCGCGCGATCGATCAGGGGCTGAAGGAATTTGCGCTTGACGCAGGTATCACCTATCTCAACAACGAGCCCATTCCCGATGTAAAAGCGTTGCCCCTGGCGAGGGAACGATATTGCCTGGTGGGCGCTCCCGCGCTTTTGGGAGAAGACACGACCCCGGCGGAATGGAGCGACCTTGCAAACGTTCCCCTGGCGCTCATGACGCCGGACATGCAAAACAGGCGCATCCTTAACCGCGCGTTTTCGGATGCCGGTATAGAACCGAACGTGGATTTCGAAGCCAACAGCTTCCTGGCGATCGTCAGCCGGGCGAGCGCGGGCGACGTTGCGGCGATCCTTCCTCGGGCCATGGCCGACATGGTTTGCATCGGCGGCCTTGCCCGGCGCGATCTCGCGGACCTTGCGGTGCAGCCGGTGATCGGCTTGATTGCGGCGCGGCGCGAGCCGCTTTTGCCGCTAGTTTCGGCACTATGGTCGCGCGCCGCCGCCAATGTCGCCGAATCCGGCCTTGCGTCTGATAACGCGACATGATCGATTGATCGGCATAAACGATTTGCCATTTTCGCATGTGGCGATCTTTTAGGGCTTTCGACCAGTTCGGGAGGATCGAAGGCGATGCTTGGAGGCAGCCGGGCGGACATCATCAAGAAGTCGTCGCGTCCGAAAGGACGGCAATTGAGCGAGGACGCGATCGAAGAAGTTCGGAGCCTTCTTGGCGACGAGCCGCGCCGGCGTGATCTGCTGATCGAATTTCTGCACCGGATTCAGGACCGTCACGGCCATCTGGGCGCGGCCCACCTAAAGGCGCTTGCGGTTGAAATGCGACTTTCGGAGGCTGAGATCTTCGAAGTGGCGAGCTTCTATCATCACTTCGATATCGTGAAGGATGACGAGGAAGCGCCGGCTCCCGTGACGGTCAGGGTTTGCGATTCGCTTTCCTGCGAACTGGCCGGCGCGGACAATCTGATCGCGGCGTTGGAAGCGGGCTGCGATCCGGCCAATGTGCGCATCATACGCGCGCCATGCCAGGGCCGCTGCGCCGAAGCCCCGTCCGCATGTGTCGGCCGACGCGAAGTCGGTTATGCGAGTGTGGATGCCATCGGCCGGATCATCGACGAAAACGCCATCGGCGCGATCGTCCCCGGCTACATCGATCTTGAGCAATATCGTGCCGAGGGTGGCTATTCACTTTATGAATCCTGCCTGAGAGGCGAGCGCACGCCGGAAGAACTTGTCGAAATGCTGTCGGACGCCGGCCTGCGCGGGCTGGGTGGTGCGGGCTTTCCGGCAGGCAAGAAATGGCAGATCGTCCGCTCCTTCGAGGGACCACGCCTGATGACCGTGAACGGCGACGAGGGCGAACCCGGCACGTTCAAGGACCGCTACTATCTTGAGCGCGATCCGCACCGGATGCTTGAGGGTGCGCTGGTCGCCGCATGGGCGGTGGAAGCGGAGCGGCTATATATCTACATGCGCGACGAGTACCCCGGCGTTCTTGAAGTCCTGAAGCGGGAGGTCGAGGCCCTCACCGACGCGGGGCTTTGCGACCTTTGTCCGATCGAGATCCGCCGTGGCGCGGGCGCCTATATCTGCGGCGAGGAAAGCGCCATGATCGAATCGATCGAAGGAAAGCGCGGCCTGCCCCGCCACCGCCCACCGTATATCGCCGAAGTGGGCCTGTTCGGCCGCCCGACGCTGAACCACAACGTCGAAACGCTCTACTGGATACGCACGATCGTGGAGAAAGGGCCCGGCTGGTTCGCAAATCAGGGCAAGGAAGGCCACAAGGGCCTTCGTTCCTTCTCCGTTTCCGGCCGCGTTGCCGAGCCCGGCGTGAAGATCGTACCTGCCGGCACGTCCATCGACGAATTGATCGAGGCTTGCGGCGGCATGGCGGAGGGCCATGAATTTCGCGCATTCCTTCCAGGCGGCGCATCGGGGGGCATCTTTCCCGCATCCATGAGCGACATGCCGCTCGACTTCGGAACGTTTGAGCCGCACGGGGGCTTCGTCGGCTCCCATGCGGTGGTAATCCTTTCGCACAAGGACGACCTCAAGAAGGCCGCGCTCAATCTTCTGCGGTTCTTCAAGCATGAAAGCTGCGGCCAATGTACGCCCTGCCGCTCCGGCACGGAGAAAATGGTCGCCGTGCTCGAGGCGGGCGACTGGGATCCAGGCCTTCTTTCCGACCTCGAACAGGTCATGCGCGACGCCTCGATCTGCGGACTCGGTCAGGCCGCGCCAAATCCCGTCCGTTCGGTTCTCAGGATCATGCAGGAGGAGGCTGGCCAATGAGCGACAAGATCCGCTTCACGCTCGACGGCCGCGACGTCGAGGCAAGCCCGGGCGAAAGCATCTGGGAAGTTGCCAAACGCGAAGGCATCGCGATACCCCACCTCTGTCACAAGGACGCGCCGGGCTATCGTTCCGACGGTAATTGCCGCGCCTGCATGGTGGAGATCGAGGGCGAGCGCGTCCTCGCCGCCTCCTGCCAGAGAAAGGCAGCGGAAGGGCTGAACGTAACCACGGCGGGCGAGCGCGCCACGAAGGCGCGCGAGATGGTATTCGAGCTCCTGATGGCCGACATGCCGGAGAAGAATGCCGCCCCCGACCCCGAGGCAGACTTCTGGAAATGGTCGGATCGTCTTGGCGTTACCGGTTCGCGTTACGCAAGCCGCTTCGGCGATAATGGTGAGAGCGGAGACGGTCACGCACCAACCCCGCGCGAAGCCCGGATCGACGCCAGCCACCCGGCGATCGCCGTCAATCTCGACGCCTGCATCGCCTGTGGCCTGTGCGAGCGCGCCTGCCGAGAAGTTCAAGTGAACGATGTCATTGGCATGGGCTTTCGCGGCGGCGAAACGAGACCGGTGTTCGACCTCTCCGACCCGATGGGCGGCTCCACCTGCGTTGCCTGCGGGGAATGCGTGCAGGCCTGCCCGACGGGAGCGCTTTTCGAAAAGAGCCTGATGGACGAACAGGCGCGAAAGCGCACGATCTACCCCGACAAGGTGGTGGATACGCTCTGCCCCTTCTGCGGCGTCGGCTGCCAGACGCGTGTCTACGTAAAGGACGACAGGATCGTCCAAGTGGACGGGCGCAATGGCCCGGCGAACGAAAACCGCCTTTGTGTGAAAGGCCGCTTCGGTTTCGACTATGTGCGCCATCCGCACCGGCTGACAAAGCCGCTGATCCGCCGCGACGACGCGCCAAAGGACGGTGCTATGATGCTCAACCCGGCCAACCCCTGGGAGGTGTTTCGCGAGGCGAGCTGGGAGGAAGCGCTTGATCGTGCTGCGCTCGGCCTGTCGAGAACGATCAACAGCCGTGGCGGAAGTGCTCTTGCCGGCTTCGGCTCGGCAAAAGGCTCCAACGAAGAGGCCTATCTATTCCAGAAGCTCGTACGCCAGGGCTTCGGCACGAACAATGTCGATCACTGCACACGGCTTTGCCATGCCTCATCCGTCGCAGCCCTTATGGAGGGCGTGGGCTCAGGTGCGGTTTCCGCTCCCTTCAATGCGGCCAATGAAGCCGACTGCATGATCGTCATCGGCGCCCGGCCCGCGCAGAACCACCCCGTTGCCGCCACCTATCTCAAGCAGGCGGCCAAGCGCGGCGCGACGCTGATCGTCATGGACCCGCGCGGCCAGAACCTCATGCGCCACGCCAAATACGGCCTTCAGTTCAAGCCGGGCACGGATGTGGCGATGCTCAACGCGATGATCCACACGATCATCGAGGAAAATCTCTACGACGAGCAATACATCCAGGCGAATGTCGAGGGCTTCGAGGCGCTGAAGGAGAAGGTCAGGGATTTCTCTCCCGAAAGCATGGCCGCCGTTTGCGGTATCGACGCGGATACGCTTCGCGCGGTTGCCCGCGAATATGCGACGAGCCCGCGTTCCATCATCTTCTGGGGAATGGGCATTTCGCAGCACGTTCATGGAACGGACAATGCCCGCTGCCTGATCGCGCTTGCTCTGATTACCGGCCAGGTGGGGCGCCCGGGCACGGGTCTTCACCCCTTGCGTGGACAAAACAACGTGCAAGGCGCGTCCGACGCGGGACTAATTCCCATGGTCTTTCCGGACTACAAATCGGTGGAAGATGCCGACATCCGCGCGAAATACGAGGACGCCTGGGGCCGCACGCTCGATCCCGCTCGCGGCCTGACGGTCGTGGAAATCATGGATGCGATCCATGAAGGCAGGATCAGCGCCATGTACATCATGGGCGAAAACCCGGCCATGTCCGATCCCGATCAGATTCACGCCCGCGAGGCGCTCGCCAAGCTCGATCACCTGGTCGTGCAGGATATTTTCCTGACCGAAACCGCATGGCACGCCGACGTGGTGCTTCCAGCCTCCGCCCATGCGGAGAAGACGGGCACATTCACGAACACCAACCGGCAGGTACAGCTCGGCCGCCCGGCGCTCGATCTGCCGGGCGAAGCGCGCCAGGACTGGGAGTTGATCGTCGAGATCGCCAGGCGCATCGGGCTGGATTGGAACTATGCCGACATCGGCGAGGTCTATACCGAGATGGCGTCCATGATGCCTTCGCTCGACCACATCACATGGGAGCGGCTGCTCAGGGAGGAATGCGTCACCTATCCTGCGACCTCGGACGACGGACCGGGCACGGAAATCCTGTTCGCGCAAGGCTTCCCGACCAAGTCGGGCAAGGGCAGGATCGTTCCGGCCGACCTTCTTCCGCCGGATGAAGTGCCTGACGACACCTATCCGCTGGTACTGACCACGGGGCGCCTGCTCGAGCATTGGCACACCGGCGCAATGACCCGCCGCTCAGCGGCACTTTCAGCGATCGAGCCGGAGGCGACGGCGGCCATGAACCCTCACGAAATCCGCAAGCGCGGCTTACGGGCGGGCGAACCGGTCACCGTCACGACACGGCGCGGCTCGATTACGGCTCTCCTGCGCGAAGACCGGGAAGTCGCCGACGGGATGGTTTTCATCCCCTTCTGCTTTGTGGAAGCACCGGCAAACCGGCTGACGAACCCGCAACTTGATCCTTTCGGAAAGATCCCGGAGTTCAAATACTGCGCTGTCCGCGTCGACCAGATGAGAGCCGAAGCGGCGGAATAGACGGCAAAATCCCCCGCATTCAGGCGATTTTGCCTGAATGCGGGCGGCCCATTTTCATCGACTGGCGATCGAACGGCTCTCTTCCCGGTCGACTGCAGGATCCTGCCTCAATCAAGCATGAATGAGATCTTCGCGTTGATGCGATAGGTCTTGATCTGGTTGTTGTCGACGGACGCCTCGAAATTCTTGATGTAGATCGATTTGATGCCGCGTAGGGTTTTCGCCGCATCTGAAACGGCGTTTTGCGCAGCGTCTTCCCAGCTCTTGTCGGATTCTGCGAGGACTTCGACTACCTTTAGCATGGACATGACGCTCTCCTTTTGAGTGCCCCCCGGCCAGAACGCTTCATATTTGACCTTTTATCGCGCCGTCGCACAATCTTTCTCGCTAAATTTTCGTCACGCCCTAGCTCTAACAAGTTAAACCAACAGGCAATCAGAACGACCAAGCGGAAAAAAGATGCGAATTTCGAGAACTATTGAAAGATCCAACGGCGTAAAGGTCTTCTTATTATTGATTACGGGAATTTTGGCAGCCGCTCTGACGCCGGGCGAAGCTACCGCTCAACTTCTACCCACACAGCCGTCAGCCGATCAGCAGCAGGGCGCGAGCGACGGCGAGGTCATGCAGCAGTTTATCGACGTTCTACGGGATGATCGGAAACGCCAGGTTCTGATCGAAAGCCTGGAGGCGGCGACGAAAGGCGAAGCGACACAGGAAACAGGGCGCAGCGCCATTGAGGAAGTGCCGCTCACCTTCGGCCGGAAAATTGCAGACTACACGCAGAAAGCGGCGGAAACCGCACTTGCCAGGGCGCAATTCTTCTGGCTGCACCTCAAGACCGCTCCTGCCGCCCTTTCGGCGCTGGATGGCGACCAGATCGGCGTGATCCTGGATGCATTGCGCGATCTTGCGCTCGTCATCGTCACGACCTACGCGATTTTCATCGTCCTCAGAACGCTGGCAAAACGTATCTATCATTCCCTGGGAAGGGTCGCGTCGGCTTCCGATACGCTCAGGACCCTCGCACTCGCCGCCGGCTCAACCGTTATCGACATTGGCGTCGTCATCCTCGCTTGGGCGAGCGGTTATCTGATCACGCTTCTTTTCTTCGGCGAATTCGGCTCCATCGGCATCCGCCAGACGCTATACCTCAACGCATTTCTGATCGTCGAACTCATCAAGGTTGCGCTTCGCTTCACCCTTTCGCCGACGACCGGCGACCTTCGCCTCATCCCCTTCAGCGATGCCGCGGCGAAAACCATGACGCGCGGGTTTACCGCCATAATCTCCATTCTGGGATACGGGCAGTTGCTTGTCGTGCCGATCTTCAATCAGAACGTCTCCTTCGCTGCCGGACGGGCCGTTTCCGTCCTGCTCGCCCTTACCGCGATAGGCGTCGCAGCGACCATGACGATCCTTTATCGCCGGAAAGTAACGGTTTGGCTCATCGAAAAATCAGAAAACATGGTCCGCGGCGGTTTCGCTCGCGCTCTCGCGCGGCGCTGGCATTTGGCGACTCTTACCTATCTCATCTTTCTGGCCGCAATCGTCCTTGCGCAGCCGGGCGGCGTGCTGATCCCCGTGCTTTACGCGAGTTTTCAGGTCTTGGCAGGTTTCATGGCCGGGTTTGCCATTTCCGGCTGGATCGCAGGCGCGGTAAGCCGCGGGATCGAGCTGCCGGACTCTGTGAACCAGAGGTTGCCGCTGCTTGAGCGCCGTTTGAACACCTTCATTCCCCAGGCCCTGACCGTGCTACGCTTCACGATCCTGATTGCCGTCACCGTGTTCGCCCTTCACACGGTCGGCCTTGTCGACGCGTCCGGATGGCTGCAGTCGCAGATCGGGGTGCGCGCGACTTCGGCACTCATAACCGTGGCGATGATCCTGATCGTCGCCTTCGCGGTGTGGCTGGCGCTTTCTTCCTGGGTGGACTACCGCACCAACCCGGAATTCGGCAAGGTTCCATCGGCGCGCGAGCAAACGCTTCTCACGCTCCTCAAGAACGCGGCGACGATCGCCATCATCGTGATGACGCTGATGTTCACCCTTTCGGAAATCGGCATCAACATCGCCCCGCTTATCGCCTCGGCCGGCGTTCTTGGCCTTGCCATCGGCTTCGGCGCGCAGAAACTGGTGCAGGACATCATCACCGGCGTTTTCATTCAGCTCGACAACGCCATCAATGTGGGCGATGTCATCACCGTCGGCGGCATGACCGGATCGGTGGAGAAGCTTTCCGTTCGTGCCGTCGGCCTGCGTGACGTACATGGCTCATACCACATCATCCCCTTTTCCTCGGTGGATATGGTGACGAACTTCATGCGCGATTTCGCCTACCATGTCTGCGACATGGGCATCGCCTATCGCGAGGACCACGACGAAGCACGCAAGGCGATGTTCGACGCATTCGAAATCCTGCGGGAAGACCAGGAACACTCCCGCGAAATCCTGGGCGATATGGAATGGTTCGGCGTGCAGGCCCTTGGCGACAGCGCTGTCGTACTGCGCTCTCGCATCAAGACGCGTCCGGGAAAGCAATGGGCAATCGGCCGCGCCTACAACGGCATCTTGAAGAAGGTCTTCGACGAACGCGGCATCGAGATCCCCTTCCCGCATCAGACGATCTATTTCGGCGAGGACAAAAAGGGCAACGCTCCACCGGCACACATTCGCTTTTCGAGAGAAGACACCCAGGCAAAAATACCGGAAAAGGAGGACAGTGCATCAAGGACGGTCGATGAGCCCCGCTTGGAGGACGCATCACCCATGGAAGAGAAGGCGCATCAATAACGCTTGGTTTATTGCCGGTTTTTTGGGCATGTCGGGCCAAAAAATATGCAAACCCCGGGTTCTGATACGGCCATTCTCAGGATTGAATTTCCGAATAAAGGTCGAATAGGCGAAAGCCGCTGCGGCAAATGCAAATCGGCAAGAAACTTGCTCGACATGCCTCGGGTTGAGGACAATACGCGGAAAGGCCGCGAGCCGGATCGGGGAGAGTATGCCGCAGGCGACCGCCAGAATCGCCGGACAAAAGGCGTTTGAAGACCCGGGTACGGCGGAGTTGACCCCTCCCGCACTTCAGCGTGCGATCGGCGAGGCTCGCATCTCCTTCAAGAAGCGTGGCGAACGGAGCGCACTTGCCGATCTTTATCAGGCAGGCTCCTGCAAGGTGCGCCTTCCGCGCAGCGTCAATGCGGAACCTGAAGCCGTTCTCATCAATACGTCCGGCGGCCTGACCGACGGCGACCGGTTTTCCGTGGATGCAAGTTGGCAGGCGTCCTCGAAAGCCACGATCACAACGCAAGCCTGCGAGCGAATCTACCGTGCACGGGAAGGGAGTGCGGAAGTCGTCAACGCCTTGCACATCGCGGATGGCGCGACCGCGCATTGGCTGCCGCAGGAAACGATCCTGTTCGACGGCGGCAGGTTGAAACGCCACGCGACGGTGCGCCTTGAAGGCTCTGCGCGTTTCCTTGGGATCGAGGCGGTCATCCTGGGGCGCCCCGCCATGGGCGAGACTGTTCGTTCCGGCTACCTTTCCGACAATTGGCGTATCGAACAGGATGGCGAGTTGAGGTTCGTCGACCGGTTCGCGGTTGCCGGCGATATTGCGGCCAAATTCGACCGGCCCGGCTGCGGTGCCGGTGCACGCGCCTTCGCGACACTTCTCTATGCCGACCCCGAAAGCGCTGAAATATGCGAGATACTGCGCAGCCTGCGTCCGACATCGGCTGCCGCGTTCGGCTGTACCGATCTCGATGGCATCGTCCTTGCGCGCTTTCTTGCGCCGAACGGACAGGCCTTGAGGGCGGCTCTCAGGCCCGTGCTGGAAAAGTTTCGCGGCGGCGAAGGCCTGCCGCGCGTATGGATGATGTGAAGCGATTGTAAGGAAGAGGCGAAAAATGAACCTCACGCCCCGTGAAAAGGACAAGCTTCTGGTCAGCATGGCCGCCATGGTCGCCCGCCGCAGGCTGGAACGCGGCGTCAAGCTGAACCACCCCGAAGCCATCGCGCTGATCACCGATTTCGTCGTGGAAGGCGCGCGTGACGGACGTTCCGTCGCCGATCTCATGGCCGATGGCGCGAAAGTCATCACTCGCGAACAGGTGATGGAGGGCGTTGCGGAGATGATCCACGATGTCCAGGTGGAGGCGACATTTCCAGACGGTACGAAGCTCGTCACCGTCCATGAACCGATAAGATAGGAGCGCGCCATGATCCCCGGAGAAATCATCGCGGCGAGCGGCGAGATCGAGCTGAACGCCGGTCAGCCGACCGTAACCCTTTCCGTCGCCAACACCGGCGACCGGCCGGTTCAGGTCGGAAGCCACTATCATTTCTACGAGACCAACCCTGCGCTCGATTTCGACCGCGAAAAAGCGCGCGGGATGCGGCTTGACATTGCCGCCGGCACCGCCGTGCGTTTCGAGCCCGGCCAGACGCGCGATATCACACTTGTCCCGGTCGCCGGAGCGCGCACGGTCTACGGCTTCAACGCCAGGGTCATGGGGGAGCTTGACTGATGCCGGCTCGTATATCCCGGGATACTTACGCCGCAATGTACGGCCCCACCGTCGGCGACAAGGTTCGACTTGCCGATACGGAACTTTTCATCGAGGTTGAAAAAGACCTGACAACCTATGGCGAGGAAGTGAAATTCGGCGGCGGAAAGGTCATCCGCGACGGCATGGGCCAGAGCCAGCTTTCGCGCGCGGACGGCGCTGTCGATACGGTGATCACCAATGCGCTGATCGTCGATCACACCGGCATCTACAAGGCCGACGTCGGCCTCAGGAACGGGCGCATCGCCGGTATTGGCAAGGCGGGCAACCCCGATACGCAGCCGGGGGTGGACATCATCGTCGGACCCGGCACGGAGGCGATCGCAGGCGAAGGCAAGATCCTGACCGCGGGCGGGTTCGATGCGCATATCCACTTCATCTGCCCGCAGCAGATAGACGAGGCGCTTTATTCCGGCGTCACCACGATGCTTGGCGGCGGGACGGGCCCTGCAACCGGCACCAACGCAACGACTTGCACGCCCGGCCCCTGGCATATCTCGCGCATGCTGGAGGCCGCCGAAGCCTTCCCGATGAACCTTGCCTTTGCCGGCAAGGGCAATGCTTCATTGCCCGATGGCCTTCTTGAACAGATCAGGGCCGGTGCCTGCGCACTCAAGCTGCATGAAGACTGGGGCACTACACCGGCGGCCATCGACAATTGCCTTTCGGTTGCCGACGATACGGGCGTCCAGGTGATGATCCACACCGACACGCTGAACGAGTCCGGCTTTGTCGAAAACACCGTCGCTGCCTTCAAGAACCGGACGATCCATGCGTTCCATACCGAAGGTGCGGGCGGTGGACACGCGCCCGACATCATCAAGGTCTGCGGAGAGGCGAACGTGCTTCCCTCCTCCACCAACCCGACACGGCCCTATACCGTCAACACGGTCGACGAACACCTCGACATGCTGATGGTTTGCCACCATCTCGATCCGTCGATACCGGAAGACATCGCCTTTGCCGAAAGCCGCATCCGCAAGGAAACGATTGCGGCAGAGGATATTCTGCACGACATCGGCGCCTTTTCGATCATCGCGTCGGACAGTCAGGCCATGGGCCGCGTCGGCGAGGTGCTGATCCGCACATGGCAGACGGCCGACAAGATGAAACGTCAGCGCGGGCGCCTGGCGGAGGAAACTGGCGACAACGACAATTTCCGCGTCCGCCGCTACATCGCCAAATACACCATCAACCCGGCCGTCGCCCACGGCATGTCGGCGCATATCGGTTCCGTGGAAGCCGGCAAGCTTGCCGATCTGGTGCTCTGGTCGCCGGCCTTCTTCGGCGTGAAGCCGGATCTCGTCCTCAAAATGGGCTCGATTGCCGCCGCCCCCATGGGCGACCCGAATGCGTCGATCCCCACGCCGCAGCCCGTGCACTACCGGCCGATGTTCGCAAGCTTCGGCAAAATGCTCACGCGCAGCCGCGTCAGCTTCGTCTCGCAAGCTGCGGTCGAAGCGGGCATCGCCGAAAAGCTCGGCCTTGAGAGCGAGGTTCTGGCCGTCGACAACACCCGCTCGGTGACGAAACGCGATATGCGGCTGAACGACAGCCTGCCGAAAATCGAAGTCGATCCCGAAACCTATGAAGTGCGAGCGGACGGCGAATTGCTCACCTGCGAGCCGGCGGATGTTCTGCCCATGGCACAGCGCTATTTTCTGTTTTGAATTTGGAGCCGAGATCATGGCGCTTCGCGCATCCGAAGTCTTGCCGGCAAAACATTGGTCAGGCAATGCCGTGGATGAGATCACCCTGGAAAAAGACCGGCGTCACCGCCGCCGCGTCCTTTTGAAGAGTGACGGTGGCATTGAGTTCCTACTCGATCTGGCCGAAGCCACGTTGCTTCGCCATGGTGATGGCCTGAAGCTTGATGACGGGCGCATTATCGCGGTGCGCGCCGTTCCCGAGCCGCTTCTGGAAGTACGGGCGTCCTCCCCGCTTCATCTGCTGCAACTCGCCTGGCACCTCGGAAACCGGCACCTGGAAGCGCAGATCGAGGAGAGCCGTATCCTGATTCGCCGCGACCATGTGATCGCCAACATGCTTGAAAAGCTCGGCGCGACGACGGCTGAGGTCATTGAGCCGTTCGATCCGGAAGGCGGTGCTTATGCCGGCGGGCATAATCATGATCACTCCCATCATCACGGGCATGGCCATGGTCACTGACGCCGCCCTCTATCGCCTGCTTACCTGGCTTTCGCCGTCCTATCCCGTCGGTGCCTTCGCCTACAGCCAGGGGCTGGAAAGCGCGATATCCGGCGGCGGCGTACGGGACGTGGACACTGTCAGGCAGTGGCTTTTGGATAGTCTGGAGTTCGGAGCGCTCTGGAGCGACGCCATGATCTTCGCCCGCAGCCACGATGCGGCGTTTGCCGGCGACCGGGATGCGCTTTTTGAGATCAACGCCTTCGCCTGCGCCTTTCAGCCGACGCGCGAATTGCGCCTGGAAACGCTTGCTCAAGGCCGCGCGTTCATGGAAGTGACCGCAAAGGCATGGCCCTGCGACGCCATCGCTCACCTCTCAGGGTCAGGCCGAGAGATCGCCTATCCGCTCGCTGTGGCAAGTGCCGCCGCCGGACACGGAATTGCTTGCAATGCCGCGCTCGATGCATGGCTTCACGCCGCCGTTTCCAATCTCGTCTCGGCGGCGATCCGTCTCGTTCCCCTTGGCCAGACGGAAGGCCAGTGCCTCATCGCCGGAATCGAGGACGATCTTCGGAACACGAGAGATCGCGCGATCGACACTCCGCTCGATGCGCTTTCCACGGCGTCGCTCGCTATGGAAATCTTGTCCATGAACCACGAAATGCAGGAAACGAGGCTCTTCCGCTCATGACTTCGCAACATGGCCCCCTTCGCATCGGCATCGGCGGCCCGGTCGGTTCGGGCAAGACCACCCTCACCCAGCGTCTTTGCGAGGCGATGCGGGGCCGCTTTTCAATCGGCGTCGTCACCAACGACATCTACACCCGCGAGGATGCGCTTTATCTCGCCCGTCATCAGGCGCTTTCGGAAGACCGTATCATCGGCGTGGAGACCGGCGGCTGCCCGCATACCGCGATCCGCGAGGATGCTTCCATCAATCTGGCCGCAATCGCCGATCTGGCCCGCCGCCATCCGGATCTCGACGTGGTCTTCATCGAATCCGGGGGCGACAATCTCGCCGCGACCTTCTCTCCCGAGCTTGCCGATCTCACGATCTATGTCATCAGCGTGTGCCAGGGCGGGGACATCCCGCGAAAAGGCGGTCCGGGCATCACGCGCTCCGATCTCCTCATCATCAACAAGGCGGACCTCGCGCCCCATGTCGGGGTCGGTCTTGAGGCCATGGCGCAAGACGCCGAAGCATCGCGCAAGGGCGCACCCTTCGTCTTCACCGATCTGAAACGCGGCGAAAGTGCCAGCGAAATTGTGGATTTTATCGTCCGGCAAGGCGGCCTCGTGGCGCATGAACCGGCGAATTGATGTCGCCTTACCGATCTTCCATCGTCAGTAGCCCTGCCCTCACCGCTCGAGCTATCGTCGCCGCAGGTTTTTGATGCGCGACGAATCGGGGACGGATGATGGCGAAAAGGTTGAGGGTTGCGGTTCTTTTCGGCGGGCGGCCGCATGAGCATGTGGTTTCCCTCATGTCGGCTCAAAACGTTGTCGCAAGCCTCGATCCTTCGAAATACGAGGTCGTGCCGATTGCCGTGAGCCGTTCTGGCCGCTGGTTTTCAATGGAATTGAATGATGGAACGCTGCCAGGCAAAATCTCCGAAGAGGGCGACGAGATCTGCCTGTTTCCCGGCGGAGGCGGCCGGGCTCTTCTGGTTCCGCACTTCGGAACACCTCGAGAGATCGCGCCGATAGATATCCTTTTTCCGGTCCTGCATGGCCTGCATGGCGAAGACGGCACGATACAAGGTGCTGCCGAGGTTGCGGGCGTTCCGCTTGCCGGCTGCGCTCTTGCGGGCTCTGCATGTGCGATAGACAAGGATATCGCCAAGCGCCTATTGCGCGAGGCTGGATTGCCGGTCGCAAAGTCGGTGACGATCCGATCCGGCGAAAAACCGTCGTTCGAAGAGATCGCCGAAGTTCTCGGAACACCCGTGTTTGTGAAGCCGGCACGGCAGGGTTCGTCCGTCGGTGTTGGCAGGGCGAGCTCGGCGGAAGAGTTCGAAAGCGCTCTCGCGGAGGCATTTCGGTGCGACCGGAAGGTACTGGCAGAGGAATTCATCCAGGGTCGCGAGATCGAATTCGGCATCCTCGAAAAGCCTGACGGATCGGTCCTCGTATCCGTTCCGCGCGAAATCGCTCCCGCCGACACGCATCGCTTCTACACCTACGAGGCCAAATATATTGACGCGGATGGCGCTCATCTGAGTGCACCCGCAGACCTTTCGCCGGATGTGGCGGAGAAGCTTCGGGGAACGGCTCGCCGGGCCTTCAGGACGCTTGAATGCGACGGCATGGCCCGTGTCGATTTCTTCGTGCGGCCCGACATGAGCTTCGTCGTCAACGAAATCAACACGATCCCGGGTTTCACCGATATCAGCATGTACGCGAGGGCTTTTGCGGCAAGCGGCATTCCCTATCCGGAAATTCTCGATTGTCTGATAGAATTCGGCTTCTCCCGGGCAGAACAAACTGTCTGAGAACGATCCACTGCCAGCAGAGCCTCGATTTCGGGTTCCTGGATTGGGAACCTATACAAGCTTCTCAACCAAACAACCCCAGATCCTATTCAACCAATCCGGGCAGAAATAGCGATACCTGCGGTACGAAGGTCACGAGCATAAGGACTGCAAGCACCGCAAGGTAGAACGGCAGGATCGTCCGCACCGTTTCTTCCATCTTTATGCCGCCGATGGAACATCCAACGAAAAGGCACGTCCCCACGGGTGGTGTGGTTAACCCCAGACCGAGGTTCATCATCAAAAGAATTCCGAATTGCGTCGGATCCATTCCCAATTCGCGTGCGACGGGCAGAAAGATCGGCGTCGTGATCAGGATGAGCGCCGCCATGTCCATGAATGTTCCCAGCGCCAGTAGCGCCAGGTTGACAAGCAGGAGAAGGACAACCTTGTTGTCCGAGACCGACAAGAGCCCTTCCAGGACCAGAGACGGTACCCGGTACAGGGACAGGAGATAGGCGAACGCGGAGGCGGTTGCGACCAGGATCAGAACCATCGAGGTGGTGCGCACGGTGGCCAGAAGGCTGTCCCGCAAGACCGCATAGCTGAGCGTGCGGTATAGAAGGGCCGTGACGACAAGAGTGTAAATCACCCCGATTGCTGCGGATTCCGTGACAGTGAAGATGCCGGACAGCACACCGCCCACGATCAGCACACCGGTCAGAAGGCCCGGAACAGCACCCGCCGCAAATCGCAGTGTCTGCGCCAGCCCCGGGAAAGGAACCGAAGGGTAGTCCCGGCGCAAGGCCACAAGATAGGCCGCGGCGCCGAGTGACAGGCACATAAGAACGCCCGGCACGATTCCGGCGAGAAATAGCCCGGTCACCGAGGCCGCGCCGCCCGCGGCCAGGGAATAAAGGATCATGTTATGGCTCGGCGGGATGACGATCCCGGCAAGAGAGGACGTGACGGTGACATTGACGGCGTAGTCCTTGTCGTAACCCGCCTTTTCCATCATCGGGATCATCATCGACCCGATGGCCGACGTATCCGCCACCGCCGATCCTGAAATGCCGCCAAACAGCATGCTCGTCATGACGTTGACCGTCCCGAGCCCGCCCCTGATACGACCGAAAAGCGCCGTGCAGAGGTTTATCAGGCGTTCGCCGATTCCGCCTCGCAGCATAAGTTCTCCCGCGAAGACAAAGAACGGCACGGCAATCAGGGAGTAGCTGTTGATCCCGCCTATGGCCCGCTGAAATGCGATGGCGACGGGGATACCCTCCCAAAGGAAGGTCGCCACGGCCGCAAGGCCCAGCGCATAGGCGATCGGCAAGTTGATCGCGAGCAGCAGGATGAAGAGAAAGAACAGAATTGCCAGGCCCATAGGCGTTCAGGCCTCTATCACCGGCCGTGGGCGGGATATGAACCGCTCGGCGCAAAACAGAATTGTCAGACCGCCAGACAGCACTAGCGGCAGATAGGTCCAGGCCTGACTGATCCCCAGTAGCGGCATCTTGCTGGTGGCAGTCCGCCCGATCAGCAACGCGCCGCCCCACACCATCGCAACGCCGAAAAGCAAGACCGCCACGTATCCGGCAAGATCAAGCCAGACACGCGCGTGCGGTGGCAACATGTCTCTGAGCATCGTCACCGACAGGTGTGTGGCCTCCCGCAATCCAACAGCTGCCGACAGGAAGACGACATACTGGATCGTGAGCAAGGTGACCGAGGTGGTCCAGGTCGGTGTATCGTTCAGGACGTAGCGGCCCCAAACCTGCCAACCGGCCATCGCGATCATTGCGATGAGCGCCAGCGCGGACGCTGTCTTGACCAGAAAGGCCAGACCGTCACACAGACGGGCAAGGGCGACCGTCACGACCGCCGGCTTGCCAGAATGCGTAAGGAATGGGAGCAGCCTGTGGCCAGGACGCTCCAGTTCGTTGAGATCATTCCTCAAGTCATCGATCCTATTGAACGGCCTGAATGTCCTTCAGGAACACCTCGATCTTCGGATCGGTGATCAATTGCTTATACGCGCTGTCCATCGCATCGACGAAGGGCTGCTTGTCGGCGACTTCGATAATCTCGACACCAGCCGCCTTGATAGCCTCCAATGCCGTTTCCTCGCGCTCATGCCACAACTTTCGCTGAAGCTCGGCGGATTCCACCGCCGCCTCGCGGAAGATCTGCTTATCTTCGTCGGACAGGCTGTCCCACAGTGTCTTGGTAACGACCAGCGCCTCGGGAACTCGCAAGTGTTCATCCAGCGTATAGTATTTGATTACCTCATGATGGCGCGTGGAGACCACCGAGGGCGGGTTGTTTTCCGCACCGTCGATCACGCCGGTCTGAAGCGACGGGAAAACCTCGGCAAACGCCATGGGCGTTGCATTTGCGCCAAGCGCCTCGGCCGTCGCGACGAAGATCTCCGCATTCGGAACCCGGATTTTCTGCCCTGCCACATCGGCAGGCGTCTTGATCGGCTTTTCCACGGTGTAAAAGCTGCGCGCACCCGCATCGTACCAGGCCAACGCCACCATGTTGGCCGGCGCCAATTCGTCGGACAGGCGCTTTCCGACCTCACCGTCCACGACATTGAACATGTGCTCGGTGCTCCGAAACACGTAAGGTAGGCCAACCACCTTTAGCGCGGGCGCGACATCGCCCAACTGCCCGCCGTTGAAGACGGCGAAATCGATACCGTCGAAAGTCATCTGCTCCACGGCCTGCTGCTGGTTTCCAAGCTCGGCGCTATGGAATGTGCTGGGTACGAAGCGGCCGTTGGTGCGCTCGGCGACGAGTTCGCCGAATTTTTCCATGCCCAACGACACCGGATAATCGGGAACATGAACGTTCCAGCCACGCAGGTCGCGCGCCTCGACCGGTCCCGCCACGGCGGCGAGCGCCGCGGCGGTGAGTAATATTTTCGTCAACGATCCAAAGTGTTTCATGGTTTCCTCCCATTTTTTCTCGATACATCTGCGATCGGCTTTCCAGGCCGCTCGTCAGAATTTGGTGCAACCCGCAGCCCGCCTCCCCTTCATCGCGCAAGCCATCCACCGTCCACGGGAAGGGTAATCCCGTGCACGTAATCGGCAGCGCTCGATGCGAGAAAAAGTACGGCGCCGGAGATGTCCGATGCCTCAGCCCAACGCCCGGCCGGAATGCGCTCGACAATAGCGCGGTTGCGCTCGGGATCCTCCTGCAGGGCCTTGGTGTTGTTCGTCCTTACGTAACCGGGCGCGACCGCATTCACGTTGATGCCCTTGGACGCCCATTCACAGGCCAGGAGCCGCGTCAGGCCTGCGACCCCGCTCTTGCTCGCCGTATAGGACGGGATCCGGATACCTCCCTGGAACGACAGGAGCGAGGCGATATTGACGATCTTGCCACGCCCCTCGGGCACCATCACACGCGCCACCGCCTGGCTCAGGAAGAACAGTGATTTCAGGTTGACCTGCATCACGTCGTCCCAGTCCGTTTCGGTGAAGTCGAGCGCATCGGCCCGACGGATAATGCCTGCATTGTTTACAAGAATGTCGATCCTGCCCGCCCAGGCGAGGACTTCGGAGACAATGCGGTCGATCGGCTCGAGGCTGCTGAGATCGGCCTCGATCGCAAGCGTGCGGTCCGGCGCATCGATCGCGGCGAGCGTCTCGTCCATCGACGATCTGCCGACGCAAGCCACCAGCGCTCCCGCCGCGGCCATATCGCGGGCAAAGGCCTGGCCAAGCCCGGTATTCGCCCCCGTGACGATCGCCACCTTGCCTTCGAGCGCGGAACCGAATGTCGCAGTCATCTGAGATCCGCCATATCTACGAAATCCATGTCGTTGAAGTCCTGATTGTCGCCGGCCATCGACCAGATGAAACCGTACCGCCCCGTTCCAGCGCCGCTATGGATGGACCAGCCGGGAGAAAGCACCGCCTGTTCGTTCGCCACGATCAGGTGCCGCGTCTCATCGGGCTCGCCCATCAGATGGACGACGCGCGTATCCTCGGCCATGTCGAAATAGAGATAAGCCTCCGTCCGCCGGTCATGGGTGTGGCATGGCATGGTGTTCCAAACGCTTCCGTCCGCGATCAGCGTCACTCCCATCGTCAACTGGCACGACGTACAGACGTCCGGATGGATGTATTGCCGGAGCGTTCGAATGTTCGCGCCCGACTGAGTGCCGAGCTCGATACGATTGGCTTCGTCCATGGTAATCTTCTTGAGCGGATGCGAGGCATGAGCCGGCGTGCTGATACCGTAAAAGCGCGCCGGCGCTCCGGTATCACGGCTTGCGAAGCGGACGTTCTGCGCGCCCTTCGGGAGGTAGACCGCCTCAAGTCGACCGACGTCATGCCGCTCATCACCGACCAGCACCGTTCCGGGCCCACCGATATTGAAAACACCCAGCTCGCGCCTGTCGAGGAAG
Source organism: Hongsoonwoonella zoysiae (assembly GCF_013266695.1). Taxonomy (GTDB): domain Bacteria; phylum Pseudomonadota; class Alphaproteobacteria; order Rhizobiales; family Stappiaceae; genus Hongsoonwoonella; species Hongsoonwoonella zoysiae. The sequence continues at coordinate 240,698 of NZ_JABRXF010000003.1, forward strand.
CCTGGAGATCCAATTTGCTTGTTCGAGATCAACTCGATCGGCTCATCCAGCGGCACAACGCCCAACAGGACCGTGCGATCCAAATGACTATAGGTCATTGCCAATTCGCCCGGTCTGAACAAACCCTCCACGAGATAATGCGCACGAAGGGCGGCGGTGTCGTAACCTCTTGACTCGCCAGGGCTGCTGACCTGTCTGACATCCATATTGCTATCCATCGTAATACCGGGCGGAATGCGATTCCGCGAAGGAGCGCCGGTTCAGCTCCAACCCGCGCATAAGGTGAGCCCGCATTGATTCCGCGGCGGCTTTCGGATCCCTCCTCTTGATTGCACCGGCGATCTCGGCGTGCTCGTCCCTCAGGCTCGCCTGGTAGATTTCGCGCTCGTCGTCCGGCATCTGCCTCATGGCAGATTGGGGGATGATGAAAGGTCCGAGAAAACGCAGGAAATCGGCGACATAATTGTTCTGCGTCGCCTCTGCGATGGCCAGATGAAAGGCGAAATCCTCCTTCTGACCTCCCGCGCCGACAAGATGTGCGGCGTGATGGCTTCGCATCGCCGCCTCGATCGCCTCGAGATCGGTATCGGTTCGCCGCGCGGCCGCCAGTTCGGCGCTCGCGACCTCCATGCTGAGCCGCAATTCCATGGTTTGCAGCATATGCTCCGCAAGGCTGAGTTCCTCTCGGTCGAGGCGGAAAGGCTGATGACTGAGATCGTCCGAGACGAACACTCCGCGCCCTTGGTGCGCACGCACGAGACCATCCACGCGAAGCCCGGAAATCGCCTCGCGCACTACGGTCCGGCTGACACCGAACAGGGCGACCAAAGCGCTTTCGGTTGGCAACCTGTCTCCGGGAGCAAGATCCCCGCGCTGGATCATCGCGCGCAATTCTCCTCCCACCTGCTCGCTCAATTTCGGACGAGGGCGCGCATGCAATCCTCTTATGGTCTCACCGCTCCGCACCATCCGGCTTGCCTCCTTACTCTTAACTCTTGTCCGCAAGCCTCGCGCCGCGGTTCGCGAACTGTTATTGACACTTATCAGTTCATCATACAACTTACAACATATAACATACAAATAGCGACTTTGGCCGCCGTCCTGGCGGCCCGCATTCAGGGAGGAGAGATTAATGACGCTTTTCAAGCTAGCCGCGGCGAGTCTTGTATCAACGTGCCTTGGCGCCTCCGCCGCGCTCGCAGCGGACTACAACCTGCGGATTCAGACCCATTTCAGTGCTGAATCCCTGAAGGGACAGAATGCTCAAGCCTTCGCCGACGACGTGGAGCGGATGTCGGGCGGCCGTGTGGATATCGAGATGTTTTTCTCCGCTTCGCTCGTCCGCGCGACCGAAACCTTCGATGCCGCCGTCAACGGCGTTCTTGATGGCGACATGACGGGCGGCGCCTACCAGACCGGCAAAAACCCGGCCTTCCAGTTCGTTGGTGACATCCTCGGCGGCTATGACACGCCTTGGCAGATGTACTCCTGGCTCTATTACGGCGGAGGACTGGAAAAGGCGCAGGAGCTTTACAACGCGAACGGCATGCATTTCGTCGGCTGGTGGATCCCGGGCCAGGAATCGCTTTCGTCGACGAGCCCGCTCGCGAGCGTCGAGGACTTCAAGGACTGGAAGTTCCGCTCGCCCCCCGGCATCGAGACCGAAATCTTCGCCGCCCTTGGCGCGAGCCCGATCGTGATGGACTTCGGCGAAGTCTTCACCGCGCTCGAGACGAAGGTCATCGACGGCGCTGACGCGTCCAACATCGCCACAAACAGCGAGATCGGCCTTTACGACATCGCCAAGCACGCGACCTACCCCGGCTTTCACTCGATGCCAGCCGATCACCTCGCAATCAACAAGGAAGTGTGGGATGAACTGCCCGACGATATTCGGGCGATCATCGAAGTTGCGATGGAAAAGCTTGCCTTCCGCGACACGCTGAGCCATTCGCTGGAAATGGAAAAGGCGGCCAAACGGCTCGCAGCCGGGGACGTCACCCTTTACGACTGGAACGCCGAACAGCGTGCAGCATTTCGCAAATTTTCGCGCGGGAAATGGGAGGCATGGGCGGAAAAGTCTCCCGAGGCCAATATCCTCGTATCGAGTCACATCGATTTCATGAAGGAACTCGGGCTGATTTCCGAGTAACCGGAAGCTTCGGGACGAGCCTGGGGCATCCGGCGTTCATTCGAATGCCGGATGCCCCGGAATCTTGAACGTTATCAACATCTCCGCGTCCGGGTGGCTTCACCAGAACGCATGTTGTCCCGGCACGCACCGCCCTTCCTTCATAAACGCAACTGAAGTTCCATTATGCCAACTCTAACACCATCCGGGTACGCCTGGGTTGCCGCGATCGGCGCGGGCTTGCTTCTCTGGATGATCTTCCTCGCCCCAAGGCTGATGCCGGTCTTGACCCGCAGTCTCCACGGGCAGGCTCCACCCCCCTTGACCGTTGTGGACCGGATCACGCTTGCGGTGTCGTCGGTCCTGATGTTTTTCGTGGCGGTGATCACGACGATCATGATGTTCGAAGTCGTGTTGCGCTATGTCTTCGAGGCTCCAACGCTATGGGTCGAGGAACTTTCACGCTGGCTCGGTGGCGTGATTTTCCTTGTCGCCGGTCTCTACGCCATGCAGCAGCGCAGCCACATCCGCGTGGTCATCCTCTATGAGGCGGTACCCCGCGACGTCCAACGCGTCATGGATGTCGCCGCCACACTTTGTATCTGCGTCTTCTGTTGGGCCGTCGCGTGGGGCTATTGGGGTAACGCGCTCCGGAAATTCGAAGCCTGGGAACTATACGGATCGGCATGGAACCCGCCGATCCCCGCCATCATGAAACCGCTGATCTGCATCACCTGCGTCTGGATGAGCGTGCAGGCGATCAACAACCTGATCGTCGACTGGCGCCGCGCGCACGCGATCGTTCCTGCCGAGGACGCCTGATGGGCATCGCGGAACTGTCAATCCTGCTGGTCGTCGGCATCATCGCACTTCTGGCAATCGGCGTCCCTCTCGGGTTGGCCTCTGGCTTTCTCGGGGTTCTCGTAGCTTATTGGAAGCTCGGGGATCGGGGGTTCTTCATCCTCGGTCAGCGGATGTACGACCTGACAATCGAACACGCGCTTCTCGCGGTGCCGCTCTTCATCTTCATGGCGATGCTCCTCGAACGCAGCAACATCGCCCGCGACATGTACGATGCGCTTAACGTCTGGCTGGCGCGGACCCGCGGCGGGATCGCGATCGTCACCTCGATCATGGCGATAATTATGGCCGCCATGTCGGGCATCATCGGCGGTGAGATCGTGCTGCTCGGCCTTGTGGCGCTGCCGCAGATGCTTCGCCTGAACTATAACCGGAACCTCGCCTGCGGCACGATCTGCGCAGCGGGATCGCTGGGAACCATGATCCCGCCCTCAATTGTTCTCATAATCTATGGGGTCGTAACCGAAACTTCGATCCATGCGTTGTTCAAGGCGGCGATCATCCCGGGTCTGCTTCTCGGCGGATGCTACATTGTCTACATCGCATTTCGCGCCCGGCTTCACCCCGAGGATGCTCCCCTGCCGGAGCGCGAGGCCGATGTCACTTTCGGCGAAAAGATCGTCGCCCTGAAAGGCCTCCTGCCCCCGGTCATGCTGGTGGGTGCGATCCTCGGCTCGATATATGGCGGCATTACGGGTATCACCGAAGCGGCGGCGATCGGATGTGTCGGCACGCTTTTGCTGATCGCGGTCCGACGGGAGTTGACCGGCCCGCTGTTTCTCCAAGCACTGCAACGGACGATGCGGTCCACCGGCACAATCCTTTGGGTAACCTTCGGCGCGACGGCGCTGGCGGGCGCCTATTCTCTGGCTGGAGGCCCTACCTTTATCGCCGGGTCGATTCTGGGCCTCGACATTCCCGCCATGGGGATTATCGCGGTCATGATGCTGATCTTCCTGTTTCTCGGCGCGCTTCTTGATTGGATTGGCATTGTTCTGCTTGCGATGCCCGTTTTCCTTCCCATCGTCGCGCGCATGGACCCTGCGGACTTCGGCGTCCTCGGCACGCTTTCCGCCTCCGAGGTGTCGGTCTGGTTCGGCATCCTGTTCTGCATCAACATGCAGGTGAGCTTTCTGAGCCCACCTTTCGGCCCTGCTGCGTTCTACCTGAAATCTGTGGCGCCACCAGAAATCAGCCTGACAGACATCTTCCGCGGGTTCCTTCCGTTCATCGGCATCCAGCTTTTGGTGCTGACGATCATGATGGTCTTTCCCGAGATCACGACGATATTGCTTTGAGGAAACCGATCCTATGTCGCATTCGATTCACCCGTCCGTCATGCCGCTGGTGCGCGCCTACTCGATGCCCGACGCACGCGTCGACAGGTTGCAGGTTCCGCCCCGTGACCTCCAGACGGCCTACCGGATCCAGAACGAGATGATTTCCGAGATCGCAGCACCGGTCGTCGGATGGAAGCTTGCCCTATCGACGAAAGGTGCGCAGGAGGCCAACGGCCTCAGCGCCCCTACTGTCGGACGCCTGATTGGCGACGCTCTGCAACCCTCCGGAACGGTATTGGCCGGAGAAACCCTCAACCGGCCCGAGGTGGAGCCGGAAATCGCCATAACGCTTTCCAGGGACATTCCTCCGCATGCGCCGCTTAAGGACAGGGACGCGGCACGTGCGGCAATAGGGCGGATTCAGATCGCGATAGAACTTGCCGATAGCCGCTACATCGACAAGCCCGGCATGAGCCAACCGGAGATCATCGCCGACAACAACGCGGCCGCATATCTGATCCTTGGACCGGATATCCCCTTTGACGATCTCGAAAGGCTCATCGCATCACCTATCGAGGTGGAACTCGGCGACGGAACCTTGGTTGAGGCGTTTCCTCCCGAAAACCGCCCCGATCCGGTGGAAGCCCTTATGTTTTTGTCGGCTTTCGCGGCCGAACACGGCCTTGTGCTCGGCACGGGCCATGTCGTCACAACCGGCACCTGCGCACCGCCGACCCCGGCCGCCCCTGGCCGGAACAAGGCCTCGTTTGGAGACTTCGGAACCGTGGTCGTCACGTTGGCGACCCAACAGGACACTTGAAGAAAGGACCTCATCATGATGATGACCAAACCCGTCGCCGGAGGCGCCATGCCCCGGATATCGTTTCCGAAACTCGGAGGCGGCACGTTGGCCGTCGGCGGACCGGGTGACCGCCACACCCTGTTCGTGATCTATCGCGGCAAGCACTGCGGGCGGTGCAAGCCTTATCTCAACAAACTCGATTCCCTCCTTGGCGCCTGGCAGGAAGCCGGGTTTGACGTCTTGGCATGCTCCGCTGATCCCGAGGAAAAGGCGCAGGCGGACTTGGACGAATACGGCTGGCGCTTTCCGGTCGGCTACGGGCTGACCGAAGAGCAGATGCGCACGCTCGGCGTGTATGTTTCCGACCCTCTCTCGCCTGACGAAACGGACCGGCGCTTTGCCGAACCCGCCGTCTTCTGCATCCGTCCCGACGGTGTGATCCAGGTGGTCTGTCTCTCGAACGGGCCCGCCGCGCGCCCCGATCTCGAAGAACTGCTGGACGGCATGAAGTTCAACATCGCTCACAACCGTCCCGCTCGCGGAACTGTTTGAGAAACAGGCGCGATTGCGGCCGTCTCTCCTCCTATGGACCTATCTTCGGCAGGCCGAAGAGGAACCGCACCCACTGCGCCGCTTTCTGAACATGATTCACCCTGGCGACAGTGTTTGCCGGGGTGATCATGCCAGGCGAACGAGACGGTGAAACGACGTTCGGTGATCTGAACGTTGAGAACGCGTGCCGGCATATCCCGCAAGTTTTTGACAGTGCGCCCGGCCGACGCGAAATCGAGGTGCCGCGTTCCGACGAACCCCTCCCGGTCGGCGGAGCCTCTGTCAAAAACCCGGAAGGCTCTCCGGTCGAGTGCGTTCTCCCGGCTTGATGGAAAATACTTCAGGATTGATATATCGGATCATTTCCTGCCAATACCGCTTCGGATTTGGCAGGGAATGCTCAATGCGCGGTTTAGAGAATTTCAGCCTGGCACCGAAAGCACGCGGCCCGACGGTGCAAGCTCGATCAATTTCACCGGTGAATGAAGGGACTTACGTACAGCACACGTGTACGACAATTTGCCCAAATCAGAGTCCAGCCAACCCGAAACACAAGAAAATCTGCGAAAAGATTGATTGGATGGCTGGGGCGGCAGGATTCGAACCTGCGCATGCCGGTACCAAAAACCGGTGCCTTACCGCTTGGCTACGCCCCATCGAAGAATGAACGCCTGTATAGCGAGGGGCCCGTGCCCATGCAAGTGGCCCGATAAGGCAACTTCCGCGACGATCCACAACCTCTCTTCGTATTTTGACGCTGCGCAGCCTGCCGTCATCCACAACCATGCGAAAAAAGCGATACGAGCAGGGTTGCTAAGGCCAAAGGCGGGTGATATTAGACCGCCTCACGACGCGGCGGGAAACCCGATGATCTTTCTTGAAGATCAACCATCGCGATGCCAAAAATCGGAGTGTAGCGCAGCCTGGTAGCGCACCTCGTTCGGGACGAGGGGGTCGCAGGTTCGAATCCTGCCACTCCGACCATAATTTCAAGCACTTACCCCCCCTCTCTTCCTGCACCGATACGTCTATTTGGCGCGGCGCAATTTTACATGTCGGCGAATACAAAATTGTGGGGGCGGTTACAATCGCTGTTCGATACCCGGTCAAAATACATTCGAAACGCATTTTCCCGTATTGATCTTCCCCACCCGGAATCTAATTCCATTCGTGAATATCGATTCTCTTCCAAGCTTTCCTTTTGAATTGGCGCGAGACAGGACAATGAGAAAACACGGCAAGTCTTGTATATCGCTGATCTGCGTTTTACTCGCACTGGCAAACACGGCGTCACTCGCTCAGGCGCGGCCCGACACGCGGTCCATGACCTGTGCTCAGGCGCAGGCAATCGTGAACCAGCGCGGTGCGGTCGTCATGTCGACAGGTCAGTATACGTACGACCGCTTCGTGGCGTCCCGCGCCTATTGCATGCGCGATGAAATCCTGAAGCCGCTTTATGCGCCGACGCGCGACACGGCCCAGTGCCCTGTCGCTTATGAATGCAGGCAGATCTTTCGCCCTACGAATTAAGCTGCGGTGGCGGATTGCTCAAAAGATTGCAACCCGAGGCATTCGCAAGCAGGCGCAGCTTTTCGGCGATTTAAGCCTGCCTCCGGTGGAATCCGTAAAAATGTCAATTGACGTTACGTAATTATAACAAGACGATATTCTGAGGGCTTTTGTTTGTTTATTGGATGACCAGCGAGGTACTTCCATGATTTACGGGCCCATTCGTCTTGCAAGCTCTATCGCCGTTGGAACCCTGACGCTTTTGCTTGCGGCAGTGCAATCTCATGCTCAAGCGCTGCCGGACACGCGCGCGATGACATGCGCCCAGGCGCAAGCGTTCGTAGTGCAAAGCGGCGCCGTCGTCATGGCAACCGGCCGATACACCTATGACCGGTTCGTCAGTTCACAGGCCTACTGCACCCCGGAACTTAATTTGAAGGCGTTCTACGCCCCGACCGCCGACGTTTACGAATGTCCCGTAGCCTATCGTTGCGCGGATATTTTCCACGGCAACGGAGACCGGGACACGGATTGATTTCCGCATCCGCGCATAGAACGCCGCCTGAAGCCGATAAGAAACGCTAACCCGTCGCCCGTCCCGCCACTGCTGCGGTTTGCCAGCCGAGATCCGGCAGCGTGACGATCCGGTTGCCGCGCAAATCGCTCGCGCAAACAATGAAGCCGCGCTCTTCAAGGTGTGTCAGCAGCCACCGCGCGCGACCCAGCGAACGTGTGCCGTAAGCGCGCGCGATCTCTTCCTCGGAAGGACAAGGCTCGCCGCGTGCGGCCGCTTCCGCGATCAGCAGAAAGATGCCGCGCATATCTTCGCTCACACTTTCGGCGATGAGTTCGGCCTGCGCCCATTCGGCCTCGTCGATCTCGCCGGCGCCCACACCGGCCCGCGCGAGCGTCACCAGCCGGCGGAATTCCGAAAGGTCCGGGGGCGGTGCCGTAACGCGGGCGATCCTGAGCCTCACCTGGAAATCCTGATAAAGCTGCGCGATCGGCTGATAAGCGGCTTCGGGTTCGGACATGAGGCCTGCGAGAACCGCCTGCAGGGCGGCTTGCCGTTCCGCAGCGTCCTCCGGTTCCGCCTCCGCGCCCTCGCGCATCTCGCCCTGCTTTTGCCTGCGGCTCAGTTGCTCCAGGATTTCGGCGGGCGCCGCAGATGGCGTGGGCCTGCGCTGTATTTCGCTTCGCTCTTCATCGCTCGCCGGCTGAAAGAGAAGGTCCTCAACGTTTTCCGGCGCGGTCTCGGGCAACGGCGTCAGCTTCGGCCCGCCGCCGCGTGCCGCCGTTTCCACCTCGCCGATAACGAGTTTCACCGGGCGGCGGTAAAGCGCGGGGCCGAGCGCGACGAACTGCCCGCGCTGGAGATCGCGGAAGGTTTCGGCCTGCCGCTTTTCCATGCCAAGCAGGTCGGCCGCGCGCGCCATGTCGATATCGAGGAAGGTGCGCCCCATCAGGAAGTTGGAGGCTTCCGCGGCGACGTTCTTGGCAAGCTTCGCCAGGCGCTGCGTGGCGATGACGCCGGCAAGCCCACGCTTTCGGCCCCGGCACATGAGGTTCGTCATCGCGCCCAGCGCCACGCGCCGCGCCTCCTCACCCGCGTCCCCTGAGGCTGCGGGCGCGAAAAGCTGCGCCTCGTCGACGACGACCAGCATGGGGTACCAGTGATCGCGCTCGATCTCGAAAAGCGCGTTCAGGAAGACGGATGCAGCCTTCATCTGGCGGTCGACGTCGAGCCCTTCCAGATTAAGAACCACGGAAATGCGGTGCTTGCGCACCCTTGTGCCGATCACCGCAAGCTCGCGCTCGCAGGCGGCCGCATCGATGACAACCTGCCCGAACTTGTCGGCCAGAGTGACGAAATCCCCTTCCGGGTCGATCACCGCCTGCTGCACCCAGGTGGCGCTTTGCTCCAGAAGACGGCGCAGAAGATGCGACTTTCCGGACCCGGAATTGCCCTGCACCAGCAGGCGGGTCGCCAGAAGCTCTTCCAGATCGAGCACGGCCGTCTCGCCCGAGACGGTCCGGCCCATGTCGATACTCACCGTCATGGATTAGGAGTGCTTTCGAAATTTCGCCGATTTCCGCGAGTTTGAACGATTCGGCTGACCGGTTCAAAGCGAAGAGCAAGGCGCGTGTGGACAAGGGGTGCGCATTGATGAACAAATCCGATGTTACAAAGAACGTCATCCCGGCCCGTGTGCGCGTCAGCGCATCGCGAGATAGCCGGGCTTGTCCCCGACATGATCGGGGAACCCGGCGCATAGGCCGCGCAATAGCGCGCTTCCTTAAGAAGAGCGGGCTTTGCCCGCACCATATGTCCGGATACCGGATCAGCGCTCGGCTTCGCCTCACTTGTCCGGCATGACACGTCCCGAACTTGGATCTCACCTACCCCGCGAACGTGTCCTTGTAGGTATCGCGCAGCACGTTCTTCTGGATTTTGCCCATGGTATTACGCGGCAACTGGTCGACCATATAGACGGTCTTCGGCTGCTTGAACTTGGCAAGCTTGTCGACAAGCGCTTCGCGCACGCTATCGGCACTCAATTCCGCGCCCGGCTTTTTCGCCACCACCGCGACAACACCCTCGCCGAAATCGGGGTGGGCTACGCCGATCACCGCGTTTTCGGCAACGCCCGGTATCTCGTCGATCAGGGCTTCCACTTCCGCGGGATAGACGTTGAACCCCCCGGAGATGATCAGGTCCTTCGCCCGGCCGACGATCGACACATAGCCCCACTTGTCGATGACACCCATGTCGCCCGTGATGAAAAAGCCGTCGGCGCGGAATTCTTCCGCCGTCTTCTCCGGCATCCGCCAGTAACCTTTGAAGACATTCGGCCCCTTGACCTCGATAACGCCGACCTCGCCATCCTCCAGCACCTTGCCGGTTTCCGGGTCGGCGATCCGAAGGTCCACGCCCGGCAGCGGAAAGCCCACGGTTCCTGGCCGCCTGTCGCCGTCATACGGGTTGGATGTGTTCATGTTGGTTTCGGTCATGCCATAGCGCTCGAGAATGGCGTGGCCCGTTCGCTCGCTGAATTCCTTGTGCACTTCGGCGGAAAGCGGCGCGGAACCGGAGATGAAAAGCCGCATGTGCGCCACGAGATCCCTGGTGAAGTCGCTGGTGGACAGAAGCCTCGTGTAGAACGTCGGAACGCCCATCATCGAGGTTGCGCGCGGCAGAAGGCGCAGCACTTCGCCAAGATCGAATTTCGCCAGGAACAGGAGCGATCCGCCGGCCATCAGCGTCACATTGGTCGCGACGAAAAGCCCATGCGTATGGAAGATCGGCAGGGCGTGCAAAAGGACGTCGTCCTTGGAAAAGCGCCAGTAGTCGACAAGCGTCCTTGCGTTGGAGGCCAGGTTTTCGTGCGAAAGCATCGCCCCTTTGGAGCGTCCGGTCGTGCCGGAGGTATAAAGGATCGCGGCGAGATCATCGGGCCCTCGCGCGACATCCTCAAATGCTGAAGAAGCCGCGTCAGCATTCTCGCGCAAGCTGCCGCTGCCATTTGCATCCAGCGTTTCGACGCCCGCACCCACCCCGCCCGCAATGTCGGAAAGTGAGGCGACGCGTGCCGGATCGCAGACAAGCACCTTTGGCTCCGCATCACCGACGAAATAGCCGATTTCGGCCGGCGTATAGGCTGTGTTGAGCGGCAGGAAAATCGCGCCCGCCCGCACGGTGGCAAGGTAAAGCAGCAGCGCTTCGGGGGATTTTTCCACCTGCACCGCCACGCGGTCGCCCGGCGAAACGCCAAGCGCTTGCAGCGCATTGGCGAACTGGCCGGACCGCGCGATTACTTGCCCATAGGTCAGCTTCTGTCCGCCGGGCGTTTCAAGAAACGTTTTAGCTTCATCGGATATGCGCGAGCGGATTTCGTCGATGAGATGGTTCGTCATGCTGCGGGCACCACGGTCTTTTTCTTGTCCGGTACGGCCTTGAGCAGACGGGTCACCGCCGACGATGTCGCAACAGTCCCGTTCGCCGCGAAGGCCTCGTGATTCTTTTCGATGTCGCCAAGGTCATAGAGGTAATTCACCATGACGCCAAACGATTGACGGATACCATTGGGCGAAGGATCGCCGAACCGGTTCACCCGCTCAAGCCGCGCGCCGTTGCCAAGGTGGAACCGGGCGACCGGATCGAGCGGACGGTCCGTGTTCCCGCGCTTCTCACGCACGAGGTAATGCGCGCAAAGCGCCCGCAGCGGATCAGTCAGGCGGGTGCGCATTTCCTCATCGTATTCCCAGGCGTCATTGCCGATGGCTTCAACCTGATCGGGGGACAGGACCCTGCGCGCGACGCTGTCTTCGCCATCCATGTCCCGCGCCAGCCACGCCCGGAACCCCGGCACCGGCGAAAGCGTGACGAAGGTCTTGAGGTTGGGCAGCTCGCGGCGAAGTTCCTCCACCACCTGCTTGATCAGGAAATTGCCGAAGGAAATGCCGCGCAGGCCCTTCTGGCAATTGGAGATGGAATAGAATGTCGCCGTCGTTGCGTCCCGCGCCGAAATTTCCGCCCGTTCCTCGGCCAGGATCGGCGGTATCGCCTCAGGGATCTCGCGCGTCAGCGCCACCTCCACGAAAATCAGCGGGTCGTCGACAAGGGCGGGATGGAAGAAGGCGTAAAGCCTGCGGTCGGCGAGATCTATGCGCCGGCGCAGATCCTCCCAGTCGCGGATTTCATGCACCGCCTCGTAGCGGATGATTTTCGAAAGGATCGACGCGGGCGTCGACCAGTCAATCCGTCGCATGACGAGGAACCCCCTGTTGAACCACGACGAGAAAAGATGCTCGAAATCGCTGTCGACCTCGGCAAGTTCCGGCTTGTCCTTCAGGCGCTGAAGCAGCTCTGCGCGCATGGCAACAAGCTCGCTCGTGCCCCCGGGCGCCAGGTTCAGCCGTCGGATCAGTTCCTGCCGCTTCGGTTCTGACGCCAGATGCATGCGCCGCACCAGCTTCTCGTCGCCGGGATTTTGCGCGATCTCCCGCGCGAGGCGCTCGATCTCGTCACGGTTGGTTCCGAAGCGCGAGAACAGCTCCTCGAAGAACTCCGTTCGCGCATCCCCGCCCAAGGCGCGGTAACTTGCCAGCACATCGCCCGCGAGCGCCACGCCCGAAGCTTCGCCCCGGCCCGATAACAGCGCCTCGCAGGTGTCGCCCACCGCCCTGCCGCTTGTGCTCCTGTCGCGCCGGCGCTCGAGCAGGCTGCGCCCCTGCTCGGCGATGGAGGACAGCAACTCGTTGAAGAAACTGGTGTTCATAGGCCGGGTCCCATCAGCAGGTCTGGCAGCCAGGTTGCAATACCCGGCATGAGACACAGCAATATGATACCGACAACCATACATCCGACGTATGGCATCGCGCCCCTGAGAATCTCACTTAGGGTTATCTTCGGCGCGATGCCATTGATGACATAGAGATTCAATCCCACGGGCGGAGTAATGAGGCCGATTTCCATGTTGATGGTGAAGACAACCGCGAACCAGTAGGGGTCGAAGCCGGCTTGCGTGATGATCGGCAAGAGGATTGGCGCCGTCATCAGGATTACGGCAACAGGCGGCAGGAAGAAGCCGGCGAACAGCAGGAATACATTGATGATCGCCATCAGCACCCAGCGGTTAACCTCCAGCCCGGCGATCCATTCGGCGATGGACTGGGTGATGAAGAGCGAGGAAAGCGTGAAGGAGAACAGCTCCGATGCGCCGATGATCATCATGATCATGACGCTCTCCTTCAGCGTGTCGCGAAAAAGCCCCGTGTAGAGCGACGGCTTCCAGAGCCTGTAGATCACGGCGACGAAGACAAGGCAGATTATCGCGCCCACGCCCGCGGCCTCCGACGGTGTGGCGATGCCGCCGTAAAGCACGTAGAGGATCGCGACGATAATCGCCAGGAACGGCAGCACGCGCGGCAGCGCGCTGAGGCGCTCGCGCATGGAATAGGCGCGCGTGATCTCGCTGAGGCCGATGCCCTGCCGCTTGCAGGCGTAGACCGTCCAGATCATGAAGAGCGCGGTCAGCATCGCACCGGGTACGAGGCCCGCCAAAAACAGCCGCCCAATCGAAGTTTCCGTCGCGATCCCGTAGACGATCATGGTGATCGACGGCGGAATGAGAATGCCGAGCGTGCCGCCGGCCGCGATGGAACCCGCTGCGATCTCGTTCGGGTAGCCACGCTTCGTCATTTCCGGAATGCCCATCTTGCCGATGGCGGCACACGTCGCGGGCGACGAGCCGGAAAGGGCCGCGAAGATGGAACAGGCCCCGAGGTTTGAAAGCACAAGCCCGCCCGGCACGCGGTTCAGCCAGCGGTCGAGGGCTTCGTAAAGGTCCTTGCCGGCGGGCGAGGATGCAACGGCCGCCCCCATCAGGATGAACATCGGAATGGAGACGAGGCCGAAGGAGGCAAGCCCGCCGAAAAAGGTTTCGCCGAGGATGCTGAGCGAACCGGAGCCTTCCGCCAGCATGAGGATGACGATCGACACGAAGCCGAGTGCGAAGGCGATCGGCGTTCCAAGCGCAAGAAGAGCGAGCAGGAACACCAGAACGATGGCACCCCAAAGAAGCGGCGTCATGCGTCTTCTCCGAAAAGCTTCATGATTTCAGCGATATATTGCAGGACGAGCAGCCCGATGCCGAGGGGCAGCGGCAACAGCGGGATCCAGAGCGGGATCGCCCAGACCGTGTCGGTCGTCCAGCCGCCTTCCCATGCTTCGTGGAAATACATCCACCCCGAATAGGCGAGCAGCGAGCAAAACGCGACGCCCACGAGGCCGGACAGAAGCTTCATGATCCGCTTGACGTTGTCGGACGCCGTGATCTGCAGAAGGTCGACGTTCACATGCCCCTTTTCCAGCAGCACATAGGGCGAGCCGATGAAGGTCGCCGCGACCAATGCGTAGATCACATATTCGGTCTGCCAGACGGTCGAGGCGTTCAGCACGTAGCGCATGAAGACCATTTGCGTGACAACAAGCGCTGCGGACGCCGTCAGCAGGATGGCGAACACGCCGCCGATCCGCGAAAGAGCTGTAACCAGGCGGATATAGAGTGACATCTTGAAGTTACCTCGCCGTGGCTCGCTTGAGCATATCTCGCAAAATCCGGATCGAATTTCGCGATGAGGATATGCTCCAGGCCGGCAAACGGGGCGAAAAAGGGCGCGGAACCTGTCGCCGCGCCCTTCGTTTTCGGCAATGCCGATCCGGTCAGTCGACGGCCAGCGCCTTGGCGATCAACTCGTCGCCACCTTCGACGTTTTCGGAGAAGTTCTTGTAGGATGTCTCCTTGGCGATGCCGAGCCACGCCTGATAGTCGTCCGGCGACATCTCGACCACCTCGACACCTGCCTTCTTGTAGGTATCGACCAGCGTCTGGTCGAGTTTCTTGGCCTCGCCGACGAAATACTCCTCAGCCACCTGGCCGGCGGCCATCAGCGCGTCCTGCTGCTCTTTTGAAAGCCCGTCCCACGTCCGCTTGGAAATCAGGATCGGCTCATACATGAACCAAAGCGCGTTCTCGCCCGGTGCCGTCAGGCAGGTCGCCTGCTCGTAAAGCCGGTAGGAAACGAAGGAGCCGGAAGAGGTGTTGGCCGCGTCCAGAACGCCCGTTTGCATCGCCGTGTAGATTTCTGACGACGGCATGGACGAGATGGAAGCGCCCGCCCCCACCAGCATCTGTTCGAACGCCGGGCCGGCCGCTCGCGTCACCTGCCCCTGCATGGTCTCGGGCGAGGTGATGCACTGCTTCTTGGAGGCGAATGCGCCTGCAAGCCAGGCATCGGAAATCACCTTCACGCCGGCGTCCTCGATAATCGCCTTGATGTCGTCCATGAACGGGGAATCGTTCAGCCTCAGCGCACGGTCGTGGTTCTGCACGAGACCCGGCATCAGGGTCGCTGAAAACTGCGGGTGACGGCCGGAAGCGTAGTCGAGCGGGAAGGCCGAAATGTCGAGCTGGCCTTTCACCATCGCGCCCCATTGCTCCCTCGGCTTGAAGAGCGAGGCTCCCGGATAGACCTGGATCTTCAGGTCCACACCGGCCTTTTCCACTTCGCGAGCGAGGATCTGCACCATCTCGTCGCGCACGTCGCCCTTGCCGCCCGGCCACTGGTGAGACGCCTTGAGCACGGTTTCGGCCTGAGCGGCGGGTACTGTCACCGCCATTGCAACGCCGAGGCAAAGAGCCGCCTTGGTAAATGTCTTGAGCATTCTTTCCTCCCATTGCCCGCCGCTTGCCGGCAGGCCTCATCCCATGTTTTCGGCTTTGCCCCGCTTTCAGCGGTTGTCTCGCCGGTAAAAAGCATGCCAGCGCAGCCGCCTCGCCTCCACCCGGATTTTCACACCGGACATCGCAGGCACCCTCGCGCTGCCGCCGAGGAAGAAGGCAATCACGGTCTGTGCATTCAAGTCAATTGTTTTTGTATACAATCGAATGGATTTTGCATAAATTCGACCCATGATGGAGTTGAAGACCCGCCCCAGAACGGCGCAAACCCTGCGTGAAGCACTGGAAGATGACATCGCCGTCGGGCGTTATCCGCCCGGTTCGCGCCTTGATGAGGTGACGCTCGCCAAGCGCTTCGCCGTTTCGCGCACGCCGATCCGCGAGGCGCTGATCGAGCTTTCGGTCGCCGGCCTTGTCGAGATACGTCCCCGGCGGGGCGCATTCGTGCGCGATATCGGCATCTCGCGCCTTGTCGAGATGTTCCAGGTGATGGCGGAGCTTGAGGCCATGTGCGTGCGCCTTGCCTGCCGGCGCATGACGGCGCAGGAGCAGGCGGAGCTTGTCGCCGCGCATGAGGCCTGCATTCTGGCGGCGGACCAGCAGACGCCGGACGGTTATTTCCACGCCAACGAGCGCTTTCACGAGGCGATTTATGCCGCCAGCCACAACGGTTTCCTGGCAGAGCAGGCCCGCGCGCTGCAAAACCGGCTGAAGGCTTACCGCCGCCTGCAGCTTCGCGTGCGCAACCGGGTGAAGGGTTCGCTCGCCGAACATCAGGCCATCGTCGACGCCGTTCTGGAGGGCGATGCCGAAAAGGCGGAAAACGTGCTGCGCTCGCACATCCTCATTCAGGGCGAACGCTTCAACGACTTCGTCGCTTCGCTGGGTGAGCAGCGAAGTTGAAGGCCACCCCTTCCCCGACGACACCGTTGCATCGCCGCGCCGGACCGTCCAATTTGACAATGGATCAATGGAAAAGGGACGGCTCGCACATCATGATGACCCGTGCGGAATATATCGCCGACAGCGTAATCCATGTGATCGGGATCGCTCTCGGGCTTGCCGCCGCCGTCACGCTGGCGATTCTCACATGGCCCGGCATGGAGGCCGGTCGCATCGCCAGCGTCTCCGTCTACAGCGCCTGCCTGATCATGATGCTCACCGCTTCCGCGCTCTACAACATGACCGCCAAGGACAACAAGACCGGCGTTCTTCGCCGGCTCGATCACGCGGCGATCTTCCTGATGATCGCCGGCACCTACACCCCCTTTTCGACGATGGTGATCGGCGGACGCGTCGGCAATATCATCCTCGCCGTCGTCTGGGCGGGGGCAGCCGCCGGCGCGCTGATCAAGCTTTTCGCCTTCAAGAAGCTGGAGAAGCTCACCGTGCCGATCTGCCTCGCGCTTGGCTGGGTGATCGTCTTCGCCTATGAGCCGCTTCTCATGAATGCATCTTCGGCGGGTTTCTGGTTCCTGATCGCGGGCGGCTTTCTCTATACCGCCGGCACTGCGTTTTACGCGTGGAAGTCGCTGCCCTTCCAGAACGCGATCTGGCACGGCTTCGTGTTGGCTGCCGCCATCTGCCACTTCGTGGCGATTGTCTCGGACGTGGCGCTGCCGGGAATTGCGTGAGACCGCCCCTCACGCCGTCTTCGCCGATGCTTCCTCGCTCAGCACCACCACTTTCGTGTGCAGCGGCACCCGGTCGTAAAGGTCGATCACGTCCTGGTGCCACATGCGAATGCATCCGCTCGAAACGCTTCGCCCGATAGAGCTCGGCTCAGGCGTTCCGTGGATGCGGTAGAGCGTGTCGACGCTGCCCTGCCAAAGATCCATGGCGCGCGCGCCGAGCGGGTTCTTCGGTCCGCGCGGGTAACCCTCTTCCCAGTATTTGGCGAGTTCCGGGCGCCGCGCGATCATCTCCTGCGGAGGGCGCCAGATCGGCCAGGGCCGCTTCACGCGCACCTTGGCATCGCCCGACCAGGCGAAACCCGCCTTGCCGACACCGATGCCGTAACGCAGTGCCCTGTCGCGCCCCAGCGTCCAGTAGAGGAAATTGTTGTATGGATCGACCACGATAGTGCCCGCCCGCTCGCGCGTGTCGTAATCCACCACCTGGCGCCAGAATTTGCGGTCGAACGCCTTGTAGTCGATCGCCGGGATCCTGAATTCGTCCTCTTCCTTCGCCGCATAGGCAAGCTCGTAGTCGAATTCGTCGTCCGGCAGCGGCGGCTGGTTGGAAAGCCCCACCAGCGCGGTCTGGCAGGCCGTCAGCGCAAGCGGCGCGCCGATGATGAGCGTACGCCGCGAAAACGCCACTCCCTTGAACCCTTCGTCTTGCCGCTCGATTGCCGCCATTGGCGTTAACTCCCGAATGCAGGCAGCCCCCGCCCGCGCCCCTCGCTTGTCGCGGAGGATTTGTCCGATTTCAAGCGCCAGCCGCTCAATTTCCTCCGACCGGCTCCAGATTTTGCCAGGCTGCGGCAATTAGCTCACGGGTGTAGTCCTGCACCGGATGCTCGAAGATCGCCTCCGTCTCCCCGGCCTCGACGATCCTTCCGTGCTGCATGACCATCACCCGGTCGGCGAGCGCACGCACGATCGCCAGATCATGGCTGATGAAAAGGTAGGTCAGCCCATGGTCGCGCTGCAGTTTGCGCAAGAGTTCCACGATCTGTTTCTGGATCGTCCGGTCGAGGGCGGATGTCGGCTCGTCAAGCACGACGAGCTTCGGTTTCAGCACCATGGTCCGGGCGATTGCGATGCGCTGGCGCTGGCCGCCGGAAAATTCATGCGGGTAGCGGTTGCGCATGGCCGGGTCGAGCGAAACCTCCTCCAACACCTCGCAGGCGCGCCTGTCGCGATCCTTCGCGGAAAGCTGCGGCTCGTGCACCAGCAGGCCTTCGGTCACGATCTGGCCCACGGTCATGCGCGGGGAAAGCGAGCCGAACGGGTCCTGGAAGACGAGCTGCATCTCGCGCCGCAGCGGGCGCATCTCGCGTTTGTCGGCGTTGGAAATGTCGTGGCCGGAAAAGCGCACCCGGCCCTGGTGCGGCAGAAGCTGCAGGAGTGCGCGCCCCAGCGTCGACTTGCCGGACCCGCTTTCGCCGACGATGCCGAGCGTTTGCCCTTCCCTTACCGTCAGCGTCACGTCATCGACGGCCTTCAGCACCTGCGGTGCCTTCAGGAAGCCGCCGCCGAGGTCGAAGGCGACAGAAAGTTTCTGCCCCTCCAGCAGGATGGGGCGGCTGTCCGGCACCGGGCCTTTTCGCCCTTCCGGTTCGGCGTCGAGCAGCATCTTCGTGTAAGGGTGCTTCGGTGCCTTCAACAGGCTTTCCGCTTCGCCCTCTTCCAACACCTCGCCGTCTTTCATGACGTAGACCCGGTCGGCGATCTGGCGGACGATGCCGAGGTCGTGGGTGATGAAGACGACGGCCATGCCAAGCCGTTTTTGCAGGTCGGCCAGAAGCTCCAGGATCCGCGCCTGCGTGGTCACGTCCAGCGCCGTCGTCGGCTCGTCGGCGATCAGCACGTCCGGGTCGTTGGCAAGCGCCATGGCGATCATCACGCGCTGGCGCTGCCCGCCGGAAAGCTCGTGCGGAAACCCCTTGAGCTTGCGCTCGGGCGACGGAATCTGCACAAGCTGCAAGAGCTCAAGCGCCCGTTTCCTCGCAGCAGACCAGGAATAGCCGCCATGTTCCACCATCGGCTCGCAGAGCTGGCGCTCGATGGTGTAGAGCGGGTCGAGCGAGGTCATCGGCTCCTGGAAGATCATGGTGATCTTCGCGCCCCGGATGCGGTTGAGCCGCCTTGCCGGCAGGCCGAGGATATCGTCGCCGCGATAAAGTACCTTGCCCTTCGTACGCCCGTTCTGTGCAAGAAGGCCCATCGCCGCCATCATCGTCTGGCTCTTGCCGGAGCCGCTTTCGCCGACCACCGCCACCGTCTCCCCCTTGGAAACGGCGATGTCGACGCCCCTTACCGCCTTCACGGTGCCCGTCGGAGTGTCGAAATCGACGGTAAGCCCGCGGATGTCGAGAACGGCGCCCCCATCCATTGTCTTTGCCCCCGTCATCCTCAACGGTCCTTCGGGTCGAGCGCGTCGCGCAGTCCATCGCCGATAAAATTCAGCGCGAACAGCGTCGAGGTCAGGAAGATGGAGGGGAAGATCAGCATCCAGGCCGCCCCTTGCACGTTGCGCGAGCCTTCTGAAATCAGAACGCCCCAGCTTGTCATCGGCTCCTGCACGCCAAGGCCGAGGAAGGACAGGAAGCTTTCAAGCAGGATCACCTTCGGCACCAGCAGCGTCATGTAGATCACCACCTGCCCCAGTGTATTGGGAATGATGTGGCGTTTCAGAACGCCTGTATTGTCAACGCCGAGCGCTTCGGCCGCCTGCACGAATTCCTGCCGTTTCAGGCTCAGCGTCTGCCCGCGCACGATGCGCGCCATGTCGAGCCATTCCACCGCGCCTACCGCGATGAACATCAGCACGAAATTCCGTCCGAAGAAGACGACGAGCAGGATGACGAAGAAAATGAAGGGCAGCGAATAGAGGATATCGACGATGCGCATCATCATCAGGTCGGTGCGCCCGCCGAGGTAGCCCGACACCGCCCCATAGACCACGCCGATGGCGATTGCGACGAATGTGGCCAGAAGCCCGATCGTCAGGGAAACGCGGCCCGCGATCAGCGTTCTCGTCATCAGGTCGCGGCCGTTGGAATCGGTACCGAAGAAGAAATAGAGCGTCTTCACGTCGGCGCGCACGGTGGCGGATGTTTCATCCGCCGAAAAACCGAATATCTCGGCGTTTTCGAACAGATCCGATCGGTCGACATAGCGCGTCACGCGCGGGTCGATCTTGCGCGAGGATGAGATCTTCGCGGTGAAGCTGCCGCTTTCGACGTCGAGTTCGTCAATCGTCACCCGCGCCCGGCGAAGCACGCTTTCGATTTCCGGCGTCACCTGGTCGGCGCGGGGATAAGGTTGAAGGCTTGCCGGCACCTTCACATACTCGCGGTAGACCTCATCATAGTCGTGCGGCGAAACAAGGGGGCCGAGAAAACAGGCCACCGCTACCACCGCCAGCAGGATCATGCTGGCCACCGCCGCCTTGTTGGCCAGAAGCCGGTCGCGCGCATCGTCCCACAACGAGCGCCCACGCACTGCCGAGCCGGGTTTGATGTCTCTTTCGTCCGTCGTGCTGGTCATTAGGGTCAGAACCTCAGTCGTAGCGCACGCGCGGATCGAGGAGCGCGTAGAGCACATCGACGATCAGGTTGAAGACGATGACGAAGACGGCGACCACCACCACCGTCCCCATCACAAGCGTGTAGTCGCGGTTGAGCGCGCCTTGCACGAAGTAGCGGCCGATACCGGGAATGCCGAAGATCGTCTCGATGACGACAGAGCCGGTCAGAAGTGCCGCGGCCGCGGGGCCGAGATAGGAAATCACGGGCAGGATCGCGCCTCTTAGCGAATGCACCACCACGACCGCGTAGTTCGAAAGCCCATAGGCGCGGGCGGTTCTCACGTGGTTGGAGCGCAGCGCCTCGATCATCGAGCCGCGCGTGAGACGCGCCACCACGGCAATCTGCGGCAGGGCGAGCGTGATGATCGGCAGGATCATGTTTTGCGCCGCCCCGTTGTTCCATCCGCCGACGGGCAGCAGCCCCAGCCAGACGCCGAAAAAGAGCGTCAGCAAGGGCGCGACCACGAAATTCGGGATCGTCACGCCGATGGTTGCCGCCGTCATCATGGCGTAGTCGGTGCTTCTGTTTTGCCGCAGCGCCGCGATCATGCCCATGAAGCCGCCAACGACAAGGGCAAGCAACAGGGCCGATGCGCCGAGCGTGATGGAGATCGGCAGGGAGGCCGCGAAAAGCTCATTGATGGAAAAATCGCGGAAATAGAAGCTCGGCCCGAAATCGCCGGAGGCGACGCTTTTCAGGTAGAGCAGATATTGCTGCCATAAAGGCTTGTCGAGCTGGTAGATGCGCTGGAGGTTTTCCATCACCTTGGCTTCCAGCGGACGTTCCAGGTCGAACGGCCCGCCGGGCGCGACCCGGATCAGGAAGAAAGAGATCGTCACGATCAGAAAAAGCGTCGGGATCGCGCTGAGCAGCCGGCCCAGGATATATCGCGCCATCGTCGTCTACGCCTTTCTCAACTGGCAGTTCGCCACGCTATTCCGTTCAAGCTTGCCACGCATGCGGCGAGGAAACACAGCGGCCCTCGATGCCTCCAGGCATGCGATACCCCCACCCGGTGCGACGTCGTGCGCGTCCTGAGATTCAGGATACTGCTCAATTGCTCGTTGGCACATTTTGTCAGTGCGGTTGGGAGCGCAAATAATCGATGCAGAGAGGCGCCGCTGTCGTCCCCTCTCCCTTGAAGGGAGAGGGTTAGGTCACGGACCCATAAATAAGGCCGGAATGGCGCTACAAACGGCAAAGAGATGCCAGGAGAAATGCGCCGGGCGGGTCGGCCACCCGGCCAAGCACTTCGACGTGGCAGGTCGAAGCCGTTTTCGCGTCCTTTCAGGATATGGCGGATTTGCCCGGTAACACCGTTGCAAACCTTTGAAAACCGGATGGTTTCCTGCAGGCTTGCGCCTCGTATCCAAACAAATCCGCGCATACCATTTCAGTCTTATTTATGAGTCCGTGACCCGAGGTGAGGGTGGCATCGCAAAGGATGACACACGAAAAGATGGATGGATGACGCTGGCCGCGATCGTTGCGCGACCAGCGATTTCATTACTCCGAGATGCTCATGTAGCGGCTCGGATGGACGTTCAGGAGATTGTCCTCCCAGCCGTGCAGCTTGTCGGAGACAAGGCTCAGAGATCCGTAGTAGAGCAGCGGAATATACGGCAGGTCACGCATGAAGATCACTTCCGCCTGCTTGAGGATATCCGCGCGCTTTTCGAGGTCCGTCTCGGCGGCCGCCTCATCCATCAGCTTGTCGTATTCCGGATTGGCGTAATTGGCGTAATTGAAGCCGTCATTGTCGGATTCCACGAGGAACAGGAAGTTCTGCGGGTCCGAATAATCGCCGATCCAGCCCGCGCGCGCGACGTCGAAGTCGCCCTTGTCGCGAAGGTGCGCGTAATGGGTCTTCGTATCGGTGTTGACGAGGTTCACGTTGACGCCGAGCGGCTTCCACATATCGGCGATGGCGACCGCCGTGTTCTTGTGGTTTTCCGAGGTGTTGTAGCGGATTTCCAGCGTCAGCGGATTGTCATCGCCGAAACCGGCCTTCTCCAGCAGTTCGATCGCCTTGTCCTCGCGGTCGATCTGCGCCATGTCCTTGTAGTCGGCATAGGCCGGCTCGCCGTAGTTGCCGATGCCCGGCGGCACCATGGAATATCCCGGGACCATCGCCCCGCCCCAGATTTCCTCGGCCAGGAACTCGCGGTCGATCGCCATGGAAAGTGCGGTGCGCACATCCGGGTTCTTCAGCGCCTCGTCCTTGTGGTTCAGCGCGTAATAATAGGTGCCGAGATAAGGTGCTACACGGAACTGGCCGCCCAGGCTCTCGCGCATGAACTTGATCTGCTCGGTCGGCGCGTCGTTGTTGGAATGCAACTCGCCCGCCTGGAAGCGGCGCAGTGCGGCACCCCGGTCTTCCGTCGGGTAGAACATCACGGTGTCGATCTTGACGTCATCGGCATCGTGGAAATTCGGGTTCTTCGTCACCTTCACGTGGCTGTTCGGCACGAATTCGGCCAGCACATAGGCGCCGTTGGTGACGATGTTTTCAGGCTTCACGAAATCTGAGCCATGCGCCTCGACGCTTGCCGGATGGACGGGAAGCCCCGTCTGATGCGTCAGAAGATCGATGAAATAGGGCGTGGCCCCTTCCAGCGTGATTTCCAGCGTGTGGTCGTCCAGCGCCTTGACGCCCAGGTCCTCCACTTTCGCGTTGCCGGAGTTGATGGCTTCCGCGTTCTTGATCGGATAGAGGATGCTTGCGTATTTCGCGCCTGTCTCCGGCGCCATGATGCGGCGCAGCGAATAGACGAAATCGCCGGCGGTCACCGGATCGCCGTTCGACCATTTGGCGTCGCCGCGAAGCTTGAAGGTATAAACCGTGCCGTCGTCGGAGAGCTCCCAGCTTTCGGCGACGCCCGGCACCGTTTCCCCCTTGGCGTTGAAAGCGGTAAGTCCCTCGTAGAGATCGCGCAGGATGTGACCTTCGTAAACAGTCGAGGTCTTGTGCTGGTCGAGCGTTTCCGGATCCGCGGAATTCCCGCGATGATAGACGGTTTCGGCGGCCGCTGTCAGCGACGTTGCCGCCACGAGCGCTGCCGCGAGCAGGCCCGTTCTGAATGATTTGTACATATTATCCTCCTCCCCTTGGCGAGGCCGGGGCTTGAACGAATTGCCATGAAACCCGCCTGGCGGAATGCCATGCGGTAATTCATGAATTGCCGGGCCGGGCGGCTTGCGTATTATTCGTTCTCGCAATGCGCCGGCCCGGCGTGTGAAAAATATTTCACCGTCTGAGGCATTTCGCAATGACGAGAACGGGCCTTTCACAGCCATTGCACGAAAAAGCTGAAAATTTTTTCGTGTAAGCGCTTTGCGGGAATATCCTTGCAATATATCGCGAATTTGATCGATTTTTCCTCATCCGCATCGGAATCCGGCTGCCTGTTTCACAGGACTTTTCCGAGTTTTCGACATAAAGTTGAACGGTAACGGGTTGCGTTTGGACAAGTTCGCTGCCTCTTGCAGGGCTCGTATCACCTGTTTTTGAAGAATCCGGCCGCAGAAACCGGACTCACGAGGGACAAAAGGCGGAGACGTGCGTGACGACACAAAAGCTTAAGGACGTGGTCGCGGAGAAGATCGCGCTGAAGATCATCGACGGAACGTATCCGCAAGGCGCGGTCCTTCCGACGGAAACCGATCTTTTGAACGAGCACGGCGTCAGCCGCACCTGCCTGCGCGAGGCGCTACAGGTGCTTTCGGGCAAGGGCCTCATTTCGTCGAAGCCCAAGCGAGGCACCATCGTACGTCCCGATGTCGACTGGAACTTCCTGGACGCGGCCATGCTGGAATGGCGCCAGAAGGTCGTGCCGGCGGAAAAGATCCTGGTGGAACTCACCGCCATCCGTACCATGGTCGAGCCGGAGGCCGCCGCCCTTTCCGCGCTCAACGCCTCCGACGAGCAGATCGAGGAGATGGGCCGCGCGCTTGACGACATGCGCGTGGCCGAAGGGCGCCGCACGCCGGAAACGATGGAGGCGGACGTGCGCTTCCACCGGCTTATGCTGGCCGCCAGCGGCAATCCGCTTCTCTCCGGACTTGGCGCTTGCGTGGAAGGCGCGCTCAGGGCCTCCATCGCCGTCACCTCGCGGCCCGAGGTGGAAGATCCGATCGCCCTTGCCCAGCACGCGAATGTTTTCGACGCCATCCGCGACCGCGATCCGGAAAAGGCCCGCCACGAAGCCAAGGTTCTCCTGCAGATGACGCGCGAGCTGCTTTTGAAGGCGAAGGCCGTCGCCTGATCGCAAAGCGGACGGTTAACCGAACAGGCGGGCGAGCACCCGCTTGCCGACGGCGAGCGAGTGCGCCCCCTCGATGCGGGATTCGAAGCGGCCGGAATAGACCTCGCGCACCATCGCGAGTTTCGAGGCGAGCGTGTGGTCGATTTCGACCGCGAATTCCCGTTCGCCGCTTCTCACGATCCGCCCGGACATGGTCTGGCCGTTGATACGGAAATTGACCGGTGTGCCTACGGCGGCGCCGCAATGTCCTGCGAAGCGGATCCCCGAAATCGAGATATCGAGCATCTGGAAGTCGGCTTCGGTATCGCCGAAATTCAGCTCGACCGCCCCTCTCGCCCGCATCCTCTCGCTCTTGCGTTTTCTGGGGCGTTCCACGCAGCAGGCGATGGCGATCAGGAGAACGGTGATGTTGTACCAGCTCCAGAAGAGCGCGACGACGCTGGAGTTTTCCAGCGGCCGGTTGGCATCGGCATAGAAGGAATAGCCGAGAGACAGGAGCGTGACCGCCAGCAGGGTGCCGAAAAAGCGTATCATTCGCCACTGGACGATTGTCTTGCTTCTGTCGCCGCCTTTCGCCGTCACCGCGAATTTGTGCCCCTTCGGCCTGGCGATGCCCAGCACCACGGAATAGAGGATCTCGCGCATCGTCAGGAGTTGGGTGACATCCGTCAGGATCGGCAGGATGCGCGTAGCCGACAGCCAGCCGATCACGCCGACATGGCCGATGAAATAGGGCAGGAAATAGGAGATTCCGTCGGCGAGATCGACATCGACCGCCTTGAGATCGAACAGGAAGTAGGCGATCGGAACGATGAGGCAGGCAAAGCGGAAGAGAAAGGTGCCCGCCCAGTAGAGAAAGCTTTCAAAAAGGGCCATCCGGTCGATGAACTTCAGCCCGTTCGCCGGATTGAACGGCCCGTCGCGGCCGCTGAGAATCTGCATGAAACCCAGGCACCAGCGGCTTCGCTGGGTGACGTATTCGTTGAGCCCCTCCGGCGCAAGGCCGAGAGACAGCCGTTCGTTCAGATAGACGGTCTGATAGCCGTATTGTTTCAGCCTGAGCGTCAGCAGGTAGTCCTCGGTGACCGAGGTGACAGGAAGTCCGCCGGCCGCTTCCACCGCCTCCCACCGGATGACGGACGACGTTCCGCAGCAAAATGCCGTGCCCCAGGCATCTTTCGACGGCATGAGCACATCGAAGAAGAAGCGCTGCTCGTCCGGCCACACGTCCGCGGCACCCAGGTTAGACTGGATCGGGTCGGGATTGATAAAATGCTGCGGCGTTTGCACGATGCCAACGCCGTCATCGCTAAAAAGCGTGAGGCAACGCGTCAGGAACGCGCGCGTCGGCACGAAATCGGCATCGAGGATCGACACGAAGTCCGGCGGCTCCGGCAGCCGCGCCACATGGGCGAGCGCATGGTTGATGTTGCCGGCCTTGGCGTGGGCGTTATCGGGGCGCGTCAGATACCGGCAGCCGAGTTCGTCACACAGATCGGCAAGCCATGGTCTTCGCCCGTCGTCCAGCACCCAGACCCTGAAGTTTTCATGGTCCATGCCAAGCGCGCCGGCGATGGTGCGTTGCAGGATTTCGCGTTCCTCGTTGTAAGTGCAGATGAAGACGTCGACGAGGGGCGGGCCTTCGCCGTGGCCGGCCGTTCCTGCCGTTCGTTCGGCAAGTGCCGCATCCACTGCCGGCGTGCGGTTTTTCACCCGCGAAAGCGTGATGAGCGTCAGGATCGAGCCGAGCGACGTTATCCCTTCAATGAGAAGAAAGCCGATCGCAAAAGTGAAGTCTCCCAAATCGGCGGAAGTTGGCAGCGTTTGCGTCGCGCGCCAGTGGAGATAGCGCAGGGTCAGGAAAAGAACCGCATAGACGGGCAGCCACCGCCACCGCCCTTCGGGGTTAAGCCACGGAAGGAGGAAAAGACAGAAGCCGAAGGCGATCATCCCCGGCGTGATACCGTCCTGTATCGCCGTCAGAAGGGGGTTCATCTGTTAAACGGCATCCAGATGCCGCGCCCGTTTTCGTCGCCGCTTTTGAAGACCACACGGCCCGTCTTGCCGACGAGGCAGCCGTCGGCTTCGCCGAGCCCCGCGACGCTGACGGTCGCGCGATAAGGCTCCTTTTCAAGCGCGGACGGAAGGATCGCAAGGTTGGCCGGCGCGGAGGCAACCCCGCTCAACTGGACGATGCGGGCCGGATATTCCATGCCCCCTTCGCGCAGGATGAAGGTCGCCGCATCTCCAGGAGAAAGCTTGTTGTAGACCTGCTCATTCACCGCCGTGGTGACGATCGGATGCGCGCAGTCGAGCAGCCGGGCAAGGTCCTGCCCCCGCACCACATGCTCGCCGTCCGTGACCAGCGGCTCCCAGACCCGGCCGCCGATGGGGGCCGAAACGGCCGCATACGATGCCCGGCGAAAGTTCGCCCGCTCCTCTTCGCGCGCGCGCTCCAGCGCTTCGATACGCCGGCTCTTGGCTTCTATCGCGACATCCAGATCGGCGATCCGGATCGTGACGTCGTCGAGTTCCTGCATGGATTGCGGGCGGTCGTTATAATGGTCACCGATGAAGACGCCCTTGCGCAGCGCCTCGATCTCGACGCCGATCCTCTCAAGCCTTGCTGTGGCCTGCGCCTTCCTGCCCTCATGCACCTTGAGCGCAGCGAGCGCGTCCTCCGTTTCCGACTTTGCGACGACGGAACGTTCGAAAAGGGTGTTGCGGCGCTCCAGATGCGCCCTCGCGCGCTCCACCTCGGCGTCGATTGTGGCGATCTCCGCATCCGCCTCGTTGAGCCTTGCCTGAAGCTCGGCGATCCGGCCCTGCCGGAAGTTCTCAACCTGCCGGCGGTATGTCGCCTGCGCCCGCAACAGCGGTTCCTTCGAGGAGATCAGCGCGGCGCGCTCGATCCGTGCCGTCTCGATTTCCCTGTCGAAATCGATCAGCCGTCGTCGGTCTGCATGAGGATCGGAAATCGTGGCGAGAATGGAATCCTTCGTGAAAACGCCGTTCAGATCGTTGAGATCCGCCTTGAAATCGACCACCCCCTCGATAGGCGCACGGAGGGTGACCACGCGCGCATTCACCACCGCTTCCGTGCTGGAAACCTGGAAAAGGCGCATCGTCGGGCCCCAACCCGCCAATATGACAAGGGCAAGCCCGAGCGCGCTCTTGATGGCCCGGCTCCAGAACCTGGCCGGTTTCTTCGCCGGCTCCGGTGTCGCCTGCGCCGGTGCGGGTGCGGGGGCTTCGGCCCCGGGCTTGCGCGCTACGCCCGCCTTGCGGGCAGCCGGCCGGGCAAGCTGCTCGCACTCCTCGCGCGCCAGTCGCTGCAGTTCCTGGACGTTGGGCCCGTCAGCGCCGGCCGGCTTCGGCGGCCGGCGCACGGGCTTTTCTTTCGCAGCCGTCTTGACGGGCTGGCTTTTCAATTTCCGAACTGGCATTGCCTTACCCTGCGATCAATCCGAGGATTGACTTCGCCCCCTTTGTTGACGCAGATGTATACGAATTGAATGAAGTTGAATTTAAAAAATAAAGTTAAGATTGTTTATACCTGACATAAAGGAATTATTATTATTTAATAGTCTATCGTGTTTATTGGGATTTTAATTATTAGTAAAATTTATTATTTCTCGTCGATAAGACTTGGGAAGAAGCGATACTCCCCCTCGGGACACATTAAGCTGGCATTAATAATTTCAGCCTGCCGGGACCTCGTGCCAGACCCAGAGCATCAACTTGCTCCCATACCTCTCCCCCTATCTTCCCAACTCGGGAACACCCGAGTTCGAAGGGAGAGGTCGGCGCGAAACGTGCCGGGTGAGGGTGAAAACAAAAAAACTCTGTCCCCTATCCCGCAAAACCTTCCCGCTCCAGGCGATAGACGAAGCAATCGTCGTTACCGAACCGCCGTTTTTCGACAAACCGGAACCCGAGCCGCTCGTAAAATCGATGCGCACGCGAATTTACGGCAAGAGGATCGAGCAGCACCGCCTTCACGCGCGGGTCGGCGAAACACCGGGACAGCGCAAGCCGCATCATTTCACCGCCGACCCCCCGCCCCAGAGCGTTTTCCTCGCCGATCCAGATGTCGATGGCTCGAAGATCCGCTTCGACATCGCCCCAATAGTGCGTTTCCTCGCGCGCCGGGTCGATGATCCGTAAGAAGCCGACGGGCCGCCCCTCTTCCTCGGCGATCAGGCACTCGCCCCAATCGGCCTCATTGCCGATCTCGGCTTCCCAGTCGCCGTCGTGGTTTCCGCCATAGGCCGCCTGCACGTGCGCCTTGGTGTCCCAGTAGCGCAGCAGCGCGACATCGGCGAGCGTGGCGGTGCGCAGTTTCATGCGGTGGAATCCGGTTACTGCGGTTGGTACATGTAACGAACCATCGCGAAGGAACGCCAGCGGCTCAAGCGTCATGCAACGGCGTTCGGACAAATTCCTGGCATCGCAGCTTCGACTCCCATCCCGCACGCCGAATGTGATAGACGGTGCCGCTCCGGCTTTCGAACTCCCGAACAGATATCCGATATGGCCCCACCGCTTCTGCATATCCGCGACATTGCGCTCACTTTCGGCGGCACGCCGCTTCTGACCTCCGCCGAGCTACAGGTGATGGAGGGAGACCGCATCGCGCTTGTGGGGCGCAACGGCTCCGGCAAGTCGACGCTGTTGAAGATCGCCGCCGGCCTGATCGAACCCGATGCGGGGGAGCGTTTCCTTCAACCCGGGCGCACCGTGCGCTACCTGCCGCAGGAACCGGTGCTGACCGGCTTCGAAACCGTGCTCGACTATGTGCGCGAAGGGTTGGCGCCCGGCGATGACGCCTACCGCGCGGACTATCTGCTGGAGGTTCTGGGACTTGCCGGCGATGCCGACCCCGCCCGCCTGTCCGGCGGCGAGGTGCGCCGTGCCGCCCTTGCCCGCACGCTTGCGCCCGAGCCCGATATTCTCCTTCTCGACGAGCCGACGAACCATCTCGACCTTCCGGCGATCGAGTGGTTGGAAGGCGAGCTTGCCTCGCTCAAATCCGCCGTCGTGCTGATCTCGCACGACCGCCGTTTCCTGGAAAACCTGTCGCGCGCCACCGTCTGGATGGACCGCGGCGTTTCCCGCCGCCTCGACAAGGGCTTCAGCCATTTCGAGGAATGGCGCGACGAGGTCTATTCGGAAGAGGAGCGTGAGCAGGCGCGCCTTGCCCAGAAGATCCGGCGTGAAGAGCACTGGATGACCTACGGCGTGACGGCGCGGCGCAAGCGCAACATGCGCCGCGTGCGCGAGCTTGCGGACCTGCGCGAAAAGGCCCGCAACCATCGCGGGCCCCAAGGCACGGTCACGATGAGCGCGACGGAAGCCGAAGCCTCCGGCAAGCTCGTCATCGAGGCGAAATCGATCTCGAAATCCTACGGCGGCAATCCTGTCGTGAAGGATTTCTCGACCCGCATCAACCGGGGAGACCGTGTCGGCTTCGTCGGCCGTAATGGCGCGGGCAAGACGACGCTCATTCGCCTGCTGACGGGCGATCTTGCGCCTGACAGCGGCTCTGTGCGCCTTGGCGCGAACCTTGAAATGGTCACCCTTGACCAGAAGCGCGAGCACCTGAAATCCGAAGACACGCTCATGGAAGTGCTGACCGGCGGAGGCGGCGACACCGTCGTTCTCGGCAACGAGACCAGGCATGTCATGAGTTACATGAAGGATTTTCTGTTTCAGCCGGAGCAGGCGCGCACGCCCGTTGGCGTTCTATCGGGGGGAGAGCGGGGCCGCCTCATGCTCGCAAGGGCATTGGCCCGTCCGTCCAACTTCCTCGTGCTGGATGAGCCGACCAACGACCTCGATCTCGAAACGCTCGATCTCTTGCAGGAACTTCTGGCCGATTACGCCGGCACCGTGCTTCTCGTCAGCCATGACCGTGATTTTCTGGACCGGGTCGCAACCTCCGTTGTCGTGTCGGAAGATGGCGGCATCTGGCGCGAGTACGCCGGCGGCTATAGCGACATGGTCGCCCAGCGCGGCGTGGGCGTGACGGCGAAACGCACCGAAAAGACGCAGCGGAAATCGGAGGATCGACCCCGAAAGCCCAAGCCGGCCCAACCTGCGAAAGCGCCTTCGAAATCGAAGCTGACATTTACGCAAGCGCACCTTCTCAAGACCCTGCCGGATACGATTTCCGGGCTTGAGAAAAAACTGTCGGACCTCCAGTCCCAGATGGACGATCCCAACCTCTACAGCCGCGAGCCGGCCAAATTCGCAAGGCTCAGTGACGAGATCACGAAACTTCAGGGCGAGTTGGAAAAGGCCGAGGAACAGTGGCTGGAACTAGAGATGCTGAACGAGGAGAGTTAGAGCGCATTCCGGTCAGGCGGAATCGCCTGACCGGAAAGAATTCGCTCGATCGATCCTCAGAACGCGCTTTCCTCGACGAGAGTTTTTCCATCCAGCGTGATCCGCAAGGGAGCGGATATCCCCGCCTCGGTCAGCGCGACGACGAGCCTCATTTTCTCCCGGTCGGAATTCTCGAGGATTTCTCCTTTACCCTCCTGGATATAAAAAGCGTCGAGATCATACGCTATGGATATTTCCTCGCCGCCCGGACGCGCGCTCACGCGGCCCCGGATCGCGAGCGTGGCCCCTTCCGGGCGCGCCTTCGATATCCCGGTGGCGCGGGCGATCCCCTCGCCGTCCCGCTCCAGCGAAACATAAACTGTATCGCCGCGCGCAAGCTCCTCGCCGGGGGCGAGTAGATCGGCCGAAACACGTTCGATTTCCAGCGTTACGACCACATAGTCGCCGCGCAGAAGATCGCGCGGATCGACGGGCCGCATGGCAAGGATCACTTCCTCGCCGGTCATATGGACCCGAATGCGCTCGGCAAGCGTCGTCGCGACGAGACCGAGCTGGATCAACGCAACAAGGCCCCACTTGAGATAGGCCTTGCGATCTCCCTGCCCGCTCATGCCGTGCCCTCCATCTCGCCACTCCGCCTACGGATGTGCCAGGCGCTTAAGGCCGCTACGGCAATTAAGAGGACGCCGGCAATCAGGAAGAAGAGAGACTGTCCGATCAGCGAGCCGATCGTCTCGTTCAGAAGCCAAAGCACCACTGCGGCGGTGCCTATATGGCCGAATGCAGTCCAGGTCCCGAAGCCGGCGACTGTGCCCGCCGCGCTCATGCCAACGGTCGCCGCAAAAGAAAATGCCGCTACGATAACAACCGCATTCGGCGCGACAGCCCCCAGGAACACGGCAACGACGGCCACGCCGGCGGCGGCACCGAGCGCACCCGTTTCGAAACGCCCGAAGGAGCGGGCGAAAGCGAGGATAAATCCGCCACCAGCCAGCAGGATCGTCGCCGGGATCGGCCAATATGCGAGGATGGCGCCCACCGAAAGCCCGCTGCCGCTGCCTGACATGGCGGCGATCAGCGAAATCACGACAAGCCCGATCAGCACCACCGCGCCGGCATCGAGGGTGGAGCGGGCGAACAGGAACGCACCATCCTTTTCGCGCACTTCCGGCAATCGGCTCTCGGAATGCCGCAGCAGCGCGAGCGCCCAGCCCGAAAGTGCTGCCGCAAAGAGCGATAGCGCGAACATTACCGCCTCCTCCGGATCGAAGCGGGTGCCGGCCGCCTCGATCAGGAAGCGCAGATAAGCGGCGAAAACAAGCGCCAGCACCGCCCATCGCCCAAGCCGCAACGGGTAGAGGATCACATGCGCGACCATGGCCGCGATCAGCAGCAGCGCGATGCCTGATCCGGCGATATCCAGACCTGCCGGCTCGCCGCGCGCAAAGACCCAGGAAATCGCCGAAACCGCCGCGACAACGAGTGCCGCGCTCGATTGCGCAAGCCATGCCGCGGCAAGCGCGCCCAATGTCGCAAGCATCGCACCCGCCGGCCAGTCCTGCGGCAGATGATAGATCTGGCCAACAAGCGCCAGCCCTGAGATGAAGACGAGCACCGCGAACAAGGTTGCAAGATCGGCTATCAGGTTGCGGCCTCTGGCTGCGGAATACGCGGCAAGAAAATTCGCCCCGACAATCGCGGCCGCGATCCCGCAAAGCTTTACGATGCGGGGGATAACGGCCCAGTTCGCGGCAACGAAGGCCGCGACGGCAAGCGCAAGGCAGATCACGCCGATGATTGCGAAAACGGCCGGAAGCCGGCTTTGTCCCTTCGCCCGTGATGCCGCGTCCTTGCGAATTCTGTCTGCCGCGTCATCGTCCAGATAGCCTTTGCCAACCCACTCCTTCAGGTCATTGTCCAGGCGGCGGCGATAGTTGGCGTCGAAGATCAAGGCACGCATCTCCCTTTCGCCAATTCATACCACGAAGTCATGGTGCCGGGGATGGATCAGCCATTTCCAAGCAGAACGAACAATTGAAAAAGCACACCCGCAAGCAGCGCGGAAACAGGCACCGTTACCACCCAGGCGGCGAGAATCGTCGTCAGATGGGCACGGCGGACGAGCTTGCGCCGCTTCGCCTCGATCACCGCCTTGTCGGCGAAATCTAACCTGAAGTCATCATTAGAAACAGAGTCAGGCACGGCCGGCAAAGCCTTGCGGGCGTTGTACCATTCGCGAAACAGTCCAACGCCGAAAACCGCGCCGACGACGATATGTGTGGAGCTTACCGGGAGCCCGAACCATGACGCGATTATGACGGTGATCGCGGCCGAAAGCGCGACGCAAAAGGCGCGCATGGGATTGAGCTTGGTGATTTCTCCGCCGACCATCCTGACCAATTTCGGGCCGAAGAACAAAAGGCCGAAAGAGATGCCGAAGGCCCCGATCACCATCACCCAGATAGGGATCGGCACGACGGCCGGGAGGACATCGGATTCCACGGAACGCACGATCGCGGCAAGCGGACCGACCGCGTTGGCGACGTCATTGGCGCCATGCGCGAAAGACAGGAGCACCGCGGAAAGGATCAGCGGCAGATGGAACACCTCACGCAGCGAGCGGTTCGAATTGTCGAGGCCTTGAAGTTTCGAGACGACAAAGGGGCGCGCCAGGGCGAAAGCGCAAGCCGCGACGGCAATGGAGGCCGCGAACATGACCGGAAAGGCAAACCCGAACCCATGGTGCGCCCCTTTCAGCGAAAGATAAAACGTGAACGCTCCGGCCATGACGGCGATCAGCACCGGCACCCAGCGGCGCGCCGCCGCCAGCTTGTCGTCCCGGTAGATGATGTTTTCCTTGATGAACGCCAGAAAAAGGATGGCGATGATTGCGCCAAGGAACGGCGAAACGATCCAGCCTGCGGCAATAGTGCCCACACCCGCCCAATTCACGACCGACAGGCCGGCTGCGGAAACGCCCGCACCCAGAACTCCGCCGATAACGGAATGCGTGGTGGAAATCGGGGCACCGATCCAGGTCGCGAAATTGATCCAGAGCGCGGAAGCGAGAAGGGCCGCCATCATGACCAGTGCGAAGGGACGATGGTTCGTCATGATCGTGGGATCGACGATGCCGCCGGCAACCGTTTCCACCACGCTGCCCCCGGCGATCAAGGCACCCGCACTTTCGGCGACCGCTGCGAGGATCAGCGCGCTCGTCAGCGTCATTGCGCGCGCGCCCACCGCCGGGCCCACATTGTTGGCGATATCGTTGGCACCGATGTTGATCGCCATGTAGGCGCCGATGGCCGATGCCGCCGCAACCAGG
This sequence comes from Hongsoonwoonella zoysiae, assembly GCF_013266695.1. Lineage (GTDB taxonomy): Bacteria > Pseudomonadota > Alphaproteobacteria > Rhizobiales > Stappiaceae > Hongsoonwoonella > Hongsoonwoonella zoysiae. The sequence goes on from NZ_JABRXF010000003.1 coordinate 275,274, forward strand.
AGCCATTCCGGCTGATCGACGAAGAAAAGTCCCGAAAGGGCCGCGGAAAATCCGAGAAAAAGCAGCGCAAGCCCGGGTGCGACAAGTGTCCTTGCCAGCGACGAGGTCGCTTCCTCAACGCTTGTCAGCTTGTCCAGATCCTTGTCGAGAGTAGGCTTTGCGGTCGCCTGATCGGAATGCGGCATGACGCCTGTTACCATGAACGGGAATTGTTTGTCGCGATCTTGGCAAGATGTTCGGCGGTGAACGGTTGCCAACAGCAGATCCGGCAGACGAATCGGCCGTTTTAAGTCATTTTGTCCGGAAATTTCCGCAAGATAGCGGCAAGCTCAGGCTCGTCGACGCGCTCTGCCGCCTCTTCGCAGGTGGTCCAGTGGATCTCGCGTTGCCCCTGTTCGGGCCAGACATCGCATTCCTGCCTCACCTCGAGGGGAAACACGGAAACCCGAACGCGGCGGTTAAGCCCGGTATCAAGCCATTTCAGGTAGTTGTAGTGGCCGACTTCCCTATCCGCCACCCGGCCATGAACGCCCACTTCCTCATAGGCTTCCTGCGATGCGGATTCACCCAGCGTCTTGCCCTTGTGCGGCCAGCCTTTCGGCAGGACCCAACGGCCGGTGTCACGGCTGGTCGCAAGCAAGACTTCGACCGTACCGTCCGGCCTGCGGCGCCAGGGAAGTGCCGCGGTCTGAATAGCAGGCGGCTTGCCACCGAGAAAAAGACGAAGCCTTTCAACCAGCCGCATAGCAAACGCCCGTAAATCGGGCCCAAATCCGGTGGCCCTCCCGAACTGGCCACTCGCCTGCCGCTTCACATTAGGCTCGAAAATCGTCAATTCCCGAAGGTCTCCGTTTCACATCACCTGAAATGGGTGCGCGCTGACGATTCCCCTTTCGGCGAATCACCAATAGCGCACTCATTGCACTTATATGGAGCCGTCAGATAAAATTCAATAAAAAGCGCACAAATTACGCTTTCGTGATGCGTTCAGTGAACATGACGTAATGTATTCAATAAGCTCTACAAAGGATAATGCCCAAAGGCCAAAGGCTTCTTCGCCCCTGTTACAGTTCTGATTCAAGACCCACTCCGCTTCAGCTTTCGTCCGTATGAACAATTTCGCGGGTCTCGCGGAAGCGGATATCGGGGTTTTTCTCGCCGATGTAATTCACCTCCCAGGCACTCTTGAAGAGGAATACCGGCTTGTCGTCCCGGTCGTTCGCTACGTTCAGGCGGTTGCCTTCCAGAAATTTCTTCAGCACCAGTTCGTCGTCCGCTTCGATCCAGCGGGCGGTATTGTATTGAACGGCATCAAAGCCGATTTCCGTCGAATATTCCTGGCGAAGACGCTCCACCACGACATCGAGTTGTAGCACACCGACGACGCCGACGATCCAATTCGAGCCGATGGCCGGCTTGAAGATCTGAACGAGGCCCTCTTCCGCCAGATCTTCAAGGCCCTGGCGCATCTGCTTGACGCGCATGGTGTCCGACAGGCGCACGCGGCGCAGAACTTCCGGCGCGAAAGCGGGAAGGCCCGTCACGTGAATGTCCTCACCCTCCGTCAGCGTATCGCCGACGCGAAGCTGGCCGTGATTGGGAATGCCGATCACATCTCCGGGATAGGCCGTTTCCGCGATCTCGCGCTCTTCGGCGAAGAAAAAGATCGGCGCGGACACGGCAATCTGCTTGCCGGCGCGCACGTGCTTTAACTTCATGCCGCGCTTGAAGGTGCCGGAGCAAAGCCTGACGAAGGCGATCCGGTCCCGGTGCTTGGGGTCCATATTCGCCTGCACCTTGAAGACAAAGCCCGAAACCTTGTCTTCATCGGGTAAGATGCGCCTGCCGGTCGCGGGTTGCGAATGGGGCGAAGGGCCAAACCTGGCGATAAAGGAGATCAACTCCTCGATCCCGTAGTCGCGAAGGGCGGAGCCGAAGAAAACGGGCGTCATATGGCCTTCCATGAAGGCCTCGCGGTCGAACTCCGGATAGGCTTCCGATCCAAGCTCGACGTTCTCGGTCAACTCTTCCATGACCCGGTCGAAGACCACGCCGGTCAGTTGTTCGTCATCCAGGCCGGAAACCGGCTTCACCGTGTCGAACGGTCCGCCGCGACCGCCGCTTGCGGTGCGGAAAAGCTTGTTCTTCCAGTCGTATACGCCGAAGAAATCGGAACCCATGCCGACGGGCCACGTCATCGGCGTGACGTCCAGCGCAAGCGCCTCCTGAATTTCGTCGAGCGCCTCCAGCGGATGACGTCCCTCACGGTCGATCTTGTTGACGAAAGTGATGATCGGGATATCCCGCAAGCGGCAAACCTCGAAAAGCTTGCGGGTCTGCGCCTCAATGCCCTTGGCCGCGTCGATGACCATGATCGCGGCATCCACCGCCGTCAGCGTACGGTAGGTATCTTCGGAAAAGTCTTCGTGGCCCGGCGTGTCCAGCAGATTGAAGACGATACCGTCCCGCTCGAACGTCATGACAGAGGACGAGACGGAAATGCCGCGTTCCTGTTCGATCTTCATCCAGTCCGAACGTGCCCTGCGCCGCTCGCCGCGCGCGCGCACCTGCCCCGCCGCCCGGATAGCGCCGCCGGACAGAAGCAGCTTTTCCGTCAGCGTCGTCTTGCCGGCGTCCGGATGCGAGATGATGGCGAAGGTACGCCGGTTCTCGTAAGGGATCGCGCTCGCTTTCGCGACAGGTTCGGCGTCGATGACGCTCATGTTGCCTCCTGAAACACTGAAAAAGGCGGCGGCGAACGGAGATAGGCTGGATATTCATCCGCACGCGCAGGAATCCGCTGCCACATATGGCGCTTCCTTTGCCGCCGTCATAGTGGAGAGCGGCGAAAAATGCCAGTCCCACCTATTTGACGAAACCACCAATTGACCTAACGTCCGGGAGATTTTCGCTTCAATTGTCAGGATTTTCTCAAAGGTGAACCATCGAGCCGCGACGTCCCGCCCCCTCCCCATTATTCTGACAGGCGCTTTCCTGCTCGCCCTGACCGCTGCCATCCTGCTTGCCATGGGCCGGGTGCCGATCTGCACCTGCGGCGAGATAAAGCTCTGGACCGGCGACGTGACCTCGTCTGACAACTCCCAGCATATCGCCGACTGGTACACCCCCTCGCATATCATCCACGGCTTTCTGTTCTATTGGTTCGCCTGGCTGATTTTTCCGAAAATGGCCGTCGGCTGGCGGTTGATTCTTGCGATCATCGTCGAAGCCTCATGGGAAATCCTGGAAAACAGCCCCATGATCATCGACCGCTATCGGGAGGCGACGATCGCGCTCGGTTATACCGGCGACAGCGTGTTGAACTCGGTATTCGATATTATCTGGATGATCGTCGGCTTCGCTCTCGCCTGGCGCGTGCCGGTTTGGCTGACCGTGACAATCGCGCTTTTCTTCGAGGTGCTGACGGCAGCCCTCATCAGGGACAATCTGACGCTCAACGTCGTCATGCTCATCTGGCCAATCGAGGCCATCAAGACCTGGCAGACGGGCGCTTGAAGGTTACGAGTCGCCGCCGAAGACCTCATTCACGACGTTGACGACAAGCGCCGTCGTCCAGCCGAACATGATGAGGCCGATGGACGCCTGAAAGGACGCGACAAGCCGCCAGTCGTTTTCCAGCACGATGTCGCCGTAACCGAGGGTGGTGAAGGTCACCATCGAGAAGTAGAGCGCGGTCGACAGATCTTCTATCGCCCCCTGCCCTTCGTAAACCAATGCCCAGATCAGGGCTTCAAGAACACTGGCGATGAACATCAGGAACACGAAAAGCGCCACGATCAGCGTGCCGCGCAGTTTTTTGGGGCGGGTGCGCGTATGGCGATGCACGAACGAAAGGCCGGCGAACATGAAGCCTGCGTGGATGAACGTCGTGGCAAGGATCATGCCGGCAATGAAACCCGTTACATTGACCACCGAGCTCTCCCGTTCATGAACAAAGGGCGGCATTCCGCCGCTCCGGAATGCCGCCCTTTCTTTCTAACCGGGATTTTTAAAAATCAAATACCGCCGAGGCACATGTATTTGATCTCAAGAAAATCATCGACGCCGTATTTCGACCCTTCACGGCCGAGGCCCGACTGCTTGACGCCGCCGAACGGCGCCACTTCCGTCGAGATAAGGCCCGTGTTGACACCGACCATGCCGTATTCCAGCGCCTCTGCCACCTTCCAGACCCGCGACAGGTCGCGGGCGTAGAAATAGGAGGCGAGGCCGAATTCGGTGTCATTGGCCTGCTCGATCACCTCATCCACCGTCTCGAAGCGGAAAAGCGGTGCGACAGGGCCGAAAGTTTCCTCGCGCGCGACCTTCATTTCCTTCGTTACCTGGGTCAGCACCGTTGGTTGGAAGAAGGTGCCGCCGCGCTCGTCCGGCTTACCGCCGGTCACGACCTTGGCTCCCTTGGAGAGCGCGTCCTCGATATGATCCTTCACCTTCTCAAGGCCTTGCTCGTCGATAAGCGGGCCCGTCGTCACGCCTTCCTCAAAGCCGCTGCCGACCTTCAGGCTCTCGGAAACCTTCTTGGCAAGCTTTTCGGCAAATTCCTCGTAAACGCCGGCCTGAACATAAAGCCTGTTGGCGCAAACGCAGGTCTGGCCCGCATTGCGGTATTTGGAAATCATCGCCCCTTCGACAGCAGCATCCACATCCGCGTCGTCGAAGACGATGAAGGGCGCATTGCCGCCAAGTTCCAGCGACACCTTCTTGATCTGCTCCGCACTCTGGCGCATGAGGATGCGCCCCACCTCGGTGGAACCGGTGAAGGTGATCTTGCGCACCTTGTCGTTGCCGCAAAGCTCCTTGCCGATGGCCGGGCCATCCGTGCCGATGACGACATTGAAAACGCCTGCGGGAATGCCCGCACGCTCTGCCAGAACCGCGATCGCTATCGCCGAAAGCGGCGTCTGTTCGGCCGGTTTTGAAATCACGGTGCAGCCTACCGCAATGGCGGGCGCGACCTTGCGGGTGATCATAGCGTTCGGGAAGTTCCAGGGCGTGATCGCGCCGACGACGCCGACCGGCTGCTTGAGAACGACGATGCGCTTGTCCGGCTGGTGGCCGGGGATCGTGTCGCCGTAAACGCGCTTGGCTTCCTCCGCGAACCATTCGATGAAGGAAGCGCCATAAACGATCTCTCCCTTCGCTTCCGCCAGAGGCTTGCCCATCTCCGCGGTCAGGATCAGCGCAAGGTCATCCGCATTGGCAAGCAGCAGGTCGTTCCACATGCGCATGGCGAGCGAACGTTCCTTCGCCGTTTTCGCCGCCCAATCCTTCTGCGCGTCATAGGCGGCATCGATCGCACGCGTCGTTTCCTCGACGCCCATGTCCGGCAGTTCGGCCAGGACGGCCCCGGTTGCCGGGTCGGTCACCTCGAAGGTCTTGCCGGAGGCGGCTTCAGCCACCCATTTCCCGCCGACATAGCCCTTGGCAGTCAGCAGTTCGGGATCCTTGAGGCGGGCGAGAAGTTCGCTGGAAATCGACATCTTTGCTTCCTCCCCGGCGCGCCGTCGTCCAAGCGGTAGATCTTCGCTCGCAGCGCGTCGTTTCGTGTTCAACTCATGAGATGAGATAGGGTGAACCACCCGCTGGCCAATGCGTCAAGCCGCAAGCCGCGACGTTATCGATGAAATTGCCCGTACAGCCTCACAACGGGATTTCCAGGTGGAAAGTCGCGCCACGGCCCTTGCCCTCGCTCTCCGCCCAAACGCGCCCGCCGTGCGCCTCCGCAATCTCGCGAACGTTCGAAAGTCCGAGTCCGACAGAAGCTTCTCCCGCCGTGGGTTTGGCCGAAAGCGGCTGAAAGGGCTGGAACGCCCGTTGCAGGTCTTCCTGCGTCATGCCTTGTCCTTGATCGCGAACCGAAATGCAGAGGCGGTTGCCCGCCTTCCCCCATTCGATCTCGACACCCGAACCGGAGTGGGAATATTTGATCGCATTGCTGACGAGGTTGTCGACGGCATCGAGCAGCAGGTCTTCATCGCACGAACACCGGGTGCAAGCGCCATCCTTCGTGCTGATGGAAATCTGTTTACGGTCCGCCGCCGAGCGATTCACTTCGACGGCGGTAGAGACCAGCACGCCAATGTCGACGCTCACCGGGTTGATCGACAAGGAAGAGGTTTCGCGTCGCACTTCCTGCAGGGTCGAACCGATCCGCGCCGACATCCGATCGGCGCTGGCGACCACTCTGTCGGCGTTTGCAATTGCCCGTTCGATATTTGGCTCCGCGCGGCAAAGATGCGTCTTGATCAGTTCCGCCTGACTCGTGATCGCGGCAAGGGGATTGCGAAGGTCATGCGCGATCATGCCGAGCAGCCTTGTCTTGAACGCATTTGCCGCCCGCAACGCCTGATAACGCCTGCGAAGCCTCGTCGAACTTTCGCGAAGATCGACGATGAGGCGCTCACGCAATTCAGCCGCCGCCACCTGGCGCCGCTCCGCCTCCACACGCTGTCCGAATATCCGCACCAGACTTTCAGCAAATGCTGAATCGCGGATCGGCGATTCGGAAAAAACGGCCAGATGCCCGCCCACCATGTCGCCCTCCGCGAAAAGCGGCACGCCTACATAGCTGCTAAAGCCTTCTTCTCGGGGAAAGCGCTCGGCAAGATCGCAAGGAATGACAATACGCTGTCCGGAATAGACGACGCCGCAGGGCGTGCCCGCCAGGTCGTAGGATATATCCTCAACCTCCGCGCCGTCCCTCAGCGCAAAGATGGCCCGCGCGCTTTTTACCGGCTCGCCTTCGCCAACCGTGATCAGGGCAAGCGAAACGTCCATAGCCTCCTGAAGGGCCGCCACAAGCGCCTTCAGAAACGGGACGCCGACCTCACCGGAGATGCTTTCCGCGATTCGCAGCAGCAGATCCGTCCGCGATGTCGCAAGCGCTGAAGGAGGTGTAGACACCAAAGCTCCTGATCGATCGTCAGCCGATTGATTTCTCAGGACCTTACGACGCGTCGCGCTCTTGGTAAATTCTTTATCGTCAAATTTCACAAGACGATGAGGGTGCGGCGCAATATGCCGCAGTCCCGAACCTCGTGGTTATCCGCCCGTGTGAAGGCGCAATTCACTCAAGTAAGGGTTCTGCTCCCGGCTGGCGTCATATGCGCCTTTGTCCAATTCAGCGCAAATGACCGCCGGACCAGCCTCAGCAGCCTGAGCAAGCAGCGCCCCGTCCGGCGCGGCAATGCAGGAAAGGCCCTGGTAGGAAAACCTGGCATCGCTTCCAGCGTGATTGGCGTAGACAACGAAAACCTGGTTCTCAAAGGCGCGCACCGGGATGACCGACGTCGCGATGAAACGCCCGCCATCGCTCTGCGGCAATGCTGTCGGGACGAGAATTGCCTCCGCCCCCCGCAACGCCAGATCGCGCACGCGTTCGGGAAACTCCACGTCGAAACAGATAAGCAGGCCGAAGCGCATGCCCTTGTAGTCGAAAAGGGGTGGCGCGCCACAACCCGGCCGAAAAAGCGCTTTCTCGTAGTCGCCGTAAAGCTGAATCTTGTTGTAACTCGAAACCGTTCCGTCCGGCGCGATGAAGGCGCAAGAATTGTAGGCGATACCGTCTTCGACAAGCGGCAGTCCGATGACGAGCGCCACGCCGAATTCCGCCGAAACAGCCTTCAGGCGCGCAATCGCCGGCCCATCGATGGGTTCAGCGAGTGCGCGAATTTCGTCTCCCAGGCCATAGCCTGTCGTTGCCAGTTCGGGGAAGACCGCGATATCCGCACCTTTCGATCGCGCCTGCCGCACGATATCTGCAATCGCCGCGAGGCGTGCATCCACGTCTTCAAGCTCAGCCGGCATCTGGCAAGCGACGATCTTCATCCCTTGTCTCCTTCCGACCACGCACCGAGAAGTTTCGGCAGATCGCCAAAACGCGCCACGAGCCCGAAGACGACGACCGCGACCAGGACAAAGAAGACCGAGACGCTCGCCATCGTCGGCGTATAGCCATAGCGAAGGGCATTGAAGATCTTGATCGGGATCGTTTCAAGCGTGAAGCCGACCGTCATATAGGCAACGATATATTCATTGAGCGACAGCACGAAGGCGAAAGCGAAGCCCGAAATTATGTAGGGCCGCACGAGCGGGAAAACGACGGTTTTCAAAAGCGTGCGGTCGTCCGCGCCCATCGTCATTCCGGCTTCGATGATCTCCCGGTCGATGGTGGCGAAACCGAGCGTGACGGTCACGAGCGGCAGGCTGACGAAAAAGATACCGTGGCTTATGACGACCGTCCACGGCTGGCCGTAGAAGCCGGTCGTCGCCCAGAAGCTCAGCGCGCCAAGCGCGGTGATTACCGGCGGCAGGATGAAGGGGGCGAGGCCCAGCACCTCCACGATCCGCGCCCAGGGCGCTACGCGACGCCACAAAAACCAGGCGATCGGCACCGCTATAGACACGCTGATCGCCGCCGCCGCAGTGGCCACAAGGACCGAATGGACGAGCGCCGCCCGCCAGCCGTCGTCGGTGAAGGCCTGCGCATACCATTCGAGAGAAAACCCTTGAGGCGGGAAGGCAAGCGTCTTCTTTTCATTGAGCGCGACGCCTGCGATCACCAGGATCGGCAGTGTCATGAAGGCGGCAAGGGCTGAAAGAAACAGCCGTTTCAGCCAGACCGCGCTCACTGCCCTGCCCCCTTTCGGTTTAGCGCCGCTACGATAACGACGAGAGAAAGGCTCGCCACCACGAGAAAAACAGCCATGGCGGCCGCAAAGGGCATGTTCGACTGATAGACCGCCTGATCCGTGATCAGCACGGAAAGCGTCCAATGCTGCGGGCGGCCAAGGATTTGCGGCAGTAGATAGGCGCCGAGCGCAAAGATGAAGACGATGATGAAAGTGGCGATCAGCGTCTTGCGCAAGACGGGCAGGACGACCGTGGAGAACGCTTTCAAAGGCGATGCGCCAAGCGTTCGCGAAGCTTCCATTAACGACGGGTCAAGCCGCGAGAACGAGGGATAAAGCACGAGTACCGTGTAAGGAAACGCCTGATAGACGAGTCCGGTGAGGACAGCGGCGAAGCCGGGCGTCCATGCATCGGGACGGTCCATGACGCCAATAGCCACCAGAAGATTGGAAAGCCCGGCGGTGCGGCTCAAAAGGGTCGACCACGCAAAACCTATGATGACTTCGGATAGCGAAAGAACGCCAAGCAGCGCGACCAGCCAGAAGACCTGCGCCTTTCGCGATAGCTTCGTCAAAAAATAGGTGAAAGGTACGCCGAGCAGGAGACAAACCGCGGAAACAAGACCTGCAAGGACCAGCGAAAAAACCAGCACCTCGCCGAAGAATACGGAGAGGAAACGTCCGTAATTGGCGAAAGTGAAGGCAGGCTCGTAAAAGCCGCCCTGCACCCTTCGAAAGAACGATACCGCCACCATGATGGCGAAAGGCACGACGAAAAAAAGACCCAGCATGAACGCCGGATAGGCGATCGGGAAATAATCCGCAGCGCGTTCGGGAGGGGTGCGGCGCATGGTATTATCCCCTCCCGCTTTCGAAGACGACGCAGGCTTCGGCGGGGATCGTCAGGCCCACCGTATCGCCGACCCTGCAATCTGGCCGCGCCTGGGGCGAAGCAACCACCACATAGTGCGCACCCTCGCTGTCGAGATGGATTTCGATACTTGCGCCCATGTCACGAATGAAGCCGACCCTTGCATGGATCGGCGCGTCTTCGCGCGATGTCACCATAACCTCTTCAGGACGCACGGAAATTCGGCCGCCGGACCCGACCAGAGAAAGCCCGGGTATCCGACCGCCCGGCACAAGCGCGTCAGGACCATCCGCCTTCGCGTCGATGAGGTTCGCCTGGCCAAGGAAATCCGCGACGAAGGAATTGGCCGGATTACGGTACATATCTATGGGCGCCGCCATCTGCTGGATACGCCCCTCAGACATGACGACGATCTGGTCCGACATGCTCATCGCTTCGCGCTGGTCGTGCGTGACGACGATCGTGGTAATGCCAAGCTGCTGCTGCAGCTGGCGTAGTTCGACCTGCATGGCTTCGCGCAGCTTGGCGTCGAGCGCGGACAAAGGCTCATCGAGCAGGAAAAGCTTCGGCGAGACCGCGAGCGCGCGAGCAATGGCGACACGCTGACGCTGGCCACCCGAAAGCTGGGTTATCGCGCGCTGTTCGATGCCCGGCAGATGCACAAGCTCGAGAAGTTCCTTCACGCGCGCGCCCTGTTCGGAAGACGACCGCCCGCGAATGCGCAAGGGATAAGCGATGTTTTCGCCGACGGACAGATGCGGGAAAAGCGCAAGAGACTGGAACACCATCCCGAAATCGCGCTTGTGGGCAGGTGTGGAGTTAAGCCGGTTTCCATCGACCGAGATGACACCGGATGTCGGCTCCTCAAGGCCTGCGATCATGCGCAGGAGCGTGGTTTTGCCGCAACCCGACGGGCCGAGAAGGCAAACGAACGTGCCTTGAGGCACCGTCAGGCTGACATCGTCGACGGCAGCGACAGCCCCGAACCGCTTGGTTATGCGATTAAGCTCAAGACCCGACATTCATTCATCCGTTGTTCAAGCGGCATTGCTGGCCCGCTCGCCCGACCCGGCCATGGTCAACGCCAGACCGGGCGAGCGGTTTTTCAATTCGCGTCAAGCCATCAGTTGACGATCAGTTCCGTCCACTTCTGGTTCAGCCAGTCGGCCTTGGTCGTATAAAGGTCGTAGCGCGGAATGATCGGGTCGATATCGGAGGACACCGCCGCGAATTCCTCGTCGCTCAGTTCAAGCACCGAGCGTTTCATGGTCGGTGCGGTGCCGACTTTGCGCGACATCAGCGACTGGATTTCCGGCTGCGTCATGAAGTCGATGAAGATATGCGCCTCGTCCGCCTTGTCGGACGCACGCGAAAGGGCCCAACAACCGGAATCGGAGATGCCGCCTTCCTTCGGAAATGTGGAGCGGACCGGAAAACCATCCGCCGCTGCAAGACCCGTAACGTCATGATAATACTGGCCCATCGGGATTTCGCCGGACTTCAGCGCCTGCTCGAACTGCGCCTCGTCGCGATACCACAGTTGGACGTTGGGCTTCACCTCGGCAAGCTTGTCCATGACCTTGAGGATGCCCTCTTCGGTATCGAGAATGCCGGTTCCGCCAAAATGCGTCTTCGCCGTGACCTCCAGAAGGAAGGAGTTGGAAACAAGCGCGAGCAGGCCAAGCCTCTCCTTGTTCGCAGGATCCCAAAGGGCCGCCCAGGAGGTCGGCGCTTCCGGGAAAACGTCCGTGTTCGTCACAAGCGTGATGTACCATGCAACCGCACCGACACCGGCCACGCGCCCGTCCGGATACTTGTTGACAAACTGCGGTAGCAGATCGTCCGCCTTGGCAATCTTGGCAAGGTCGATCGGCGCCCAAAGGTCTGTCGATTGTCCCTTGAGCATGGCGACCTGGGACATCATGGAAAGGTCGGCAGGCGCGGCTCCGGCACGTGCGGCCTGTTCGAGCTGGACGAGCCAGGCTTCACCGGTCGGCTCGGCGACGGATTCTACCGCGATGCCGGTCGCGTTCGTGAACTCCGGGAAGACATGCTTGTCGAAGCTGTCCTTGAAATAGCCGCCATAGACACCAACCTTGATCGTCCGGTCCTGGGCTCTCAATACATTCGGCATTGCCAGAACGGATGCGCCTGCCGCCGCCCCGGCAAGGAGCGTGCGCCGTGTGAATGAGAATTTCGTTTGTTTCATCATTTTCGTTCCCCTTGGTTTCGAACCTTGGTTTTTTTGCCGGTGTACGCCGGCTTCCTAATTGTCGAAGCTTACTTGCCCACCCCGATCGACGAACTGAAGACCATCAGCGAAAGGATTTCAAAAAGCATCTGCGCGCCCGCGTGCGCGCTATTCGTCGTCGCATCATACTGGGGTGCGACTTCAACCACATCCCCACCAATGAGATTGACGCCTTTGAGCCCCCTCAGGATTTCCTGCGCCTCGCGCGTCGTCAGCCCGCCGATCTCCGGCGTTCCGGTTCCCGGCGCGAAAGCGGGATCCAGGCTGTCGATGTCAAAGGAAAGATACACCGGCCCATCACCGACCTTTTCACGCGCCATTTCGGCGATACGGTCTGTGCCCAGCCTCGAAATCTCTTCGGCATGGATGACGGTCATGCCGGATTCCGTCGAAAATTCCCAGAGATAGTCCGACGAGCCGCGGATGCCGATCTGGATCGTGCGCTCAGGGTCAAGCACGCCATCCAGCACCGCCTGACGGAACGGGCCGCCATGATGAAAACGGCTGCCGTCAAACGGCCCGGCTGTGTCGCAATGGGCGTCGATATGGATCATGCCCACCGGCTTGTCGCGCCCGACCGCGCGCAGGATGGGCAGCGTCATCGAATGATCGCCGCCGGCCGAAAGCGGCGCGACCCCGGCTGCCACGAGCTTTGAGACCGCCGCCTCGATATCCTCATGTGACTGCTCGAGGAAAAAGCGACTGCGGAATGGTACGTCGCCGATATCCGCAACGCCCAGGTCCGCCAAGGGCATGCACTTCAAGACATGATGGAACGGGCCGACACGCTCGATCGCGCGAAGCGCGCGCGGACCGAACCGGCAGCCGTTCCTGTTCGTGATACCGAGATCCATGGGCACGCCGAGAAGCGCGACATCGAGGTCGGAGAAATCCGGCGCTGCCCAGTCAACTGGGCGGTAAGGCGCATCGAGCAACGTCGGAACGCCGGCATAAGGAGCGACGCGCGTGCCCTTTTCATCGAAGAGCTTGTCGACAGCCGCCTTGAAGACGGGATCGTAAACCGCCGCCTCGTTATCGCCGCCGAAACGCCTGCGAAGTTCGTCAAGCTTGACGCTATCCATGATCCGCCTCATTTGCACGCGATGTTGCCTGAAATCGAGAGGTTTCCTGCGGCCGCAAACCTCTCGCCAAGGCCTAAAAGCACGTTTGCATCCACATTGGCGAATGCAACGCGAAGGTGGCCTTCCTGGCCGGGGCCGAAATAGCTGCCGGGAAGCGTGAGCACGCCCGTTTCGCGGGCAAGTGCTGCCGCAACGTCTCGCGCTGCCGCCCCTTCGTATGGATGACGCAGATACGCGAAATAGGCGCCGATCTGATCGATCCGCCAGGCCGGGAAAGGCTGAAGAGCGGCGCGGAAGGCCTCGATACGCTCCAGTATTGCAGCGCGCGTTTCCTCCCGCCAGTCCTTCAACTCGCGAATAGCCCAGGGGAGTGCAAGTTGAGGTACGCGCGGGGGCGAAATCTGCACGCAGTCCAGAATCTTGCCCGCTTCTGCTATGAAATCACCGGAGGCAATAATCGCGCCGACGCGATGACCGGGAATGGCATAGGCTTTCGAGAAACTGTAGAGGCTGACGACCGTTTTTCGCCAATCCGATGCGGAAAAAAGCGTATGCGGCGCCTCACCGGCTTGCGGCAGAAAATCCCGATAGGTCTCGTCGACGATGAGCCAGATGCCTCGCGCCTCGCAAAGATCCTTGAAGGCCCGCAGCGTGGTATCGGGGTAGACCGCCCCAGTCGGATTGTTGGGCGTCACAAGAACGACCGCCTTGACCTTTTCGTCGATCAGCTCCGCCGCACGCCGCGCATCCGGCACGAATCTATCTTCCGCTGAAAGCGGTAGCGGGCGAGCTTCGATGCCCAGCATATCCAGCGTCATCTTGTGATTGAAATACCAGGGCGCGGGCAGCAGCACGGCATCACCCGCCTTCGCCACGGCCATGACGCTTACGAAGAACGCCTGATTGCAGCCGGCGGTGATCGCCGTCTCATTCGCCGATATCTCCGCCCCGTAAAGGGCGCGGACATCCTCGGCAAACGCTTCGCGCAGGGTGCGGTCTCCGAATATATCGCCGTATTTCGCCGCTTCCGGCAACGCGGCGGCGTCCGAAAGCCTGGCGAGGAAGGATTGCGGCGGCGGATCGCCCGGCACCGCTTGGCTAAGGTTGACGACCGGCCCATATGCGCCGGAATAACCCGCAAGCCAGCCTTGCGCTTCGGGGATCGGCGGCGTCGCGGTATCGACGATCAGGCGATTGACCTCGGCCATGCAAAAATCCGTTCAGCTTCGCTGCGGGCCGCCCGCTTATTTGCCCAAGCGATAGACATGCCCATTCAGCAACCATAGCCGAGACACCCAGCACTTGAAGAATAGGAAAGTTTCAAAGATAACCTTGAAAAATATCAATCTGAATTGCGGATACCATGCGCCTGTCTGGAAGTGACCTTCATCTCCTCCGTGTCTTCGACGCGGTGGTACGTAGCGGTGGCTTCGCTGCTGCCGAAGTCGAGTTGAACCTAAGCCAATCGACGATTTCCAACCACATGAGCGCACTGGAGCAGCGCCTTGGCGTCACGCTTTGCCAGCGAGGCCGGCGCGGATTTCGCCTGACCGAACATGGCCGCGCGGTGCATGAAGCCTCGCGCCGGCTGGACAAGGCCTTGTTCGATTTTTCGGCCGAAATCGGCGCGGTTCGGGGAGAATTAAGCGGCGAATTGCGGATCGCCATCCTCGACGCGGTTGCGGACGACCAGGCAAACCGATTGCCGCAAGCGATCGCCGGCTTCCGGAAAAACGCAGCCAAAGTGAAACTCTATGTCGCGCAGGAACGGGCACAAGACCTCCAGCAGAAGGTGCGCGACGGGGTCTATCACTGTGGCATCGGCGTGCGGCTGAACCGGGTGGACGGGCTCGATGAACGGGTCTTGTACCGGGAACACCATGGGCTCTATTGCGGGCGGGGCCACCCCCTGTTCGATGCCGATGACGCGGCACTTACGCGCGAGACATTGAATGACTATCCATTCGTCCAGCGTGGCTACTGGCGCGATCGCGAAGCGCGGCAAACCGCGCTTGGCCCCATCGAAGCGACGGTTCACCAGATCGAACCACAGTTGCTTCTCATCCTGTCAGGTGAATTTATCGGCTTTCTGCCAACGCATTTCGCCGAAGCACGCGTGCGCTCGGGCGAGCTGCGCCGCCTTGCGCCGGACAAATTCGGTTACGAATCCGATTTCTGCCTTTTCACCGCGAAATCCGAACGCACGACTGATGTGATGACAGCCTTCATCGAAGCATCGCTCGACGCATGGCGCGACGCCATATAATCTGACAAACGAAATCGCTTTCGTTTTTCAATCATGGGTCGCAAGCTGGCAAGTCCAATGTAACCTGACAAGCACCGCCAAGGGAGGATCCGATGCTGACGATTTCGCCTGACACCGAATGCCAGACCGTCATCAGCACGTTCGAGGTCACGCCCGGCACATGCCAGGATCTGCTTGATGCGTTGAATGACGCCTATGACAGCTTTATCCGTCATCAGCCGGGCTTCATCGCGGGCGCCATTCATGTGAACGATGCCCAGATCCGTATCGCGACCTATTCCCAATGGCGCCGCCGCGAAGACTTCCAGGCGATGCTGCGCACCGAGGAAATGCGCAAGCGCAACCGTCACATCAACGATCTGTGCAAAAGTTTCGAGCCTGTCATGTATGAGGTTGTGGCCGGCTACTGATTTGCCCGCCGCGCGAATACCCTTTTGACACGCCGAAGCCGCTCGCGTTCTTCGCCTTCCGTCCAAAACGAGCCGATACGGCCAAGGAAGGGGATTTCGGTTCGGCAAGGAACGGCAGTGAAGCCGGAAAAGAAATCTTGCCCCAAATGACAACGCACGGCGAATTTCTTCGCCGTGCGTCTCTTTGAGCTTTCAATGTTTCGATCAGCCGCAACCAAAACTCGACAGCGGCTGGTCTTTCACGCTCGGGAATGCGTTCTTCCTGACAATCAGGAAAGATCGAAGCGATCCGCGTTCATCACCTTGGTCCATGCCGCGACGAAGTCCTTGACGAACTTCTCGTCGGCATCGTCCTGCGCGTAAAACTCGGCATAGGCGCGCAGAACCGAATTGGACCCGAATACCAGATCCATGCGCGTCGCTGTCCACTTCACCGAACCGGTCTTGCGATCCCGGATTTCATAGAGGCCGTCGCCCGAAGGCGTCCACTTGTAGGCCATGTCGGTCAGGTTGACGAAGAAATCGTTCGTCAAAGCGCCTTCCCGATCGGTGAATACGCCGTGCTTCGTGGCGCCGTGGTTGGTGCCGAGGACACGCATACCGCCAACCAGGACTGTCATCTCATGCGCGGTCAGACCCATCAGTTGGGTGCGGTCGAGCATCAGTTCTTCCGGGCTGACGACATAGTCCTTCTTGAGCCAATTGCGATAGCCATCGGCGAGCGGCTCCAGCACATCGAAGGACTCGGCGTCGGTCATCTCGTTGGTTGCGTCGCCGCGGCCCGGAGCGAACGGAACCGAGACATCGAAGCCGGCTGCCTTGGCCGCTTGCTCGATGCCGACATTGCCCGCCAGAACGATCACGTCAGCAATGCTTGCACCTGCTTCCTTCGCGATCGGCTCCAGAACGCCAAGCACCTTCGCAAGACGGTCCGGCTCATTGCCTTCCCAGTCCTTTTGAGGAGCCAGACGAATACGCGCACCATTGGCGCCGCCACGGTTGTCCGAACCACGGAACGTGCGGGCGCTATCCCAGGCGGTGGAGACCATTTCGGCAATGGAAAGGCCGCTTTCGGCAATCTTCCGCTTGACGCCACCGATGTCGTAGCCGGTCGGGCCCGCCGGGATCGGGTCCTGCCAGATCAGGTCTTCCTCAGGCACGTCCGGACCGATATAACGTGCCTTCGGCCCCATGTCGCGGTGGGTCAACTTGAACCAGGCGCGGGCGAATGTGTCCTTGAAATACTCCGGGTCCGCCATGAACTTTTCGCAGATCGCACGATAGGCCGGGTCAACCTTCATGGCCATGTCGGCATCTGTCATGATCGGATTGCGGCGGATCGAAGGATCGCTGGCATCGACCGGCTTGTCCTCTTCCTTGATATTGACCGGCTCCCACTGATTGGCGCCTGCGGGGCTTTTCCTCAACTCCCACTCGTAACCGAACAGGAGATCGAAATAGCCCATGTCGAAAACAGTCGGATGCGTGGTCCATGCACCTTCCAGACCGGAAGAAACGGCATCGGCGGCTTTGCCGCCCATGTGCGGATTGGCCCAGCCGAGACCCTGCTCTTCGACGCCTGCCGCCGCGGGCACCGGCCCCAACGCACCCGCATCCCCATTGCCATGAGCCTTGCCGACAGTGTGACCACCTGCGGTCAGTGCCGCGGTTTCCTCGTCATTCATCGCCATCCGGGCGAAGGTTTCGCGAACCTGAGCCGCAGTCTTCAGCGGGTCGGGCTTGCCGTTCACCCCTTCGGGATTGACGTATATGAGGCCCATCTGCACCGCCGCCAGCGGGTTTTCCATAGTCGTGGGGTCATCGACGCTTTCATAACGGTTATCGCTCGGCGCGAGCCATTCCTTTTCGGCACCCCAGTAAATGTCCTTTTCCGGATGCCAAATGTCCTCACGTCCGAAAGCGAAGCCGAAGGTTGTAAGGCCCATTGATTCATAAGCAATGTTGCCGGCCAGGATGAGCAGGTCCGCCCAGGAAATCTTGTTGCCGTATTTCTTCTTGATCGGCCACAGCAAGCGGCGCGCCTTGTCGAGGCTGACGTTGTCCGGCCAGGAATCAAGTGGAGCAAAGCGCTGGTTGCCCGTGCCGCCGCCACCGCGACCGTCAGCCAGGCGATAGGTGCCTGCAGCGTGCCACGCCATGCGAACCATCAAGCCGCCGTAGTGCCCGTAATCAGCCGGCCACCAATCCTGGCTTTCGGTCATCAGCGCATGAAGGTCTTTCTTGAGAGCCTCCACATCAAGCTTCTTCAGCTCTTCGCGATAGTTGAAATCCTTGCCCAACGGATTGGTCTTCGTGTCGTGCTGATGGAGGATGTCGAGGTTGAGGGCATTGGGCCACCAATCCATGACATTCGCTCCCATGGCGGTATTGCCACCGTGCATAACCGGGCATTTGCCTGTGCTGTCGTCAGTCATCGCGTCCATGGCCATCTCCTATCGTGGCTGTTTTTCGAGTTCTTACCGAGTGGCGAATTCAAGCATTTCACGGGGGTGTCGGGAGCTTGAGGGAAATTATCTTGAGGGAACGGTTCCTCGCGTGCACGGCCCGAACCCCGTCGCGTTTCCCAGAGCATATTCCGCCAAAGCCTGAAACGGATCTGGCGAAAAGGATATGCTCAAAGCATCGTCTCCAAAGCGATTTCTTGTCACGAAAGCGCTGCAGTATCAAATGCCGCTCCGCCAGTTCCATCGCTCCCGTCAACCCGCCCGTATGCAACAGAAACGCCGTGCGACTTGGTGATGCGGGATGTCCATAACAATCGCACACCATTGGATCGTGGCGCCTTTCTATCAAACGCATTGCATCAGATGAAATCGCAAAAATCGAGCGTCACGATAAATTATTCTTATGACCCCTTTACTCTTATGGCGGTGCGGTACGCAGTATCCTCGCACGCATGGTGTTCTTCTCGAGCGTGCGGTTCTGATTTACGAGAGGCCGCCAAACCCGCAATGCATCGGCGGAGAGTCATGCCGATGCATTTGCTCCGGTCTCGTGCAGATGAATTTCTATGGAAGGAACAAGTGGTGCCCAGGGGCGGAATCGAACCACCGACACGCGGATTTTCAATCCGCTGCTCTACCAACTGAGCTACCTGGGCAGAGGCGGCTGAGGTTGCCGAAGGCAGTTCGCCGCCCGAAGTGCGGGTCTTATAAAAGCTCGCTTGTCGTCTGTCCAGCGGGTCTTTTCCAGTTTTTCACAGCCAGGGAGAGAAACGTCGGGCCACCCTTGCCTCAAGGCAGCGCATGGCCGAGGCTGCCTCTGAAAAATAAACCTTCAAAACGTTTTCACAACGGAAACCATCCCAAGACCGTTGGAATATTGGCGTGTCTCATAGTTGGACTGAAGCCTGTGGATCTCGCTGGTAAATGCGAACGCTACATCCTCGCGAACCGGGACAGTAAGGATACCGCGCAGCCAGAACTCATTGTCGCGCTCAGCCTGGGTGAAACTGTTGAAACCGTCGGGATCGGCATATTCGCGCCGTATGTAACCCGCTTCGAGATCGAACGCCCATGGGTAATTCAACGCCTGCAAAGGCGAAGCGAAAATCACCGTTCCGCCGGCGGCGACACCAAGCTCCCAGTTTTCCTCATACCCGACTTCGGCGCTTTCGTAATCTCCCATCACCTGACCACGAAGCTGGAGAGCATCCGCCAACTGATAAAAATAGGTCAGCTTACCAAGCACCTGATATCCGTCGCGATTGGAAACGGTCGGATAATTGAGACTGTCGTAGAACCAGCGTCTGCGGATTTCCATGCGTGCGTTCACCGACGATTTTATATCCGGCAGATATTCGAACTTCGCGCCACCGCCGAGCTGAGCGTAGTAATTTTCGTTGTCAAGGCGCGCACCACCGACAATTCCGTAGAAGCCAAGCCGCGCGTTATAGAGGTCGAAACGGCCCATATTGAATGACGGGCCGAAGTTCAATTCCGCAAGTTCGTTGTCCAGCCGATGTATATCGGCGTAGCGGGAGCCGTAGAAAAGAAGATCCGCCTCGAACAGGTCTCCCTGATTGCCAAGATCAACAGACCCGTGAACCCCGCCGGATATAAACGCGTTCCAGTCCGGACTGCCGCTCGCATCCGGATTGAGAAGCACCGGAAAGCCGTTGAGGTTCAGCAGACTGTCGCCCGGACCCGCGTTGGCATTGGTCTGATAGCGCCCGCCAACCACGATAGCTCCGCCGAACTTCGCTGGTTCCTCCGCCTTTTCGATGGCCGCCAGGTAGGTGTCGGCGGTATTGGCGAGCTCTGATCCGGGAGCGGCATCATCCCGCGCTATTTCGAGATGCACGCGAGCGGTATCGAAAGAGCCCAACCGAAAATAAAGGACGCCCAGTTCAAGCCTCACCCGGGCAAGCTCGGGAGCAAAGACCAGCATGCGCTCGAATGTCCCGATCGCTGCTTCATAATCTTCCAGCCTCACGGAGACGATCGCATATTCAAAGGCAAGCTGCATATTGTCCGGTTCGCGGAGCATTGCTTGTAGCAACTGCGCCTGGCGGGCCACTATCTCTTTTTCAGCATGCTCACGCGGGTCGAAAACCTGCGCCGTTGCGGGCAAGGAATTCAGACAGGCAAAAGCAACCATCACGCTGGAAAACGCCAACGCTAGAAATACACCTCCCGCCCCGCTGTACGATTCACGGCTCAATTGAAAAGGTCCGCCCGCCTGTCTGTCGTCGCGGAACTTTAAATAATTAGCTGGATTGAGTCGCCGTCATTGGCGGTATTGGCAGGATTCAGGAGTCGATTGTTGCGTAGCAGCAACAAGGTAGTCTTAAAAAAGCGGCGCACCTTACTGGTGCGCCGCAATGCCGTTGTCAATTTAATTCAGATTATTCGACTTCGCGCACACGCTCGTCAAGATAAGGCTGATAGGGTTCTTCAAGTGCCGCAATATAATCCGCGACGACCTGCTCCAGCCCGGGCCCATAGTCGTAGGCATTCGTCGCATTGGCCGCGAAGATCTTGTAACCGTCGCCGCCGCCACGCATGTAATTGTTGCTAACGACCCCGTAGGTCTTCTCCGGATCGAGCGGAACCCAGCTTCCGTCCTGCTCGACTTCCACCTTGATGATCCTGCCTTCAAGCGGCTTTTTCGCCCTGGTCCAGACGTAACGCATTCCGGCAACCTGCGGGAAGCGGCCAGCACCTTCCTCAACCTGGGAGACGCCGTTTTCTAGAGCTGCGACGATATCCGCCCCCTTAAGCTGGAAGGTCGACAGCGTGTTCTGGAATGGCAGGACCGTGAGAACTTCGCCCATCGTGACCTCGCCATCGTCGATCGATGCCCGGAGGCCGCCGCCGTTCTGGATGGCTATATCGATGCCCTGGGCCTTGACGCGTTCAAGCATCGCGTCGGCAACGAGATTTCCCATTTCGCATTCGCGGGCACGGCAACTATCGCGCGACCCGTCGATAATCGCCGCGGAAGCGCCGACAATCTGGTTCTTGAGCTCCTCTAGCGGACCGGCAAGCTCTTTCACGCGCGCCGCAACGTCCTTGTCCGCGGCAATCGATGCATCCAGCAGGATCGGATCGCCGGCGGCGGAAAGAACGTTTCCATCGTCGTCGAACACAATCTCGATTTCGCCAAGGTATTTGCCGAAGGCATAGGCCTGAACGATAGGCACTTGCTTTCCAACCGGATTCTGGACGATGACCGG
Source organism: Hongsoonwoonella zoysiae (assembly GCF_013266695.1). Taxonomy (GTDB): domain Bacteria; phylum Pseudomonadota; class Alphaproteobacteria; order Rhizobiales; family Stappiaceae; genus Hongsoonwoonella; species Hongsoonwoonella zoysiae. The sequence continues at coordinate 296,503 of NZ_JABRXF010000003.1, forward strand.
ATAAGGCCCGGCCGCACCATCGTCCGTATTGGACAAGAGCGTATGTGAATGGCCGCCAACGATGACGTCGATACCCGGTACCTTGGATGCAATCTGCATATCGCGCGGAAGCCCCATATGTGTGAGCGCGATTATCTTGTCCACACCGGCGGCTTCAAGGCCCTCAACCGCCCCTTTCAGGTAATCTTCGGCGCTGATGAAGCGAACGTTCTCACCCGGAGACGATGTTTCGGACGTATCTTCCGCCAACGCCGAAACGATGCCGATCTTCGCACCGCCAACCTCGAGCACGAGAGTGCCTGGCACTTTTCCCTTCAGCGTCGGCTCATTCTCGACTTCGATGTTGCCCGATATGACCGGAAACTCGACCATATCGAGAAAACTCGAAAGGCCTTGCGGGCCATCGTCGAACTCGTGGTTGCCGACTGCCATGGCATCGAAGCCGATCACATTCATGAATTCCGCGGCGGCCTTGCCCTTGTAGGATGAATAGAAGAGCGAGCCTTGAAACTGATCCCCAGCGTCGAGCGTGACCACGTTCTTGCCTGCATCGCCCAATGCATCGCGCCGCTCGTCCAGCTTCGCCTTGAGGCGAGCGACGCCGCCATAGCATTCGCCATTTTCGTCGTCTTCAGCCGAACAGGTTGCATCGTATTTGTTAATTGGTTCAATGCGTGAGTGCAGATCGTTGATGTGAAGAATCGTCAAAGCGTATTCTGCGTGGGCCACGGTGGAAATCATTCCGCCCGATAGCGCTACAACCGCCACGCCCGCTGCCAAAAGATGTCGTTTCATGCCCTGTCCCCGTCCCAATTAGCCGCCGCTGCTTCGAATGGACACAGTGACGCGCATCCTGTGAAGTCGGGAGCAGCTCAACCCATGGTGACCGCCAAAGAACTTACGACGATCAAGTGACAAGAGATTGCCAGCCGGTTCGCGTACCGTCCAGCATTCCGGGCATAACAAGTTCAAAGTCGTGTGAATATCGCGCAAAAACCCGACGGATGGGAAAAAATCCCGCCGGAGTGGAGCGGCCTACAAGCTCAACAATTCGATGGCGGGTAGCAGTAGCGGGAGCTATGTCCGGGTCCGCGAATGTAATCCGCATTGGCGTCCGGAATGTCGAGCTTGCGGTCAAGCGGTTCCTGCGGGTTTCCTTTGAGGACGGGAGCCGGAATGGGGGAGCGGTATCGCGGTGCAAGAGCAGAATTGATCTGGCCGAAGGTTTGAAGCTGGTTCGCACCAGGCTCGGAAGCAGACCCGCCATTATTGCCGCGCTTGCCCGACAGGCTTGCGACTATCTGTCGGTAAAGCCCTTGCGGCGTACGACCCACCTTTCCTTTGCCTCCCGAGGCGAAAACCGAAAAGCCGGGACGGTAGATACGTTCGCTTCCACCGGCTCTTCCGCTGAAGACAAGGTCTTTTCCATAAACGAAAGAGTAGACGGACTGCCCGCCTTGCTCCAGCAAGGTCGCTATCCCGCCGCGGATACCGACGGTGCCCTGGCGGGTATTGATCGTCACACCACCTTTGTTCTTTGAGAGCCGACCGCCGACGAAACGGGCCACGCCTTTCGAAAAGGTCGCGACCATCTCCCCGGACTCGGCGGCAGGATCGTAGACAAAGGAATCGATAATCAGATTCGAATCAGGCCCCACGGTGAAAGTCGACCCGTCAACGAGCAGAATCTGCAGAAGTCCCGAACTGCTGGTGCGAATTTGCTCATTATAGAACACCGATTGCCCAAGCCGGATCGTATGAAGCTTTCCGCCCCCAAGCTGACCTTGAGCCGATTGATTGACCGCACTGGTAACGCCGACACCTTCTGCAGCGGCGCTTGCTGCAAACGAAGCGAGGAGAATTGTGCCTGCCGAAATGGATACACGGATCCGCTGCATGGAATGACGTTCTCCGATAAAACGATTCCGCCGACGCCCGCCCTCGGAATGCGTCTTTTGGCCGGCGCCACACACAGAAAACGCCTGATATGGTGCCGAGTCTGTGCTTTAGATCACTTAACGTCAATTGCAGCGTTGCAACAGATCACTCCCAATCGCGATCCCGTATCTGCTCCAGTTCATCGTAATCTTCCGGCTCCATTTCCACGACCGGTGTGGAATAGCCGCCGGACAGCCACCGGTTCAGATCCACGTCTGCGCATCGTTTGGAACAGAATGGATAAAAAGCTTCGATCGAGAGTTTCTGGCAGATCGGACAGGGACGCGGACGACGGGGCGTCTTTTCCTCTGCATTCACAGTATCTTTTGCCATCACGAATTCCGTATCAGCTGTATTTCAGCGTAATGCCCCCATCGACGACGAGTTCGATGCCAGTGACATATTTCGCCTCGTCGCTGGCAAGGAAGAGAGCCGCGTTGGCCACGTCCCAGGCATCTCCCATGTGGCCCATGGGAACTTGCGCATCACGCACCCGCCACATCTCTTCCACGTCACCCTCGGCATATGCATCGGCAAGTCCTGCCGCCTTTTCCACCATCGGTGTTTTCATCAAGCCCGGCAGGACGGCATTTACGCGGATATGCTCGCTGGCATATTGCACCGCGGTCGTGCGCGTCAAATGGTTCACCGCTGCCTTCGTCGCATAGTAAGTGGCATAAGGAACGCCCGTGTAGCGGATTGAGGCAATGGAGGAGATATTGACGATAGATCCGCCGCCGGCCTTCTGCATGACCGGAATGACGTATTTCATCGCCAGGAAAACGCTCTTGAGGTTAACAGCATTCACCTTGTCCCATTCATCCTCCGGCAGTTCCACCACGCCACCGACCTCGGCAATGCCGACATTATTGTCCAGGACATTTATCGTTCCGTAGGCATCGACCGCTCTTGCGACCATAGCCTTGACTTCGGCGGAATTCGTCACGTCGCATTTCAGCGCGATGGCACTACCGCCTTCGCCCTCAATAATCGAGCGCGTCTCTTCGGCAGCCGCCTCGTTGATATCGGCGCAAACGACCTTGGCGCCCTCGCGCGCGAAGAGAACCGCCGCAGCCTTTCCATTTCCCCATCCCGGCCCGATGGACCCCGCTCCCACCACGAGCGCCACTTTATCGGCAAGCCGTCCGGCCATTTGCCATCTCCCCTGTCAGATTTGTTTTTCAAGAACGTCTCAGTGGCCCTCTTCGAATTTTCCGGCACGCTTTTCATCCGCTTCGCGAAGATCGGTTTTCAATATCTTTCCGTAATTATTCTTCGGCAAGCTCTCCAGCCGGATGTAGTCCTTGGGGCGCTTGAACCGTGCGATCCGATTGAGGCAAAGCTCATCAAGTTCGCCAGGGCCCGCCTCGCCCGAATAATAGGCGATGACGACTTCCCCCCATTCCGGATCGGTTCTTCCGATCACCGAGGCTTCTCTGACGCCTGGATGTGACAACAGCACTTCTTCCACCTCCCTGGGGTAGATATTGCTGCCGCCGGAAATGATCACATCCTTGGAACGATCCTTGAGAGTGACGTAGCCCTCCTCATCGATCGCACCGACATCGCCGGTGTGCAGCCAGCCACCACGAAGTGTTTCTTTCGTGGCCTCCGTATTGTTCCAATATCCAAGCATGACGGCATCGCCACGAACGAGGATTTCTCCCGTTTCTCCCGCCGGCAAGGTTTCATCATTTTCGCCGCCGATACGAATCTCCACAGCGGAATTGACGATGCCCGCCGACCCCAGGCGCTCAAGCCATCGGGGATGGTCGCGATCGGCAATATCCGCCTTGGAAAGCACTGTTGCCGTCATTGGCGTTTCGCCCTGTCCGTAGATTTGCGCGAAATGCGGCCCGAACCGATCGACCGCACGACGAATGTCCGCAATGTGCATCGGCGCCCCGCCCCAAATGATAGTGCGAATGTTTTCGTTGGCCGGCTCAAGCGGACACTCGACAAGCCTTTTTATCATGGTAGGTGCCGCGAACATGGAAATGCCGGGCTTTTCCGCAAACGCCGACAACACTTCCACCGGGTCGAAGCCGCCTGACTCCGCAACAGCGTTGATACCGAACCGCCCCACATGCGCCATGATGTAAATACCCGATCCATGGCTCATCGGCGCAGCATGCAGCAACGTGTCGCCAGGGTTTGTCGGGTCGACATCGGTCAGATAGCCATAGGATGCTGACAGGAGATTCCGGTGACTCAGCATTGCGCCCTTCGGACGCCCGGTTGTGCCGGACGTATAAAATAGCCACGCAAGATCGTCCGGAGCGGTATCGGCAAGTGGGGCAGCATCGCCGGAAAACAGCCTATCGTATGCTGGCGAGCGAATCGTGACGAGGTGTCTCAACGATTCGGGTGCGCGAGCGCCAATTTCCGCCTCCGCGTCCGCTCCTACGAAAGCGACACTCGCGCCGGAATGCTCAAGGATCCAGGCCGCTTCGGCAGCGTGAAGCTTGGCGTTTATCGGCACCGCAGCAAGCCCGGCCCACCATATGCCGTACAGGATTTCCAAATACTCGATGCAGTTCTTGGAAAAAATCGCGACGCGGTCGCCGGCCTTCACTTCCGGCAGGGCGCACAGTCCTTCGGCAAGCCGTGCGGCCCTCCTGGCGAAATCCGAATATGTCGCTACCGATCTTGTGCCAACCGCGACCGCCGGACTTCCCGGTTGCGCACGCCCGGCACGCAGCAGCCAGGCTGCGAGGTTCATGGCGTTTCCCCTTGGATGCAGATCATGCCCGGCGCAGCATCCTGCCGGGCACTCGCATTCTTTCGAATTATTGCAATCCTATCGAGGATGGGAAGCGCGTAAACTCCGCCACAAGGTCAAGCGGGGCTATGTTCGTACGGATATTCAAGCTGAAAGGGCGGCAGGGTCCGCCCATAGGGCCGTCGCCGGATAGCCCACTCCGGAAAGCAGGGTCGCAGTCTCATATAGCGGCAGGCCCACGACATTCGGATAGGACCCGACCAGCTTGGCGACAAAACTTCCGGCAAGGCCCTGGATGGCATAACCGCCCGCCTTGCCGCGCCATTCTCCGGACGCGAGATAATCTCTTATCTCCTGGCGGGAAAGGCGCTTGAAACGCACGCGCGTCTCGATCACCCGCTGGCGTAAAACGCCCTTCGACGCGCTCACGCAAACGCCCGTATAAACACGATGCGCACGGCCTGAGAGAAGCTGAAGACAAGCATCCGCCTGATCGGAGGTTTCCGCCTTCGGCAGGACGCGCCTGCCCACCGCCACCACCGTATCCGCGGCGAGGATGACGGTGTCGGCTCCCTCAACCAACCTGTCGGCATCACGACGTGCGGCTTCCGCTTTCGTTCGCGCAAGCCTCGTTGCAAGCGCGCGCGGAGATTCACCCCGGTGCGGGCTTTCATCAATGTCGGCAGGCAGAAGTTTGTCCGGATCGATGCCGATCTGCTGCAAAAGCGCCAGACGACGCGGCGAGCCGGAAGCCAGAATAAGTGTCGGGCGTTTTTTCATGGGAAGCCGGTCGAAGACACGCGGATCGGCCGAAAAGCTTATCTCACGCGATCATTTGAAACGATAGGTGATGCGGCCCTTGGTCAGGTCATAGGGCGTCATCTCCACGAGAACCTTGTCGCCCGCCAGGACGCGAATGCGGTTCTTGCGCATGCGGCCCGCTGTGTGAGCAATGATTTCGTGGTCGTTTTCGAGCTTCACGCGAAAAGTCGCGTTGGGGAGCAGTTCCGTGACCACTCCGGGAAATTCTAGTACTTCTTCCTTCGCCATATGGTGTCCTGGTTGTAAGTGCCTATGAAAGCCTATCGCTTCGAAACTCGACATTCGAGACGAAACGACGACGCTTCAGTTAATTTGACCTGATCGCATGGAATGCATTCGACAGCAGTCGAATTCGAATGCAAAACGCGTCCGCGTGGCGGGAAACTAGCGGATCGCGAAGGAAATGTGAACAGGGCGTATCCGCCTGCGGCGATTTCCTTCTATTGAACGAAACTGCGCGGCGGAATCAATGCGTTTCATCATATCACAGAGCCTTCCTCAGCCGCTCGGCGCGGGCGACCATGCGAGGCGTTTCTTTATCCGCTCCATAAGAAGGTCACGCACACTGCGATAGGATTCGAGAATCTGATCGCGCGATCCGGTAGCAAGCGTAGGATCGGGCGTCGGCCAGTATTCAACCTCCACGGCCTCCGTCCGCGTCAATTCCAGCGCCTTATGATGGGCCTCGGGTGCGAGCGTGATTATGAGGTCGAAACCGGATTCGTCCAATTCCTCGAAGGTTTTCGCCCGATGGCTGGAAAGGTCGCAACCTATTTCCTGCATGACGGCATCGACAAACGGATCCGGTGCGCCACTTCTTGCTCCGCAGGAGCGGACGTAAATCTGCTGCGGGAAAAGCTTTCTGGTTATGCATGCCGCCATGGGCGAACGCACCGCATTCATGCTGCAGGCGAACAGGATAGCTCCCGGACGCACGCCGCCCACAGATGTCAGCCTTTCCAGTGCAGTGCGCAGATCAGCGTGAACAAGCGCCGCGCCGTCTGCATGTCAACGCGCACTTTTCCCTCAAGGCGCTCCATCAGGATGCGGGAGCCATCGTTGTGAACACCGCGCCGCCCCATGTCGATCGCTTCGATCTGGCTCGGGCTGGAGTGGCGAATCGCCTCGAAGTAGCTTTCGCATATCAGAAAATAGTCTTTGATGATCTTTCTAAGCGGCGTTAGCGACAGCACATGCGTAATGGCCGGCACGCCATTCTCTTGCGCGATTTCGAAGACGAGCTTCTTTTCGACGATGGAAAGCCGCAGCCGAAAAGGCCCTTCGAACTGGCCAACCGGCTCGAATTCATTCTCCTCCACGAGATCATATATGGCGACCGCACGCTCATGCTCGACGTCCGGCGTGGATCGGGCAATCGAGGCGTCATCGAGCTCCACCTCAACGAGGCGCCCTTTCGATATTGTCGAGCCCCCCTGCCCTTCCGCCATGAACCCTTTTTCCTTCCTCGCGGCAGGCTGCCGCCTCTTCATCAAAGATTGAGGCGGATCGCCACAGAACGTCCGTGAGCTTCCAGCCCCTCGGATCTCGCCAGCGCGATTGCAGAAGGGCCCAATTGCCTAAGGTTATCCGCATTGCACTTCAGGATCGAGGTGCGTTTGACGAAATCCAGAACCGACAGCCCCGAGGAGAACCTGGCCGAGCGGGCGGTCGGCAACACATGATTTGACCCGCCGATATAATCGCCAATTGCTTCAGGCGTATATCTGCCCAGGAACACGGCACCCGCGTTGGATATCCGGGCGAGTAAGGCCTCTGGATCTTCGACGGCAAGTTCCAGATGCTCCGGGGCGATCCGGTCCACGAGCGCGGGCGCTTCTTCAAGGCTTTCAGTGACGATAATCGCGCCAAAGTCCCGCCAGCTCGCGCCGGCGACATCGCTCCGTGGGAGCGTGAGGAGCTGCGCCGCAACCGCCTGATCGACCCTTTCGGCAAATGCGGCATCGTTGGTAATCAGGATCGACTGCGCGCTTTCATCATGTTCGGCCTGCGAGAGCAGGTCGGCTGCAATCCAGTCCGGATCGTTCCGTCCGTCCGCGACCACGAGGATTTCCGATGGTCCGGCGATCATGTCGATGCCGACTGTTCCGAAAACCCTGCGCTTCGCCGCCGCTACATAGGCGTTGCCGGGGCCGACGATCTTGAACACCGGTGCGATCGTCTCCGTGCCATAGGCCAATGCCCCGACTGCCTGAGCGCCGCCGATCCGGTAAATCTCCTCAACACCGGCGAGCCGGGCGGCAACAAGCACAAGCGGGTTCAAAACCCCGTCCGGGCTTGGGACGACCATGGCGATACGCTCAACGCCCGCCACCTTCGCCGGCACGGCGTTCATCAGCACGGAGGAAGGATAACTCGCCGTTCCTCCGGGAACGTAGAGGCCGACAGCCTGGATCGCACCCCATCGCGAGCCCAGCTCTACGCCGATCGGGTCCACATATCGGTCGTCTTTTGGGACTTGCCGGGCGTGATGGCTGGCGATCCGGTCGCACGCCAATTCCAGCGCTTTCAACGTTTCCGGATCAACGCTTTCCATCGCTGCGTCGATTTCCGATTTCGTGACCCGCAGTTCCGCGACAGAGCCTGCCGTCAGCCGGTCAAAACGCGCGGTATAATCCAGAAGCGCTGCATCGCCGCGTATCCGCACATCATCAAGGATACCGCGCACCGTCTCGTCGACATCCACCGACGCCTCGCGCTTGCTTTCAAGAAGCGCCCTGAAATCATCGTCGAAGGCTTGTTCTGCGGAAAATAGCTTCACCGCCAAAGGCTTGTCCTCATCGTGAAATGTTTGAATGTCTGCCAGGCAGGCAGAGCATCATGCCTCATGCTTTGGCATATGTTCGGTCGCCCAGGCGGCGCCAAGGTCGGCAAGCTGCGCTTCTATGCATTCCACATCGAAGCTCAGAGCTGCACCACCTGAAAAATATAGTGTCACGCGCCCTGCGGGGGCGTCTGTCGCGGCGAATTCGATCGCAAGCAGCGAAAGAACCGCATCCTTTTCGCCCTGGCGAATGCGTGTCGCCTTGACGTTCGACGCGCGGGCAAATGAAAGTGCGGCTCTGCGCCGTTCCAGATCGCGCGCCTGTTTTCCGAGCGCCTTGTCCCAGGCAAACCGGTTCATAACGACGAGAAGGCGGTCTTCACGCGGCAGGAAGCGAATGTCACCGACCTTCAGAACCGCATCCTGTACGTGCGCCGAAATAACGGCGAGATCTTCCTCGTCCAGAGCTGCGAGCTTCAGTTGATCCATGCCTGATTGCCCCAAACGGCAGAAGCGGCAACGGGCCGCCTGAGCCTCAGTTTGATTGCGGCATAGACGTAATGATCCGAGCTTGTCAAAGCAATAGCGGCATATCTGAGCCGTCAGGCGGAGATACGCTCGATTTGCGCGCCGCAGCGCGAAAGCTTTTCCTCAAGGCGCTCGAAACCACGGTCGAGATGATAAACACGATTGACCGTCGTTTCGCCTTCCGCCGCAAGGCCCGCAATCACGAGCGAGACGGAAGCCCGCAGGTCAGTCGCCATTACCGGGGCACCATGGAGGCTGCTCATCCCTTCTACGACAGCCGTACGGCCATCCACCCTGATATTTGCTCCCAGACGCGCAAGTTCCTGAACATGCATGAACCGGTTTTCGAAGATTGTCTCCGTAATTCGGGACGTACCGCCTGAACGTGTCATGAGCGCCATGAACTGGGCCTGAAGGTCCGTCGGAAAGCCCGGATAGGGTTCCGTCGTGATATCGACCGGGGCGATTCCATTGCCATTGCGGTATACTCTAAGCCCGCCATCGGTTTCCTCGAAATGCGTTCCCGCTTCCCGCATCGCCCCGATAGCCGATGCAAGCAGGTCGGCCCGTGCCCCTTCAAGGAATACATCGCCGCCCGTCATTGCCACCGCCATGGCGTAAGTGCCCGTTTCGATACGATCCGGGATCACACGGTGTTTGTATCCATGCAGGCTCGGCACCCCCTGGATATGGATGGTATCCGTGCCGGCGCCTTCTATCTTCGCCCCCATGCCGATCAGGCAGTCCGCAAGGTCTTTCACCTCCGGTTCGCGGGCCGCGTTTTCGATCACGCTTTCGCCTTTCGCGAGAGCGGCAGCCATCATTACGGTGTGGGTCGCACCCACAGAGATCTTCGGAAAGCGCACACGATTACCGATCAGACCTTTGGGGGCGCGGGCCACGGCATACCCCTGGTCGATCGTCGTCTCCGCACCCAGCGCCAGAAGTCCCTGGATAAAGAAATCGACAGGCCTTGTGCCGATGGCGCAGCCGCCGGGCAGCGACACCCGTGCCTCTCCGGCACGCGCAAGCAACGGCCCGATCACCCAGAAACTGGCGCGCATCTTGGAGACAAGCTCATATGGCGCCGTCGTATCGACGATTTCGGCAGCGTTAAGATGAAGGGTCTGGCCCTTCATGGGATCCTGACCCTGCCTGCGACCCGCGACCGTATAGTCGACGCCATGGTTAGAGAGGATATGCAGAAGCTGCGCGACATCGCGCAGGCGCGGCACATTTTCAAGCGTCAGCGTATCGGGCGTCAGAAGCGACGCGATCATCAGCGGCAAAGTGGCGTTTTTCGCACCCGAAATCGGCAGCGTGCCGTTGAGTTCGTTACCGCCAACGATCTTGATACTGTCCATAAGATGAAAACCTGCCGATCGAACAAGAAATGGGCACCGCCGGGCAAATGCGACCGCACCGTGTAGCATCATGCTCTCAAGCGACGCAACTCGGGATTTGGCCCAAGCGGCCTTCGAAACGATCAGTCAACCGCTTCTTCGTCGGCTGAATTTCCCGTCGCACCGCCACCGTCACTTGACCCCGGCTTTTTGGCGGCTTTGCGGCGGCGAAGGTTCGCCCGCAAGGCTTCTGCGAGGCGCTTTTCCTTATCCGCCTTGGCTACGTGTTGCGCATTCTTTTTCCCGCCTTCCCTGTCCATCGGCGCCGCCCATGCTCCAAAGCGTTGATACTGCGCTCCTTCTCTACACCAGGCGATTGTCATCGCAAAAGGACGGTGGAGAAAATCTGCCGCAGGTAAAGGCGGGTTGCTACGGCAGGAATGTCCACAGTTCGCGCTTATCCGGGCTTGCGCCGCATCGGACGTTGTGGCAAAAGCGCTTGCGTTCAGCGGAACAAATCCGCTGGCGGCCATTCAAATAGGGTGGAGTTATTCCTTCGCACCCGCCAACAATGGCAACAGGCGCGCTGCCGTAGCTCAGGGGTAGAGCACTCCCTTGGTAAGGGAGAGGTCGAGAGTTCAAATCTCTCCGGCAGCACCAGTTTTCCTAAAAGAAAATCAAAGAGATACTGAAAGTTGGCGAGCTGGATATCCGCTCCAACTGCGCCACGCTTCCCAGCAGCTTATGGATCTGTAAACCTTTGGCTCTTGGCCCAGGGCGGGGAAAACGCGGGAGCCCAGAAGATCAAATCCCAAATTTGTCGCGCAGGCGATAAATCAGCACCGATGGTGCGAGAAACCAAGGATTTCCGTTGTAAAGTGGCCTTGTCGGAAAGGATATCCTCTCAAAGGCGGATGGAAGCATCTCACGCCCCGCAGCCTTCAGCCCCATTCGCATTCCAAGGTAGCTGGCCATGCCGACGCCGGACCCGCAGTAGCCCATGGCGTAGTAAAGACCATTGTCATCACCGCAATGGGCAAGCGTGTCGAACGTATATCCGACAAAGCCCATCCAGGAGTGGCGGACTTTGATATCCTTCAATTCGGGAAAAAGCGCGACCATGTCCCGGTGCAGCTTGACGGCGCTTTTCCTCGGGTCCGTCTCGCTCAACGACACCCGCCCACCGAACAGAACCCGCTTCCGGTCGGGCGAAAGCCGATAGTAGTAGACCAGCTTCCGGGTATCGGAGATGACCCGATCGGTCGGAAACAACCTGTCCACCAAGCTTGAGGCAATCTCTTCCGTGGCGATGACATATGATCCTATCGGGATGATCCGTCTACGGTGATACGGAGATAGCGGCCCTGAATATCCATTTGTGGCGACAATGACTTTGCCGGCCTTGATCCGGCCGGCTTCTGTGCGAACCGCAAAACCTGTCTTGAGGCGCTCGATCGAAACCACCTTGGTATGGTTTTTCACAAGCGCGCCAGCTTCGAGGACGCGTTTCAACAGTGCCGGGTGGTATCTACCCACATCGATACTGCAATGGCGCGGAAAAACCATTCCCCCGTGATAGGCATCGGACCCGATCTCCGAGGCCATCTCTTCTTTGGGCACCATGAAGGCATCCATTTTCCATACCGGATGTCCCGCCTCGCATTCCCGAGCGAGCTTCTCGTAGAGGTGGGGTAGATGGGCACCGTGAAATCGCCCCACCGCTTTGAAATCGCAATCGAGGCGCTCTTCGCGAACCAGTCGATGCATATAATCGAGGGAAGCCTGCCCCTCTTTCAGGATATCCGCTGCGATTTCGGAGCCGTAGCGGCGTCTAAGCGCTGAAAAGGTGGGCTTTACGCTGGTTGAAACCTGGCCTCCGTTGCGCGTGCTGCAGCCCCAACCTGCCGCCTCGGCATCGAGGACAAGAGTCGACATCCCCTCGCGAGCGGTTTGCAGCGCGGCATTAAGACCGGTGTAACCTGCCCCGATAACGACGACATCAGCTTCCGGCGTAAGGTTGCTCGCGTTGAGGTCGACCGGCTTTGCCGTTTCCCACCAATAGGGCTCGGGCTTGAAGTCCTCCGTGAACAGTTCCGCGCCCTTCATGTGCCTTACCTTTAAATATCCTGATGATCCTGCAGGATGAGATCAGCCCCCTTTTCGCCGACCATTATTGTCGGCGCATTGGTGTTGCCTGATGTCATCGCCGGAAAAATGGAAGCGTCGACCACGCGCAACCCCGTGACGCCGTAAACGCGCAGCCTGGCATCGACAACATCCTCATCCGGATTTGGCCCCATGCGACAGGTGCTGACGGGGTGGAAGACCGTCGAACACCTGCTTCGTATGTCTTCCTGCATTTCCTCATCGCTCTGCACTTTAGGGCCCGGCAAGATTTCTTCTTCGATCACCGCCTGCATCGCCGGCGCCGAAGCGATCTTGCGCATAACCCTGCAACCTTCAACCATCTCGATGAGATCGCGGTTGGTGCTGAGCGAATTGGGATGGATTTCCGGCGCATCCAAAGGATCGCCGGAACGCAAGGTGATCCGCCCCCGGCTGGTCGGCCGCGTCGGCTGAATTCCAAGCAGAAAACCCGGAAACGGATCCGGATTCATGAGCGGGCGCTTGCCTTTCGGCGCTTTTGTGTAACTGACGGGTGAGAAATAAAGCTGCATATTGGGCCGACTTTCGCCTGGATTCGTTTTTACGAATCCTCCAGCCTGATTGACGCTGAGCGAAAGCGGCCCTCGCCTCGTTGCGACATAACGCATGCCTTGCAGAAGCTTTCCCCACCAGGGATTGAGCTGATTGTTCAGCGTAGGCACCTTCGACCGGTAGAGGTAATCAAGCCCCAGATGATCCTGAAGATGCCGGCCCACACCCTTGCGCTCCACGGCAACTTCGATGCCATGCGCCCTCAATTCTTGCGCCCCCCCGATACCGGAAAGCATCAGAAGCTGGGGAGAGTTCACGGCACCGGCGCTGAGAATGACTTCACGACTAGTTCTGATGGTCGCTTGCTTGCCATCGCGGAGGAAAACGACGCCGACCGCGCGGCGTCCTTCCATCAGCACCTTCGTGGCATGGGCGTGAGTGAGGATCGTCACATTGGGCCGCTTCTTCACTGAGGAAAGATAAGCCCGCGCGGCGGACATCCTGAAGCCCCCCTTCGCCGTGATCTGGTAGCAGCCGACACCTTCCTGGTCCGCGCCATTGAAATCGGCGTTGTGCCTGAAGCCCGCCTGCTGCCCCGCTTCCAGAAAGACATCGCAAAGCGGATGCAGGTCCCGCTTCATGGTCGAAACGTGAAGCGGGCCGCTGCCCCCTCGAAATTCCGAAGCGCCGGCGTCGTTGGTTTCGCATCGCTTGAAGTAAGGCAATACGTCCTCCCAGCCCCAGCCGGGGTTACCCATCGCCTTCCAGTCGTTGAAGTCGTCGTGCTGACCTCGGATATAAACCATGGCATTGATCGAACTGGAACCGCCCAGAACCTTGCCTCTCGGCCAGTATCCCTTGCGCCCGTTCAGCCCTGGATCCGCCTCGGTCTCATACATCCAGTTAATCTTGCGATTGTAGAACGCCTTGCCATACCCGATCGGCATCCAGATCCAGAAATTCAGATCCGATCCGCCCGCCTCAAGCAGGCAAACCGTGAATTTGCCATTTTCCGAAAGCCGGTCTGCAAGCACCGAGCCGGCAGAGCCGGCCCCAACAATGACGAAATCGAATTCGCGCATCGGTGCGTGGCCTATCTGGAGGATTTGTCGCGCTGGACAAGAATGGAAAGGAGCGCAAGCAGGCCCGAACCGACCATCAGGAAGAAGGAGACTGCGTTAAGCACGGGAGTGGAACCGACCTTCGCCATGCGGTCATACATGGTGATCGTCAGCGGAGCCTCGGAACCGACCAGAAACAGGGTCGTGTTGAAATTCTCGAATGAGACGAGGAAGGCCACGATGCCTGCCGCAATCATCGCGGGGCGCAGGAACGGCAGGGTGATCGTGCGCAATACACGTGCACGACTTGCACCGAGATTCAGCGCCGCCTCCTCCATCGTTTCATCGAATTTCTTGAGGCGCGCCGTGATAACCAGTGACGTGATGGTGGTGATGAAGGAGAATTGACCTAACACAACGAGGAAAATGCCTGGCCGCAGGAACTCCAGTTCGAGGTCGAGGTTGTTCTCAAGATAGTTTGCCGTGTCGCTTGCCAGCACCAGGATCGAGATACCCAGAATGACCCCCGGAATCACGAGCGGAATGACCATCACGATGTAGAAAAAGTTCTTTGCCGGAAACCGTCCGCGCACGAACAGAAAAGCGTTGGTTGTCCCGACAAATACCGACAGCGCCGAAACCGTGACCGCGATCACAAAAGAATAATAGAGCCCCCTCAGGAGACGCCGGTCATGAAACATGCCGAGTTTGGGTTCGGTGTCGTTGAAAAACCAGTCAAGCGTGAAGCCCTGCCAGGGAAGAGCGGGAAACAGGCTGTCATTGAAGGCGAAAGCGCCCGCCGCAATGAGAGGTGATGCGAGGAAGACGAAGAATACCGCCACATAAAGGCGGAATCCCCAAAGGAACGGCGTGGATCTGTTTTGTGCAAGCATCGCTCGTCCTCCTCAGCTCTTGGCAACGGTGTTGGCAAGAGTCTGACCGCTCAGCTTCAGGCCAAGCCAGATGACGGTCGATGTGAAGAGCAAGAGCAAAATGCCGAAGGCAGCGCCCGCCTCCCAGTTAAATCTCGTGATGAACTGATTGTATATCTGTTCGGTGAACCAGCTTGAGTTCTTACCGCCAAGAAGGATCGGCGTGAGATAGGAACCCGCAGTCAGCATGAAAACCACGATGCAGCCGGAAACGATACCGGGCATCGCATAGGGGACGATGATCCGGCGGAGCACGGTGAAGCCGTTGCCGCCGAGATTGTATCCCGCCTCGATCATCGAATTGTCCATTCCGTCGAGCGTCGAGACGAGCGGCACGATCATGAAAAGCATGACCGTGTAGACCAGACCGATAATCACTGTCACATCGTTGTAAAGAAACTCGATCGGTTGATTAACGATCCCGGCCCATTGCAGGAAAGAAGATATGACGCCGGTTTCCCGCAACAGCAAAATCCAGCCGAAGGCGCGTATCAGATCGCTGACCCATAGCGGGATAAGACAGATCAGAAAAAGCGCGCCGCGCGTGCGATTGCTCGCTAGCTTCGCGATGTAATAGGCGATGGGAAAACCAATCAAGAGCGCCAGTGCCGTCACCAGGAGCGACATGGAACCCGTGCGCAGCAACGTGTTCCAGTAGATCGGTTCATTGATGAAATCCAGATAGTTGGCAAAACCGAACTCATAGACGCGCGGGGCTACTTTCTCGCGCAGGGAAAGCCTGATCATGCCTATATGCGGCAAAACGACCAGCAGCGCGATCCACAGAGCGAACGGCGCGAAGAGAAGGATCATCGCAAGGCGCCTGAAATCCTTTTGAAGCATCAGGCCGCCCCCCGGGAAGCGAAGCACATGGCCTGCCTGGAAGACCAGAAGAGATACACATTCTCTCCGGGCCTGATGTCGTTTTGGCCCGTCAATGTAACATCGGCCTCGATGAGCTCTCCCTGCGGGCCACGCACGAGAACGCGGCTGTTCGCGCCATTGAAAAGCAGGCTGTCGACGATGCCTTCCATCCGGTTATCGCCGGTCGCAGCCGCGTCATCGGCATCGGCATCGGTTTGGCGGACCGCATGGATGAATTCCGGACGCACGAAAATTTCGACACTTGCCCCTTCCGGGATATTTTCACCACCAGCGGCGGTAAAGGCCATTTCGAGGCCTTGTTCGGTTTCCACCTTCCCGCCACTGCCGTCGCTGGATTTCACCCTGCCGGACCAGCGGTTGCTGTCGCCGACGAACGCCGCGACGAACGCCGTCTTCGGACGGTGATAAAGATCCTGAGGCTTGCCGATCTGCTCGAACTGGCCCTGGTTCATAATGGCGACATGATCCGACATCACCAAAGCTTCCGACTGATCGTGCGTAATGTAGATGAAGGTCGTGTTGAACTGATGCTGCAAAAGCTTGAGCTCGATCTTCATGGCCTCGCGCAGCTTCAGGTCAAGCGCGCCCAATGGCTCGTCGAGCAAGAGAACGTCGGGATCGAGCACCATGCAGCGCGCGATTGCAATCCGCTGCTTCTGGCCGCCCGAAAGCTGGTGGATTTCCCGTTCTGCCACATCTGGCAGGGCGATACGCTCCAGTACGTCATGTACCTTCCGTTTGATTTCCGCGTTTCCCACACCATTGCAGCGCAGCCCGTAAGCGATGTTCTCATAGACATTCATCATCGGGAAAAGGGCTAGGTGCTGGAACACCATTTTGACGTTGCGCTTGTTCGGCGGAGTGCCGAGAACGGAGCGACCCTTGATCTTGATGTCCCCGCCACTCGGCTCCTCGAAGCCTGCGATCATGCGCATCAATGTGGTCTTGCCGCAGCCGGAAGGCCCGAGAATTGAAAAGAACGAGCCGCTCGGAATGTCGAAGGAAACGTCGTCCACGGCACGAATGGAGCCGAAAGACTTGGCAATATTGATGCATTCCAGATCGTACATCGGGGAAGTCGTCATGAGGTGGTGCCACTTGGATGGGGACAGGTAATTGGGGGACGCCGCCGGGTAGCGGCATCCCCCATCTGAAAAGGGCCGGCGTTCCGCCCGCGGATGGCATGAACGTGCCGAAACCCGACGCACCGAAGCGATGCGTCAAGGCTTAGCAGGGCTCAGCCGCCGGTTGCCGCCTTGATCTTCTCAAGCGTACGGCCTTCCATGTCCTCGACACCCGGAGGAATGTTGGCGAAGAACTTGAGGTTATCGATATCGGCATCGGTGAAGGCGGCATTCACAGCGGCCTTCTTGTCTTCCGGAAGCAGGTCCTTGGCTCCCTTTACGGAAGCAATCGCCCCCGTGCTGGCGGACATGATGGTCACGTTTTCCGGCTGCAGGACGAAATTGATCCACTTGTAAGCGGCATCGTCCGCCTTGCCCTTGGCCGGGATCGCGAAAGTGTCGATCCAGGCAAGCGCCCCGGTTTCCGGGGGAATGAAGACGATATTCTGGTTCTGGTCGTAGAGCTTGTAGGCGGTGGAATCCCATGTTTCGGATGCCACGATTTCACCGGACAGCATCATTGCCGACAGATCGTCGCCGCTGTTCCAGTAAGCCTTGATATTGTCTTTACACTCGATCAGCTTGTCCGCAACCTTGTCCAGAATTTGCTGATATTTCTCAAGGTCCGAATAGGCGGCGAACGGATCCTCACCCATCGCGAAGGCAGTGCCGAGCAGGATCGTGCGCTTCAGGCGCATCGACGTCTTGCCCTTGTACTGCGGATCGCAGAGGTCGTCCCAGCCCTTGAAGTCAGGGGCCTTGGTCTTGTCGGCCATGAGGCCAGACGTGCCCCACTGGTGCGGCACGGCATAGACTTCGCCATCGATCGTCGTGTTCGCCTTCACACCATCGAGCAGCTTGGCCTGCATGGCGTCGGTGTTGATTTTCGAAAGATCGAGCGGCTTGTAGATTTCATACTCAAGCTGCGCCGCATAGATACGGTCATGGCTTGGCTGAGCCAGGTCATAACCCGCCCCGCCCGTGGCACGCAGCTTGGCGATCATTTCCTCGTTGTTGGAGAAAGTGACCTCAACCTCGATATCCGGGTATTCTTCCTCGAACTTCTGGATCAGCTCTTCCGGAGCATAGGAGCCCCAGGTCAGAAGGCGCAGCGTTTCCGCCTGCGCGGTGCCGGCGCCCGCCAGCATCGTTGCAGCCAGCAAACTGGCGACAGTCATCTTGATCCGCATTATTTCCTCCCTTCAACCCAATCCACACCGTCTATTTGTTCTAGGCAAAAGCTTAGGGTCTGGGCTGTAAAATATATCCTTTACAGATAATCTTACAGTCCAATCCGGCACGCTTCATCGTCGACTTGAGCGATGAAACCGTTTCGTATCAAAGCAGGTTTCTTTGAAGCGTGCATACACCTTTTCGTATTTCATCCGGCGATATGCTGCCGAAGCCGAGGCTTCGCGAAGCACCGGTTGCCGCGGGAGAATGCCGCCGTGAGCCTTTGTTGCGCCGCCAGTTCCTTGCCCACATATGCTCCGGTGCCGACGCGGGGTTCCAGAAGCGCCTTGGCAATAATTCACGCGACCCGTTGTAGAGCTGGACCGAAACCCGCCGGGCGGTGGATTTATCGATCCGGGCCGAGGATAGCAGGGCACCGGCGCGGCGTTTCATCGGGCCTGATGATTGGTATCGCAATTTCCGCAAAACGGACCTTTTATGAAGGCCAATCGCTGATATTTTGGCAAGCCTGAATCCATCTCGCTTCCGGGCGCGCCAAAAAAGTCCAGATCAGCCATGAAAATCCGCTCGATAGAGACCTTCACCAATGAGTTCGTCTGTTTCCTCCGCGTGACAACAGATACGAACACGCAAGGCTGGGGTCAGGTCGCACCGTATTATGCGGATATCACGGCCGAGGTTGTTCATCGGCAGGTCGCGCCATATGCGCTCGGTCATGATGCTCTCGATATCCCGCACCTGATGGAAATCATTCCCGAGCGCGAGCATAAATTTCCGGGCTCTTACCTGCGCCGCGCCATGGGTGGCCTCGATACCGCGCTTTTCGACCTCCGCGGCAAGCTGGAAGGCAAGCCCGTTTGCGAACTGCTTGGCGGAACGCCGGGCAGGATACGGGCATATGGTTCATCCATGAAGCGGGACATCACACCGAACGATGAAGCCTATCGACTGAAAAAGCTGCAGGACGAACATGGCTTTACCGCTTTCAAGTTCCGCATCGGCGCCGAATGCGGGCGCAACCAGGACGAATGGCCGGGCCGGACAGAGGAGATCGTGCCGACAATGCGCAAAGCTTTTAGCGACGATACGGCCCTCCTCGTCGACGCCAATTCCTGCTACTCGCCGGAAAAGGCGATCGAGATCGGCAGGTTCTTGCAGGACAACGGCATCAGCCACTACGAGGAGCCCTGCCCCTATTGGCATTATTACCAGACCAAGCAGGTAACCGACGCACTGGATATCGACGTCACTGGCGGCGAACAGGATTGTTCGCTCGTGGACTGGCAACGCATGATCGACGATCGCGTCGTTGACATCATCCAGCCGGATGTCTGCTATCTGGGCGGTATGGTAAGAACCCTGAAGGTGGCTCAGATGGCGCATGAAGCCGAGATCGCCTGCACGCCCCATTCCGCCAACCTGTCACTCGTTACGCTTTTCACGATGCATTTGCTGCGGGCAATTCCCAATCCCGGCAAATACCTGGAATTCTCGATCGAGGGGGAGGATTACTATCCATGGCAGGACGGCCTCTTCGTATCCTCGCCTTATGATATCGAGGACGGTCATGTGGTTGTGAGCGATGCCCCAGGCTGGGGCGTTGAGATCAATCCCGATTGGCTTGCCCGTTCCACTTACAAGATCAGCGAGGCTCAGGCCTGATCATGTCGAGCGCCAGAACACTCGCGGCCGAAGTACTGCGCTCCGGTACCCTGCACGGTTTGCCGGAAGGCCATTTCATTGATGGTAGTTTCACAAAACCCTCCCACAACCGGACCATGGAAAGCTTCGATCCCGGGCGGGGGGGGGAGGCATTCGCGTCCTTCGCCGCCGGTACTGTTGAAGATGTCAACAATGCCGTGGAATGCGCTCGAACAGCATTCGAGAGAGGTTGGCGCGACACGCCTCAGGTCGAGCGTGCCCGTATCCTGCGCCGTGCCTCCGACCTGATCCTGGAAAATCTGGATCGTTTGGCGGTTGCCGAAAGCCTCGATAGCGGCAAGCCTCTGCAGGAAGCGCTTGGCGATGTGCGCGGCGCTTCGCGTACATTCGAATATTACGCCGGCGCCTGCGACAAACTGCAGGGAGACAGCTTTCCCTTGGGCCTGACTATATGGGTTATTCGATACATGAGCCGGCCGGCGTAACCGCGCATATCATTCCCTGGAACTTTCCGATCTCCACGACCGCGCGTGGCATTGCACCAGCACTTGCCGCAGGATGCACCGTTGTCGCCAAGCCGGCGAAGCAAACGCCCTTTACCGCGCTGCTGCTCGCGGAACTTCTGGCAAAAGCCGGGCTGCCTGCCGGCGTCTGCAATATAGTCACGGGAACAGGCGCGGATGTCGGCACCCCGCTTACGCGCCATCCGCAAGTCGACCACATCACCTTCACCGGTTCCGTCCAAACCGGGAGAGCCGTCATGAAAGCCGCGGCGGACGAAATAACTCGCGTCGTTCTGGAACTTGGTGGAAAGTCTCCGGTCGTCGTCCTGAAGGACTGCGACCGTGAACAGGCGCTCGCTGGCGTCATGGGCGCGATTTTCGAGCACGCCGGCCAGATTTGTTCGGCCGGATCACGACTTGTGATCGAACGCGAAATCCACGCTGAGTTCGTCGCAGAACTTATTGCCCGCACGAGAGCTCTCAAACCGGGGCACGGATTGCGCGAACCCGATCTCGGCCCGGTCAATTCCGCCCAACACCTTGAGAAAATCGCCGGCTTCGTCGAACATGCGAGGGCGGCAGGTGCCAATATCGCAACGGGGGGTTCGGCGACGAGCGATCCTGAAACAGGTAAGGGATGGTTTTTCGAGCCCACTATCATCGATGGAGCGGCCCCTGCCGACGAAGTCGTTTGCGAAGAGATATTCGGGCCCGTTCTGACGATCCAGATAGCCGAAGATGGCGATCATGCACTGGCGCTCGCCAACGACTGCCAATATGGGCTGGTTGCCGGCATCTACACCCGGGATTTTGTAAAAGCCCACCAGTTCGCACGGAAAACCGACGCGGGCCAGATCTACATCAACGAATATTTCGCAGGTGGCATAGAAGTTCCCTTCGGAGGTAACAAAAAAATCCGGTTTCGGCCGTGAGAAAGGCATCGAGGGATTGAAATCCTACTGCAAAACCAAGAGTATCGTTGCGAAAATTTCCTGAAAATCGCTGGACCCCATTGCTTGCTCGGAATGCCCCCTAAAAGCGGCCGCAACCTGCAGGCGCTTGCGCGAATTGTTGTTCTGGGCGATAAATTGCCAATTGCGTGCACATACACGCTTTCGAATAGATTGTTGCCGCACTTTGTAAAAAGCAGGCCAAGCTGGTTGCCAGAATCGCGGTCGGATAGGCGAAACGTGATCGGCACCCCGAAATCCGGAGTTGAAACCCGTATGAAGAAATCAGGTTATCGGTCGGCCGCGTGCGTTGTGATAGCGGCATCCCTCCTTGCCGGTTGCGCCGGCATTCCAGGATTGTCCTCGCTCGGCAACGGTCAGGACGGCGCTTTCGCGCATGAGGGCAAAACCTGGATCGTCACCGATGACACCGTACAATCCAAGATTGTTACGTCTCCCTCCGGATTGTCCTTTGGTTTTTTCGGGGCCTCTGACGAAAGAAGCACGCGCAGGCAGATCGCCCAGGCGTATTTGAACGAGCAAGGCCGGGAGAATTGCTTTGCTCTCGATACGAAGAAGATCTCTTCGTCCGAATATGAAAGCCAGTATATCTGCGCCTGATTTCATTTCGCATCGCGTCGGCGGAGATCGTCACCTTCGCGACAGGTATGATTTGATGATGTCGCCTGGCGAACGGGCTCCATCGTCAAACTCAATGGGCGTTTCCGCCCTGTTTGCGACAGTCGTTTTCCGGCTGAATTCGCTCAACCCATGCCGAGGATTTGCCGCACCTCGAACGCCGTGGCCAGGGTGCGGTCGAACCTTACGGCTTCTTGCGCGGCAGAACGCACCAGCGCTGCATTGTTTTCAGCCGTGGTCCCGTCAGGCAGCAAGGTGTTGTTTTCAAACCCTACCCGCGCATGGCCGCCCAGAATTGCGGCCAGAACCGTAGCCTTGTGCTCAAGGTCCCGGAATGCGCAGACGGACCAGATATCGCGCTCTTGGGCAACCTGCAGGAAATCGACAAGATCGCGCGCCGACGCCGTACCCGCTTGTGAATAGCGCCCAAGGACAAACAGAAGAAAAGCTTCTTCAAAAGGAATTACACCTTTGTCGCGCAGCGCGTGAAAACGCCTCAGGTCGTTCGCATCGTAGACGATGAATTGCGGCGCAACATGACTGGCGAGCATCCAGTTGAAAAGCGCCGCAGCTTCCGCTTCATGCTCTTCGTCGGGAATGATCTCCCTGACGGCGAGAGAAACGGCTTCGGCGCGAACTTCTCGCACGAGTTTTATCTGTTCAGCGGCCGTATAGCGTCCGACAGCTTCCGTCGTGATCTGCACGACGAGCCTGTCGCCCACTTCCCTGCGGATCGCCTGTGTCACCTGGGAGTAAGCGGCGGCATCGAGGAGATGCGCACCGGCCTTGTCACGCACATGTACGTGGATCATCGAAGCGCCTGCCTCACAAACCTCGGCGGCCGTGCGCGCTATATCGCTGGCGGTGATTGGCAGAGCCGGGTGATCGCTCGGCATCTTCCGCGCGCCGTTCGGAGCGGACATCAGGATCATGCGCGTCGCGCCGGTCCGTATTTTTTCGCCAGCCATCCCTAGAAATCACCCCTTTGTAACGCCGAAGCATACCAAGGCGGAAATTAAACCTGTTGCTCGAGGAGCCTCAACCCGCGAGTTTCAAGTATTGGGCGTTATGTGGGAATTTTACAGAAGGCCGCCGAAATCAACCGAGCGCCAGGCGCTGACCATCCTGACCGTCCACACCCTGCCAGATTTTCTGGCGATTGCGAATCTCGCGCGGGGCCGGACCGAAGTAGCTCGGTGTCTTCACAAAATCGCGTGGGTGCATGATGACGCTCGAAACACGCTGATAAAGCGCCTTTGCAGAAATCGGCTTGGAGAGAAGCTCATGCACACCCAGCCGTCGCGCCTCTATGATACGGCTTCGCTCCGTATGGCCGGTGACCATAATGATCGGAATGTAGGCGAACGGATTTTGCGGACTGCGGATCATGCGCACCATATCCGCGCCGTCCAGGATCGGCATGACCCAATCGAGGATGAGAATATCCGGGTTTGCGCGCTCCATCGCCTCGAGGCCCGACGCGCCGTCTTCGGCTTCGACGATCCGCCTTGCGCCAAATCCCTGCAACATCGTACGCAGGATCGTGCGCATGTAGGCACTGTCCTCAACCAGCAAAAACGTCAAAGATGCAAGATCCAGACTCAACGCGAGCATCCTCCTTCAGCCGGGACGATGGCATCTAAGTCTGAAAAAGCGGTTATTCGGCCCGAGAAAAATTCGAAGACCTGCATTAATCTTTTCCACGCGGCGTCCGAGGGTTGACGCAAGAACTTCAAGGCAATCGCCGCTACATAGGCAAACCTGCACGACCTGCCGTTAACATCGCGTTTTCGCGATAGACCGTAAAAAATCGTTTATCGAGCGCCGCCGTGCCCATTGCGTTTCGTTTCGCTTTCGTCGGCACCGTTCTTGGCATCGGGAAGGTCATCGTCGCTGAGGATGCGCCATTTCGCACCTTCCAGGTCATCGAACTGTCCGGATTTCAGCGACCAAAGGAACGCGCCAAGGCCAAGAAGCCCGAGAAAAAGCGCAATCGGAACGAGATAGATAAGGACATCCATCAGCCCCGGCCCCCCCGTCCGGCCTGACCGAAACGAAGACGAAGCGCATTGGCCGTCACCACGACCGAGGAAGCCGACATCGCAAGTGCGGCAATAAGCGGCGTGACGAAACCGAGAACGGCGAAAGGAACAGCAATCACGTTGTAAAGCGCCGAGAAACCGAGATTCTCGACCATGGCCCGTTTCGAAACACCGGCGATATGCAGGGCGTCGGCAACCGGCGCAAGATGTTTGCCGAGGAAAACCGCATCGGCTGCGGACTGGCTGATGTGTACGGCCGTGACCGGCGAAATCGAAACATATGCGGCGGCAAGTGCCGGTGCGTCGTTGAGGCCGTCGCCGACCATCAGAACCTTCCGTCCCTCCCGCGCAAGTTCATCAAGGCGGGTTATCTTGTCGCTCGGCGATTGTTCCGCGCTCCAGCGGGTCACACCGAGTGCTTTCGCAACAGCCTCGACAGGAGCCGAACGGTCGCCGGAAAGGATTTCGACTTCCAGCCCCTTCAGCTTGAGACGGTCGATCGTCTCGCGTGCGTCCTCTCGCAGTTGCTGCTGAAGCCAGAAGAAATGGCTGTTCCCGTCGCCATCGCGGTAGACGATCAGCGATGCGCCGTCCCTTGCTTCGGGCTTGTCCATCATGCTGGCCGGGTCAACTCCGCAAAAAAGAGCGCTGCCGAGACGAATTTCCCGGCCTTTCCCATCAATGGCGTGCACACCGCTGCCGGATACTTCGGCAGCATCCGTATGGGGGTGTTCTGCCCCGCTTGCCGCAGCAAGGGATGCGGCCAACGGATGATGGCTTGAAAGGGCCAGTCGGCCGGCCTCCTGGAGGGTCCGGCTCGAAATATCCTTCTGGTTGATGAGCTCCGGTATTGCGAGCGTCAAAGTGCCCGTCTTGTCGAAGACCACTGTATCCGCATCGGCAAGGCGTTCGATCGCATCGCCGGAGTTCAGCAATACGCCCGAGCGGAAAAGCAACCCGGAGGCGACCACCTGCACGGCGGGGATAGCCAGACCGAGCGCGCATGGGCAGGTGATGATGAGTACGGAAATCGAAACGACAACCGACTGCTGCCATCCCGCCCCGATCAAGAGCCAACCGGCGAAGGTCAGACCAGCCGCCAGATGCACCACGGGCGCATAAAGGCTGGCAGCCCGGTCGGCCAGCCGCACATAGGTCGATTTCGCCTGGGCCGCGGTTTCAAGCAGGCGGTTGACGTCATCAAGCAGCGTCTTGCCGGAAGCGGCGGTCACCCTGACGGTCAGATTGCCCGAGGCGTTAAGTGTGCCAGCATAAACGGTTTGGCCCGCGCAAACCGCCTTGAGCGCCGTTTCCCCGGTGACGAGACTCTGGTCAATCTCGGAAGCACCCTTCTCCACCACCCCGTCGAGTGGCACGCGTTCGCCGGCGCGTACAAGCACGCATTCACCTGGCTCCACCTTCGAAAGCGGCACTTCCCGCACCGTGCCGTCATCGAGCAGCTTTGCCGCGCTCTCGGCCTTTAGTGCCGCGATATTCTCCGCGAAAGCCCGCGTGCGCCGCCTCATGCCGTGGTCGAGGTAGCGGCCGATCAGCAGGAAGAAGAGCAGCATAACGGCAGATTCGAAATAGGCGTGCTCCGCATGCTGGGCTGTCTGGACGATTGAAAGAAACACCGCCAACATAACGCCAAGGACGATCGGCACATCCATGTTGAGACGCCGTCCCTTGATCGCCGACCATGCGGAGCGGAAGAACGGTCTCCCCGCATAGGCAGTCGCAGGCAGCGCGATCAACGCCGAAAGCCAGTGAAAGAAGTCCCGCGTTTCCGGCGTGATGTCGGTTGCGTTGCCCGACCAGACTGAGACGGAAAGCAGCATGATGTTCATCGCCGCGAAACCGGCGACTGCCATCGCCCGCAGAAGCTCGCGCCCCTGCGCATCGCCTCGTTCACGAACCTCCGCCGGGTCGAAAGGATGCGCGGCATAGCCAAGCCGCGACAGCCGGTCGACAATCGTCTGCGGAGCGGTCTCGCCTTCATTCCAGTCGACGGAAAGCCTGTGGCTCGTCAGGTTGAGCCGCGCATTCTTCACGCCTGGCAGGCCGGCCAACCCGCGTTCGATCTCCACCATGCAGGCCGCACAGGTTACGCCCTCCACGGCAAGGTCCATATGCATCGCGCCGTCATCGGCCACGCTGACGAAAGAGTCCCAATCGCGCTCATGCACACTCATGAAAGCCGCCTTGCGTGCGCCGTTCACTCGGCAGAAAGGAACATGCGGTTGCGGGAACGAAAGACGACGCCATCGGCGCCTTCCGCTTCCAGTTCCAGGATCCACCGCCCTTCGCTCACTCCGGATGCAATGCCCGTGTAGCTTCCGCTCTCGCCCTCGCTCAGCGTGACTGTACGATACGCTTGTGCACTCGCGGGGCGGATGAAGGTCGCCGTAAAAGCAAGTCCGCTCAAGGGAGAGCCGGCCTCGTCTCTGGCGAGGATCCCGATGTCGGCGGTTCCGTCCGCGCGCCGCTTGACATTTGCTTCCACGCCCCAGTGACGCTTCGCCTGCTCCTTCGAGGCGGCGATCTCCTCATTATAGGTGAGGCCGGCCTTGTAGGAGCTTTCAACGGCGACACCGGGAAAAGAGCCGAGCGCCAGCCATATGAAGACGGCATTCGCCGCGAAGATCGCACCGAAGAAACCGCAAAGCCAGATCAGGACAGTGCGTCCCGTCACTCGCCTTTCCTTGTTCTTGAGCCCGGGTGCTGTGCTTGCTTGCATGGTCGTTTCCGTAATTCCTGCCTAACCAAGGCACCCAAATCAGGGCGCCTTGAAGAAGTCGCTTGCCGTTGCTTCCTCGCCTGAGGAAAGCTCAAAGATGCGGAATGTTACCGGCGTCGATTTTGGCATGGTGACACCTTCCGGGGAGAAGACAAGCACGCGCACTTCGCGGGTCTGGTCGCGGCCGACGGTCACCACCGGCTTGCCGTCCACGGCCTTGTCCACGCCGACCACCTCGATTCTGCTATCGTCCGGCATCCCTTCAACCGAAAGGACGAAGTCCCTCGCCGAAGGCTCCTTGTTGAGGAAGCGCACGGTATAGCCGTTGCGCACCGTGCCGTCCGACTGTTCGACGTATATCGGGTTGCGGTCATGCAGCACATTTATGCCGGCAACATCGCGCGTGGCGAACGCGAATGCCATGATCGCTGCAACGCCGAGGATGATCACCGCGTAGATGATCGTGCGCGGCCGGACGATGCGATAGGTCGCCGGCAAGCCTTCGGCGCGGCGCTTGATATTATCGTCTGTGTCATAACCGATCAGGCCGGTCGGCTTGCCGATCTTGGTCATCACCGTGTCGCAGGCATCGATGCAAAGACCGCACTGGATGCAGTCGAGTTGCAAGCCCTTGCGGATGTCCACTCCCGTCGGGCAGGCGTGGAGACACTGATAGCAGTCTATGCAGTCGCCGGCTGGCTGTCCCTGAGCCGTCAGTTTCTTGTTTTCCTTAAGAGAACCGCGCGGCTCGCCCCGGTCCCAGCGATAGGCGACATTCAGCGCGTCGTCATCGGTCAGCGCCGCCTGTATGCGCGGCCATGGGCACATGAAAACGCAGACCTGCTCACGCATGTGGCCCGCAAGCGTGTAGGTCGTAAATGTCAGGATCGCGATCCACGCATAGGCCGCCATGGCAGCCTGGCCCGTGGCGAGATCGACCACCAGAGTCGGCGCGTCGGCGAAATAAAGGACCCAGGCGCCGCCCGTCCACCACGCGATCATCAGCCAAAGGAAATGCTTGGCGCCTTTGCGCGCCACTTTCTGGGCCGTCCAGGGCTCCTTGTCGCGGATCATCCGCTCGCGGCGGTCACCTTCCAAATGGCGCTCAACCCACAGGAACAGGTCGGTCCAGACCGTTTGCGGGCAGAGATAGCCGCACCACAAGCGCCCCGCAACGGCGTTCATGAGAAAGAGAGCCATGGAGGCAAGGATCAGGAGGCCCGTGATGTAGTAGACTTCCTGAGGCCAAATCTCGATGAAGAAGAAATACGCGCGCCGCCCGGCAAGATCGATCAAGACCGCCTGGTCCGGCGCATCCGGCCCCCGATCCCACCTGATGAAGGGCGTAAAATAATAAATACCGAGCGTGACGAAGAGCAGTGCCCATTTGATCTTGCGGAAGGTGCCTTCCACAGCCATAGGATATATTTTTTTGGCCGACGCGAACCAGGTGTCCTCGTCTTTCGGTGCGGCAACCGGTTTCATCTGAGCGTTCATCCTACCGTCCGTTCTTCGCTCTATCGACGGCAAGCCCCTCGCGTGCCGACATCGAGATGGTGAGAGCGCTTTCGCCCGACCCCGCTGCGCCCATTCCCGGCAGTAAATACCTGCCTGGGAAAGGTTTTGCCGTGTGACAGGTTGGCCGCGCGACGATCCGTCACGGCTTGAACCCGTTCGCCAGCATGTGCGCGATCAACGAGGCACACCCTTGCCGCGATCACTATTCGAGCGTGGGCGCTGCGACATTGACAAGTGTCAATCCACGCCCTCCCGGCCGGTCACACACGCGTTATCGCGACGCCTCTGAATTTAGCCCAATACGTTGAAGTCAAACGTTTTCCTCGCCCCTCCTAATCATCGCGCAAGAGCGCTCAACCAACCGCGTCAAATCGGCTGAAAATGTTCGGTGCCCGGCATTTCGTTAGGATACCATGGAAGCTGTCCGAATATCGAACCGAAGAAGTTCGAGTCGTACAGAAAGGTCTTTAAACAGGGGGAGTTGCTTCCATGAAGTTCTATAAAAGCGGAACGGGCATTGCGGCGGCTGCGGGAATGCTTGTGCTATCGGCGGCAAATGCTTACGCCCATCCGCTCGACGGTCTAAGCGAGGCCGAAATATCGCAAGCTGTCCAGCTTCTGAAAAGTAGCGGCAACGCGGGCGACGATACGCTCTTTCCCTACATAACTTTGAAGGAGCCGGAAAAATCCGTCGTCCTTGCCTGGAAGGAAGGCGATCCCGAACCGCGTGCGGCCACTGTTCATTTCAAGACGCCTGACGGTGCGTTCGTCGCGGAAGTCGATCTTGCCGGCGACAGTGTAGTCTCCATCGAGCCTGCCCCCGGCGAGACAATGATACTGCTCGCCGAATTCCTGACGGCCATGGAACTTGCCACCGGCGCGCCGGAATTCGTCGCGGGGCTGGAAAAGCGCGGCCTGACGGCCGATCAGGTCTTCTGCCTGCCCCTGACCGCAGGTCGCTTTGGCCTGCCGGAGGAGGAAGGCCGCCGGCTCATGAAGGTTCCCTGCTATCTCCTGCCGGAAGGCTCGAATTTTTATGCCAAACCGATCGAAGGGCTTTATGCGGTCGTGGATCTTAATGCGCGCGAGGTCGTGGAGGTTTTCGACACCGGGGCGGTACCCGTTCCAGAAGATCCGTGGGGCTATACCGATGAAGAGGTGGAAAGGCGCACAGGCGCGCTCCGTCCGCAGATGAACGCGGCGAAGCTTTCCCAGCCGGAAGGCGCAAACTTCACCGTTGAGAGCGGCTTCGTGAACTGGGACATCTGGCGCTTCCGCGTGCGTGTCGACAAACGGCCTGGCGTCGTTATCTCGAATATAGACGTGAATGACGACGGAGACTGGCGCTCGGTGCTCTATCAGGCGCATTTGTCGGAAGTTTTCGTTCCTTACATGGACCCGGATGAGGGCTGGTACTGGCGCACCTATATGGATAGCGGAGAGTATGGATTCGGTATCTTCCTGACCCCGCTGCGCGCCGGCGTGGACTGCCCGGCCTATGGCACATACCTGCCGGCGGTCGTGCATCAGGATGACGGGTCGCCGCTCTCAATCCCCGATGCCATCTGCATCTTCGAGCGAAATATCGGTGACCCCGCCTGGCGCCACTATGAGATCTTCGCCCAGTCGGAGGATCAGGCCGTGCCGGCGGAAGGCCGCCCCGCCACCCAGCTTGTGGTGCGCTCGGCTTCCGAGGTCGGCAATTACGATTATCTTGTCGACTACATCTTCCATCAGGACGGGCGGATCGACGTCATGGTCGGCTCCACCGGTCTGGATGCGGTCAAGGGTGCGGCCGCGAAGTCCATGAACGACGAAGGCGCCGAGGACGAAACCCGTTTCGGCACCTTGATCGCGCCGAACCTTATCGCGCCCAACCACGACCATTACTTCAACTTCAAGCTCGATTTCGACGTCGACGGGCGGAAAAACACCTTCATGCGCACCGGGCTTGTCGCCGGCAATCCGCATGACGAGGCACTTCGCCGCTCGTTCTGGGTGACGGAGACCAAGCTCGCGAAGACCGAGATGGAAGGGCGATACAAGATCAACCCGTCAACGCCGGCCATGTACCATGTCATGAACATGAACGCGGAGGGATCGCTCGGCCACAAGCCAGGCTACATGATCGTGCCCAACAACAGCGTCGCCTACGGTCCGCTGGACTTCGCGGCCGATCCGCCTATGAAGCGCAATGCCTATATCGAGTATACGATCTGGAATACGCCCTATAATCGCGACGAGCGCTATGCGGGAGGCGAATTCGCCTTTCAGAGCGATGGGTCGGATACGCTTGCGGCATGGGTCGAGAAGGACCGGCCGATCGATAATACCGATGTCGTGACATGGTACACGATGGGCTTTCACCACATACCCCACACCGAGGATTGGCCGGTCATGTCCACCATGTGGAAAGGCTTCATGCTCAGACCTTTCAATTTCTTCGATCACAACCCTGCTCTGACGATCAGAACGCCTGAACGATGAGGCATTGCAGGCAGGCCATATAAAAAGGGCGCCCGTCGGCGCCCTTTCGCCATTGCGTTATGCGTGAATGTTACTGACCGCCACCCAGGGAGTGCACGTAGACGGCAAGCGACTTGACGGTGGCGGGCTCGAGCCTGGGAGCCCACGCCGGCATGACACCGTTTCGGGGATTGTTCACCTGGTTCTTGATGGCCTCGATGGATTTTCCATAAAGGTAATTCGAGCCGGTAAGATCCGGCGCGCCAAGCTCCTGCATGCCCTTGCCGTCCTCGCCGTGGCATGCGGCGCAGTTGTCGATATAGACGGTCAGGCCCGCATCCAGGTCGACGCCGTCTTCAGGTTCGAGCCCGGCGATTGAGCCGACGTAGTTGGAGACCTGCGTCACTTGCTCATCATCGAGGATCCCGTCGCGGCCGAATGCCGGCATATCGCCGAATCGCGCTTCGTCGTTGCCGTTGCGCACACCATAGCTGATCGTGTGGTGGATATCGTCGAGCGTACCGCCCCAGATCCATTTGTCATCCTGCAGGTTCGGATAACCGATCGCGCCCGTCGCGCCCGATCCATGACAAGGTGCGCAGTTGTCGCCGAAAGCCGCCTGGCCGCTCGCCATGGCGAATTCGAGGAGTTCCGGGGTCGAACGGATATCCTCAAGCGAGGCATCGATAAGTTGTTCGCCCGTCTTCGCGCGCTCCTCAAGCCCCGCGTTATAGGCTGCAAGCGCATCCGCGCGTTGCGATGCGCCGATAACGCCGGCCGTGTAGCTGGAAATCAACGGCCAGGACGGATAGACAACCCAATATCCGACCGCCCAGACAACGGTCGCATAGAAGATATAGAGCCACCATTTCGGAAGGGGGTTGTTGAGTTCCCTCAGCCCATCCCATTCGTGGCCGGTTGTCTCCACCCCGGAGATGGTATCGATTTCCTTGGATTGTGTATCAGCCATCGATCAATCCTCCCGCAGGGGGATATGTGCGGCCTCGTCGAAGCGCTTGCGGTTTTTCGGCCACAAGGCGTATGCGAGTACGCAAAGAAAAAGGATTACGAAGTAGACAAGGCCCCAGGTCTGCGCGAAGGAAGCCATGGCAGTGTAGGATTCGTTCATCGCCCACTCCTCAACGCAGGTTTGCTTTGTCGTCGTAGATGGAGAAGTCGACCAGCGTACCCATCATCTGCAGATAGGCGATAAGGGCATCCATCTCCGTCACTTCTCCGGGGTTTCCGTCAAAGTCCCGAACGATTGCATTTGGATAACGCTCCAGGAATGCGTCGACATCGTTGCCTTCGGGATCGGCCTGGGCCCGAAGGTCGAGCCTGGCGTTGTCGATCTGCTCCTGCGAATAGGGAACGCCCGCCACTGCATTGGCTTCGAGGTGTGCCGAGATTTCCCGGTCTTCCACCTTCGCTTCGGACAGGAACGGATAGCCCGGCATGATCGATTCAGGCACGACCGACCGCGGATCGATCAGATGGTCGAGGTGCCATTCGTCGGAATATTTGCCGCCGACGCGGGCTAGGTCAGGGCCTGTGCGCTTGGAGCCCCACTGGAACGGATGATCGTACATGGATTCCGCCGCCAGAGAGAAGTGGCCGTAGCGCTCGATCTCGTCGCGCATCGGCCGGATCATCTGCGAGTGGCAGAGGTAGCAGCCTTCGCGGACGTAGACGTTGCGTCCGGCCAGTTCCAGCGGCGTGTAGGGACGCATGCCCTCCACTTTCTCGATCGTGCTCTTGAGATAGAAGAGCGGCACGATTTCCACCAGGCCGCCGATCGCAATGACGATGACGATGCCGACGAGCAGGACGAAGGACTTCTTTTCGAAGATTTCGTGCTTTTTCCAAAGCGACATGTTTTTGCTCCCCGTCTTCACTCGGCCGGAGCCAGGGCTTCGCCGGAAGCCGTCTCGGCTTCTTCGGCCTCGCCGTAGCGGACGGTCATATAGAGGTTGTAGGCCATGATCAGGCTACCGATGACGAAGAGCGCTCCGCCCATTGCCCGGATCACATAGAAGGGATGCATGGCCTCCACGGTTTCGATGAAGGAATATTCAAGGAAGCCCAGCCGGTCATAGGCGCGCCACATCAGGCCCTGCATGATACCCGACACCCACATGGCGCAGATGTAGAGCACAATGCCGATCGTGGAGATCCAGAAGTGCCAGTTGACGAGCTTGAGGGAATAAACCTGACGCTTTTTCCAAAGCCACGGAATGAGGCAGTAGAGAGCGCCGAAGGAGATGTAGCCCACCCAGCCGAGCGCGCCGGAATGAACGTGGCCGATTGTCCAGTCGGTATAGTGTGACAGGGAGTTGACCGAGCGAAGCGACATCAGCGGCCCTTCGAAGGTCGACATGCCGTAGAATGCGACCGACACCACCATCATGCGCAGCACCGGGTCGGTTCGAAGCTTGTCCCACGCGCCCGAAAGCGTCATCAGGCCGTTGATCATGCCGCCCCAGGAGGGCATCCACAGCATGATGGAGAAGGTAGCGCCGAGCGTCGATGCCCATTGGGGCAGCGCCGTGTAATGCAGGTGATGCGGGCCGGCCCAGATGTAGAGGAAAATCAGCGCCCAGAAGTGGACGATCGAAAGGCGGTAGGAATAGACCGGCCGGTCGGCGCGCTTGGGGATGAAGTAGTACATGATGGCCAGGAAGCCTGCCGTCAGGAAGAAGCCGACGGCGTTGTGGCCATACCACCATTGAACCATGGCGTCCTGAACACCGGACCAAAGAATGTAGGACTTCGTGCCGAACACCGAGACCGGGATCGTCAAGTTGTTGACGATATGCAGCATCGCGATCGTGACGATGAACGCCAGGTAGAACCAGTTCGCCACGTAGATGTGCGGCTCCTTGCGCTTCCACAAGGTGCCCATGAAGACGAGGAGATAGACCACCCAGACGATCGTCAACCAAAGGTCCGCATACCATTCCGGCTCCGCATATTCCTTGGACTGCGTGGCACCCAGCAGGTAGCCCGTACCGGCAATCACGATGAAGGCGTTGTAGCCGAGGATCACGAACCAGGGCGCGATGCGGCCCGGCATGCGGGCGCGACAGGTGCGCTGCACGACGTAGAACGACGAAGCCAGAAGGACGTTGCCGCCAAAGGCGAAGATAACCGCCGACGTATGCAGCGGACGCAGCCTTCCGAAATTGGTCCACGGCAGATCGAAGTTCAACACGGGATAAGCAAGCTGCAGTGCGATTATCAGCCCGACCGTGAAGCCAGCAACGCCCCAGAACACAGCGGCCCAAGCGCCGAATTTGATCGGCCCGAGGTTATAGTTCGGCTTGCCGCCGACCTCCTGCGGGATATCGACCCCGCCGTCGTCAAAATAGTTCTTGAAGATGATGAACGCGCCGGAGGCCGCAAACAGCGCGCCTATCGAGGTGTGAAACGCCATCACCTGGTCGTAGGTCTTGCCGGCGATGATTACGCAGGCAAATGCGAGCACGAGAAGGAAAGCGGCGAAGAAGCCCTCCTCGAGCGTGAGATATTTGGCTTTTGCTTGAGCCATTTTTTCGCGCCCCAAGTCCTTTGGTCCCGATTGGATCAAGCCGACTTATGGCCGAGCGGTGCGAACCCGCCTTGATCCAGGTCAACACGACTACGTCCGAATGGCGATGGTTGCATGAATGCCATTCGCCGCTGCGACGAAATGCGCAACCTGAAACGCTAACGATACGAACAGGATACAAATTTGCCGCTACGTCAGAAAACTATCGCCGAGAAACATCGCGCCCGCAACTAAAGGCTGAAGGGGAAGTTTCAGGCGCCGGCAGTCTGCCTTGGTCCAAGAACGATGCGGGTGACAATGGGAAGAAGCAGGACCATCCCGATGTAGCGGGCAAGCTGATGGCTCGCGACGAAGGCCGGATCGAAGTTCAGGATAAAGGAAAGCAGTGTCATCGCCTCCAGCCCGCCCGGAGCATAGGCGAGCAGCACCTGGCCGAACGGCAGGCCGAAGGCTTGCGACACCAAGTATGACGCGATCATGGATATTCCGAAACCGACTATGAACGCGCCGACGGAGGCCGCAAGCAGCTTCATGAACATGGAAAGGTTTGTATTGCCGAAGCGAGCGCCCACCATGCAGCCGAGCGCGATATAGCAGGGAATCACCATCCACTGCGGCAGAGCCACCGGAAAGACGCCGAAGGCGTTAAGCCCGGAACTCATGAAAAATGCGCCGGTCAGCCATCCGCCCGGCAAGCGCAACCTTACCGCGGCAATACTCGCGGCGATGCAGAGCAAGAAGATGACCGCCATCTCGCTAGCGTCTGGGGTTGCCTGTGGCGCAGGCGCCGTTATCGGGTGTTCCGTTGTTCCGGAGATGAGCGAGGGCAAAAGCGCGATCAGCACGAAAAGGCGGAAGGACTGCGATACCGCGATGCGCGACAAGTCGGCCGAACGATCCGAAGCCAATGCGAACACGAAGGAGAGCGCGCCGGGGATGGCGCCGAAATAGGCAGCTTCCCGATCCCACTTTCCAACATAGTGAAGGAAGGCATATGTGGCTGCCGTAATCGCCAGCACGACCACGACAAGCGCTGCCATCGTGAGCGGCCATTCGCTTACCCGCTCCACCACGTCCGGCCTGACGCCAGCACCCATCGAAACGCCAAGCACAACGAATATTCCGTCCCGCAAACGGTCGGGAATCATCGTCGGAACCTTCGAAAATGTCCCAACGGCCACAAAAATCATCGCCCCCGACAGCCAGGCCGCCGGCAGGGCCGCCAGATCGAAAATGAACCCGCCCAGCGCGCCGAGAAGGAGCGTGGCGGCCACGCGGGCGAGGACGGGCGATGAGGGCGACAAAAGCGACAAGTTCGGGAACCGGAATCTGGGAGCGACAGCGCCTCTATATAACGCTCTCGTCCGGATGGCATTATTGATTCATATAATCAATATATAGACAGACATTGATTATAAGATCGGGTCTTCCGAGCGTTCCACTACCCCATAACGGCAGCCAAATCCGTCTCCGGAAATCTTGGACTTAAAAGTACATTGCCGGGTATGTTTTCTCGCTCCGCCGAACGTCTCACGGAAGCTCGTTCCTGCAGTTTTTCCAGAAAGCCGGCCAGATGGCGAAACGAATGGAGATCCTGCTCATAACCAGGCGGATAGAGTTGAGCCCAACGCGCACAGGCGCCAAGATAAAAATCCGCCACCGTGAGATCCTCTCCGGCCAGATTTTTACGGCCGCTCTTGCCGAGTTCGCCGTCGACAAGCGCAAAATGATCCCGAACGCGCCTCTGCACGGCTTTCCTAAGCATATCTTCGGCACGCTGCCCGTCCGCGTATCGATGAGCGTAGAAGCCAATCCTCAGATCCGCATGCAAGGTGTTTGAGATATAGAACAGCCATTTCAGCAGTTGTCCGCGCGCGGGTGCACTGGGCAAAGGTGCAAGCCGTCCCGCCTTGTCGGCAAGGTGAAGGATTATGGCGCCGGTCTCGAACATTGGCGCATCCTGATCCTCGTCGATCAGGACTGGAATCAGCCCCTGCGGGTTGAGCGCGCGGTATTCCGGCTTCGTATGTTCCCTGGAAGAACGGTTGAGGAGCACCTCTTCGTAGGCGAGTTCCAATTCTTCGAGTACGAAACGAACGGCGAGATTGGCGCTGTCGGGAGAGTAATAAAGTACAAACGGCTTGGTCATTTGGGTTGATCGAGCTCCGGCCCGGATGGATTTTCCCCGATGATTTGACTCGGCTTGAGCAAAATCAAGGCGCCATCCGCACGTCCATGTCACTTCACCGGCATGAACACGCTAGAGCAGAAATACGCAACTCGAAACGTCCCGCGCTACACCAGCTATCCGACGGCGCCGCACTTTCATGCCCGTGTCGACGGCACGACCTATGGCGATTGGCTGGAGGAGCTTGATCCCGCGCTGGACCTTTCGATCTACCTTCACGTGCCTTATTGCCGGCACATCTGTCATTACTGCGGCTGTCATACCAAGGCCGCACGGCGCGACGATCCGGTCATCGCCTATGCCGAGACCCTGGTGAAGGAAATCGAGCTTACGGCAAAAAAGCTCGGATCCAGGCGCCGTGTCAGCCACATTCACTGGGGCGGCGGCACGCCGAGCCTCTTGCCGCGCGATTCGTTTCTGAAGGTAGCCAGAACACTTGCGGAAGTATTTACATTTGCGCCGGACCTCGAGCACGCGATAGAGCTCGATCCGCGCACTGTAACACCGGGGCTTGTCGAAACGCTTGCCGAAGCGGGCATAACGCGGGCAAGCCTCGGCGTTCAGGATTTCGATGCGAAGGTGCAGACGTCGATCGGCCGGTTTCAACCATTCAAGATTGTCGCCCGCTCCGTGGAACTCTTGCGAAGCGCTGGAATCACGTCGATCAACTTCGACCTGATGTACGGCCTTCCCCATCAGGATCGCGACACGATCCTGCGCACGATCGAACTCACGCGCGAGCTCGCCCCAGGCCGCATCGCTCTGTTCGGATATGCGCATGTTCCCTGGATGAAGAAGCATCAGCGGCTCATCGACGAAGCGGCCCTTCCCGGCGCAGCTGAGAGGATCGAGCTTGCCGATTGCGCGCACCGGGCTCTGGTGGAAGCAGGATACGAAGAGATCGGCCTAGATCATTTCGCCTTGCCGGACGATTCGATGGCGCTCGCTCTTCATGCCGGTACCCTGCGCCGCAATTTCCAGGGCTACACCACGGATACGGCCGATGCGCTCATCGGGTTCGGCGCTTCGTCGATCGGCTTCCTGCCGCAGGGCTACGTTCAGAACGCGCCCGATGTCGGCGGCTGGGCACGGTCGATCGAAAACGGCGTCCTGCCGATCGCGCGCGGCATAGCGCTTGATGCCGACGACCGGATGCGAGCCGCGATCATCGAGGCCCTCATGACCGATTATGAGGTAGACGTGCACGCCGTGGCCACTCGCTCCGGCTTGCACGGCCACGATTTCACGGACGATTTAGCGGCGCTGGAGGAATTGGTTCGCGACGAAATCGTCACCGTCGATAACGGCCGGATAGCGATGACCCGTGCCGGGCGGCCTTTCGTTCGCGTGGCGGCGGCTGCGTTCGATGCTTATCTGGAGCGCGGCGCGGCGCGCCATTCAGTGGCAGTCTGATCCAGAAAAAAAGCCCCGGTTAAAAACCGGGGCGAAGGCAGAGAGAGAGCTTCCCTCACTTTGGAGGAAAGGTGGGCGATCATTTCAGCCCCTGGAAGGCTTTAACCCGGCCCATGACGGTGGCCAATCGAACGCGTCCGACGCCACCGCCCCAAGGCAGATGATCAATGCATGCCCGTCATCTGACACACCCGGCAGATGTTGACGATCCTGATTTGGTCCTGACGGTCGATGCAAATCAGGCCCTTGCGTTTCATTTCCGAGATCACTCGGCTGACGGTTTCGATCGTAAGGCCGAGATAGTCGGCGATTTCCTGCCGTGTCATATGCAATGTGACGCTTCGACTGTCTTCGCCTGCTTCCTCCGTCGGGCCCACACACCCGAATCCGCCGCGATTGGGCACCAGACGCATCAGGAAGGTTGATACCCTTTCCATCGCGGATTTACGGCCAAGAAGTACCGCATGATCATGCAGCGTCTCCAATTGCGACAGCAGGCAGCGTGTGACATGCCTTTGAAGCGAGGGTGAGGTCTCCAGAGAATTGCGATCCAGCGTGCTAACCTTGACAGGCGTCAACGATTCCGCCGAGCAGTCATACACCTCTCCTGCCGAAAGGCCGAAAACCGAGCCCGCATTCAGAATTTCCACCACCTGACGGCGTCCGTCGGGCAAGAGCTTGAAGAGCATGACGACACCTTCATCGAGCTCGTAAACCCGCTCCGCCTTGTCGCCTTCGTAAAAAAGCACGGAATGCTGCGGGTGTCGCGCCGGACGCAAAGTACAGTCGTTTTGGATCCCGGCCCTGGCGAACTCGGCGCTTGTCGGCGAAATACGTCCGCCGCCCGAGTTGAATCCACGATCAACGTAAGCCATGCCACCCTCCATTAAACGGCATGAAAGAAAATGATGAGGCGAAGGTCCGGCCGGACTGGCCGGTTCCATCGGGAAATCGGCGCCCCGTCCGACGCCGATCTCCCCATCGCTCCGCCATTACCCTAGCCTTTTGATTGATCTGGATAAATTCGGTCGTTTCCGTACGTCATCCTACCTATCAAAAATGTCGCACCCTTTTCACGAAGGAGGCCGTCCCGCAGATGCAGGTGGAAATGCACGGAATTTCAGGTGCAGGCACCGTTCTCCGCCCTCGGCATGTCGCCTCCCGCTTACGCGGCGCGCTGGGAACCGGGCTTACAGGTGCTGCAACAACGCTTCTTCCTGCAATGGTTTGCGCAGCAGTACGTCAGGAGTATCGCCATCCAGGAGACTGTCGATCGCCCGGCTCGACTGACCGGAAATTGCGATCACTTTCGGCTGGTTTTTCAAACCCTTGACCCATCTGATCAATTGGATTCCCGTTAGGCCGGGCAATCCCAAGTCGACGATGACCGTATCGCGCTCGCCCGGAGGAGTTTCCTCGAAGAACGATTCGGCGTCCGGATAGGTAGCCGTCTCATGCCCCACGGAGGCGAGAAGCAATGCGAGTGCGTCTGATACACCCGGGTCGTCTTCAACGATATGGATCGTCACGAGCAGGTTGGTCCGTTTTCTTGCCTGAAAGAAACCGGAAAACTATAGCCTCTTATTGGCGGTGTAGAACTACGGACAAACGCGTAATGCAGCATGACGACAGCGATACGGCTTGGAAAAGCCTGCTTCACCGAAAGGAAAACGGCTGCTCAGATTCTCGTGAACGCTGATCAGGCAGTATCGCTTCGCCATTAAAGGGCGACATCCCCGGCAGATCAGGATTCCGGAGTCTCGCCTGTCAGCACGATGCGCACGAGATCGGCCGCATTGCGCGCACCCAGCTTTTCCATAATGCGAGCGCGATGCACTTCGATTGTCCGCGGGCTTATGCCAAGCACGCGCCCGGCCTCCTTGTTAGAAGCGCCCGCCGTGATTTGCTCCAGCACTTCCCTCTCGCGAGGGGTGAGGTTTTCGGCGCCAGGAAAATCGTCGGGGGCCCGCGTGACCGTTTCATCGCTTCGCTTGCGCGCATCTATAGCTTCGCGAAGCCGCCTGACCACCGTTTCCGCGTCAAATGGTTTTTCGATAAAATCGTGCGCGCCTTGCTTAATGGCCTCGACGGCCATGGGGATGTCGCCCTGCCCCGAGATGACGAAAACGGGCCGGTCGAATTGCCTGTCGTGAAGAATGCGCAAAATTTCTATACCCGAGCGTCCGGGCATATGTACGTCAATGATGACACTATCGGGTGTTGCTCGGGAGATCCGCTCAAGAAAATCATCACCGGTCTCGAATGTCTCCACGTCGAACCCGTCCAGTTCGAACACGACGGACAGCGCATCTCGAACCGCTGGATCATCATCCACGATATGGATCGACGGGGACGCCTCTAACATTCAATTGTCCTTTCAGTTTGTATCGGCACGCTCAGCCGGCGGCGCTTCGCCCGTTGAGAGCAGCGGAAGTTTCAGTTGGAAGACAGCTCCGCCTTCCGAGCCCCCGGGCTCCACGACCAGATCTCCGCCATGGTTTTGCGCAAGCGACTTGGAAATCGCGAGCCCAAGGCCGAGGCCCCGCCGTTTTGATCCCGAAAACGGCTTGAAGAGACCCGGTACAAGTTCCGGCGGCACCCCAGGGCCAGAGTCGCGAACCGCGATCACCAGATGGGTATCTGTCTTGCTTGCCGAAACCTTCACAGCACGGAATGGCGCGCATTTCACCGCTTCCATGGCGTTGCGCATCAGGTTGACGACCACCTGCTGGATCTGCACCGGATCGGCATGGAGCATGGGCAGGCCATCCTCGACGTCGAGGCTCAACTGGATTTCCTGTGATATATCGCCGAGGCTGACCAGTTCCAG
The DNA here is from genome assembly GCF_013266695.1 of Hongsoonwoonella zoysiae. Lineage (GTDB taxonomy): Bacteria > Pseudomonadota > Alphaproteobacteria > Rhizobiales > Stappiaceae > Hongsoonwoonella > Hongsoonwoonella zoysiae. The sequence goes on from NZ_JABRXF010000003.1 coordinate 336,987, forward strand.
GCACTCTTTCAGAAGTTGAGGCACATCGACGGGCTTGCGCTCCGGGTCTCGCTTTTCCACGAACTGGCGCATCCGCTGGATGATCTGGCTCGCCCGCTCCGCTTCCTTGACGGTCTTGTCGATCACGCTGGCGAATGTATCGTCCAGACCGGCGATGCCGGCCGCCTTTCGCTTGATGGCCTGCAGATAAAGCATGATTGCGGTAAGTGGCTGGTTGAGTTCATGGGCGATCGCCGCGCCCATTTCGTCAAGCGCGTTTATCCGCGTCATGTTGACGAGTTGCGCCTGGGCCTGGGCCAGGCGCCTTTCAACCGCCTTGCGGGCCCTGATGTCCCGCATGATGCCGATGAACTGCCGGCCCTCGGGCGTATGCGCCTCGCCGACGGAAAGTTCTATCGGAAATTCCGTGCCATCACGATGGCGGGCGCGCACCTCACGCCCAATGCCGATGATGCGCCGTTCCCCGGTGTCGAGATAATGTCTCACATAGCCGTCGTGGCGCTCGGCATAATCCTCAGGCATCAGAATCTTGACATTGCGCCCGCGCACTTCTTCGGCGGAATAGCCGAACAACCGTTCACATGCCTTGTTGTAGAGGATGATGCGCGCCCGGTCGTCCATGACGACGATGCCGTCCACGGCCGTATCGAGCACGCTATGCAGGCGAGCCTTCGAAACGCTGGCATCCGTCGAGAGGCTTTCGCTGTAATCCTCACGCATGGTAAGGGAACCTGAACTCATGTCCCCCGATAGGAGGATTTTATTTCACGATCTACGAAAAAATGCGTAGCGCATCGGGTTGTGCCTCGTCAACGTGACAGCCAACCTTGAAGCCGCTCTGCCGCTTGCGCCAGGTCGCGTGAGCTTCGGGCGAAGCAAAGCCGCAGATATCCTTCGCCTGCCGGGCCGAATGCCGCTCCAGGGGCAAGTCCGACACCGGTCTGCGATACGATCGTTTTGGCCAGTTCACGACTATCGTCGAACCCCATGACTTTGAAAAACAAATAGAATGCGCCTTGCGGCGGGGCGTATTCCACGCGTTCCGAGTTATCGAGAACTTCCCGTATCAGCGTCGATCCGGCCTTCGCACGGGTCACCTGTTCCTCGACGAAATTATCCCCGTCGTTCAACGCGGCAATCGCCGCGCGCTGCATGAAACCGGCAACGCCCGATGTCGAATACTGAATCAGGTTTTCGATAATCTGGCCGAGTTCCGCCGGCGCGCCGAGCCAGCCGATTCGCCAGCCCGTCATCGCCCAGTTCTTGGAAAACGTATTGACGTAGAGAATCCGGTCACCCTTTTCCGCTACGTCGTAAAACGACGGCGCACGGGCCTCGCCACCGTAGACGAAACGGCTGTAAACCTCGTCGGCGATTATCCAGAGCCCGAGTTGGCGCGCCCTGTCCAGCACCGCCTTCAGTGTCTCGCGGCCAGCCACCCACCCCGTCGGGTTGCAGGGAGAATTGAGATAGATAGCCCTTGTTCGCGGGGTAACGGCATCGAACATTCGATCGATATCAAGGCTCCAGCCGTCGGCCGAAAACCGCATGGGAACGGGCACGGCCCGCGCACCCATGATACCCACCACCGCCGCAAGGTTCGGCCACGCCGGATCGTGCAGGATGACCTCGTCGCCCACCCCCGCCACGCATTGGATCGCAATCTGCATGGCCTGCATGCCGGAGCCCGTGACGTAAAATTCTTCCTGTGTGAAACCTCGGCCGTACTGCCGTGAATGATAGTCGGCGAGCGCCCGGCGCAACTCGGGGATTCCACGCTGATAGGTATAGAAGGTTTCGCCCGCATCAAGTCCTAGGTACGCCGCTTCGCGGATGAAATCGGGTGTTTTGAGGTCGCCCTCGCCAACCCAAAGGGGAATCAGGTCTTCGCGTTCGCGCGCAAAATTGACCACTTCCACGATTCCGCTTTCCGGTGCTTCCCGGGCTTCCTTGCGCAACGACATCGGCAGTTCGTTCACGGCCTTCGGCTCCTTGGCTGTTCGGCTCGGCGGAACACTATATGCGTGCATAGCCCGCGTCATCTCCGGTCCGACTTCAAATTCGTGATGAGTCCCGTCCGGACACTCGTGAAATGGGCGGCAACCTGTCTCTCCGCACAAGGCAGAATGGACAGGCCCGTCCAAACATGCTCCGATCCGAAAAAGCACGTGAGATCGGAGGAAACGCAAGGTCATGCTGGAGGGATGGGTCGTCATCCTGTCTGCGCTCGGCTATGTGATCCTGCTGTTTGCGATCGCAAGCTACGGCGACCGCGCCTCGCGCCACGTCGTTCCGGGCCGCGGGCGCCCGCTCATCTATGCCTTGTCGCTGTCTGTTTATTGCACGTCCTGGACATTCTTCGGTTCCGTCGGCGGCGCGACGCGCAATGGCATAGAATTCCTGACGATCTACATTGGCCCGGCAATCGTCTTTGCCCTGGGTTATCCGCTCCTGCGTCGCATAATCCGCCTTGCCAAATCCGAGCGAATAACCTCGATTGCGGACTTCATCGGCGCGCGCTACGGCAAGAGCCAGTCGGTCGCCGCCGTCGTCACGATCATCGCCGTCGTCGGCATCATTCCCTATATCGCCCTGCAGCTTAAGGCCGTCTCCCTTTCCGTGACGACCATGATCGCGGAACTCAGCGTGCCGGTGGGAGAGGCGAACGTGCCGGTATTCGGCGATATCGCGCTTCTGATCGCGATTTGCATGGCAGTCTTCGCGTGGCTCTTCGGCACCCGCCATATTGATGCGACGGAGCATCAGGAAGGCATGATGCTTGCCATCGCTTCCGAAGCCGTGGTCAAGCTTGTCGCATTCCTCGCCGTCGGCGTCTGGGTCACGTTTTTCCTTTATGACGGACCGGGAGAGATTTTCTCCGCCATCGCCGGCAATCCCGCGGTTATGGACAATTTCACGCAACCTCTTCGCGGCGGCAACTGGATCGTGATGTCCATGTTGTCGCTTTTCGCGATCCTCATGCTCCCGCGCCAGTTCCACGTCACGGTCACCGAGAACAATTCCGATGCGGAATTGCGGCGCGCTACGTGGCTTTTTCCGCTTTACCTGATTGCCATAAACATTTTCGTGGTGCCGATTGCCGCCGCCGGGATGATGCTCGTCAGCGACGGCACCAATCCGGACACCTACGTGCTTGCCCTGCCGCTCGCGATGGATCAGCCATTGCTTGCGCTTTTCGCCTTCATCGGCGGGCTTTCGGCGGCAACCGCCATGGTCATCGTGGCGACCGTGGCGCTTGCGATCATGATTTCCAACGATCTCGTAATGCCTTTCATCCTGCGGCAAAGTTCGGAAGACGCGGTCATCTCGTCCTCGGGCGACGACATGAGCAGGCTGCTCTTGCGCATCAGGCGCGTGGCGATCTTCTTCATTCTCATCCTGGCCTATGCCTACTACCGCGCGGCGGGCGATACGGCAGCACTTTCTTCCATCGGCCTTCTCTCCTTCGCCGCCATTGCGCAATTCGCACCCGCTTTTTTCGGCGGTTTGCTATGGCGGCGCGGCACCGCCCGTGGCGCAATCGCCGGCATGACGGCGGGCTTCACCGTCTGGATCTACACTCTCTTGCTACCGACCTTCGCTCAATCGGGGATAATCTCCGGCGAATTCATGACGACAGGTCCGTTCGGTTTGTGGCTCTTTCGCCCGCAAGCGCTTTTCTCGCTTTCGTTCGACCCCTTCATTCATGGCGTCTTCTGGAGTCTTGCACTCAACCTGATCGCCTATACGCTCGTCTCCATTACCCGCGCACCAGAACCGATCGAACGGCTTCAGGCCAATATCTTCGTACCTTCCGAGCTGTCGCCGGCGCCCTCGCTTCGGTTGTGGCGCACCACCGTCACCGTGGGCGACCTGAGGTCGACAATCGCCCGCTACCTCGGCGAAGAAAGGACCGAGCGTTCGTTCACCCGCTTCGCGCGTGAGCACAACCAGGTGATGGACGAGGCGGAAACCGCAGACCCTCAGATCCTCCGCTTTTCCGAGCAGTTGCTTGCCAGCGCCATCGGCGCCGCATCGTCGCGGCTTGTGCTTTCGCTTCTTCTCAAGCGCCGCGATCCATCCGGCAAAGGCGCGATGAAGCTCCTTGACGATGCGACCGCCGCCATTCAGTACAATCGCGACCTTCTTCAGACGGCCCTCGACCAGGTCCGCCAGGGCATCAGCGTATTCGACCGGGATCTGCGGCTGATTTGCTGGAACCGGCAGTTTCGCGAGCTTTTGGGCCTGCCGGCGGAATACGGGCAGGTCGGCACGCCGCTCGACGCGGTCATTCGCTTCAACGCCGAGCGGGGCGAATACGGTTCCGGCCCGGTTCCCGCTCTCATCGCCGAACGTATCGACAAGCTCGTCCTTCACCAGGAAACGTTTCAGGAGCGGCTTGCCTCCTCCGGCACCGTACTGGAGGTGCGCACCAACCCGATGCCGGACGGCGGCATCGTGACCACTTACACCGACATCACGGAACGGGTGATGGCCGAAGAAGCGCTTGCCCGCGCCAATGAAACGCTGGAGCGGCGCGTCCGCGAACGCACGCAGGAGTTGACCCGCGTCAATGAGGAACTCGTGCGCGCCAAGCGCGAGGCTGACGAGGCGAACATCGGCAAAACCCGTTTCCTGGCTGCTGCCGGTCACGACATCCTTCAGCCGCTCAACGCCGCCCGGCTCTACGCATCGAGCCTTGTTGACCGGTTCGCCGACAGCGAAAACAGCAATCTCGTGCGCAACGTCGAATCCTCGCTTGAATCGGTGGAGGAGATCATAGGCGCTGTGCTTGACATTTCCCGCCTCGATACCGGCGCGCTCAAACCTGAGTACTCCGTTTTCCGCCTTGAAGAGATCCTGGAACCGCTGCGCAAGGACTTCGGCCCGATCGCCAGGGAAAAGGAGCTCGGTCTCAAGATTCTTCCAACGGAACTATCCGTCCGCTCGGATCGCAGGCTCCTGCGTCGCCTTATCCAGAATCTCGTCTCCAACGGTATCAAATACACCGCGTCGGGCCGGGTTCTCGTCGGCATTCGCCGGCGTGGCAACAAGGCCGTGGTCGAAATCCACGACACGGGCATGGGCATTCCGGCCTCCAAGCAGAAGCTGATTTTCCTGGAATTCCAACGCCTGGACGACGGCGCGAGGGTGGCGCGCGGCCTTGGGCTCGGCCTTTCCATCGTCGAGCGCATTTCCCGGGTGCTCGATCATCCGGTCGAGCTTGTCTCCACAGTCGGCAAAGGTTCCATTTTCCGGGTGGAATTGCCTGTCGCGGCGGCGATACCGGCGGAACAGGCGGCCCCGCAGCCGGTACTTGCAGCCAATCAGCTTGATGACATGCTGGTTCTTGCCATTGACAACGAACCGAACATCCTCGACGGAATGTCGGTGCTCCTGACCGGCTGGAATTGCCGCGTCATAACGGCTGGAGATGCGAAGGAAGCCGCCGCCAAGATCCAGGACATCGGAGACCGGCCGGATATCCTGCTTGTCGACTATCATCTCGACGAGGGTACGGGCGTGGATGCGGTCGTATCGCTACGTTGGAAATTTGGCGCCGATCTCCCGGCTATCCTGATTACCGCCGACCGTTCGCACGCCGTGCGTGCGGAAGCGGAGGAAAAGGGCATCGAACTCCTGAACAAGCCGGTCAAGCCCGCTGTTTTGCGTGCTCGCCTTTCCCGCCACCGCAGCAGCCCGCAAGCGGCGGAATAGCAGGCCGGACGGGATCTGCCACCGGTGTGGGTTCCTTTGGCGGGGTTATGCGCCGAGCGCTGCCTGCCACTGCCCCTGCTCGATTTTCGAAGCAGCGATCACGGCTTGCGTGCGGCTTTCGACGCCGAGCTTTTGGAGGATGGCGGACACATGCGCCTTGACGGTCGCTTCCGACACGCTGAGCTCATAGGCAATCTGCTTGTTCAAGAGCCCTTCCGAAAGCATCATCAGCACGCGCACTTGCTGCGGCGTCAGCGTTGAGAGCCGCTGCACCATGCCGGCCACCGCGTCGTCCTCGCTCGTCAGGTCCACATCCGGCGGCGTCCACGTGCCGCCTTCCATGACCTCCTTCACCGCGTCGCGGATGATATCGATCCCGAGCGACTTGGGGATGAAGCCGGAAGCACCGAATTCCATGCACCTTCGGATCGCGGAATGATCCTCGTTCGCGGAGACGACCACCACCGGAACCGACGGATATTGCGCTCGAAGGTACATGAGCCCTGAAAACCCCCGCATTCCCGGCATCGAAAGGTCCAGCAGCACAAGGTCGATTTCGTCGCGCTCGTCGAGCTCCGCTATCGCATCCTCAAGCGTGCCGACTTCGGAAATGCCCGCATCGTGATAAAGCGTTTCCAGCGTCTGCCTCAGCGCACCGCGAAACAACGGATGATCGTCTGCGATAACGAAGTGATATGAAGCGTTTTCGGCCACGCTATTCCTCCCCCTCGCGCCGGTTTTCCGCCCGCTGCATCGACCGGCCGACGCCCGAATGCTTAGAGCGGCTTTCACGAAAACAGAGCCGCTTTCGAAACAAGATCCCGCTCCAAATTCATTATGTTGGAGCACAATCTTATCGTCAAAACGGCGTCGTTTTGACGGAATATGCTCTGGCTACGGTGTGCTCGCCGACTGTTACCGAGTATAACCGCCCGTTCAAACGTCATGGATGACGGGCTCCAACTCTACGAAAGAGTGCACCGAATACGCGCTTGCGGCAAGCTGCGCGCAACCGACCTAATGGCTCCCGGTTGCGGCGCAAGGCATGCCCGGAGCGATGGGCGGCAGAGATTGCGGCGATTACCTGTCGCCATTTGCTCCATGCGCCCGTAGATCTTGTAAGCCTCGCCAAGCTGCCGGTAAAAGGGCGGAAAGACGGCGGAAAGGACGAAATGGCTCGGACCATACGAATAGGCTTCAATCCGCGGACCGCGTGGCGCACCCGTACAAGGTTGCTCACGTTGATTGCCGTTGCTCTGTTGCTGGTAGCCGGAATCGGGCCGCTTGCCTCGGTCGTTACGCGCGGCCCGATCGAAGCCGCGGGTTTCGTGGTAGATGACGTGCGTGCCGCTCTCTTGTGCCTAGGCGTACTTGTGCTCTTGTCCGTCAGGCTTTGCAGGACTTTCGAGAATATCGACAGGCTGATCGCGGACGAACCGGATGAAAGCCCGTTCGCCGTTCCCGGCAGGGGAGATGTCGAATCGTGAAGTTCATAGGCCCTGTCGACAAGGCCCCCAGCAATCGTCGTTATATCGCCTTTGCGGGGGGGCTCTTGGCTCTCATGGCGTTGCTTGCCGCGCTCGATCGTCTTGGCGTCCCGGAAACGCTGATTCGCTTCGTTATTTTCGCCGGCCCCCTCATCGCCTTCATTGTTGTGGGCCTTGCCTATGGCACGGTCTCCCCCATCGGCTATCTCGTGGGAGACCGGAACGTGCCGGCCGGGCTCAATGGCCTCGCGATCGGCGCCAGCCTTGTCGGCGGCGCGGCTTTCATCGGCCTTGCGGACGCTCTACGCTTGTGGGGAGCGGCGGGCTTTCTTATTCTCGCCTCCCTGGCGGGCGGTCTCTACCTGGCCGGCTTTGTCTTCGCGCCCTACCTCAGACGCGCCGAAGCGCTCACCCTGCCGGATTATTTCGGCCGAAAATTCGAAAGCGGCTTCGTTAGGCATCTCGGCGCGCTAGTCCTCATTGGTGCCTTGCTGCCCCTGTTCCTGGCAGAGGTCGAAATTGCGGGTTGGCTCATCGCCGCCTTTTTCGGGCTTTCCCTGAAGGCAAGCGTTCTCGGGGTTATTGTCGCCCTGCTTCTCATGGTGCTTCCAGGCGGCATGCGTTCTCTGACCTGGAATCAGGCCGTGCAGGCGGTCACTCTTGGCGTGGCATTCGCATTGCCGATCTTTTATTTCTGGGTGATCGGCAGCGACGGTTTGTCATTCGCGGGATCGGTGTCGGATGCCGGCATCGCCGTGGAGCACCTCCCCCCCGAATTGCAGGGCATGCTTTCATCGCTGTCTTCAATTGAACTCGGCGCGCTTACGGTAACTGTCCTTTTGGGCACCGCGTGCCTGCCGCACGTTCTTGGCCGCAGCCTCGTCGTCGCAAGTCCGGGCGGCGCGCGCCGTTCCTTCGCCTGGGGCCTTTTCTTCGTCGCCGTGTTTTTTGCCGTCGCCATTGCCTATTCACGGCAGATTCACTGGCAACCAGTGGCAGGCGAACCGCTTTCCTGGGGCAAGGCCGCCGGTGGACTGCCGCCCGTACTTTCCGGGTTCCTGTGGATCGGCGCTTTCGCTGCCGTGCTGTCCACGGCAGCCGGCACGCTCGTGGCTCTGGGCGGTACGCTGGCGCATGACGTTTATTCCCATGCGATCGACCGCATGACGCCGGCAAGCCGAAAGGTCTTCGCCGCACGCCTTGCTGTCATCATGCTTTGTCTTCTCGCAGGCAGATTTGTCATCTTTCCTGTGGCGCAGGTGCCGAACCTCGCAGCGATGTCCTTCTCGCTTGCGGCTAGCGGCTTTTTTCCGGTCCTCGTGCTGTCTATCTGGACACGAGGTATTTCGTGGGTCGCGGCTCTTGCCGGCATGATTGCCGGAATAGCCGGTTCGCTCGGCTACTTTGCCGGGATCGAATATCTGGGGATGAGCGAAATAATGGGCATTTCGCCATTGGCAAGCGCGGTTTTCGGCGTTCCAGCCGGCTTTCTTGCGTCATTCCTCGTCCATACGGGCGAATGGGCGCATAAATTCTCCCGGCGTACCCGCCCGCCGAAACCGGCTACCAATTCCGTTTGATAAAAAGGCTTCCAATCCATGCCGAATGCCGGAGCGCACGCAGTGTCAGAATTTCTTTTCCCAGCGATCGCCCCACGTCGAACGGGTAGGCTCAAGGTTGGCGGTCTGCACGAGATCTATTGGGAAGAAAGCGGCAATCCGCAGGGCAAGCCCGTCGTGATGCTGCACGGCGGCCCCGGCGGCGGCTCCAATCCTGCAATGCACCGCTTCCACGATCCTGACGCCCATCGCGTCGTCGTCTTCGACCAGCGCGGCTGCGGGCGATCGACCCCTCACGCGGAGCTTTCGGACAATACCACCTGGCATCTCGTCTCCGATATCGAGGCCTTGCGCGAACATCTCGGCATCGAGCAATGGCAGGTTTTCGGTGGCTCTTGGGGTTCCGCGCTGGCTCTTGCCTACGCGCAATCTCATCCGGGGCGGGTGTCGGAGCTGGTACTGCGGGGCATATTCACGCTTCGCCGGGCCGAGTTGCAGTGGTTCTATCAGTGCGGCGCCAGCTGGCTTTTCCCGGATCTGTTCGCTCTCTTTCGCGACTATATCCCCGAAGATGAACGGGGCGACCTGATCGCGGCCTATCACCGCCGCCTTACGGGGAGCGATGCGCAGGTTCGCCTCGAAGCCGCCAAGCGCTGGGCGCAATGGGAAGGTGCGACCCTTTCTGTGAAGCCCGACCCCGCCCGCGTCGAACATTTCGGGGAAGACGACTTCGCCCTCGCCTTCGCCTCGATAGAGGCGCATTACTTCGTGAACGGCGGCTTTTTCGAAAGAGACGATCATTTGTTGAGGAATGTCGGCCGGATACGCCACATACCGGGCGTCATCGTCCAGGGCCGCTATGATGTGGTCACACCTGCGCAAACCGCGTTCGAACTTGCGAATGCCTGGCCGGAAGCGGAACTTAAGATCATCGACGTCGCCGGACACACGGCGACGGAGCCCGGCATTTCCGAAGCGCTCGTTACCGCCACCAATTCCTTCAAGGGGCGGCCTGCCTGATCAGGCGGCGAAGGCGCAGCGCGAGCCATATCGCCGAAGCGATGTTGCCCAGGAAGAACAGCGCCACGATCCAGGCGGCGGCTGATATCCGGTTGCCTTCGACCAAGGCGATCACGATCGCTGAGACGAGAAATCCCAGATAGAGATCGGCAAGACCGACAAGTCCCCACGGATTTGCCGCGACCGCGCCAAAGCTTTCCCAGAACGGCGCATCAGTGGCGAATGCCCAGGCAATCAACGCCGAAAGCACCAATGCAGCGGTTGCGAGAACCAAGCGGGTGAGGATGAGCATAGACCGGCCTTCGCTTTTTTTGCCGTTCCAGAGCGCTTTCCACGAAAGCGGGATCGCTTTCGTTAGAAGAATTCGCTCCAGAACTAGTATCTTGAAAATACGGCAGCGGGAAAACTGCGGATCTCTCCTTCCCGGTCACGTTCCATGGTAGTGGAGCGTCAGGCTGCGCCGATGACCGCTCGCGCGATGCTCAACCACGTATATTTCCTGCCAGGTTCCAAGGTCGAGGCGCCGGTCGACGACCGGCACCTGAAGGCTCACGCCGGTTAGCGCCGCCTTGACGTGGGCTGGCATGTCGTCGGGGCCTTCGAGCGAATGTCGCCAGCCGTAGTCCGCCGGCGCCAATTCGTCGAGCGCGTCGAGTATGTCGGCCTGCACGTCCGGGTCGGTATTTTCCTGCACGACGAGCGAGGCGGACGTATGCTGCAGAAAAAGCGTCAGCAATCCATCGCACGCATCGACCGTTTCGAGCCATCGGTTGATGTTTGCCGAAATTCCCAGCATGGAGCGGCCTCGTGTGGAAACAAGCAGCCGCCCCAGATGTTGCTTGAGTTCGCGCGCTTCCTCGTCCAGCGTCCAGGCGCCAATGCCGGCGCCACCGCCTTTTCCCGGCATGGTTCCCACCCCGCAGAACTTCATCTGGAGGAAAACTATGCGGCGCGTAGGCACGATGCGCAAGGCACCGGCTTGAACCCCGCACTTGTGGAAAATTACCAAAGGGGAGAAACTTGGCTGCCGCGTTGCCGAATTGGCTTGCGGCCCGAAGCTACGGTTGGATATTTCAACGCCATGGCCGATCTCGATCCCGACCTTTTCCTGAACGAGGCGATCTCGCCAGAGACGAGGGACTTCAACAACGAGCTTGTCGCCCGGCTTGCAGCCCTGCCGGATCAGTGGGCCTATCCCCCCGCCTTGATACGGGAGCGGCGCGCGCAGGGCCTGGGCCCTTTTCCGCTGCCGCCCAAGAGTGAGCGGGCGGAAACGATTACGATCTCCGGCCCACACGGCGATATCCCTTTGCGCATCATCCCGCCAGAGGGGCGAGCGCCCGTCGGCGCCTATCTTCACATTCACGGTGGCGGCTGGACCCTGGGCGCCGCCGACCAGCAGGATCCACGCCTGGTGGAGATCGCCGACAACACCGGGCTCGTCGTCGTCTCGGTGGATTACCGGCTTGCGCCCGAACACCCCTATCCGGAAGGCCCCGACGACTGCGAGGCCGCCGCCCTCTGGCTTTTGTCGGAAGGGGCGCTCAGGTTCGGCATCGAGCGGTTTGCGATCGGCGGCGATTCGGCCGGCGCGAACCTGTCGGCGACGACATTGCTCAGGCTGCGAAATTCGCGCGGGGCATGTCCTTTCTCCGCGGTCGTCTTCATCTGCGGCTGCTTCGACCTGACACTGACGCCGAGCGCGCGGGCGTGGGGGACGGAAAAGCTCGTGCTCAACACGCGGGATATAGAGATGTTCACGCGCCACTACCTCGCCCGGGGCGGCGATCCGGCGGATGCGGACATTTCCCCGCTTTTCGCCGACCTTTCGAATATGCCTCCCGCCCACTTCGTCGTCGGCACGCGTGATCCCCTGCTGGACGATACGCTTTTCATGGCGAGCCGCTGGCGGGCAGCCGGCAATGCTTGCGAGTTGCAGGTCTATCCGGGTGGTTGCCACGTATTCCAGCATTTCCCGCTCGGGATCGCGGACCAAAGCAACACCGAGATAGACCGGTTCCTGGTCACCCGAATCTGAAGTTCGTCTCAATTTCCGGCATGCTCTGAACGAACTTCGGATTCAAAAGGGTGACTGGCAAACATATGCTTCAAGTGTGGTTTTTGAATTCGAAATACGCTCCGGGAGGCAGCTGCCAGGATGAGGCGTATTTCAAATCCACCACACTGGCCCTCCACGCAGGCGTTGCGTGAATGCAGCCCTTTGCCGGGCGAATTAAGAAACAAGCCACCGTGCACACCGGGCAGTTCACGTCCGGAGACAAGGAAAGAAGACATGCCGGCCGTGGAGACGCTGTTTTCCTTCGTAAATCGCTGGGAGTGCGACGAGAACGACCATCTCAACGTTCAGTTCTATTTCTCCCGCTTCGATGAGGCCGACCGCCAGTTTCGCCTTATTACCGGGCTCACCGACGCGCTTGTCGGCACCCGCCGTGTGCGGCACGTGCGCTATCACTGCGAACTGGTGACCGGCGATGTCCTTGTCGTGCGTTCGTTCGTCGCCTTCGACGGCCCGCACATGCTTACCGTTGTTCACGAGATGTGCACGGACGAAGGCGTCCTTTCGGCCACCGCGATCGATGGCTATGAAGTCGCCGAAACCGCAATCCGCGAGTTGAGGCGCCGTTTCAAGGCGTTCGAGCGGGAAATGCCCGACGAGGCGCTGCCACGTGGCCTTTCCGCCGCACAGCCCTCATTCAAGGTCAGTCCGGATGCGCTGATCAAGGCGGGTGCCGCGGTCGTCAACCGGTCGACGATCACCGCGCGAAATCTCGGACCGGACAGCCGCGCCGACGACGAGCTGGCGCTCGCGCGTTTTACCGAAGGCGCGCCACATGTCTGGAACATGACGCCGATGACGAGCCGCTGGCTGGCCGAACGCGGACTCGGTCGCGTCGCGGTGGAAATGAAGCTTGCCTGGGCCGGACCTATCAAGGCGGGCGATCCGGTCCTCGTCATCAGCGGCCCGGTGGCGGCGGCGAAATCCACTTTCACCTTCCGCCATCACCTTTTCGAGGCGCGGGCCAGCCGCCTCGCAGCGGTATGCGAGGTCGTAGCGCTGACAATGGACCTTGAGACGCGCAAAGCCGTGCCTCTTGAAGATGACATCCGCAAGGCGATCGCAGACATGGCGATCGGCTGAACGGCGCACTATCGGCAGGCCATGCCTATTGGTTGGAGTCCTCGAATTCGTCGCGCAGATCCTTCATGAGGCCGAAGAACCTGCGCATCGCCTTCTCGGTGAAATCCAGCGCCCGGTCGATCTGCTCTTCGTCGTTCCGCGTCAGGCTGTCGGACGGTGCATCGGTCTTCGGTCTGACATCGTCTTCCGAAATTCCACTCAACGCCTCGTCCGCCGCGCGGCTGATGGCGAGAATTTTCGCCTCCAACTCGCTATTGCGTGCGGAAAGCCTCTCGATCTCGCTTCTGAGTTTGTCGATCTCGTCTTCCAGCGCAAGCTGTGCGTCCGGAACCGGCGCACAGCGCCAGGCCCCGTTCGCCTTCTGGCAGAGCGAAACATGGCCGCTCTCCCGGTCAACCCGCAGATAGCCCTCGTCCGTTTTCTCGATGCTGTAGCGCTCGCGGTCGAGCGTCTCTTCCTGGGCAAAGGCCGTTTGCGCCAGCAGGATGCCGAGCAGGAACGCAATCACCCTTGGAATCATTTTGGTATCCTCGCGGCAAGCCATTGAGATGCAATCATAACGGCTTTGAAGCGCAAGGGCATCAAATGAGTTGCCGGTTATTCGGCGCTAAAGGGCTCCCGGTCGCTCTTCAGGGCATCTTCCAGAAGCTCCAGGCTGTCCTGCCCCCAGAATACCTCTCCCTTCCAGACGTAGCTTGGCGAACCGAAGACGCCCGCCTCGACCGCCTCCTGCCGAAGGGCCTCATAGCGCTCGGCGATTTCCGGTTCATCCGCCGCTTTCAGGATCTCACCGCCGTCGATGCCGAGGTCGTCGAGAATCGCCTTCAGCACATCGCGCTCGGCAATGTCGCGCTCCTCCGCCCAGCAGGCGCGGAAGGCACGGTCGGAAAAATCTCTCACCGGGCCGCCTTCGCGCGCGAGCACGATTACCGCACGATTTGCGGGTCCGGCATCGGTCGGAAAGTGTTTCGGGTGAAGGTTTAGCGGAAGGTCCCGCTTTTCGCGCCACCGCTGCAGGTCGAGAAGCCGGTATGCCTGGCGCGCGGGGTGGCGCTTGCCAAGCGGCAGCCCGCCCGTTTCGGCGAACACCTGCCCAAGATCCACCGGCTTGAAACGCACTGCATAGCCATATTCATCCGCAAGCTTCAAAACCGCCTGGTGTCCGAGGTAGGCCCAGGGTGAAACTTGTGAGAAATAATAATCGATAACGCGCTGCATCGTGCGATCTCCGCTGAGAATTTTCGGCGGCTACCCTGCGCGCGCATGGCCCATGTTTCAAGCCTTCTCGTCGTCGTTCACCAAAGCTTCAAGAAGGTCGATGCGGTCCGCTTCCGCCGGCGGTTTGTCCCACCTGAGGCGGGCAATACGCGGAAAGCGCATGGCAAGGCCCGATTTATGTCGTTTCGAACGCGCAATTCCCTCAAACGCAATCTCAAGCACGAGTCCGTTTTCGCTTGTGTGGACAACCTCGCGCACAGGGCCGAAACGGTTCAGAGTATTGTTGCGCACGAAGCGATCGATCTTCAGCAACTCCTCGTCGGTAAAGCCGAAATAAGCCTTGCCGACCGGCACAAGCTCGCCTTCGCGCCAGACGCCGAATGTGTAATCGGAGTAATAGGAAGAGCGTTTTCCGTGTCCACGCTGCGCATACATCAGCACGGCATCAACGAGGAACGGGTCGCGTTTCCACTTGAACCACAGGCCCTTCGGCCTGCCCGGAACGTATGGGGCGTCCCGGCGTTTCAACATGACGCCCTCGATTGCGGCGGCATCCTCGCCCGCATCGAAACGTGCGGGATCCTCGCGCGCCGAGGCAAGTTCCGCCCAGCTTGAAAAGCCGACCATTGGCGAAACATGCAAGGCCGGATGGCCTAGACGGTCGAGAAAGTCCTCCAGCCTGTCGCGCCGCTCCTCGAACGGCCGCTCGCGCAAGTCTTCGCCATCAAGCGCCAGAAGGTCATAGGCGCGAATACCGACGGGGGCGGAGTTCATCAGCGCCTTCGTCACGGTCTTTCGGTTCAGCCTTTGCTGAAGCGCGTTGAAGGACTGCACCCGTCCCTCGATCATGACGAGAAGCTCACCATCGATCGCCGCATCGAAGTCGAACTCGTCCACGAGATCGCGAAAGGCTGCGGAAATATCGTCGCCGGAGCGTGAAAAAAGCTTTCGCGCAGTTGCGCCGTTCCGCTCCCGTCCGGCAACGGCCTGTACCCGGATGCCGTCCCACTTCCATTCGGCAGCGAAATGCTCAGGCTGCAGGCGCTCGAAATCCGCCTCGTCGATCGGGTGCGCCAGCATCGGCGGACGGAAGGGCGCCGGGTTGTTCGTCTCAGGCTTTTCGGCGCCCCCTTCGGCCCAGGCGAACAGGGCCTCGTAAGGCGGTTTCAGGCCGTGCCAGACCTCTTCCACATCATCGGGAGAAAGAGACCCGAGCCCGGCGACCACCGTTTTCGCAAGCCTCGCCGAAACGCCGACACGCATACCTCCGGTCACGAGTTTTAAAAGCGCCCAGCGCCCGGTCTCGTCCAGCGTGTCGAGCCAGCCGGAAACGAGGCCCGGAACTTCGGTCTTGCCGGCCTTGGAAAGCGTCTCGACAACTTCCGAAAGGTTCGGCGGAGCCGCATTCGCGCCTTCGCGCTTGGGCCACATCAGCGCGATGGTCTCGGAAAGGTCGCCCACGAAATCGTAGGATAGGGCGAACAGCACCGGGTCGGTCCGTTCGCCAATCAGCGAGCGCAGCATCGCGGGCTTGGCGTGCCGGAAATCGAGTTCACCGGTAAGCGCGGCCAGCGCCAGTCCCCGGTCCGGGTCGGGGGTTGAGGCGAAGTAGTCCGTCAGCAACGCAAGCTTCGCATTGCGCCTCGGCTCGAAGGAAAGGCGGTCGAGCAGTTCGGCGAAATCCTGCATTGCCGCCCGCCCCCGCTCACATCTCGTTCACGATCATCGCGATGCGCCAGTCCTCGCCTTCGAGCATCAGGTGGTAGTGGCAGGTAAACTCCAGGATCGGCTCGTCATCGCGGTCGTCCTGCGACCACGCCAGCGATACGAGCGCGGTGGAGCCGCTGACATGCGCCGAAATCACTTCGAAGTCGGAGTGGACGACGTCTTCCTTTTCAAGCGCTTCGAGCAGTTTCTCGATGTTTTCAAGAAGCTCCTCTTCATCGGCGAAATGCGTGCCCCGCCCGAACTGCCAGATCACCACCGGAAAGGCAAAGCAATCCGCGATCGCGTGCGCATCGTAGTCGTCGAAACCTGCCCGATAGGCCTCGAAGAGTTCGGCGATCGCTGCCTGCGCCTCTTCCTCGTAAGCGTCTTCGCCCATTTGGCTGCTGTCGTCCTGCATCACAATCATCTCCCTCCTCATTTCCCGACAGGTATCGGAAATTGAGGCAATAGCACGGCCTTGATTTCTAAGTTCCACCGGATTCTGAGGTTTCGCCGCTGTCTTCATATCCGATCAGGTTCAGCGGCCGCGCTTTCAGCCCCATTGTCCCGCACCAGTGGACAAGCGCTTCTTCCGCCCCATGCGTCACCCAGATTTCCTCTGCTCCCGTTTCCGCGACGGTCGCGCAAAGGTCGTCCCAGTCGGCATGATCGGAAATGATGAGCGGCAGTTCGGCGCCGCGCTGGCGCGCGCGCGCCCTCACCCGCATCCAGCCGCTGGCGGCCGCCGTCACCGGGTCACCGAAGCGCCTCGACCAGCGGTCGGCAAGTTGCCCTGGCGGCGCGATGACGATTTCGCCCGCCAGTTCCCGCCCGCGCTTGCCGACGGGCTCAAGCGGACCAAGCTTCACCCCTTCTTCCTCATAAAGCCGGCACAGCGCCTCCAGCGCTCCGTGCAGGTAGACAGGCTTGTCGTATCCCGCCTGGCGAAGCAGCGCGATCACGCGTTGCGCCTTGCCGAGCGCATATGCCCCGACAAGATGCGTCTTGTCAGGAAACAGCTCCAACGACTTCAAGAGCTTCGCGATCTCGTCTTCGGCCTTAGGATGGCGGAAAACGGGCAGTCCGAACGTCGCTTCGGTGATAAATATATCGCACGGCACGAGTTCGAAGGCAGCGCACGTCGGGTCGGCCTGCCGCTTGTAGTCGCCCGAGACGACGATCCTGAAGCCAGAGAAATCCAGTTTGATCTGGCAGGAGCCGAGCACGTGGCCGGCGGGGTGGAAGGAAACCGCGACATTGCCGATGGGCATGCTTTCGCCAATTCCTGCCATCTCGGTGACACTTGCGAAGTCCTCGCCATATCGCGCGGCCATGATCTTCAGCGTCTCGGCGCTTGCCATCACCGCGCCATGGCCCGCGCGGGCGTGGTCCGCATGGCCATGCGTTATCAGCGCACGCTTCACCGGGCGCACGGGGTCGATATGAAATCCGCCGGCCGGACAATAAAGGCCGGCTTCGGTCAGTATCAGATGTTCGCGCGAGGTGTTAATCAGTGCCCCCAAAAATAGAATTTACCGAGCGGCATCGGATCTTTACCCGACAAGATA
This sequence comes from Hongsoonwoonella zoysiae, assembly GCF_013266695.1. GTDB lineage: Bacteria > Pseudomonadota > Alphaproteobacteria > Rhizobiales > Stappiaceae > Hongsoonwoonella > Hongsoonwoonella zoysiae. The sequence goes on from NZ_JABRXF010000003.1 coordinate 354,424, forward strand.
GGCTGTTTTGCCCCGCTGTCACCGGATTGTCGAATCATGACATTTCACGGACCGGCATACCCGGATTCAGGCACCCCATTTCAATCATGGCCATGCCGTTCAGGCTCTATTCAATTTCCCGCCGTAAAATTCCGCATGGATCGGACCCGCCTTTAGCGGCCCGTCCGATAAGGGATATGACGTCATGAAATGGTTTTCCGCTATTCTTGGTGCAACATTTATCGCAGTTGTCTCTTCGGCTGCACCGGCGTTCGCCGAAATCGTGCATCTCCGGTCCCACCAAAGCGGGCGCTATGTCACGCTAAGTGCGGATCGCGCGGGCCTTCTTGCCGCCACCGCGCGAAAAAAGCGTAATGCCGCCAAGCTCGATCTTGTGCATCTGTCCGGCAACCGGGTCGCCTTTCGTGTGCCGAACGATAATACATTCGTGCGCGCCGGTGTCGGGCGCCACACGCTTCTTTCCGCCGGCAGCCTTGAAATCGACGGTTGGGAAACATTCGAGATGCACCGCCTCTCGCGCCACCGCTTCGCGCTTCGTTCGCTGCAGAACGGAAAATATGTGCGCGCGGGCGTAGGTCGCGGTTCCCTGCTTGCTGCCGTCAGCAAGCGGATCGGCGAATGGGAGACCTTCGTGCTCGTCAAGGCGCGGAGCAGGCCCCACGCGAGAAAGCCGGCAATTCCCTCGCTTTACGGCGATTGGCAGATCCGGCTCGTGCGCGGAGAAAACGGGCGCCTTACTCCGGTCGCCCCCGTACTTGCCCAATTCGCGAAGATGGAAGTTGGGCCAACAGGCCGCTTCACCGCTTTTGCCGGATGCAACGAAATTGCAGGCCGCCTCTCTCAGGACCGGACGCGCATCGCCGTTTCGCGCGTTGTCACGACGAACAAGGGCTGTTCGGGCAAACGAGGCGATCTGGAGCGCCGGTTCCTCGACGCGATCCGCTCAGCCATCCGCGTCAACGGCAACCGCCAGCGGCTCACACTTTATGAACGCGGCGGCCGGCCGCTCATGGTGCTTTCCGGGCGCTAACCGCCGGTCAGGGCAGGAATTAGGGCGGCGGCGCGATCCGCTTTTTGCATATGGCCGCAATTCCTGACGGCATCGATCTGTTTTCGGGCGGCGCCAGCGTTGGCCGTATGGTCAAATCGGCTTTCGAAATCACTCACGACGGGCGCCCCGCGAAGGAACTGCCGAAACATGCCTGAAGACCCTGCCACCTTGAAGCACGACATCTTGCAAACGGATTACGCTACACGGGTGAACGGCCTCGACTGGCCACGTATCCTCGCCGATCTCGACACATTCGGCTTTGCGACGACAGGCCCGCTGTTAACCCGTGAGGCGTGCGAGGCGCTTGCCTGCGCCTATGACAACGACGGCCTGTTTCGCACGCGAATCGTCATGGCCCGTCACGGTTTCGGCAGTGGAGAGTACAAATACCTCGCCTATCCCCTGCCGAGCCTCGTCCAGTCGCTGCGCTCAAGCCTATATCCGCATCTGGCTCCACTTGCGAATTCGTGGTCGGAACGGACCGGAAGAGGCGTTTCCTTCCCCTCCGAACATTCGGACTTTCTCAAGCGCTGTCATGACGCCGGCCAGACGCGGCCCACGCCCCTTCTGTTGCGCTACAGGCAAGACGATTTCAACTGCCTGCATCAGGATCTTTACGGCGATCACGTCTTTCCGCTGCAGGCCGCCTTTCTCCTGTCCGAACCGGGTAAGGACTTCACGGGCGGCGAATTCGTTTTGACCGAACAGCGCCCCCGCCAGCAGTCGCGCGCCTCAGTCGTGCCGCTGTCGCGGGGAGAAGCGGTTATCTTCGCCGTCAACGAACGCCCGGTGGAAGGAACGCGCGGCACTTACCGCGTGCGCATGCGCCACGGCGTCAGCCGCATTTTGAGCGGCAACCGCCATACGCTCGGCGTCATCTTCCACGATGGAGCCTGAGGCTTCAGTTCGGCATTGTGGAGAAATAGAAAACGTAAAACAGGCACCAGAAGCCGAACCAGGCCGGGGCCGCGCGGTGCTCCATTCCGGCTCTTTTCAGCCCGGCAATGGCAATTCGTGCAAGCAGCACAGCCAGCACGAAACGCGCAAGCCGTGCCGCAAAAGCAACGCTCAAAAAAGCCTCCTCCGCAATCTGGAGTACCGCCGACTGGACGGCGAATATCTTGAAGGGAACTCCCGTCACCGCTCCAATGAAGACAGCGAAGGGCCAATTCTCGATCATCTCCGCACGCGTTTCGGCGATCATTCCAGGAGAGATCGCCGGAATGGCATCCAATATCGCGGTTACGGCGGCCGCATGATGGCCGGCGGCGGCGATCATCACCGCCCCGCCCGCCACCGCTCCAATGGCGGCGGTCGCCGAGAGCGCAAACGCCGTCTTCATGCCGAAGCGGATTGCCGTAAAAGTCAGCAGAACGTCAGGAACGAGGAAGAAGACGGTTGCCTCGGCAAATCCCCAGGCGATTGCTGCGAGATGCCAGGGCATCGTCACTCCCACACCGGCAGGTGCAGATCGCTCGCAAGGTGCTTCATCTCCGCCTCGTAGCGGGTCATGAACGCGGAAATATCCTCTTCGCCGTAAAGCTCATCTCCTACGACGATATCGCAGTTGAAGGGTACCAGAATGAAGGAGCCTTTCGGAAGCGCCCGCCCCAGCCCGTACATGAAGATCGGGATAACGGGCACATCCGGGCATCCGCGCGCAAGATGGGCGATCCCCTTCTTGAAGCCGGAAAGCCGCTCCGGCTCCCCGCGCGACCCTTCGGGAAACAGGATCAGGATATCCCCGCGCACAAGCGCCTCCTCGCAAGCCTCTAGCGGGTTTGCGCCCTCTTTCGCCCCGCTCTGCCGGTCGATCGGCAGAATGCCGATGATGTTCGTCGCGAACCACGCGAGAAAGCGGTTCTTCAGGAAATAATCCATCGCCGCCACGGGGCGTATGCGCGGCAGGTCGCGCAGGGGAAAAAGAGCGATCAGCGTCAGCGTGTCGAGGTGCGAATTGTGATTTGCCGCAAGCACCGCCGGCCCGCTTATCGGAAGCTTCTCCCGCCCGCGCAGGTTGACGCCGAGCAGGATGAGAAGCACGGGCCGGATGACGAGCGCGAAAAAGGCGAGGCGAAGAAGCTTCATCGCGCCCTCACGCGTAGAAATAGCGGATGATGTGGAAGAAGGCGGGAGCGGCGTATGTCAGGCTGTCGACCCGGTCGAGAATGCCGCCATGACCGGGGATCAGTCCGCTTGAATCCTTCACCTTCAGGTCGCGCTTCAGCGCTGAAATCGTCACATCGCCGATGAAGCCGGCAGCCGCGATCGCCGCGCCCGCGAAGGCAGACCACAGTGGATCCATCACCGTCAAAAACGGCCCGAGAAAGACTGCGACAAGCGTCGTTGTCGCCAACCCGCCGAGAAAACCTTCCCACGTCTTCTTCGGGCTCACTTTCGACACGATCGCGTGCTTCCCGAACAGTTTTCCCCAGGTGAACTGGGCAACGTCGTTGAATTGCGTGAGGAAGACGAGGAAGAGAAGCAGCCCCGCGCCACCCGCCGGGTTGCCGATCTCCCGCCCCAGGAACATGAGCCCGGCAAGATGGCTCAGCGCGAAGACGGTGATCATCAGCCCCCACGTATAGGTGCCGACGGCGCGAAGGAAACCTTCTGTTTCCCCGCGCAAGGTAATCACCATCGAAAGGAACAGGAACATCCACACAGGGATAAAGACGATGAACATCCCGTACCATTCGCTGTAGACCCAGTAGAACTGTATCGGCACGGCAAGATAGGCCCACAAGAGCACTTCCCGGTCGATCCGGCGTGTCGGGATCAGCGAGAAATATTCCTTCAGCGCGAGGAACGACAGGAAGCCCAGGAAGATGACGGAAGCAGCCGGTCCGATCAGGATCGCGAAGGTAAAGACACCGATCATCCACCACCAGGATTTTACCCGCGCGACCAGTTCGCCCGAACCGGAAACGCCTTTGCGCAAAAGGGCGGCGACGATGCCGCTTGCGATGAGAAGCAGCGCATAAATGCCGATGAGCGCTTGATGGACGGTGGAAAGCCCCGAAAGCACGCTCATGCACTCGTCCCTTCGTTCAGCGCCGCCTTCGCGCGTCGGAATATGGTGACTATCGAAAGAAAGACGACAATCCAGCCCGCGAAATCGACGTAAGGGTCCGGCTTGAGCCCGAGGCCGACGAGGAACCCAAGCGCGCCGAAAAGCGCCGCCCGGTCGCTCTTGCCGAATGGCCCGTCATAGCGCCGGCTTGCGCCGATCGTCTGGCCAAGCACGCCGGTCAGTTCCGCCGCCCCTGCCAGAACGACGAACAGGATAACGGGGAGTGCCGCCCCGCCGGAAAGCAGGGCAAAAGGCAGGTAGAGTGCCGCATCCGCCAGAACGTCCGTCAGTTCGTTCAGGATAGCGCCGAGCCGGCTTTTCTGCCCGAATTCGCGCGCCAGCATCCCGTCGATGGCGTTCAGCGCCATGCGCGCGAAAAGGATGACCGGCAACAGCAGGAACGGCCATCGCGATGCGGGTTGAAGCGCCATCCAGAGGCCGAAGGCAAGGCTCGCGGCAAAAGCGGCAAGCGTCACCTGATTTGCCGTCACGCCCCGCCCCTCAAGCCAGCGGCAGAACGGACGCAGCAGGTTCTGGAACCGGGGCTTCAGATCGTAGATGGTCATCTGATCTTCAATTCCGATAGCCGCAATCCGTTAAAACCAAAACTCGGAATAAATAACCTTCCCAGATTAAGGAACCGTAAGACCCTCCTCTTACGGAAACGAAACGGGGCGGCCATGGCCGCCTCATTTGAAAATCTGCGCTTTCGGAAGTCGATTCTATTTTGCGGTTGAATTCAATGCTGATCCGCTGTTTCCGGACCAGTTTGCAGGATGAGCGTAACACTCACCAACCCGATGCCTATTCCCACAATGAGCAAGAGTGAGGCGGCATCGAAGATATCGGCGGCAACACCGCCAATAAGGACACCGGCACCCAGTCCCATTTCAGCCCCAAGCCGCCAGAGCGCGTGGGCACGCGCCAAAAGGCGCGCCGCCGCGTATTTTTGAATCAATGTGGTGACGAAGACATCCTGAAAGGCGAAGGAGGCACCACCCGCAAAACCGATGGCCATTTGCGTTGTAAGGACGGATGACTGGCCGATAAGCAGGAAGGAAAGGCCGGCGACGAACATGCCTCCACCGACCATCAGATCCGAGCGGCCTGCCGGGAGGCCGGCGATGAGAACGTTTGCGGCAATGCCGCCGAATGCGAATGCGCCGATGACGCTGGCATAGGCGCCCGCCCCGCCATCGCTGCCTTCAAGCAATATCCGCGGCAGGATCGCGAAATAGGCTGCGCCGTGAAAAAGCGCATAGACAGCCGAACAACCAAGCACCGCCGCCAGCACTTTTGAGGCATAAATGGTGCGGATAGCCCGAAATTGTTCGCTGATGCTCACAGGAAGGGTTATCGCCTGTGGCCGAATTTTACGCGATAGAGCGGCCGAGACGCCCACCATGATCGCAAAGGTCGCTGCCGCGATATCGAGCACCAGGTAGGTTGCCGCCTTGCCAAGCAACATGGCCGGGAATGGTGCGGCGAGCCGACCGAGCCGCTTGGCGTTATCGAGCACGTTGTTGAGGCTCTTTGTCGTCCAGGCGGGTTGCATCGCCGGAACGATGGCCGTCAGGGCTGGCGGTTCGAAGGCCCTGGCACAGCCGATTGCAAAGGCGGCCATCAGCACGGTTATCGCTTCAGGAGCACCGGCGACCATGGCAAGCGTTGCCAGCACTGCGACCAGAATCGCGACGATGTTCGCCCGCCGCAAGATCGGAAGGGCACCCAGCCGGTCGGTGAACGTCGCGCCCACGAAGCCGAATAGCCAGAAAGGCGCGCGCTGAATGAAGACAGCAAGCCCTGTGAAGGAGGACGACTTGGTCAGTTGCCACACTGCCCAAATGAGGATGATTTCGAGAATCTGATCGCCGCATGCCGAACTGGCACGCCCAATGCCGAGTTTGAGGCCATCGGCTCGGGAGTTTATCAAGCGCACCAATATGCACCTTTTCTATTATAGATTGTATAAATTGCATTTCTATCGTTCGGTGTATTTAATAAGGGAAACATTACAGCCGGGAACTCAACACTTTGTATTCTTTATACAAAAAAATTGATTTGGCGGATGCATCGCTCATTTTCGCTGCAAAACGAAACGGGGCGGCCAAAGCCGCCCCGTCGATCATCTAATCAGGATTTCAACTGCGCGATCACGCCGCCTTCTTCGCCTCTTCCTCGCTCTTCGGCGGGAAGCGGCCATAGAAGGTTTCGTCGCTCTTTGCCATTTCGCGCAGGAGCCTGTTCGGCTTGAAGCGCGGGCCCCATTTCTTGGTGAACTTCTTGAGCATCTCGACAAAAGCGGTCGTGCCCATATTGTCGATATAGCTCAGCGTTCCGCCCGAATAGGGCGCGAAGCCGAAGCCGAGGATGGAGCCGACATCCGCCTCACGCACGTCGGTCAGGCAATTCTCCTCGAAGATGCGCGCCGTCTCCAGCGCCTGCATGCCGAGAAGGCGCTGCTTCAGCTCCTCGATGTTGAAGCTGTCGGCAGGCTTCGCAGGGCCCACGACTTCGGCGATCCCCGGCCAGAGCGATTTCTCCTTGCCCTGGTAGTCGTAGAAGCCCTTGCCGTTCTTGCGCCCGAAGCGCTCGCGCTTGACGACCATCTCTTCCAGGATGTTGTCGAGCGGACCTTCGACGTAATTGACGCCAAGGTCCTTGCGCGTCGCCGAAACGATCTTCCAGGCAAGGTCGAGCGCCACCTCGTCGCCGAGCGACAGCGGCCCGACGGGCATGCCCGCCATACGGCCCGCGTTTTCGATCATTGCCGGCGGCACGCCGTCGGCAAGCATCATCAGGCCTTCGCGGATGTAGGTCATCACCACGCGTGAGGTGTAGAAGCCGCGTGAGTCATTGACGACGATCGGCGTCTTCTTGATCGCCTTTACATAGTCAAGCGCCATGGCAAGCGCCCGGTCGCCCGTCTTCTTGCCCATGATGATCTCGACCAGCATCATCTTGTCGACGGGCGAGAAGAAGTGGATGCCGATGAAGTTCTTCGGCCGCGTCGACGCCTCGGCAAGCGAGGTGATCGGCAGCGTGGAGGTGTTGGAGGCGTAGATGCCGCGCGATTTCATGGCGGCTTCCGCCTTTTCCGTCACCACGCGCTTGATCTCACGGTCCTCGAACACGGCTTCGATCACGAGGTCGCAATCGGCAAGCTGGTCATAATCGACGGTCGCCGTGATCTTCGAAAGAAGTTTCTCCTTGTCTTCTTCCCTGGCCCGGCCGCGCTTTACCGCCTTCGACATCAGCTCGTCGGAATGCGCCTTGCCCTTGTCGGCTGCTTCCTGGTCGCGGTCGATCAGCACCACGTCGATGCCCGCCTTGGCGGTGACATAGGCGATGCCAGCCCCCATGAAACCGGCGCCCAGAACGCCGATTTTCCTGATCTTGTTCGGGCGCACGTCCGCCGGGCGCCTTGCGCCCTTGTTAAGCTCCTGCATGGAGACGAAAAGCGAGCGGATCATGTTCGCCGCTTCCTTCGACTGCAGAACGTTGGCGAAATAGCGGCTTTCCACTGTCAGCGCCTGGTCCATCGGCAGCAGAAGACCTTCGTAGACGGAATGAAGCACGCCGCGCGCACCGGGGTAGTTGTCGTAGGTCTCGCGGCGATAGATCGCATTCGCCGCCGGCCAGAACTGGAAACCCGCGGGCGAATAGATCGGCCCGTTCGGCAGCTTGAAGCCCTTCTTGTCCCATGGCTTCACCGGGTCGACGCCGGTTTTCAGAAGCTTCTTGGCCGCCGCGACCAGCTTCTTCGGCGCGGCCAATTCATCGACAAGCTTCATGGAAAGGGCCTGGCCGGCGCGCAGCGTCTTGCCCTGCATCAGGAACTGAAGGCCCTGCTGGCCGTCGGCCATGCGCATCACGCGCTGCGTGCCGCCCGCTCCGGGGAAAAGGCCGACCTTCACCTCCGGCAGGCCCATCTTGAAGGCGTCGCTCTCGTCGGCCACGCGCGCGTGGCAGGCCAGCGCAAGCTCCGTCGCCCCGCCCATGCAGGTGCCGTTGATGGCTGCGACGAAGGGTTTGCCGCATGTCTCTAACTTGCGGTAGATCAGCGTCAGCCGCCGCGATCCCTCGAAAAGCTCCTTCGCCGCCCCTTCCGGGTCCTTCGCGCGCTTCTGGTGGAAGCCCTTCAAAAGCCCTTCGAGCATGGTGAGGTCCGCACCGCCGGAAAAGGCCGCCTTGCCGGAGGTTATCACCGCGCCCTTGATCGCATCATTGGCGACCACGTCGTCGATGATCCTGTCGAGGTCGTCCATCACCGAAATGTCGATGACGTTCATCGACTTGCCGGCCATATCCCATGTGACGAGCGCGATCCCGTCGGCATCCGTTTCAAGGGTGAAATTCTTGTAAGCCATTATCCTGTCTCCCCCGCCTCAAACGCGCTCGATGATCGTCGCCGTGCCCATGCCGGCACCGATGCAAAGCGTCACCAGCGCGGTGTTGAGGTCGCGTCGCTCCAGTTCGTCGAGAACCGTGCCGAGGATCATCGCCCCGGTCGCCCCCAGCGGATGGCCCATGGCGATCGCCCCGCCGTTGACGTTCACCTTCTGCGGGTCGAGGTCGAAGGCCTGATGGTAGCGCAGCACCACGGAAGCGAATGCCTCGTTGATCTCGAAGAGATCGATGTCCTCAAGCTTCATCTTCGCGTTTTTCAGGAGCTTTTCGGTCACATCCACGGGCCCGGTCAGCATAAGTGCGGGTTCGGAGCCGATATTGGCGAAGGCCTTGATGCGCGCGCGCGCCGTGAGGCCCGCCTTCTTGCCGGCCTTGCGCGAGCCGATCAGCACGGCGGCCGCACCGTCAACGATGCCAGACGAATTGCCGGCGTGGTGCACGTGGCGGATCTTCTCCACCTCCGGATGCGCCTGGATGGCGACCGCGTCGAAGCCGCCCATCGCGCCCATGATCTCGAACGAGGGGTTGAGCGAGCCGAGCGCCTGCATATCGGTATCGGGGCGCATGTGCTCGTCGCGGTCGAGGATCGTGATGCCGTTGATGTCCTTCACCGGCACGACGGAGTTCTTGAAGTAGCCCTTGTCCCAGGCATTTGCCGCGCGCTTCTGGCTTTCCACCGCATAGGCGTCGACATCGTCACGCGAGAAGCCGTATTTGGTGGCGATCAGATCGGCGGAAACGCCCTGCGGCATGAAGTAGGAGGGGATCGCCACTTGCGGATCGACCGGCCATGCACCGCCGGATGCGCCGATGCCGACCCGGCTCATGCTTTCCACGCCGCCCGCGATCACCATGTCGTGCTGGCCGGACATCACCTGTGCCGCGCCGAAGTTCACCGCATCGAGGCCGGAAGCACAGAACCGGTTGAGCTGGATGCCCGGCACCGTCCTGTCGTATTTCGCGGCGAAGACGGATGCACGTGCGATATCGCCGCCCGCCTCGCCCACGGGGTCGACGCAGCCGAGCACCACATCGTCGACGAGATTTGTATCAAGCTCGTTGCGGTCGCGCACGGCCTCCAGCGCGCTTGCGGCCAGGCGTACCGCCGGCACCTCGTGCAGCGCGCCGTCCTTCTTGCCGCGTCCGCGCGGGGTCCGCACGTGGTCGTAGATGAATGCGTCAGGCATATGTGCCTCCTTTGATCGAATTCATGTGTTCAAAGACGAAAGCCGCATTCGCGCCGCTCAAAGGCTGCGCGCGATGAGCACTTTCATGATCTCGTTCGTTCCCGCGTAGATGCGCTGCACGCGCGCGTCCGCATAAAGTCGCGCGATCGGATATTCGTTCATGTAGCCATAGCCGCCGTGAAGCTGCAGGCATTCGTCCATCACCTTGCACTGGAGGTCGGTGGTCCAGTATTTGGCCATGGATGCGGTCACCGTATCGAGCCCGCCTTCCAGATGTTTGGCGATGCAGTCGTTGACGAAGACCCTGCCGATGGTGGCCTCGGTCTTGAGTTCGGCAAGCTTGAACTGCGTGTTCTGGAAATCGATCACCGCCTTGCCGAAGGCCTTGCGTTCCTTAACGTAATCCAGCGTTACGGTGAGCGCGCGCTCGATCGCCGCCATCGCCTGGATGGTCACGATCAGCCGCTCCTGCGGCAGTTGCTCCATCAGTTGATAGAAGCCCTTGCCCTCGTCCTGGCCGAGAAGCGCATCCGCCGGCACGCGCACATTGTCGAAAAAAAGCTCCGAGGTGTCGTTGCCTTTCAGGCCGATCTTGTCGAGGTTGCGCCCCCGCCGGAAACCTTCCACCTCTTCCGTTTCGACGACAAAGAGCGAGGTACCCTTGGCACCCTCCTTCGGGTCGGTCTTGGCGACGACGACGATGAGGTTGGCGAGCTGGCCGTTGGTAATAAAGGTCTTGGAGCCGTTGATGACATAGTGGTTGCCATCCTTCACAGCCGTCGTTTTGATGCCTTGCAGGTCGGAGCCCGCGCCCGGCTCCGTCATGGCGATCGCACCTATGAGATCGCCGGAAACGAGGCCCGGCAGCCAGCGCTTCTTCTGGTCTTCGGAGCCGTAGTGCAGGATGTAGGGCGCGACGATGCCGGAATGCAGCGCAATGCCGAAGTGGTCGAACCCGTCAACACCGAGCCGGTGCATGATCGCCGCTTCATGGGCGAATGTGCCGCCCACCCCGCCATATTCCTCCGGAATCGCGGGACACAGGAAGCCGCCTTCGCCGGTCTTCTTCCAGGCTTCTTTGGTAACGCAACCCGCCTCGACCCAGTCTTCATAGCCGGGCGCGATTTCCTGCTCCAGAAACCGGGCGAAAGCATCGTCGAGGAGCTTGACCTCCTCATCCATCCATTGCGGTTCGGCGACGTCGATTGCTGCCAACTTCATTTCCTCCCGAGAAACACCTGTCAGCCGGGTTTATCATTCGTTCGGGCGCGGAAAGCCTCCGCGCCCGGCAATCATCTGATCAGAACGCCTCCGCCGGCACACCCATCATCGTGTCGGCACCGGTCGAAATACGCGCCAGATGCGCGCCCGTTTCCGGCATCACACGCTGCATGAAATGCGTGCCGAAAGCGAGCTTCGCGTTCAGCCAGTCCTCCTTGCCGTCAGCGCCGGCAGCCAGTTTCGCATTGGCCGCCTTGGCGATCTGCGCCCACATGAAGCCAAGCGCCACCAGCCCGAAAAGATGCATGTAGTCGGTCGAACCCGCGCCTGCGTTGTCCGGTTTCTGCATGGCGTTCTGCATGAACCACATGGTGGCCTTCTGGAGGTCGTCCAGGCCGGTTTTCAGCGGGCCGGTAAAACCCTTGAGAGCTTCGTCATCGCCATTCTCCTTGAGGAAAGTCTTGATTTCCTCGAAGAAGGCCATGACGGCGCGCCCGCCGTTTTTCGGCAGCTTCCGGCCCACGAGGTCGAGCGCCTGAATGCCGTTCGCCCCCTCGTAGATCATCGTGATGCGGGCATCGCGCGCGAACTGCGACATGCCCCATTCCTCGATATAGCCGTGCCCGCCATACATTTGCTGCGCCTGGATGGCGTTCTCAAAGCCCTTGTCGGTCAAAACGCCCTTGATGACGGGCGTCATGAGGCCGAGATAGTCGTCGGCTTTCTGGCGCTCGCCCTCGTCGGCGGAGCGATGCGCGACGTCGGATTGCAGAGCGGTCCAAAGCACCAGCGCACGCGCCGCTTCGTTGAAGGAGCGAATGTTGAGCAGCACCCGGCGCACGTCCGGATGAACGATGATCGGGTCCGCCTTGGCATCGGGGTTCTTCGCACCTGAAAGCGCGCGTCCCTGCAGGCGTTCGCGGGCGTATTCCACGGCGTTCTGATAGGCGACTTCGGATTGGGAAAGCCCCTGCACGCCGACGGCGAGCCGCGCCTCGTTCATCATCACGAACATGGCGTTGAGGCCCCGGTTTTCCTCACCAATCAGCCAGCCCGTCGCCTCGTCGTAGTTCATGACGCAGGTGGAATTGCCGTGGATGCCCATCTTCTCCTCGATGGAGCCGCAGGAAACGCCATTGCGCTCGCCCGCGTTTCCCTCCTCATCTGGCACGAACTTGGGCACGATGAAAAGCGAAATGCCCTTGGTGCCCTCCGGCGCGCCCTCGATGCGCGCGAGCACCAGATGGACGATGTTTTCGGTCAGGTCGTGCTCGCCGGCGGAAATGAAGATCTTCTGGCCGGAAATCCTGTAGGTGCCGTCGCCCTGGGGCACGGCCTTCGTCTTGATCAGGCCAAGGTCCGTGCCGCAATGCGGCTCGGTTAGGTTCATCGTGCCGGACCACTCGCCGGAGGCGATCTTCGGCAGGTAAAGCGCTTTCTGCTCCTCGCTGCCGTGCTCAAGAATCGCGGCGGCCGCCCCCTGGGACAGGCCCGGATACATCCCCCACGCCAGATTGGCGCTGGACATGAACTCGCCGATGATGGTGTTGAGCGTCGTCGGCAGGCCCTGCCCGCCGTATTCCTCCGGCATGGAAAGCGCGATCCAGCCGCCTTCCTTGTAGGTATCATATGCCGCCTTGAAGCCGTCGGGCGTCGTCACGCTGCCGTCTTCGTTGCGTGTGCAGCCCTGCTTGTCGCCCACGACATTGAGCGGCTGAAGCATTTCCTCGCAGAATTTTGCGCCTTCGCCGAGGATAGCCTCCACAAGGTCGGGAGTCGCTTCGCCGAAACCCGGCAGATTGGAATAGCGCTGGTAGCCCAGAACATCGTTCAGCAGAAACATCACGTCTTCGACTGGGGCCTTAAAGCTCGGCATCTGAAGCACCTCCCGGCAGTTGTCTCGTCGGATACGCCATTCAAGCGAATTCGACCTTACGTTTGCGTAAACGTCATCTTGAGCGGTATATACGCCACCGGCCGGCGCTCGGCAACCCGTATACTGGAGCAGGTTCCGACAAGACCCAGCCCTTTTGACGGCGGGAATATGCTCCAACACATTGAACCTGGCGCACTATCTCGATCCGGGAATGCGATTTCACGTTGGTGGGAAACGCTCCGGACCATGGACACATAAAGCCAACGCAAGTCACGCCAAGAGGCTGCAAAAAATGCGATCTGTGCCGATATCGGCAAAATCGCGCGATGGCCGCTTCTCAAAGGGCGCGGACCCGTCCTCTCGGTTGATACCGGCAATGGCCGATAGTCAGCGCAGGGGATCGCGGCTTCTATCGGGTGTCAGCGAGAGCGCCACGACAGCCACCAGGGCCGCCGCAATCAGGTAGAAGACCGGCGCCATTGCCGTTCCGGTCGTCACTATCAGGCTCGTCGCGATCATCGGGGTCAATCCGCCAAAAATCCCGACGCCCACGTTGAATGCGACCGAATACCCCGACAAGCGGTCGCGTTCGGGAAACATTTCCACGAATAACGCTGGGCCCGAGCCCAGCGGCACTGCGAGAAGCGCGAATGTCAATGCGTGCGCGAATATGACCGAGACCAGCGACCCGTCGGAGGCCATCATCCAGCGGTGAAACGGCCATGCGATCAATGCGAGAACGAGGATGGATAGCCCAATCCAGGTGCGGCGCGGCAACCACCTGTCGCCTACGATAGCGGCCAGAGGCATGGCCGGTATGACGATAAGCGTCATTGCCGTATTGATCGTCAGCGCCGTCGCGCGCGCCATGAGGCCCTGCGAGGCCAGCCACTCCGGGAGATAGACAAAGGCGATATAGTAGCAAGTGCCGTAACTTGCTGCGAATGCAAGCGCCAACAGGGTCTCGCGCCGGTTGGTCGTGAAAGCTTCCAGAAGCGGAGAAGTCTCTTCACGCCCGGCATGATGCTCCTGGAAACGCCTGGAATTATGTAAATTGCGCCTTATCCAGATGGCCGAAACGCCCAAAAGCGCGCCCCCGAGAAAGGGAAGACGCCACGCCCAATCGACCAGTTTTTCCGGTTCGAACAGGTTGGTCACCAGTGCCGCGGCCCCAACGCCGAGCAGCGATCCCGTCATTGAGCCGATATTCGCAAAGCTGCCGATCAGCCCGCGTTTGCTTTCCGGCGCGGTTTCGACGAGGTAAGTCACCGATGAAGAAAACTCTCCCCCCACCGAAAGTCCCTGCAGCAACCGCACCAGAACAAGTAGCAGCGGGGCAAGGAGACCGGCCTGTGCATACGTAGGCAACAAACCGAGGAACATGGTTGGCAGCGCCATCATGGCAACTGAAATCTGCATCGTGCGCGCACGTCCGTACCGGTCTCCGAACCACCCGAACGCAGCAGCGCCGATAGGGCGCATTATAAACCCTGCCGCAAAGATTCCGTAGGTCGCAATCAGCCCGGCGACCGCTGCGCCCGGCGGGAAGAACACCGGTGCGATTACGCCTGCCAGATAGCCGTAAAGGGCAAAATCGTACCATTCCACGACATTGCCGATGAACCCTGCCATGATCCGGTGCCGGAGTTCCGGCGACCGCACCGCGGTCTTGCCCGCCGCGTTCATCCCGCCGCTTCCGTCTCGTTCGGTCGCGCATGTAGCCAGGTCCCGCTTCGGCAGTCGAAAGGGTGCGAGTCGCTACGCTGCACAACAATCCCTGCCGAGCGTCGCGCGATGGCAGCGGCGGGGGCATTTCCGACGGGGCTGCAGCGGGTGCATTCGCGAACCGAAATTGATTGGCGGCACCGCATTCCAGTCAATCTCTCCTGAACACCACGCCGGCCAGCCAGCCGGTCAGAAGCGCCAGCATTACGGCGGCGGCGCCGTAAATCGGGGCGTAGCGGTGCGCGAGCGAGAAGGTGAGCTGCTCGAACCCCGTTTTGGCGATGGTGAGCTTCTGTTCCTGCTGGGCAAGCAGGGCCCCGCCCCTCAAAAGGTAGGTCGTCACCTTATATTCGCCGACCGGCACGTTTGAGGGGAGCGGGATCGTCGTGCGGAAAAGGTTGTCGCTCAGGAACTGGATGGAATGTACCCGCTCGGCAAAGAGCGCATTCTGGATCCGAAGCCGCAGGAACGCGTCGCGAAAATCGTCCCGGTCGGAGAAAGGCACGTTCGACTTGCCGATGATCGGGAGGTTTATGTTGTGCAGGCCGATCTGCAGTCTCTCCAGCACGACACGGGTGGCCATATCGACGGCGGACCGGGTCAGATGCGCGGCGTAGAAGCCCGGCACTTTCCGGTAATCTTCCGCATCACGATTGACCCACACCCCCAGCAAGCGCCCCTTGCGGCGGACGGTCACTCGCTGCGGCGGGCCGGTAACGATGATCGCAAGGTCGTAAGGGTCCGCCCTGGCGACGGTCGCCGCATCGCGCGAAATCTCGCCAAAGACGACTATTTCCGTACCCGTGAAGTTGGATTCTATCTTTACACGGTCGGAAGACAGCGCGGCGATCAGGTTTTCCGCCTTGGCCGAGCCGGCGCCCGCAAGCAGGGCAACCGCCAGGAAAAGCGCTCCGGCAAGCCCTCTCATGGCAGCCTCCCGGACGTCACGGCAACCGAATAAAGCTCGTCTGGCTGGACGATCAGCCCGACGGCGAAACGCATACCGACGGCAAGCACCAGCAGCGCAAGCAGAAGCCTCAGTTGGTCGCCGCGAAGTTTCTGCCCGGTGCGCGCGCCGAATTGCGCGCCGATCACTCCCCCCACCATCAGGATCATCGCCAGCACAATGTCGACCGATTGGGTCGAGACCGCGTGCAGGAAGGTCGCCACCGCCATGGTAACGAGGATCTGCAGGAGCGATGTTCCGATGACGATATTCGTCGGCACCCTCAGGATGTAGATCAGTGCCGGCACCATCATGAAACCGCCGCCGATGCCAAGCACCGCTCCAAGAAAGCCGATCGACGATCCCAGGAAAACGATCGGAATAACGCTGACGTAAAGCCTCGACTGGCGAAAGCGCATCTTCAGCGGCAGCCCGTGGATCCAGTTGTGCTTCCCCGGCAGGCGCGTGTGATGCGCTCCGCCCGCGCGGCGCCGGGACATGGCGCGCACGGATTCAACCAGCATCAGAACGCCGATGGTGCCGAGAAACGTCACATATGACAGTGAGATGACGAGATCGAGTTGGCCAAGGCCTCGCAGGATATCGAAGACCCACACACCGAGCGCGGAACCGACGACGCCTGAGGCGAGCAGCATTCCCGCAAGTTTGAAGTCGATAGCCTTGCGCCGCCAGTAGGACAGCACGCCGGAAGCCGACGAAGCGACGATCTGCGTCGTCACCGTCGCAACCGAAACCGCGGGCGGAATGCCGGAAAAGATCAGGAGCGGCGTCAACAGGAATCCGCCGCCGATCCCGAACAGCCCGGACAGGAAACCCACCGCCCCGCCCATACCGAACACGGTGAACATATTCACCGGAAGCTCAGCAATGGGGAGATAGATCTGCACGCGACACCAAGGCTTCCGGAAACTGTCAGGGACCAGCGCATCCTGCGTTCGAATGAACACAGACATGATGCCCCGGCATTCTGAACGCGATCAAATTTTCCGGGTTCAGGCGGCTTCACCTGAACCCGGAAAAGTTGATCCGGGCTTCACCATCCGTTGTGAATGCCACAACGCCCATATTGGATAAGGCGCAGTCGCCGCGATACTGTCAACGCTGAATGCGCCTTGTTAGTCATATTGTATGTAAGGCGTTGCGGACCGGTCGGAACCTCAGATGGAACGGCCGAGCAACGCCCTTAGAAGCTTGCCGTCAATTTCGCCGGTCACAGGCAGCCCCGCCTCCTTCTGGAACGCGCTCACCGCCGCTCTGGTACGCGGGCCTATCTGGCCGTCGGCCGCACCCGGATCGAAGCCAAGGGTTGCCAGCATCTTCTGGGCGCGGCGCACCATCTCCGCCGGATCCTCGGTCAGCGATGCTTCCGATACATTCGCGGCGGACGTGGACCACGCCGGATCGGAAGCGACTTCGTTCGCGGCCGGATTCACGGGCTTCGGCTTCCAGGTCTCGACGGCAAGGCTCGCCTCGGCCATTTCCGCCTTGGTGAGGATATTGGCCACCTCATCGCGTTTCTTGGCCGCTTCCCGGTCGCCCTGCTTGGCGGCCAGCGCGAACCACTTGTAGCTTTCGGTCAGGTTCTTTTCGGTGCCGAGCCCACGGGCATACAGAATTCCAAGGTTGTACTGGCTGTCGCGCACGCCGTAGTTCGCGGCGCGCTCGAACCAGTCGGCCGCGACCTCGAAATCCGGATCGCCGGAAATTCCTTCGGCGTGCAGGACCGCAAGATTGTGGGTCGCCTTCGCGCTTCCCTGGTCGGCGGCGCGCCGGTACCAGAGCCTTGCGGTCTCAAGGTTCTTTTCGACGCCTTGCCCCTTCTCGTAAAGGCTGCCCAGGCGGTATTGCGCGGGCGCTAGACCGCCTGCCGCCGCCTCTTCGTAGTATTTCACGGCCTTGGCCAGGTCCGGCGAAACACCTTTTCCTTCAGAATAGCGCACGGCTACTTCGAACAGGGCTCTCGGGTCGCCCTTTTCCGCCGCCTGACGCAGGCTTACCGGCCCGATCGATTCCGGCAGTTCGCCGGAAGCGGCGGGTGCCCTCGCAGCCTCGCCCGCGGAAGCGGCATTGGCGGGCCGCTGCTCGATCCTGCCGGGCGGGATCGCCGGAACCGACGAGCCGAAGGCATTGGCAAGCCCGCTCGGCGGGGCGAAGGCGAGGCTGTCGGTGCTGTTATTCACTGCTGCCGGCGGTGCGGCCTGCGCTCCTGCTTCCGGTGTCCTCTGCGCGGTCTTCGGCGCGGCGGAAACCGTCGGCCCTTCGCCCTCCGGAACCTTCGCCTCGGCTTGCGATGTGTTCGCCGGCACATCCCGTTTCGCGGGCGGGTTTTGTGCCGGCGGTGTGGCGGCCGTGCTCGTTACCGGCGGCTCGCCGGCCCCTTGCGGAAGGGTGACGGAAGCGGTCTCGACCGGGGCATCTCCGGCTTCGGTCGTTGCCGCAACCGGTGAAGGTGTTTCGTTGACGGCGATCTCACCGCCGGACGGACCAACAAGACGGAAGACCTGCAGTGTGCCGAGCGCGATCACCACCGCGGCGGCTGCAAGCAGGATCGCACGCCGGCGTGAAGAGCTCGGCGCGGCCCCCGCCCTTGCGGGTTTGTCTCCGGCGGTCGGAGCCTCGGGGGCTGCCGCCGTTTCCTTCGCAGGCTCCGCATCGGCGCGCAGCGCTGCCATGGATGCGGCGATTTCCGCACGGATCTTCTTGCGGTTTTCCGTGTTGCGCGCATCCTTTTGATCGGCCGTTTCGTCAGCGGGGTCCGCCTTCTTGCGCCCGATGCCCGAAAGACGGCCTTTCAGCCAGCTTTTCTTGGCAGCGCCTTCCTCCCCGCCCTCTTCTGCGGGTTCGCTGCGTTGCGGTTCATAGGCTGCTTCGGCTGCCGCGGCCTGGGCCGCACGCCGTGCTGCGGCAATGAAATCGGCCTTGCGGTTGCGTGCTTCCTCCTGAGGAGAAGCCGCTGCCTTGCGCACGCGCGGGTCTTCCAGAGTCGGGGGCGGGTTGCGTAAGGTCGGAAGGCCTGAACCCGGCTCCAGCGGACGGTCGTCCTCCGGATCGACCGATTTCACGTCCGCTGAGCGGCGGCCGAAGGTTTCCGCCGGTTCGAGCGCCGCCAGCCGGTCGTTGATGGATGAAAGCAGCCGCTGGATATCGCCTGTTTCCTGGCGGTAGCGCTGGTCGGTCTGGTCAGCCGCCGAAAGCAGGCGCCGCAGGTCGCCGCGAAGTCCTTCGACAAGGGCATCGCCAGCCTGCCCTCCACCCGCCAGACCTGCGCCCGCATTGCCCATGCCGGAGACGCGCCGCTCCGCCTCGTCGATTACCGAAGATAGCCTTGCGACCTTTTCCTCGATGTTCCTCAACGCCTCATCGTCGGCGTTCGCGCCGCCACGTCCGACCGCTTCGGCCAGCTCGCGGATACGCGCTTCCAGATCCGCACCCGGACGGTCCTCGATAACAGCACGGCGGAGGTCGGCGATCTCCTCGTGAATCCGGCCGAGCGCCGAAGGATCGGCGGAAATGTCACCGTCGAGCTTTTCGTTGAGCCGCTGAATACCCTCCTCGAGCCGCGACAGCACATCGGCATCGAAGGTGGGCGCAACCGCGTCCCGGCCGGCCTTGAGGTCCGGCATTTCCAGCGCGTCGATCTTGCCGTCGATCGCCGCAAGCCGCTTTTCCAGGAGGGTGAAAGCCGCGTCATAGCTCTTGGCCGCGCGCGCGTGCTCGATCCGCTCCAGCCTGTCGACGATATCGTCGAACCTGGCATCGACCTCGTCGAATTTCGACGGCTCTTCGCGGCTGCGATCCTCCGCCAGCATCGCGGTGATCTCTTCAAGCCGCTCCTGCAACCTGTCGACCGCGACCGCATCCGGCATGCGGTTTTCCATCGAGGTCAGCCGTTCGGAGAAGCGGCGCTGCTCGGCGAGATACCCGTCCACGTCGTCGAGCCTGCGCGTCACTTCGCCGAGCCGGTCTCCAATCCCCGTAACGAGATCGCCCACATCCATGCTCTCGACGATCCCTCGAAGCGAGCGGACCTCCTGCCCGAGCATTTCAATGTCCCGTCCGCCGCTGCGCTCGGCAAGGACTTCCAGGCGCTTGCCGATATCGTGAACATGCCGGTCGAGCGTTTCCACCTGCTCGGCACGCGGCATCATCCGGAAGGCGTTCTCGACTTCGGCAAGCCTCTCGCCGATCCCGTCGAGAAGCGACGGGTCGACGGAGTTGCGTGAAAGGTCGTCCAGCCGCTCCACAAGGTGCGCATAGCCGCTTTCGAGCGATTTCAGCAGCCCTTCGACATTGGAACGGTTGAGGCTCGCACGCAGATCGGCGATCTCGTTTCGTAGCGCATAGACGAGGCGGTTGTCCCCGCGCTCGGACTTGAGGCCCTCAACCGCACTCGCAAGCCGGCGAAAATCCTGTCCCCCCGACGTATCGGTTTGCGAATCGCGCGTTTTCAGCGCCTCGCGCAGGCTTTCGATTTCCCGGCGCATGCAGGAAAGATGTTCTTCCTGCGGGCCGCCCAGCCGGTCCATCTTGTCGGAAATCTCGCGCAGGAGCGGCTTAACGTCGTCATCGCCGTATTTCTCGCCGCTCATGCGGGCAGGCCCGCGCACGGCCATGGGTTCGCGCGTATCAAACGCGGGGACGTCGGCGGGGCGCGGCACCCCTGCGCCTTCATGCGGGCGGGGTTCGCGGGGAAGCGGCTTTTGCCTTGCAGCCGGGGGGATGTCTTCTTCCTCGCCGCGGCCGGAAAGGTCCTCTACCCTCCGGTCCAGCCTGTCGAGCGCGCGCAAAACGGATTCGATGCGCCCTGCCCGCGCATCCGTGTCGCGGGCTCCGCCCGCCCGCCGGCCGCCGTCTCGGTCGTTTCGTTTTTCGTCTGAAAGGCCGGGCACGAGCCGCTCCAGCGCGGCCGCCACGTCCTCCAGTTCCTCACGGGCGCTGCGCGCCACACCGCCTGCCTGCCCGCCGACGCTCGCCGTTGCCGATCCGGTCAGCCTTTCGGCTCTTCGCTCGGCATCGGCGATGTCGCGCCGCCGGTCGCCGACATACCAGTCGTCGGTGAATGAGCCGTCATATCCCGCCGCGGGTTCCGGCGTATTGAAGCCTTTCCCATGATCGCGATATCGAACAGTCCGGGACATATGGCTGGCCTCGTGGTCCTGTCGTCCTGTGCCTTGGCAGGCGGGCACGAAAAATGAAGGTGCTTCCTCCTGGCCCGGTACGGAGGAACGGGAGCCTGGATTCACCGCGTTAAGAATTTGCTACTTAGGGTAAACAGGCAGTTAATTTCCCGGAAATTTGCTTCATTCTGCGAGTTTTTCCGGTCGGATTGGTTAAACCGGAGACGCAACGTTAACCATAATTGACCCTGCCCGACGCAGGGAAACATTGACGCTTACGTACGCGTCAAGTAAATCTTTCCTCAATCCAACCACAAGGCATAGACCGAGTCGCGCTTGCGGCGGGTCTGGTGCGCATGGCCATCGGTGCAAACCGCCCGGGTGCCGGAATATGAAAAGAGACAGGAAATGAGCGAAGCGCTCTCCGTGAACAACGACATCGTCGAAGCCGTGGCGGCCAAGGACCAGTCCACCAGGAAGACGCATTTCACCATCGGCGATCTGGCCAAGGAATTCGGCGTGACCCTTCGCACGCTCCGCTTTTACGAGGACAAGGGCCTGATCAACCCGAAGCGCGAGGGTCTGAACCGCATCTACACCCGTCGCGACCGGGCGCGCCTCAAGCTCGTCTTGATGGGCAAGTCCGTCGGCTTCTCGCTAGCCGAGATCCGCGACATGCTGGACCTTTACGACCTTCGCGACGGTCAGGTGACACAGTTGAAGGTCGCCCTGTCGAAATTCAACGAGCAGATCGACGTGCTGAAGAAGCAGCGCTCGGACATCGACCGCGCGATAGAAGAGCTTGGCCGCACGGTCGAGATCGTCGGCGGCATGCTCAAGGCCAAGGAAGGCGAAGAGGCGTAAACTCAGCCTGTCGTGCCCGCGAAGGCGGGCACCTTCCTCCGCACGCCGTGCCCTCTCTACCTGTCATGCCCGCGCAGGCGGGCATCTCCATCCAAGGCCGTATCAAGGCAACGATTAACCCAGCCTTTCCTGCCCTTGGTGACATGTAAACTTTTC
Organism: Hongsoonwoonella zoysiae; assembly: GCF_013266695.1. Classification (GTDB taxonomy): domain Bacteria; phylum Pseudomonadota; class Alphaproteobacteria; order Rhizobiales; family Stappiaceae; genus Hongsoonwoonella; species Hongsoonwoonella zoysiae. The sequence goes on from NZ_JABRXF010000003.1 coordinate 376,071, forward strand.
AGACCATATACTGCAGGCTGTAGCATCAACAATTTACGCCTGTAGGATTTTCACCTCGCCATGCATGTTCTCGCGCTGCTTTCCAGCCTCCTGATTTTCTCGACGTCCTTCGCGCTTGCCGAAGAATGCAAACAGCCGAAGGTAAACCAGGCGCTTCAGGACAAGATTCAGGCATATGTGGATGAGAATGTTGAGCCGCTCCTGTTCGCAGATGAAGCGGCCCTCGAAAAGCTCCGCAGCATGGGCAGCGAAGCGGCAGCCGTCGCCGATCAATTGAAATGGGTGACCGGACCCGGCACGATCCAGCAGCCCGACGTTGATGCATATTTTGAGAATACGCAGTCCCTTACCGACGTTACCTGAGCCATTATCTCCTTATGCTCGCCCAAATACGTATCGGCAACACTGCGTCAAAGAATAAATACCGGGATGCATACGAAAAGCTCGCTGGTTTCAACGAGAAGACCTGCCTCCTGAAAGAAGACGATTTTCTCTATGCTCTTGCGAGTTTCAGATATCACTCGACCTTCGAAAGCACCATTTACTCAAACATTGATCAGATAAGAAATCTACGCTGGATGACGATGAACTCCAACGATGCAATTTATGAGGACGTATATCGAAAATTTCTGAACGACGTTCCAGAATTCATGGTCAATATGGAAATTGAATACTGGAGAGAGCGTGACAGTTCCTCACTATGCACTAGTGCAAAAATGCGCAGTCAGTGCACCGAAGAAATTATTGATGCGGTTGGCCGATACAGACATAGACTGCCCGCAAAATACGACCTTCCGGAAAACCTTCTGGAGTTCGATTCAGCATGCGATGCCGTGGTTTATTCGGGAGACAGCTACATGAAGATAGACATTTGCGGCAGAGGTGATTGATCTGCGGTCCTGTCCTCGGCCGGGTCGGGGTCTCCTCCACATGCCGTGACATCTCTATCGTCTTTGCCGGGCTTGACCCGGCAACCCATGGAGCATCCGTAAAACGCATCAAGGCCGATGGATACGCGGGTCAAGCCCGCGCATGACGACCTCAGAGGCTTTCGTAATGTTGCTCTATTCTAGAAGCCCCCCTCAATCCGCCAGAAGCTTTGACGCGGTGAAGGGGTAAAGCCGCCCCTCGCCCAGCAGGAAGGCGGAAAACCGTTTTTCGGCGAAAATGCCCGCCCAGGCTTCATCGAGCACGTTGAGCCCGCCGGTCAGCACGCCGAAGGCCGGCAGCACCAGCCGTTCGCCGTCGGTGGCGAAGCACGGGCGGCGGATGGAGCGGCCGTAGCGGCGCACGCGCCCGGCCGGGTGCAGATGGCCGGCGACTTCCGCGAAACCTTCCGGTCCCGGCTTCGGCTCGTGCCGGAAAGTGAGGCCGGAAAGCCGCACTTCATCGGCGGTTTCCCCGCACAGTTTCAGCGGCGCAATCGGATCGTGATTGCCGGTCACCCAGATCCATTCGCGCCCGAGCTGCAGCGTTGTCAGCATGGCGCGATAGGCGGCGGGCAGCCGGTCTGATCCGTGCCTGTCGTGGAAGCTGTCGCCAAGCGCGATCACCCGGTGCGGGTCGAAGGCGTCGATGGCAAGCTTGAGCTTTTCCAGCGTCGCCGCCGTGTCATAGGGCGGCAGCATCAGGCCGCGCTGGGCGAAGCTCGACGATTTTTCGAGGTGAAGGTCGGCAACCACGAGCGTGTGTTCATCCGGCAGCCACAGCGCGCCACTGTCGTGCAGGCCGACAAGCGCGCCGGCAATCGACATGTCATGGCAAACCGGCACGAATGGCCGCGCTTTCTTTGCGGCTGCGAAGCCCCTCACCCCATCGCCTCCTTGATCAGGTCGTCCGCCGCTTCGGCGAGCAAAACTTCCTGCGCCTCGCCGTAGACGGGCTCCCTGCCGATTTCCAGCATCACGGGAACAGCAAGCGGCGAGACTTTCTCGAGGGCAGTATGCGTGATTCGACCCTGAATACGTGTAAGAAGTTTGCTCAATCTGGAGATATCCAAAAGTCCTGTCGCCGCATCATGCCATGTCGCCCGTAAAAGTATGTGGTCGGGCTCGTGGGAACGCAGAACATCGTAAATAAGGTCGGACGAAACGGTAATCTGCCTGCCGGACTTTTCCTGCCCGGGATGGCGGCGCTCTATCAGCCCGGCGATCACGGCGCAAGCGCGGAAGGTGCGTTTCATCAGGCTCGACTCGGCAAGCCAGGCGTCCAGATCGTCGCCCAGCATGTCTTCATCGAAGAGTTCGCCCAAGGAAAGCTGCCCGCCCGCGATCCGCTGCGACATATCGCTCAAGGTCCAGACAGCCAGGGCATAATCATTGGCGACGAAGCCCATGGGCCTTGCGCCCGTTCTCTCAAGCCGCCGCGTCAGCAGCATGCCAAGGGTCTGGTGCGCAAGCCGCCCGTCGAACGGGTAGCAGACGAGATAATGCTTGCCAGCGTGCGGGAAGGTCTCAATCAAAAGCCCGTCGCGGCTTGGCAGCAGCGAGCGGGCTTTCTGGATTTCCAGCCACTCGCGCACCTGCCCCGGCAGCACGTTCCACGAAGAAGGGTCGGACAGCGTCCGGCGCACCCGTTCCGCCAGATAGGTGGAAAGCGGAAATTTGCCGCCCTGGTAGGAGGGTATTTGCGGGTTTTCGGCACGCGAGCGCGAGACATAGACCTCGTTTTCGCGAATGCCCTCGAAGCGCAATATCTCCCCGCCGAAGATGAAGGTATCGCCCGCCGTAAGTTGCTCGACGAACCATTCCTCGATCTGGCCCAGCATCCGCCCGCCGCGCCCGACAGGCGTGCGCCGCCCGTCCGCCCTGGAGCGTATCAGCCGCACTTTCAGCATCGGCGCTTCGACGATGGTGCCAACGTTCAGGCGATATTGCTGGGCGACCTTGGGGTGTGCGATGCGCCATGTCCCATCGCCGGTCTTCTTCAGCCGCGCGTATCGGTCGTAGGTCTTGAGCGCATATCCGCCGGTCGCCACGAAATCGACCACACGCTCGAAAGTCTCCCAATCGAGGTTGCGGTAGGGTTCGGCGGAGGTGATCTCGTCGTAGAGGCCGTCCGGCCTGAAGGGTGCTGCACACGCCATGCCGAGCACGTGCTGGGCCAGCACGTCGAGCGCGCCTTCGCGAAGCGGCGGCGTGTCCTGCGCGCCTTCTTTTGATGCTTCGAGCGCCGCCTCGCATTCGATCACCTCGAAGCGGTTCGCCGGCACGAGGATCGCCTTCGAAGGCTCGTCCATGCGGTGGTTGGCGCGGCCGATCCGCTGGGCCAGCCGGCTTGCCCCCTTCGGCGCGCCGACATTGACGACAAGGTCGATATCGCCCCAGTCGATGCCAAGGTCGAGCGATGAGGTCGACACGATCGCCCGCAGGCTTCCCGCCACCATCGCCGCTTCCACCTTGCGCCGCTGGCCGACGTCGAGCGAGCCGTGATGCAGTGCGATCGGCAAATTGTCGTCGTTGATGCGCCAAAGCTCCTGGAACAGCATCTCCGCCTGGCTGCGCGTGTTGACGAAGACTAGCGTCATGCGGTGCTCTTTAAGCACCTCGTAGAGATCGCCAAGCGCGTATCTTGCCGAATGGCCGGACCACGGCAGGCGCTCGCCGGTTTCTAGGATCGTGATGTCGGGCTCCGCCCCGCCCGTCACCGTTACGAGTTCAGAAAGTCGCCGCTCGTTCCCCTTCGGCTGGGCGACCAGATAGGCGCGCAGGTCGTCGGGTTCGGCAACTGTGGCCGAAAGGCCGATGGTCTTGAGGTTGGGCGCAAGCGTCCTCAGCCTCGCAAGGCCGAGCGACAGCAGGTCGCCGCGCTTGGAGGTTACCAGCGCATGCAGCTCGTCCAGGATCACCGTATCGAGGTCGGCGAAAAGCCTTTCGCTCGTCGGATCGGACAGGAGCAGCGCGATCTGTTCCGGCGTCGTCAGCAAGATGTCGGGCGGCACCTGCTTCTGCCGCTGGCGCTTGTGGGAGGGCGTGTCGCCCGTGCGCGTTTCGATGCGGATCGGCAGTCCCATCTCGCTGACGGGCGCCTCAAGATTTCTGGCGATGTCGACGGCAAGCGCCTTCAGCGGCGAGATATAAAGCGTGTGCACGCCCCGCCTGCCCGCTTCGCCCGGCCTTCGTTTCCCGCGTTTCGTCAGGTCCACAAGGCTTGGCAGAAACCCGGCCAGCGTCTTGCCCGCCCCCGTCGGCGCGATCAGCAGCGTCGAGCGGCCAGCGCCCGCCCGCTCCAAAAGGTCGAGCTGATGCGCCCTGGGGCTCCAGCCCCGGGCCTGAAACCATTCCTGAAACACCTTCGGCAAGGGCTCGTCGGCAGGCGCGTGCATGGCTCAAGGAATAGTCGCGAATTGCAGCCCGGTCGAGGCTCCGCTCTGCCCCGCATTGCAATTGCTGAATTTACCATCCATTTAGAAAGGGATGCATCAAACGGCAGGACACTTCAGGGTATGGCGAACACGTCTTTGGATAAATTTCTCGGCGGCTCTCCGGGGCGCGTCGTGCTCCGGCTCATATTCCTGTCCTTCGTCGTCGGCGTCATCATGTCCGCGCTCAACCTTTACCCGCTCGACCTTCTGGAAGGCGTCGTCAATTTCGTGCGCGAGCTTTGGCGTGCGGGCTTCGAGGCGCTAGGCCGCGTCGGCGAATATTTCGTCCTCGGCGCCATGGTCGTCGTGCCGGTCTGGGTGGTGCTCAGGCTCCTCAGCATGGGTAAGAACTGAGGTTCCGCCCTCACACATACTCCCCCGCAACCCTATGCAGCGTCGCGTGACGCCGCGCGAGCCGGTCGATGTCGGTGAGATACCCCCCGCCGATGACGCCCGTCAGCGGAAAGCCGGCATTGGCAACCGTGCGGATCACGAAGCGGTCGCGCGCCTCCAGCCCCTCGTCGGAAAGTGCAAGGCGCCCCAGCCTGTCTTCCTCATGCGGATCGACACCAGCGTTGAAGAATACGATATCGGGCCGGAATGTTCTCAGGATTTCAGGCAAGTTTTCGCCAAGAACGGCGAGATACGCCGCGTCCCCGGTCAGGTCGGGAAGCGCGATATCGAGGCTCGAAGGCACTTTTCTCACCGGATAGTTCTTTTCCGCATGCATGGAGAATGTGAAGACGTCCCGATCACCGGCGAAGATTTCCGCCGTCCCGTCGCCCTGATGCACGTCGAGATCGATGACCAGCGCCCTTGAAATCAGCCCGCTCGCCTGCAGCACCCGGATCGCGACCGCTACGTCATTGAAAACGCAGAACCCCGCCCCGTGGCTCTTTCGCGCGTGGTGGCTGCCGCCCGCCGTATTGCAGGCGATGCCGTGCTCCAGCGCCAGCATCGCCGTCAGAACCGTACCCGCAACCGCGCATCTGGCGCGCATTCCGACCGCTTCCGTCATCGGCAGGCCGATCTCGCGGGCAATCTTTGCCGGGACGTCGGCTGAAAACACCTGATCCACATAAGTGCGATCATGGGCAAGCGACACCCATTCGGCGGGAGCAGGCGCGGGGATAAAATATCCGTCCGGCGCGACGATACCGTCCTCGACCAGAATTTCAGCGACTCGCCTGAATTTGTTCATCGGGAATCGATGCCCTAGCGGCAGCTCTGCCCGGAAGGCGGGGTGGTGTACGATCGGCAGCGGCATGGCGGTCACGATAGCCGCCTCGTCGCGGCACGGAAATCAAAATTGGTCATGACGCCTCACCGGAATTCTGAGTAACCTTCAAAACCCCTTCCGGGCACGAATTTACCCCGCCTGGAATTTTCCTCGCGGCTCTTTTCGTCATCCGAAACCCGCCTGAAAGCGATTGACCGTTCGATTTTTGTTCTATACGCAAATGCGGTCATTCCGATCAGGTCCGTTTCATGGATTCCGCCGTTTCCAGCCAAAGACCCTTTGACGTCACGAACCGCAGCGTTCTCATGATCGCGGTTCCAATGACGCTTGCCTATCTGTCGACGCCGATCCTCGGCCTTGTCGATACCGCCGTCATCGGGCAATTAGGTGACGCTGCGCTCATCGGCGGAATTGCGCTCGGCGGCGTCCTTTTCGACCTCGTCTTCACGACCTTCAATTTCCTGCGCTCCGGCACCACGGGCCTCACGGCGCAGGCCGTCGGTTCCGGTAACGCCTTGCAGGAGCACGCGGTTTTCTTCCGTGCGAGCCTGCTTGCGATCGGCCTCGGGCTCGCGGTGGTGCTCCTGCGCGCGCCCATATTGGAAACCGGTCTTCTCGCCATGGGCGGAAGTGCCGCCGTTCAGGCCGCCACCCGCGATTATTTTCTGGTGCGCGCGCTTTCCGCGCCTTTTGCCCTCATGAATTACGCCATCCTCGGCTGGTTCATCGGGCGCGGGCAAGCCGGAACGGGGCTCATTCTCCAGACGGTTTTGAACGGCCTCAACATCGCGCTTTCCGTGCTTTTCGTTATCGGCTTCGCGTGGGGCATCACAGGTGTCGCGGCGGCAACAGTCGTCAGCGAGATTACCGCCTGCCTGATAGGTTCCACGCTTGTCGCCCGCTCCATGCGCGGCCGTCCGTTGCCCACACTTGCGCAAGTCCTTGAAAAGGCTGAATTCCGGCGGATGATCGCGGTTAATCGCGACATCATGATCCGCTCGTTCACCCTGCTTTTCGCCTTCGCCTTCTTCACCTCCCGCTCGGCGGTGCAGGGAGACACGATCCTTGCCGCCAACGCGATCCTGCAGAAGTTTTTCCTGATCGGCGGCTATTTTCTGGACGGTTTCGCAACCGCCGCCGAACAGCTTTGCGGGCGCGCCATTGGAGCAAGATACCGCCCGGCGTTCGACCAGGCGGTCAGGCTCACGCTTGTCTGGGGCTTTGTCCTGGCGGGACTCGCAGCCGCTGTTTTCTGGGGCGCGGGCGATGCCATCGTCGCCTTCATAACAACCGCTGAGGATGTCCGCACCACTGCCGGCCAGTACCTGTTCTGGGCGGCGCTTACGCCCGTCTTCGGCGTGCTTGCCTTCCAGATGGACGGCATTTTCATCGGCGCGACCTGGTCGCGCGACATGCGCAACATGATGCTCATCTCGCTCGCTCTCTACCTTGCAAGCTACTTTGTCCTGTTTCCGCTTCTCGGCAACCATGGCCTTTGGCTGGCACTTGAGATTTTCCTAGGTATCCGCGGCCTTTCGCTCAGCTACATCTGCCGCATACGGGCCGCCGAAACATTTAGGGCCGCAGCGTAATGTCGGAATTTTTGAGGCCCAACTTTACCTTTGCGGGCACTGTATTTTTCGATATTTGATGGTAGGCACAACCACCCCTCCCCCGCTCGGAAACTGGAAGAAGAACGATGAAGAGCATCGGCGTCGGACTGATCGGCAGCGGCTTCATGGGCAAGTGCCACGCCATCGCCTGGAGCGGGGTGAAACCCGTCTTCGGCGACGTGCCCGCACCGCGCCTCGTACAACTGGCTGACGTGAACGCGGATCTCGCCCGGCAGAAAGCGGAGGAATTCGGCTTCTCATCGTCCACCGCCGACTGGCGCGACCTCCTTCGCAATGACGAGATCGACATCATCTCCATCACGTCGCCGAACGAGTTTCACGCCGAAATGGCGATTGCGGCAATGGAAGCAGGAAAGCACGTTTGGTGCGAAAAGCCGATGGCGCCGAGCGAGGCGGATGCTGAGCTCATGCTTGAAGCCGCCCGAAAATCCGGCCGCGTGGCGCTGCTTGGTTACAACTACATCCAGAATCCCGCGATCCGCTTCATTCGAAAGTTTCTGGAAGATGGGGCAATCGGCACCCCCTATCAGACCAGGATCGAAATGGACGAAGACTTCATGGCCGATCCCGATACGCCGTTTTTCTGGAAGCACGCTCGCACATCCGGTTACGGGGCGCTGGACGATTTCGCCGTTCATCCGCTCTCGCTTATCCGCACCCTTTTCGGCGGCATTTCCGAGGTCTTTTGCGCGATGGGCAAGCCATACGCCGACAGGCGGACCGGTGACGGCTCGCGGCGGGCGGTCGAGACATACGACTTCGCGACGATGCTGATGCGCCTTGAAAACGGCATGCAGGGCACGATCGAGGTGAACCGTTCCGCTTGGGGGCGGAAAGGGCGGATATTCCTTCAGATTTTCGGCTCGAAAGGAATGATCGTCTACGATCAGGAGCGAATGAACGAGGTCGAGGTCTATCAGGCAACAGGGCCCGCGAACGAGCAGGGTTTCAAGAAGGTGCTGATGTCGCCGCACCATCCTCCTTATGAAAAATTCGTGCCCGCCCCCGGTCACCAGCTCGGCTTCAACGACCTCAAGATCATCGAATGCAGGGAGCTTCTGAAGCTCGTCAATGGCGAGCCGGCAAACGCCATAACCTTCGAGGATGGGCTCCAGATCGAGAAGACGATTCACGCCGCCGCACGCGCGTTCGAAGCCGGGCACTGGAAAAAGGTGGATTAGGCCGGTTTGTCTTTCCGCCAGAAACGGCAGTTTTCGTGGCGATTTCGCGACGGCGCATAAACCAGCCGTTCTCCCGCCTCCTTCATGCCAAGCTTCTTCAGGAGATGATGCGAAACCGCATTTTCCGGCTGGGCGCCCGCCTCAACCGCATTCGCGCCCAACCTCGAAAATGCCGTATCGACGGACGCTGAGGCAGCTTCGAATGCATAGCCTTTTCCCTGCGCGTTTTCGGCAATCCAATATCCAAGTTCCAATACCCCCGCGTCACTCTCGCTCTGCTCAAGCCCGAGCCAACCGATAATACCGCCTTCCGCCCTGGCGGTGATAACCATGGGCCAGATGCGGACGTCCGCTGCGCTATCGAGCCTGCTTGAAATCAGGCTCCTCGCGATCTCAACCGTAGTCGGATAGGGCCAGGCGGCGACCCAGCGGCTGATGCCCGGTGTGATCAACCCCGCAAGCGCTTCGGCATCCTCAAGGCGGGCGAGACGCAAATGCAGGCGCTCGGTATCGATGGCGAATTCGGGAATATTCATTCTTATTTTTCAACGCTTGCCGCAAATGCCGCGCTGAAACGCGTCAGCGCGGCAATAATGCTTTCACGCAGCGGCCCTCCGCTCAACCGATCACCGCAGGCAGTCGAGAATTTCGCCGTCGCCGATAAGCCCCACTGGCGAACCGCCCTCTTCCACCACCACCGGCGCTTCGCTGCCGCGTTTCATGGCGATCACATCGCGCACCGGCGTCCTGGCCGCACAGCGCGGGGCAACCTCGGCATTGGGGATCGCAGCTCCATTGACCGGCTTCATGATATCGCGCGCGCGCAGCACGTTGAGCGGGTTCATGTGACCGACAAAATCCGCGACGTATTCCGTCGCAGGCCGCTGCACGATTTGCTGCGGCGTGCCAAGCTGGATAACGTGCCCGCCTTCCATGATGGCGATGCGCGAGCCGATTTTCGCGGCCTCGTCGAGATCGTGGCTGACGAAGATGATCGTCTTGTTGAGCTGGTCCTGAAGGGCGAGAAGCTCGTCCTGCAACCGGTCGCGGATCAGCGGATCGAGCGCGGAGAACGGCTCGTCCATCAAGAGGATCGGCGCATCGGTGGCGAACGCGCGGGCGAGACCAACGCGCTGCTGCATGCCGCCCGAAAGCTCATGCACGTATTTGTCGCCCCATTCGGCAAGGCCCACAAGTTCAAGCTGGTGGCTGACCTTTTCCGTGCGCTCGGCCTTACCCATGCCGGAAAGTTCCAGCCCGAAACCGACGTTCTCGCGAACCGTGCGCCAGGGCAGAAGCGCAAACTGCTGAAATACCATGGCAATCCGCGACCGACGGAGACGCCGCAGACGCTCCGGGTCGCAGGTCGTGGGGTTCACCCATTCGCCGTTGTCGCGCACCTTGATCGAGCCGCGGATGATCTTGTTGAGCCCGTTGACACCACGCAGGAGCGTCGACTTGCCGGAGCCGGAAAGGCCCATCAGCACGATCACCTCTCCCTCGACGATATCGAAGCTTGCGCCCGCGACCCCGAGGATCTGCCCGGTTTCAGCCTGGATTTCCGCCCGCGTCTTGCCGGCATCGATCAGCGGCAACGCCTTTTGCGGTTTGTCGCCGAAGACTATGTCGACATCCTTGAACCTGACGATGGGATCGCCACTCATGATCCGCCTCCGTTTTCCTTGCGACGGAAGAAACGATCAAGCACGATGGCGACCAGCACGATCGATATACCGACCTCGAAGCCCTGGGCGATGTTCACGCTGTTAAGCGCGCGCAAGGTCGGGACGCCAAGCCCGTCGGCGCCGACGAGAGCTGCGATCACCACCATCGACAAAGACAGCATGATGGTTTGGGTGAGGCCCGCCATGATTTGCGGCAGGGCGTAGGGAAGTTCCACCTTCCACAGAAGCTGTGACTTCGTGGCGCCGAATGCCTCACCCGCTTCCAGCAGTTGCCTGGGCGTTGAGGACACGCCGAGCTGAGTGAGACGGATGGGGGCAGGGATAGCGAAGATGACCGTCGCGATCAGGCCCGGCACCATGCCAAGGCCAAAAAGAATGAGCGCGGGGATCAGATAAACGAAGGTCGGGATCGTCTGCATAAGGTCCAGAACCGGGCGCATGGCGGCAAAAAGCCTCGGCCGATGCGCGGCGGCGACACCAAGCGGCACGCCGACGATCATGCAAACCACGGTCGCCCCGATCACCAGCGCCAGCGTCTCCGTCGTCTCTTCCCAATAGCCCTGGTTGATGATGAGAAGCAGGCTTCCCGCCACGAAGGCGGTGAAGGCGATCGTGCGGTGAACGATATAGCCGAGCGCACCGGCGACCACGACAACGACCAGGGGATGCGGTGTCTGCAGGATCCAGAGGATGGCGTCGATCATCGCCTCGAGTGCAACGGAAATACCGTCGAACACCCAATAGGCGTTGTCCGTCAGCCAGTCGACGAAGGCCCGCGCCCACGGCCCGATGGGGATCTTGTGGTCAGTCAGCCATTCCAAGGGAATGCCTCATGGATTGTTCATGGGTCAGGAAGCGAAACGCCGGGAAACCCCGGCGTTTCAACTGGCGGACTGTCAGAGGCCGAGAGCCTGCTTGACGGCGGGAATCGCTTCGCCGCCGTCGAAGGTCTTCACGCCTGCGAGCCAGCCCTCGAATGTTGCCGGTTGTTCCTTGAGCCATGCGGCGGCGGCTTTCTGCGGATCTTCGCCGTCGTTCAGAATCGCGCCCATGATCTCGTTTTCCATCGAGAGCGTGAACTTGAGGTTTTCCAGAAACTTGCCGACGTTCGGGCACTCTTTGGTGTAGCCCGCGCGAACGTTGGTATAAACGGTAGCTCCGCCGTAGTTCGGGCCGAAGACATCATCGCCACCGTCGAGATAGGCCATCTCGAAGCTGGCGTTCATGGGATGGGGCTCCCAACCGAGAAAGACGATATCCTCCTTGCGCTTCGTCGCACGCGCAACCTGCGCCAGCATGCCCTGTTCGGAACTTTCGACAACCTCAAAGTCCTTCAGGCCGAAGGTATTCTGGTCGATCATGTCGATGATCAGGCGATTGCCGTCGTTGCCCGGTTCGATACCGTAGATCTTGCCGTCGAGATCGTCCTGAAACTTGGCGATATCGGCAAAGGACTTGATCCCCTTGTCGTAAGTGTATTTGGGAACGGCCAGAGTGTATTTCGCGCCTTCGAGGTTTTCGCGCACCGTTTCCACCGAGCCGTCCTCGCGGTAGGCCTTGATGTCGCCTTCCATCGTCGGCATCCAGTTGCCGAGGAAAACGTCGATGTCCTTGTTCTTGAGCGAAGCATAGGTGACCGGCACGGAAAGGATCTTCACGTCCGTCTCATAGCCGAGAGCCTTGAGAACCACAGTCGTCGCGGCGGTGGTGGCGGTAATGTCGGTCCAGCCGACATCCGAGAAGCGAACCGTCTTGCACGATTCCGGTTCGGCGGCGAAGGCCGGACCCGACGCAAGCCCGAGCGCCAGAACGGCAGCACCGAATCCAAATTTGACAGTCTTCATAAAAGCTCCTCCTGAATTTCGGATATATTTTCGGGTGAGGGATCACCGTCGGCCAATTGTTCCCCGGCGCGTAGAAGGTCGCGCCCTTGTTCTTCTGATTTCGTATTCCTGCCGGTTCGCCCGCTTCGCTCGCGCAACCTCCGATGAAGGGCGCAACCCCCGGCGATGCGATCCATGGTCAATAAAATCACTTTTCTTCTGCTTTGGCAAATCTTCGCCGAAATTCGCTTTTTTTATTGATTGAACAGCCAATCAAAATTATGTCTGGGTTCTATTGGGTTTTTGGAGCGGAGCCTGGACCGGAGCGGATGCCAAGGATCGGAATGGAGAGCGAACGGCGCCGCGCGCTGATCGACGCGACCGTGGAAACCATTCACGAGCGCGGCTTCTCCGACGCGACGATTTCGGAAATCGCCAAGCGCGCCGGCGTGTCAGGTGGGCTGGCGCACCATTACTTCGGCTCGAAGGCGGGACTGCTGAACGCGACGATGCGCGCGCTTCTGACGGACCTTTCGCGGGAGATGCGGGCGCGCATGGCGAACGCGAAGACCGCGCGCGAGAGAATCAGCGCCAGCATTGGCGCGAGTTTCGCCGCGAACCAGTTCCAGCCGGCGCTGATTTCCGCATGGCTCGCCTTCTACCTGCAGGCGCGGGTGGAGCAGGAAACGCGGCGGCTCTTGCGCATATATCACAAAAGGCTCGTGTCGAACCTCGCGCACGACTTCGCAAATCTCCTGCCGCGCGAGGAAGCCCGGCGCGCGGCGGAAGGAACGGCGGCGCTGATCGACGGGCTCTGGCTGCAGCACGTCTTCGCAGATGGCCCGCCGCAGCCACGCTCGGCGATCCGCATGGTCGAAGACTACGTCGAAAGACAACTCGGGACCTGAACGAAATGGCTCACGCCACCTACATCATCGTCGGAGCGGGCTCCGCCGGTTGCGCGCTCGCCTATCGGCTTTCGGAAAATCCGGAAAATCGCGTGCTCGTGCTGGAATACGGCGGCACGGATGCCGGACCCTTTATCCAGATGCCGGCGGCCCTCAGCTACCCGATGAACATGTCGCGCTACGACTGGGGTTTCGAGACCGAACCCGAACCGCACCTCGGCGGACGAAGGCTCGCCACTCCGCGCGGCAAGGTCGTCGGCGGATCGTCCTCGATCAACGGCATGGTCTATGTGCGCGGCCACGCCTGCGACTACGACACATGGGCGGAAATGGGCGCGAAGGACTGGGATTATGCCCACGTACTTCCCTATTTCCAGCGCATGGAAAGCGCGCATCACCCCCACCTTGAGGAAGAACCGGGAGTGCGGGGTACGAACGGCCCGCTGCACATAACGCGCGGGACCAAGTGGAACCCGCTTTATGCCGCATTCGTGGAGGCCGGCAAACAGGCCGGATATGGAGCGACGCACGATTATAACGGGCTGAAGCAGGAAGGCTTCGGCGACATGGAAATGACGGTCTGGAAAGGCCGCCGCTGGTCTGCCGCGAACGCCTACCTGAAGCCGGCGCTGAAGCGGGCCAATGTGGAACTCGTCAAAGGCGCTTTCGTCACCCGCATCCTGTTCGACGGCAAGCGCGCGGTGGGCGTCGAATACGAGCGCGGCGGGCGGAGCGAAACCGCCCACGCGGACGGGGAAGTGATTATTGCCGCCTCCTCCATCAACTCACCGCGTATCCTGATGCTTTCGGGTGTGGGCGACGGCAAGGCGCTCTCCGATCTCGGCATTCCGGTTGTCGCCGACCGTCCGGGCGTGGGGCAGAACCTGCAGGACCATCTTGAGCTTTATATCCAGCGGGCGTGCTCCCAGCCCATCACGCTTTACAAGCACTGGAACCTCGTCTCCAAGGGCATGATCGGCCTGCAATGGATGCTGCAGGGCAAGGGGCTGGGTGCTTCCAACCACTTCGAGGCATGCGCCTTCATCCGCTCGAAAGCGGGCGTGAAATACCCCGACATCCAGTATCACTTCCTGCCTTTCGCGGTGCGATACGACGGCAAGGCGGCGGCCGAAGGCCACGGCTTCCAGGCGCATGTGGGGCCGATGCGCTCCAAATCGCGCGGGCGGATCGCGCTAACCTCGCCCGACCCGAAGGCAAATCCCTCGATCCTCTTCAACTACATGTCGCACCCTGACGACTGGGAAGACTTCAGGACGGCGATCCGCCTGACGCGGGAAATATTCGGGCAGGACGCCTTCACGCCCTACCGGGGCAAGGAAATCCAGCCCGGAGAGGCGGTGCAGAGCGACGAGGAACTGGACACCTTCATCCGCGAGCACGTGGAAAGCGCCTACCACCCGTGCGGCACCTGCCGGATGGGAGCCGCCGACGACCCGAATGCCGTCGTAGACCCGGAAGGCCGGGTGATCGGCGTCGAGGGTCTTCGCGTCGCCGACAGCTCGATCTTCCCGCAGATCACCAACGGCAACCTGAACGGGCCGTCGATCCTCGTCGGCGAAAAGATGTCCGACCATATTCTGGGCCGCACACCCTTGCCGCCATCGAATCAGGAAGCCTGGATCCACCCCGATTGGCAAACCGCCCAGCGCTGAAACGAACCCGCTCCGCCGATTGAACGCACCGGCGGCGGGGCGTACCCTTTTTTCGACTTTCTTTCGGGATGGCAGACATCCTACGCTTCAAGAGGAAAAAGCCGATGCGCGCCCAGCCAACCGCCTCGCACTATATCAACGGCGAATACATCGACGATGAGAGCGGCGCGCCGCTGGAAAGCCGCTATCCGGCGACGGGCGAAGTGATCGCGATGCTGAACGTGGCGACCCACGCCACGATCAACGCAGCCGTGGCCGCAGCGCGGAACGGCTTCAAGGTCTGGTCCGCCACGCCGCCCGCCGAGCGAGGGCAGGTGCTCTTGCGCGCGGCCCAAATCCTGCGGGAGCGGAACCGGGAGCTTTCCGAACTCGAAACGCTCGACACCGGCAAGCCGCTGCAGGAAACGCTGGTGGCCGACGCGGCTTCCGGGGCGGACTGCCTGGACTATTTCGGGGGCCTTGCCCGAACGCTTACCGGCGAGCATATCGACCTTGGCGGCTCCTTCGCCTACACCCGCCGGGAGCCCCTCGGCGTCGTGGCTGCGATCGGCGCATGGAACTACCCCATCCAGATCGCCTGCTGGAAGGCGGCCCCTGCCCTTGCCTGCGGTAACTCCGTTGTCTTCAAGCCATCGGAACTCACTCCGCTTTCAGCGCTGAAACTTGCCGAAGCGCTGTCGGAAGCCGGGCTGCCCGATGGTGTCTTCAACGTGATCCAGGGCCTCGGCGAAACGGGCGCGCATCTCGTCTCGCATCCCGATGTGGCCAAGGTATCGCTGACAGGCTCCGTGCCGACGGGCATCAAGGTCGCCGAAACGGCGGCAAAGACACTGAAGCATGTGACACTGGAACTTGGCGGAAAGTCGCCGCTGATCATCTTCGACGACGCTGATGTGGAGAACGCGGTTTCGGCGGCAATCAACGCGAACTTCTATTCCACGGGGCAAATCTGCTCCAACGGCACGCGCGTCTTCGTGCAAAAGGGCATCAAGGGCGCTTTCCTGAAACGCCTTGCCGAACGCACGGCCCTGGCCAAACTGGGCGATCCGCTCGATGAGGAAACGCATATCGGCCCGCTTGTTTCGGCAGGGCAGATGGACAAGGTGCTTTCCTACATGAAGCTGGGGCAGGAAGAAGGCGCGCGGCTCATCTGTGGCGGCGGCAAGGCACAAGTACCGGGCCTTGCCGAAGGCCTCTTCGTGAAACCGACCGTATTCGCCGATGTTGCCGACCACATGCGGATTGCACGTGAGGAAATCTTCGGCCCCGTCATGTGCGTGCTCGACTTCGAGACGGAAGAAGAGGCTGTCGCACGGGCCAACGCCACCGAGTTCGGGCTTGCCGCGGGTGTGTTCACCGGCAACCTTGCGCGCGGCCACCGCGTGGTCGCCGCCCTTCACGCCGGAACCTGCTGGATCAACACCTATAACCTGACCCCGATCGAGATGCCCTTCGGCGGCTACAAGCATTCAGGCATCGGCCGAGAAAACGGCCATGCGGCAATCGAACACTACAGCCAGATCAAGTCGGTCTATGTGGAGCTCGGGAACGTGGAGAGCGCTTATTAGGGTCTTACGATTTGAAACCGCAAATTTCTATTCTCGATTACGGGATTTCCTATGCTGACAATCTGGGGACGTAAGACTTCATCCAATGTTCAGGCAGTGATGTGGTGCATTGGCGAGCTCGAACTCGCCTTTTCACGGATCGACGTGGGGCACAAATTCGGCGGGAACGATACGCCCGAGTTTTTAGCGATGAACCCGAACGGAACCGTTCCAGTTCTTCAGGATGGCGATGGAGAGCCCATTTGGGAAACAGGTGCGATCCTGCGATACCTTGCCAATCGCTACGCCAAAGCGCCTTTCTGGCCGTCAAAGCTTGAATCACGAACGCAAATCGACAAATGGACCGAGTGGGCCAAGATCAATATTGCCGCGGGTTTCACCGTACCGATCTTCTGGCAGGTGGTGCGCACCCCGCCGAATGACAGGAGCGAAGCCGCAATCAAACGAGGTATTGATGCACTGGGCAAGAAGCTCGATATCGCCGAAGCGCGCCTTGCTTCCCATGCTTATCTTGCCGGAGACGAATTTACGCTTGCCGACATCCAGTTCGCGCATGTCCTGTTCCGCTATTTCGACATTGAAATCGACCGCCCGCAGCACCCTTCATTGCGACGCTACTACGACAGGATGACGGAACGCCCGGCATTTCAGGAACATGTCATGGTGTCTTATGAGGACCTGCGGGTCACCTGACGCAATCTTCTTCCAATGCGGTGACGGGCAGCATTGCCGCGTCGACGATACCGTTCAATTTCTGCCGGTCGGGGGCGGTTTTCGACAGGACATTTAGCCCTTGCGCGACGCAGACGAGATAGCGCGCAAAATCCACCGGCTCAAGGCGACAGGGAAGGTCTGCCCGGTCCCGCTCCAGCGCTTCGCGGAACGCCACTTCAAGCTTGTCGAAATGCTCTTTCATGATTGTCTGCACGGTATCGTCGCGGTCAGCCATTTCCATGAATGCGTTGGTGCCGAGGCATCCCCACTGCCGGCGGCCGGAGACGATGCCTTCCGTAAGATAATCGAAATACGACCGAATGCCTTCCCGTCCGGTCGGGGCCGCCGCTATCCGATCGATACCCTCGCGCGTCACATCCTCAAGGTAGCGGCGCATGGCAGCGATGAAGAGGTCATGCTTATTACCATAGGCTCCGTAGACGCTGCCGGGGTTTAGCCCCATCGCGGCACAAAGCTCCTGCATCCCGGCAGCCGAATAGCCACGCTGCCAGAATACTTCCAATGCGCCAGCTAGCGCCTTTTCTTCATCGAATTCGCGATGGCGAGCCATAACCTGCGATACCGCAAATGAAATTCGCCTGCAAGGCAAAGCCTTGCCCGGCATTCCCCATTATGCCCGCGAATTCTTGAATTGACATTCTAAAATTTTCATGAATCTTCATTCAAGAATGCGAGAGCGGTGTAAAGGCAGGGAGGAATGAACTTAGCCGCTCCCGCAGGGAAAAAATCATCTTCCTGGGAGTGAAACAATGAACGCATACAAGAAGGAGTGGACGTCGACGCTCGTGTTCGGCGTACTCTATGTCGTTCTCGCGCATACCGGTCTGTTCGCCATCGCATTCGGTGTCGACAACAGCACGCGCGTGCTTGGCTTTCCGCTGCATTACTTCATTGCCATAGTTCTCGGCTCTGCAGGCATCCTGGCCGTTTCCATCGTCTGGAACCGCTACGCTGACCAATTGGAAAGCGAGATCGAAGCGGAAAACAACTCGGCAACGCCCGAGGCCGCACCTGCAGCCGGCGCGGTCGCGAGCGCAAACGGCTTCGCCCGGGAAGGAGCACAGTCATGACCGAGGCAGACTGGCAGATCCAGAATATCTGGCTGGGCATGGGGATCACGCTGGCGGTCTTCGCGCTCTATTACATCGTCGCCGTCATCTCCAACAAACAGACCCACACCTCCGCCGACCTTTACCTGGCCGGCAGATCCGTCGGCCCGGTGGTGAACTCGCTTGCCGCCGCTTCTACCTGGATGAGCGTCGCCACCTTCCTTGGCGTCGTAGCCCTTATCCAGCAGCTTCACCTGCCCTTCGTCTACATGTGGATACAGCTCATCCTGAGCGTGCCGCTGCTCGTGCTGCTTTACGGCGCATCGCTGTGGCGGTCCGGCGTCTACACGTCGGTGCATTTCGTGCAGATGCGCTACGGTCGTTCCGCCGGTTATCTCGCCGCGGTGTGGATGCTGCTCATCATGCTCATGTACATGATCGGCCAGTTCATCGGCATTGCGAAGGTCTTCGAGGTTCTTCTCGGTCTTCCCTACACGCCATCGCTGATCATCTCCGCACTGGTGATCACCGGTTACATCACCGTCGGCGGCATGAAGGGAGCGACTTACAACGACGCGATCCAAATGGTGATCATGATGATCGCCCTGCTCGTGCCGCTTGCGGCGATCCTGAAGCAGATGGGCGTTACCGGATACTGGTTCCCGCCGCTCGGCTACGGCGACCTGACGGATGTGCTCCTGGAGCGCATTCCGACGTTCTTCGACCTGAAATATGAGCCACGCTTCTACTTGGCACTTTTCGTCGCGCTGACGCTCGGCACCCTTGGCCTGCCGCAGCTTGCCCAGCGTGTCCTGACGTCATCAAGCATTCGCGCCGCGCGCCGGGTCGTGCCCTGGTTCTGCCTCTGGGTCGGGATGATGTTTCTCGGCACTTATGCCATGGGGTTCGCCGGCGTCTATCACTTCGCCTCAATCGGCGAAACGCTGACGCCGGAGGCCGCCGACAAGACAACGTTGCTGCTCAACCTTGCCTATAATCCGGAGTGGGTGAGCGCCTTCGTGATCGCAGGCGTGCTTGCGGCCGGTGTGTCGACCATCGCCGGACTCATGATCGGCATCGCAACGGTCGTCGGTCACGACATTGTCGGCAGCTTCAAGCCCGAGATGCCCGACATCAAGAAGTTGCGCTGGGGTTATGTCGCGCTGGCTGGAACGGGCGTGGTCTCCATGCTCGTTTCGCTAGACCCGCCTGCGTTCCTGATCACCAGCATCTTCTGGGCATTTGGCCTTTGCGCGACCGCGGTTACGCCGATGGTGGTGCTCGGCGTCTGGTCTACGCGGATCAACTTCTGGGGCGCGATCTTCGGCAGCACCGTGTCCGGCCTGCTCTACATCGCCATGTCGCCATATGTGTTCCCGGACTTCTCGATCGGCAACGGGCTGATCGCCAAGCTCGGATATTCGGTGGCGCTGATAACCGTGCCGGTCGGTTTCATCCTGACGATCCTTGGCTCGCTTGCCGCCGAACGCCTGTTCGCCAACAGCGCGGCAAGCGAACTTTCGCGGGCACAGGCCATGGTGGAAGGCATGCACGGCTGGGCGACCGTCACGCGCGAGCGCTACAACGGCGTGCAATGGCTGCTGATCCTCTGCGCACTCTGGGTGCCGGTCCTGATCTGGGGCATGCAGCCGTGGTAGGCGAAGCCGCCAGACACATAGGCTTCCGGGGGCTTAGCGCCCTCGGAATGCCGATAGCCGGGCTGATGTGGAGTGCTGGCACCTTTCTCGGACGGTCGGGCGAAATCGGCGGGCTGGACATACCTGTGGCATATGCCTTCGCCGTCGTTGCCGTCGGCGGACTGTCGCAGACGCTGGCCATATGGTTCGGCTTGTCTGCCGTAACCTGGGCCATGACCCGTCTTTTCGGCGCGAAAGCCGGGTTTTTCCAGCTTCTTGCCGTCTATTCCGCATCTGCCGCACCCCTGTGGGTGGCAGCGCCCTCTGCTGCCCTTTACGTCAGCGACGAAATCGCACTGTTAGGGCCGATACTGGTCGTAGGCTGCACCGGCACGGCGCTCTTTTTCTGGAAACTGTCGGAGAACCTCGCCGCGGCTTGCGGTTGGACAAGGCTCAGGGCCTCCAGCGCCCTTGCCTGCACAGGCGTCTTCCTGGCGAGTTTTTTCTCACTTTACGCGTGATATCAATCGGGAGATCCCAATGACCATCAAAGCCATCGTCTTCGACGCCTATGGAACGCTCTACGACGTCCAGTCGGTCTCGTCGATCACCGAGGAAAAGTTTCCGGGCAAAGGCGAGCTGATCACGCAGGTCTGGCGCCTGAAACAGCTGGAATACACGTGGCTGCGCTCGCAGATGGGCGCCTTTCACGATTTCTGGGCGGTTTCTCAGGAATCGCTTGCCTATACGCTCGACTGCATCGGCATTCCCTACGAAAAAACCGTCTTTGAAGAAATTATGGCGAAATACCGCCACCTCGACCCCTATGCGGACAGCATCAGCGCGCTTGAGGCCCTGAAAGGCAGGCAGCGAGCGATCCTTTCAAACGGCAGCCAGGACATGCTGGACGATCTGATCCGCAACACCGGGCTTAACGCCCACCTGGAAGCGTGCATCAGCGTCGATGCCGTCCAGATCTTCAAGCCGAACAA
This sequence comes from Hongsoonwoonella zoysiae, assembly GCF_013266695.1. GTDB lineage: Bacteria > Pseudomonadota > Alphaproteobacteria > Rhizobiales > Stappiaceae > Hongsoonwoonella > Hongsoonwoonella zoysiae. The sequence continues at coordinate 396,559 of NZ_JABRXF010000003.1, forward strand.
CAAGGCTTACGAACTGATCGAGGAGAAACTCGGCGTCAAACCCGAGGAAGTTCTCTTCGTCTCGTCCAATGCTTTCGACGCCTGCGGCGCGAAGAACTTCGGCCTCAAGGTGGCGTGGATCGAGCGAGTGACGGCGGAAGCTTTGAGAGCCGAGATCGCAGGCCTCGACAAGGTAGGCCCGACGACCATGTTCAAGATCCTGCGCATGCGCATGGAGCATTTTGGCATGGACCCGGACTACCGGCTCTCCTCACTCAACGAGCTGGCAGGCATCGTGGCCAGCTGACCGGCGGCCGTCAAAGAATTTCCAGAACCGCTTCCGGCGGGCGGCCAAGCATGGCTTTCCCGCCGGAAAAAACGACCGGACGTTCGATCAGGATTGGGTTTGACGCCATCGCGGCGACGAGAATGTCCGGGTTGGTGACCTCGGCAAGCTTCATTTCCTTGTAGAGCGCCTCTCCCGTGCGCATCAGCTTGCGCGGATCATCAAAGCCAAGCGCGTAAAGGGCCGAACGAATATCCGCCTCGTTTGGCGTATCCTTCAGATATTCGCGCACATGCGGATGAACACCCTTTCCTTCCAGTAGCGCAAGTGTTTCCCGCGATTTCGAACAGCGCGGATTGTGCCAGATGGTCACCGTCATTTTCGATCAATCCTCCTGCGCATCGGCCCAGGCGTCCACATTGGCGCCCACAGCTTCGCAAATATGGCCGAGGCCGTTTGCATCGAGTTGCCTCGACAGATGCGCCAGAATGCGTTTCACAAGGCCCGGGCCTTCATAAACCAGTCCGGTGTAAAGCTGGATCAGCGTGGCACCGGCGGCGATTTTCGTCCAGGCGGTTTCGGGACTGTCGATCCCGCCAACGCCAATGATGGGCAGTTCAGGCCCGACGAGCCTGCGCATGCGGGCGAGCGCGATCGTGGATTTTCGGAACAGCGGCCTGCCGGACAGCCCGCCTGCCTCCTTCGCCGTCGTCTTTTCCTTCAAACGATCGCGCGAGATTGTCGTATTGGAAACGATCAGCCCGTCGACTTTCGCAGCAAGAACCTCCTCGGCGATTTCCTCCATGCCGTTGGCATCGACATCCGGCGCAATCTTGAGGAGCACCGGCACCTTGCGGCCGACCCGCCGAGCCGCGCCGTCGCGGGCCTCGAGCGACCGCTTCAGGAGATCGCGCAGCGCGTCACGTTCCTGAAGATCGCGCAGGCCCGGCGTGTTGGGCGATGAAATATTGATCGTGAAATAGGAGGCGAGATCAGCAAAAGCCTTAATGCCCGCAACATAATCGGCGATACGGTCCTCGGCGTCCTTGTTCGCTCCGACATTGACGCCGACGATGCCGCCGCGATGCGCACGCGCCGCAAGCCGGGCGTGCATTGCCGCATGACCTTCGTTGTTGAAGCCATAGCGGTTGATAACGCCATGGTCCGCGGGAAGGCGGAAAACGCGTGGACGCGGGTTGCCGGTTTGTGCCCTCGGCGTGACGGTGCCGACTTCGGTAAAGCCAAATCCGAGGCGAAGTACCGCATCCGGCACTTCGCCGTTCTTGTCGAAACCCGCTGCAAGTCCGAGCGGATTGGGAAACGCAAGGTCGAAAAGCTTTACGCCGAGCCTGCCGTCAGCCGCTGGCTCGCAAGCCGGCAGGAGCCCGGTCGAAAGCGCCTTGATCGTGAGCCCGTGCGCGGTTTCCGGATCGATCGAAAATAGCGCCCTGCGCGCAAGCCCGTCGACCAGGGAAACGACCATCAAAGCTCCTCCGGAAACACATGCTTGCCATCGGGCCCGAGCGGAAGGTCCATGACCCATTCGACCATGGCGGGATCGAGGGTGCTGTATAGATGCGGGAAGAGTGCGCCTCCGCGCGACACTTCCCACTTCAACGCGCCTCCGAGCTTATCCGCCTCCAGACCTACAAGCAGCAGATCTGACATCCCGCCAAAATGCTTCGCAGCGGTTTCGCGGACCTGATCGGCTGCAGAGAGATGAATGAACCCGTCTGCATGATCGACGGGAGCACCATCAAACCGGCCCTTTTTTTCCGCTTCAGCCCACTGGCTGCGCGTAACGATCTTGTAGATGATTGCCATATTTTTCCATGTCGCCAAGTATTCAGAGCTTTTAGCCTTCGCGTGTGGCAACGGCAAGCAGCACCCTGACCTAACGCCCTGAACTCACAATTCTGGTGGCATTCAGGGGTAGACAGGAATATATACCGATGGGTAAACTGAAATCGGGATAAATTCCTCTTCACACGTGAACGGCCTGATATGCGGTCTGCGGACCGTATCACCAAAGGAGCGAAGAAATGCTCTCCCATGATCGCGTCTGGGCCGCGATCGACATGCTCGCCCGCCGCCACGGCCTGTCGCCATCCGGCCTTGCCCGGCGCGCCGGCCTTGATCCTACGACCTTCAATCCGTCAAAGCGGGTGGCGGGCGACGGGCGTCCACGCTGGCCCTCGACGGAATCGCTTGCCAAGATCCTGGAGGCGACACGCTCCGACCTCACCGATCTGTTTGGAATGATCGCCGACCGCAACCAGCCCGATCTTGCCGGAAATGACCAGAGGCGAACAGTACCGCTGCTTGGCATCGCGCAGGCGGGCGCCGGCGGCTTTTTCGACGACGGCGGTTTTCCCGCAGGCACCGGGTGGGACGAGATCGCCTTCCCGGACGACGGGCGGGAAAGCGTCTATGCGCTGGAGGTTTCGGGCGACTCCATGCAGCCGCTCTATCGCGACGGCGACGTGCTGATCGTCTCTCCCGGCTCCGCCGTCAGGCGTGGCGACCGCGTGGTCGTCAGGACGCTGGAGGGTGAGGTCATGGCCAAGGTGTTGCACCGGCAGACCGCACGGAATGTGGAACTGCATTCGCTGAACCCCGAACACGCGGCGCGCACGATCGAACTGAGAGATATAGAATGGATCGCGCGCATTATCTGGGCCAGCCAATAGCCGAAGCGGCAGGAGGCGACGATGAACATCAAGGGTTGGTGCATGGTGTTGATCGTTGCTATGGCCGGTGCCGGCGCGCTTTCCATGATACCCGAACCGCAAGGCGACTTCCGCGAAAAGCTGGCAGCTTCCCAACCGGAGCCTCTAATCGACAAACCGCCGGTCCATCCCGACAGCATCCGCGACGTTACGCCCGACGACGTGCTGCCGCATCCCCGGATCACCGGGCCGCTGAAGCGCGTTGCAGGCGTGCGCCCTCCCCCACCCGAACAGGTGAAACCCGATGAGACGCTGAACTTCCGGCGCCCGCTGGTACTAGATTCGCGTAGCCTGCGCGTCAAGAAGACGACGATCCGCCTTGCCTATCTGGCAGGCCCCGACCTCGGCGAGAAATGCCCCTCCCGCCTTGGCGGCGACTGGCCATGCGGGATGCGCGCGCGTACGGCGCTTCGCGGCCTCATCCGCAATTACGCAATTCATTGTTACAAGCATTTTCAGATCGGCGAACACGAGATCAACGCAAGCTGCACAAGGGGGCCGACCGACCTTACCCGCTGGATGCTGGAACAGGGCTGGGCGCGGCCGACAGAGGATGCCCCCAAATACCTGAAGAACCTTTCGCTGGCCGCTCAGGACGGCAGAAAGGGACTATGGCAACTCGACGGTTCTTTCTCCTGGTCGCAACCAGCGTTGGGCACGCAGGTGCAGGAACCGGACATTCCGCTCGACGATATCGAGATACTGCCCACAAACGAAGCTGACGCCGACACGCCTCCCTCCCCCGGCGAGGCGTCCACTGGCGACATATTATGGTCGGTGCGTCCGTGAGGATCGCTATTCGATGAACTGCGCCAGATGGCGCCCCCAGGCTTCGAACCCTTTCTCCGAGGGGTGAACGCCATCACCGCAAAAGGCATCCGCCGGCAGGGCTTTCATCGCGGGAATCGCGATCGCGCCACGTTCGACGCAGAGCCGGCTGCCCACCCGATTGAGGATATCGGCCCGCAATTTCAGGACCGCCCCGAGAGAGGGCGAGATCAGCGGCATTTCGTTGGGGTCCAGCACCTGCGACCAGTAAAGGCGGCTGTCGGGAAAGCGAGCCTTGAGTGCATATAAAAGTCCGCCAAAGCCGTTCTTGAAGCGCCTCCCGGAGTGGAAATTCTTAACGTCGTTAAAGCCGACGCAAACCAGGATATGCGTGTAGGGCGCGGGCTCCAGATTGTGCACCACGTGATCACGCAGTTGATCAGACGTTGCGGAGTTGAAACCTGCGCCGCGCCACCTCACTGAGCGCCCGGTTTTCTCGTTCAGCCCGCACGCAAGTGCCGGCGCCAGACCATCCGCCTGCCGCCCAATCCCGATCGCCGCAGCCGAGGAATCGCCGAGAACGAGAAGATGGACAGTCTCGCCTTCACCTTCGACATAGCCGCTGGTCGGCCCCTCGCCCGGAGGAAGGCGGAGCGACCGCACCCTTGTCCGCAGGCCTTCCACCGCATAGAGGGGAAAGCTTGCCCAAGAGACGAAAGAAGCGATCACCCCACGCTCTCCAACGGCTGATTATGCTGCAAGTTCACCGGAAAGCGCCTTGCGGATCAGCTCGCGCGTCTCGCCGATGCCGTAAAGCGCCACGAAGGAGCCAAAGCGCGGCCCCCTCTCCTGCCCGAGCAGGATCTGGTAAAGCGCGCCGAACCAGGCAACTGACACACCAGGACCGCCATCCGGGTTCTTCTTTTTGTGATCCTGATAACGCTCGATCGCGCGCGCAACATCGAGAACGGCGTTCTGGATCGTCTCGCCATCCGCATCCACCGGCAGGCTTGCAAGTTTCCGGTCAAGCTCCTCGAGTGCGGCACGTTCGACATCATCCGGCGCGCGGAACGTCTTCGTCGGTTTCACGAAATCGTCGAAATAGCGGATCGCATAACCGACGAGTTCATCGAGCTTGGGATGGCTTTGCGGCGTCACGCCCGGCGCATAGCGCGAGATGAAGGCCCAGAGCACGGCTTTGTTCTCCGCATTCGATGCCGAGACGAGATTGAGAAGCATGGCGAAGGAAACAGGCACATCCACCTTCGGCGGATTGCCGGAATGAATATGCCAGACGGGATTGGACAGCTTCTGCTCCGGCGCCATCGCGTCGACCTTCGACAGGAAGGTGAAATACTCATCCACCGCCTTCGGGATGACGTCGAAGTAAAGCTTCTTCGCCGCTTTAGGTTTGTTGTACATGTAAAGCGACAGGCTTTCCGGCGAGGCATAGGTCAGCCATTCGTCGATCGTCAGCCCATTTCCCTTGGACTTGGAGATCTTGCGGCCCTGGTCGTCGAGAAAAAGCTCGTAATTGAAGCCGTCCGGCGGCGTTCCGCCCAGAGCCTTGCAGATCTTCGAGGAAAGCGTCACGCTGTCTATCAGGTCCTTGCCTGCCATCTCATAGTCGACGCCAAGCGCGAACCAGCGCATCGCCCAGTCGGCCTTCCACTGGCATTTGACCGCACCGCCCGTAACCTTCGTCTCGACCCTCTCGCCGGTTTCCGGGTCGATATAGACGATCGTGCCCTTTTTCACGTCACGCTCGACCATCGGCACCTGAAGGACGATGCCGGTGCGTGGGCATATCGGAAGGAAGGGGGAGTAAGTCGCCCGCCTCTCTTCGCCCAATGTCGGCAGGATGATGTCCATCACCTTGTCGTAGACCGCAAGCATCCGCAGAAGCGCCTCGTCGAAACGGCCGGAGGTGTAATAGTCGGTCGCGCTTGCGAAGTCGTATTCGAAGCCGAAGCGGTCGAGAAAGGCACGAAGACGCGCATTGTTCGCCGCACCGAATGAACGATGCTCGGACCCGAAAGGATCGGGGACCCGCGTCAGTGGCTTGCCGAGATGGGCCTCCATCATCTCGCGGTTCGGGACATTTTCCGGCACCTTGCGCAGACCATCCATATCGTCCGAAAAACAAAGCAGCTTCGTCGGCACCTGATCCCCGGTCAGAAGGCGAAAAGCGGTGCGCACCATCGTCGTGCGCGCAACCTCGCCGAAGGTGCCTATATGCGGCAGGCCGGAAGGGCCGTAGCCCGTTTCAAACAGGATCGGCCGGTCGGACGAGCGCTTTTCCACCCGTTTGACCAGTTTGCGCGCCTCTTCGAACGGCCAGGCTTTGGAAGCCTGCGCCGCCTCGACAAAAGAGGGCGACAGGTCGAGTTCGGGCAGGGATTGAACGCTCATATCCGGTTGGTTCCGCTAAAGGGGGTGTGTTGCATTTTTTCGTGGAAACACGACACGGAAGATGGCTTGACACTTTCCGGTCGCGCGGAAACTAGAAAAGCCGGAACCTTCCGTCAATCTCGACCGCACCTCATTTCGTATATTGCCCGACGAGGCTTTGTTCGCCAGCATCGGGGCGAGGCCGAAATTCGAAGCTTGCGGACACCCGCCCTCCCGCTTACTTGTCGTAAGCTAGCCGGCTTCTACGGAAAATCCGGAAGTGGAGTGTCTAATGGAACCAGCTTCTCATATGCCAGGAAAGGCACGGATAACCTGATGACTTCGACCATTTCGCTGCATGACGCGCTCATTTACGTGATGGTGATCACCTCGGCAGCAGACAGCGCGATGACCGACCGGGAGCTTTCCTCCATGGGCCAGGTCGTGCGCACGCTGCCCGTCTTCAACGGTTTCGACGAAAACCGCATTATCCCGGTTGCCCAGGAATGCGGGGATCGGCTGCAGGCGGCAAACGGCATGAATGACGTGCTCGACCTCATCGTCGCAAGCCTGCCGGAGCGCATGCGCGATACCGCTTACGCGGTTGCAGTGGAAATCGCGGCGGCCGATCTCAACGTCCAGCAGGAGGAATTGCGCCTCCTCCAGATCCTGCGGGACAGGCTCGGCCTCGACAAGCTTACCGTCGCCGCGATTGAGCGTAGCGCACAGGCAAGATTTCGCACGGCCTGAGGTTTTTCAGCATCACGTTATCCCCGGGACGATCCATTCGACCGGTTTTCCGACGAAATAGCCCTGCGCGAAGGTCACGTCCAGTTCGCGCAGGATGTCCATCGTCTCCCGATCTTCCACGAACTCCGCCGTAACCTCGATACCGAGCTTGTTGGCCACGGCTACGATGCCCGCGACTATCGTACGCTGGACCTCGTCGCTCGCGACGTCACCAATGATCGAGCCGTCGATCTTCAGGCAGTCGATCTCGAACTGGCGAAGATAGGCGAATGAGGAAAGCCCCGCGCCGAAATCGTCAAGAATGACGCCGCAGCCGCGGTTTCGAAGCGCCCGGATGAGCGCCTGCGCGGTTGCCATGCTGCGCACCGTTGCCGTTTCCGTAATTTCGAAGGACAGGCGCGAGGCAAGGTTCGGATATTGGCCAAGCTTTTCGAGCAAGAGATCCTTGAATGCCGGATCGCCAACCGACTGCCCAGACAGGTTGACCGAAAGGCGCAAGTCCTCAGGCGCTGCGCGAAGCCGCTGCAGGACGTTGCAAATGACCCAGCGATCGATCTTCGGCATCAGGCCATGACGCTCCGCCGCCACGATCAGCGGGGCCGGCGGCAACATCTGCCCGTCCTGACCTGCCACCCTCAGTAGAACCTCATGATAGACGCGTGCGCTGCCGTCGATGGCCTCGATCGGCATCGTAAAAAGGCAGAACGCGTTTTCATCCAGCGCCTGCTGAAGAACTTTCAGATTGCCGACATGCGCCTGGCGTGCAGCCATTTCCCGGTTGCCCGGCTCGAAAACAAGCGTCCGCCCCCCACCTGTTTCCTTGGCAAGCAGGCAGGCCTGATCGGCCCATTTCATGAGATCGCCCGGGGCAACGGGATTTGCTCCGATATTCTTGCCGTCAAGAAAAGCGATCCCGACACTTGCATCGACCGTGAAGACGCTTCCGCCCCAATCAAAACGCATCGTCTGAATGTTGGAGACGATCTGACGCCCTATTTCCTTTGCACCGCATTCACCGAGGCAGGACACCACAAGCGCAAACTCATCCCCGCCAAGGCGCGCCACCATTGCGCCGTGGCTGACCTTGAAAGCCTTCAGCATCTCGCCGATCTGACATAGCAGCGCATCGCCCGCCGCATGGCCCGCAAGGTCGTTCACAACCTTGAAATTGTCGAGATCGATCGTCAGCAGCGCCGCACATTCGCCCTTTTGCGAAGCATTGGCGAGAAGCTCTTCAAGCCGCTCTTGCAGCGCGTATCGGTTGTAAACGCCGGTAAGCGCGTCCTCCCGCGCCCTGCGGCGCATCTCCTTGGCCATCAGGGCGCTGCCGGTAATATCGCGGATGGTCACCACCGCTCCGGTGATCTCGTCCTCGCCTTCCCGGTAGGGATACATGCGAACATTTACGATCTCAGGTGCCTGGCCCTCCTTCGTCAGATCCAGATCGAACTCGAGCGACTCTCCGGCGAAGCACCTGTCGTATTTTTCCTGGCCGTGCTTTTCGAACAAATCCCAGCCGATCATGTCGCCAAGGTGACAGCCAATGATGTCTTCGGGCCGGCGCTGATGATAGGCGGCATTTGCATCATTGCAGAAGCGATAGCGATAATCCGTGCCAATCACCCCCACCCTGTCCGTCGTCTGGCGCAGAACCTCACGGTACATCGACAGGCGTTGCTTGAGTTCCTGCTGCTCGCTCGCCTTGATCGCGGAAATGATCGTGCCGACAATCTCACCATTACGATCACGCAACGGAACATGAGAGATGTCGAGAATAAACCGTGCACCCGAACGATCCGTCTGCCATTCCAGCAAACGCGTGGATTCACCTGACAAGGCCTGATCGATCGACGGTTTTCGTCGTTCGAAAATCTTCTTCCCGATCGCCGCTGCGATCGGGTGTCCGATAACGTCATCTTTCGTCAGGCAGAAATCGTCCAGAAACTTCGCATTCGCTTCCCAGACGATGTAATCGCGGTCGCAAAGCAGCGTCGACGCAGGTGAGGCGTCAATGATCGCATCGCGCCTTGTGTTCGCATCTAACGGTGGAACGAGCGGGTCGGCGACGGAGGCGGCATTGGTATGAGCGCTCTCCTCGAAAGCTGCACAGCCATCGTGATCGGACTTCGCCTCCGATTCATCCTGCTTCAACCCCGAAGCATTCGACAAGGAGTGCAGATCCGCTACCGCGCCCATCACTTTACGCTGCGAAAGTATTTCGCGCTTATGTTTGTTCCCGGCACGAGCCATCGCAACAATTGACGCCTTCGATTTTTATCGTTGAAGGCGATTGAACATGAAACAAATGAATACTTTATTTCCTGGACACCCTTACCGGCAAAAAATCGGCTAATCAGAATAGCCTCTTCAACCCCAGTATACAGAAGGTTTCTACCCTTGGTTTATAACATGCGCCAGTTCAATTTATGACACGCCGCGCATCCGGCTTGTCGAGAGAAAAGGCGGGAACGGTAACATTGAAGAACTCGCCCGAATCCGATTGCATCTGGTAGGAGCCAGACATGATGCCGGAGGCCGTCGTCAAAGGACAGCCGGAGGTATATTCGTAGCGTTCACCCGGACGGATGATCGGCTGTTCCCCCACAACACCAGCCCCACTAACCTCGTTGACCTGCCCGTTCGCGTCCGTAATCTTCCAATAACGCCTCCTGAGTTGGACAGTCTCCTCACCCAGATTCACGATCTCGACGGAATAGGCCCAGAAAAAATGCTTGTCGTCCGGATCGGACTCTTCCGCGATATAATACGGCTCGACAGTCACCTGAATATTGCGTGTAACAGACTTATACATCGATCGATTCTGCCCACTTGACTACTATTCCATTCAGAAATGCCGTTATATGTACCGCACGACCCTCTTGCTGTTAATGCAAATTTTCGCGGAAAATGAGAATTGTGAACGCAAAAAATAAGTTACAAATTCACCTAGATTGTATTCTTCCCCAAAGTTGCATGTATATAAATCACACCAAATACAAACGTCATTTTCTTCGACAAAGTAACGTCTTTAAATGGCATATTTTAAGTATGCAATTTTTAGAGGAACTGCTCAACCCTCGTAAAAACAGCGAATACTCAGTACGTTCTCACCCAATCTCGCCGCACTTGACGGGGAACTCGATAGCCGGTGAGTTGCGCCCGGCGACGGAATAGGCCAAGAGCATGCAGCCAGACGATGAAAGGCCATGAATGTTCGACGCCAGGCTTCGCCGCATCATCGACCCGCCACTGAATGCTGTGGGCATTCGCCTTGCCAGATCGGGCGTCGGCGCGAACTCTGTCACGATTGCGGGCTTTGTCAGTGGGCTTGCGGCGGCGGTTTCAATTGCAACCGGATATTGGTTCGCCGCACTCCCGCTGATCGGACTGAACAGGCTCGCAGACGGGCTGGACGGCGCAGTCGCCCGGGCAACCCAAAAGACCGACCTCGGCGGCTATCTGGATATCGTGCTGGATTTTTTCTTTTACGGCGCGGTGCCCTTCGCCTTCGCGGTTCATAACCCACTCACGAACGCCTATGCGGCGGCGGCCTTGCTGCTCGCCTTTTACATGAACGGCGCAACGTTCCTCGGTTTCGCGATCATGGCCGAAAAGCGCGGCATGAGCACGGACATCCAGGGCGCTAAATCGCTCTATTATTTTGGTGGGCTTGCCGAAGGCGCGGAGACGATCGCCGTCTTCACCGCAATGTGCCTGTTTCCGGATTGGTTCCCGGTAATCGCATGGGGATTTGCCGGGATATGCGTCATCTCCGCCCTATCCCGGCTGATACTCGTATCGCAAATGCTGCGAGGTTGAAAGAAGCCGCTTTCAGCCCGCGCGGTCGAGCGCCCGCGTCAGATCCTCCAGCAGGTCTCCGGCATCCTCCAAGCCTACGGACAAACGCAACAGGCCATCCGAAATATCGAGCTCCGCACGCGCATCTTCGCCGATCGACTGATGCGTGGTCGTCGCCGGATGGGTGATCAGGCTCTTGGCATCGCCCAGGTTGTTGGACAGCTTCACAAGCCGCAGGGCGTTCAGCATGGAAAACGCCCCTTCCTTGCCGCCCTTGACCTCGAAGGCGATCATGGTGGAGCCGGCCTTCATCTGACGCTTCACTACCTCGGCCTGCGGATGATCCTCGCGCCCGGGATAGATCATGCGCGTGACCGCGGAATGGCCGGCCAGCTCATCGGCCAGATATTTCGCCGTAGCCGTCTGGCGTTCCACGCGCAGCGGCAGCGTTTCAAGCCCCTTAAGCATGACCCAGGCGTTGAACGGGCTCATATGCGGTCCGGAATGTTTAACGAAGGGCATCACCTCGTCGGCGATCCATTCCTCGTCGGACAGGACGACACCGCCAAGGCATCGCCCCTGCCCGTCAATATGTTTTGTCGCGGAATAGACGACGACATCGGCGCCGAACTTGAGAGGCGATTGCCAAAGCGGCGTTGCGAATACATTGTCCACGATCAGCCTTGCGCCAGCCGAGTGGGCAATATCGGCGACCGCCTGAATGTCGATCACCTCAAGGGTCGGATTGGTCGGGCTTTCGAGGAAAAAAGCGGCGGTGTTGGGCCGGACCGCCTGCTTCCACTGTTCGATGTCGGTTCCGTCGACAAGGGTCGATTCCACGCCGAATCGCGGCAAAAGAGTTTCCACAATGAACCGGCAGGAGCCGAAAAGCGCCTTGGACGCAACGACATGATCGCCCGCCCTGCAGCAGGCCATGAGCGCCAAGTTGACGGCGGCCATGCCGCTTGCCGTACCGCGCGCGGCTTCCGCGCCCTCAAGCGCTGCGATGCGCTTTTCGAACATGGCGACCGTAGGGTTCGCGTATCGCGAATAGACGAAGCCGGGCTCCTCGCCATTGAAGCGGCCTTCCGCAAGCTCGGCGGTCTCGTAGACGAAGCCTTGCGTCAGAAACATGGCCTCCGACGTTTCCCCGAACATCGAACGTGTCGTCCCGCCGTGTACCAGCATTGTGGCCGGTTTCCAGTCTTGGGCGTCGGTCGGGTCGAGATCCTGTGTCATAAGCTTCATCTCCAGAAATGCAAAAACCCCGGCCGTGAGCCGGGGTTGTGCACACCCGGCCTTTTTAGCGACTTGTTTAACGTGGCTGCAAGCCGGCCGGCTCAAATCACCACGGGACGGAAAGCGTCATACGCCAAGCCCGCTTCCCCGTCAACGCTCCGCCTGCGGCGATCGCGAGAGTGTGTAGCCTTGCGGACGGATTTTACTTGATATCGAGACGATTAACCCGAAACGCGATCCGCGCGTTCAACCATTGTCGTCGGCGTTACCGGCTGAACGAAATCCTGCCGCCGGCCGGGGATACGTTCATAGAAGGCTTCGAGTGGAACGGGGATTTCCGCGGCAGCGTCCTTGCAAATGCGCAGTTGCTCGCGCATATCGGCCGCACCCGTCCGAAGAGCGTCCATCAGCGCTGAGTGCGCTTGCGCCAGCTGACGGAAACACGCCGATTCCGCCAGTTGTTCATCGCCTAGAAGGATATGGGTCGAAACAAGGTCGTGCCGCCCCTTGACCGCGATACGACCGGCCTCAAGAAACGCCAAACCCTTTGCACCCGCCGCGGTAGAAGCAGCAAGAACGATGTCAAAGCCGATGAGCTTCGAAGCGGTCTCGACGCGAGAGGCGACATTCACCGTATCCCCCACGACCGAATAATCGAACCGCGACTGCGATCCCATGTTACCGACGCAAGCCAGGCCGGTCGCCATACCGATGCCGATGCGGACATCGGGCAGCCCCTTGCGCCAGCGCTGTGGCTGCTCTTGCCCGTCAGTTCTGTTGAAGCGGACCAGCGCACTGCGCATTTTCAGCGCTGCCCGGCAGGCATGAAGCTCATGCTCGGGATCGGCGACTGGGGCATTCCAGAACGCCATGACGGAATCGCCAAGATACTTGTCTATCGTTCCGCGCTCAGACGTGATTTCCCCGCTTAGAGCTCCCAGAAGGGTATTCAGGAACTGGATGATATCGTCCGGCGCGAGCATTTCTCCAAGGGTCGTGAAATCCCGAATATCAGCGAACATCACCGTTACTTCACGTGTTTCTCCACCGAGCACCAATGTTTCCGGCTGTCTTTCGATCTGATCGAGGATGGCAGGCGCGACATACTGCGAGAATGCGCGCCTGATCTGCCTCTTCTGCCGGTCGGCCACGAGAAAACGGAATGACGTCGCGGCCAGAAAGATAATGAACCCCCCGGTCATCGGAAATGTGGGGTCCAGCAGCACGCCGTAATTCTGAAAGGCGATCCAGGAAGCAATGGCAATCGCGCCCGCGGCCAAGCCACCGGACAGGAAGGCGACCACGGGGCCTGCGGCCATCGTCATGACCAGCACGAAAAACGCCACTAAAACGAAGCCGGCAAGCTCGACGCCGCCGACCCAGTCCGAGCGGATCAGATAGTCGCTTGCCATGACCTGTTCGAGGAATTGCGCGTGCACGGAAACGCCCGGTACGTTTTCGCCTATGGGCGTTGCGCGAATATCGTAAAGTCCGATCGCCGAAGTACCCACCAGGACGATATTGCCCGCAATCCTGTCGACAATCGCCTGGTCCACCTCATCGGCCAGAACGTCGGCAGCCGATACATACCGACCCGGGTCGTCGATGCCAAAGCGCACCCATACGGTTCCGTCCGGTGCCGTCGGGATCTCGAAATCCCCGATCCGCAAGGACTGGACGATCGTTCCTTCGCTCTCCACCGCATTGACAAGAAGGGTGGAAACCCCACTTGCGACGCGCAAAGCCTCAACGGCAAGGCTGGGGAAGAGATCCGTTCCATCCGTCCAAAGAAGAGGAACTTTGCGCACGACGGAGACGGATTCCGTTGGCGACAGGCTGATGCTGCCGATACCGGCCGCCGCCTGATCCAATATCCAAAGGTTGGTGGCCACGGACGGCAGTTTCGGCAAGGCGGGCGCCGGGTCCACGCCGGTATATGCAAACCCCGTCTTGACTGGCGGTTTGCCTCCTTCCTCGGCATCGACACGCGCAAAGCCGAGGACCGAAGGCGTCATCGAAAGCATTTCTGAAAAAGCGCGATCGTTATCATCGATCTCGCTCATGAGACGCTGGATTTCGCGTGGCGGCATCAGCCTTGTGAAAGCGGGATCGCGAAGCATTGTCGCGGGCGAAAGGCGGTCGGGCTCGGCGAACAGCATGTCGAAGGCGATCGCCGCCGCCCCCATCTGCCCCAACCGCTCCGTCAGCTCCGCCAGACGCGAGCGTGGCCAGGGCCATTGGCCGTATGCACGAAGCGAGGCCTCATCGATGTCAACCACGCGCACCGGGGCGTCGCCGGTTGGCCGCGGCGAGAGGCGCTGGAACTGATCGAACGCCGTCTCCCGGACCGCCCTCACGAAGAAGGGATCGGCGATGCGAACGAGCGCCAGCACCGCGATGCAGATCAGTCCGAAGAAAAGTGCCAGAATTGTAAACCGCTGCAGCATTCGTCCGGCTCATCGCCGTTCAGTTGCCGGACGCGGAACCGGCTGCACCATCTGCGTCGCCTGTTCCCCCCGAAGCGGTGCTTTCTCCTGTGTTGCCCGCGCCTGCGCTATCGCCCCCGGAAACTCCTCCCCCTCCTTGCGAGGATTCCCGCGCGTTGCCCGTAGAGTCCCCGGCTTCGGCGTTTGTGCCGCCTCCCCCGCCGGGATCGCGCGTTTCTGAGGAAATAGGATCCAGTACCGGGGCAGGACCCGGGTCAAGCACTGGGGCGGGGCCAGGGTCAAGCACCGGAGCGGGGCCCGGGTCAAGCACCGGGGCGGGGCGATCGAGCACTTCGGCAGGCACTTCGACAAAGCCGGGTTCAGGCACCTCGGCCGGAGGAACGACGATGACGCGGTCGTTGATCTGACGCAGACGTGGCGCCGGGTCGTGTTTTTCCGGAGCGGTTCTTTGATCCGGGCAGCCGCGCAGGGAAACACGAAAACCGCGCTGCAGGGGCCGCTGCGAAACGATAAAGGGAAAATCACGCCTGACCCGGGCGACCTTCGTCCGCTCATCTTCCAGCAGGCGCACGTTCCGTCGCGGCGACGCTTCCGCCATTGCACATGGCCGGTTCAGCACCTCGCAGCGGCCGTTATTGCCGCACACTGTAGCCGCACCGTCGAAGAGCACGACCCGCGTTGCACCATTTCGTTGGACGGAAAGGTCGAAAGTCGTCCCACGCACGCCAATTGTGGCAGTCGGCGTTTTGATTTTATAGGCTTTTTTGCTGCTCTTTCCCGTAAACATACGGAACGAGCCGCCGAGTGCGCGAATAGTGAAATTGTTCGCCCGGCTTTTGGAGCGCAGAAGATAGGATTCAATCAAGAGCGATGAACGCGGCCCGACGACCAGCTTCGTCTCGTCGCTGAATACGAGATGCACAAGCCCGGCCGCATCCGTCGTTATTCGGTCCCCTGTCGTAACGGCCGTTCCGGTGACGATGACCACCGAAACTTCCGAATTGATCTTGCGGGCCGCCGGTTTGCTGTCGACGGCCTTGCCGGCTACAGGTTGCGCTGACACCGCGCCGCCTGTCCATGCAACAAGCAGCAGGGCGCACAATATGCCGCCGACTTTTTGGAAGATACTACCGGGCAGATACACGCCCTTACCCTTCCCTGTGAAGATGGGACCAGAATTTTTCTTGATTGAGATATTATTTTTTCAAATTTTACATAATGCATCTCAAATTAAAAGTAATATTTTCTTAGCGATATCATTTGCGATTGTTGAGCGGCGGAATGACGACCTGCAACCTGCGAAAATACGAATGTCCGAACCGCTTCCCCTTCCGCCCGGCATGCGCTAATGACGGAGCTGAAACCTGTAGACGCACGACGGGCGGGCAAATAGAAAATGATTGCCGCGAAGAACGGAATACTACCGGCACAAAGCCTTAGAGAGCTTTTCGCGGATGGCGCGGTCGCGGCAGGGCGGGAGCCGGATTCCGATCAGATACAGCCCGCCAGCCTCGACCTGAGGCTCGGCCCGCTCGCCTATAGGGTGCGCGCGTCTTTCCTGCCGGGCCGAACGTCGGTGGAAGAAAAGCTCGACGCCCTCAAACTGCATGAATTCGACCTGTCGCATGGCGCCGTACTCGAAACCGGCTGTGTCTACATCGTGCCGCTGCAGGAGAGCCTCGCGCTGCCGCAGGATATCTCCGCCACGACCAATCCGAAAAGCTCGACCGGCCGGCTCGATGTTTTCACACGCGTGATCACGGATGAGGGCCGTGCGTTCGATACAATACCCGCCGGCTACAAGGGCAGGCTTTACGCCGAAATCAGCCCGAGAACCTTTCCGGTTCTGGTGCGCGAAGGCTCCCGGCTGTCGCAGATCCGCTTTCGCCGCGGCGACCCGATGGTAAGCGATGCGGAGCTTGCGACGGTCCACGACGAACACACGCTCGTCACCGGCGGCGACGAGCTGATCGGCGGCGGCGTGCAACTGACGATCGACCTGAAGGGGGAAGCGACAGGCAGCCTCATCGGCTACCGGGCGAAACGGCACACCAGCGTCATCAACATCGATGCCAAGGCCGCGCAGCACCCGCTCGATTTTTGGGAACCGATCGTAAACCGCGACAAGCCCTGGCTCGTGCTCGATCCAAATGAGTTTTACATCCTGGTATCGAGGGAGGCGGTTCACGTTCCGCCGATGTTTGCAGCCGAGATGGTGCCGTTTGACCCGTTGGTCGGCGAATTCCGCGTGCATTACGCCGGCTTCTTCGACCCCGGATTCGGGCACACGGGTGCAGGCGGTACAGGATCCCGCGCGGTGCTGGAGGTAAGGTCGCGCGAGGTGCCCTTTATCGTCGAACACGGCCAGACGGTCGGCCGTCTCGTTTACGAACGTATGACCGAGCGTCCGGAAACGCTTTATGGCGAGGGTATCGGCTCGAACTACCAGGGTCAGGCGCTGAAACTTTCCAAGCACTTCAAGGCCAACGTCTGAACATCGAAGAATGTCACACATTAGCGGGCCACCGCTTCCGGGGAGAAAAGCTCCATGAAGCTGTTGGTGCCTGAAGGCGAAAGTACCGGCGAGTTGGAAGACCGGCGCTCGCGCTTCATCGCCCACTTCGTTCCGATCGGCATATTCGAAGCACGCCTTGCTGACCTGCGGGCGGAACACCGTAAGGCAAACCATTTCGTTACCGCCTTTCGCCATTTCGACGAGTCCGGGCACATCGCGGAAAGTGCGAAGGACGACGGCGAACCGGCGGGCACCTCCGGCATGCCGTGCCTGAAGGTTCTGACCGGAGCGAACATCATAGAGGCGGGCGTAATTGTCGTGCGGTATTTCGGCGGTACGAAACTTGGTGGCGGCGGCCTTTCGAGAGCCTATTCAGGCGCTACCACGCTGGCGATTGACGCAGCTAACCTCAGGCCCTTCGTCAGGCAGGCGAAAAAGGTCGTGCACGCCACCTTCGAGGAGATGGGCGAACTTGAAAAGCGACTTGCCGTGGCAGGGGTTGCCATCGAAGACCGCCGTTTCACCGAAACAGGTGTAAGCCTGGCTGTGTCAGGCGAGGAAGGCGTTCTGGAAAGTCTCGGCGATTAGTATCTCGCCTGCTGCTCCTTGCGAAGCTCTTCGAGTTCACGGCGCAGAGCCCTTACTTCCTCAAGCACGATCCCTGTTTCGTCGTGAATTGCCTGGCGGTCGGCCTCGGCCAGTTCGTCATGCTCCTTTTGCATCGCGGACACGATAACACCGATGAACAGGTTCAGGACGGTGAACGCGGTGGAAAGGATGAAGGGCACGAAGAAGGCCCAGGCCATCGGATGCTTTTCCATCACTGGCCGCACAATGCCCATCGACCAGCTCTCAAGCGTCATGATTTGGAAGAGCGTGTAGACCGATCCGCCGAGAGTACCGAACCATTCCGGGAAACTGGCACCGTAAAGCTTCGTCGCCATGACGCCGAAAACATAGAAGACAAGGGTCAGCAGCAGGATGATAGACCCCATGCCCGGCAGGGCGGCGACAAGGCCTCCGATGACGCGTCGCAGTGACGGCACAACCGATATCAGACGCAGGACACGCAATATCCTGAGTGCCCGCAACACGGTTAGCGGACCTGAGGCCGGCAGCAGCGCAAGTCCGACGATCACGAAGTCGAAAATATTCCACGCGCCGCGAAAGAACGACAGGCGGAAGGCATAAATCCGCAAGGCAATTTCAACCACGAATACGGCAAGTGCCAGCCTGTCTATGAACACGAGAATGCCGCCCGCGTAACGCATGGCCGTCTCACTGGTCTCAAGCCCGAGCGTGATGGCGTTTATGACGATCACCGTGACGATCGTCATCTCCCATTTTTTCGACCGAATGAGTTCCTGGAGCCTACCGCGCATGATCCGCCTTTCCTTTCGCGTGAGCGAGACGCGTGAAAGGTGGCATCGGGGGGCACAAATTCAAGCGAAGTTTATGTTCTTCCGATCTGCTTTAGGTCGACGGTGCGATCCGGCTTGACAGAAGCTGCGAAGCACCGCGATATAAGCACTGCTTCGCGGGTGTAGCTCAATGGTAGAGCAGAAGCTTCCCAAGCTTACGACGAGGGTTCGATTCCCTTCACCCGCTCCAAACCCCTCTCCATATTTTTCTCGGCATCCAATGCTTCGCTTGCCGTCTTGTTCGTGCGGTCATTGCTTCACTGAGAGGCGGTTCTCCGTTTTTCACACCGTTCATTCCCGGCCGTTTGGCAAGGCCATGCGGCGTTTTCTGCCAATGGTGAGGGCGACGGATGAATTCGAACACCGCGTGATAGAAAGCGAAGCTCTGCAAAAGCCAATAGACGGGGATTCCCATCACATCGCGAGGCCGAAGCCTGATGCCACGCCTGGCGCCCCCCGAAATCATCCCCAGAAGAGAACCTGCATAACTCATCGAAAGCCCGCCGGCGGCAAGAGCTACGATGCAATCTCCCGCCAGACTTCCCCGTAGCGGATAGGCGGCGAGGCCGGACAGGTGCAACCCGACGATCAATACGAAGATCGGATGAAGCGCCAGCGTCATGATGATCGAGGCGAAATAGACCAGTATGACGATCAGCCCCGGCTGGTCCAGGTCTCCCGCCAGCCTCGGCGGATCGCGAAAGGAAACCATAAGGGTTTGCAGCCATCCCTTCAGCCAGCGCGTCCTCTGTCCGTGCCAGACACGCCAGGTCAGCGGCGCTTCCTCGAACGTGGTGCTGTCCAGAACCTCCAGGCGGTAGCCATGCCGGCAAAGCCGGATGCCGAGGTCCGCATCCTCTGTCATGTTGAAGGGATCCCACCCTCCAACCCGCTCCAGCGCTTCGCGGCGAAAATGATTTGACGTACCTCCAAGTGGAATTGGCCAGCCTCGCGCGGCCAGCCACGGCAGAAAGCGATCGAAGAGCGCCGCATATTCAAGCGCGAACTGACGGACCAGAAACCGGTTGTCGACATGATCGACGGCAAGTTGAGCCTGAAGGGCCGCCACTTCCGCTGGAAGTTCGGCAAAGGCGCTGGCGGCCATCCGCAGTTGTTCTGGCCCAGGTCGGTCTTCGCCGTCGAATATGGTGACGAGTTCGCCTCTTGCTTGCGCAAGCCCATGTGTCAATGCGCGGGGCTTGGAGCGCGGAATACCGTCGGGCACGACGATGAGACGCATCCCGGCGCCAAGCTGTCGTTGAACCGCGCGACGGGTTTTTACATCATCCTCTTCCAGAAGAAATAGGATTTCCCTACGGGCAACCGGATAGTCGAGCCGCGAAAGAGCGTCGACGAGTGAACCCGCCACGGCCTCCTCGCGGTGCAGCGGGACCAGTACCGAGTAGAACGGCAGCAGTTCATCCGGCAAGCGCGAGGACGGTTTTAGCGGTGGTCTTGCGGATAGTGCGGATGCGGTGCGCGCGGTGGCGAGCGCGATACTGCTTCCCGTAGTCACGACCGAGGTGAAAAGAGCCAATATCTCCGGCGGAACGGTCATCCCGGCGGCTGTGAACGCTGCTGCGACACCGTAAAACCAGCTCTGTTCGGGCGACAGCCTGATGCTGGCGGAGAATTCAGGATGCCGAACTTTGAGCCGGAGCGCCGGATCGGACTCCATTACTGCAGATTCGATTCCATCCCGGCTGGCGAAACAAACCTGATGGCGAAGGGGTTCGTATTTATTGAAAAACTTCAAAAGGGCCGGCAAGCATTCCGGCGATGGAACGACGACCAGCTTTTCCGCTCCGTCAATCCGCTTGCCAAGCGCCAAAGGACCGGTCAGCCTATCGATTTTTCCTCGAACCGGGTCCCCTATTCCACGCACGCTGAACGTGCCCGCGGGGAGAAAAGGCACCCCGCACAATTCCGCTGCCACGCTGCACCAGGCTTCTTGAGAAATATAACCGCCATCAAGAAGAATACGGGCCGGTGCGAGCTTCGATCGCACGGATGCCGCATACGCGTGTGATGCGAGAACGCCGCTGAAGCCACGTCTGACAAGGCAGGCCAGATCCGGGTGAATGCGCTGCTCTCGCGCCGTATGCCTTTCGGCGTGAACCCTCCCGGTGCCATCTTCGATTCCGGTACCGGAATTTCGTGATAATGTGCGCTCGCTAGTGAACAGGTCCGGATCAAATCGCAATGCTTCTTAAACTCCCGACCGGTCGGGCTTCCACCCGAAACGATCGGATGGAATCCGCAGGTTATCTTGGGCGATCTGGAAAAACGCGCATTTCTCCCGTGGTATCGGCAATCCTTACGCTGTCACTCTATGCGTGCATTTGCACGCTTTCAATACTCATGGTCGCGAACCGGAGTCTCGCTCAAACTTCGGGAGACTTTCCCGTTCCGCCGAATTTCTGGGATCCCAGGGCCACGACGGAAGAAACGGGCGTCCCGCCGGAGACAATCCAATTTCTGGCGACCGACGATTATCCGCCCTTTTCCTTTCGCGACTCGACGGGCCGTCTGACCGGCTTCAATATCGACCTTGCGCGCGCGATATGCGAGGAGTTGAACAGCGCATGCTCCATGCGCATCAAATCTTTCGACGCACTGATTCCCGCGCTTATGCGCGAAGAAGGCGACGCTATAATCGCGGGCCTCGCACCGACCGAGGCCAACCTCAAGACCATGCGCTTTTCGGATACTTACGTCGGACTGCCCGCTCGTTTCGTCGCACGGCGCGGTGAAGAGGTGCTTGCAATCCCCGAAGAGCTCGACGGAGAAACGATCGCTGTGGTCGCGGGCACCGTGCACGAAAGGTTTCTCCAGCGCTTCTTCACACTGTCGGATATCACCACATATGAAACGCGCGAGGAAGCGCGCGCAGCACTTATGGAAGGCAAGGCAAAGGTCTATTTCGGCGACGGGCTGTCACTGTCGTTCTGGCTGAATGGAGCCGCCTCGCGGGACTGTTGCGAGTTTGCCGGCGGACCATGGCTGGAACCGGGCTATTTCGACCGGGGCCTCGCTATCGCCTTTCGGGCTGACGACGTATTGCGCCAGCGTGCCATCGACGATGCCTTGCGCCGCCTTCAGGCCAAGGGAACCTATTCCGAGCTTTACCTGCGCTATTTCCCCATCAGCTTCTATTGACCAAAAATCAGGACCGGTCCGGATGACAGACTTTCTATGGACGCGCCCTCAAAGTGCGCCCGTTTCCACGCTTTTGCTTGCCCACGGGGCCGGCGCGGCCATGGACAGCGCCTTCATGAACCGCTTTTGCGAGGCCGCGGCCGAGAAGGGCATTCTGACAGCCCGCTTCGAATTCGCTTACATGGCCGCCCGGCGAAGCGGCGGCAAGGAAGCCCCTCCCCCACGCGCCGAAAAGCTCGTGCCGGAATATCAGCGTGCGGTCCAGGACCTGTTGGCGGATACCGAGGGGCAGATCCTGATCGGTGGTAAATCGATGGGCGGGAGAGTTGCCGCGATGCTTTGCGGCAGCACTTCCTGTCCGAAACGGGTCAGCGGGCTTATATGCCTCGGCTATCCGTTCCACCCGACGGGAAAACCGGATCAATGGCGCCTTGAACCCTTGCAGGAAAACCGGAGGCCGGCGCTCATCCTGCAAGGAGAGCGCGATCCGTTCGGCAGCAAGGAAGAAATCAGGGCGATTGCCCTGCCCGATCTGATCGGCATCGATTGGCTTGAGGACGGCAACCACGATTTCGGGCCGCGCGGCAAATCGCCGGCCACATGGGAAGGCAACATCGAACTCGCAGCCCGAAAGGCAGGCGAGTTCGCACAAGGGATCATCCGCAAGGGTTAGAGCGCTTTCCAAGAAAGCGGGGGCGCTTTCGTGATCGGAATTCGCTCCACGATCAATATCTTGAGCATATCCTTGTCGCGAAGTCCGACTCAGATTTGGCGGGATATGCTCTGGTTATTCGGCGGGTGTGATGTCGCGCGCCGACGACACGTCTTGCACGCGTTGCGGTTTCAGCGTGAAAAGACCGGCAATGTCGGCGCCGATACCCATCAGCACCGGCACGAGAATGAGGACCAAAACGGTCGCCGAGGCAAGGCCGAACACAATCGTAATCGCCATCGGCATCAGGAATTGCGCCTGCAGGCTCCTCTCGAAAAGAAGCGGCATCAACCCGCCGATTGTCGTCAACGACGTCAGAAGAACCGCCCGTAACCTGTCTTGCGACGCGCCGATGGCAGCCTGGGCAATATTCTCGCCTTCGGCCAGCCGCTCGTCGGTTCGCGCGACCAGGATGATGGAATCATTGACGAGAATGCCGGCCAGGCCGAGAAGCCCGATCATGCTCAGGATCGTCAGATCGAAACCCATGAGGTAATGCCCGCCGATCGCGCCGACGACGCCGAACGGAATGATCGCCATGACGGCGAGCGGGCGCGAATAGCTTGCGAAGATCGCGGCAAGGATCAGGTAAATGGCGACGAGGGCCGCAATCGTACCGAGTTGCAAATCCGCGAAAGCATCCTCCCGCTCTTCTTCGCGGCCCGAAAACTTGTAGCCAATGCCGTATTTGTCCGCGACAGCCTGGATCTTGCCTGACGAAAGGTCGCGCACGATTTCGATGTTCGAAGTCACCTCGCGATCGACATCCGCGGTCACGCTTACCGTCGTTTTGCCATCGCGGCGCTGAATGACGGAAAATCCCTGCCGGTCGGAAAGCGTTACGACCTCGCTCAACGGCACGAATTCGCCGTTCGGCGCCTTCAATGAGAGGTCTCGCAGCATGCTTGCGCCGGCCTTCTCCTGCATCTGCTGAACGCGGATCGTGATCTCTTCCTCACCTCGCGCAAAACGACGGGGAACAGCTCCTTCGAATGCATTGCGTATCTGGCGCGCCGCGCTTTCGACCGTGAAGCCCAACGCCCGCCCACGTTGCGTCAGTTCCATGACGAGTTCGGGTTTGCCGTGGGCAAGATCATCCGACACGCCTGAAACGCCCGGGTATTCGCTCAGAAGTTCCTGCACTTCCAGCGCCGCCGCTTTCAGAACCTCAGGCGCTGCGTCCAGCAGGCGGATATCGAGATCGCGTCCGGGCGGGCCGCCGCGCCGCTCGTAGATCGAAAGGCGGCTGACGCCGGCGATAGGCGGCACCTTTCTGCGCCACGCCTTGACGATTTCCGGCGTACGCACCGTCCTGTATTCCGACGCCGTGAGTTGAACATCGATCCCGGCGACGTTATCGCCACGGTTGAACCCGGCCTGGCCCAGCGTTGCGAAGGAAGCGACCACCAGCGGCTCGTCGCGTCCTTCCGTCAGTGCGCTTTCGGCGTCGCGCAGGGCACCTTCGATCGCCTTGAGCGCATCGATGGAATCCTGCTCGTCGATACCGGGATTGAAGTAGATCGTGGCTGTGATGTTCTCCGCTTCCGGCGAGGGAAAGAACACAAAGCCGACGCGCCCGCCGCGAACGAGCCCAGCGCAGATGATCAGCGAACCGATGACCAGCGCCACCGTGACATAACGCCAGTTGAAGGCAAGCGTGACGACGCCCTTGAACGGACGATCCCGGAACCAGCCGAAAGCTGCATCGAAATTGCGACGGAAGAGGCCTGGATGATCGACAACACCCCGGCCTGCTTCGGCACGCCGCCGCAAGGACAGGGCTGCTTCGAGGGCCAGGGCCATGAGAAAGAACGCGCCAATCACGCCGGCATCAAAGGCAATTTCGCCGAGCGCCTCGCGCCAGGAGCGGGCGGGCACGGCCAACCAGTCGAGATAGGGCGGGACGGCGATATCCGGTCGGCCGGCAAGCGCGATGATGAAAAGGGAAGGCGCGCCGGCGATCATGATCACCCGCCACCAGTTCCACGAAGGACGCCCGGCAAGCGAACTGGCGAGATGACCCGGCAGGACAAAGAAACATTCGACGAGACTTGCGATCACCACGGCGACAACGACGAGCGGCAGCACCCCCATGATCTGGCCGATGGCATCTCCGATCAACAGGATCGGCAGAAAGGCGGCGACCGTGGTCAGGCTTGCCGCAGTGACGGGCATGATCATCCGCCCCGCCCCGTTTTCCGCGGCCGTGACCGGCGTGTCGCCCATTGCGCTTCGCGTCGCCGTATGTTCGCCGACGACGATGGCATCGTCCACGATGATGCCAAGCGTCATGATGAGTGCGAAGAGCGAGATCATGTTGATCGTCTCGCCCATGACCCAGAGGATGCCGATTGTCGCCAAGACGGCCACAGGTATGCCGGCCGCCACCCAGAACGCGATACGCGCGTTCAAGAAGGCGAAAAGTATCAGCACGACGAGGATCAGCCCGCTCAGACCGTTTTCAACGAGCAGCATGATCCTGTCGTTGAGCAGGTCGGCGCGGACCTCGTATTTCACCAGTTCCAGGCTCTGCGGCAGTTGCGGCGCTATCTCCGTCAGATATTCGTCGAGGATCTGGTTCGTCTTCAACGTATCGGCGCTGGCCGAGCGCTGAACGGTCAACTCGACCGCACGCAGGCCGTCGGAAAACCCTTGCGCCTGAGCCTCGTCGAACTGCTTTTCCACCTTGCCGATATCGCCGATACGGATTTTTTCGCCGGTTGGAAAGGTCTTGATGTCGATCTTCGCGATCGCCTGCGGCGAGGTGGTATCGGCAACGGCCCTGATCTGCCGCTCGACACCGCCTTTTATATCACCGGAGGGCAGATCGCGCGTGTTCTGGGCGATCTTTTCGGCGACATCGGCGATCGTCAGGTCAAGGCGCCTCAGTTCGCGTTCCGGCAAGAGCGCAACATATTCCGTGTCGCGAAAGCCCGAAAACTCCACCTTGTCGATGCCCCGGTCGATCAACCCGTCGCGTATCTGGCGGGCAAAGGCTTTCAGCGCATCCTCCGAAAACGGCCCGCGCAGGGCCACCCTTGCCACGCTGTCGAACCAGTTGGAGACCGAAACGACGGGAACTTCGGAATCTTCGGGCAGCGTCGTGATGCCGGAAATCGCCTGATCGACATCCGATAGCGCCTTTTGCATATCCGCGCCGTCAATGAACTCAAGACGGACCGAGGCCACTCCCTCGCGCGCATAGGAAGTGATCTCCTTGACGTTGTCGATGAAGCGCAACTCCGGTTCAACCGCCTGGAGAATGTTGTTTTCAACGTCTTCCGCGCTGGCACCCGGCCAACTGACCGAGACGTTGATACGGTCGGTCACGATCTGTGGAAAGAATTCAGTGTTGAGCTTGGCGATCGCAAATGCTCCGAAGAGGATCATCATCGCCATGACGAGGTTGGCGGCGTTCGGGTGCCGGATGAAACGGCCGATGAGACCAACAGGGCGCAGCCCGCGCGTTGCCATCACTCAGCTCCTTCGCCCTGCTCAGGCGAACGGGCGGCAGTCTCCCCGCCGACCCGGCGGTCTTCGCGGCCACGCGCAGCATTGTTCTGGTCGACGACCTTCAGCCCTTCCCCCGCCTCGGCAATGCGCGTGGCGACGATCACATCACCATCCCGAAGGTCGCCTTTGACGATTAGATGGGATTCGTCGAAGGCAAGCACCTCGACGTCCCGGCGCTCTGTCCTGCCGTCCACGACGACAAAGACATGGTCCGCACCGTAAAGGGCGGCTTCGGGAATGCGGGCGGTGTCATGATAGGTCTGATCCGCGAGCCTGGCCTCCACGAAAGCGCCGGGTCTTAGCGGCGTCTTGCCATCTTCCATCGTTACTTTCGCGTAGGCATCCACGCCGCCGCGCGCGAGCGCGACATCGGCACCAACACGATCGATGGTCGCCCGATAGACGACAGGCTCGCGGCCGATATACCAGACGACCTTTACCGGGCGCCCGATCACCGTGCCGGCGTCGGCGACAATACGGCCATATTGATTGTCCGACAGCGTCAGCCGAACTTCCAGGTCGTCCCGATCGTAGAGCGTGGCCACGACGTCGTTGACGCCGACGAGCCGGCCGACGCCCGCAGCTTCGGTGCGCACGATCCCGCCGAATGGCGCTTTCAACACCGTATCGGCAAGGTTTCGCTCAGCTTCCCGCACGCGCCATTCAAGCCGATCTAAGGCGGCAGCCTGCTGTTCCACCTTGGCCTCGGCTACCGCCACCGCGTTGCGCCTCTGTTCCACGGCCTGCCTGCGCTGTGAGAGCAGAAGTTCGCGCTCTTCGACGGTACGTTGCGTCAACGCGCCACTTTCAAGAAGTTGTTTCGCCCTGTCGAAATCCTTGCGGGCGAACTCCAGCTGTTCCTGTGCCCGCTCCAGGTTGTCCCGTTCCGTTGCGATGAGGCCCTGGTTTTCGACCTGACGCGCACGCGCTTCGGCAAGATTGGCCTTCGCTTCGACCAGCGCACCCTCATAATCGAACCGGTCTATGCGTACGAGTTCCTCCCCCTTGGCGACAAAGCCGCCCGCCTTGAGGTTTTCGGAGTTGTAGACGATCTCGCCTGCCACGAGCGCCCTCAGATCAACAGTACGCGCGGCCACGATTTCCCCGTAGAGGTTTAGCACCGGGGCATGGTCGGCGATCTGGACCGGGGCCATATCGACGACGTATTCCGTCTCCCGCCGTTCCCGCTGGGGCACATCCGGTTTCGTCAGGATGAAATAACGCATTCCCTGATAGGCGCCGAAAAGGATTGCGGCGACGAGCAGCGTCTGGAGCAGCGCCTTGAAGACGAGCACAAGTCGGCCCGTACGGCGAGGGGCTTCAGCCTCGTGCCGCTCGAGAGAAACCGCCCGCCCTTCTTCAGTCCGTTCGTCCTGCAACTGCTTCAACATTCACGTCACTGTCCGCTCGGCCGCATTGATCCGGAGCCCATTCCACGAAAGCCGAGGCGTTTTCACGACCGGAAACCGCTCCAGATTCAATATGCTCTTAAGTTATAGGGCATTTCCCGCCGAACGGATTGACGAGCCGCAATTTCGGGAAGGAACGGGAATTCCCTCGAGGATTAGAAGACGTAAGCCGCGTTGCAGCGCAACAATATTCCTGTATCAAAATGTCGCCAAAGAAAAACCGCCGCCGCCCCGGAGGGACGGCGGCTCTTTCTTGCAATCATGCGAAGGGGCGTTTCATCGGTCGATCAGTTGACGTCCGCAAGGATATTCCCGGCATCGAAGTCATATTGCGAGCTGCAGAATTCGCAGGTCACCTCGATCCGGTTTTCCTCTTTCGTCATGTCGCGGATTTCCTCTTCGGTGAAACTGCGCAGCATGCCCTCTACGCGTTCTCGCGAGCAGCGGCACCGGTCCTCGACAGCCTGTGGCGTGAAAATCCGTACCCCACGTTCATGAAACAGGCGAAACAGGATCTGCTCGACGGTAAGCTCAGGGTCGGTCAGTTCCTCATCCTTGAGCGTTTCCACCAAAGTGCGCGCTTCCACCCAGGCATCATCCTCATCGACCTCATGTATGTCGGCCCCATCCGGAGCGTCGCCCGGATGGAGGTCCGGCACGCGCATGCGCTCGGGTGCTTCGGGCAGGAACTGTGCGAGTACGCCGCCCGCACGCCAACGGTGTTTCGGCGCGCTACCTTCCTGCCGGTCCAAGATTTCGGCGACAGCAAGGCGAACCACGGTCGGGATCTGTTCCGACTGCAGGAAATAGCGGTGCGCCACCTCCTCAAGGCCGATCCCGTTCAACTCGACGATGCCCTGATAGAGCTGCATGTTCGCGCCCTGGTCGACCGTCATCGCCAGATGTCCCTTGCCCAGCAACGACGGCGCGTCGCTGCGCCCTTCCCTTTCGGCTGCGGCAACAGCATCGGCATCGAACTTCGCGCAGGCACGGAGCCCGTCCGGCGTTTCGAAGTCGACCACAAGCATGGACACCGGACCGTCGGTCTGGGTCTGCAGCGTGAACCTGCCATCAAACTTGAGCGACGTGCCAAGCAGAGTGACGAGCGTCACCGCCTCGGCAAGGAGGCGCGATACGGACACGGGGTAGTCGTGCCGGTCGAGCATCCTGTCGAGAGAGGGGCCAAGGAACACCGCGCGGCCGCGTACGTCGAGCGGCTCCACGGCATAGGGCAGAACGGCATCGTTGCCGGCCGGGGCAATGCCCCGGTCTTTCAATTCCTGTACGATCTTCATGATGTGGGCAGAGCGTCAAAACACCAGGCTAGGATGCCCTTTTGGGCATGCAATCTGTTTTCGGCTTCATCGAAGACGACCGACTGGGGGCCGTCCATGACTTCGGATGTCACTTCCTCACCGCGATGGGCGGGCAGGCAATGCATGAATATAGCGTCCTTGTCGGCTTCCGCCATCAACTGCTCGTTGACCTGATAGGCCTTCAGCAAATTGTGACGGCGTCCTTCGTCCCCGTCTCCCATGGATACCCAGCAGTCGGTGACGACGCAGTCCACGCCCTTCACCGCAGCGAAGGGGTCGTCGGTAAGGCTGATTTCCGCGCCCATGGAGCGAGCGGTATCAACCAGTTCCGCGTTCGGCTTGAGTTCTGGCGGGGTCGCGATATTGATCGCAAACCCGAGCTTGGCCGAAGCATGGATCCATGAAGTCAGCACATTGTTGCTGTCTCCCGTCCAGGCAACCGTGCGGCCCTTGATCGAGCCTTTTTTCTCCTCGAAAGTCATGACGTCGGCCATGATCTGGCAGGGATGCGAGCGCTTGGTCAGCCCGTTGATGACAGGCACCGTCGCAGCTTCGGCCAGTTCCTCCAGATCGTCGCTGCCGAGAATGCGGATCATGATCGCATCCACATATCGCGAAAGCACTCGCGCCGTATCGGCAAGGGTTTCACCCCGCCCAAGCTGCATTTCGGCGCCGGTCAGCATCACCGTTTCTCCGCCCAGCTCACGCATGCCGATATCGAACGAAATACGCGTGCGGGTGGACGGCTGCTCGAACACCATGGCAAGCACCTTGCCGGCAAGCAGACCTTCGCCCCGAATAATTCGGATATCGCCCCGCGCGTCCTTGATGCGGCGGCTACCGTCCAGTATCGCGCGAAGCTCGTCCGCTTCCATTTCGGTAAGGTCGAGGAAATGCCGAAGCCTTGTCGAACTCATTCGGCAGCCCCCTTCCCCGCTTTTTCCTGAACAGCTCTCGCTGCCTTGCCAATGCGCGACACTGCTTCCTCAATCTCGTCGTCGGTGATTGTAAGCGGCGGCATGATACGCAGCACATTCTCGCCGGCACCGACGGAAAGAAGTCCGTTGGCCCTCATTTCCGCCAGGACTTCAGCGTTCGCCACCTTGCATTTGATGCCGATGTGAAGCCCCTTTCCGCGAACCTCCTCGAACACCGCCGGATGCGTATCGACAAGCGCGGCAAGTTTCTGCTTCATCAACAGCCCCTTACGCTGCACTTCTTCGAGGAAACCATCGGCGAGAAGAACGTCCAGGACGGCATTGCCAACGGCCATCGCCAGCGGATTGCCGCCATATGTGGTTCCATGTGTGCCGACGACCATCCCGGAAGCGGCCTCCTCCGTCGCAAGGCACGCGCCGAAAGGAAAGCCGCCGCCGATACCTTTCGCGACCGACATGATGTCGGGCTCGATACCCGCCCATTCATGGGCGAAGAACTTGCCCGTGCGCCCGACGCCCGACTGGATTTCATCAAGCACCAGAAGCAGGCCGTTTTCGTCGCAGATCTCACGCAGCGCACGCAAGGTTTCCGTCGGCAGGACATTGATCCCGCCCTCGCCTTGAATAGGTTCGACAAAAATGCCCGCCGTCTCCGGCCCGATTGCAGCCTTCACCGCATCCAGGTCGCCGAACGGGACCTGAACGAAGCCGGGCGTTTTCGGCCCGAACCCTTCCAGATATTTTTCCTGGCCGCCGGCGGCAATCGTCGCGAGCGTGCGCCCGTGGAAGGCCCCTTCGAAAGTGATGAGCTGATAGCGCCCGCTCTCGCCCCTGGCGTGGAAATACTTGCGCGCGGTCTTAATGGCGGCTTCGTTCGCCTCGGCGCCCGAATTCGTGAAGAAAACCCGGTCGGCGAACGTCGCATCAATCAGCCGCTGGCCAAGCCTTTCCTGGCCCGGGATCGTATAGACGTTCGAGACATGCCAGAGCTTCTCCGCCTGCTCTTTGAGCGCCTCGACAAGATGGGGATGCGAATGGCCAAGCGAATTCACGGCAATGCCGGCCGCGCAATCGAGAAATCGTCGTCCGTCGACGGTAGTGAGCCAGACACCATCCCCCCGCTCGAACGCCAGTTCGGAGCGTGCATAGGTCTGATAGAGCGGCGACGCGGACATTCCTCTTCCTCGCAGGTTCGATCGCCATATCGCGTCCGGACACTGACGGACGCAGATCATGGATATATTTCAAGAAGCTGGCAGAAATTGACACCATCGCCCCCAATTTGGGACGGTGAGGGGCCAGTTCATTCGCGATCTTCGAAACGCATCGCAAACGCCTGCCCCAAACGACACGTGCCGCCTCGTAAAGGCGGCACGGCGTCTGGAACGTCTATATACACCGTCAGGGGGCTGTCCTGTCAAATCAAACGGCCAGTTTCCGCCAGTATCGCGAGATTCGTCAATTTTGCCATTTCTGGGGAAAACCGCAGTCATCCCCAAGGTATTGCTGTGCTCGCCTTGCGGGCAAAATGCCTCATATTGTAGATTACCAATTGTTAAATACGATATCTCGTATGGCTTGCTGACCAGCCTGCCGAAAAACAGCCTCTCCACAGCAATGGAGATGCAGGGGTGTGCTTTGCGCGCCCGAGCTGGAAGCATGCCTGAACGTTGCGGTCAAAGCGAGACGGAGAGCCTCAACAATGACCTGGACAACCGAACGCGTCGATCTGCTCAAGAAGCTTTGGAGCGACGGCCTGAGTGCAAGCCAGATCGCCGGAGAGCTCGGCGGCGTCACGCGTAACGCCGTGATCGGAAAGGTGCACCGCCTAGGACTGTCCGGCCGCGCGAAGGCTCCCGCCCCGCAACAGAAGGCACGCAGAACCGTTTCCAAGCCAGCATCCGGGACAGGCGCCGGATCAGCGCCGTCCTACAGCCGCGGTGGCGGCGGCGCGCCTCACACCCATGGTGCGACGGCGTTGAAGATGGAAACCACTCCCGCACCCGCGCCCGTATCGAAGGAGCAGCCGGTCGCCGAGCTGGTGCCGATGGCGAAGAAGGCGACGATCCTTCAGCTCACCGAGCGGACCTGCAAGTGGCCAATCGGCGACCCGAGCACCGAGGACTTTTATTTCTGCGGCAATCCGTCGGATCCGAGCGTGCCCTATTGCGCCTATCACTGCAGGATGGCCTATCAGCCCGCGACCGACCGCAAGCGCAGGGCCGCGGGCTAGGTTCTACAACCGGGCCCCTCACATCAGCCGCGACAGTCGGCGGGGAAGTGCTTTTTTGCAGGAACGTGAACCGAAGCTTATCCCCGAATTGCTCGTCAGGGATATCCAGTCAAGCCTCTCCTTCTGGCGCGGCTTGATCGGTTTCAAGGTGATCTATGAACGTCCGGAAGAGCGGTTTGCCTGCATAAACCTTGATGGAGCACGCCTCCTGCTCGAAGAAAGGCAGGAAAATGTGCGCCAATGGGTGCCGACCGAACTGGTTCCGCCGCTGGGTCGGGGCATCAATTTGCAGATCGAGGTTCGCACTCTGGAGCCGATCATCCAAAAACTGTCGGAAGCCGCATGGCCTCTCTTCATGGCGCCGGAAGTAAAATAGTATCGGGTGGGCGAAGTCGAGGCCGGGCAAAGGCAGTTCCTCGTTCAAGATCCCGATGGCTATCTTCTTCGGCTTGCAGAAGACCTGGGTGAACGGCCTGCGCTCGCCGCTGGTTAATCCTCCGCCGCAAACTGATCGTTGAAGGCATAGCCCGCTCCACGCACGGTGCGGATCGGATCCTTCGTGCGGCCACGGTTGATCGACTTCCTGAGGCGGCCGACATGAACGTCCACCGTGCGCTCATCCACATAGACGTCATGCCCCCAGACACCGTCGAGCAGTTGCTCGCGCGAGAAAACGCGGCCCGGCGACGTCATCAGGAATTCCAGGAGACGAAACTCGGTCGGCCCAAGATGGATTTCCCGTCCTTTGCGGCGGACGCGATGGGTTTCCCGATCGAGCTCGATATCGCCGGAGCGAAGGATGGTGGAAACGACCTCGGGCTTTGCTCGGCGAAGGATCGCGCGCACGCGTGCCATGAGCTCGGGCACGGAAAAGGGTTTTACCACGTAATCATCCGCACCTGTGGCGAGGCCGCGAATGCGCTCCGATTCCTCGCCACGCGCCGTGAGCATGATCACCGGAAGGCGCTCCGTCTCGGAACGGGCGCGCAGGCGCCGGCAAAGCTCTATGCCGGAAATCCCCGGAAGCATCCAATCCAGAAGCAGAAGGTCCGGCTGATCCTCGCGCAGCCGTAATTCGGCGTCATCGCCACGTGCGCAAACCTCGACCGAATACCCCTCGGCTTCAAGATTGTATCGCAGAAGAAGGCTTAGCGGCTCCTCGTCCTCGACAACTAGAACCTTCGGCATTCCACCCCTCTCTGTTCAAAAAGGCGAGGACCGGTATCCCGGCGCATTCCCAAAAGGCTACTCGCTATCTCAGGTCTTCTCGCTGTCGACGAAACCTGTTTCGTCGACCTTCGGGCGCTCATCCTGCGGCTGCGAGCCAGTCACCATATAAGTGACATTCTCCGCGATATTCGTCGCATGATCCCCGATGCGCTCTATGTTCTTTGCGCAGAACAGAAGATGAGCGCAGATCGAAATCTGGCGCGGGTCTTCCATCATGTATGTCAGCAACTCGCGAAAGATCGATGTGTAGATCGCGTCGATCTCATCGTCACGTTCACGCACCGCGTCGGCCGCTTCTGCGTCGCGTTCGGCATATGCGTCAAGCACGGCCTTGAGCTGCTGTTGCGCAAGTTCGGCCATATGCTCCACGCCGAGAGCGAAGCGCTTGGAATTGAAGCTGTCATCGATGGCGACCACGCGCTTGGCGATATTCTTGGCAAGATCGCCAACGCGTTCCAGATCGCTTGAGATGCGCATGGCGGCAACAATGTCACGCAGGTCCTGCGCCATCGGCTGGCGACGCGCGATCGTCAAAACGGCCGCCTCCTCGAGCTCATGCTGAAGCTGATCGAGCCGCTTGTCGGTCTGCACGATCCTCTGCGCCTGTTCGCTGTCCTTGCGCACAAGCGCGCTCACCGCGTCATTCACCATGGTTTCGGCGAGCCCGCCCATCTCGGCAACCCGGCTGGCCAGGCTTTTCAGCTCGTCGTCGTAAGATGTGACCGTGTGTTGTGGCATGGTTTGCTCCCTCCAAAAGAGCGAGATTTCTCTGGTCGGCGCCAATCGTTCGCGGCTGTCGCGCTGCTGCGGCGATAGCGACTATCCGAAGCGGCCGGTGATATAGTCCTGCGTGCGTCTGTCCCTTGGATTGGTGAACATATCCTGCGTCGGTCCTTCCTCCACCAGAACGCCAAGGTGGAAGAACGCCGTGCGCTGGGAAACGCGGGCTGCCTGCTGCATGGAGTGCGTCACGATGACGATCGTGTAGTTTTCACGCAACTCGTCGATCAGTTCCTCGACCTTCGCCGTTGCAATCGGATCGAGTGCCGAGCACGGCTCGTCCATCAGGATCACTTCGGGGCTCACCGCTATCGCGCGCGCAATGCAAAGGCGCTGCTGCTGGCCGCCGGAAAGGCCGGTACCCGGCGCATCAAGGCGATCCTTCACCTCTTCGTACAGGCCTGCCTTTTGAAGGCTTGCGGCGACGATATCGTCGAGCTCCGGCTTGGAGCGCGCAAGCCCGTGTATACGCGGACCGTAGGCGACGTTCTCGTAAATCGACTTCGGGAACGGGTTCGGCTTCTGGAACACCATTCCGACGCGGGCGCGAAGTTCCACGACGTCGATCGACGGATCGTAGATGTTCATCCCGTCAAGGGTGATATCGCCAGCCACGCGGCAGATGTCGATCGTATCGTTCATGCGGTTCAGGCAACGCAAAAACGTTGACTTTCCGCAGCCCGAAGGGCCGATCAGCGCCGTGACCTGACGCTTGCGAATGTCGAGGTCGACGTCGAACAGCGCCTGCTTGTCTCCGTAGTGAACGCAGACCTTTTCGCCGCGCATCTTGATCGGATCGCCGTCGGCGGTGACGGCACTTGCTCCCATATCGGCAATCTCCGCTGCGGCGGCGGCCATCGGGTTCATGGTTGCATCCATGGACATGTCGTCACCTCTTAAAATTCACCAACGCCGCTCGAAGCGTTTGCGCAGGATAATCGCGATCGCATTCATCAGGATCAGGAAAGCCAGCAGCACCATGATCGCTGCAGAGGTCTTCTGCTGGAACGCGGGCTCGGGAAAATCGGCCCACATATAGATCTGGACAGGCAGAACGGTCGAAGGGTCGAGCGGGCCACCCGGAATATCCACGATGAAGGCCACCATGCCGATCATCAGAAGCGGCGCGGTTTCACCCAGGGCCTGCGCCATGCCGATGATCGTGCCGGTGAAGATGCCCGGCATCGCAAGCGGCAGCACGTGGTGGAATACGGTCTGGATTTTCGATGCGCCGATGCCAAGTGCCGCCTCGCGGATCGATGGTGGTACGGCCTTCAGGGCTGCGCGCGCGGCGATGATGATAGTCGGCAGCGTCATCAGCGCAAGCACCATGCCGCCGACCAGCGGCGCGGATCGCGGTAAGCCGAATATATTCAGGAACACCGCAAGACCCAGCAGGCCGAAGACGATCGACGGAACGGCCGCGAGATTGTTGATGTTCACCTCGATAAGATGCGTGATCCGGTTCTTCGGCGCGAATTCCTCAAGATAGATGGCAGCCGCCACGCCGATGGGGAACGACAGGGCAAGCGTGACCAGCATCGTATAGAACGATCCGACCACCGCGCCCCATATTCCGGCCATTTCCGGCTCACGGCTGGCGCCCGAGGTGAAGAAGATCGTATTGAGCTTGCTTTCGACGAGGCCTCTGCCTGCCAGATAGTCGGTATAGGCGATTTCCTGGTCGGAGAACTTGCGCGAAGACTCCGGCGTGTCGATACGCTTGATACGCCAGTCGCCGGCCGCCGCTTCTACTTCCGACTGGAGCGGGATATAGGCGGTGCCTTCGATCATGGTCGCATCGACCGTTTCGACCTTGACGACACCGCCATTGATCTCGACGAGATAGGAGGCATTATCGGCGGTGAGCTGCTCGGAACCGTTATCGCCGGTTGCCCGCTGTTCCAGGCTTTCAGCCTGGGAGTCCAGGCTTTCGATTTGATCCTGGACAGACGCAAGCGTGCTCTTGTCGCGCTCAAGCTGCGTCTCCAGTCGGCGCTTCGCAGGCCCTTCGGCTTCCGCAACCCGGCGCTCTATCTCCGGTATCGAAGCTTCGAGGCTGCGCACGCTGCGCTGCTTGGCTTCGATCTCGCCTCGCAGTCGCTGCGCCTCTTTACCAAGGCCGGCCTTCACTTCGGCCAAGATGTCGCGAAAATCATCGGAGGTGGAGAGAATCCGCACCGTGCCTTCAGTGCCCACGGGGCTTGCGATCCCCTGCCCGGCCCCAACTGAAGAGGTGGTGATCATGCCTTTCACATAAAGGTCGGCGAAGTCGGATAGCGGGATTGGCCGTGGCTGTTCGGTGCCGAGCATCGAGACATCGTCGAGGACCTCGTTTCTCAGCACGATGTTTGCGCCACTGGAGACAAGCGAATAAAGCACCCGTCGGTTCCGACGGTCCGAGGCGAAGGGAAGCTCGGCCTTCAGCGCGTCGCGGATAATCGCGTTGTAGTCGGCAGCCTGCGGATCGGAAGGGTCGACATTTTCGACGGAGAGATCAATCGGCAAGGTCACGTAGTTGAACGTGAATGCCGGGAAGCCCTTTGAGACGATTGTTGAAAGCAACAGTATAAGGAAGAAGGCCGCAAGGCTTACGGCACCGATTCCATAGGCCTTGAAGCGGGCTTCGGCGCTGTAGCGCTTTGCGAGGCGCTTCTTCGCTTCTGCGCTGGTGTGAAGGTCTCCCGCCGAAGAAGCGGTCGCCTTGTGTGCGATTTCAGTCATACTGTTCCCTGTATTTCTGAACCACGCGCAGCGCGATGATGTTGAGCAGAAGCGTTATGCAGAAGAGCAGCAGGCCGAGCGCGAAGGCTGCCAGGGTCTTGGCGCTGTCGAACTCCTGGTCACCGATGAGAAGAGTGACGATCTGAACAGTGACCGTCGTAACCGCCTCCAGCGGATTGACAGTCAGGTTCGCGGCGAGACCCGCTGCCATGACGACGATCATCGTTTCGCCGATCGCCCGCGAGATCGCCAGGATCAACGCCGAGACAATGCCGGGAAGTGCCGCCGGAAGCACGACTTTGCGGATCGTTTCGGATTTTGTGGCGCCAAGCCCAGCAGACCCGTCGCGCAGCGACTGCGGTACGGCGTTGATCACGTCGTCCGATAGCGAGGAGACGAAGGGTATGATCATGATGCCCATGACCACACCAGCGGCCAAGGCCGATTCCGAGGAAACCGACAAGCCCAGGCTTTCGCCAAAACCTCTGAAGGCTGGCGCTACAGTCAGGGCGGCGAAGAAGCCGTAGACCACCGTCGGGATGCCGGCCAGAATTTCGAGGACGGGCTTCGCCACCGCCCGGACCGGCCGCGAGGCGTAGTCGGAAAGATAGATCGCCGAAAGAAGCCCGATGGGTGCGGCCACCAGGATGGCGATCATAGTGATCAGCATGGTGCCGACGAGAAGCGGGATCGCGCCGAATATCTCGGAGTTTACATCGCCCGCTTCCGCGCCCGCACCCTCGAACGCGCTCTGCGGGCTCCAGTGGGTGCCGAAAATGAAATCGAAGACTGGAACCTGACGGAAGAACAGGAGCGATTCGAAGATCAGCGACAGGACGATGCCGATCGTCGTGAAGATGGCGACCGCAGAGCAAGCGGCGAGAAACACCATCGTCGTGCGCTCGACCACGTGGCGAGCGCGCATACGCGGCGCGATCTTCCTGAACCCGTAGATGAAGCCGAGCGCGACCAGCGCCGCCATGACGACGGTCATACCGACCTCGCTATAGCTGCGATACGTCTTGAAAAGTTCCGCAGCCTGCTCCTTTGCATCATCGGTAAAGCCGACGATGCCGCCGAATGCGATGGCGCGGGCGTCGCGTAGAAACACGTCGAGTTCTGGCTTGCCGAGACCGGAAACTACCGAAGCGCTTTGCGAAATCACCGCACTGTCGATCAACCTCGGAGCGGCAATCGACCAAACGACCAGCACGAAGGACGCCGGAAGAACAGTGACGATCACAAGAAAACCGCCGTGAAACGATGGTCTGGAATGCAGTTTCGAATAATCCCCATCGACAATCTGGCCCGACCGCGAACGGCCGGCGAAATATGCCATGACGGCGAGCCCGGCGAGGATCAGCAAAATTGTCCAGAACATGACACGTCCCGATGGGTTGGGGGAAATTGCTTCAGGGCGGCATCGAGGGCGGCCCGTAAAGTGCCGCGACCGGCCGCAGCTTCGTGCGGCCGGCTGCGCAGATCGTGTCTTAGAGGCTGAGCGGCGTCAGGTTTCTGGCCGTCTCGCCAACCTCTTCACGTTTGTCCTCCGGCAGCGGGATCAGGCCTTTGTCGGTCAGGTAGCCTTCGTCGCCCCAGGTGCCTTCGTCGGTAAACTCGGCAACATATTCCTCGATGCCCGGGATCACGCCGACATGCTCTTTCTTGACGTAGAAGAAGAGCGAGCGGGAAACCGGATACTCACCGTCGGCGATCGCCTCGAACGTCGGCGAAATGCCGTTGATCTTTGCACCCTTGATCTTGTCGGCATTCTGATCGAGGAACGAGAAGCCGAAGATACCGAATGCCTTCGGGTTCGCTTCCAGCTTCTGGACGATCAGGTTGTCGTTTTCGCCAGCTTCGATATAGGCGCCGTCCTCACGGATAGCCGTGCACTTGTTACCCTCAAGCCCGGCATCGGCACCACCTGGAACCTGCTCGCAGCCATACTCCATGACGAGTTCTTCAAACGCGTCACGCGTACCGGAAGTCGGTGGGGGCCCCAGAACCTCGATCTTCTCCGTCGGCAGCGAAGCGTCGATGTCCGACCAGTTCTGATAAGGATTGGCAACGAGCTTGCCGTCGACCGGAACTTCCTTGGCAAGGGCAAGGAATATCTGCTCGCGCGAGACGTCGAGGTCGGCGCCCGACTTTGCGTCGGCAAGCACGATGCCGTCGAAGCCGACGGTAACCTCGATCGGTGTCACGCCGTTGGCCTGGCAGGTCTCCAGCTCTGACTTCTTCATGCGGCGCGAAGCGTTGGTGATGTCCGGCGTACCCTCGCCGACACCTTCGCAGAACAGCTTGATGCCACCGCCGGAGCCCGTGGATTCAACAACCGGCGTCTTGTAGGTCGTCTTCTGGCCGAACTGCTCCGCAACCGCGGTCGCGAACGGAAAGACAGTGGAGGAACCGACGATCTGGATCTGATCGCGCGCTTCGGCGGCCCCGGCAACGATGGTGCTTGCGGTCGCAAGCGCTACCGCACTCGCAAAAGTCTTGATTTTCACCTGGCCTCTCCCTTCGAGTGTTCAGGATTTCTTAACGTTTGCGCTTCGCAGGCAAGTTCCCTTGCGAAACCGAGCGGACCGTAGCGGCCTCGGATGTGACTTCTATGACGATTCAATCTCAGTTTTATGACGATATTAGCTATTGATTTGATGAGGCTTTTCGGTCTCCGCGTCAGCCTTGTAACGATCGGCCTTGCTTATTTTGACCGTGAAACAGGCGCCTTGCCCGCCAGTGCTTTCGATTTCCAGCCTTGCGCGATGTCGCGTGAGAATGTGCTTGACGATCGCAAGCCCCAGGCCCGTTCCCTTCATTTCCCGGCTTGTCGCCACGTCAACCCGGTAGAAGCGCTCCGTCAGCCGGGGAAGATGCTCCGCCTCGATGCCGGGTCCGTAATCGCGAATCGATATCGCCCACCATTCGGTGCCACGCATTTCGGCATCAGCCCTTGCCGCTATGTCCAGGCGTTTGCCGGACGCACCGTATTTGAGCGCATTTTCAGTCAGGTTTTCAAAGACTTCCGTCAGTTCATCCTTGTCGCCGCGCACCAGGATTTCGCCGGGGGGCAGATCAAGGGCAAGTTCAACCCCAAGTTCATCCGCAAGAGGTTTCAGCGACTCCGCATTGTGTTCGATGACATCCCTCAGATCGACAAGAGTGTCCGGTTGGACATGTGCCTTGAGTTCGATACGCGACAGCGAAAGCAGATCGTCGATCAGGCGCTTCATCCTGCCTGCCTGCTCCAGCATGATGGAAAGAAACCTTTCACGCGCCTGCGGGTCTTCCCGTGCCGGCCCCAGCAAGGTTTCGATGAAGCCGGTGAGCGAGGCAAGCGGCGTTCTGAGTTCATGACTGGCGTTCGCGACGAAGTCGGCCCGCATTCGTTCCAGCCGGCGCTGCTCCGTCAGATCGCGCACGGTCACGATAATGAAGCCGGAGCCATTGCGCGGCTTGTCGGGCGCGAAAGCCTGGACGGGCGCGATATGAGCCTCCATCCAAAGCTCGGTTGGAACCTTCTCGCTCCATTCGATGCGCTCCGACCCGCCGCCGGAACTTACCCGGTCGAGCGCTTCAAGAAGCGCGGGCGGGCGAAGCTTGAAAGAAAGAGGATCACCCGGCCGCACCTTACCGAAGCGGTCACGCGCGGCCGGGTTGGCATAACGCGTGATCCCGCGCCGGTCGACGAGGAAGCACGGATCGGGCAGCGCATCGACGACCATTTTCATGCCAGTGTCGGGCCAGTGGCTCGGTGCGCCTGCAACCCGTGCGGCGCTCCTGGCAAGGCTCAGGTTGCGTCGGCCGCTCAAGCCCGTTGCCAGAAGAACGACACAGAAACCCGCGACACCAACCCATGCCGGGATGTCGTAAGTCGCCACCGCGGCAATACACAATGCCGCGGCACTGAGAAGGATCCACCGCACCCGGGCGAACTTCTGCCGGATGCTTTTGCCGAATTTCAGGCTGGAGCTTCTACTTGCCGTAGTCTCGCGGGTTTCCTGTTTCACTGCATTTTCGTTCATCGGTTGGCGGCCGGCCGCCCTCTGGAGATTGCACCTTTAGGGAGCGGGCCGCGTACGGTCCGCAATCCCTTGCAGCAATGTGACAAATCCACATAGCATGGGGCTTGTGACGTTCCCAAGACGCAAGGAGCGGCAGTTTACCTTCGTTTATGGGCGCCATACACACCGAATTGCCGTCACGCGCAAGAAGAACGCACCATCGCCGGCTATACCGCTTAGGGCCATTCTGGCCGGCGGCGACAGGCAATTCTCATGACTTCGCTGCCGCGCAATCGCTGAGCGCCTTGAGGCAATAGGGCCAGCCTTCGGGCGAAGACATCGCCGCCCGATAGCTCTCTCCATCGACGCCGTGACGCAGGAACTCCGAATGGGAGAGTTCCACAAGCGTTGCGTCATTCGCAGAACGGAAAGCGACCATCACACGGCTCGCGGCGGCCGGATCGGCCACAAGTTCACGGCCCGGACCAATCTGCCAGGCAATGCGGATGTAAAGCGGGCGTTCAATCGAAAGAACCGTTCCCCAGACAATACGTTGGCCGGAATTGGAAAGCTCATAGCATGCGCCGCCGAGGAAAGGCTCGACGCCGATCTCCTGCAGGTCATTGCCGGAAAACGTGTATTCGCGCGGCCACCAGCGGCCGAAACCATCGACGAAAAGATCGAACGCCGCTTCGCGCGAGCAAGGAAGCCGCGCTTGGAAGACAGAGGCGCTGTCAGGTGCGGACATTGAAAATTCCTATTCTTCGTGGCCTCCGGCCAGCGGCTTTGGGCGGGGCTGTCTCCCTTGGGCTATCATCCCGGGCGTCACCGCCACAACAGTTGTCACCGCAAAGAATACACCGATCGCTTCGGCGACGGGAGGAAGGTCGATAGCAACATTGTATCGTGCGCCGACGGGTTGGCGGCGGTCATTCAAGCAGCGACAGGCGCAGGTCCGCCCGCCTCCTCAGCCAGGGGCTGGGCCGGTAGCGGGGGTCGCCGGAAAGCGCCACGATGCCTTCCAGGATCTCCAGAACCACATCGGCGCCTAATTCATCTCCCCAGGAAAGCGGGCCGTGCGGATAACCAAGGCCGAGCGTTACCGCCTTGTCGATATCCGCAGGCGTCGCGATGCCGGCCTGTGCAATATCGCAGGCGATGTTGACGATTGTCGCGATCACACGTTGCGCCACGAAGCCCGTTGAATCCGCGATTATCGTCACGAGGCTTCCATCGGTGGAAAATGCCGCGGCGGCGCGCGAGATTGTTTTCCTCGTCGTCGCCGGTGTGCGCATGAGCGTGCGCCGCCGGTCGAGCGGAAAGAGCGTGTCGACCGCGATCACCCGCCTGGCGTCCAGGTCTTCTGCGATGGCGGCGGCCGAAGCATCTGTTCCTATCGGTGTGACAACCACCACCGCATTTTCGGACGGGCGCTCGCCCGTTTCGACCGTAACGCCGGCGGACATCAGCGCTTCATGCACGAGAGCGGCCCGTTCGGGCCTCGCATTGCTGATCCAGACCGCCCCCGGATCGACGTTTTCGCGACTGGCCTCTTCAGGCTCCGCCTTCTTTCCTTCCTGATAGGCATAGAAGCCCTCGCCCGTCTTGCGGCCAAGCAGACCTGCGGAAAGCCGCTGGTCGATCAAGGGTGAAGGGCGGAAACGCGGCTCCTGATAGAACTGGTTGTAGACCTGTGTCATCACCGGGCCGGAGACGTCGAGCCCGGTGAGATCCAGAAGCTCGAAGGGCCCCATG
Source organism: Hongsoonwoonella zoysiae (assembly GCF_013266695.1). GTDB lineage: Bacteria > Pseudomonadota > Alphaproteobacteria > Rhizobiales > Stappiaceae > Hongsoonwoonella > Hongsoonwoonella zoysiae. The sequence continues at coordinate 438,658 of NZ_JABRXF010000003.1, forward strand.
CGAAACCCTGCCGTGTCCCTCAGGATGCGGTCGATATCGGCAGGCTCCGCCACCTGCTCGCGTAAAAGCTGAAGCGCCTCGGTCACATACCCGCGTCCTGCGTGATTGACGAGAAAACCCGGCGTATCGGACGCGCGCACGGCCTCGTGACGCGCTTCAAATGCGAGTTTGGTCAGGGTATCGGCCACGTCCGGCTTCGTTCTCGCACCGGGGATTACCTCCACAACCTTCATCAACGGCACGGGATTGAAGAAGTGGTATCCGGCCACCCGTTCCGGCTTTTCGCATCCCGCTGCGATGGCGGTTACGGAAAGCGAGCTTGTGTTCGTCGCCAGGATTGCATCCGCGCTCAGGATTTTTTCAAGTTTTGAAAAAAGCTCCCGTTTCGCCTCCAGCTTTTCGACGATCGCCTCGATCACGAGGTCGCAAGGGGCAAGCGCCTCAAGCTTTCCTGCAACCTCTATACGGTTTGTGGCGGCTTTCGCCTCTTCCGCGCTCATACGCCCCTTTTCGGCGAGCCTTGCAAGCATGCCGGCGACGAAGTCCCGCGCTTCGGCTGCCGCACCCTCGCGCGCGTCATGCAGCAGGATGCGGTTTCCGCTTGCGGCGAAAATCTGCGCAATGCCGCGCCCCATCGTCCCGGTTCCGACGATGCCGATAGTCAGGCTCATGATTTTATCCTCTGGAATCCAGCCCCCCGCAGCGAATGTCACTCGCCGCGGAAATGCGGCTTGCGCTTGTCGAGGAAGGCGGACATGCCTTCCTTCTGGTCCGCCGTGTCGAACAGCATGTGATAGGACTTTCGCTCCAGCGCGATCGCGGATTGAAGCGGCAGATCGGCACCGAGAAGCACTGTTTCCTTGATATGCTCCAACGCGATCGGCGGCAGGCGTGCGATCTTCACCGCCATTTTCACCGCCGTTTCGAGCACTTCATCGTCGGCGGCAAGCTCCGAAACGAGCCCCCAGTCCGCGGCGGTTTCAGCGTCGATAATATCGCCTGTCATGAGAAGACGGAAAGCGCGGTATTTGCCGACGGCCCGCACGAGCCGCTGTGTGCCGCCCGCGCCGGGCATGATCCCGAGCTTCACTTCGGGCAGGCCGAATTGCGCACCCTCGCCCGCGATAATGATGTCCGCGTGAAGCGCCAGCTCGCAGCCGCCGCCGAGTGCATATCCGTTGACCGCGGCAAGAACCGGCTTCGGAAAATCCGCAACCACCTGCCAGAGCTTGTGAAACGCGAGCCGGTGCATGCCCATGGGCGTTTCTTCCGCAACCACCGTGATGTCGGCTCCAGCCGCAAAGGACGTGGTATCGCCCGCGATCACCACGGCGCGGACGTCATGGTCGGCCTCGGCACGCCTCAAGGCCTCGGCAAGCGCGATCCGCACTTCCGTGTTCAACGCGTTTCGCGCTTCGGGGCGGTTGATCTTAAGGAGCAGAACTCCCGGTTCCGGCCTTTCCTCGATCAGACAGTCCGTCATCGCCCGCTCCTCCAGATAGTCGCTCACCGGACAACGGAGTGCAGGAGGCTTACGCCTCCTGTCAAGAAATTCGTTTCAGTTGCGACAGTTTAAATATAAAACATTTACGCGGATGATACTCGGAAATCCTTCTGCGCTTACATGTCGATTACACCGGAACGACGTTCAAAACGTCCACTTCGCGCGGGTCGAGGCCCGCCTTGTCGGCGCAATGAAGGACCGCAAGACCTTCCGCGCAATCCGCGTCGCGCGCCTTCAGGCGAAAGGTCTGCGGCTCGCCGCCTTCGGGACGCACCGAGACCTCGAACATATGGATGTGCCCGTGTTCCAGCCTGCCCTCCGGGTCGGGCTCGAAGGAGACGATTTTCACATCGGCAGGGTTCCAGCCGAATTCGAAGCCTGCCATGATCCTCGCATGATCGGCGACTTCATGCTCGCTCATCGCTTGCACGGGAATGGTCTCGATCTTGCCGTCATAGCTCACTGTCGCGCGATAGTTCACCCAGATGTCCGACACGCCAAGCTCCTCCCGGCACCGACTTCGAAAATAACGCCACGGTACTATTGAACAGTTCCCGGGTGCCGTCCAGTCGCCGCGGCGGGATCAGGCGCGTTGCATGCGCCGCCTTGCGATCACCCCGTAGCGCGGGGCGAAAACCATCGCCACGACCTGTATAAGCCCTGCCACCACCGCGATCATGCCCGCCGCCGACACGCTCATGTCATGGCCAAGCCAGACCGGACCGAATGCCGCGAACACATAGCCGATGATGCCGCTCGAAAAGGCGACGACGCCGGAAAGTACAAGCTGCGTCGACAGTCTGTCGGTCAGAAGGCGCGCCGTCGCCGCCGGGCAAATGAACATCGCGATCACCAGGATCGACCCGACCGCGTCGAAGGCCGCAACCGCCGCGACCGCCACCATCACGATCAGCAGCGTGCCTACCAGCTTTGAGGATATGCCAAGCGTATCGGCGAAAAGCGGATCGAAGCTGACCAGCTTCAATTCCTTGTAGAACGCGAGAATGAATGCGATCACCGCCATGTTCACGACGACGAGCCGCAAGACCGAAACAGGCAGCGTGGCCAGGATTTCAGGCCGCAGCAGGTCGCCCCAAGCCGCCGCCTCCAGCCAGATCGCGCTTTCAAGGTTGCCGTAAAGCGCGTGCTCCACGTCGATATGAACGCCGGACGCTCCCGTCTGCTCCAAAAGCAGGACGCCGGCTGCGAACATGGACGTAAAGACGACGCCCATCGCCGCTCCCGGTTCCACCTTGCCGAGCCGCCGCACAAGTTCGATCAGACCGACGGAGACCAGAGCCGCGAAGCCCGCCCCCAGCATCATCGGCAGGGAATCGAGCGTGCCCGTGATGAGAAAGCCGAGAACGATTCCGGGAAGCACGACGTGGCTGATGGCATCTCCCATCAGGCTTTGCCGCCTGAGCACCAGGAAATTGCCGAGAAGGCCGCAGCAAAGTGCCGCAAGACTGCCGAGCAGGATCGAGGGAAAATCGAACTGCAGGAAAATTTCGGCGCTCATGCGGCACCTCCCGCGGCATTTGCCGCGTCATGCGGTGCAAGCCGCGTTTCGAGATCGGCCACCATGTCGGGCGAAAGTACCTCATCGATAGGCTTGAGGGACCAGTCGGCAAGTGCATGCGCCTCGTCCGGATATTCCTCGCGCCAAAGATTCCAGAGCGCCTGGTCCCGGTCTATGCGGCGCGCGGCGGACCAGCCGGCTTCTGTGGGACGCAGATCTCCCGTCAGGTATCTTTGCTTGATCAGGAGCTTGCGCGTGATCGGCTCCAGGATGGGCTCGTCATGGGCAACCGCAAGAAGCCCCTGGCGCAGATGCACGATCTTCTGAAAGCGGCGGTGACGCAGCAGGGACGACATAAGCCCGCGCACAGGAGAGACCAGCATGGAGACGGCGAATAGCGCAAAGAGAATAAGAACGATCAGCGCACCCGTGGGCAAGTCCGGCGCGCTTGCGGAAAGACACGCGCCAACGTAGCTGCCGGTCGCGCCGATCGCCGCCGAAATCGGCACGAAGCGCGACACGCGCTCGGTCCAGAAGCGGGCCGCGACCGGTGGGATGATGGTGAGCGCGATCACCAGCACGAGCCCGACGGTCTTCAGCCCGATCACCACGACGGCGAGAAGCAGCGTAAGCAGCGCGATATCCAGCCTGCGCACGCCGAGGCCCGTGCTGCCGGCAAAATCCTCGTCGAAACATAGAAGCGCGAATTCCTTGAAGAGCGCCAGTACGATCAACGCGACAATTCCGGCGGCGGCAGCGATCGTCATCGCCTCGGACGAAAGCATGCCTGACGTCGAGCCCAGCAGGAACCCGCTGAGGCCTGCCTGACCGGATATGGCAAGCGACTGCAGCACCGTCAAAAGCACCATGCCTAGCGCAAAAAAAGTGGAAAGAACCGTGCCAATCGCCGTATCTTCGGTCAGGCGTGTGTTGGCCTTGATCCAGTCTACGCAGATCATGCCGATGCCGGCGGTAAGTGCCGCGCCAGCAAGCAGAAGCGGCAGCGAACGTCCATCCCCGAAAAGCCAGACTCCCGTAAGAAAGCCGAGAACGACGCCCGGCAGCGTTGCATGACTCATGGCGTCGGAGACGAGGGAGCGCTTGCGCAGGAGGACGAAGGCGCCAACGGCCCCGCTCCCGGCACCAAGGAGGGCGGAGCCGATGGCGACGACCGCCGTATTGTAGCCGGCGGAAAGCATCAATGCGTTCAGAAAACTTTCGAGGAACGTCATATCCTGGCATCAGCCCTTCATGGCGGCAGCTTCGTCGAGCGCGGCGAGCTGCGTCGCCGCCAGGCGCCCGCCATATGTCTTCTGCAGGTTTTCCGCCGTAAAGGCATCTGCAACCGGGCCGGCGGCGACAGTGCCGCCGTTCAGGAACAGGACGTGCGAGAAATAGACAGGCACCGTTTCCAGATCATGATGGACGACAAGCACTGTCTTGCCCTCTGAAAGAAGCTTCTTGAGCACGTCGACAATCGCCCGCTCCGTCGCGGCGTCAACTCCGGCAAAGGGCTCATCCATCAGGTAGACCCTGGCATCCTGCGCAAGCGCGCGGGCCAGGAACACCCGTTGCTGCTGGCCTCCGGAAAGCTGCCCTATCTGTCGGTCGGCGAAGGCCTCCATGCCGACAAGCGCCAGCATTTCGTGCGCCCGCTCTTTGTCGCGCCGTCCTGGCCAGCGCAGCCAGCCAATCCGCCGGTAAAGCCCCATCGTCACGACGTCGAGCGCGGTTGCGGGAAAATCCCAGTCGACGGATGAGCGTTGCGGCACATAGGCGATATCGCGGCGCGCCTCGTCGATCGGCCGCCCGAAGACGCCAACCTCGCCAGAAAGCTTCGGAATGAGACCGAGGGAGCCTTTGAGGAACGTGGATTTTCCCGCACCGTTGGGCCCGACAATCGCCGTCAGTTCGCCTTCAGGGGCCGTAAAGCTCGCGTTCCAGAGCACGGGCTTGCGGTCGTAGGCAACCGTCAGGCCCGATACGGAAAAAGGGCTCTTCGGGTCGAGCGTTGCGCTCTGACCGGCTTCTTTCAGGCCCCTTCCGCCGGTATTTGCCGCCTGATCCATCACAGCCCCGCCCCCAGCTTGGCATCCATGCCGCGTTCGGGCGCGTCGCCGCCAAGCGCCAGCGCAATGCGTGTCACGTTGTGATCGATCATTCCGATATAGGTTCCTTCGTAGGTCCCGGGCGCGCCCATGGCGTCGGAGAAGAGTTCACCGCCGATCTTAACATCATGGCCTTGCGCCGCAGCGCCCTCGACGAGTGCCTTCACATTGCGCTCGGACACCGAGGATTCCACAAACACAGCCCCGACGTCGCGGCTGACGATGAGGTTCACAAGTTCCTCAACTCGCTGCAGTCCGGCTTCGCTTTGGGTGGAGATGCCTTGCACGCCGAGCACCTCGATACCGTAGTCGCGCCCGAGGTAGCCGAAGGCGTCATGCGCGGTCACCAGAATGCGCTGTTCTTCGGGTATGCTTGCTATGACGTCGCTGGCATAGGCATGGAGACGATCCATCTCCGCCAGATAGACCTTGGCATTTTTCTCGAAGGTCGCCTTGCCGTCGGGGTCGAGTTCGCCGAGCGACGCCTGGATTCCGGCAACCACCTGGCGCCAGAGTTTCGGGCTCATCCACACGTGCGGGTCGAAACGGTCCTCGTAGGTTTCGCTCGCGCGCCTTTCCTCGACCGGGATCACTTCGGCGGCGAAAATGACGGGCTTGCGTTCTTTCAGCTTCAGGAGAAGCTCCTCAAGCTGCGCCTCCAGGTAAAGGCCGTTTGCGAATATGGCGTCGGCCCTGCCCATCTTCACCACGTCGGATCGCGTCTGCCAGTAGGAGTGTGGATCGACCCCCTCCCCGATCAGGTTCGTAACCTCGACACGGTCTCCGCCGATGCGCTGGACGGCATCCCCGATCATACCCACCGTTGTGACGATGTTCAGCTTTTCCACGGCCTTAACCGGCGAAACCGCAAGGATTGCCGCACCGGCGACCGCCAACATCGCTGTCAAAAAAGCCCGTCGAACCAACACCATCCACATTCCTCCACATGAAATCGTGGTCGTCCATCAAACACTGCGGTCATCGTAATTGCAAATAGTTCGCAAAAGCAATGGCAACTTTTGAAATGCCCGCACACTCATAAACGCTGCGGAAACAAGCGAATCGGGTTGCTTTCGCCACCTTGATGGTTCAATTCACGATGAAGTTATTTACGCGGATCGCCGGTTATAAGATTTACGGGCCCACCAAACGAAAGGCTGTCATGAGCGATCTGGTCCACGAGCGGCACTTCGACCCCCGGCACGGTGAGGCGGTCGGCTTGAGCGACGCGGTGCGCCGCATCACCGCGCGCAACCCGAGTCCGTTCACCTTTCATGGCACGAACACCTATCTGGTCGGCCGCTCCGAGATCGCCGTCATCGATCCGGGCCCCGAAGATGAAACCCATGTCGCGAACATTCTCGCAGCCGCCGGGCGCGCGCCCATTGCCGCCATCCTGGTTTCACATACTCACCGCGACCATTCGCCCGCGGCGCGCATGCTGAAAGCATTGACCGGCGCCCCTGTCATCGGCTGTGCGCCCCATCTCGCCGCTCGCCCCCTTCTCAAAGGCGAAATCAACCCGCTGGACGCGAGTTCGGACTCCGAGCATTCACCGGACCGAGTGATGAAAGAGGGCGACGCGATCATGGTGGACGGGCTAAAGCTAACGGCCCTTGAAACGCCCGGTCATACCGCCAACCACCTTTGTTTCGCACTCGATGAAGGGGACATTCTCTTCTCCGCCGATCACGTCATGGCCTGGTCGACATCCATCATCGCCCCGCCCGACGGCTCCATGCGCGCCTATATGGCTTCCCTCGACAAGCTCATGAAGCGTGACAACCGCATCTACTTCCCCGGCCATGGCGGTCCGGTGAACGAACCGCAAAGATACCTGCGCGGGCTGAAGGCACATCGCCACCAGCGCGCGGCGGCGATCCTGCGCCGGCTTGCCGCCGGTGACCGCTTCATTCCGGAGATGGTCGAGAAAATCTACGCTTCCACGGACAAACGCCTGCATAAGGCCGCCGCCCTGTCGGTTCTGGCGCAGATGGAGGCGCTGGTTGAGGAAGGAAAGGTCATGGCAAATGGTCCCGTAACCCTCGGCACCGCATACCGCCTCGCCTGAACTCCGGCCGAATTTGCTTGTCATCGGAAGCTTTTCGGGAATTTGTAATCGATCGGCAATTTGCCGCGATCGAGAAGGATTTTGCCAGCATGTCCATTCGCGCGGTTCTTTTCGACAAGGACGGAACGCTCGTCGATTTTCACAAGACATGGGCACCGACTTTTCATGCCTTGATCGAAGAGGTTACAGGAAAGGACTGGACGCAGATGCTGCGCCTGAGCGAGGCTTGCGAATACGACCTTGAAAATCGCACCTTCCTTCCGGGTTCACGCGCCATCGCGGGAACGAACGACGATTTCATCGATGCCTGGGTTGAAATTCTCGGGCTGTCCGACAGTCAGGCCTTTTTGAGGGAGATGGACGAGGCGCTTGGCCGCTTCAGCCTCGACCATGTCTCGCCGTTCGACGATCTCATCCATGTGCTTGACCGCCTTGCCGGCCAAGATATCGTGCTCGGCATCGCCACGAACGATGCAGAGGTGTCAGCCAGGGCCCAGTTGCAGGCGATGGGCATCGCCGAAAGGTTTCCCCATCTCTATGGCTATGACAGCGGCCACGGGGCGAAGCCGGATCCCGGCATGGTCCACGCGTTCTGCGAAGCCGCACGCGTCTTGCCGGGCGAAGTGGTGATGGTCGGCGACAGCTTGCACGACATGCACGCCGGCCGGGCGGCCGGTACCCGGACGTTGGCGGTTACGACCGGGCCCACCGGCCGCGATGTCCTCCTTCCTCACGCGGATCACGTGGCCGATAGCCTTACCGATGGCTGCTTCTGGATCGAGAGTTTGAGGACATAAGGCGAGGGATTCACTGGACAGGCTTCTCCTTCGGCACATAGATTTCGAAAAACGACGGCCCCACCGAACCGAGGCCGGCCTTCCCGAGGAGACTGCCCATGCCTTCACCCGCCATGCCGGGCCTGATGCAGGACTGGCCGCTCACCTGCAACCGCATTCTCGACCATGCGGCGATCCAGCATCCGAACCGGGACATCGTCTCCCGCAGCGTCGAAGGTGAAATTCACCGCACGACCTATCGTGAATTGCGCGCCCGCGCCTTGCGGCTTGCCAAGCGGCTGGAAAAATGGGGCCTGAAGGAAGGCGAGCGGGCGGCGACCCTTGCCTGGAACACATGGCGTCATATGGAAGCCTGGTACGGTGTCATGGGCGTCGGCGGCATTTATCATACCGTCAATCCGCGCCTGTTCCCCGATCAGATTGCCTGGATCGTCAACCACGCCGAAGACCGGCTGATCTTGGTCGACTCGACCTTCGTTCCCCTCCTGGAGAACATCTGGCCGCAGTTGAAGACGATCGAACTCGTCGTGGTGCTGACAAACGCTGCCCACATGCCGGGCACCTCGCTCCCCGCCGTCCCTTACGAAGAGTGGCTGGCGGAAGTCGATGGCGATTTCGCGTGGAAAGCGCTTGACGAGCGCGCCGCCGCCGGCATGTGCTACACCTCCGGCACGACGGGAAATCCGAAGGGTGTCGTCTATTCGCACCGCTCCAACGTGCTCCATGCGATGTCGGCCAGCGTGCCCGATATGCTGGGCCTTTCCTCCCGTGACCGGGTCATGCCGGTTGTTCCACTTTTTCACGCCAACGGTTGGTCGCTCGCATTCAGCGCGCCGATGGCCGGGTCCGCCCTCGTCCTTCCGGGCCCGCGGATGGACGGCGAGGCGATCTGGGAACTGCTTGATAGAGAACACGTAACGCTCACCGCAGCCGTCCCCACCGTCTGGCTGATGCTGCTGCAATACCTGGAAACGACCGGAATGACGCTTCCCTGGCTCGAACGCGTGGTGATCGGCGGCTCCGCCTGCCCGCGCGCGATGACGGAGAAATTCGAGAACGTCTACAATGTCCGCGTCATGCATGCCTGGGGCATGACGGAGATGAGCCCGATCGGTTCCGTCTGCACGTTGAAGCCGGAAGTTGCTGATGTCGATGGTTCCGCACTTCTCGACATTCAGGAAAAACAGGGGCACGCCCCCTTCGGCGTGGAAATGAAGATCACTGACGACGATGGCAATCCCAGGCCCTGGGACGGCAGGACGTTCGGCAGGTTGAAGGTTCGCGGGCCAGCCGTCGCAAGCTCCTATTTCAAGGGCGACGGCGGCGAAATCCTCGACGACGAGGGATATTTCGACACCGGCGACGTCGCTCACATCGACGAGTTCGGCTACATGCAGATCACCGACCGCGCCAAGGACGTGATCAAGTCGGGCGGGGAGTGGATTTCCACGATCGATCTCGAAAACATCGCCGTCGGCCATCCCGATGTCGCCGAAGCCGCGGTGATCGGCGTGGCGCATCCCAAGTGGGACGAGCGGCCTCTGCTCGTCATCGTTCCGCGTGAGGGAAAATCGCCGGACAAGGCGGATGTGCTTGCCTTCATGGACGGCAAGATCGCCAAATGGTGGATGCCCAACGACGTCGTAATAGTTGATGAAATCCCGCATACGGCGACGGGCAAGATTAAGAAGACAAAGCTCCGCGAGCAGTTCTCGGATTATTCCTTCCCGGATTAGGCCGAAGGCTTCCAGCGTGCTTCGCAAACGTGCTAAACGGTCGTGATGCCACGATGTTTCCTCGCGGTTTGCCTGTACGAAGGGACGCCGGGGCGGTTGTTTGCACGGGCGGAGCATGCATAAGCACATTCCCATTCGCCGGCCCAGGACGGCGCGGATCGGCTATCGGGCCGGCCTCTTCGCCGTGCCCGTGCTGGTGGTTGGCGCCCTGGCTCATCGTGCCGGCATGATTTCGGAAATCGAGCTCCTGCCAATCATGGCATTCGGCTTCGCGCTCGGTGCCGTCGCCGTCGTCGCGAGCCTAATCGCGCTTGTCTCGCTTTGGGAAAAGGGCGGCGTCGGCTGGAGTGCCGCGGTACGCGGCGTGATTTACGGTGGAATTGCGCTCGTGCCACTCAGCTTCGGGCTTTACGGCCTTCTCGCCTACCCCAGGCTTGCCGACATCAGCACCGACATCGAAAATCCGCCGATGCTTGTGGATTATGACCGGCCCGAACCGAGCGAAGCCGACAGGCAGTTGCAGCGGGAGGCCTATTCCGACCTCGTCCCCCGTCGTTTCCGGGTATTGCCGGAGGAACTTCACAACGCCGCCCGGCAGGTGGTGGAGCGAAACGGCTGGACGGTCACCTCCCAAACCCCGCCGGACTTGCGGGGCGTGCCAAGCCGGATCCAGGCGGAAGTGCGAACGCTGCTTTTTGGCTTTACGGATTATATCGCAATCCGCGTCGAACCGGATCCCTTCGGCGCCCGCCTTGATGTACGTTCCGCGTCCCTTGTCGGCGAGCACGATCTCGGCGCCAATGCCGAGCGCATCCGGATCTTCCAGGAAGATCTCGATGCCGTACTGCTCGAAGCTTTCGGAGCGCTTGAGCCCATCTCCGAAGACGAGGAGGCACCTCCCCCACCGCCCGAATTGCCCCTGCTCTCCGAAGTTCCCTATGAGGAGCGCCTCGGCCCGCCGCCCTTGCCGGTCGTAAAGCCTGCACCGGGCGAGCAGGAGACAGACGGCGAGTTGATCGACCCTCTGGAGGAATTTCCGGAGGATCTTCGCGAGATTTACGTTGACGAGCCAGCCGAGGGCTAAACCTTTTTCCCGAAAGGATGACGAGAATGCCGCTGACCAATGTTCAGACGCGCGACGTGGAAGCTCTTCTTCACCCCTATACCCCCCTTCACAAGCTGCGTGAAACGGGTCCATTGGTGCTTGACCATGGCGAGGGCGTGTATGTCTACGATACGCAGGGAAAGCGTTATATCGAGGGCATGTCTGGGCTGTGGTGCGCCGGCCTCGGCTTCGGCGACAAGGAGTTGATCGAAGCTGCGAAGGAGCAGCTCGACCGCCTCCCCTATTACCACCTTTTTGGCGGTAAGAGCGTGGAGCCGGCGATCGAGCTTGCCGAAAAACTGAAGGAAATAGCCCCTTTCGAGGCTTCCAAGGTGTTCTTCACCTCATCTGGCTCGGAAGCCAACGATACCCAGGTGAAGCTTGCTTGGTACTACAATAATGCCCGAGGCCGGCCGGAGAAGAAAAAGATCATCTCGCGCCAGAAGGCCTATCACGGGGTGACGATCGTATCGGCCTCGCTCACGGGCCTGCCCAACAACCACTGCGATTTCGACCTTCCGGTCGACCGGATCCTGCATACCGATTGCCCGCATCACTATCGCTTCGGCGAACCCGGCGAAACGGAGCAGGAATTCACTGCCCGTATCGTGCGAAACCTCGAAGATCTCATCGCACGTGAGGGGCCGGACACGATCGCGGCTTTCATTGCCGAGCCTATCATGGGTGCCGGCGGCGTCATCGTACCGCCGGCGGGATATTTCGAGGCGGTGCAGGCGGTGCTTACCGAGCACGATATCCTTTTCATCGCGGATGAGGTGATCACCGGTTTCGGGCGCACCGGCAACTGGTGGGGAAGCGAGACCTTCGGCATCGCGCCGGACACCGTTTCGGTCGCAAAGCAGCTCACCTCCGCTTACGCCCCGCTCGGCGCGGTCATGATCTCCGATGACCTTTACCAGGCCTTCGTCGAGGAATCGGCGAAAATCGGCGTCTTCGGCCACGGCTTCACATACGGCGGGCATCCGCTTGGCTGCGCGCTCGGCGTCAAGGCCATCGAGATTTATCAGAGCCGCGACATCCTCGCCCGCGTCCGTGCCCTTGCGCCATATTTCCAGGAGCGTCTGGAGCGTCTGCGCGATCATCCGGTCGTAGGCGAAGTACGTTTCAAAGGGCTCGTCGGCGGCGTGGAGCTTGTTGCGGACAAGGCGACGAAACGTCCCTTCGCCGCGAATCACGCTGTCGGTGGCATTTGCGCCAAGCATCTGGAAAACCACGGCGCGATCCTGCGCGCCATCGGCGACACGATCGCCCTTTGCCCTCCGATGGTCATCACAAGTGAAGAGCTTTCGGAGTTGTTCGACAGCCTGGAAAAGGCGCTCGACGATACCGAGGCGACGGTGAAGCGAAACAACCTGCGCCAGGTATAAGAATCTGTTTTTTCTCAAATCTCGTCATTCAGGCGTCGAACTACGGCGCGCCCGTAATGTGGCCGGTCTTTTGCTTCGTTAACCGTCAGGAAATACCGAATTGTAACAATACGATAAAGATTGTGACTGGCATCGCGGCAAAGGTAGGCGTCATCCTTACATTTGCCAAGATTGCACACGATGTGTGCAGCCGCACCGTCAAGAGACGGATTCGTCGGCGAAGGAACGGCAGCGGAAGACTGGAATGGAGGCTCCGGCCCGCACCGCGAAAGCCCGGCGGCAATACCAACGCCGTATGAAGCGGCAAGAAACGGACTGTAGTTATGAGTGCGCAAGTCAAGAAATCGGATGAGCAGGGCCCGCGACCGGAGCTGCAAAAGCTCTACAAGCCAGTCGGCATCCAGGCAATTACCGCAGCGACGCTCTGCCGCAAGAGTGTGGCTCCCGTGAAGGCGAAGTCGTCGAAGCACTGAAGCCTGTTTCGTACGGGCATGACGGTTCGCACGACAGGCCACGGCCCCGGAGCGCTTTCTGACCGGCCGGGTTCGACCGTTCGACAGGAAATCGCTCCAGGAACATTACCTTGAGCAGGCCTCCGGGCGTCTCGCGCCCGCTCAGAAGATGACCCTACGCCCTGGCCTGGGATAGGCCGCATTCGCGGCCAACTTGAAACCGGCCGATCCCGGACCGGTCTGCGGGGCGATGCGTATTTTTCCCTCCCCCTTTTCCGCCGCCGCTTTTGCCCTGAAACTGTGGTGAATGCCGAATCGCAGCCGGGGACAATCGCGATGATAACGGCCTACCTCCCATCGACCTCCGGAATGGAGCGCGTGCAGGTCGCCGAGGGAAGCCCGGTGCCGACCACCGCCCTTTGGATAGACCTTTACAAACCCACCAACGAAGAGCGCGAGAAAGCGGAAAAGCTGATCGGCGCTCACATTCCCACCGCCCAGGAAATGTCGCAGATCGAGACGTCCGAGCGGCTCTACGAGGAAGCGGGGGCGCTTGTCATGACGATGGTCATGCCCATGGCCGTGCGGGAGCCGGATTTGAAAATTTCCTCGCTCACCTTCGTTCTCAACGCGCGCCGCCTGGTCACCGTGCGCCATGGAGAATCCACCTCCGTTGCCATGAGCACCAAACGCGCCCAGGTCGACACCACCGTTCCCCACACCGGCCCGGGCGCAATGTTCCTGCTGCTCGACGCGATAATCGATCGCGCGGCCGACGAGGTGGAGAAGGCGTCAGCGGAATTCGACGCCATGTCGCTGAATGTGTTTGAAGGCCGCATAAGCGCACGAAAAAGCCAGGACTACAAGGATGCTATCCGGGCGATCGGCCAGATCGGGTTAAAGGTGGCCAGGATGCATGACGTCTGCGCCACCATGTCCCGCCTGCTCCTGTTTCTGTCGCTCCACCGCAAGACGGTGGCGATGACGCCGGATCAGCAGGCTGCCTGCAAGTCGCTCGGTCGAGACATTCACTCGATCCGCGAGCATGCGGATTCGCTCGACAACAAGCTGAATTTCCTGCTCGATGCCACCGTTGGCCTCGTCACGCTGGAGCAAAACCAGATCATCAAGATCTTCTCGGTGCTCGCCGTCATCTTCCTGCCGCCAACCTTGATCGCCTCCATCTACGGCATGAATTTCGAGAGGATGCCGGAACTGCACTGGGCCTACGGCTATCCCTTCTCGATCGGCGTCATGGTGCTGTCGGTCTTTCTGACCTTCCTGTTCTTCCGCTGGCGAAAGTTACTGTAGCTGCGCCTCAGGGGTAGAGACGCAGCTTCTCCCACTTGCCCTCTGGCGTATCCCGCCTGAAGACGATCCTGTCGTGCAGGCGGAAAGGGCGGTCGTGCCAGAATTCGATCTGGAGGGGAAGGATGCGAAAGCCGGACCAGTGCTCAGGCCGGGGAATGTCGCCAAATCCGAATTTCGCCGTATAGCGCGCCACTTCCTTTTCCAGTGCGAAGCGGCTTTCAAGCGGGCGCGACTGTTTGGAGGCCCAGGCGCCGATGCGGCTGCCGCGCGGGCGCGAGCGGTAGTATTCGTCAGCCTCTTCGTCGGGCACGGCTTCCACAACCCCGCGTACGCGAATTTGCCGTCGAAGCGATTTCCAGTGGAAACATAGCGCGGCTTTCTTCTGGCCTAGGATTTCCTGTCCCTTCGCGCTTTCCAGGTTCGTATAAAAGACGAAACCTGCATCGTCGAAGCCCTTCAGGAGAACCATGCGCACATTCGGCAGTCCCGTCTCGTCCACCGTGGCCAGCGCCATGGCGTTCGGGTCGTTCGGCTCGGACTTGCCGGCGTCCTCAAACCATTCTGCGAACAGCCGGAATGGATTCACAGCTTCCGCAAAGTTACTGTTTGTTAAGAGTTCTGCCGGAATCTCGGAATTGTCCGTCATTGTGGCTCCCATGAATGCACGGCGCCAGAAAAAGGCTGGAAAAGCGGCCTTGCGGACCCGGAGGTCCCACTAGCCGATGCTCATACCGACTTATACCGCGAAGAACATGATGCGCCAGTTCCGTTTCGCCCAAATTCGTCGGGGCCGGTTTCGGTGCGGCCTGCGTGTCGGCGCGTTGATCGCCTCTGCCGGCATGCTTGCCGCCTGCGGCTCGATGCCCGCCCACATCGGCAGCGACGATGTGACCTCCCCGCTCGATCTTACCGGCTCCATCGACGGTGCGCACAATACCGCCGATGCGGATATCGGCATCGACGACCGGAAAGCCATCGCCTTTGCGCTTGCAGTCGGTCCAACTTCCGTCTCCAGGCCTGCCGCCTTCACCTGGTCCAATCCGGTCAGCGGAAATTCGGGGACGATCATCTCGCTCAAGGAAGAAAGCGTTCCCTTCGGTACGGAGTGCTCGCGGTTCGAGACGACGGCGAACACCATCGGCGGCGTGCGCGCCTATACCGGCCTCGCCTGCCGGGATGCCAACACGAACTGGACGATCGTCGATCTTCGGGCAAAGGACGCCACGCTGGAAGAAGCCGAGACGGCGAAATCCTGACGAGGCTTGCTTTTCCGGCGGCATTCGGCCGATATGCAGCGTGGTTTATCGCCACGGCCTTGAACAATTTCCTGTCTGGAATTAATTCCTATCAACCCCCATATGGATCATCGGTAGCGGACCGGTGTATATGCAGGGGTAAGGAATAGTATGGCAGTAACCGAGATGAGAGATCCCTACACCGTGCTCGGCGTGCCGAAGTCGGCAAGCGAGGCGGATATCAAGAAAGCCTACCGGAAGCTTGCGAAGAAGTATCACCCCGACCAGAACAAGGGCGATCCGAAGGCGCAGGAGCGGTTTTCCGAGGCGACCCAGGCCTATGACATTCTCGCCGACAGGGAAAAGCGGGCACAGTTCGACCGTGGCGAGATCGACGCCGAGGGCAAGCCTCGCTTCCAGCAGGCGCACGGCTTTGAAGGGTTTTCCGATTTCGACGCATTTCGCAAGGCGGGCGCGCAGCGCGGCTACCGCTTCGAGCAATCGGGCGGCGGCGCTTTCGACGATATCCTGGGCGACATTCTGGGCGGCTTCGGCAGCAGGCGGCGGACGGGGGCGGGCCCCGGCGCCGGCGCGCGTTCGGGCTTTGCCCAGCAGCCTCGCGCGAAGCGCGGACAGGATGCGAACGCCACAGTGAAGGTGCCGCTTGAAAAGCTGGCTCACGGCGGCTCCATGCGCGTTGCCTTGCCGACAGGCAAGACGCTCGACGTGAAGCTGCCGGCGGGCACGATGGACGGCGAGAAGATCCGCCTCAAGGGTCAGGGCTTTGCCGGCGAGAACGGCGGCAGCGCGGGCGATGCGATCATCGAGGTCCGCCTCATCCCGCATCCGCTCTTCAAGGTCGATGGAGATGATCTGCGCCTCGACCTTCCGATAACGCTCTATGAGGCGGTGCTTGGCGAAAAGGTTCGCGTGCCGACGCTTGATGGCGCAGTCAACCTGAAGGTGCCGGAAAATTCCAATGGCGGACGCACCATGCGCCTCAAGGGCAAGGGTCTGCCCAACAAGTCCGGCGGGCGTGGCGATCTGCTGGTAACGCTGCGCGTCACTCTGCCCGAAAACGCGGATGAGGAACTGCGAAAGCTCATGCTCTCCTGGAGGGAGGTGAAGCCCTACCGCGCGCGCGGGCCGGAGTTCGACTGAGCGGATTTAAGAAGCCCGCATCTTTATCCCTCAGCGGCTTGCGCACGCAGCCAACCGATTGTTTTTCCCACCGCCAGCCGATCCCTTCGTTCTTGGGCGAATACCATGCGGATCCCGGCCGGCAAATTCAAAGCCAGGTCCCTGAATGGGCGGATCAATGCGCCTGTGGCCAGCGCATCGCCGACCAATCGATGGCGCGCCAGAGCGATCCCGAGCCCCTGCTCCGCCGCGCGGAGCACAAGGTCGGAAGAGGAAAAGCGCGGGCCGGCGCGAACGTCGAGTTGGTCCGGCCCGAAGCGTTCTTTCCACATTGCCCAAGATGCGCTGGGATCGCGGTCGTGCAGGAGTTTGCCCCTGGCAAGCGTTGAGATATCCGACGGCATTCCAAGCGCGCGCCAGCATGACGGGCTCATGACCGGGTAAAGCGCATCGTCCATCAACGGTTCGCCCGCCGGGTTCGCCGATCGGCCTCCTCCCATCCGGATTGCCAGGTCGGCCCCTCGCTCGCCTGGATCGCCGATCCGTTGATCGACGATGATCGAGAGTTCTATCCACGGATACTCGGCCTCGAAATCACCGAGGCGCGGCAACAGCCATCGCGCGGCAAAAGACGGCGTCGTTTCGATGGTAACGGCGTTGGGCGGATGGATTTCCCGTATCGACCGGATTGCCTCTTCTATGCCGGAAAACGACTTCACGAGATCCCGTCCCAGGGCTTCGCCCGCGGCGGTAAAGCGTATCAATCGCTGTCCTTTATTGCGTTCGATGATCGGCGTGTCGATCCATGCCTCAAGATCCCTCACGAGCCGGCTCACCGCGGAATGCGTGACGCCCAGCATTCGCGCCGCCGAGCGGACGCCCCCCGTTTCGTAAACGGCTGCGAAGGCACGCAGCATGTTGAGCGGCAGAGTCTGCATGGTCGCAAAAATAGACCAAAATGGGCGAACTATGAACCGTTGCCGCGTGAAATTATCGCTAACCTCCACCCAAATGAATGAGGTCGGCAATATGGGGTTTTTGATCGATGGACGCTGGGTCGATGACGACGACTGGTCATCCGGCTCTGGCGAATTCACCCGCTCCGGCAGCACGGCGGACAATACCCTTTCGCATGACATCGGATCGGAGATTGCCGGCGGTACGGGTCGCTTTGTGCTCGTCGCATCGCTCAGTTGCCCATGGTCGCACAGCGTGCTTATTGCTCGCACGCTAAAGGGACTTGAGGAAAATCTCCCTCTCCAGATCGCCGGAGGTCCCCGAGTCCAGGGGTATGCCCTGGATCGCTCCGGCCCTTTGGCTCACTCAGAAATCGGCAAGAGGCAACATATCCACGAACTCTATGTCGAGAGCGATCCTTCCTATTCGGGCCGTGCGACCGTTCCCATTATTTGGGACAGGCAGGACAAACAAATCGTAAGCAACGATTCCGCCAAGATCATGCGCGGTCTCGACGATGTGCCCAAGGCCGGGGCCGTAGTGCTGGCCCCTGAGTTCCTGCGCCATGAAATCGATAAACTGAACGCGCTCATCTACACCCGGCTTTCGAACGGCGTCTATCGCGCCGGGCTCGCGCGCAGCCAGGCCGCTTACAATGAAGCCGTTGCTTGCGTGTTCGATACTCTGGAAAATCTGGACAAACGGTTGGAGACCCGCCGCTACCTCTTCGGATCGGCGGTCACGGAAACCGACTGGCGCCTGTTCACGACACTTGTCCGGTTTGACGCCGTCTATGCGACGCACTTCAGGTGCACGCGCTATCGATTGACCGATTTTCCCAATCTCTGGGCTTATGCGCGGGATCTGTATCAGTGGGAAGGCATTGCGGACACCATCGATTTTTCTGAAATCCTGGCGGGCTACTACCTCAACGATGGCGACAGAAATCCCCACCGCATTATCGCCGAAAGGCCCGATGCCGATTGGCTGGCTCCTCCCGTGCGAGACCATCTCGGCTCGCGCACGGTTTTTGCCCGGCACGAAACTTTGGACGTTATGGAACGTTCCTTGCCCGAGAAAGCCGACTGACGATGGACATGACCTTATATGCCGTCATCGGCCTGATGGCCGTCTCGTTCATCACGCCGGGGCCCAACAACTTCATTATCCTCAATGTTGCCGCAAAATCCGGCCCGGTCGCGGCCCTTCCTCTTGTCCTCGTCATCATTTTGGGCTGGTTGTCGTTGTTCGGCTCCGCCTGGTTCGGCGTATCCCGGGTTCTGCTGGAAACGCCTTTTCTAAATCGTGCTCTTTTGTTGGCCGGATCGGCATATCTCGGCTTCCACAGCATCAATCTGCTTTTTCGGGACAACGGTCGATATGACCAGCGCCCGGAAAAAAGCCCATTCGTAGAAACCGCGGCGGGATTGGCCCTTTTCCAGTTCCTCAACCCGAAGGGCTGGGTTCTCGCGGTGACCGTTGCCGCTTCGGTACCCAACGATGGGGCACTTGCGCTCCTGCTGGCTTTGACGGCGGCATGGATTTCGGCCGCAAGCCTGCTTGCATGGTCCGTTGCCGGGGCTTCGCTGAAAGTCTGGCTGAAAGGACGCCGCAGCCGTCGAGCCTTCGACGTCGTCATGGGTCTAAGTCTTGCGGGATTTTGCGTCTCTATCGTTGTCCATCAATGGCCTTGATCCCTCTTCGCCAGATGGCCCAAGGCAAGGATCATTCGGGCCGCTGTCTTCCCGTTGCGGGGAACGGCGAGTTTGTGCAGATCAGCACTGAGCGAGTCAAATCGGCAAGTCGAGCCGTGGCTTCCAGAAGGGGCGGAAAAGCTCGATCTTGGGGCAGCGGTTCATCACCACTTTCAGCCCGGCATCCTCGGCCAGCCTGGCGGCGCGTTCGTCATAAACGCCGATTTGACCCCAGAGCACCTTGGCCCCGATCGCGATGGCCTTTTCTGCGATGCCGTACAATTCTTCCTTGGGTCTGAACACCTCGACCATGTCCACCGGACGGTCAATTTCTTCCAGGGAATGATAAACCGGGATGCCGCGGATCTCCGTCACCTGCGGATTCGGGTTGACCGGCAGCATCTCGTATCCCGTTTCATGCAGCACGCGCAGCACGCCGTAGCTGAACTTGGTCTTGTCGGCACTCGCGCCGACCATTGCGATGGTTTTGACCGAACGCAGGATATCCGCCAGATACTCCGGAGCGTAATCATAAAGACGATCGATATCGGCTTCGGGCATATTACGCCTCCCTCGGTGTGGCGATGTCCGCTTTCAATTCATGCGGCTCAAGCGGATCGAGAAACGGATTGCGATAGAGTTTGTCATGGCTTTCCACGCCGATCTCGAGCGTGCAATCCGACAGCGGACGCGCGACGCAGAGCACCACGTAGCCATAATTGATCTGACGGTTGTTCAGCGCCACCTGCCGACGCTGATCGACTTCACCAGAAGTCAGCTTGGCCGCACAGGTGATGCAACCGCCATATTTGCAGCCATAGGGGAGATCGACCCCTTGCTCGCGCAACGTATCGAGCAGGGGGCGGCGGGCGTCGACCTTGTAAGCCGCGCCGCCGCGATTGGAGATCGTTATTGTCCAGGTGTCGGTCACAGCCAGATATCGCTCGTGCAATCGCCGCCTGGATAGCGGGTTTCGTGGCAGCGGCTTGGGCCGTTGGGTTCCTTGCCGAAATCGACGATAAAGTCTTCATTGATCTTCATGCCGCCGTTTTCGACATCGCAGTCGATCATGACCATCACCCCGCCTTGCTTGCGAATTTCAGGATAGAACTGATTGTCCCAGGTCGAGAAGAGCGACGTGGTGACATAGAGCCGCCTGCCATCGAGCGACAGTTGGAACATCTGCGGACCGCCCGCGACCCTTACGCCATTGACCTCGGGCGCCTTGCCAAGAAGCCCGCCCATCCAGACCTGACCGGTCAGTTTCGGGTTGTGCGGGTCGGTTATATCGTACTGGCGCATATCGCCATGCAGCCAGTTGTTCAGGTAAAGATACTTGTCGTCCATCGACACCAGGATCGCCGACATCACGCCCGGAACCGGGATCGGCCATTCGGGATGCGGCTCATTGCCGACATCGATGATCTTTTCCCACTCCCACTTTCCTGAGCCGTTCTTCCAGAAATGGATCACATTGGTACTAAGCGCCGCACCGCAGAACCCATGGGTGCTGTCCGGGTTGTGATGGAACTTGACTTCAAGCGGAATCAGCCCGTCTTCACCCAGATACATGGTCTCGACGGGAACGCGCTTTTCGAAATCCCAGAGATGGAGGCGGCGGCCGTATTTCAGGTGTCCGACCTCTTCCAGATCGAAGCCCGGCATGAAGGTGTTGGGAGCGGCCCATTCCGAGCTGACCATCACGTTGTGGCGCGGCTGATACCAGAAATCATAGCCGAACGGGATGTCGCCCATTGAGTTTTCCCAGCGGCCCACGATCTCGAGATCCTTGTTGAGATGCAGATAGCCGCCCGGCGCCTCGCCCATCGCATCGCCCAGGAACGAGATGATGATCTCTGATCCGAGACAGTGAACGGTGTGCGGGCCCGAAAGGTTGGTCTTCGCCTTGATCTCGCTGCCGTCGATAACCTTGTGCAGGCGCGGCGCGCGAGGATCCGTGGCGGTGTCGACGATATGGATGTTGTTCGAGCGAACACCCGGCACCAGCAGATATTTGCGCGACATCGACCCGTCGTGATGACAAGACGAACAGGCGTTCCATCCCATATGGTGCAGCTCATCCCCGATCCCGGGCATTTCCAGCCGGTGGATCACCTGGGAATAGGTCGGGCTGTCCGGATCCGCATCCACCGTCGCCAGATAGTCCGGTTTCTGGATTCCCGTGCCGGTATAAATCGCGATTGTATAGAGCAGCTTTTCGCGGGGCGCCCTGATCGCCTCTTCCGGGCTGGCATATCCCGGGCCGCAACATGTCATCCCGCCATTCTCACCCATGCCGCTTCCTCCGTCCGGCGCGATTTTCAAGCCTGCCGCTCATTTTCTTTGACCCTATTTTATGCGATTAATAGCCGTAAAGTAAAAGAAGCGCCCGGACCGGCTTATTACTGCCCTGAAGTGCGCGGCCTTCGCGCAAAGATCGATGCCGGGTTGATTGAGGCTGCCGGCCGGATCGCGGCGAAGATGCAGCTGGCCCGTTCGGGCACGTCGGACTGATGCAGTTCGGAGGAAATGCATATCCGGGATCGGCTACCATGGTCTCAAACTACATCGAAACGTTCCGGCAATTCAGCTTCGGAACCCAGATCCGAAAATCCCCCTATTCGGACGCCGCGTTGCGATGGGCGGCAAAGGGATTTTCGGTCTACAACCATATGTACATCCCCCGCGACTTCGGCGACCCGGAGCGGAATTTCTGGAACCTCGTGAACGAGGCCATTTTGTGTGACGTCGCCGTCGAGCGTCAGGTAGAGATCACTGGCCCGGACGCCGCAAGATTTACGCAGTACCTGTGCTGCCGGGATCTTTCGAAGTGCCAGGTCGGTCAGTGCAAATACGTTCTGTTGACCGATCAGGATGGCGGCATCATCAACGATCCCGTTTTGCTGAAACTCGCGGAAAACCGCTACTGGCTGTCGATCGCGGACAGCGACGTGCTGTTATGGGCCAAGGGGATTGCCGTAAACGCCGGCATGGATGTTCGTATCGATGAGCCGGATGTTTCCCCCCTTCAACTGCAAGGGCCGCAATCCCGTGAAATCCTCAGGGCCGCTTTTGGCGATAGCCCTGCGGAGCTGAAATATTTCCGGTTTACGGAATACGACTGGGACGGAGTGCCTCTCATTATCTCGCGCACCGGCTGGTCGAGCGAGTTGGGATATGAAATCTTCCTGCGGGATGGCTCGGCCGGCGATCGGCTTTGGGAATATCTCATGGAGGTCGGACGCCCGCTGGGGCTCCATCCCGGGCACACCAGCAGCATCCGCCGCATCGAAGGTGCGATGTTGTCCTATCACGCCGACATGACGTTGAAAAACAACCCATTCGAACTCGGGCTGGATCGCCTTGTCGATCTGGATATGGAGGCCGATTTCATCGGAAAATCCGCCCTGAAGCGCATCAGGGAAAAGGGTGTGTCTCAGTTGCTTGTCGGTTTGGAAATCGACGGGCCGCCGCTTGCCGGTGCGAACGACGAGCACTGGCCTGTCACCAGGGATGGGCAGATTATCGGCCGGGTAACATCCGCTATCTACTCGCCGCGCCTGAAAAAGAACATCGCGCTGGCGATGGTGGCCCGCCGGCACACCGGGATCGGCACGCGCGCGGTCGTCGATATGTTCGCTGAACTGCGAACTTGCGAAGTCGTCCCCAAACCGTTCTACGACCCCGGGAAATCCATCGCGGCCAAAAGCTGAAGCGCCTGCCCCGAGAGCAAAGCTGCCTTTAGGGCAGGAGTTCGCTTCAAAATCAATACCTTAAGCATATCCCGCCAATTCGCGCAGATTGCGGATCACTTGGGCCGCGGCCTGACGAATTTCTGCTCGATCGCCTCCTTGCCCCACTGGTCGCCGCGATATTCCTCCGCCAGCGTAAAACCGAACGCTTCGTAGAGCGCGCGCGCGGTGTCGAGCCCCTTCAGCGTCCAAAGGTGCGTCTCGGCAAATCCTTGCGCGTCGCAATGCTCCATGGCGCGGCGCATGAGGTCCTTGCCGAGGCCCCTTCCGCGCAATCGCGGGTCCAGGAAGAACCAGCGCAAGTGCCCCCGGTTCTCGCCGAGGTCCTCCCCGTCGATGGCGATCGTGCCGCGCAGTTCGCCGCCCTCTTCCACATACCAGATTTCGTTGGCCGGGCTCTCCAGTCGGGGTGCGAATTCCGCGACCCCGCGCGCCACGATCGCCTCGAACATGACGCCGAAACCCCTTTCGCGCGCATAGTAGCTGCCGTGCATTTGCGCGATCCAGCCGACGATGCCGGGCCGGTATCCCGCCTTGATCACGGTGCCTTGCCTGTTCGCTGCATCCGTTTCGGCGCGCCCGTCGTCAAGCGCCTGGGAATAAAGCTCCAGCCCTTCCACCACGCATTGCCTCTGGGCGGTTTCCAGCGTCTCCAGCGCCCTTGCAACGCGCGTTTGCGCCCAGTTGGTGATCCCGGCGAATAATCGTTCGCCCTCCGCCGTGAGCTTCAGGTCCTTGCTGCGCGCGTCCGCTTCGCAGCGCGTTTCCTCAATGATCCCCCGCTCCACCAGCATCTTTAGAAGCCGGCTGACGGTCGATTTTTCCAGAAGAAGCCTTTCGCAAAGCTGCTTTGCGCTCATCCCTCCGCACTCGCCCAGCTCGATGATCGCGTGAACGGCGGAGGCCGAATATTCGGTGCCCGCGAGCGTCTTCTGCATGAAACCCAGTTCACGCACCAGCTTGCGCGAGGCGGCTCTTATTCTGGAGACATCGGGGTCTGCTCGAAGGTTCATGGCCTCACCCATATAGTTGTATGATACAACTATATGGGTTCATCGCACTTGCAGCAAGCCGTCGCTTGCCACTTCCTGCAATGCGATGGCCAAGACTTCGAGCCTGTCCCTACTTCACCGGATCGAGGCTCGCCGGCGCCGGGATATCCTCGGGCACGAAGAAGTCGAGCGTCAGCTTCTTTGCGGGGTCGACGCGATACTTGTCGAAGTCGCTCACGCCGCGCGAGGCGAGGAACGTGTCGTCGATCAGGAAATTGCCTGTAAATTCCTTCGCAGGCGAGGTGAATATCTCGTAAGCCGCATCGGCAAGGATCGCCGGCTGACGGCTCGTGCGGATCATCTCGTCGCCGCCGATGATATTCTTGATCGCGGCAGTCGCGATCGTCGTGCGCGGCCAAAGCGCGTTGACGGCAATCCCCTTTTTGCGCAATTCGCCGGCCATTCCGAGCACGACAAGGCTCATGCCGAATTTGGCGATGGCATAAGGAGTAAAGGGCGCAAACCATTTTTCCTGCATGTCGAGCGGAGGCGACAGCATCAGGATATGCGGGTTTTCCGCCTTGGCGAGATGAGACGCGGCGTATTTGGAGCACATCAACGTGCCGCGCGTGTTGATCTGGTGCATGAGGTCGAAACGCTTCATGTCGGTCTGCGCAACCGGCGTAAGCTGGATGGCCGAGGCATTGTTGACCAGGATATCGAGCCCGCCGAATTCCTCCGCTGTGCGGTCGATCGCCGCCTTCACGTTTTCCTCGTCGCGTACATCGACGACGAGCGGCAGCGCCTTGCCGCCCGCGGCCTCGATTTCCTCGGCTGCCGTGTAGATCGTGCCTTCAAGCTTGGGATGCGGTTCCGCCGTCTTCGCTGCCACGGCGACATTCGCGCCATCGCGCGCGGCTTTCAGCGCGATTTCCTTGCCGATTCCGCGCGATGCGCCGGTGATGAAAAGTGTTTTGCCCTTGAGCGACATTTTGTTTTCTCCGTTCGACGGCATCAGCGCTTGGATTTGGCCATGAAGGCCGAAAAGGCGGCGAAGGCTTCCTTCGAGGTAAGACGTTCGGCGAAAGTCCGGATTTCGGCTTCGATCCGCTCTTTCAGCTCCGCCCGGTCGCCGATCAGGAGATCGCGCGAAAGGCGCATGGCCTCAGTTGGCTTTTCCGCAATCGCCTGTGCGATCTCAAGCGTGCGGGCCTTCAGTTCATCCTCGCCGACGATGTGGTTGACAATGCCGGCTTCCCTCGCCCGCTCGGCATCGAAGCCCTGCCCAAGGCAAAGCAGCTCGAATGCTCTTGCATGTCCCATCAGCCGGGGTCCGAGCAGGCTGGAGCCGGCCTCCGGCACGAGGCCAAGATCGATGAACGGCGTCTTGAAAAGCGAGCGCGCACTCGCCAACACCATGTCGCAGTGGAAGAGCACGGTCGTGCCAACACCGATCGCCAGCCCGTCGACACCCGCCACAAGCGGCTTCTCATTGCTGCCGAGCGCCCGCAGGAACCGCACCACAGGCGCGCCTTCGATATTGCCGCCGGCTGACGACTTCAGGAAATCGCCGATATCGTTTCCGGCGGTGAAAACCTCCGGCTGGCCGAGGATGACGTTGACGCGCAGATCGTCGTTCTCGTTTGCCGCTTCAAGCGCCTCGGCCATTGCCGCATACATCTCGCCGGTCAGCGCGTTCTTCTTTTCCGGCCGGTCGATGGTGAGGATCTGGACCGCGTCTTTTCGTTCAATACGGATCATTCAAAAAACCTTTTCGGATTTCATGCCTCAGGAAGCGAGTGCTTCGGCGTCGTATCCAAGCACCGCATCGGCAGCCGAAAGGATGTCCGCCTTGAGCCCGCTTGTCTGGCCGAGCTGGCTTCCCGCGAAATAGCGCGCCAGCTGCACGCGCCTTTTCTCCGCCGGCGCATCACCTGTCGATGCGACCGCCCCCTTGATCAGCAGCGCACCGCCCAGCGTCACACCGGCAAGCCTCAGGAAAGGTGTCGCGCCTGAAAGCGCCTCGCCCATGCGCCCCTCCGCCATTGCGGCAAGCAGCCAGTCGCTTGCTTCTTCGAGATCGGCAACCGCCATATCCAGCTTGTCGGCCATCTCCGTGAAGCCCTCACGATTTGAGCCGCGCGCGCTGCCCGAGATTTCACGAAGTTCGCCGATGAAACCGCGAATGTGCTCACCGCCCGAAAGCGGCAGCTTGCGGGTGACGAGGTCGATCGCCTGGATGCCGTTGGTGCCTTCGTAGATCGGCGCGATGCGCGCATCGCGCAGCAGGCGTGCTGCACCCGTTTCCTCGATATAGCCCATCCCGCCGTGCACCTGTACGCCGAGCGAGGCGACCTCGACGCCGATGTCGGTCGAAAGCGCCTTGGCGATCGGCGTCAGCAGACCCGCGCGTTCGCTCCAGTGCTTTTTCGCCGCATCGCCTTCCGCCAGTTCGGCCATGTCGATGGCATGGGCGTTCAGATAGCAGATCGCACGCGCCACTTGCGTATAGGCCTGCATGGAAAGCAATGTGCGTTTAATGTCCGGATGATGCGCGATCGCGCTCATGCCCTGCGATGTGTCGCCCGCGGCCCGGCCCTGCTTGCGCTCCAGCGCATAGGCGATCGCTTCCTGGCTTGCGCGTTCCCCCACACCCACGCCCTGGATACCGACGGCAAGGCGCGCGTTGTTCATCATCGTGAACATGCAGGCCAAACCCCGGTTTTCCTCGCCGATCAGCCAGCCGATAGCACCTTCATTATCGCCATATGCCATAGTGCAGGTGGGTGAGCCGTGAATGCCGAGCTTGTGCTCCACGCCCGCGCAGCGCACGTCGTTTCGCTCGCCGAGGCTCCCGTCGTCGTTGACGAGGAACTTCGGCACGAGGAACAGCGATATCCCCTTGGTGCCCTGAGGCGCGTCCGGCAGGCGCGCGAGCACCAGATGCACGATGTTGTCTGTGAAATCATGCTCGCCGTAGGTGATGAATATCTTCTGGCCGAAGATGCGATAGGTGCCGTCGCCCGCCCGTTCGGCGCGCGCGCGAAGGGCGTTGAGATCGGAACCTGCCTGCGGCTCGGTCAGGTTCATCGTGCCCATCCACTCGCCGGAAACGAGCTTTGGTAGGAATTTCTCCTGCAACTCCGGGCTTGCGTGTTTTTGCAGCGCCTCTATAGCGCCGATCGTCAGCGTCGGGCCGATGGCAAACGCCATGGAACCTGAATTCCAAAGCTCCATTGCAGCCGCATGCAGCATGGTCGGCAGGCCCTGCCCGCCGAACTCCGGATCTCCGGTCAGCGAATTCCAACCTCCCTCGCACCAGCGGGCGTAGGTCTCCTTCCAGCCGGGAGGCGTCATCACCTCTCCGTCTTTCAGCGGCGTGCCATGCCTGTCGCCGATCTCGTTCAGCGGGGCGATTTCCTCCGCGGCGAAGCGGCCGGCTTCAGCGATGATCGCATCGACGAGGTCTTCGGAAAGCTCCGCGTGGCGCGGTGCTGCCAGGACATCGGAAAGTCCGGCTACGGATTTCAGCGTGAACAGGATGTCGCCCACCGGTGCGCGATACATGTTGCGTTTTCTCCCTATAGCCCCAAGCGCTGTTTTTCTTGACGAAACGCCTTGCCGCCCGCATTACCCGATACACACTCGGCCCTCGGGCCGGACGGACATTACCGCAGTTGACGTTAACGTCAACCATAAACGCATCCCCCTCTCCCTCTGTTGAGCGGAGGCGGAACCTCCGGGTAAGGCAATGCTACGCTGGATCATAAGCCCCGAAACACGGGATTTGCGCGACGCGCCGGAATTTACCGCCGCCGTCTCCGCGCTCCGTTCGGGCCAGCTTGTCGCCATCCCCACGGAAACGGTCTACGGGCTCGGGGCGGATGCCACGAACCCGCAAGCCTGCGCGGGTATCTACGCCGCGAAAGGCCGGCCGAGTTTCAACCCCCTCATCGCCCATGTTCCCTCGCTTGAGGAGGCCGAAAAGCATGGGCGGTTCGACGCGCGCGCCAGAAGGCTGGCCGAAGCTTTCTGGCCCGGCCCGCTGACCCTCGTCGTGCCACGGCGCGCGGAAAGCCCTGTTTGCGACCTGGCAACCGCAGGCCTCGACACGATTGCGTTACGCGTGCCCGCGGCACGGATCATGCGCGATCTTTCTTGCGCGGCGGGCTGCCCTATCGCGGCGCCCAGCGCCAACCGCTCAGGGCGCATCAGCGCCACCACGGCGGATGATGTTATCGAAGATCTTGGTCAGCATATCGCCGTCGTTATCGATACCGGGCCCACGCCCGTCGGCGTGGAATCGACCATTGTCGCGCTGACCGATGATGTCCCGCGCCTCCTGCGTCCAGGCGGCCTGTCGCGCGGGGATATCGAAGCCATCCTCGGCGAACCGCTAAAGCGGACGGGCGCGGATGACGAAGCGCCCGCCGCCCCCGGTATGCTGTCCTCGCACTACGCGCCGAATGCACGGCTCAGGCTCGACGCGCAGAACGTCAGGCCGGGAGAAGCGCTTCTGGCATTCGGCCTTCCGCTGCCGCCCGGAGCCGAACGGGCGGTGGCGGTCGAAAGCCTGAGCGAGACGGGCAACCTCGTGGAAGCGGCCGCGCGCCTTTTCACCGCGCTGCGGAAACTGGATGCAAGCGGCGCGTCCGCAATCTGCGTCATGCCCGTTCCTTGCGAGGGGCTGGGCGAAGCAATCAACGACCGCCTTGCCCGCGCTTCCGCTCCCCGCCCCTGAAGGAGTGCTTGCGTACGTTCGAACCGCAGCCGTCAGCGGCAAATACGCTTGGCTGCGAAAGAATAACTGTGGCCATTATGCCGCAGACGATACCTATCCACAGCATTGCAATCCAACGTTTGAACAGCTTGACATATCGAGGCCGAAAAGTTGCCGCTCCAATAACTTCAAGATTCTCAATATCTTTTTCCGCGCTGCGCTGCGGAACATGTCCAGTTGAGGCGAGATTTTTCTGGCAAATATTACAGTTCGCAACGATGCTTGTCTTAAGTCTACATGATATTGGCTTCGCATCCGCGAACGAATCATCTAGTATTTAACTTGTAAACCTTGGTGATGCAGCGGACCTCCCCACGAGCCTGGTGGCTCGCAACTCTTCCCGGAGCAGGCTCCTCCAGTCTGCTCCGTTTCTTCTTTCCGGCCCATCGCCTTCCACGAAATTCTACCAACGTCGAAACGCCGATTGAGGTGCCGCATTGACTTGGGCACTCACCCCCGGTCACATGGGTGCAACACTCATGCGGGCAAATGGACAACACCCTTGGCGACGCTGCTGCTTCATCACACGGCCTATCTCGACCATCTGACGCCTGTCGGCCATCCCGAACGGCCGGACCGTATCCGCGCCATCGACAGGATCCTGGAGCATGAGCGGTTTCAGTCGCTGGAGCGCGAGCCGGCGCCGCTCGGCAATGTGGACGATGTGCTGCGGGCCCATCCGGCGGAATATGTCGACATGATCCGCAATGCGGTGCCCTCGGAAGGGCTCTTCAGGCTGGATATGGACACCACCGTTTCGCCGGGAAGCTGGGAGGCCGCGATGCGGGGCGTCGGCGGGGCCTGCCTCGCGGTGGACGAGGTCGTGACGGGCAAGGTATCCAATGCGTTTTCCGCCTCGCGCCCGCCCGGCCATCATGCCGAACGCATTCGCGCCATGGGCTTTTGCCTGTTCAACAACGCGGCGGTCGCCGCGCGCCACGCTCAGGCAAAACATGGCGCGGAGCGCGTGGCCGTTGTCGATTTCGACGTGCACCACGGCAACGGCACACAGGACATTTTCTGGTCCGATCCCTCGCTCATGTATTGCTCCACCCATCAGGCGCCCTTCTACCCGGGTTCTGGCGCCGCGAATGAG
Source organism: Hongsoonwoonella zoysiae (assembly GCF_013266695.1). Classification (GTDB taxonomy): domain Bacteria; phylum Pseudomonadota; class Alphaproteobacteria; order Rhizobiales; family Stappiaceae; genus Hongsoonwoonella; species Hongsoonwoonella zoysiae. The sequence continues at coordinate 468,295 of NZ_JABRXF010000003.1, forward strand.
ACCGGAGACCACGACAATATCGTCAACGCTCCCTTGAGCGCCGGCGACGGCAGCGCGGAGTTCCGGGAGGCGATGGAGATCGTGGTCCTGCCCCGGCTTGAAGCGTTCGCGCCCGATCTTGTCATCATTTCCGCAGGCTTCGATGCCCATGTACGCGATCCGCTCGGCGGGCTGAACCTTGTGGAGACGGATTTCGCCTGGGCGACGGAACGGCTCATGGACGTGGCGACCCGCCATGCGCAAGGCCGCGTCGTCTCGCTGCTGGAGGGTGGTTATGATCTGGAGGGTCTTGCGCGTTCCGCCGCCGCCCATGTCATGACGCTGATGACGGCTTGAGCCTGCCCCGGCGTGCCGAACCATCCACAGCCGCGGAAAACGCCGGCCTTGACCTCTTTCGTCGCGCGTCCGATCTTCGGCGCGAGAAGATACCGACCGCCGGGAGATAATACGGATGACCAGCGAAACGAAAGGCAGCGACGTTTCGGCCATGTCCTTCGAGGATGCGTTGAAGGAACTGGAGGTCATCGTCTCCCGCCTTGAGCGTGGCGACGTGCCGCTTGAAGAAAGCATCACCCTTTATGAAAAGGGCGATGCGCTGCGCCGGCACTGCGACAAGCTCCTGAAAGCGGCGGAGGCGAAAGTGGAAAAAATCCAGCTTTCCAAGGACGGTACAGCCTCCGGCGCGGAACCTCTCGACGTCGAATAACGTCCTTGGCTCCTCCTCGCACGACCTCTTGAAGCGGCGAACAAGCGGATCACGCACTGTCTGACGCGAATATTGTCGTGCACCGCAAAATACAATTTATGCGTGCAGCGACGCCGGCGTGTTTGCTCCATCTGACTTGGCCCTGTTTCGCCCAGCGACGCCGGCACTTTCGCATAATGCAGGAAAAACGGCCCCAAGCCATGGCGCAAGCGTGTGCGAAAAGGCTCATGGATACGGTATGCTTCAATCCGGCATCCATAATTTACGTTACGGAAATTTCATAGCTTTCGCCCGAGCGCACCTATTCGCCCGCAGCTATCGACTTCCCGCACCCGCGGCTTTGCACATGAAGGCGGAATATCCCCGCGTGGAAACAAAAAAAGGGCCGCGCGAAGGCGGCCCTAAGTCGATCACTGTGCACGTGGCCCCATCGACCACAACCTATGTTTAGTAGAATTCTCGCCGGAATGCACCCCCCAAATGGATGAATCGCGCATTACGGGAGATTGATTCACTTCACAATCATGTTTGTAGCGCAGTGTTGACAAGACGCGCGATTCACTCTCGTCCATCATGATTTGCACCACATATACGCTTGGTGTAAGCCAAGGCCCTTGTGCAATCAGACCAGGTCATGAACCTGGCGTTTCAACGACAGATGCGACGCAAATCGTGACAGACCGCCCAATCACGCCGCTGCTCGATACGATCGACACTCCCGCCGATCTCAGGACGCTGCCCGAGTCCGACCTCAAGCAGGTCGCCGAAGAACTGCGCACCGAACTCATCGATGCGGTTTCGCGCACGGGCGGGCATCTGGGGGCCGGGCTGGGTGTCGTCGAGCTGACTGTTGCGCTTCACTATATTTTCGATACGCCGGACGACCGCCTCATCTGGGACGTCGGCCACCAGTGCTACCCGCACAAGATTCTGACGGGGCGGCGAAACCGCATTCGCACGCTGCGCCAGGGCGGCGGACTTTCCGGTTTCACCAAGCGCGCGGAAAGCGAGTATGACCCGTTCGGCGCGGCGCATTCCTCCACGTCGATTTCCGCCGGGCTCGGCATGGCGGTCGCGCGCGATCTCGACAATCGAAAGAACAACATCATCGCGGTGATCGGCGACGGCGCGATGTCGGCTGGCATGGCCTATGAGGCGATGAACAATGCCGGCGCCCAGCATTCGCGGCTCATCGTGATCCTGAACGACAACGACATGTCGATCGCCCCGCCCGTCGGCGCCATGTCCGCCTATCTGGCGCGCCTCGTTTCAGGCCGCGCCTATACATCCATTCGCGATGCTGCGAAGCATCTCGTCCAGTCGCTGCCCAAGCCCTTGAAGGAAAAGGCCGCTCGGGCGGAGGAATACGCGCGTGGCTTCTGGACCGGCGGCACGATGTTCGAGGAGCTCGGCTTTTTTTACGTCGGGCCGATCGACGGTCACAACCTCGATCACCTGCTGCCCGTGCTCAGGAACGTTCGCGACACCCATCACGGCCCGGTGCTGATCCATGCGGTTACGCAGAAGGGCAAGGGATACCCGCCCGCCGAAACGTCTTCGGACAAATATCACGGCGTCGCCAAGTTCGATGTCGTTACCGGCAAGCAGGCGAAACCGGTCGCAAATGCACCGAGTTATACGCGCGTTTTCGCCGACAGCCTCATTCGGGAAGCGCGAGACGATGAGCATGTCGTCGCCGTAACCGCGGCCATGCCGGATGGTACGGGCCTTGACCTCTTCGGCAAGTCCTTTCCGGACCGTACGTTTGACGTCGGCATTGCGGAGCAGCACGCAGTCACCTTTTCCGCCGGCCTTGCCACGGAAGGTTACAAGCCGTTTTGCGCGATATACTCGACCTTCCTGCAGCGCGGCTACGATCAGGTCGTCCATGACGTGGCGATCCAGGGCCTGCCGGTTCGCTTCGCGATCGACCGGGCGGGCCTTGTTGGCGCGGACGGGCCAACCCATGCGGGCGCATTCGACACGGCCTATCTCTCGTGCCTTCCCGGTTTCGTCGTCATGGCGCCGGGCGATGAGGCGGAGTTGCGCCATATGGTTGCCACTGCCGCGCGTTACGATGAAGGTCCGATCGCCTTCCGGTATCCGCGCGGCGAAGGGCGCGGCGTCGAGTTGCCCGATCGCGGCGAGGTGCTGGAGATCGGCAGGGGCCGTATCCTGCGCGAGGGTACGGCGGTCGCGCTCGTCTCCTTCGGCGGGCGTTTGGGCGAGTGTCTCAAGGCCGCCGAGGAACTGGAGGCCGCGGGCCTTTCCGCCACGGTGGCGGACGCCCGCTTCGCAAAGCCCCTGGATGAGGAGTTGATCGCCCGACTTGCGCGCGAGCATGAGGTTCTCATCACCATAGAGGAAGGCTCGGTCGGCGGTTTCGGCAGCCATGTGCTGCAGATGCTCGCCATGAATGGCCTGCTCGACAACGGCTTGAAGGTGCGGCCGATGGTGCTGCCGGACCGTTTCATCGATCAGGACAAGCCGGACGCCATGTATGCGCAGGCCGGCCTGGATGCCGCATCCATCGTCGCACAGGTCTTCGCCACGCTCGGCCGTGACGCCGTTCCCGTCCGCCGCGCCTGAACCCATCACTCCTGAATCCGGCGCGCGGGTACAAGCCCTGCGATAAACGCATGCCGCCATGCGGTACTGCGCATTGACAATCGCCCGCACTTCTTCCAAGCCTTGTACAAGTAGAACGTCGGCCTTTCCGCCGGCGTTCTTTCGTTTTTCCTGATTTTTTCCAATAATTGCCCTGCTCGTCTGCGCGTGAACGGGGCTGAACGAAGCCACAAGCCGGGTTGTTGCGCCCTGCTTTAAAAAAGCCGGACCTCCCATGGCGCAGACACTCGCTCCCATAGCCGCCCTTCTGCTTTCCGTCGGCCTCGTCCTCTTCGGGCATGGCTTGCAGACGACGCTGCTTCCGCTCGCCGCCAATCTGGCGGATTTCACGGATATCGCCATTGGCGTGCTTTCGTCGGGTTATTACATCGGCTTCGTCGTCGGTTGCCTTGTATCGCCCTATGTCATCATGCGCGCGGGCCACATTCGCGCATTCGCGGCCATCGTCTCGCTGATGTCGGCCGCAGCCATCATCCACCCGATTGTCATAGAGCCGTTTTCCTGGACGTTGATCCGCTTCGTCTCCGGCCTGTGCCTTTCCGGATTTTATCTCATCGTCGAAAGCTGGCTGAACGAGCACGCCTCGAACGCGAACCGAGGCGCGGTCATGTCGGTCTATATCGTCATTCTCTATTCGGCGATGACATTGGGCCAGCTTTCGCTGACCGGTTTCGACATCTCAACCTTCGTGCCCTTCGCGATCGCCTCGGTGGCGGTTTCCGTTGCCGTCATCCCCATTTCCATGACGCGCTCGGCCCAGCCCGCACCGATCACGCTCGTGCGCTTTCGTCCGATTGCGCTCTACCGGAATTCGCCGGCGGCCATGGTCGGCGGTTTCGTGATCGGCATGGGCAACGCCGCAATCTGGACGCTCTCGCCCCTTTACGCCTCGGATATCGGCCTCGATACGAAGAACGCGGCCTATTTCGCCTCCGCCGTCGTTTTCGGCGGTGCTGTCGCACAATGGCCGATCGGCCGCTTGTCGGACCGGATGGACCGCCGCTACGTCCTTGTCGCAATGGGCACGCTTTCGGCTCTCGCGGCCCTTTTCGTCGTTCTGATTTCGCCGACGGATCCGCTCGTCGCAATTGCGCTTGCCGGCTTGATGGGCATCCTGACCCAGCCGACCTATGCTGTCGCAGTCGCGCATGGTTTCGACCACGCCGAGACGGATGCGTTTGTCGAAACCTCCTCCGGCCTGCTGCTTGCCAATGGCATCGGCTCGGTGATCGGCCCTTTCGCCGCCGCTTTCCTGATGGACCGCACCGGCGCGAACGGTTTGTTCTACTGGATGATCGGCGTCGAGTCGCTTCTTGCGATTTACGTCCTCTGGCGTCTTGCCCGGCGCAGCGCCGTCACCGCCGGCGACAGAACGGATTACGAATATGCGACGACCGCGCAACTCGGCGCGATCATCACCCCCGACCCGCTCGACGTTGAGGACCCGAACGTCATCCCGCCCGAGGAGTTTCCAGCCTATGAGATACCCTCGGAGGACGAGAACGCCGAAGCGGAATTACGCGCTCCGACGGAGGAGCGGGTGATCGAGCGCGCCGGCGCTTCCTGAGCGCGGCCTGCGGCAAATGATCCCTCGACGGCGGATGCGGTTCGCATCATATTGCCGCCGATGATGGGCAGAACGGGCATACTCCAGGGGTTGAGGAGCGAGCGCACGCCGCTTGCGCTGCTCGCAGCCCTTGCGCTCGTCTTCAATATCCTCGCCTCCTTCGCTCCCGCCGCCGCAAACGCCTCCGGCACGCCGGCGGGTCTCGTCATTTGTTCGGCTGCGGGCGCCGAGGCGCTTCCCGGTTCCGGCAATGCCTCCCCGCATGGTGGCGACTTCTGCCCCTGCGGCGCGGCTTGCGCGCATCTTGCGTGCTGTGCGGCCCTGCTTGATCCTTCAGCCGAAGAGACGGCTGTTTACACCCCTTCTTCGAAGCAGAGAGGTCTGCCTCGGTGCGCCGGCAAGGTCATCGCGGGTGCTTCCTTCTTGACACGGGGCATAAGGGCGCCTCCCTTTAGCTGATTTTCTCGTCACCGAATGCGTAGGCCGGCGCCCGGCGCGCCGGAAGCTTCAATCACATCACTGGAAAATCAGCTCATGAAATTGTTCAAGACGCTCGCGGTTGCCGCCGCGCTCACCTTTGCTTCCCTTTCCGTCCACGCCGAAGAAATCAGGATCGGCGATCTTGCCGTCTCCAACGGCTGGACGCGGGCAACTCCGCCGCGGGCGGTTGCCGGCGGCGGTTTCGTCACGATCACGAACAACGGGTCGGAAGACGATCTTCTGGTTTCCGCCTCCGCCGCCGTTTCCGGCAAGGCGGAACTGCATCAAATGTCCGTCGTCGACAACATCATGAAGATGCGCCACTTGCCTGACGGTGTCCCGATTCCCGCCGGCGAAACGGTGGAGCTTAAACCCGGTGGCTTTCATGTGATGTTTCTTGATTTGAAGGAGCCTTTGAAGAAGGGCGATACCCTGAAAGTATCGCTTACGTTCGAAAAGGCCGGCACCGTGGAAGTGCCGTTCACGATCGAGAAAATCGGTGCGAAAGCGCCCGCGCATGGCGCTCACGGCGGCTGAGCGGTCCGGGCAGGGTTTCATCCGGGCGCGACGGTTGAGGGGCAAACAATCTTGAGATTCACGATCGAACCGCTGAAAAGCAAGACCCGTGCCGGGGCGCGCCGCGCCGTCCCGGCGTTTGCGGCCGTTTGCCTTTCTCTCCTGCCGGTTTTCGCTTTGCCGGCCGCTGCCGGCGAGGCGGAACTCGGCGCCATTTCCATCAAGGACGCCTGGGCGCGCGCAACCCCGCCATGGCCGGTGGCGACGCTTGCCTTCGTCAGGCTGGAAAACGAAGGGGTCGGCGACAGGCTCTTGTCCGCTTCCTCCGATGTCGCGGGACAAACGCTGATCCACCGCTTCGTGGCAACCGGCGATCGTCCGGCGATGGAAGTGCAGCGTGAAGGAATTCCGCTGCCGGCCGGAAAGACGCTCGACATGCGCGCCGAAAGCTACCATCTCATGCTCTTGAACCTGAAGAGCACGCTTGAGGCGGGCAGCACGGTGCCCGTCACCCTCACCTTTCAAAAGGCCGGCGCGGTGGAAGTCGCATTCGATATCAAAAGCCTCCTGCCGCCGGGGCTTACGGGCGGGAAGAACGCTGTCTCCGCCCCAACCAACTGAGGTTTGAAATGTCCGGACTGAAAATCGTTCGCTACGGCGCCTGGGCGGCGGTTGCGCTCGTCGCCTTTGCCGGAGCGACGCTGATGATCAACCAGTTCCGCACCATAGATAAGGACGAACTGGTCGCCCCCATTGCCGAAATCGGCGGCCCGTTCGAACTTGTCGACGGCGCGGCGGGCAAAACGGTCACCGAGGCTGATTTCAAGGGCAAGCCCTCGGCCTTTTTCTTCGGCTATACCTTTTGCCCGGATGTCTGCCCGACGACGATTGCCGAAATGCAAGGCTGGATCGAGGAACTGGGTGACGACGCCGAAAAAATGAATTTCGCCTTTGTCTCGGTCGACCCGGAACGCGACACGCCGGAAATCGTCGGCGAATATGTTTCCGCGTTCGACGATCACATCCGCCCGCTTTCGGGCAGTCAGGAGCAGATCGACCGGATGGTCAAGAACTACCGCGTCTATGTGAAGAAGGTGACGCGCACAAACGGCGAATATCTGGTCGATCATTCCGCCGGCGTCTATCTCATGGATGCCAACAACGAATTCCGCGGCACGATCTCCTATGGCGAAGCCCATGAAAACGCGGTGGCCAAACTGCGCCGTCTGATCGACAATTCGGGAGCCTAAGCGCAATAGCCCGATAACAACGTTCAACGGAGGTCTGCCATGAAAACGCTTCTCCTTTCATGGCAGTTCTGGGCGGTGCTTGCCGCCCTCTTCGCCGCGATGACGGCGATTTTCGCCAAGGTCGGCGTCGAAGGGGTGGGGGCGGATTTCGCGACCTTCATCCGCACATGGGTCGTTATCTTCGCGCTCGCGGTCATCCTGACACTGACGGGCGAATGGCAGGGCTTTTCCGAAATCTCGGCCCGCTCGGCCGTCTTCCTTGTGCTTTCCGGCCTTGCGACCGGCGCGTCCTGGGTCTGCTATTTCCGGGCGTTGAAGCTTGGCGATGCGGCGAGGGTCGCCCCGATCGACAAATTAAGCGTCGTGCTCGTCGCCGTATTCGGTGTCGTTTTCCTGGGTGAGAGGCTGTCGCTGCCGAACTGGCTCGGCATTTGCCTCATCGCGGCAGGTGCGGTTCTCGTCGCCTGGCGAGCGTGAACCGCCCGTTCAAAAAGGCATTCATCAAACAGGCGCCGGCATAAATTCTGCCGACGCAGGCATTTGCCGTTTCTTATTGCCCCTCCACTTGAAGGTCGGCCAGCACTTTCTCTCCGCCTTCCTCGTCGTAGATCACGAACACCTTCATGCCGGGTTCGAGGTCGTCGACATAGAAGTCGACCGGGATCGAATAGGTTTCCCCGTCGCTGAGCATGATGACGCCCTTGTCGGTGTCGATCTGGACGATTTCCGCTTCCGTTTCGCCGGCCAGGGCCGATGTCGCGATCAGGGCCGATGTCGCGATCAGGGCCGAAAGCATCAGGCCTGCTGCATGCGCGATGAATTTCATTTTGGTCATCTCCGAAAAATTGGCAATGCCCTGGATCACAGTAAGGGTCTGGCGTGCCGTCGAATGGTGCGATCATCGCCGCCGGGCGTCTGCCGTCAATCATTATCTTGCATCGAATCGCGCAAAGCAGATGGCCGAAGCGCGGCAAATTTGCGGCCTCTCGCCATGCCTGATTCGTTCAACATTTTATGCCGTAACGTTATGTTGAACTCTCTTCACCATCGGCGATGAAACCGGGCCTGCTCCTGGAGCGTAAAAAGGTCGTTTGCTGGATGAGCGCCCATGCTGATGATGACCGACACTGCCTCGGACCGATATTATGCCGACCTTCCGGTATTCGACGATTTCGCGCGAATCGGCGAAGGCGACATGTATTCGCCCGTGCCGGGCGATTGGCACCTCATGGCGTCCGACATTGTTCGCTCCGGCGACGCCATAGCGCAGGGCCGCTACAAGGATGTGAACCTCGTTGGCGCGGCCTGCATTACCGCGATCCTCAACGCCGCGGATGGCTTGGAGTTGCCTTTTGTATTCGGCGGCGACGGGGCGATCGTCGCCGTCCCGGCAAGCCGGCTGGAAGAGGCGTCGAAGGCTCTTGCCGGGGTAAGAAAGATGGCGCGGGACACGATGGGTTTTTCGCTTCGCATCGCCGCCATTCCCGTCTCGGCGCTCAGGAAACGCGGGGTGGATCTTCGCATACGCAAGTTCGAGCTTTCGCCAGGGAACCACCTCGCCATGTTCACCGGCGGCGGTCTGGAAATGGCGGAAAAACTCCTCAAGGATGATGATGATTGCCGCCCCTTCCGCTTGCCCGATGACTTTGAAACACAGGCCATACTCGATGGTCTTTCCTGCCGGTGGGAGCCGCTTCCGGCAAAAAACGGCCAGATCGCAAGCCTCATGGTCAGGCCGAAAACGGCGGCCGAAGGCGGTGCCGGGGTCGATATCGTCACCCTCCTCGGCGAACTTGGGGGAATTCTCGGCACATCGCTTGTCGAGACCGGTTGCCATAGCCGTCCGGTGCGCGAGGAAACTCTGAACTTCCGCTTTCCCCCGACCGGGCTTGAGCGTGAGGTTCAACTCGCCGGAAAATCGGGGCGTTTCAAGGCCTATGCGCGCATTCTGTTCGAATGCGTGGCCTTTCTCTTCGCTTATCGCACAGGCTGGCGCGTCGGTCCGCTTCGGCCGAAGCGCTATGTCGGCGAATTGCAGACGAATACGGACTTCCGCAAGTTCGACGATACGCTTCGCCTTGTGCTTGACCTTACGCCCGAGCAGGTAAGCGCCCTTTCGGCCTATCTCAACCGCGCCCATCTGGCGGGCCGTCTCGTCTACGGCCTGCACATTACAGACAGCGCATTGATGACCTGCCTCATCTTCGATCTGGAGCAAAGTCGTCACGTGCATTTCGTCGACGGCGGCGACGGCGGTCTGACGCAGGCCGCGCGCGACTTCAAAACGCGCCTTCACCCAGGCGAAGCGGCGGCAATCGCCTGATCGGATCACGCGCCCTTTCAATTTTCCGGTCGAGAGCCTAAAAAGCCGGGCAACGATCTTCTTCGCTCCGGATTAAACCCCATGTCGCACAACACTTTCGGCCATCTTTTCCGTGTCACCACATGGGGTGAAAGCCATGGGCCGGCGATCGGCTGCGTCATTGACGGCTGCCCGCCCCTCATCCCGCTCACCGAGGCCGATATCCAGGGCTACCTCGACAAGCGCAAGCCCGGCCAGTCGAAATTCACCACACAGCGGCGCGAACCCGATCAGGTGAAGATCCTCTCCGGCGTCATGGTGGATGACGACGGCATTCAAAAGACCACCGGCACGCCGATCTCGCTGATGATCGAAAACACCGATCAGCGCTCGAAGGATTATTCAGAGATCAAGGAGCGTTATCGTCCAGGCCACGCCGATTTCACCTATGACGCGAAATACGGCATCCGCGATTATCGTGGCGGCGGTCGTTCGTCGGCCCGTGAAACGGCGATGCGCGTTGCCGCGGGCGCAGTCGCGCGAAAGATCGTGCCGGGAGTGCAGGTGCGTGGCGCTTTGGTGCAGATCGGCCCGCACAGGATCAACCGCGACAACTGGGATTGGGCGGAGATCGACAACAATCCCTTCTTCTGCCCGGATAAGGAGACGGCCGCGCTCTGGGCGGATTATCTCGACGGCATCCGCAAGAAGGGATCATCCATCGGCGCGGTGATTGAGGTCGTGGCCGAAGGCGTTCCGGCCGGTTTAGGCGCGCCGATCTACGCCAAGCTCGATCAGGACATCGCCTCGCTTCTCATGTCGATCAACGCGGTGAAGGGTGTCGAGATCGGCAACGGTTTCGCGGCGGCCGAACTCACCGGCGAGGAAAATGCCGATGAAATGCGCTTAGGCGCGAACAACCAGCCCGTTTTCCTGTCAAACAACGCTGGCGGCGTGCTTGGCGGCATTTCATCCGGAGAACCGGTCGTCGCCCGCTTCGCGGTCAAACCCACTTCGTCGATCCTCACGCCCCGCCAGTCGATCACCAAAAGCGGAGAGGAAGTCGACGTCATGACCAAGGGCCGCCACGACCCGTGCGTCGGCATCCGCGCCGTTCCCGTTGGCGAGGCCATGGTCGCCTGCGCGGTTGCGGATCATTATCTCAGGCACAGAGGGCAGGTGGGCGACTAACCGGGCGCTCAAATCCCGGCGCCTTCGAATATCATGCCATTGCCACACCTGAAACTGCGGGATACACTGTATCCCAACACATTTCGGGAGCCAGGCCGTGAGTGACGACAAAACGCAAATCTCGATCCGCATCCAGCGGTCGATGCTTTCGGAATTGGACCGGATCGCCGAGGCTCTCGATCGGGATCGCACCTGGGTTATCTTGAACGCGCTGCGTAGTTATCTCGATGATGAAGGAGCAGATGTCCTGAGCGAGCTTGAAGCGGTTGGTTCGCTCGACCGCGGCGAGGGAGTGGATTTCGACGAAGTCTTGCGGGAGGCGGAAACGATTATTGCCGCATCTGACCGCAAATATGCGGGAAGGCGGGCTTGATACGAAGTAAAGCCGCGTCTTTCTCGCCCGAAGCGCGAAAATGGTTTCTCACGGAAATTCAATATCTTGCCGAGCGCAATGTGGCGGCGGCAGAGGCATTGGTCACCCGAATGCGGCGGCTGCGCGAAGAGCTTGCCAAATACCCGAAGCTGGGTGCGCGCGGTGCGATACCGGGAACCAGGCGGATCGTACTCGCTCCTTATGTGGTCACCATACGAAGCAATCGTGGAAATGTTGAAATCGTCGCTATCCGCCACGGGCGCCAGCGCGATGCGCATGCACCGGATGACCTTTGGCATGAGCCGACAGAGAGAACCGGGCGGCCGGATCCAGAGGTCGATCGATAGAAAAATTCAGTCACACTGAATTTTTCTAATTTTTCATTGCCACTGAAATTCACTGGCACTAAATTCCCGCCATGCGTCTCGATGAATGGCTTGTCCAAAATCAGGAATCCCGCTCCGGCTTTGCCCGCCGCACAGGTCTCTCGCCTGCGGCGGTCACGGCACTGTGCAACGACCCGCGTGTGTGGGTGTCCCGCGAAACGGCGGAGAAAATCGCAACCGCCACGGGTGGCACTGTCACGCCAAATGACCTTCTCGGCCTTGCCCCATCCAGGCAAACAGCCCCGATCAAGGAACTAGCAATGTCCCAGACCCGTGTCGCCGAAGCGATCCGCGCTTTCGAGCGCGGCGAGATGGTTGTCGTCACCGACGATGACGACCGCGAGAACGAGGGCGATCTGATCGTCGCCGCCAACGCGATCACGCCCGAGCAGATGGCCTTCATGATCCGCCATACCTCCGGCATCGTCTGTGCGCCGATGACGCGCGAAGCCGCCCGCCGCCTCAGGCTGGACCCGATGGTCGCCGACAATGACGCGCCGCTGTCGACCGCCTTCACCATCTCCGTCGATTACCGCCACGGGCTGACGACCGGCATTTCGGCGGAGGAGCGCTGCACCACCGTTCGCGCGCTCGCCAATCCGAACGCGAGCGCCGTCGATTTCGCCCGCCCGGGCCACGTCTTCCCGCTCGTCGCCAAGGATGGCGGCGTGCTCATGCGCTCCGGCCACACGGAAGCCGCCGTCGATCTTTGCCGGCTCGCCGGCCTTCCCGAGGTTGGCGTCATCAGCGAGCTCGTCAACGACGACGGCACGGTCAAGCGCGGTCAGGCAGTCGCCGAATTCGCCACCGAGCATAACCTCAAGATGGTTTCCGTCGCCGATCTCATCGCCTGGCGGCAGCGCACCGAGCGGCTGGTGGAGCGCGTCAGCGAACAGCCGATCGACACCATCGCCGGCCCGGCCTATGCGATCACCTACGCCACGCCTTACGACCCGATGCACCATGTCGCTGTGGTTTTCGGCGATATCCTCGACGGTCGCAACGTGCCCGTGCGGCTCCAGCTTGAATCCGTTCTCGACGACGTTTTCGGCGAAACCCGGCTTCTTGATGACGTCATGCGCAGCTTCGCCGAGCGCGGGCGGGGCGTGATCGTCATGTTGCGCGAGGGTTCCGTCGGCGTCGCCCGCCACGCGCGGCGCCCGCGCAACGATCTCGAAGCGGCGGAGACGGAAAAGCACGGCAGCGCCCAGGCGCGCGAGGAAAGCTGGCGCGAGGTCGGCCTCGGCGCACAGATCCTCAAGGATCTCGGCGTAAACTCCATCCAGCTCCTGTCCTCCCGCCAGCGCCATTACGTCGGCCTCGAAGGCTTCGGCATCGAAATCGCGGAAACGGAAATCCTGGAGGGATAGCAAAGGCCGGCTGCCTCTTTTTTGGCCGTTGCATCAATTGCGTGCGAACGGCATTTAAAATTCTTGAACAGTGGGATTCCCGCGCCAACTCGTCTCTAATGGTCTGGAGATGGCCTTCGCCGGCGTCATGTGCGGCGGGGCCCACCGGGGTGGTAATGATGGCTCGTGTATCCCCGCCTATAAAATCGCAGCTTGAGGAGCATGGCCTTGCCTCGCCAGGCTTTTCTCGGCGCGATCCTCGCCCCTTCGCGGTCGGCTATCGGCGCGGGGCGGGAGAGCCGCTCGTCTATGGTGCCGTCGTGGTGGCGGGGATCTTCGTTGCCGCTGCCATGATCCAGCACGAGCCGCTCCTCCTGCTCGGCATCGGGCCGGCGCTATGGTGCGCCTATCGATATTACCCGATGATCGAGGCAAGGATGCCGCGCCTCGGCGCGAATGCCGATGGCCTTTTCGTCGATGGCATCGGCTTTCTCGACTGGTCGGCGATAGACGGCATCGAACTTTACGAGACTTCCGTGCGCAACATCCATTTGTCGAGCTTGCGGATCACGCTCAACCGCCCGTTCGGCGAAGCGGTTTCCCGTCCGCAGGCGCTTGCGCCCTGGCGCCGGTTCATGACCCGCTCCTGGTCGCTCCGCCATGGAGAGGCAGCCGACGGGCTGGAGGTTGAGCTTCATCCGCTCGCCGCCAATCCGCATGAGGTTCGCGACCGGATCATGGATTACCTGCCCCGGCGGGGCGCCTGAGGTAAATCGATTACGCCTTCTCGTATGCCGCCACGCGGGAGAAGAAAGCCGTCTCGAAGCTCTGCAGCCGCAGCCCTTCGCCCTCGAACATCCCGTCGAGATCCTCTTCCAGATAAGAGGTGAAATAAGGCTCGTGGAAAAGCTGTGGAAACAGCTCCAGAAGCCCGTCGAACGCGGGCGTTTCGCCGGTTTTCAAGCTGTCGACGAAGATCAGCCTGCCGCCCGGTTTCAGCACGCGGGCGAATTCCTTCGCCGCCTGACGGCGCACCTTCGGCGGTAGTTCGTGGAAGAGGTAGACGGTCGAGAGTACGTCAAGGCTTTCATCGGCGAAGGGAAGCTGTTCGGCGGGTGCTGCGGCGAAGCTCGCGCGCCGTTTCACGCTCGCCGTTGCCCGGTCGCGCGCCTCGCTCATATAGGCGGCGGAAAGGTCGACGCCGGTCCCTTTCAGCCGCGGGAAGGCTTCAAGGGCCGGCAGCAGCAGCCCTCCCGTCCCGCAGGCGATATCGGCGTAGGCGAGCCTGCGCTGGTCCTTCGCGCGCACCATTTCGGAAAACGGCACCAGCGCCTGCCGGCGCATGGCAGCCGTTGCGCCCGTGAAAAGAACCTCGACCTGGAAATCGTAGAGCCTGGCGCTTTCCTCCGTCAGCCAGCCGCCCGACTGGAAGTGGAAGTTCTGCCGGTAGTAGCGCGGCAGTCCGCTCGGGCTCTCCCGCGTTTCCTCGAAAATCTCCTGATGTCCGCCGGCATAGCGCCTGCGCGCAACCTTCGGCGCATCCTGGAAGAACTTGCGGCTGAGTGCGAGAAATTCCGCCGGCGAGCCGAATTCCCCGCGCGGCAGCGGGTAGATACCGGCTTCCACATTGGCAAGATCGCGGCGGAACAGCTCGATGATATGGCCGATCAGCTCGCGCTGGCTCGGAACGGGTTTCGACGGCGTGATATTCGGCGGCGGCGACGGTTGCTCCTGGCGGATGCGCTTTTGCAGCCGGCGCAACGCCTCGCCGTGGGCCGCGAACCAGGCGACCCTTGCGCCCTGGCGCGCGACGAAGCGCGTTCTCCTTGAAAGCGTGCCAAGCGCCGTTTCCGCCATATGCCTCTCCGATCATCTCTCCAGTGCCGCAACCACCTCGATATGGGGCGAGAACAGGAACTGGTCCACAGGCGTCACCGATTTGAGATGATAGCCGCCGTCGATGAGGATGCGAAGGTCGCGGGCGAGCGTCGCCGGATTGCACGACACGGCGACAACGCGGGCGGCCTTCGAGCGGGCGATTTCGCGCGCCTGCGCCTCTGCGCCAGCGCGCGGCGGATCGAAGACGACGGCGTCATATCCTTTCCCATAATCGTCGATCTCCGTCGCCGTTACGGGATTGCGGAAAAGGTCGCGCCGTTCATGGCTGATCGTCTTGCGCCCCTGCGCCCGGCGCAGGCCTCCATCCAGCGCCTTTAGCGCCGCTGCGTCCCCCTCCACGGCATGGACGGTAGCCCGCTTCGCAAGCGGAAAGGTGAAAGTGCCGATGCCGGAGAAAAGGTCGATCACCTTTTTCGCCTTGCCCGCACCATCCAGCACGAGACGGCTCAGCCTTTCCTCCGCCTCTTTCGTCGCCTGCAGAAAGCCCGCCGGCGGAACGATTACAGGCACATGATCGATCAGGATTTCGGCCGGGCGCGCCTCCACCAGCACTTCGCCGTTGACCGAGAGCCTGGTTAGCCCCGCCTCCATCGCCTCGCCGACAAGGTCCGGAATGCGTTTCGGATCGAGCTTTTCCTTCCGCTCGAATGCGGCATCCAGCCCGTTCCGCGTCGCCGTCACGGTAAGCCGCAGTTCTCCTTTGCGTGGCAGCAGCCCTGAGGAAAGCTTGCGCAGCCGCTCCAGCGCCTCGACGATCTCCAGCACCAGCACCGGGCATTCCTGCACATCCACAAGCCTGTGGCTCGCCCGTTCGTGGAAGCCGAGCAGTACCTTGTGGCCCGCGCGGAGCGCCGTCAGCACCGCGCGGCGGCGGCCCCTGCCTTCAGCCGCGATAACCGGCGCCACCTCCGTTTCGATCCCCCGGTCGGCAAGGGCGGCGATAACCTGTTGCCGCTTCCAGGCGAGATAGGCATTACGCTCCATATGCTGCAGCGCGCAGCCGCCGCAGGTGCCGAAATGGCGGCAAACGGGGGTCACCCTTTCTGGCGAGGGAACGTCGACGGACCGGAGTTCGGCTCGCACGCCCTTCCGCTCCACCGTCACTGTTTCGCCTGCAAGCGCAAAAGGCACGAACACCGGGCCGTCAGGGGTTTCGGCAACACCGTCGCCCTTGTGGGCAAGGCCCTCGATCTGAAGCTTGATTGTCTCTGACATGAGTAACGCGGTACTTGGGTAGCGGCGGATGGGCAAGCGCTATATTGGCATTACCCCTCTTTCCGCGCGCCGAGCAGCCATTCGCGGTTGCCGTCGCCGCCCGTTATCGGCGAAGGCTCAAGCCCCAGCACGTGCCAACCCGCTTGTTCTCCAAGCCACCGGGCAATGCCTTGCGCGACCTCTTCGGCGATTTTCGGGTCGACGAGCCCGCCCTTGCCGATCGCCTCGCGCCCCGCCTCGAACTGCGGCTTGACGAGGAAAACCGCGACAGCGCCGGGCGCAGCCAGTTCCAATGCGGGCGGCAGGGCGAGCTTCAGGGATATGAAGCTCACGTCGGAGACGAGAACTTGCGGTCGATATCCATCAAGATCGGCAAGTGTCAGTTCTCGCGCGTTCAGCCCGTCGCGCCGTGCGACGCGCCGATCGTTCGCAATCCTTTCATGAAGCTGGCCGTGGCCGACATCGATGGCATGGACCTTTTTCGCCCCTCGCTCCAGCAGAACCTGCGTGAAGCCGCCCGTCGACGCGCCGATATCAAGCGCCGCCTTGCCCACAACATCGAAGCCGAACCGGTCGAGCCCGGCGACCAGCTTCAGTGCGGCGCGCGAAACATAGGATGCCGCCGGATCGTCGATCTCAAGCTTCGCATCGCGGGCGACGAGTTGCCCGGCCTTCGCTGCCCGCTTTCCGTCCACCGTCACGGTCCCGCGCTTCACCGCATCGCGGGCACGAGCGCGGCTTTCGCACAGTCCCCGCGCGACAAGAACAGTGTCGAGACGTTCCCGCTCAGCCATCTTGGGATTTCAGAAACAGCCGGCGATGCCGGCGATCAGCCGCTCGATGAAGATGCGCTCTCCGTATTTCCACCAAAGGAAACCGGTCGCGACGATGGCGCCCGCGCTCACAAGCGCGAAGGGAAGGATCAAGCCGTGCTCGTCGTTGAAGCTGCGCATGCCGGTTTCATCAAGGGTCGTTGGTGCGGTCGGAATATAGGGCACGATTGCATGATCTTTCCAGAGCCGAGGACAGATCAGGCCGCATGGGTCGCGATCGGGTCGATCTCCTCGACGCGCTCGCCAAGCGCGTCCCGCGCCTTTTCCAGGTCGTAGTGCATCTGGAGATTGAGCCAGAATTCCGGGCTTTGCCCGAACAGCCGTCCCAGCCTGATCGAGGTATCGGCGGTGATCGCACGCTGGCCCCGCACAATACTTTCGATCCGGTCGCGCGGCACATGCAGCCGCTTAGCAAGGCCATAGGCCGTCAGTCCCAGTTCCGCCATATAGTCTTCTTTCAGGATTTCGCCCGGATGTATCGGCGCAAAAGGCTCCTCTGCGTCAGGAGTTTCATTTGTGGTAGTCACAGATTTCGACATCATAGACCTTGCCATCTTCGAACCTGAAACAAATCCGCCACTGATCGTTGACCCTGATCGAATGCTGGCCGGACCGGCTTCCCTTTAGTGCCTCCAATCGATTCCCGGGCGGCATGCGAAGATCGTCGACGACGACCGCTGCATGGATCTGCAGCAATTTCCGTCTCGCCCGTCTCACGATGTCCGGCTGAAAGCGCCTGACCGCTCGCTTGAAAAAGAGGTTTTCCGTTTCCCTGTCGGCAAAAGATACTATCACTGACTTTTCGTACTGTATAGAAGTACGTCCAAATCCATACTCGAAGCAATAACCGCAAAAACTCCGCGATTTATACCTGCCAACGTAATCACCCTCAAAATACAGGGCCGAAAGTTACCCTCAAACCCAGCCGTCCTTGCCGTCCCGCCAGAGGAAGACCCTGTCCTGCGGCACGTCGAGGCGCGGGATTTCCGCGTTAGGGATCGGCACCAGAAGGCCTCTCAAAACACGCATCACGCCGCCATGCGCAACGATCACCGATGGGCGATCGAGCCCGACAAGCCAGCCTTCGACACGGGCGGAAAGCATTTCATAGCTTTCGCCGCCCGGCGGCACGAAACCCCATTTGTCGGCGCGGCGCATTTCAGCCAGTTCCGGGGCGCGCTCGGCGATTTCGGGTATCGTTAGCCCCTCCCAGTCGCCGAAGGTGATTTCGCGCAAGCGCTCGTCGAGGCGGTATCCCTCGCGCGGCAGATCGAGGCCCTCGCGCAAAAGCTCCATCGTCTCCCGCGCGCGGGAGAGCGGCGAGGCTACGAAGTCGAGGTTCCGCACATCCACCGAAAGCTTTTCCAGATGCACCTTCAGCTTTTCGCCGTTGCCGCGCGCCTGTCCCCTGCCCTTGTCGTTCAGCGGAATGTCCTGATTGCCCTGCATGCGGCCTTCGGCGTTCCAGTCGGTCTCGCCGTGGCGGATGAAAGCGAAAAACGGAAGTTTCGCGGGCGCGGGCTCGCTCATTGGCATGTATTTTCGTCCAGGGGTCTTGGTAAAAGCAAAGATAAAGATATAGCGGAAGGCGCAGCATGCCAGAGCGGCATTTCAATTGCGCATAACATCGCCGCGAGAACGAAAAAGGCGGGAGATTTTCCCGCCTTTCGTGAAATCTCAGTCCTTGACGACCGAAATATCCGGCGCGTCCACCGCCTTCATGCCGACGACATGGTAGCCGCTGTCGACATGCTGGATTTCGCCGGTCACGCCGCGTCCGAGGTCGGACAGGAGAAAAAGCGCTGCATCGCCCACTTCCTCGATGGTGACAGTGCGCCTCAGCGGCGTGTTGTATTCGTTCCACTTCAGGATGTAGCGGAAATCGCCGATTCCGGAAGCCGCAAGCGTCTTGATCGGCCCTGCCGAAATCGCGTTGACGCGGATCTTCTCCTTGCCGAGGTCGGCTGCGAGGTAGCGCACACTTGCCTCGAGTGCCGCCTTCGCCACGCCCATGACGTTATAATGCGGCATCACCTTTTCCGCGCCATAGTAGGTCAGCGTCAGCATCGAGCCGCCGTCGCTCATCAGCTTTTCTGCGCGCTGCGCCACCGCCGTGAAGGAATAGCAGGAGATCAGCATCGTGCGGTTGAAGTTGCCGGCGGAGGTGTCGACATAGCGCCCGGTCAGTTCGTCCTTGTCGGAAAAGGCGATGGCATGGACCAGGAAGTCGATCTTGCCCCATCTTTCTTCCAAGGTCTTGAATACAGCGTCGATCGTCGCCTCGTCGGTAACGTCGCAATGGCCGGCGACGATGGCATCGAGCTCCGCCGCCAGAGGTTCGACGCGTTTGCGCAGGGCGTCGCCCTGATAGGTCAGGGCCAGTTCGGCGCCTGCGTCCCGCAGCGCCTTGGCGATCCCCCAGGCGATCGAACGATTGTTCGCGACACCCATTATGAGACCGCGTTTGCCCTCCATCAGCCCGCGCGCATTGCCCATTCTTGTCTCCTGCCGTCCTCTTCCGGGGTTTGCGGAAACCGCCCCGGATCAACCGCTTGGCCCGCCCGCGACCCGGGATCGCGTGACCGCTTCAAGCAATATTCTAAAGCGCGCTTCCTATGGCACAGCCCCCTTGCCGCCGCAAGCCATGGCGGGATGCTGGCAAGGCGCCAGGGCCATGTTGCAATGCATCGACAGGCCGCCGCGATGTGATATGTCTAGCCCCGCCCAACCCGAAAACAGGAAAGAAAGAGCCTGCGGCCACCATGCTCGATCCCGACCACCTGAAGCGTCTCGCGGCCATCGTCGGTGAGGCGAATGCTTTGACCGAAGATGCCGACAAGGCTCCTTACCTGCGCGAGTGGCGCGACCTCTATCACGGCAGGACGCCCGTCGTGCTGCGTCCAGGCTCCGTCGAAGAGGTGTCGCAGGTCCTGAAAACGGCGAATGAGCTTGGCCTCAAGGTCGTGCCTCAGGGCGGCAACACCGGGCTTGTCGGCGGCCAGGTTCCCGATGATTCCGCTGGGGAAATCGTCCTTTCGCTCAGCCGGCTCAACAGAATTCGCCAGATCGACGCGGACGGCTACACCATGACGGTGGAGGCCGGCTGCATTCTCGAAGCCATCCATCAGGCAGCCGACGAGGCAGACCGCATTTTCCCGCTCACGCTCGGCGCGCAAGGCTCCTGCCAGATCGGCGGCAACATTTCCACCAACGCCGGCGGCACCGCGGTACTCGCCTACGGCAACACGCGCGAGCTTGTTCTGGGCCTCGAAGTGGTGCTGGCGAGCGGCGAAATCTGGAACGGCCTGAGGTCGCTCAGGAAGGACAATACCGGTTACGATCTGAAACAATTATTTATCGGCGCGGAAGGCACTTTGGGCGTCATCACGGCCGCTGTTCTCAAGCTGTTCCCCAAACCGCGCGACCGTCAGGTGGCATTTGTGGGGTTAAGTGATTCTCATGCCGCCCTCACGCTCTTCTCCCAGGCCCGCGCCAAGGCGGGGCCAATGCTGACCGGGTTTGAGCTCATGCCTCGCGTCGGCATCGAGTTCTGCCTGAAGCATCTGGAGGGTGCGCGCGATCCCTTGTCCGAGCCCCACCCCTGGTATGTGCTGGTGGAGCTTTCGTCCGGAACGGAAAACGCGAGCCTTCGCGATCTGATGGAAGAGCTTCTGGGCGAAGCTTTCGAGGCCGGCCTCGTTCAGGATGCGGCACTGGCCGAAAGCATCGCCCAAGCCGACGCCTTCTGGCACCTGCGCCACGGCATGTCTGAGGTCCAGCGCGAGGAAGGCGGCTCGATCAAGCATGACGTTTCCGTGCCGGTCGCCTCCGTGCCGGCCTTCCTCGACAAGGCAATCGCGGCGGTGGAAGAGATGGTTCCAGGCTGCCGTCCCGTCCCCTTCGGCCACATGGGCGACGGCAACATCCACTTCAACATCTCCCAGCCCGTCGGGGCCGACAAGGCGGGTTTCATCGCCCGTTGGAACGAGATGAACGCCCTGGTTCACGGCATCGTCGCGGAATTCGGCGGCTCGATCTCGGCCGAACACGGCATCGGGCGTTTGAAGCGCGATCTCTTGAAAGAGGTGAAGAGCGAGCTCGAGCTCGACATGATGCAGCGGATCAAGGCCGCGTTCGACCCGAACGGAATCCTCAATCCGGGCCGCGTTCTCTGAATTTTTGGAACGCCGCGAGGCGGGTCACGATCCGCCTCGCTTTGCGGCTCGTTGCTTCGGCCTGAGGCATCTTTCACCCCGTGAATAAGTCGGGCCTCGCGCAGCCCATCATGCGCAACGATTCAAACCCGTCACCCCCTTTGGCGTCGAACTTATCCCCGCTGCATTGCACTTTCCGATGAAACTCTGTTGATCTGTTTCACGACCGGCGAATTTGCACTGAAGGAACCTTATGGATTTCAATTCGGCCTTGTTCGGAAGTTTTTGACCCCTTCCGGATTTCTCTTCATCGCCTTCGCCGGCGGCGTGGCGCCTCAAAACAGGTCGAGTTGGCCGCCGCCCTTCCTTGCCGGTTTCTTTTCCTTTTTCGGCGCGAGCTTCGGCATTTCGGTCTCGACGACAGCGACATCCACCGGTTCTTGCAAACCCGGATCATCATCTCGCGCGGAATTTACCCGGGTCGACACCGGGATCGCCTCGAACAGGTCTTCCGGCGCGGGTTTCAGGATTTTCGCCGCTTCCTTCGCCGTGACATTGGTGACATCGAGCCAGTCGTCGAAATTTTCCGGTGCGATCACCACCGGCATGCGGTTGTGGATCTCGCCAACCGTTCGGTTCGCCTCGATCGTCAGGATCGCACCGGTTTCGATCTCTCCGCCGTCGGGGTCGGCCCATTCCTCCCAAAGCCCTGCGAACGCGACGAGACCTCCGTCTTTCGGGCGGATCCAGTAGGGCTGCTTTGGCCCGCCGTCCGGCCGTTTCCATTCGTAAAAGCCGCTTGCCGGGATCAGGCAGCGGCGGTGGCGCATGGCCGTGCGGAACGAGGGTTTTTCGGCAGCCGTCTCCGAGCGCGCGTTGATCAGCAGCGTGAAGCTTGCCGGATCCTTCACCCACCCCGGCACCAGCCCCCAGCGCACCAGCGCGAAGCGGCGCTTGCCATGGTCCTGGCGCACGATGGCGATCGGCTGCGTCGGCGCGATGTTGAAGCGCGGCGGAAAATTCGGCTGATCGAGGTATTGAAGCAGCGCCCGCACCTCTTCTGGAGAAGCCGTCAGGGCAAATCGTCCGCACATTTTTCACTTATCCCGTCGGGAGTTAGGCAAATCGAAACCGGCATCGGGGTAGCTTCGGGACAAGAAAGTAACAAGGGAAAAGACAATGGTCGACGCTGAACCCGCACTTGGTCGCGGGGACCTGGCGCCGGAGCGGCTCAAGCAGGCCAACATCAACCCGGATACCGGGCTGGCGACGGACTATCTCAACCACTTCAACGAGGTTGTGATGCTGCTTGAGATGCTGCCGGCCATGCCGGAGTGCGCCGACGAGGTGCTGGAATGGGCGCCGATGGGCTACGAAGCGCACTTCGAAAAGTCCCGTTTCTCCGAAAAACAGCTAGCCATTGCCGCCTACCGGGCAAGCCCTTGCGAATTGCGCGACGCGCTTCAAAACGTTGTCGCCCAGATCGACGATACCGTTTGCGACGCCCAGCGCGCTTTACGCAATGCCGATGATGTCGCCACGGTCGCGCCGCTGGTTTCCGAAGCCGCCACGGCACGCATCAAGCCCCTGGTCTCCATCGCAGGCGCCGTCATCCACGGTCATGTCGACAGCGCGGAAGACCTCGAAGCCGAATCGCAGGCGTCCATCGACGCGCTGTTTGCGTGAGGCCTGTTCGGCAGGTTTCTGTTAGGTTGCGGCGAATATTCCGTTCAGGCAGACCTTCGCGATGTCAGAATTCCCGCGCCTTGGCGTCTCCGTTTTGTGTCTTCGCAACCGCGAGGTTCTTCTCGTCAAACGCGGAAAAGAACCGTATTTGGGCCATTGGAGCCTTCCCGGCGGACTTGTCGAATTCGGCGAAGCCCTCGTGGATGCCGCCCGCCGAGAGCTCTTCGAGGAAACATCGGTCACCGCCCGGCTGGAACCTGAACCTTTTGAAATATTTGACATAATTCAGAAGCGGGAGGACGGCGCGGCTGCCGCGCATTTCGTATTGGCCGTCTTTTGCGGCACATATGAGAAGGGCGAGGCCCGGGCTGGCGACGACGCGGCGGATGCCGCGTGGGTAAGGACTTGCGATCTTGAAACTCTCATGATGACCCCCGGCACGGCTGCGCGAATATTGCGTCATGTTACGAGCAAGACGGACGGACGCGGATAAGTTTCGCCAACGCCTGCTTTTTCTTGCGAATTTCGGCGGATAACCCCATGTTCGGCCTCATGCCGAAACCGCATTTCATCTCTTCCGTGCCGATCGGGCCTGCCCTCGTTGCCCTGGCCATTGTCGCAGCGTCAGCGCTTTCCGCGCCCGGCCACGCCCAGACCCGGCCCGACGATCCGCCGTACGAACAGGACCTCATGCGCCTGTCGGAAATATTGGGCGCCTTGCACTATCTCCGCCCCCTTTGCGGGCATGAGGACGGCTCGCTCTGGCGGGACGAAATGAAGGCGCTGATCGACGCGGAAGTACAGGACGACAGCCGCAGACGACGTTTCATCGAGCGCTTCAACCAGGGTTTCCGGGGCTTTTCTTCCGTTTACCGAGACTGTACGCCCGCCGCCGAACTCACCTTGTCGCGCTATGTGGAAGAAGCAGGCGCGATCGTGCGCGACGTCACCACGCGCTACAATCGCTGACTTTTCCACGAGTTCTTCCGCCCTCAAGCAATTGAGAAGCATAAGTGAACGGCGCAGGCCGTGACGTCGTTAACCATAATCGATACAAATGCGCGCGACTCATTAGGTTTTCGTTTACCAATGAGGGTGAGGCGACTTTGTGATTCGCCGTTCCAGGACCCTCGCAGCCGCGCTTTCGCCGGTCAACCGGCATCAGCCGGCAAAGGAAGTTTTAATGCGCGACCTTGATCTGACCGACGACGCCGAATTCGACGACGCCCCCCTCACCGACGAAGAGGTGCGCCAGGCGGCCTTCGGTTACATCAGCGAAGCCTGGGCGGACGCACGCGCGGACGGGGTCGATACGGATGCCGTCGCCCACGCGGCTCTCTTCACAGCCCTCATCGACCTTGTCCAGACCTATGGCGAGGATGCCGTGGCCAAGCTTGCCGAAGGCCTTCCCGACCGTATCCGCCGTGGCGATTACACGACCGACCGGACGCTGCAGTAGGCGGATTTCCGGGATTTACGGGCGTGAAGCCCGCTTAAGCGCCCTGCTGCCAAAGCTGCCAGGCCAGATGCCCGTAGATGCCGAGGCCGAAGGCGATCAGCAGGCCGCCGGCGATGTGGTTGATCATCTCCAGCCAATGGTCGTCGAGCCGGTCTCGCAACTTTGAAACGCTGCCGGCGAGAAACATCCACCAAAGCGTCGCCCCGCTGGCGACGCCCGCGACCATCAGGGCAGCGCTCGCGTAGTCCTTGTGGTCGGGCGCCCATTTGCCGAGACTGCCGAAAATCGCCAGGAATCCCAGGATCACGCCCGGGTTCGTCAACGTCATGAAGAAGCCGGCCGCAAGACCGCGAAGGATGTTCGGCGTCTCTCCCGCCCCATTCTTCTCGATGTGCGGGTGGCTCGTGAACACCTTCAGGCCGAATATGATCACGAGCATTCCGCCGCCGGTCTGGATCAGGTCGGAATGGAACTCGATGAAGTCCGAAACCGTCGTAATGCCGAATGCGGCCAGCGAAGCATAAATGGAATCGGCGACCACCGCCCCAAGGCCGGCAAAAAGCCCTGCGGGAAACCCGAAACGGAACGTTCGCTGGATCGCGGTGAGATTGACCGGTCCTGCAGGTGCGCTCGTCGCCAGCCCGATGGCGACGCCGATCAGATAGTAGGCGATATCCGGCAAGCCCTGCTTTCTCCGGCGTTTCGGATCCCATTCGCGAGAGGAGATGCCCCCGCGCCAGCCCCCGAATCCGTCGCTTTTTCTGCATCTCATCCTCAGGTAAGCGCGGATGTAATGCAGGGCACTCCGGTTTCGGCGTTATCCATCCAATACGGTAAGGCGCGCCCGGCATCAACAGAGCGCGAGCGAATCTCACGCCGCGAACTGGTCGGGCTTCACGAACTCTTTATTCCGTCACAAGGCGGCTATATCAGTCAATAAACCGCCGTTCACGGAGCCATCTTCAATGCTCGCCGCCCGTCCTGCCGTTCTCACCTGTCTGGCCGCCATTTCGATTGCCCTTGCGCCTTTTGGCGCAGGCGCCCTCTCCGCCGCTCAGGTGAAAACCGAGTGGATAGAGCTTGACGCGCCGGAGGCAAAGCGCGGCGGCGGTACGGCGATCCCGACTGCGGAGATCGAAAGGGAGTTGCGGTCCATAACGCAAGAGCCGGCACCGGAAGCCACGGCCGCCAGCCCGTTGCCTGAGGTCCGCTATGGCGAGAACGGCCTGCCCAAGCCCGTCGCGCGGATGCGCGCGCAGATACTCGAAGC
Organism: Hongsoonwoonella zoysiae; assembly: GCF_013266695.1. Taxonomy (GTDB): domain Bacteria; phylum Pseudomonadota; class Alphaproteobacteria; order Rhizobiales; family Stappiaceae; genus Hongsoonwoonella; species Hongsoonwoonella zoysiae. The sequence continues at coordinate 493,559 of NZ_JABRXF010000003.1, forward strand.
CGCCTATTCCGGCGATATCGAGCGCATGCGAATGGTCCTTGAGGCCAATGAAGTGATGCCCACACTCACCTTCGGCGAAATGGACGATCCGATCGAGTTTCTCAAGGATAGTTCGGGCGACGGTGAGGGCCACGAGATCCTGGCGATCCTGACGGAAATCCTCGAAGCGGGGTGGATCAAGGTTGACGAGGGCACGGCGCAGGAGATGTATGTCTGGCCCTATTTCGCGCGCTATCCGCTATCCATGCTCACACCGCAACAGAAGGTCGAGATGTACCGCATTGTAACCTCTGGCGATGTCGTCGACATGGAAGCCTTCGGCGCCTGGAACTTTTACCGGGTGGGTATTGGCCCGGACGGAACATTGCACTACTTCGTGGCTGGAGATTGAATTCGGATTTGATGGAGAGATTTGTATGAGTGGCAATTCCGGCCCCGGCTTCGCAAGGCGTCCCGAGCACACCATCACGATTTCGCCAGCCGGTGAGACCGTCACCATCCGCTTTGACGGCAAGGAAATCGCGCGTTCAAGCCGTGCGCGGAAACTGGCGGAAGCAGGCTACCCGCCCGTCTACTACCTGCCGATCGAAGACGTTTCCACGGACGTTCTGGAGAAGACGGAACACAGCACCTATTGCCCGTTCAAAGGGGCGGCGAGCTATTGGTCTCTGGTCGCAAGCGACGGGACACGCAGGGAAAATGCGGTCTGGGGTTATGAGACGCCTTATGACGAGGTGCTGGAAATCAGGGACCACGTCGCCTTTTACGCCTCGGCGGTCGAGGCGATCGAGACCCGCTGAAGGCGTGCCTCCAGCGCCCCGGCATGTCGCCGGCAAAGCGGCGTAAACGCAACGCCGGCGCCAACCCTGGGGCCGGCGTTTTCACAATCCAGGCTCTGCCGCCTCCGGACTTACCGCGTTGTGACGATGAAATCCGTGCCGAGGCCGGAATGCCGCTGAAAGCCGCGGTCCGTGACGATGAGGGACGACCCCGGCGTCAGCCTCTCTTCAAGATAGGCACGCACTTTCTCCGGCCATTCGACACGATCGAGTGCCTCTTCGGGCAATATATCGGAGCGTTCATCGGCGCTTACCACCATCCAGCGCGTTTCGCGATCGCCATCCTCAAAATTCAGGGCGGTGAAGATATGCGTGCCGATCGCCTCGTCCGGGGCTTTCAACCGCACGGGAGCGCTATGGATTTCACGAAAATTCTGGCGCACATAGACGCGGCCGTTCGCAGGCCCATCCTCACCCGCGGCCGCGTAAAGGCGCTTGAGCACGAGATCGCTCGCGACACCGGTAACCGGCAAGCGCGCCCCTTCCTGGAAGGTCTCGAGCGCTGCGCGCGTCTTTCGCCCGAATACGCCGTCGACAGGACCCGAAGCGTATCCGAGGCGATGAAGAATCCGCTGCATGTCGCGAATGCGGGCGCGTTCGCTCGCTCGGGTAACAAGGATACGCAAGGGCTTGCCGGAATATTTGACGGTTTTCCTGGGCAGCGCCGATGTTTCCACCGCGTCGCTTTCGATCGCGCCGCGCAACGCGGGATCGTTGCCGATCGTATTTGCATCCAGGCTTGCAACTGTCGCCTCCGGGACGAACGATTGCAGCAGCGAACCGTGAACGATCTCCTTCGGGGCGGCGCCGTCGCGCATCACCAGCACATGCGCGCCACGTTCGGTCATGCCGAAAAGCCTGGGGGCGAAATCTCCCGGCAGCCGGATACATCCGTGCGAGGCCGGGTAGTTCGGCACGTAACCCTGATGGAGCGCGACGCCCGACCAGGTGATCCGCTGCATATAGGGCATCGGCGCATCGTCGTAGAGATTGGAGAAATGGCGCCTGCGCTTTTCCAGAATGGAGAAGATGCCTGTCGGCGTGCTGTAACCGCTCTTTCCGGAAGAAATTTTCGAACTCTCGACCAGCGTCGTGCCGCGATAGACGTCGATACGCTGTTCGCCGAGCGATACCACCAGTTGAAGCGGATCTTCCAGGGGTGCCGCATCTTCCAAAACTTCCGCGCTTTCGCCGGCAACCGGCTGAAGCTTGCCGTTTTCGCTGGCCTTGGCCGGTGTGACCAGGACACCGAGGGCCGCAGCAGCCGCCAAAGCGCCAATCAGGAACCAGCCAGCATCCCCGTTGAGGTGGCCGCCCATTTTCCTTGCACGTACCATCTTGCTTTCCTGCCTTTACGCAATACCCGACGACAGTTGGAGGTATCGTGAGGTAAACTTCTGAATCTCCCGTTAGTTGCACATCGAAACTGTCATAATCAGGATCACGACACAGTGACCCCCATCACGAAATGACGATTGAAGTGATCCGAAGCCAATTGTGACGCAAAACCTGCCATCTGATCCACAAAAAACCCACGCTGACGGCAGGGCCATACTTGCAATTGCGTTTTTCATTAAGCGTTGCGACTCAAATCGCGATTCGGAATCCTTGGGTTGCGAACGGGCTTTCCTCCGCCCGAAACCAGACAAACACAGTCGAAGACAGTAATTGCACGGTCAATGGGCTTGGCCGCGCCGGGACAGTTCATGTCTTCATGAAAAATACCAAGGATCTTGAATGTTTACGGACATCAATGAAATCTCGATGATGGATTGTCCTGTTGAAGTCGATGCCCTTCCTCTTGTAAACAAGCTCTTTCAGCAACACGAATGCTTTCAAAATGTAACAGAGTCTTTCGAGGTTGGGCTTTTCGACATTTTCGAAATGAACTTCGTGGAGTGCAATCAGGAGCAGGAAGCCGCATTGCGCGAAGTCGTGCATATTTTATCCAGGCGAATCCTCGATATCTTCGAAGCATCGCTTCTCATGAAGCAACTTTCCCTTGAAGACGGCACGACCGGACTGACCGGAAAGCAGATCGAAGTTTTCATCGAGGCGATCCGGGAAGAAGCACAGATCCAGTGCCTGGACATCCATGAGCTAGACCCGGCTTCCGCTGGCGACGCCTATGTCCGGCTTCAGGAAACGATCGAAAAGGAAGTTCGCAGCTATCTCGGTCTGCCCTCGCTCGACCTTTCATTTCTGGCCGCCGACATTCGAGAATGCATGGATATCGTCATCCAGCGTCATGTCTGGCGGCGCATCCGCATCGAAACCGAGACGCACAGGCGCATCGGCGAACAGATAGAGGCGCTCATGGCGCTGGCAAACGATGCCGCTGACGCACGCATACCGCGCCTCTTCACGATCAAACCGATCCCGGCCGCGGCCAGGATCTCCAGCTTTGCAAGCCGCTTTTCCCGCAAGCCTCCACACTCGCCGCACACTGCAGGAGCCTGAGATACCGAAAAGCTGAAATGTCCTGATGCGTGACGGCGCGGTCTCCCCCTTCGCCCGGCCGTTACGAAATGGGCCGCTACGGAAACTCCGTTGCGGCCCTTTTTTATCCAGTGGTCGGTTTTACCCAGTGGTCGGCAGGGCTTCGCCGAAAAGCACCGGCTCGCCCTTCGAAGGTGTCGCCAGATCGCCGTCCCACATCACCCGCTCTCCCCGCACGATCGTCCCGACGGGCCACCCGGTGACGGAAACCCCGTCATAGGGCGTCCATCCGCACTTCGACGCGATCCAGCCGTTTCGGATCGTCTCGCGCCGTTTCATGTCGACGACCGTGAAATCGGCGTCAAACCCGAGCGCGATACGTCCCTTTCGGGCGACCCCGAAAAGCCGTGCCGGCCCGGCGGACGTCAGGTCAATGAAGCGCAGCAGGCTAAGCCTTCCGGCATTCACGTGATCGAGCATCACCGGCACCAGAGTCTGCACGCCCGTCATACCCGAAGGTGAGTCCGGATAGGGTTTGCGCTTTTCTTCAAGAAGATGCGGAGCGTGATCGGAACCCAGCACATCGGCGATGCCCTGCTCGATACCCCACCAGAGGCGGTCGCGATGGTGCGCGGCGCGCACCGGCGGGTTCATCTGCACAAGCGTGCCGAGCCGGTCATAGGCATCGTCGGCAAGCGTCAGGTGGTGCGGCGTGATCTCACAGCTTGCAACGTCCTTGTGCGCACCGAGATATTCGATTTCCTCCGCGGTGGAGATATGCAGCACGTGGATGCGCGCGCCCTCGCGCCGGGCGATCGAGACAAGCCGCTTCGTGCAGGAAAGGGCGGCCTCCTCGTCGCGCCAGACAGGGTGTGAGCGCGGATCGTCCGGAACCCTTTCCCCGAGACGCTCGCGCAGGCGAAATTCGTCTTCGGAGTGAAACGCCGCGCGCCGCCGCGTTCTGGAGAGGATTTTCGCAACGCCCTCATCGTCCTCCACCAGCAGATCGCCCGTTGAAGAGCCCATGAAGACCTTGATGCCGGCAGCACCGGGCAGCCGCTCCAGCTCTGGGATTTCGGCGGCATTGTCGCGCGTACCGCCGACCCAGAAGGCGAAATCGCAATGCATGCGGGCGGTTGCGCGCGAAATCTTGTCGGCAAGTGCCTCCGCGCTTGTCGTCAGCGGTTTGGTGTTCGGCATTTCGAAAACGGCCGTGACACCGCCCATCACGGCCGCGCGCGATCCGGATTCCAGGTCTTCCTTGTGCTCAAGACCCGGTTCGCGGAAATGCACCTGCGTGTCCATGACGCCGGGCAGCACATGCAGGCCGGTACAATCAACCGTTTCGCCAGCGTCCGAAGAGCTGAAGCTGCCGATCCCGGCGATCCGCCCGCCGCGCACGGCAACATCACGGACGATTGCGCCATCCTGGTTGACCACCGTGCCGCCCTTGAGGATGAGGTCGTAGGTTTTGGCCATGGCGATCTCCGTATTCGCGTTTGAATTTCCTGCAAGCGCCTGGATACGCATCGGCAGGCGGGGGAACTGCGTGGCGCTTATACGCCCGAGCCGCGCCATGCGCCACCGCCTCTTCGGGATAACGTTCCATCCGGCCTTGTTGCGTTTTCGCCAAGGCTCCATAAATGGATCAAAGAATTGACTGCCGGTATATGCCGCCCCTGTCGAGAAGGATCAACATGCAGACCGCTCAGATCGCCGAACTGACGAGCCGGGGCGTGGTTCATGTCACAGGCCCCGAAGCGCATGGCTTCCTGCACAACCTCGTCACCTGCGATATGAACGACGTTGAAAAGGACGGCGCCGCCTATGGCGCGCTTTTGACGCCGCAGGGCAAGGTACTCTTCGATTTCATCATGGTGAATATCGACGATGGTTATCTTGCCGACGTGCGCCGCGACGCCGCTGGCGAACTCGCCAAACGCCTTACGTTCTACAAGCTCCGCGCCAAGGTTGAGGTGAAGGACGTGAGCGACGATCTTGCGGTGCTCGCGGCCTGGGGCACAGATGAAACGCCCGAAATGCCCGCGACGGTCGTTCGCGACCCGCGTCTTGCGGCCCTCGGCTTTCGGGCCATCGGCGCGCGCATCGGCCTTGGTGCCGACCTTGCAAGCCCGGGCCTGGAAACTTCGGACGAAGACGCCTATCACGCCCACCGGATTTCGCTGGGCGTGCCGGAGGGCGGCATCGACTTTCCCTTCGCCGACGCCTTTCCCCATGACGCGGATATGGACGATCTTGACGGCGTCGCCTTCGACAAGGGCTGCTACGTCGGCCAGGAGGTCGTCAGCCGCATGAAGCATCGCGGCACGGCCCGCAAGCGCGTCATCATCGTGCATGGCGACGGTGACCTGCCGGAGCCGGGTACCGGGATCGAGGCCGGCGGCAAACCGGCCGGAACGCTGGGTTCTTCCTCGGGCGCTGCCGGGCTCGCTCTCGTCAGGCTCGACCGGATCAAGGATGCGCTCGACGCGGGCGAAAGCATTACGGCGGCCGGCGTTACGCTGCGCCCGGCCATTCCCGCCTGGGCGTCGTTCGACTGGCCAAAGGCACAGGCGGACTGATGGCAGCGGATCGCAGCAGCCAGCCTCCGCGCGCCTGGCAGCGCATGCTGTCTGGCAGGCGTCTCAATCTGCTGGACCCTTCTCCTCTTGACGTGGAGATCGAGGATATCGCCCACGGCCTTGCCCGCGTCGCGCGCTGGAACGGGCAGACGAAGGGGGATCACGCCTTTTCCGTCGCCGAACATTCGCTTCTGGTGGAAGACCTCGCCTTGCGGCTCAAACCCGATCTTTCGGCGAAATGGCGAATGGCCATCCTGCTGCACGACGCGCCGGAATATGTCATCGGCGACATGATCTCGCCGTTCAAGACGGTCATGGGCGGAAACTACAAGGAGATCGAGGCGCGCCTTCAGAGTGCGATAAACCTTCGTTTCTCGCTTCCCGCCAGCTTGCCTCAGGCGATCAGGAAACTCGCCAAGCGCGCCGACATGATCTCCGCTTATTTCGAGGCGGTGGAGCTTGCGGGGTTCGACGAAGCGGAAGCCGCGCGCCTGTTCGGCAGGCCGCGCGGGTTCGCTGACGGGCGGGATGGCCGTTTGCGGCTCGGATTAAGGCCGCTTCCCGTCGCCAAAGCGCAGGCCGAATTCCTGTCGAGGTTCAGGGAAATAGCGCTGGCGCGAACACGAGACCCGCAAGACAGGGACTTTTGCTGATAATTTCGGTGCGGCTTGCGAGACGGCCGATGCGGAGCGCACTACAAACTATGTATTCGGAGCCTCGCGCTCCATATCCTGATCGACCGAGCGGAGGCACAATGCTTTATGTCTGTTCCCTGTCCCGACTGGCCGAAACCGTCAGCCGGACGGGGGCGAGCCATATGGTGACCCTCATCAATGCCGGCACGCCGGTCGAACGCCCGGCGCAAATAGCGGCCGAACGGCACCTCTTCCTCGGCTTCAACGACATTACGGCGCCGGCCGAAGGCCTCGTCCCGCCTGGCGAGGAACATGTGCGCCATCTTATCGATTTCACCGGCAGATGGGACCGCGGAGCACCGATGGTGATCCACTGCTGGGCAGGCATCAGCCGGTCGACGGCGGGCGCCTTCATCACCGCCTGTTCTCTCATGCCGGAGCGCGACGAGATGGAGATCGCGCTCGCCCTTCGCGAAGCTTCGCCTTCGGCCACGCCCAATGCCCGCCTTGTCGCGCTGGCCGACAATGTGCTTGAGCGTAACGGACGGATGGTTGACGCTGTAACCGCGATCGGGCGTGGTGCGGATGCCTTCGAAGGCGAGCCATTTTCGATCGAAATCGGTTGAAGGAGGCGCGGCAGAAACCGGATGACCACGCGTATCGAAATCGGCCTGAACGCGGTGATCGTCGCGGTTGCCGACCCAAAGCCGCAGGTGCTGGTCATTGGTCCGGATACGCCGGGCAATCCGGATTCGCTGCCCTTCGGCCCGTTCGACCCGGTAAACCATCGTACGTTCGAGATCGGCCTGCGGGCCTGGGTGGAAGAGCAGACGGCGCTGAAGCTGGGCTACATCGAGCAGCTCTATACCTTCGGCGACCGGGGCCGCCTTTACACGCGCTCCGACAATCGCCCGCACGAAGTTTCCGTCGGTTATCTGGCGCTGACCCGTCCGAGCGAGGAATCAACCGAGATACTCGGCCAGATGAACGCCCGCTGGCGTTCCTGGTATGATTATTTCCCCTGGGAGGACTGGCGCAGCGGGCCGCCGGCGGTGCTGGAAAAGCATATTGCTCCGGCGCTTGAGGCATGGGCGAACACACTTCCCGCCGCCGGAGCGCCGCCACGCGCCCTTTCCAGGAAAGAGCGGGTGCGCCTCGCCTTCGGCATGGAAAAGGATGTCTGGGACGAGGAAAAAGTGCTCGATCGCTACGAACTGCTCTATGAGGCAGGCCTTGTCGAGGAAGCCTTGCGTGACGAACGCCCCGCCGCCCGTCAGCGCGAAAGCCTGCCGCCTTTGGGCCGTTTCATGCAGCAGGACCATAGGCGCATTCTCGCGACCGCCATTTCGCGGCTGCGCGCCAAGCTGAAATACCGTCCCGTCGTCTTTGAATTGATGCCGCCGACCTTCACGCTGACGGAGCTGCAGCGCACCGTCGAGGCGATATCCGGGCGCCACCTGCACAAGCAGAATTTCCGCCGTCTCGTGGAAAACAACGACCTTGTCGAGCCGACCGGCGACACCTCCACAACGACAGGCGGGCGCCCCGCCGCCCTGTTCCGGTTTCGCCGAGCGGTTCTAAAAGAACGTCCGGCGCTCGGCCTTCGGCTCGGCAGCAGGTAAAAATCGGGCGCGGTGGCGCACGGAAAGCCCTTATCCTGAATGGATACCGGTAAAAAAAACCGGCCCGGACGAATGATCAGATTGCGGCCGCCGTTTCCGCCTCGCTAAGCAACCTCCACAATTCGCCGACACGATCCGGCCCCAGCGCGCGGTTCAGCGTGCCTTCCGCCCTGCGCCAGCCCTTGACGGCCCGCGTCATCGCCTCTTCTCCTGCGGGAGCCAGCAGCACGGGGTGTTCGCGCCCGTCTTCGGCTGTCGTCTCGCGGATGAGCTTGGCCTTTATCATGCGATCGAGCGTGCGCGTCATCGTCGTGCGGTCCGCGCCGATGGACCTCGCGATCTCCGTTGCGGTGCTTGGGCCCCGCCGCGCCAGTATCGAAAGGACGGAATATTGCGTAATGGTAATTCCGCTCCCGTCCAGCGCCTGTTCATAAAGACGGGTGACGGCTCTTGAGGTGCGGCGCAAGCGGTGGCAAGAACAAAGTAATTCATCGGCCATAATTGAAACACTCCGATTCTTACGTTGTGTAACAACACATATTCCCTTACGGCAATGAAATGTCAATAGCATCTTGAAAATAGCCTGTTTTCATGTTTTCGTGCATCAGCACTTATCGCCTTGCAAATATTCCCAGTGGAGTGATTCCCGATGGATTTCAACGACGTGAGTTTCGGCCTTGCCGACAAGGCCGACCTCGCGCCCCTGTCCGGGCGCGAGGTTCTGGAGCGACTTATCGCCGGAGATTTGCCGGCCCCGCCCATATGCGAAACCATGAATTTCATGCTGACATCCGTCAGTGGTGGCGAAGCCCGTTTCGAGGGTATTCCGGAGTTTCGCCACTATAATCCGCTTGGCACCGTTCACGGCGGGTGGGCGGGCGCGATCCTCGATTCCGCTCTCGGCTGCGCGGTGCATACAACTCTGGCGCCGGGCGAGGGATATACGACGGTGGAATTCAAGGTGAATATCGTCAGGCCCATACTGGAGACAAGCGGCCGTCTCGTCTGCGATGGCCGCGTCGTCCACCGCGGCAGGCGTATCGCAACCAGCGAAGCGACCTTGAAGGATGGCGAAGGGCGGCTCCTCGCACACGGCACCGAGACCTGCATGATATTTTCCGCCCCCGGACAATCATCCGCATAAGGGACTTTCTTAAGCATTTCTTAAAGCAACAAAGGTGTTTCGGCGTGCCGCGTTAACGATAATTCTTATTTGGCAGTGGCTGCGGCGAAGGAAAATCCTGCCTTTGCGTTCGCATTAACTCTCTTTCAAGGTTAAGGGGGCACGATTCCCGCCGGTTCAACGGTGGTGTTCCGGCCAAGCGCAGGGAAACCACATTAGTATCGAGTGTGGAGTTGCCGCGTATGCCTGGCAGGACTAAGAGAAATCCGTCGTCGAGAAGGGCGCGTTCGCGCCGTTCGATCGCAGCGGTTCTCGCCTGGACGCCCATCGTCTTCGCCGCCACCACCGCCGAGATCGCCCAGCAGGACATTACCGCGCTCATCGAGGCGAGCCGCGACAATGTTCCGCGCTGGATGACGGCCGTTGTGGCCGCGGAACACGGCTCCGCCCATGCTCCGAGCCTGGTGCTGGCCGACGCTTCCAATGACAGTCGGAACGCCCCCGATTTTGCGGTGACCAACGCGGCCCAGGGCGACGACGGCACCGTCGTTCGCGGGCTTGAGAAGTTCGCAATCGAAGCCCAGCCCGACAAACTGCCGGAAAAGATAGAGATCAACCGGTCCTCGAAGGGCGACAGATATCTTTCCATGGCTCCGGACCGCGAAATGCTCGATCTCGCGGCCGGCTCGGTCTATTCGGTGCCGAATATGATCGCCGCTGGCCCCTCGCATGACTTGCCGAGGGTCGCCTTCGTAGCCCCTCTTCCCGACACCGTATTGGGTCCTGGCCCTGCGATTGCCAGCGCGAAGAAGTCGGGCGACCCGCTCGACCTCACCCGCCTGGCGATCGCGCGCAATGTGGCCGCGACGAGCGTTTCGCTTGCCTCCGCCTATGCCGCGAACCCGATGAACGACACCGCCGCCCCGTTCCGCGCGCTGCTTGGCACGCCCGATCTCGACGCGCAGGCCGAAACCGACCCGCACTGGTGGACACAGCGCGCCCTGCCCGCAAGCGTCCTCAGCGCCAAGGAACAGCGTTGTCTTGCGGAAGCCGTCTACTTCGAGGCGCGCGGCGAGCCGGAGGACGGTCAGGTTGCCGTTGCCCAGGTGGTCTTGAACCGCGTCAAGAACCCGACGTATCCCGATACGATCTGCAAGGTGGTCTACCAGAACCGGCACAAGCGTAACCGCTGCCAGTTTTCCTTCGCCTGCGACGGCAAACGCGACCGGATTTCGTCAAAGGATTCATGGGAAACCGCGCAGCGCATCGCCAGGGAGACGGTGGAAGGCGAGCAATACCTGAAGGAAGTCGGCGCTTCGACGCATTATCATGCGACCTACGTGCACCCCGGCTGGGCTCGCACCATGGACCGGCTGGAAAAGATAGGCCGGCACATCTTCTATCGCACGAAAGGCGGCGGCTGGAGCTGACCGCCGCCTGCCGGGCCGGTTATCCCATTTCTACGACGAGACGCCCGCGCACCTTGCCCTCAAGGATTGCCGAGGCATGCGGGATGATGTCGTCGAAGCCGATTGTCGTCGTGATTGCGTCCAGCTTTGCCATGTCGAGATCCCGCACCAGCCGCTCGTAAGCCTCGGTCCGCCGGGAAATCGGCGCCATGACGCTGTCTATCCCGGCAAGCGTCACCCCGCGCAGGATGAACGGCGCGACGGACGTCGGCAGATCCATTCCCTGAGCCAGCCCGCAAGCCGCGACCGTACCGCCGTAGCGGGTCATCGACAGCGCGTTGGCGAGCGTGTTGGAGCCTGCGACATCGATGGCGCCCGCCCAACGCTCCTTGTTGAGCGGCTTCGCCGGGCCCGACAGCTCGCCGCGGTCGATAATCTCCGAAGCGCCCAGGCCTTTGAGGTAATCGGCCTCTCCGGCACGCCCCGTCGAAGCGATAACCTCGAAACCGAGCTTGGCGAGAACGGCAACAGCGACCGAGCCGACACCGCCCGCGGCACCTGTCACCAGTATCGGCCCCTTGTCAGGCGTGACTCCATGATCTTCAAGCGCAAGCACGCATAGCATGGCCGTGTAACCGGCGGTACCGATCGACATTGCCTGATGGCCGCTCAAACCCTTCGGCAGCGGGATCAGCCAGTCGCTGTTGAGCCGCGCATATCCGGCATAAGCGCCCATATGCGTCTCGCCGACGCCGAAACCGTTCAAAAGCACCTTGTTGCCTTTGGAATAGGCGTTTGAGGAACATTCAGTTACCTCGCCGACGAGATCGATGCCGGGTATCATCGGAAAGCGGCGCACCACCGGACCTTTTCCCGTAACAGCAAGCCCATCCTTGTAGTTTACCGTCGTCTGCTCGACGCGGATGGTGACGTCGCCCTCCATGAGGTCGTCGACACCGATTTCCCGTACTTCCGCCGGGTTTTGCGCCTTCGCGCCCTCGTCACGGGTGATCCATACGGCCTTGAATGCGCTCATTTCGGCTCTCCCAAGCTGATTGTCGACCTTGGTTCGAACGCTGCCAGACCCTGCGCGTCCGCGCAAGGTCGCCAATGGGCCCCCTGCCAGAGCGTTCCACGCAACCGGTCTTGCGTCGGCCGTTTATTCGGCAGGCACGCTTGCAAGCCGCCCGACCGGGGCTTCCCTGATCGGCCAGTGGACGATTGCCGCGAAAAGGCCAAGCGCGATACCGAGCCACCAGATCGTGTCGTAGGAGCCAGTTTCGTCGTAGAGCCTGCCGCCCAGCCAGATGCCGAGGAACGAACCGAGTTGGTGGGAGAAGAAGACGAAGCCGAAAAGCGTTCCCATGTAGCGCGGGCCGAACATGACGGCGACGAGGCCCGAGGTTGGCGGCACGGTGGAAAGCCACAGGAGCCCCATGACAGCCGCAAATGCCATGACGGTAAAGGGTGTGGCCGGCACCATGAGGAAGATTAAGATGGCAGCCGCGCGTGAAAGGTAGATCAGCGACAGGAGATACGGCTTGGAAAAGCGCCCGCCGATATAGCCGGACGCCAGCGAGCCGAAAATATTGAAGAGCCCGATCAGCGCGATTGATAGCCCGCCCCAGAAAGGCGCAAGGCCCAGATCCACGATATAGGGCGGAAGATGGACGGTGATGAAGGCGACATGGAAGCCGCAGACGAAGAAGCCGAAGCTAAGAAGGACATAGCCGCGCGTGCCGAAGGCTTCCGCCACAGCCTGCTTCAGGCTCTGGTCCTTTTCGCCCGCATGCGAGGGCGTATATTCGGACTTTCCACGTAACGCGAATGCCAAAGGCACCACGGCAAGCATCAGCCCGCCCATGGCAATCAGCGCCATCTGCCAGCCGAGCCCGTCGATCAGCGGCGGGGCGAGAAAGCCGAAAACGAACTGCCCCATGGAGCCTGAAGCCGTGCCGATGCCAAAGGCCATTGACCGCCGCTCCGGCGTCACCACCCTTCCGAAAGCCGCGATCACGAGCGCGAAGGAAGACGAGGCGATGCCGATGCCGATCATCACACCCGCGGAGACATGCAGCCAGACGGGCGTCTCGGCATAGGCCATCGCGACAAGCCCGAGGGAATAGATCACCACACCTGCAATGAACACGCGTGCCGTGCCGTAGCGGTCCGCCAGCATTCCGGCGAAGGGCTGCGCGGCGCCCCAGGTCAGGTTCTGGATGGCGAGGGCCAGCGCAAAGACCTCGCGCGACCAGCCGCGTGCCTCCGTCATCGGCAGCAGGAACATGCCGAGCGCGGAGCGCGGGCCGAAAGACAAAAGCGCGATCAGACAACCACAGACGATGATGAGGGGGACGTTGGGGCGGGCAGCGGAAAGCGAAGAAGCAGAAGACGATCGAGACATTCAGTATTTCCCAACGAATCATGCGACCGGGAAGCCGCGCTGCGAAGAGACGAATGAAACGGATCATACGTCAGCAAGGCTGACCGAAATATCAAATATTATTAATTGAAACCATTCACGCCGCATATGAAACGCCCGCCGGAAAACCTCCCGGCGGGCGTATTATTCATTAAAGGTCGATCACGATATGCGGCTGTCCGTTCGACGTGGCTTCGGCAGACCGTCCCGTCTCGTAAACGGTCGCCGTCACCCGTTGGCGAAAGGCCGAGAAGCTCTTGAACGTGACGACGTCGACAGGCTCGTCGAACTTCAGCGTAAGCCGGAACCGGCCGGAGGATGCGAGGTCCTGCATGCCGACAAGCCGACCGGTGAACGGCTGTCCAAGATAGCGGCCCTTCACAGTGTCGCCGATCCTGAGATCGGCCACCGACCTGCGGTTTCCGGCGCTTGCGAAAAGGGTGTTCCAGTCGCGAAAGCCGTATTGCTGGGCGAGGAGTTCAAGCGCCCGCCCGTGGCTGATTTCATTTCCATTCGCGGCAAGCCCGCCGCGCAGGCGCTTCGCCTGAGCCTTCAGGCTGTCAATCGTGGGAAGAGGAGCATGTCCGCCCATCTGAACCTCCTTCTCGGTTCGACGCGGATAGTCCGTAAGGGTGCTCGCATTACCGCTGGTCCGCGTGACGAAAGGTCGGTCGGATTGGCAGAAAATCGGGGCTTCACCATCAGCTTTCGCTTGCGAGCGGCAGGGGCCCGAACCCGAGGCGCTTAGATAAGCGCGAGGACCGGAAATTTCAACAGGCAGCCTCGGCGGCCAAGTTTCACATAAAAAATATTATGATTTTCAATATCTTCGCCTCGAGTCCGACAAAATATACCCATCCCCCATTGGCAAAGCGGCACGAGGGCGATTATATATGCTGCAAGTGAGCATAAGTAACGGCTTAGGCCGCGTTTTTTAAACTCCGACTTATGCTCAAATTGAGTATAAAGCCGCAATCGGCGGCTGACCGGCCGAAAAACTGGCAAAATACCCGCCAGGACGGACGGTTCACCAGGGGAGGTCTCCATGGCCACCACGATCATTTCCGCCGATCTCGATCGGCCGAAGAGCAATGCCACCACCGCGCTCGACCGCTATGGCATAGTAGCGCGGCCGGAGCTTGCCTATACGCCCGAGGTAGCGGAGGCTACCGCGCCCGTCTACGAGAAGGTGAAACACCTGATCCCCGAGTTCGAATGGCCCGCACTTGCGCCGACGGTGCATGCCATCAACGAACTGAAGAAAGAGCGCAACGCGGTGATCCTGGCGCATAACTACATGACGCCGGAGATCTACCACGGCATTGCCGATATCGTCGGCGACAGCCTGCAGCTTGCCAAGGAAGCCACGCGCGCGGATGCCGATGTGATCGTCCAGTGCGGCGTGCATTTCATGGCCGAAACGTCGAAGATCCTGAACCCGGACAAGACGGTGCTGATCCCGGACATGAATGCCGGTTGCTCGCTCGCCGAATCGATCACGGCCGCGGATGTACGTGGTCTTCGCGAGAAATATCCGGGCGTGCCGATCGTCACCTATGTGAACACCTCCGCCAAGGTGAAGGCGGAATGCGACATCTGCTGCACGTCGTCCAACGCCGTCCAGGTCGTGGAAAGCCTTGGCGCGCCGCGCGTCCTGCTCATCCCCGACCAGTTCCTGGCCGCCAACGTCGCGCGGCAGACGGATGTCGAAGTGCTGACCTGGGCGGGTGCCTGCGAGGTGCATGAGCGCTTCACGGCCGAGGAACTTCGCGAATACCGGGAAATCGAACCAGGCGTGAAGATCATCGCCCACCCCGAGTGCCCGCCGGAGGTTGTCGAGGAAGCCGATTTCGCGGGCTCCACCGCCGGCATGATCGACTGGGTGAAGGTCAATCGGCCCGAGAAGGTGATGCTCGTCACCGAATGTTCCATGGCGGACAATATCGCCAGCGAAACGCCGGGCGTCGATTATGTGCGCCCCTGCAACCTCTGCCCGCATATGAAGCGGATTACCCTTTCCAAGGTGCTCGACGCGCTGGTGGAGATGAAGGACGAGGTGATTGTCGATCCGGATATTTCCGCGCGTGCCCGCGTCGCGGTGGAGCGGATGATCAATCTCAAGAGCTGAGGCTATAATAGGCTTTA
Organism: Hongsoonwoonella zoysiae; assembly: GCF_013266695.1. Taxonomy (GTDB): domain Bacteria; phylum Pseudomonadota; class Alphaproteobacteria; order Rhizobiales; family Stappiaceae; genus Hongsoonwoonella; species Hongsoonwoonella zoysiae. The sequence goes on from NZ_JABRXF010000003.1 coordinate 508,775, forward strand.
CCGAACAACCGGTCGGCACGGCAAATGGCGTGCCGACCGCCCCTTTCTTGCGCAACGTGCGCGGGGTGTTCTCATGTCTGCCATTTCTTCCACCTCGCCCGCCCCTCACATCGACGATGTGGTGATCCTGGGCGGCGGACTTGCCGGGCTCTTTTGCGCGCTCAAGCTTGCGCCCCGTCCCGTCACGGTGCTTACCGCCTCGCCCATCGGCGAGGGCGCATCTTCCGCGTGGGCGCAAGGGGGCATCGCGGCGGCCGTGTCCGAACGGGATTCGGCAGACGCCCATGCCCGCGACACGATGGAGGTCGGCGGCGGCATCTGCGAGGAAAAAATCGTCCGCCTGATGACGCAGGAAGCGGGCGAAAGGGTGCGCGATCTTCTGGGTTACGGCGTCCCCTTCGATCAGGACCTTGAGGGCAGGCTGCAGCTTTCGCGCGAGGCCGCGCATTCGGAAAACCGTGTGGTGCGTGTGCGCGGTGACATGGCCGGCCGCGCGATCATGGACGCGCTCGTCGCCGCCGTGCGCAAGACGCCGTCGATCCGCGTCGTGGAAGGTTATCTCGGCGAAAGCCTGATTTGCGAAGGAAAGCGCGTCACCGGCATTCTCGCCCGCCGCCGGGGAGGGATGGAACGTCTTGCCTTTCCCGCGAAAGCCATCGTGCTCGCTTCCGGCGGCATTGGCCATCTTTACGGCGTCACCACCAATCCTTCCGAGGCAAACGGCCACGGCCTTGCCATGGCCGCACGTGCGGGCGCGATCCTGGCGGATCCAGAGTTCGTCCAGTTTCACCCGACAGCACTTGACGTCGGGCGCGACCCCGCCCCGCTCGCCACCGAAGCGCTGCGCGGCGAAGGCGCGATCCTCGTCGACAAGGCGGGAAACCGCTTCATGGAGGCGATCGACCCACTGAAGGAGCTTGCCCCGCGTGACGTGGTGGCGCGCGCGATCTTCGCCGAAGTTGCCGCCGGACGCGGCGCTTTTCTCGACTGCCGCGATGCCGTTGGCGCGGAGTTCCCCACCCGCTTTCCAACCGTTTACGCCGCCTGCCAGGCAGCCGGCATCGACCCTGTGAAAGAGCCCATCCCCGTCGTGCCGGCGGAGCATTACCACATGGGCGGCATCCTGACGGACGCGAACGGCCGCACGTCGCTCGACAACCTGTGGGCCGCCGGCGAAGTCGCCTCCACGGGAGCTCACGGCGCGAACCGGCTCGCCTCCAACTCGCTTCTGGAAACGGTTGTCTTCGCGGCCAGGATCGCGGAAGACATCCAGGGCCTCATGCCGACACCGCGCACCGCGCACTGGCCGAAGATCGATCACACGATCCAGGACGCGAGCCAGCGCAACGAGGTGGAGCGCGCGGCGATCACGACGCTCCGCAAGACGATGAGCGCCCATGTCGGCGTCGTCCGCAACGCCGAAGGTCTGCGCGGTGCGCTTGCCGTCTTCCAGGCACTCGAACGGCGCTGCGAACGCATTTCCATCATCAACATGATCGTAGCCGCGAAGGTCGTGGCGGCTGCCGCCCTTGCGCGTACCGAAAGCCGCGGCGGGCACTACCGCGACGACTATCCGGATGCCGACCCGGCGCAAGCGCGCCGCTCGTTCATGACGCTCGCGGAGGTGGAAATGATCGCTCAGGCAGCGGTGGAAAGCGAAGCCGGCCAACGCGCGCTCGCAGCGGGAGAACTGGCATGACGGGGGAGATGCGTTTGCCCACCCTGCCCCGCCTCATGGTGGAGGACGCCGTGAAAGCCGCCCTGCTTGAGGATTGGGGGCGTGCGGGCGACATCACCAGCGAAGCGACGATCCCGGCGAAAGCGAACGCAAATGCGGTTATCGCCGCACGTCAGCCGGGCCGCCTTGCCGGGCTCGACCTTGCCGCCGCCGCCTTCCGCCTGACGGATGCCGATGTGCAATTCTCACCGGAATTGAGTGACGGCACGAAGCTTGCCCCCGGCGACGTTGTCGCGCGGATCGAGGGGCCTGCCCGCGCGGTGTTATCGGCGGAGCGTGTGGCGCTCAATTTCATGGGGCACCTTTCGGGCATCGCCACCGCCACGGCTGCCTTCGCCGACCTGATTTCCCACACGAAGGCCAGCATCGTTTGCACCCGCAAGACGACACCGGGCCTGCGCGCTTTCGAGAAATACGCCGTGCGCTGCGGCGGCGGCGCGAACCACCGTTTCGGCCTCGACGACGCGATCCTGATAAAGGACAACCATATCGCCGTGGCGGGCGGCGTCAGCCAGGCTATCGAAGGCGCGAAGGCCTTCGCCGGGCATCTGGTGAAGATCGAGGTGGAAGTCGATACGCTCGACCAGCTTGAAGAAGCCCTTCGCGCGAAACCCGATGTCGTCATGCTCGACAACATGCCGCCGGAAGTCCTGCGTCAGGCGGTGGAGATCGCGGGCGGCAAGGTGCTTCTGGAAGCGTCGGGCGGGGTCAACCTCGACACGGTGAAGGCGATTGCGGAAACGGGCGTCGACCTTATCTCCATCGGCGCGATCACGCATTCCGCGCCGGTTCTGGATCTGGGGCTCGATATCGAGATCGGGTGATAGAGCCCGGCCCAACCGCATCGCTTGCGGACCAAGCCGAAATCCATCCATTCGTCATGCCCGGACTTGATCCGGGCATCCATTCATCTGCTGCACATCGGAGATGGGTTGCCGGGTCAAGCCCGGCAATGACGAATCAAAACGCCCGGGCTCATCCCGCGATCTTCGAGAAATCCGCAACCTCCCGCGTCGCTTCGCGGATTTCGGCGAGCAATTTCAGCCGGTTTTCACGAAGTTTCGGGTCCTCGGCGTTGACGAGAATTTCGTCGAAGAACCGGTCGACCGGGGCGCGAAGGGCGGCAAGGGCCGTCATCGCGCTTTCGAAATCCTCATTGGAAATCGCTTCGGAAGCGGCGGAACGCGCGCTGTCGATGGCCGCCGCAAGCTGGATTTCGGCAGGCTCCATCAAAAGCTCGCGGTGAATGTCGCCCTCAACCTTCTTGCCGTCCTTCTTTTCCTCGATGCGCAGGATGTTGGCCGCGCGCTTCGTCCCGGCCAGCAGGTTCGCGCCATCCTCGGTTTCAAGGAACCGGCCAAGAGCCTCGACGCGCTTGACGATCATCAGAAGATCGTCCTGCCCGCCCAGCGCGAACACGGCGTCGATCAGGTCGTGCCTTGCGCCTTCGTCGCGCAGATGAACTTTGAGACGGTCGGCGAAGAAGGAAAGGAGGTCATTTCGACCAATCCCTTCTTGTTGACCAAACTCCAAGTTCAGCAATCCGACGGTCGCATCGAACACGTTTCTATCAAACGTACTAAACGGAAAAGAATACGGTCCAAATACGATACCATCGGGAACATGGCTTCCAGACAGACGCCTAATTAAATGAGGAATATTGTTCTCAGTCGCAACCTCGATACTTTCTAAAAGACTTACGTCCGATATTCTTTTTGCAACTTCATATTCAGTTTCAGCCTGTCGCTGAACGGAAGAAGAAATAATCTTAGAGAGACTAACGCGAATCCCATTCTCCAGCACGATCCGAATAACACCCAGCGCCGCTCTTCTCAGCGCATAAGGGTCCTTCGAGCCGGTCGGCTTTTCGTCGATGGCCCAGAAGCCGGTGAGAAGATCGAGCTTGTCGGCAAGCGCAACGGCAATCGACACCGGATCGGTGGGCACGCTGTCGCCCGGCCCCTGCGGCTTGTAGTGCTCCTCGATGGCGGCTGCGACGCTTGCGTCCTCGCCCTGGATCTCCGCGTAAGCCCGGCCCATCTGGCCCTGCAGTTCGGGAAACTCATAGACCATCAGCGAGACGAGATCGGCCTTGGCAAGCTCCGCAGCGCGTTTCGCCTTCTCCGTGTCCGCGCCGACGATTGGCGCAAGTTCGCTCGCAAGCGCCTTCAGCCGTTCCACGCGCTCGGCCTGCGTGCCGAGCTTTTCATGAAAGACGACCGCTTCAAGCTTCGGCAGATTGTCTTCCAGTTTCGTCTGAAGGTCGGTTTCCCAGAAGAAGCGGGCGTCCGACAGCCTTGCGCGGATCACCTTCTCGTTGCCGTGGATGATCTCCTTGCCGCCATCAGCGGCCTCGATATTGGAAATCAGCACGAACTTGTTGGAAAGCTTGCCCGTGCTGGAATCGCGCAGCACGAAGCACTTCTGGTTCGCGCGGATCGTGAGGCGAATCACCTCGTCGGGAAGTTCAAGGAACGCCTCGTCAAAGGAACCGACGAGTACCACCGGCCATTCGACCAGACCGGCGACTTCCTCCAGAAGGCCCGGATCCTCGACAAGCTCAAGGCCGAGCGCCAGCGCCCGGTCGCGCGCGTCGTGGTGGATGATGTCCTTGCGCCGGTCGGCATCGAGCACGACCCTCGCCTGCTCCAGCTTTTCCATATAGTCTTCAAGCCGGCGCACGTGGATTTCGCCCGGCCCCATGAAGCGGTGGCCGCGCGTGACGTCGCCCGAAGAAATTCCGTCCACCTCGAAGGGGATAATCTCCGGCTCTTCCGTTTCCGGGCCGAACATGCAGACGATGGAGTGCAGCGGCCTCACCCAGCGCAGCGAGCCCGTACCCCACTTCATGGACTTCGGCCAGGGAAATCCGCGGATGATGCCCGGCATCGCCTCGGCGATGATATCTTCCGCCGTACGCCCCGGCTTTTCGATCACCGCGACGTAGTAATCGCCCTTCTTCGGGTCGGAGACGATTTCCGCCTCTTCGATGGAGGAAAGCCCCGCACCGCGCAGGAAGCCTTCCACAGCCTTTTCCGGCGCGCCCACGCGCGGGCCTTTTCGCTCCTCGCGCGTCGCCCTGGAGGAAGCGGGAACGCCCGCCACCTGCAGCGCCAGCCGGCGCGGCGTCACGAAAGCCTTGGCACCCTCGTAGTGCAGACCGGCATCGACGAGTGCGTTTGTCACCAGCGACTTCAGGTCGTCGGCGGCGCGCCGCTGCATGCGGGCGGGAATTTCCTCGCTGAAAAGCTCCAGGAGAAGATCGGGCATGTCACTCGTCTCGAATTGTTGGCTGGTGTGGCGGCTGCCGGAATTTCGCGATGTGCCTACCAAGAAGCCCCGGCTTTGTCACCCCTCACCCGCGATCTGAACCGCCGGCTTGGCATTGAACGCGCTTGTTCCATCTATTTATTAGGGTAAGGGTCTGGAAGCTCGTATTATCTATCTTTCAACAATCGGCGCGAACAACCATCGATTTGCGCCCTGTCGGAGTGCTTGCGTGAACTTCCTGCGGCAAATCCTGATCATCGCGGTTCTCGCGGGCGCCGGCTGGGGCGGCTATACCTTCTACCAGCAGGAATTCGCCAATGGCGCGGCGAACGACCGTCCCGAACGCGGGCGTGGAGGCTCGCGCGCCGCCAGCGTCGAGACGGATACGGCCGTCATGCGCAACCTGTCACGGGTCGTCGAGGCGGTCGGCACGACGCGGGCAAGGCGTTCGGTGGAAATCGTTCCGCTGGCCGACGGGCGGGTTGTCGAACTCAACATCACGCCCGGCGGGGAAGTTGACGAAGGCGGCGTCATCGCCCGCCTCGACGACGATATCGAGCGGGCCAATCTCTCAGCCGCCGAAGGCACGCTCTTGCAGAAGCAGCAGGCGGCGGAACGCGCAGCCCGCCTTCGCGAAAGCCAGACGGTCAGCCTTGCGGCGCTCGAGACCCTGCGCGCGGAGGAAATCGTCGCCCGCGCCGCCGTCGACAGGGCGCGCCGCCAGCTTGAGGACCGCACGATTCGTGCGCCGTTTTCCGGCGTTCTGGGCCTGACGTCGATTGACGTTGGCGCACGCGTGGAAGCCGGCGACCGGCTGACGACGCTTGACGACCTCAGCAAGGTCGAAGTGGAATTCCAGCTTCCCGAAACGCTGTTTGCGCGCGTGAAGCCCGGCCTCGAGGTCGTCGCGCGCGGTTCCGCCTTTCCCGGCCGCACCTTCGAAGGGCGCATCATCGCGGTCGACAGCCGGGTCGACCGCAATTCCCGCTCATTCCTGACCCGCGCCGAACTGCCCAACCCGGACCGCGCCTTGCCTTCGGGCATGTTCGTGCTGATGTCGATCACGCTTGACGATTACGAGGCCGTCACCGTGCCTGACGCGGCGATCGTCTCGGAAGGCTCGAACACTTTCGTCTACCGCATTGCCGCGGGCAAGGCGGAGAAGACGCAAGTGGCGACCGGCCTGCGCGAGGGTGGCCTTGTCGAGATCCGCGAAGGCATCGCGGCGGGAGACATGGTCGCCATTACAGGCCTTCAGCGCCTGCGTGATGGCGCCGAAGTGAACGTCCTCAACAGCGAGCCCGCGACGAGCGATGCCGGCGGCACGGCGGGCGCGCACGAAAGTTCACGCTCGTGACGCTCTCCGATCTTTCCGTCCGCCGCCCGGTGCTGGCCGCCGTCGCCAGCATTCTGATCGTCGTCTTCGGTCTTGCCGGTCTCACGCAACTCCCGATCCGCGAACTGCCGGATGTGGACCGGTCCGTCGTTTCCGTCACGACCTATTATCCGGGCGCAGCTCCCGAAGTTGTCGATACCGACATCACGGAAATGATCGAGGGCGCCGTCGCCGGCATTTCGGGTGTGCGCACGATTTCCTCGCAAAGCCGGCGCGGGCGCAGCCGCACCACCATCGAGTTCGAGACGGGCCGCGATATCGACGAGGCGTCGAATGATGTGCGCGATGCCGTCGGGCGCGTGCGCTCCAACCTGCCGGACGATGTCGACGAGCCGCAGGTGGTCAAGAGCGATTCCGACGCCGATCCAGTCATGCGCCTCGCGGTTACCAGCGACAACATGACGACGGCGGAAATCACCGATTACGTCGACCGTTTCATCCACGACAGGCTCGCCACCGTCGACGGAGTGGCCAGCATCAATATCTACGGCGAGCGGCCGCTCGCTATCCGCATCTGGCTGAACCGGCGCGAAATGGCGGCGCGCAATCTGACCGTCGCCGATGTCGAGGCGGCGCTCAGGCGCAACAACGTCGAGCTTCCCGCAGGCGAGATCGAAAGCCGCGACCGCCAGCTCGGCATCCGCCTCGACAGCCGGCTCTCCTCCGTCGAACAGTTCCGCAATGTCGTGGTCGACAGGATCGCCGGCTATCCGGTCAAGCTCGGCGACATCGCCCGCATCGAGGAAGGCGTTTCCAGCGACACCACCATTGCCCGCAGCAACGGGCGCGACGCGGTAGGCCTCGCCATCATCCGCCAGAGCCAAAGCAACACCATCGCGATCTCCAATGCTGTGCGCGAAGAAATCAAGGCGATCGAGCCGACCCTTCCCGAAGGCATGGCGATCGAAATCGGCTCGGACGATGCGATCTTCGTCGGCGCATCGATCCGCGAGGTTTTGCAGGCGCTAGGAATATCGCTGGCGCTTGTCGTGCTCGTCATACTGCTATTCCTGATGAGCTTGCGCGCGACGCTCGTGCCCGCCATCACCATTCCCGTAGCCCTCATCGGCTGCTTCCTGCTGATCCAGCTCCTCGGCTTTTCCATCAATGTGCTGACGCTGCTTGCGCTGCTTCTGGCCATAGGCCTGGTGGTGGATGACGCCATCGTCGTGCTGGAAAATATCCAGCGCCGGATCGACCACGGCGAAAGCCCGCTTGCGGCGAGCGTGCTGGGTTCCCGGCAGGTCACCTTCGCGGTGCTTGCGACATCGGCCACACTGATTGCGGTCTTCGTGCCGCTTTCCTTCCTGCCTGGTCAGGTCGGCGGACTTTTCATCGAGTTCGGCTTCGTCATGGCAAGTGCGGTGGCGATCTCCACCTTCGTCGCGCTCACCGCCTGTCCGGCACTCGCCTCCAAGGTTCTGTCGCGGTCCAAAAACGCAAGCGCCGACGGCGAACGGCGCGAACCGCTGTTGCTGCGCGCCTACCGACGCAGCCTCGAAGCGCTTGTCAGAATGCCGCTGGTGGCGATCGCGGTGGTCGTCGCGATCGCGGCCTTCAGCTGGCCGCTCTTCCAGTCGCTGCCGCGCGAGCTTACGCCCAACGAGGATCGCGGCGTCGTCTTCGTTCCCCTCACCGCGCCGCAGGGAAGTACGCTCGAACATACCGACCGGGCCGCGCGACAGGTCGAAGAGATCGCAAGCCCCTATCGCGATAGCGGCGAGATCGACACGATCTTTACATTCTCCGGCTTCGGCAACCGCGCCTACCGCTCCTTCGTGGTCTTTCGCCTTGCACCGTGGGAGGAACGCACGCTCGACAATCGCGGCCTCGCCCGCGCGCTTGCCCCGCGCATGAGCGAGGTCACCATCGCGCGCGGCTTTCCCGTATCGCCCGCCGGTCTCGGGCTTCGCGGCTCCTCCAGCCCGCTTCGCGTCGTCGTTGGCGGGCCGGATTTCGAAAGCGTGAAGATCTGGGCGCAGCAGTTGCTGCAAAAAGCCCAGGAAAACCCTAATCTCGTCAATCCGGAAATGGATTTCGAGGAGAACGAGCCGCAGCTCTCGCTCACCGTCGACAGGGCGCGGGCGGACGATCTCGGCATCAGCGTGCAGACCATCGCCTCGACGCTGCAGACCATGCTCGCCTCGCGCGAGGTGACGCAATTCGTCAGCCGCGGGCGCGAATATCCGGTCATTCTTCAGGCGGAAATAGAGGACAGGCGCTCTCCGTCGGACATCAGCAACATCTTCATCCGTTCAGGCGACGGCACATCGCTGATCCCTCTCGGTGCGCTCGTTTCCATGAACGAGAGTGCCGCCGCCGCCTCGCTCCGCCGCTACGACCGGTTGCCGTCCATCGTGATTTCGGCCGCCCTTGCGGATGGTTACGACCTCGGCTCGGCCATCCAGTTCATGCGCGAGGCAGCGTCCGAAGTTCTCCCGCCGGAGGCAAAGCTCGGGCTCGACGGCCAGTCGCAGCAGTTCCAGGAAACCGCAAGCGGCGCCAATCTCGTCTTCGCCATGGCGCTTCTGATCGTCTTTCTGGTGCTTGCCGCACAATTCGAAAGCTTCATTCACCCGCTGGTGATCCTGCTCACCGTCCCGCTCGGCATAGCCGGCGCCATCTACGCCATGACAGTCGGAGGGCTGTCGCTCAACGTCTACAGCCAGATCGGCATCGTGCTGCTGATCGGTCTCATGGCCAAGAACGGCATTCTCATCGTCGAATTCGCCAACCAGCTACGCGACGAAGGCCAGCCGGTACGAGAGGCGGTGATCAACGCTTCGGTGCTGCGTCTGCGCCCCATCGTCATGACGGTCGTTTCCACAGTGCTCGGCGCGTTGCCGCTCGTGCTTGCAAGTGGTGCTGGCGCGGAAAGCCGGATCGCCATCGGCAGCGTCATCATCGGCGGGCTCACGCTTTCCTCCGCGCTGACGCTGTTCCTGACACCGGTCCTCTATGACCTTCTAGCCCGCTTTACGCGCCCGCGCGGCACTGTCGAGAAGATGCTGGAGCGCGAATTGAGCGCTGCGACCCAAAAGCGCGCCGATGCCGGCGCGCAGCCCGAAGCGGGCGAGTAGGAACAGGCCCGGCGTCGTTCAAAGCGACTTGTGGGAGCCATCGCAGAACGGCTGGTTGCCCGTCGCCTTGCAGCCGCAGAAGAACTTCCTGCCACTTTTCTCCGCGGTCCACTTGAGCGGCTGAAAATCGGTGGCCTTGTGCGAACCGTCACAAAAGGGCTGCTTCGCGGAGCGCCCGCACACACACCAGAAATACGTCTTACCCGCTTCCACTTCGACGGCGTAAGAGCCTTTTTGGGCAACGACCGCTTCGCTCATAAATGCCTCCCCCACTTTTCGAGTTCTGACGCAAGGCTGCCCGAGCAAAATGGGAAAGCGCAATTCACGCGTCGCCCGCCGCCGCTCAATCCGACGTGATGGCGCTCACGCGAACGTTAGGCCGCGACATATCCCTTGCCCCCGGCATCGGTTTCAAGGAAGGCCGCCCCACACGCCTTGGCAAGCTCGCGCACACGCAGGATATAGCTCTGGCGTTCTGTAACGGATATGACGCCGCGCGCATCCAGAAGGTTGAAGCAGTGAGACGCCTTGATGCACTGGTCATAGGCCGGCAGCACCACCTTGTGGATACCATCCTCGCCCTCATCGCGCGCTTTGGCCCCCGCGTCCAGCAGCCGCCGGCATTCGTCTTCGGCGTCCTTGAAGTGGCGGAACAGCATGTCCGTGTCGGCATATTCGAAGTTATGGCGGGAATATTCCTGTTCGGCTTGCAGGAAAACGTCGCCGTAGGTGACCTTGTCGTCACCTTCCAGCCCGTTGTAATTCAGGTCGTAGACGTTATCGACGCCCTGGATATACATCGCCAAACGTTCAAGTCCGTAGGTCAGTTCGCCGGAAACGGGCGAACACTCGAAGCCCGCCACCTGCTGGAAATAGGTGAACTGCGAAACTTCCATGCCGTCGCACCAGCATTCCCAACCAAGGCCCCATGCGCCCAGCGTCGGGCTTTCCCAGTCATCCTCGACGAAGCGGATATCATGCACCTTCGGATCGAGGCCGATGGCATAGAGGCTTTCGAGATAAAGATCCTGCAGGTTGGAAGGCGACGGCTTCAGGAGCACCTGGAACTGGTAATAGTGCTGCAGCCTGTTCGGGTTTTCGCCGTAGCGCCCGTCGGTCGGGCGGCGCGAAGGCTGCACATAGGCCGCTTTCCACGGGCGCGGCCCGAGCGAGCGCAGCGTCGTCGCCGGGTGGAACGTGCCCGCACCCACTTCCATATCATAGGGCTGGAGCACCACGCAGCCCCGGTCCGCCCAGTAGCGCTGCAGGGTAAGTATCAGGCCCTGGAAGGAGTTTTGCGGCCGCATGTGCAGCGGAAGGCTTTCGCTCGGCATATTGCTTTTCCCGGCGGTGGGCGATGAGGCGAGAGAGGCGTCGGCGGTTGGAATCCCACCCGTTCGACGGGGCAGACACGTGCCACCATCGCCCGCATTCGTCAAGGAATTCGGCAAACAGCGCGCCGCGGTAACGTAAATTCGAGCGGCGGTTCAGCCTTCGCGCGGGCGGTAGCGGCCGGTTTCCGGATCGCGTTCCAGCGTCGCAACGCGCTCGCGCTTGGCCTTGTCGTTGGCGCTCTTGGATACGCGCGCCTCGACACGGTTCATCTCGCGGCGAACGGCCCTGGCGAGCACATATCCCCCCACGGCAAGCGCAGCCAATGCGAATAATTGCGGCATCTTCCTATCTCCCGCCATTTATTTTCCTACGCCGCTCAAAGCCCGTAACGCGCCCAGAGTGCACGCGTCTCGAGCGAAGATATGATGTCATCGCCGACGCCTTGCAGGTTGATCCCGCCCGGCGCATCAACGCCAATTCCTCCCCGTTTGGGGAAAATCGAGCGCGGCGCGCCGTAAAGGGTCGGTTCCGCGTCCTTGCCGAAGCGCTCCTTGATCACCGAGCGCAAATCGCCAAGCTGGTCGATCAGCCCCAGGTCCCGCGCTTTCTGGCCCGTCCAGAAAAGACCGGAGAAGACGTCTTCCGCCTCGTTCAGCACATCGCCGCGCCGCTCCTTCACCATTCCGGTGAAAGTCTCATGGATTTCCTGCTGCAGGGACTTCAAGTGCTCCACATCCTCCGCCCTCTCGGGCCTGAAGGGATCGAGCAACACTTTCTTTTCCCCCGCCGTATAGACGCGGCGCTCCACGCCGATTTTCGAAATGAGGTCATTGAAGCCGAAACCTGCCGAAACGACGCCGATGGAGCCCACGATCGAGGACGGATCGGCGATGATCTCGTCACCCGCAATCGCGATCATGTAGCCACCGGATGCCGCCACATCCTCAACGAAGACGAGAACGTCCTTCTTGTGCTCCTCGGCCAGCGCCCGGATACGGGTGTAGATCAGGCGCGACTGGACGGGCGATCCGCCCGGCGAATTGACCAGAAGCGCCACTGCGGGCGCTTCCTTCACCTTGAAGGCGCGCTCCAGCGTCTGCGCGCAGGAAGAAAGCGTCAACCCCGGGCGAAGCGGGGTCGACATGCCGATGGCGCCATGCAGGCGAACCACCGGCACTCTCGGTTTCGTTTTGCCGAGTTTTCCGGGCAGATACTTGCGCAGTTTGTTGAGCACGTCGGTTTCCCGCAGCGGAGTTGAGAGGTTTACGAGTTCGATATAGGCCTTCTTGCGCCCTGTGAAAATGCGTCTATGACGCAACGCCCTCTTCAAGGGCGGCCTTAATCGCCAGGAAATCGCGCCAGGCAAGGCGTTTTTGCGCCGGATTGCGCAGGAGGTAGGCCGGGTGAAGCGTCGCGATCGCCCGGATTTGCCGCTTGCCGGTGTCGTACGTCATCCAGTGCCCGCGCAGGCGCAAAATGCCATCGGTAACGCCAAGCAGAGCCTTGGCCGAAGCCCCGCCCAGGAACACCAGCACATCCGGGTCCACTAGCTCGATCTGCCGCTTGATGAAAGGCTTGCAGATTTCCGTTTCCTGCGGGCTCGGTGTGCGGTTGCCTGGCGGGCGCCACGGCACGACGTTGGCGATGTAGACCACCTGGCGCTCAAGCCCGATCGCGGCAAGGATCCGGTCGAGAAGCTGGCCCGACCGGCCCACGAAGGGCAGGCCCTGGACATCCTCTTCCCGTCCCGGCGCCTCGCCGACGAACATCACCCGCGCATTCGGACTGCCATCCGCGAACACAAGGTTCTTGGCTGTGCGTTTGAGGTTGCAGCCCTCGAACCTGGAAAGGATCCGGTGCAGTTCATCCAGCGTTTTCGCGCTCGCCGCAGCCTCTCGCGCCGCGACGATGGATTCATCGCCCGGAACACTCGGCTGAACACTTGGCTGAACGTTTACCGACGCGCCCGTCTGCGCCGAAGGTTTTGGAGGCGCAGACGGGGCGTTTCCTTGTACTGGCCTGGCAGGCGCGGCAGGCCGCATCGGCGCGGTTTCTTGTGCCCGTACCGGCGCCGGACGCCTTGCCTGCGTCTCGACATAGGCGAAGGCGTCGACGGCGTCTTCATCCACCATGCCGTTGACGCCGGCACCGACATAAAAATCCATCAAGGCTTCATAGGCGCGCGCAAGCTCCGCAGCACCTTTGGGCGCTTCGCCGTTATCGCCAGTATCCGGGCCGGACGTCATCATGCTTTCTTGTCGCAAATGCCGGGGATGATCGCAATCGTCATTGCGTGCAAGGGTCGGCACCTCAAGGCACCCGGAGGTGGCTCAACACCACTTGCGCCAGACGTACATTCCGTTTACGTAAACGTCATTATCCTTTAGGTTTCCCGCTCGGTGATTGCGGGCAGTTGCGCCCTGCACTAAACAGGAAACTGCGGGATATGTCGCCTGGCATCCACGCATGCGCCTCGTCCGGGCTTCGGATACGCGCGGATCGATGCTAGCGATGAAAAGACAAACATACAGGCGGGCGGATGCGCCGCATCCGCCTGAGGCGGGAGAAAGACATGGCCGAGACCGAGGCACTTCCTGAACGCGAGAGCATGGAATTCGACGTCGTGATCGTCGGCGCAGGCCCGGCCGGCCTTGCCGCTGCGATCCGCCTCAAGCAGATCGCGAACGAAAAGGGCGAGGAACTTTCCCTGGTCGTCCTGGAAAAAGGGTCTGAGGTCGGCGCACATATCCTTTCCGGCGCGGTGATCGATCCCGTCGCCATCGACAAGCTCCTGCCCGAGTGGCGCGAGGAAGACACGCCGATCAAGACCGCGGTCACCGCCGATCATTTCCTGGTGCTTGGGCCTGCCGGGTCGATGCGCCTGCCGAATTTCATGATGCCGAAGCTCATGAACAACCACGGCAACTATGTGGTCTCGCTCGGCAACGTCTGCCGCTGGCTCGCCGAAAAGGCGGAAGCCCTCGGCGTCGAGGTCTATCCGGGCTTTGCCGCCGCCGAAGTGCTTTACGACGAGCGCGGCACGGTCGTCGGTGTGGCGACCGGCGATATGGGCATCGGGCGTGACGGCAAGCCCAACGCCAATTACACGCCCGGTGTCGAGCTTCGCGGCAAATACGTGCTGATCGGCGAAGGCGCGCGCGGTTCGCTCGCAAAGCAGCTCATCGCGAAATTCGACCTCGACAAGGACAGCGATTTTCCGAAGTTCGGCATCGGCATCAAGGAACTTTGGGAGATCGACCCTGAAAAGCACCGCCCCGGTCTCGTCCAGCACACCTTCGGCTGGCCGCTCGACAACAAGACCGGAGGCGGCTCCTTCCTTTATCATCTGGAAGACAATCAGGTCGCCGTCGGCTTCGTCGTGCACCTGAACTACGAGAACCCGCATCTTTCGCCGTTCGACGAGTTCCAGCGCTTCAAGACGCATCCGGCGATCCGCGACACCTTCGAGGGCGGCAAGCGCATCTCCTATGGCGCACGCGCCATCACCGAAGGCGGCTATCAGTCCGTACCGAAGCTCTCCTTCCCCGGCGGCCTCATCATCGGCTGTTCGGCTGGCTTCGTGAACGTGCCGCGCATCAAGGGCTCTCACAACGCCATGCTGTCGGGCATGATCGCCGCCGAACATGTCTTCGACGCGCTGGCCGAGGGCAAGACCAATGCGGAGCTAACCGCCTTCGATACCGCATGGCGCGAGAGCGAGATCGGCGAAGACCTGCGGAAAGTGCGCAACGCCAAGCCGCTCTGGTCGAAGTTCGGAACGGTTATCGGCATCGCGCTTGGCGGGCTCGACATGTGGACGAACGAGCTTTTCGGCATTTCCTTCTTCGGCACGATGAAGCACGGCAAGCCGGATTCAAAGACGCTAAAGCCCGCTTCAGAATGCAAGCCGATCGCTTACCCGAAGCCGGACGGCGTCGTCTCCTTCGACAAGCTATCCTCCGTCTTCCTGTCCAACACCAATCACGAGGAGGATCAGCCGGTCCACCTCAAGGTGAAGGATATGGACCTGCAGAAGAAGTCGGAGCATGACGTCTTCGACGGCCCGTCGAACCGCTATTGCCCCGCGGGCGTTTACGAATGGGTGGAGGAAGGCGAGGACGCGCCGAAGTTCCAGATCAACGCGCAGAACTGCGTGCACTGCAAGACCTGCGATATCAAGGACCCGAACCAGAACATCACCTGGACGGTGCCAGAAGGCGCCGGCGGCCCGAACTACCCGAATATGTGATTCCAATGTTGCAAGGGCGGCTCTCCAGCCGCCCTTCTCGTATCGGCCCCGTCATGCGCTACGCACGCCCCGCGGCGCTATTTCCTCCTTCAGGAACTGATCGACAAAGGCATCCACCGCTTTCCAGTCGGTGAATTCCAGCACGCCGGAAGCGGGCATCTCCACGCCCTTTGTTCGAAGAATCCGGTGCAGGATCCAGCGCTTTAGGAAACCCAGCCTGGTATCTCGCACGGCGCCCGCAGCCAGATGCGTGCAGTCTGCCTTCCAGCCCGCCATTTCGAAGAAATCGGCAACGCATCCATGCGCCGCCGCGACATCTTCGTTAAGCGTTCCATGCGCCGACAGGCTGACGGAGACAAACCCGGTCGGCACGCCGCACAGCGCCTCGCGATGCGATTTCACGAAGCGGACGAGTTCTTCCTGGTGATGGCCGACATGCAGCGATCCCGCCAGCAGCGCCGCGTTAAACGGCTCCAGTGCGGGATCGTCATTCTTCATCACGTCGACGAGTTGCACGCCGGCCCCGCGATCCCTCAGCCGCGACGCGATGCGTTCGGAAATCTTCCGCGTCTGGCCTTCGCTCGAGGCGAAGGCGACGAGAACCTGCACCATGGTCCGTGCTCCCCGAATGGAACTTCGGACGTCAACTTGCCCCGCCCCCGCCCTTCACGCCATGACGTGGCTCAAGCGCATGATCCCCGAAAACGGACACCGGTTATCGGCGTATGCGACATCAGATATCCGATCACGCGCTCGCCTGCCCGCGCATCTGCGCCTCGACCGCCGCAAAGGCCGACATGTTCACCACCCCGCGCGAGGTGACGGAAGGTGTGAGGATATGCGCAGGCTTCGCGGTGCCCAGAAGAATCGGCCCGACGTGGAGCGAATCCGTCATCACCTTGACGAGGTTCAGCGCGATATTGGCGGCATCGAGCGTCGGGAAAACCAGAAGGTTCGCCTCTCCTTCAAGCTTCGAATTCGGCATGACGCGCTTGCGCATGGCCTCCGACAAAGCCGCATCGCCGTGCATTTCGCCATCCACCTCAAGCCCCGGCGCCCGCTTCCAGATGAGCTTCAGCGCGTCGCGCATCTTCGATGCCTGCACGCTGTCGCGCGAGCCGAAGTTGGAGGAAGAAAGAAGCGCGGCCTTCGGCGTGATGCCGAAACGGCGGATTTCCTTCGCCGCCAGGCAGGTCATCTCGGCGATCTCCTCCGCCGTCGGGTCGATCGTCACATAAGTGTCGGTAAAGAATGTCGCCCCGGTGGAATTGATCAGCAGCGAAAGTGCCGAAAAATCCTTCACCCCTTCGGCGCAGCCGATGATGTTGCGCACATCGCGCAGGTGCTTTGAAAACCGGCCTTCCAGCCCGCAGATCAGGGCATCCGCCTCCCCGCGGTGCACGGCGAGCGCACCGATTACCGTGTTGTTGGAACGCACCATCGTGCGTGCGGCTTCCGGCGTCACGCCCTTGCGGCCGACAAGTTCGCTTAGCGTATCCACATAATCCCGGTAGCGCGGATCGTCCTCCGGGTTGATGACCTCGAAGTTCTTGTTTGGCCGCACCTTGAGGCCGAAACGTTCGCACCGCGCCTCGATCACCGCCGGCCGGCCGATCAGGATCGGCGTCGCCAGCCCGTCTTCCAGCAGCACCTGCGTCGCGCGGAGCACGCGCTCGTCCTCGCCGTCGGAATAGACGATTGTCTGCTTCATGTCCCGCGCGGCGGCAAAGATCGGCTTCATGATCAGGCCGGAGCGGAAGACGAAACGGTTCAGCCGGTCGTGATAGGCCTCGAAATCCTCAATCGGGCGTTCGGCAACGCCTGTGTCCATGGCCGCGCGTGCAACCGCCGGCGCGATCCTCAGGATCAGCCGCTGGTCGAAGGGGGACGGGATCAGATATTTCGGACCGAAGGTCTCCGAAACGCCGCCATAGGCGCGCGCGGCAACGTCGGACGGTTCCTCGCGCGCAAGCTGGGCGATTGCTTCCACGGCGGCAAGCTTCATCTCCTCGTTGATGGTCGTCGCGCCCACGTCGAGCGCGCCCCGGAAGATGTATGGAAAGCAGAGAACGTTGTTCACCTGGTTCGGGTAGTCCGAACGCCCGGTGCAGATGACGGCATCCTGGCGCACTGCAAGCGCTTCTTCCGGCATGATCTCCGGTTTCGGGTTGGCGAGCGCCAGGATCAGCGGACGGTCTGCCATCTTGGCGACCATTTCCGGCTTGAGGACGCCCGCTGCCGATAGCCCCAAAAAGACGTCGGCACCCGGTATGACATCGCCAAGCGTGCGATGCTCCGTCTTTTGCGCGAACACCGCCTTCCATTCGTCCATCAGTGTCTCGCGGCCTTCGTAGACGACGCCCTCGATATCCGTCACCCAGATGTTTTCGCGTTTCGCGCCAAGCGAGACCAGAAGATTGAGGCAGGCAAGCGCCGCGGCACCCGCACCCGAGGCCACGATCTTCGCTTCCTCTATGGGTTTACCGCCAAGCTCCAGCCCGTTGCGAACCGCCGCCGCCACGATGATCGCCGTGCCGTGCTGGTCGTCGTGAAAGACGGGAATGTTCATCCGCTCGCGCAGGCACCGCTCGATGACGAAACATTCCGGCGCCTTGATGTCTTCCAGGTTGATGCCGCCGAAGGTCGGCTCCAGTGCGCCCACCGCATCACAGAAACGGTCGACGTCGAATTCGTTCACCTCGATGTCGAAGACGTCGATCCCGGCGAACTTCTTGAAGAGGACCGCCTTTCCCTCCATCACCGGTTTGGAGGCGAGCGGGCCGATGGAGCCGAGGCCCAGAACCGCCGTACCGTTGGAGATCACGCCGACGAGATTGCCGCGCGCGGTGTATTCGGCAGCCGTTCCCGGATCCCTTGCGATCTCGAGACAAGGAGCCGCCACGCCCGGCGAATAGGCAAGTGCCAGGTCACGCTGGTTGCCGAGCGGCTTGATCGGCTGGATCTCCAGCTTTCCCGGCCTTGGGTAGCGATGGTAAAAAAGGGCGGCTTCGTCGAGGTCTGCGGAGGTCGGCTTGTTATCGCTCATGGGATCGGCTTCTTGTTGGACGACTAAAATTGGCGAACTGAATCAACCTATCAGCTTTGCCGGGAAAGGCCATTCGTGCGAACAGCTCGAAACGGCGAAAGTCTGTTTCCCCTACTCGGCTTAAATGTCTCAACCGCCTTCAGATCATGGGCATGTCTTGGAGAGATATCAGTGGAGGCGTTGTGAACAGGCGTATTCGTTGCGATGCGCCAACAGGCTGGAAATCCTACAACGATAATGATTGATTTTTTGCGTCGCTAGCCGGTTATGATGCGATAATCAAGTGTCCGCAGGCTATGGGAGATGGAATTATAAATTTGCCTACAGATTGTGTTAGATAGAATTTTCGGAAATTCGGAACCTCTTTGATGATTTTTTATTAGAAGCAATTGTTATTTTTCTACCTACTTTATTGTATAGATTTCATTTATATAACGAATTCTATTACTCGGATAGCATGAAAGAATATAGAGAAAAACATTAAAAATATTGGAAATTCTGGATTTCTTCTGGAGCGTATTTCGGCTTTCAAGCCGGACCAACCTGGCTTTGGGCAGTGCAGGTATCGTGGGCACTTTTTTGCTTCTGGTTTTTCCGGGCAATAGGGGGCGAGTAACTGGGCGTTTAGTCAGTATTTCAGATGACTTTTGAAAGATTTCCACTCGAGGCGTGCGATGCGAACATTGGCCATTGCACCCTAACTGCAATTCGGCGCGCGCCCCTCACGCCTGCGTCCGCGCTCCGACAAAAACCCTCAGCAGAATGAAGAGCGTCGTCGCGTTCAGGATGTGCCACACGAAATGCGTGCCTTGGGGAAATTCCGCGCAGACGGGCGCATCCAGCATCCTGAACGACATGGACACGGCGAAGACGGTGGCTGCCGCGAAAAGACCGAGCGCGATCCCCGCCTTTTTCCCGAGCATCGCGAAGCCCGTAACGACCATCGCAAGGAAAGCCGGCACATAGCTGCCGGTGGAGCCGAAGGCCGCATTCAAAGGCTCGCCCCACCAGTACGAGACCAGGCCGAAGCCGATTACGACGGCGATGGCGGAAACGATCCGGAACCCCAAAAATCGGCGCAGGCTCAGAAAAAGATAGACGTAGATGAAGATCGAGATCGGCAACACGTCCGCCAGAAGCGCCCAGCGGGTGGCAAGCGTGTGAAACAGGAACGAGCCGATGCCGATTACCGCGACAAGCGCCGTCAGGATCCATGCCGGAATATCGACAGGCTTCGCCTTTGAAAGCGACAGGGCGATCAGGCCGGCCGCGATCAGGAAAGCCGCGTTGGTGACCGCGTTCAGCGGCTCGGCCCAGAAGCTTGCATCCATGCGTTCGCAATAGATGTCGATCTGCCTGAACCAGTCCATTCGCCTCCTCCCATGGTCAAATCAAATTCGAAAACGACAATGCGCCGATACGAGGCTGTGACGATCGCCCCACTTCAATCTCTCCGAAATAACGAATACATCTTTTTCATCCAGCGGAGAGAACCATGAACCGTATCGATGAAAGCCGCCCCTTCATACCCATGCGCATCGCCGTGTTGACGGTTTCCGACACGCGCTCGCTTGACGAGGACAAGAGCGGGGCCACCCTGGCCGCGCGCATAGAAGAGGCGGGCCACAAGCTCGCGGGCCGCGAGATCGTCAAGGACGATGTCGAAGAAATTCGAAAGGCCGTGCGCGAATGGATCGACTCGCCGCAGGTCGACGTCGTCATCACCACCGGCGGCACGGGCTTCACCGGGCGCGATGTAACGCCGGAAGCTGTCGAGCCGCTGTTCGAAAAGCGCATGGACGGCTTTTCCTACGCCTTCCACCGCATTTCCTACGACAAGATCGGCACCTCCACGATCCAGTCCCGCGCGACAGGCGGCGTCGCGAAGGCGACCTATATTTTCGTGCTGCCGGGCTCCACCGGCGCCTGTAAGGACGCTTGGGACGGTATCCTGAAATACCAGCTCGACTACCGTCACATGCCCTGCAATTTCGTGGAAATCATGCCGCGCCTCGACGAGCACCTGAAACGCGGCAAGCTTCGCGAAGCCTAAAACTGATCCGAAAACGCCGGATACCTGTATCTACCGGAAGGGATGGGGTGTCGCTCACTCTATCGTGAGTCGCGCTTTACGTACCGTGCGGCAACCCTACCCTCGAACGGGTTGCACACCCTTCAAAACCGGGAGATCCATGAATTATGACCGATTTCAAGCTTAGCCGCCGCGCGGCCCTTTCTTCGGTAGCCGGCGCCGCGGTTGCTGCGCCATTCGTTCTCAAGGGCGCAACGCCGGCGAAGGCGGAAGCCCCGCTTCTCGGCGTGGCGCAACCGCGTTTCCGCCGTATCAAGCTCGGCGCCTTCGAGGTGACGACGATGCTGGACGCCGAGCGCGGCGTTGACGGCCCGCACCCGATCTTCGGTCAGGATCAGAGTGCGGAAGCCGTCGCGGAGCTAGCGAAGGAAAACTACCTTCCGACTGACAAGATGGTGATCGGATTCGCGCCGGTTCTCGTCAACGCGGGCAGCCAACTCGTCCTGTTCGATACGGGGCTTGGCGGCGACGCGGGCACCCTGCCTCAGCAGATCGAGGCAGCCGGCTACTCGACCGACCAGATCGACATCGTGGTGATTACCCACATGCACCCCGATCACATCGGCGGCCTGATGACGAACGGCAGCCCGACTTTCGCCAACGCCCGTTATGTCACCGGCCAGGCCGAATATGATTTCTGGTCTGCGGACGAGCGGCTTTCCGGCGGCACGGAAGGTGTTGCCAAGCTCGTGCGCTCGAATGTCGTTCCGCTCGCCGAAAGAATGACCTTCCTCGGCGAGGAAGGTGAGGTCGTCTCCGGCATCCACGGTATCGACACATCCGGCCACACGCCGGGGCACATGTCTTTCCATATCGAAAGCGAAGGTCAACGCCTTCTGATCTGGGGCGATGTCGCCAATCACTTCGTCGCCTCCATCCAGCGGCCGGACTGGCATGTGCGCTTCGACATGGACAAGGAAAAGGCGGCGGCAACCCGCAAGCGCGTGTTCGACATGGCAGCCGCCGAGCGGCTCGCCATCACGGGATATCATATGCCCTTCCCGGCCATCGGTTACATCTCGACCAATGGCGGCGGCTACCGCTGGGTGCCGGCGAGTTACCAGTTCTCGGTCTGACCGTTCAGGCTCGTTACAAACCGAAAACCCCGGAGCTGCCCGCTCCGGGGTTTTTCTTTTGAGAAACCGCTTTGGAAGGTCAGGCGGCTTGCGCCTCGGCCTCATCCGGCCTGGAAGGCGTCGCCACCGCCGCGCGCAGGAGAACGAGCCGCCTGCGGCCGATCCGCTTCGCGAATTCCCTTTGCGGGGCCGTCGCGCTGTCACTATGCCCGCCGAGCGTGTGGTAGAATTCCCTCGAGATGACGAGCGGCTGTTCGCAAAAGGGCGCTGCTAGCAAGCGGCTGTTCACCGCAGCCCGCCACTCCTTGAAGCGCGCACGCCATCCGTAGTCGTCGAGTGTCAGGCTCAGCACCGCCGCCATGTCGTTCCGCCCGTTACGCCTTGCCCGCTCGGTGAAGATTCGCAATTCCTCGCCCCAGCCCGGTTGCGGCACGCTTCCCGGGTTCAGGAACAAAAGCCAGTCGCCGCGCGTCGCCTCATTCGCACCGGCAGCAAGGCAGGCGCCAAGGCTCCCATCCGCCCGGACATAATCCGCGCCCGCCACATCGGCGACCTTTTCCGTGTCGTCCCGCGATCCCCGATCCACCACGACAACCTGCCTGACGAAGCCTTCCGTCGCCGCCGGAACAAGAGCCGCGAGCGAACGCACCAGCACGCGTTCATTGTTCAGTGTCGGAATGATGACGCTCAGCATGGGCCCTTTTTACCGGCATTCTCCCGGCTTGGCGAGTTTGCTCGATGTTGCCTCGAACTCGGGGGGTGTTTCCGTCGTTACTTCCATCATTCGCTTGCGGGGGGCTAGTCGCCTGGTATATGTTCCCTTTATGTTCTTTTGTTGAGTCCCGATCATGCGACACGCATCGACCAGCACCGTAGCCCGCGTCTTGCACGAGGATCCGGCGTTCGACCCGGACACCTGCATCGATTTCGAAGTGGCGGACCAACAACCGCCGGCAATCCATGCCGACCGTCGACGCGGGCGCGGCGCCGGGCTCAATATGCCGGGCCGGTTCGAGCGCGAATCGCGGGAGATTTTCGACGACGGATGGGAATCGATCGAGGATCTGCCGCCCTTCAAGACGGAAGTGCAGGAAGAGCGTGCGCGCACGATCATCACCCGCAACGAATCGCCGGACATCTCCTTCGACCGGTCGATAAACCCGTATCGCGGTTGCGAGCACGGCTGCGTTTATTGTTTCGCCCGCCCGACCCACGCCTACATGGGCCTGTCTCCTGGCCTTGACTTCGAATCGCGCCTCTTCGCCAAGCCGAACGCGGCCGAACTTCTGGAGCGCGAGCTTTCCAAACCCGGCTACAGCCCCCGCACCATCGCGATCGGCACCAATACCGACCCCTATCAGCCGATAGAGCGGCAGTGGAAGATCATGCGGGAAATCCTCGATGTTCTCGACCGCTGCAATCACCCGGTCGGCATCGTCACGAAATCGGCGCTCGTCACCCGCGATATCGACATTCTCTCAAGGATGGCCGAGCGCGGGCTGGTCAAGGTCGCGCTATCGGTCACCACGCTCGACCGCAAGCTCGCCAGGACGATGGAGCCGCGCGCCTCCACGCCCGAAAAGCGCCTTTCGGCAATCAAGGCGCTGTCGGAAGCCGGCATCCCCACATCCGTGATGGTCGCACCTGTCGTACCCGCGCTCACCGACAGCGAGATGGAGGCGATCCTGACGGCCGCCCAGGAGGCCGGTGCGAGCGAAGCCGGTTATATCCTTCTGCGCCTGCCGCAAGAGGTAAGCCCCCTTTTTCGCGACTGGCTCCTGAGGAACCGGCCCGACCGCTACAGGCATGTGATGAACCTGTTACGCTCCATGCGCGGCGGCAAGGATTACGACGCCGAATGGGGCAAGCGCTTCCGGGGACAAGGACCATACGCGCAGCATCTCGGCCGGCGCTTCACGCTTGCGGCCAAGCGCCTTGGGCTGAACCGACGCCGGCTCAAGCTCAATGCCGAAGCCTTCATCGCCCCGCAAAAGGGAGGCGTCCAGCTCGCCCTGTTCTGATCGATTAGCGGGGGAAGATCCGTTTCCGCGGCTTGAGATGCGGTGCAAGTTCGCGCCAGAATTCCATCATGCTGGATTTTGCGCTCGTCGCCCCCCTGTCTCTCGATCTGCCGGAAGCGCTTTCTCCCGAGTGGGAAGCGGAGATCGCGGCCCGTTTTGCGAATCGCCTGGCGGGTATCGACGAGGCCGGACGCGGTCCCTGGGCGGGCCCTGTCGTCACTGCCGCCGTAATCCTGGATTACACGCGCCTTCCGGAAGGGCTTGACGATTCAAAGAAATTGACCGAGGCCCGCCGCGAAGCCTTGTTTGAAGAGATCTGCGCCACGGCGGATGTTTCCATTGCCTATGCCTCGCCGTCGCGGATCGACGCCATGAACATCCGGGCGGCAACGCTCTGGGCGATGACACGAGCCGCCGCCGGCCTCCAGCGCGCACCTCAAGCCTGCCTCATCGACGGCAAGGACACACCGCCGGCGCTCACCGCGCCTTCCCAGGCCGTCATCAAGGGCGATGGCAGGTTGCTTGCCGTTGCCGCTGCCTCCATCGTCGCCAAGGTCGCGCGCGATAGGCTCATGGTGCGCCTCGATGCGCTTGCGCCCGGTTACGGCTTTGCAGCCCACAAGGGGTATGGAACCGCTGAACACGCGGCCGCGCTTTCCCGCCTCGGCCCCTGCGCCCATCACCGCAAAAGCTTTCGCCCGGTTCGCGAGACCCTGGAAGCCACGGATTGAAGCGCAAATGAAAACGGCCCCGAAACCGGGGCCGCTCATCTGTTTCGAAAGTCTCCGTGCCGGTTAGTTCAGCCGGCCCTTGACTTCCTCGATGCTCTTTTTCATCAGGTCGTCGGCGATCTTGCCGGAAACCTTGCCTTCCAGGATCTTGCGGGCGGCTGCGACGGCGATATCGGCCGCGCGTGCGCGCACTTCCGCCACCGCCTGGCCCTCCGCCTGCTCGATCTTGCGCTCGGCCGCCTTGGTCCGCCGCTCGATCATTTCCTGCAGCGCCTCATTGGCCTCGCTCGTCATGCGTTCGGCCTCGAGTTTCGCTTCGGCGACGATCGCCTCGGCTTCCTCTTCCGCCTCGCGGCGCTTACGCTGGTACTCTGCCAGAAGCCCCTGGGCTTCCTCGCGCAGCTTGCGCGCCTCTTCAAGTTCGTTGGAAATCGTCTCCGCACGCTTGTCGAGCGAAGCGCCGACCTTGCCCGGCACCTTCAGGTAATAAAGCAGAGCGATAAACAGGATCAGCGCGATCAGCGCCCAGAATGTCGCGTCCATCGTGCTCTCCTATTTCATCGCGCCGTCGACGGCCTTGGAAAGCTCTGTCTTCGTCGGCGCCTTGCCGATGAGCGATTCCACGAGCGCCGTTGCGGTGTCGGTCGCGATTTCGCTGACGTGCGAAAGGGCCTCGGTCTTGATCTCGCCGATCCTTGCCTCGGCTTCGGCGAGCTTTTTGGAAAGCCCTTCCTCGGCTTCGTTGCGGCGGGCCTCGGTTTCGGCCTTCAGCTTTTCGCGCGTGTCGTGTGCAATACCATGCGCCCGGTTGCGCGCCTCGGCCAGCGCCTGCTCGTAGGCGGCCACGGCTGCATCGCCTTCCTGCTTGAGGCGGTTCGCCTCCGCAAGATCGCCCGCGATACGGTCGCGCCGGTCCTCAAGGATGCCCGCGATGCGCGGCAGGGCAACCTTGTTCATGATCCAGTAGAGAAGCCCGAAAGTGATCGCGAGCCACAAGATCTGCGAAGCGAAGGTCTCGCTGTTGAACGGCGGGAACCCTCCGGTCGCATGGGCGTCGCTGGGCACCTCGGTGCCGGCGGCGTGTTCGCCGGTCGTTTCTGATGCGGCCTGTGTCGTCGCCATACCCTTCATCCTTGCCCTGTTTCAGTGACGCCGCCGGACATTGCATCCTGAGGATCGGACAATGCGTCCTGGCAATTCATCCCCGGTCTATCGCCGGATGGCGCGGGAACCGGGCGTCGGGGTCTCGCCCCGCCGCCCGGCCCGATCTGCGTCGCTGTCGTCCGTCTGGAAAATCAGACGGCGAAGAGGAGGAGGAGAGCCACCAGCAGCGAGAAGATGCCGAGAGCTTCGGTAACGGCGAAGCCGAAGATCAGGCGGCCGAACTGGCCATCAGCGGCGGACGGATTGCGCAGGGCGCCCGAGAGGTAGTTGCCGAAAATGCTGCCGAGGCCGATGGCTGCGCCACCCATGCCGAGGCAGGCGATGCCGGCACCGATCAACTTTGCTGCTTCAGCTTCCATGACGTTTGCTCCTTGTAAGATTGCAGCGACGTGATATCGGCCCCACGGCTTGCGGGGCCGTCAGTTTGTCCTCAGTGGCTCGGATGAAGAGCGTCGTTGAGGTACATGCAGGTCAGCACCGTGAAGACGTAGGCCTGCAGGAAAGCGACCAGGAATTCCAGACCCGTGAGCGCCACACCCATGATGAGCGGCAGGATCGAGGTCACCGGGCCGAAAAGACCGAGGCTCTCGCTCGCCAGAAGCGAGACGACGAAGCCCGTAAAGACTTTCAGCGTGATATGTCCGGCAAGCATGTTGGCGAACAGACGCACCGAAAGGCTGATCGGACGCGAAAGGAAGGAGATCACCTCGATCAGCGTCACGAGGGGAATGAGCGCGCCGGGTACGCCGTGCGGTACGAACAGGCCGAGGAACTTGGTCCCGTGCTTGGCGAAGCCGTAGACCACCACCGTGCTGATCACGAGCATGGCCAGCGCGAAGGTCACGATGATGTGGCTCGTCACCGTAAAGAAATACGGGAACATGCCAAGCAGGTTGGCGATCAGCACGAACATGAAAAGGGAGAAAACGAAGGGGAAGAACCGCATTCCCTCGTTTCCCGCAGAACTTCGCAAGGTACTTGCCACGAACTCGTAGCTCATCTCCACCATCGACTGCCAGCGGGAGGGCACAAGGCCGCGACCGCTGGTGCCCATGATCAGAAAGAGCGAGGTAACGGCGACGGTCGCCACCATGAAGAGCGCCGAATTGGTGAAGGAAAGATCGAGGCTACCCACCTCGATCGGGATGATCTTGCTGATCTGGAACTGATGGATCGGATCTTGCGCCACCGGCTCAGCCCCTCTTCTTTGTCTCGATCATGTCAGGCTTCGCGCCCCGAATGGTTCATAATGCACGTCGATTTCGCCCAAAACGGCTAGTCGCGCCGGCTCCGGTCGTGAGGGTCGGCCACGAGCCCGGCCGATCTCAGGACGTTCACCACGCCCGCGACGAACCCCAGCAGAAGGAACACGATCAACCCCCAGGGCGACGTTCCCAGACCGCTGTCGATCAACCAGCCGATTCCGCCTCCCACCAATACGCCGGCGACGAATTCCGTCGACAGCCTCAGGGCCTGCGCAATCCCTTTGGCGTCACCCTCGCGCTTGCGGCCGTGGCGTTTTTCTTCCGCCTGGCGCTTCGCATCGAGCGATCGGCTAAGCCGGTCCATCCGTTCGGACAGGTCTGCTTCCCGAGGTTTTCCCTCGCCGTTTTCCTTGCCCGCGTTCCCTGGAGACATGATCTGGATCCCCGTCGTTTCCGGCTGGAAATCGGCGTTGGGTGAAGCCCCTGAAAGCCGGGCGCACCATAGTCGGCACCCTATAGCCTGTCAAGGCGGCACAAGCATCGGTTAACATACTGAAATTATTGAAAATTCAACTTTAGGCAAAGGCTGTTGCCAGGGCGCTTCGAAAGCATCCACCGAAAACTTCCGACGAGGAATCGTTGTCAAACGGCCTCAAGGAAGCTTTCGGCTGTCTCAAGGTCGACGGAAACGAGCTGCGATACGCCGCGTTCTGCCATCGTTACTCCGAACAGGCGGTTCATTCGCGCCATCGTTATCGGATTGTGGGTAATCACCACGAACCGCGTGTCGGTGTTGCGCGTCATTTCGTCCAGCAGGTCGCAGTAACGCTCTACATTGGCGTCGTCGAGCGGGGCGTCCACCTCGTCGAGCACGCAAATCGGCGCGGGGTTCGTCAGGAAGACCGCGAAGATCAGCGCCATGGCGGTCAGCGCCTGCTCTCCGCCGGAAAGAAGCGTCATCGTCTGCGGCTTCTTGCCCGGCGGCCGGGCGATGATCTCAAGTCCCGCCTCCAGCGGGTCGTCTGCGTCGACAAGCTGAAGTTCGGCCGTGCCGCCGCCGAAAAGGTGGGCAAAAAGGCGTTGGAAATGATCGTTCACCTGTGCGAACGCCTTCAGAAGGCGCTCTCGCGCTTCCCGGTTCAGGTTCGAAATGCCGTTGCGCAGCCGTTTGATGGCTTCGATCAGGTCGTCACGCTCGCGGCCAAGCGTCGTGCGCTGCTCGTCGATCTCGCGCATTTCCTCCTCAGCACGCAGGTTCACCCCGCCAAGGCGCTCGCGTTCGCCCTTCAGCCGCTCCAGCTTGCGCTCCATCGCCTCATGCTGCGGCAGCGGCGCGCCTTCCTTCAGCCCGGCAAGTTCGGGCAGCGCCGACACCGGAACCTCCAGTGCCTCGTCGATCCGCTCCTCGATCTCCGCCTTGCGGGCGCGGGCCGCCTCCAGCCGTTCCTCGGTCCGGATCTTGCGCTCACGCGCACCCGACAGCGCCTCAAGCGTCGCTTTCGCGCCGCGATCGAGTTCGGCAAGCTGCGCTTCCGCCGAAACAAGCGTATCGTCGGCCTTCTTGCGCTCTTCTTCGGCTGTCGAAATCCGGTTCAAGAGTTCGCGGCGCTTCAGGTCGATATCCTCCGGAGCCTCGGCAAGTGTCTGCCGCTCCTCCTCCGCCTCTTCGCGCCGCCCGCGCAGCACCTCGATCTGGGATTGCGCGTTGGCGACGCGGTTCGCCCAGTTGGCCCGTTCACGGGCAATGGCCTCAAGCCTGCGATCGCGCATCTGCCGTTCGCGGGCAAGGCCTTCGGCGCCAGCGCGCGCCTCAGCCAGTTGCGCACGCGCGTCGGCAAGCGTGGTGCGAAGGTCGGTTATCGCCTCGGCAAGACCGCTTACTTCAGGCAGATCGGCGGCATCCGATTCCGCATCGAGCATCCGCTCGCGCGCTTCGGCGATTTCCCCCTCCAGCCGCTGCACCGTATCGCGCAGGGTTTCCTGGCGTGACGAAAGCTGCGTCAGCGCACGCTCGGCTTCCGCCAGCGCCTCGCGGGCAAACATCGCCTTTCGCTGGCTTTCCTTCAGCCGCCCGCGCGAAGCCTGCTCGTAATCGCCGGCCCGGCGCACAGCGTCGAAAGCGGCCTGAAGCGCTTCCTGCCGCGCCTCCACCTCGCTGCGCGCGGTTTCGATTTCGTCCTCCAGCGCCGCAAGCCGGTTTTTCTGCTGCAGGCGTTGTGCGGCCGGCGTGGGCGCATCGGCAGCGATCGTGAAGCCGTCCCAGCGCCAGAGATCGCCGTCGCGGCTGACGAGCCGCTGACCGGGCTTCAGAAGCTTTTGCAGAACGCGCCCGCGGTCCGCGTCGACAATGCCGATCTGCGCAAGCCGCCTGTGCAGCGCCGCCGGCGCGTCGACTTCATGCGACAGCGGCACGGCCCCTTCGGGCAATGCTGGGTCGCCCGCCATGTCGCCGAAACCGGCCCAATGTACCGACGCCCGGTCATCGACCGGCGCATCCAGGTCCTCGCCAAGGGCCGCACCAAGCGCGGCCTCGAAACCGGGCGCGACCTTGATTGCCTCGACAACAGGCTCCCAGTCGCCCGGCGCCTCCACGTTAAGGACTTTCGCAAGCGTGGCCGCTTCCGTCTCCAGCCGCGACAGCTTGCCTTCAGCGTCGGAAAGCGGAGCCCGCGCCGCCTCAAGCGCCTCGCGAGCGTTGCGCGTCGTCTCTTCGGCCTCGGCCACAGCTTCCTCACCTGCGACGAGTTCGGCTT
Source organism: Hongsoonwoonella zoysiae (assembly GCF_013266695.1). Taxonomy (GTDB): domain Bacteria; phylum Pseudomonadota; class Alphaproteobacteria; order Rhizobiales; family Stappiaceae; genus Hongsoonwoonella; species Hongsoonwoonella zoysiae. The sequence goes on from NZ_JABRXF010000003.1 coordinate 537,931, forward strand.
CGGCCAGTTCCAGCTCCTCGCGGCGCATCGCCGGGCCTTCTTCGTCCGCGATCTTCTGCGTGACGGTCGTCAGTTCCTCTTCCGTCTCCGCCATCTGTCGCGACAGTCGGTCGGCCCGCGCCTTCGCGTCCTGGACGAGGCGCTCAAGCTCCCGGCGGCGGGCGTCGACGCGCGCCTGCTCTTGCGTCAATTCGCCAAGCTTCGTCTCAAGAGCGCTGACCCTTTCCGTCGCGGCTTCAACGCGCGTCCGCGCCTCTTCCGCACGTTCGGCTTCCGCTTCGTTTTCAAGGCGGAGTTCTTCTTCCTCCTGGGTGAGCAGCTCCAGGTGTTCGCCGTTTTCGGCGATCATGCGCTCCTCGCGCTCGATATCGCCGGCAAGCTGCTGCAGGCGTGCGGAGAGATCCGACAGCTTTTCGCGCACGCGTCGTTCTTCGGAATCAAGCTCGTTGCGCGCGATGATGAGGCGCTGCAACACCGCCCCCGCCTTCGCGGCGGCATCGCGCAGTTCCGGCATCTTGTGCTGGGCTATCGCCTGGTGTTTGGCGGCTTCGGCCTGCGTCGCCGTCGCCGTCGCCATCTCTTGCGCGGCGCTTTGCGCTTCCGCCTCGGCTGCTTCCAGTTGCGCCTTGCCTTCGAGCCAGCGCAGGTAAAGCAGCGTCGCTTCCGTCTGGCGGATTTCGGAGGAAAGATTGCGGTAGCGGCTTGCCTGGCGCGCCTGCCGCTTCAGCCCGTCGAGCTGCTGGTCGATCTGGACGAGAACATCCTCCAGCCGCTCAAGGTTCTGTTCGGCGGCTTTCAGGCGCAGTTCCGCCTCGTGACGGCGCGAATGCAGGCCGGATATGCCCGCCGCCTCTTCCAGGATCATGCGTCGCGAGGTCGGCTTCGCCGCGATCAGTTCGCCAATCTGGCCCTGGCGCACAAGCGCCGGCGAGCGTGCACCCGTCGAAGCGTCGGCGAAGAGAAGCTGTACGTCGCGGGCGCGCACGTCTTTGCCGTTGATCTTGTATGCCGATCCCGATTCGCGCTCGATCCGGCGCGTGACCTCCAGAAGGTCGGCGTCGTTGAAGCCCGAAGGCGCTGTCCGCCCGCCGTTATCGAGGAAGAGGGTTACCTCGGCCGTGTTTCGCGCAGGCCGGTTCAGGCTTCCGGAAAAGATCACGTCGTCCATGCCGGACGCGCGCATGTTCTTGTAGGAATTCTCGCCCATGACCCAGCGCAGGGCCTCGACGAGGTTGGACTTGCCGCAGCCGTTCGGGCCGACGACTCCGGTCAGCCCTGCGCCGATGACGAATTCCATCGGTTCGACGAAGGACTTGAAACCGAGAACGCGCAGCTTGTTGAACTTCATGACCGGAGTCTCCCGCCGGTCATCTCGCCCTTCGCGGGCCGGAGTAAAGGCGCGGGCGCACCGCCGCCCGCCCGCACCGCGCGCCGGTCACAGATGCTTTGCCAGCTCTTCGTCCAGCTGCTCAACCGTGATCGCTCCATTCACCTTCTCGCCGTTGACGAAGAAGGTCGGCGTAGAACTCACCCCGAACTCGCTTGAGGCGCGATTCTTTATCTTGTTTATTGCGTCGAGAAGTTCCTGATTCTGCAAGCAGCCATCGAAGTTTTCCTGTGTAAATCCGATTTGCTTGGCGAAATTCAACAGTGAATTGTAAGGATCGTTGGTGAAAGCCCATTTGCGTTGTTCGGCGAACATGGTGTCCACCACGTCGAAATACTTATCCTCCGACGCGCAGCGCGCAATCATGAAGGCGGCCGTGGCAACCGGATCGAGCGGGAATTCGCGGAACAGGAAGCGCACCTTGCCCTGCTCGATATATTCGCTTTTCAGATGCGGATAAGTGTTCTTGTGGAAGTTCGCGCAGTGCCCGCAGGTCATCGAGGCATATTCCACCATCGTCACCGGCGCGTTCTCATCGCCCAGCGTCATCTCGGGCAGCGGGCCCGCCTCCATCAGCTTTTCCACGTCGACGCTTTGCGCGAGTGCCGGAACGGCGCCGAGCGTAAGTCCCGTGGCCAGCATCACGCGGGCGGAACGGTCCAGGAATTGTCGTCTGTTCAAAGTCACCTTGCGTCTTCCTATGCGCTGCGCGGCTACTGCCGCCGGATTTCGTTTCAGCACTCTGTTCGTGCGGGCTGAGCGAATGTGTAGGCCCAATTGCTCTCGCGTCAACGGGAGAGGCGAATTGTGGCATCAATGAGAGGTGAGCTGCGGTGCCGGATCACGCTGCAGTGAATAAAGCAGTCACGCAACTTTTGGTGCAAAACGAATCTTTTCCGCGGGGAACGACCGGTCCGGTCCTTTCAAAACTCTTAACACGGCGCTACTCACGTGGCGCTGTAATCCTGCAACCGGAGGAATGATGGTCCGCACCCACGTTCTCGTCGTTTCATGTCTGGCTCTCGCCGCCTGCCAGTCGGGCTCCGGAAGCCGGCCGCCGGCTTATCTCGCCTCCGCACCGCAGGCAGAGCCCGCCGTTGCCGCGCATCAGGACGGGAGCCAGTTGCCTGCTTCGGGCCCTTTCTCGCTCGTGCCGGAAACGACCGCGACTTTGGCCCCATCCCTCGCCACCTCGGCTCAGCCTGTAACCGAGGCCTCTTATCGGCCTGCCCTCGCAGGTGTCGACCTCGGCGAACTTACTAGAGGGTACTGGCGCGTGGTGTCGTTTTCCGGCTGCGGTCTTCGGTTCGGACATCCAGGTGCCGCCGGCGCGCCCGTCTCGGCTTCGGGCTGCGGCGCGTCTTCGGTGGCCAACGCAAGTGCCTGGACGGCAAGTGGCGATACCTTGCGCCTCCTGGACGCGAGCGGCGTCGAGGTCGCAACCCTTTTCGTCGACAGGCCGGACCTTCTGACGGGCTACACGCCGTCAGGCGCGGATATCGTGCTCAGCAGATAAGGATCAGCGGTTTTTCGCGATCACGGCGCGTCCCAGCCGCTCCAGCGCACGGCGCAGATGCGGCGCGGTCACCTCGGACACTTTTTTCGAAAGCTCGTTTTCCTCATCGCGCGTCAACTCCCGCAGTGGCGCGGGGCCCGCTTTCTTTTTCGCGACGACCGGGCGCTGGACGATCTTGATGCGCCCCACCGCCGACCAGCCGAAATAGGCGTTGATGCGGTCGATAAGTGTAGGAAGCTCATGACTGAGGAAAAGGGCCGTCGCACCGTCGGTGTGCACGGTGAGCGTCGCGGGATCCGGCGCATTTTCGCCGTCTGCGCCCGTCGCTCGCGGCCAGTTGAGCCGTGCCGGCTGGACGCGGGCCGCATAGCGCTCGCCGACGATATCCGGCCAGTCGGACAGAAGATCGGCGGTCGCGAATCCGCGTTTCTTCACCGCATTTGAGATCGGGCGCGAGATCAGCTCGCCAAGCGGGCGCGCACTCGTCAGGCGCCTTGCATTGGCTGCGCTGTTCGGATTGGAAACGCCCATAGCCATCGCCGTTCTTTCTTCGACCGGTCTTCGGACCCGTTGAATTGTAACCCGAAGCAGTATTGTCCACAAAATTTCAGCCCGATTCGCACGAGTTTTTCTGCGAAACAAGAACAACCTGTGTGAAACCTCTTGAAATCTTCGTTTCCCGGCCAATTCTCGTTGCCGTCATGGTGATTACCGCAGTTCCTTCCGCCCTCCTCGCCTGGTACGACCGTCACGCCCGCGCACTTCCCTGGCGCGTCCCGCCGCAAGATCGCGCGCTCGGCGTCGCGCCGGATCCCTATCACGTGTGGCTGTCGGAGGTGATGCTGCAGCAGACAACGGTCGCCGCCGTCAAATCCTATTACGCGGCCTTCCTCGAGCGATGGCCGAAGGTGGTAGATCTCGCTGGCGCGCATGAAGAGGACGTCATGAAGGCCTGGGCCGGCCTTGGTTATTATTCGCGTGCACGAAACCTCAAGAAATGCGCCGAAACCGTTGCCCGCGACCATGGCGGGCGCTTTCCCGAAACGGAGGAAGGGCTGAGGGCGCTTCCCGGCATCGGGCCTTACACGGCGGCCGCGATCGCGGCGATCGCTTTCGACCGTCCGGCCGCCGTCGTCGATGGCAATATCGAGCGCGTGATCACGCGCCTTGAGGCGATGGAAACGCCGTTACCCGACGCCAAGCCGCAGATCCGCGACCGTATGGCGGGCTTGATGCCGCAGGACAGGCCCGGCGATTTCGCGCAAGCCATGATGGACCTCGGCGCAACCATCTGCACCCCGCGAAGGCCCGCTTGCGCGCTCTGTCCGTGGATGGACGCTTGCGCCGGGCGCAGCAAGGGCATTGCCGAAACGCTGCCCCGCAAGGCGGCAAAGGCTGAAAAGCCCACCCGGCGCGGCATGGCCTTCGTCGCCGTTCGCGAGGATGGCGCAGTGCTTTTGCGCCGCCGTCCGCCGCGCGGGCTGCTGGGCGGGATGAGCGAGCCGCCGACGAGCGAATGGACGGTCGATGCCGTCACCGACCGTCCGCTCGATCCTCCGCTGGCTCTTGAGTGGCGGAAATCGGGCGCTCCCGTGCGCCATACCTTCACGCATTTCCACCTTGAGATGACGGTCTGGCGCGCGGACGCCCCGGCCGGCATGCCGCCACCCGATGGCCACTGGTGGTCGCCCTCGAATCAGGTTTCCGGCGAAGCCCTGCCCACCGTCATGAAGAAGGCCGTCGCCGCAGGCCTCGGCAAGACGATCTGATCGCCGCTGCAGCTCTACTGGAACGCCGTTTCCGCAAAGCTTCTGAGTTTGCGCGAATGCAGGCGCTCGCGCGGCATGGCGCGCAGCTTCTCCATCGCGCAAATGCCGATTTCCAGATGCTGGGCAACCTGCTTCTTGTAGAAGTCGCTCGCCATGCCGGGCAGCTTCAGTTCGCCGTGCAGCGGCTTGTCGGAAACACAGAGCAGCGTTCCGTAAGGCACCCGGAAGCGGAAGCCGTTCGCTGCTATCGTTGCCGATTCCATGTCGAGCGCGATGGCGCGCGACTGCGAAAACCGCTGCACCGGTTCGCGGTGGTCGCGCAGTTCCCAGTTCCGGTTGTCGATGGAGGCCACCGTTCCCGTGCGCATCACGCGCTTCAGTTCGTAGCCCTGGTAGCCGGTAACCTCCGTCACCGCCTGTTCCAGCGCCACCTGCACTTCGGCGAGAGGCGGGATCGGCACCCACTTGGGCAAATCCGCATCCAGCACGTGGTCCTCGCGCACATATCCATGCGCAAGCACATAGTCGCCAAGCGTCTGGCTGTTGCGCAGGCCCGCGCAATGGCCGAGCATCAGCCAGGCGTGCGGGCGCAGCACCGCGATATGATCGGTTATCGTCTTGGCGTTCGACGGGCCGACGCCGATGTTGACCATGGTGATGCCCGAATGGTCGTCCCGCTTCAGGTGGTAGGCGGGCATCTGCGGCATGCGTGAAAGCCCCTCGCCTTCCCCCCCTTCTCCGCCCCCCTGCTCGCCGGGATGGGTAATCAGGTCTCCAGGTTCCACGAACGCCGTGTAGCCGCTTTCCGGATCGGCCAGGAGTTCGCGCGCCAGCCGGCAGAATTCATCCATATAAAACTGATAGTTCGTGAAGATCACGAAGTTCTGGAAATGCTCCGCCGCCGTCGCCGTGTAATGCTGCAGGCGGTGCAGCGAATAGTCGACGCGCGGCGCGGTGAAGGGGGCCAGCGGATGCGCCTGCCCCGGCGCCGTCTCGAAGGTACCGTTGACGATCGCATCGTCCATGACGGAAAGGTCCGGCAGATCGAACAGATCGGCAAGCGGGCGGTCGAGGCGGCCCATCACGGCGCTTTCCACGTGGCGGCCGTCATAAAAGGCGAAATGCAGCGGGATCGGCGTCCGGCTTTCGCCGATTTCAACGGCAATGTCGTGGTTCTTGATCAGGAGCGATATCTGCTCTTCAAGATAGTCGGCAAAAAGATCGGGCCTTGTGATCGTTGTCGAAAAAACGCCCGGGCCGGACACGAACCCGTAGGAAAGCCGGCTGTCGAGCCGCCCATGCGTGCTCGTTGAAAGTCTGACCTCCGGATAGGTGGCCCGCACCCTGCCCGGCGGAAGCTCGTTCCTTGAAAGCGCATCGAAGCAATCGCGCAGGAAGGCCGTATTACGCTCGAAAAGCCCGGTAAGCCTGCGGACCGCACTTCGCGCATCGCGAAAACCCTCATGTGCGGCGTGCTCGGGCGTATGGACGGCAGGCTTGTCGGTTGTCGTCCTGGTGGAATCGGTTTTTGTCACGTAATGCGCATCCTTTTTCATTCCTGTCAGGCTTCCCGCCATTCGTGAAATCGTCAAGGCCCGTGCAGGCGGTCTAAAATTATTTTCGTAACGTGAGAATTTTTTTATCGCAGAAAATTTCGACGGAACCAAGGAACCCTTTATTTTTCTTAAGATTAACGGCTTGCCCGCCCGCGTGTTGCGAAATGCAAGAGCGCGAATTCCGGAAAGCGGGAAAACGCGAGTCGGGCCAAGGCGTTGAGGGCCCGAAGCCGGCCCGGCAAGGACAGCACCCCCGTTAACGAAGCGAAGCAGACGCGACGGCGCGTCTTATCTTGGTAAACAAACCATTGATTTAGAACGAATAATTAGATTCGACGCTTAACCTGCGATTTACCAACTCCGGTAACCATGGCCTTCGTAATTGCGTGAGGTTATGCGTCGCAATGAATGTACAGCGTAAAGGGGTGCCGGTTGCGGCACCCCATTCATCCGACAGGCCGGACTGGCTCGACACGATCATCAAGGGCGATTGCGTGGCAGCGCTCGAGAAGCTGCCGAAGCATTCCGTCGATGCGGTCTTCGCCGATCCTCCCTACAATCTGCAGCTCGGCGGAAATCTTCTCCGCCCTGATCATTCGCAGGTCGACGCCTGCGACGATCACTGGGACCAATTCGCAAGCTTCGAGGCCTATGACGCTTTCACAAGGGCGTGGCTTCTTGCGGTAAAGCGGGTTCTCAAGCCGGATGGCTCGCTTTGGGTCATCGGCTCCTATCACAATATTTTCCGCGTCGGCGCGATCCTTCAGGATCTCGGCTTCTGGATCCTGAACGACGTTGTCTGGCTGAAGTCGAACCCGATGCCGAACTTTCGCGGCAAACGGTTCACCAACGCACATGAAACGTTGATCTGGGCCGTGCCGAAAAAGGATGCGAAATATACCTTCAACTACGAGGCTCTGAAGACCTTCAACGATGATCTTCAGATGCGTTCGGACTGGAACCTGCCGCTTTGCACCGGTTCCGAACGGCTGAAGGACGACGCGGGCCAGAAAGTGCATCCGACGCAAAAGCCGGAATCGCTGCTTTACCGCGTGCTGCTTTCCTCCACGAACCCGGGCGATGTGGTGCTCGATCCTTTCTTCGGAACGGGCACGACAGGGGCTGTCGCGCGCAAGCTCGGGCGCCATTTCGTCGGCGTGGAGCGCGAGCAGGACTATATCGATGCGGCCGAAAAGCGCATCGACGGCCTGACGCCAGCCAATGACGACGTGCTGGAGGTTTCCCGCGGCAAGCGAGCCGAACCGCGCGTTCCCTTTGGAAACCTTCTTGAAGCGGGCCTCATCAGGCCGGGCGACAGGCTCACCTGCGCGCGCGGGCGCCACAGGGCGACGGTGCGTGCGGACGGCTCGCTCGTCTCCGGTGAGCACAATGGTTCCATTCACAAGGTAGGCGCCCTCGTCCAGGGGCAGAGCGCCTGCAACGGCTGGACTTTCTGGCACATCGAGCAGGACGGCATCCTTGCGCCTGTCGACGGTCTTCGCCAGATCATCCGCTCCGGACTGCGCCAAGGCAGCCGGTGAACTCGCGCTCCCCGCGGTTCAACAGCTTCGCGCCTCAGGCCGAAGCAAAACCCCGGACGGTTCGCCGCCCGGGGTTTTTCTTGGTCTGGCGCAGCCATGGACCTGGCTCGCGGCCTTACGCTCCCCGCATGGCCGGTGCTCTCCCCAGCGGCCGGCTAGCACTCAGCAATGCGTCGAGAAGCGCGTAAAGCGGCATGGCGACATCGGCGAGCCCGCTTTCGGACAGGGGATCGAGGCCGATTCCGGCAGCATAGAATATCGATGCGTTTTCATAAGGATTATCCGTGTTTCCGGCCTGCGCGAACAGTTGGCTCAGATATCTCAGCCGCTTTTCGTCGACGCCCCTCAGCATATCCGCGACTGCATGGTCGTAGCGTGCCCATTCGCGGACCGCGGGTTCCAGCTTGAGGCCGTGGAAATCCCCAACGATCGCCGCGTTGCCGGCAAGCCCAGCCCAGGTCTGCAGCCGCTCGTAGGCGGAGCCGCTTGCCTCCTCCACACGCCTGATGACGCCTTCGCCCGCGTCGATGCGCCAGACTTCGCGCATCATGAACTTGAGTTCTGCCGCATCCTTGAAATGCCAGTAGAAAGATCCCTTGGAGACCCTGATGCCGCGCGCGATCGCCTCCACTCGGACCGCATTCGGCCCCCCTCTCGCCAGCGCCTGTAATCCGGCGAGAACCCAGTCGGCGCGGCTCAACGGCCCCCGGTCTGCCAGCATGACGCTCCCTCACTTGGTGCTTAGGCGTCATTTTGCTTGGGGCTTGGGGTCTGGACCATTTCCCGGACCGGATTGTATCTCATTTTTCCGTGGCGCAGGAGGCTTAACGCCGGTTACCGGTTTATAATGACGTACGCAATTAATCGCCTCCGCCTACCCGTCTCGCAGGCAGCAGCTTGGCCAGGGTGGCCGCCAGCGCTTCGGCTTCCTTGTCCGTCAGTTTTTCGCCGATTTCGCGCTGCATCGCCTCGGCATATACGGGCCACATCTTTTCCCGGATTTTCCGGCCCCGCCCCGTCAGGCGGACGACGATGCCGCGTCCGTCCTGGGCGCAGATGTCGCGCTTCACATATCCCGCCTTTTCCATCCGGTCTATCAGGCGCGACATATTGTACTGCGCCATGAGAATGCGTTTCTCGATTTCCAGGGGCCTCAGTTGCCCGCTCTCCTCCCGGTCCAGCTCCAACAGCACATCGTACCAGGCAAGCGGAGGAAAATCGTGTTCTTTCAATGACTTTTCAATATTCGCCCGGACAAGTTCCGCCGCCCGAACAAGGTTGACCCAGGCGAGTTCGGTATTTTTTGACGTTAAGGCATCTTCGCGCATGTGTCGTCGCTATCAAATCATTCCTACCGCATCAATCTTGATTTTTCGATGCAGATGCATGATATTTGGTGTAATTGCAACAAACTGGGAAAATCATGATGTCTGAGGTTCCTGTCCTGGTCAGCCACACGCTTTGCCCTTACGTCCAGCGAGCGGCGATTGCGCTTACCGAAAAAGGCGTTCCTTTCGAACGCATCTATATCGACCTTTCCAACAAGCCGGAATGGTTCCAGAAAATCTCGCCGCTTGGCAAGGTGCCTGTGCTGAAAGTCGGCGATGAATCCTTGTTCGAGTCCGCCGCAATCGTCGAATACCTTGAAGATGTTTACCAGAACCCGCTGCATCCGGTCGATCCGGTGAAGCGCGCGCAGCACCGCGCCTATATGGAAATGGGCTCCAACATCCTGAACGGTATCGGCGGGCTTTACAACGCGCCGGACGAAGCCGCTTTCGGGGCGAAGGCGAAGGAATTGCGCCAGCGTTTCGAGCGTCTGGAGGCCGACCTTGGCGAAGGGCCGTTTTTCGCCGGCGAGACCTTCACGCTGGTCGATGCGGTCTTCGGCCCGATCTTCCGCTATTTCGACGTTTTCGACCAGATCGGCGACTTCGGCGTGCTGACCGGACTTGAGAAGGTCGCCCGCTGGCGCAAGGCCCTCTCCGAGCGCCAGTCGGTCAAGGAGGCTGTCAGCACGGAGTATCCTGCATTGCTGCGCACCTTCCTGCAAAAGCGCAACAGCCATATCGCGAAGCTCGCAGCCTGACCGCCGCCGAAAGCACGTGAGACCTTAAATCGGAATGCCCGGCCGGGGATAAGTCCTCGAGCCGGGTTTTTCGTCTGCCGGTTATCCCCGTCGCGCACCGGACAAGAAAAAAGCCCCGGTGGCGACACCGAGACTTTCTCAGGCTACGAAATAACCCTTGTTTGAACCTTTTTGGTCTCTTTTTTCACCTTATTGGGCGGCGGCTGGCTGCACCTCGGTGGCCGAAGGCCGCTCCCATTTGAGAACCGGCTTTCTTGCGGCCTGCGTCTCGTCCAGCCTGCGGCGCGGCGCAAGGTAAGGCGCGCCGGAAAACCGCTCGGTTTCGCCCTTTTTCGCGCTCATGACGAGATCGCGGAGCGTCGCCACAAACAGGTCGAGCGAGGCCCGGCTTTCCGATTCCGTCGGCTCGATCAGCATCGCGCCATGGACCACCAGCGGGAAATACATGGTCATCGGGTGATATCCCTCGTCGATCATCGCCTTGGCGAAGTCGAGCGTGGAAACACCCGTGTCCTTCAGGAAGCTGTCGTCGAACAAGACTTCATGCATGCACCAGCGCGACCCGAAAGGAAGGCTCATCAGGTCTTCCAGGCCGACACGAACATAGTTCGCATTCAAGACGGCATCTTCGGAAGCCTGCTTCAACCCGTCCGAACCATGGCTCTTCATATAGGCAAGCGCACGCACGAACATGCCCATCTGGCCGTGGAACGCCGTCATCCGGCCGAAAGGCATCTCGCCTTCCGCAACGCCTTCAGTGGTTTCCACCAGTTCCACGCCATCCTTGCCCTTCCGCAAGAACGGCAGTGGCGCGTAGGGCGCAAGCCGGTCGGACAGCACGACGGGGCCGGAGCCCGGTCCGCCGCCGCCATGCGGCGTCGAAAAGGTCTTGTGCAGGTTGATGTGCATGGCATCGACGCCAAGGTCTCCCGGCTTTGCCTTGCCGACGATGGCGTTGAAATTCGCGCCGTCGCAATAAAAGTATGCGTCCGCAGCGTGAATCGCCTCGGCGATCTCGATGATGTCGCGCTCGAAAATGCCGCAGGTGTTCGGGTTCGTCAGCATGATGCCGGCGACATTGCCTTCGTTCTCGGCAATTTTCGCCTTCACCTCGTCGGTGTCCACCGTACCGTCATCGCGCGCCTTCACCGCCACGACCTTGTAGCCGAGAAGGGCCGCGGTCGCCGGGTTCGTGCCATGGGCGGATTCCGGCACCAGCACCACCTTGGGGTCGCGGCCGTTGGCGCGATGCGCCGCCTTGATCGCCATCATCCCGCAAAGCTCGCCATGGGCGCCGGCCTTGGGGCTCAGCGCCACCGCGCTCATGCCGGTCATGGTCATCAGCCAGTGGCTGAGCTCGTCCATCAGATCGACCGCGCCGGACACGGTTGAAAGCGGCTGCAGCGGATGGATATCGGCGAAACCCGGCATCCGCGCGGCCTTTTCATTAAGGCGCGGATTGTGCTTCATGGTGCAGGAGCCGAGCGGATATAGTCCTGAATCGATTGCATAATTCTTTGTCGACAGACGCACGTAGTGGCGCATCGCCTCTGGCTCAGTCAGCGCCGGCAGGTCGATCCGCTCTTGCCGCGCGTGACCGCCAAGCTCGGCCTCGAAGTCTTCCGGCTCGTCAAGGTCGACACCGGTGATGTTCTGATGGCCGATCTCGAAGATCAGCGGCTCTTCCATCGCCAGTCCCTTGTTGCCCGTAAAGGTCTTGTGCGCCGCCTCGCCCGCGTCTCCGGCGGAGGTCGGACGGCCTTGCGTGTTCATGCTCATGCCAGCACCTCCTTGAGGGCTTTCGCGAATTCGGCGCGGTCCTCATCCGTGTTGACCTCGGTGGAGGCGACGACGAGGAGGTTTTCGAGATCCTTCTTGCCCGGCTCCAGGCGCGAAACCGGCACACCGCCCAGCACGCCCCTGGCGACCAGCGCTTCCGTGACCTCCGCCGCAGGTTTGGGCAGCTTCACGGTGAACTCGTTGAAGAATGCCTTGTTGATCACCTCCACGCCCGGTACGGCGGAAAGCGCTTTCTTCAGCTTCACCGCGTTGGTGTGGTTGATCCGGGCAAGCTGGCTGAGCCCCTTGCCGCCCAGAAGCGTCATGTGGATCGTGAACGCCAGGCAGCAAAGGCCCGAGTTGGTGCAGATGTTGGAGGTCGCCTTGTCGCGGCGGATGTGCTGCTCGCGCGTTGAAAGCGTCAGCACGAAGCCTCGCTTTCCTTCCGCATCGACCGTCTCGCCGCAAAGCCTGCCCGGCATCTGGCGGATGTACTTCTGCTTCGTTGCGAAAAGCCCGACGTAAGGTCCGCCGAAGGTCAGCGGATTGCCGATCGACTGACCCTCGCCCACCACGATATCGGCCCCTTGCGCGCCCGGCGGCTCGATCAGGCCAAGAGAGACGACCTCGGTGAAAACGGCGATCAGCAGCGCGCCGTTCTCATGCGCCTTTTCGGCGATGGGTTTCAGGTCGATCAACTGGCCATAGAAAGACGGCGACTGCACGACGACGCAGGAGGTTTCCTTGTCGATCCGGGCCAGAATGTCTTCGGTGCCGTTCGGGTCGGCGGGAAGGCTGACGACCTCGTCGTTTGCCATGTCCGACAAACCCTCGACGACGGCGCGGTACTGCGGATGAAGGCCGCCGGAAAGCACCGCCTTCTTGCGCCTTGTCACCCGGTGGGCCATCAGCACGGCTTCCGCGGTTCCCGTCGAGCCGTCGTACATGGAGGCGTTCGCCACATCCATGCCCGTCAGTTCCGCGACCTGGGTCTGGAACTCGAAGAGATATTGCAGCGTGCCTTGCGTGATTTCCGGCTGATACGGCGTGTAGGAGGTCAGGAATTCCGAGCGCTGGATCAGGTGATCGACCGTTGCCGGCACATGGTGCTTGTAGGCACCCGCCCCAACGAAGAACGGCACGGAGGATGCGCTCACGTTCTTCGCCGAAAGCCTGGAAAGATCGCGCTCCACCGCCATTTCGCCCGAGCGGCGGGGCAGGTCCAGAAGGCCCTCGATACGGGCCTTTTCCGGAATATCGGAAAATATCTCGTCGACCGATTTGACGCCGACGCGCTCGAGCATGCTGGCGCGATCGTTATCTGAAAGCGGAAGATACCGCATTACGGGCTCCCTGTCGGAGTTCTGGCGAGTTGAGGCGCCACTTCGGCGACCACGATCTCGCTCGTCACTGAATTGGCGATGAAACAGGCTTCATGCGCCTTGTGATGCAATTCTTTTAGCCGGTCGGCACCAGGCAGTTCCGGCCCCGCGAAGGTGATCAAAGGCTTGAGCGTGACCCTGGTGACCGCCAGTTTCCCGCGCGCCACCCGCTCCATCACGCCTTCGGCCTTGTCTTCGTAAGCCTCGACGATCAACCCGTCCCGGCGCGCAAAATCGAGGAACCACAGCATGTGGCAACTGGATATCGCCGCCACGAAGGCCTCTTCCGGGTCGACCGCCGCCTCGACGGACGCCGGAAGGGGCACCACGCTCGGGCTTGCCGAGGCCGGCACCTCGATGCCGCCGTCAAAACTCCAGGCATGGCCGCGCGAATAGCTGTTTTCCGCGAAATCGCCCTGCCTGCGCCATGTCACGGTCGCGCTGTAGAGGTGCCCGGCCATCGCATCAAAGCCCGTCGACGTAGGCCTTGTAGCCGGCTTCGTCCATCAGGTCGTCAAGCTGCGAGGCGTTTGAAAGCTTGATCTTGATGAACCACGCCGCGCCTTGCGGATCCTCGTTCACCTTGGCCGGTTCGTCGACCAGCGCCGCGTTCGCCTCCACGACCTCGCCATCAACCGGCGCATAGACTTCCGAAGCCGCCTTGACGGATTCCACGACCGCCGCTTCGTCGCCCTTGGAAAGCGTCTTTCCGGTCTCCGGCAGTTCCACATAGACAACGTCGCCAAGCTGGCTTTGCGCATAGTCGGTGATGCCGACTGTCGCTACATCGCCGTCGACGCTGATCCATTCATGATCTTCGCTGTAATAGGTGCTCATCGTCATTCCCTTCAATGGTAAGGCGCGATCGGGCCATTGCCAGTCCGCGGTATTTGAAACTGAAAGTCAGGATTTCGGCTTGCGGTGGTAGCGCTGCTCGACGAACGGCATATCGACCACCTTTGCCGGCAGTTCGCGCCCGCGAACGACCAGCACAAGATCGGTGCCGATGCCTGCCGCTTCCGGCGTCACGTAGCCCATGGCGATCGGCGCACCGACCGTCGGCGCGAAGCCGCCGGAGGTAACGGTGCCCACCGTCTCGCCCTTCGCATTCCGGATTTCAGCTCCTTCGCGGGCCGGCGCGCGGCCTTCAAGCTTCAACCCGACGCGGATGCGCTTCGTCCCGCCCGCAAGTTCGGAAAGGATACGGTTTGCGCCTGGAAAATCACCCGCTTCGCGGCGCCGCTTCTGCAGGACGAAGGTAATCGCCCCCTCGACCGGCGACGTCGTCTCGTCCAGATCGTGACCATAAAGGCAAAGGCCCGCCTCGAGCCTCAGGGAATCGCGCGCGCCAAGCCCGATAGGCTTGACCCGATCGTCGGCGAGAAGCGCCCTGGCGATTGCTTCCGCCGCACCCGCCTTCACCGAAATCTCGTAACCATCCTCGCCGGTGTAGCCGGAGCGCGAGACGTGACAGTCGATGCCGTCGAATTCCATGGACGATGCGCCCATGAAGGCAAGATCGCCCGCCTTCGGCGCATGCGCCGCCATGACCTCGGCGGCTTTCGGGCCCTGAAGGGCGATCAGCGCCCGGTCCTCGACCACATCAAGGCGCACGTTTTCGGGAAGGCTCCTTGCAATAACCTCATAATCGACGTCCTTTCGCGCGGCGTTGACGACCAGAAACAGGCGGCCGTCGTCGTCCGGCGAAACCGAGCGCGAGACCATCAGGTCGTCGATTATACCGCCCTCCTCGTTGAGGAGGACCGTATAGCGCTGGCGCCCGTGCTTGAGGCCCTGGATTTCCGAAGGCACCAGTTTTTCCAACGCCTTGGCGGTCGTCTCGTGATCCGGGCCGACGAGGAAAGCCTGCCCCATGTGCGAGACGTCGAAGAGCCCGGCCGAATTACGCGTCTGATTGTGTTCGGCAAGAATACCGCTCGGGTATTGCACCGGCATGGAATAGCCCGCGAAAGGCACCATGCGCGCGCCGAGTTCCCTGTGTAAATCGGCAAGCGGCGTTTCAAGAAGATTGTCGTTATCGGAGGATGCCATCCGTCAGGTGTCCAGGTTCGAGGCGCGCCACGGAACGGACATCCCTGCCCTTCCGTGCCCCCTCTGTCCCGGTAACCTGAGAGATTTCCCGCCTTAAAGGATTGAAATCCCGGCGGTTACTCCTTCGGCGAGCCGCCGGATGCTACGTCCCTGACGGCTTCTTTCCAGAGCGTTGCTCGTCCTGCGGTCCTTTTGCCTGAGAGTTTCCGGGGCGGTTGCTCCTTCGGCGCCGGTGTGAGCCGGCCTCTCCCGCGGGACGTTTTGGCGGAACATTCCGTTCCTCCGTCAGGCAGCGCACAACGGGAACGCTGCTTCGGTGCGCATATTCGGCTTAGAGCGCGCCTGAGTCAATCGGCACCGGCACGCCGGAAACATCAGCGCCGGCCTTCATCCTCCAGGGAAACGAGAACCCTCGGCCGGGCCTCGGGCGGCAGCGTGATGCTGGTTTCGACAAGGCTCCAGATCTCCGACGGGGAACCGGCGCCAAGCGTCACCGGCACCATCATGATATCGCTCCGGTCCTTTTCGTCCTCCGAGCCGGATTCGCGCAAGGTAACCTTCAGCGGAAGCAGGATTTCGCCGCCTTCCCAGGCCGGGCCCGGCGTCACGCGGCCCGATACGCCGATTTTCACCTGCGTCTGGCCGTCCACCTTCTTGCAGCCGGTCGCCCATTTTTCGATAGAGGCCTGATATTCGAGCGCTCTTGCGTCGTTTTCCTTGCCGCGCTGGAACTTCATCAGAAGGTATCGGTTGCGCTCCACGCTGATCGGCGGACACCAGGGCGGCGCGACGAAGGCACTGGCATCGACATCGACAACACTGTCGCCGGACCCACCGCCGCTCACGATCTTCGATCCGATGTCGCCAACGCTTTCACAAGCGGCAAGCCCGAAGCCTGCCATGGCGAAGAGGACAGTCATTCGGAAGGAGAAACCGGCGATTTTGCGCTTCATGGGCGGATTGAACCACGCTCTTCGTTGAACTCGACGGATCCCGTCTATAACAGGACATTTCCGCCTTGGCGAGCGCATAGCCCCTTGGAACGGCCGGACGTTCGCCCGCTTGCCCTTGACAGCGCACGGCACGTTACTTCTATTGCCGGCTGAGACCGTATTTCCCGTTCAGCACCATCCTTCGGGATGCGAACCGAGGCACGTGATGACGTCAGCCGGAACCGGCGCCAAAGCATCGGCTTCCCCCGCCCAAAAGCCGAAGCTTGAGATCAAGCTATGCGCGCCGCGCGGCTTCTGCGCCGGTGTCGACCGCGCGATCCAGATCGTCGAGCTTGCGCTGAAGCGTTTCGGCGCGCCGGTCTATGTGCGCCACGAGATCGTCCACAACAAATATGTGGTGGAGGATCTGAAGGCCAAAGGTGCTGTTTTCGTTGAAGAACTCGACGAAATTCCGGATGAAGAGCGCGAACGGCCGGTAATCTTCTCCGCCCATGGGGTGCCGAAGTCCGTGCCGGCGGAGGCCGTCTCGCGTAACATGTTCTTCCTCGACGCCACCTGCCCTCTGGTTTCCAAGGTCCACAAGGAAGCCGAGTTGCACCACCGGCGCGGGCGCGAAATCGTCCTGATCGGCCATGCGGGCCATCCGGAAGTGATCGGCACCATGGGCCAGTTGCCGGAAGGTGCCGTCAGCCTTGTGGAAACGGTCGAGGACGCCGCCACATTTGAGCCCAAGGGCCACGGCCCGCTCGCCTGGATCACACAGACCACGCTTTCCGTCGACGATACGAAGGCGATTGTGGAAAAGCTGAGCGAGCGTTTTCCGCAGATCATTCCGCCGCACAAGGACGACATCTGCTACGCGACCACCAACCGCCAGGATGCGGTCAAGGTCGTGGCGCCGCAGGTCGATGCGATGATCGTCGTCGGCGCGCCGAATTCCTCCAACTCCCAGCGGCTGAGGGAGGTGGCAGAACGCGCCGGTTGCGCCCGTGCGGTGCTGGTCCAGCGCGCAAGCGACATCCCGTGGAACCTGGTCGGTAAGCCGAACAGCCTCGGGATCACGGCCGGAGCATCCGCCCCCGAAATCCTCGTGGAAGAGATCATCGGCGCTTTCGCAGACCGCTTCGAGGTGCATGTCGAAACCGTACGCACCGCCGATGAGGATATCGCCTTCAACCTGCCGCGCGCCTTGCGCGAGGCCGCGGCGGAGTAACGCCTTTGGCCGTTTACACAGACGTCACAGACGAGGAGCTTTCCGCCTTCGTCGCCCGCTACGATATCGGCCGGCTTCTTTCCTTCAAGGGGATCGCCGAGGGTGTCGAAAATTCGAACTTCCTGGTGCACACGCAAGCCGGATATTTCATCCTCACGCTCTATGAAAAGCGCGTCGATCCAGCCGACCTGCCGTTTTTCCTGAACCTCATGCGCCATCTCGCCGGCAAGGGCATCACCTGCCCGACGCCGCTTGTCGCGCGAAACGGCGAAATGCTGGGCGAACTTGCCGGACGCCCGGCGGCGATGGTGACGTTTCTCGACGGCATGTGGATCAGGCGCCCCCGCACCGTGCATTGCGCGGGCCTCGGCGAGGGGCTGGCGAAGTTCCATCTTGCGGGTTCGGACTTCGAAATGACCCGCAGGAACAGCCTTTCGGTCGGCAACTGGCGCGGCTTGCTCGAGCTTTCCATCGACAGGGCGGATGAGGTCGTTCCCGGCCTTGGCGGCGAACTTTCACAAGAGCTTTCGCATCTGGAAGCCGTCTGGCCTTCCGACCTGCCTTCCGGCGTCATCCACGCCGACCTTTTCCCCGACAACGTCTTCTTCCTCGGAGAAACGCTATCGGGTTTCATCGACTTTTATTTCGCCTGTACGGACGCTTTCGCCTATGACGTGGCGATCTGCCTGAATGCCTGGTGCTTCGAAGCCGATCTTTCCTTCAACGTCACCAAGGCGCGGGCGATGCTGAACGGATATCGCTCCGTGCGCGATTTTACGCCTGAAGAATTCGCCATGCTGCCCACGCTTGCGCGCGGCGCGGCCTTGCGTTTCCTGCTGACGCGCCTGCACGACTGGCTGAACGTTCCCGAAGGCGCGCTCGTCACGCCCAAGGATCCGACGGAATACCTCAAGAAACTGCGCTTCCACCGCGACGCGCGATCGGTAAGTGCTTATGGCCTCGACGAATAACAGCAAAGGCAGCGTCACCATTTTCACCGACGGAGCGTGCTCTGGAAATCCCGGACCCGGCGGTTGGGGTGTGATTTTGCGATACGGCGAGCACGAGAAGGAGCTTTTCGGCGGCGAGGCGGAAACCACCAACAACCGGATGGAACTGACCGCGGCCATTCAGGCCCTGGAAGCGCTGAAACGCCCGTGCACCGTCGAGCTTTATACGGACAGCAATTACGTGCGCAACGGCATCACCCAGTGGCTGCACAACTGGAAGCGCAACAACTGGCGCACCGCCGACAAGAAGCCGGTCAAGAATGCTGATCTTTGGACCGCACTTGACGAGGCGCGCAACCGCCACGACGTGAACTGGCACTGGGTCAAGGGCCATGCCGGCCACCCCGAGAACGAACGTGCCGACGAGCTTGCCCGGCAAGGCATGAAACCTTTCCGGAAAAAGGAAAACGCCGGAGACAAACCGTGAGACCGGCCGGCCCCGAGCTTGTTCGCGGGGCGGCGAACCTTGGCGCGGGCGCTGGAATTGCGCGGGGCGCCGGCAACTCGCGCGATGCCAGGCGGATCCTGATGATCGCAAATCCGACCGCCGGCGGCTTCAACGCCGGCACGCTTGAGGAGGTCGCCGCAAGACTGCGCACCGGCTTGCACGAAGTTCACGTTCAACTGACGCAGCGTGCCGGTGAGATCGACGCGATCTGCGCCGACCCCGCCCTCAAGGCCGATGTGGTGGTGATTGCCGGTGGAGACGGATCGATCAACGAAGCGATTACGGGCTTTGGCGACCGTCCCGATCCGCCGGCCCTTGCCGTCATCCCCTTCGGCACGGCGAATGTGCTGGCGCAGGAACTGAAACTGCCGTTCAAGCCGCAGAAGATCGCGGAAATGATCATGGCCGACCGCAGGAAACCGCTTCATTACGGCCTTGCGAACGGCCATCCCTTCGTCCTTATGGCTTCAGCGGGCGCCGATGCGGAGGCGGTGCATGCGATCCCGCTCGATCTCAAGCGCCGCTTCGGCAAACTCGCCTACGTTCTCACCGCATTGAAGATAGCCTTTTCCGGTCGTAGGGGAGCCGATATCGATATAACGACGGAAGGCGAGACGATTCGCTGCCGCCTCGCCGTCATCACCAATGGCAAATGCTATGGCGGGCCTTTCGTCATCTGTCCCCAAGCCTCGGTAACCGAGCCCGGCCTTCACCTGGTTGCTCTCAGGCGTGACGATATCGCGGCATGCCTCTGGGCGGGATTATCCTTGGCGCTCGGCCGGCTCCATAAGACAAGGAACGTCATTACGCGGCCGCTGGTTCACGCGGAAATCCGCAGTTCCGCGCCAGTCGCCGCGCAAATCGACGGCGACCCGTTCGGCATGACGCCGCTCATCGTGGAAGCGGCTGACCACGCAATTCCTTTCATCGCGCCTTAGCCGCATGATACCAACATTCGAATACCTCCTCAGCAAGCTAGGTTGCAAATGTTGCAATCTTCAAAACAACTATCTAATTATATGTTTCTAAAGGTCTTTTTATTTTGGCATTTGATTGAGAGTCCGTGCGCGAACGGATATCAAATGTCAAGATCAATCCACTAGTGGAAGCTGCCGATGGGACTTTCGGGGAAACCTCGTAGATATACGTGCATGCGCACGTTTCTTGCCCACCCGCCAAAAAATCAGACATACTATTTTTGGTTGTAATCGTTATTTCAGACTCCGCGCGTAAGAACCCGGGCACGAAGGGGAACGCAAGAATCCATGACCGAAATCCAGCCCGCAGTCTTCGCCCAGTTGATCGCAAGCCTTGGGCTTGCCGCCCTTGTCGCCCTTGCCTACAGCGCGATTCTGCGTAGCCCGCTTCGCGAAGCTTACAGATCGCCTTTGGCCGGACTTCTATTCGGAATGGCCGCGATTGCTTCCATGATGAACCCTATCGTTTTCGCGCCTGGACTTCTGATTGACTCCCGTGGCGTCATGGTAGCACTGTCGGCTCCTTTCGGCGGCTGGATTGCAGGCGTCGTGACGACTGTGACCGCCAGCGCCTTCCGCTACCTCGAAGGCGGCATGGGCGCGGTCGCGGGTTCCTTTGGAATCCTTGGTTGCGGTTTGAGCGGGATCGTCTTCGCCCGACTGTCGTCGGGCCGCCGGCGCACGGGTCATTTCGTCGTGCTCGGGATCTTCGCCGCCACGTTCCAGATTCTCGGCTTCTTCGTCCTGCCGCTCGATATCGCCACCACGCTCGTGGAAGCCTTCGCCTTTCCCCTGAGCGCAATAAACATCGCCGGCGTAATCATTGTCGGCTCGTTTCTCAGGTGGGAGGAAACGCGCGTCACGGCGATGCGCCAGATGCAGAATGCAGCCCGAACCGACTGGCTCACGCAGCTATCGAACCGTCGCCGCCTAGAAGAAATCGCCCGTGCCCTGCAGGATCGGCGCGCCAAAGGCAGCAGGCTCGCCGCCGTCCTTTTCGATATCGACCGCTTCAAGCAGGTCAATGACAGCTACGGGCATCCTGCCGGCGATGCGATCCTTTCCTCATTCGCCAGCCGGCTGAGGGAAAACACCCGGAAGGTAGACGACGTCCTTCGCTATGGCGGCGAGGAGTTCGTGGTGCTGATGAGGGATTCCGATCTGGATCAGGCAACGCGCTTTGCGGAGCGCGTGCGCGCCGAGATCGAGGCGATGACGACCGTCTATGGCACCGACCGGATCCGGATAACCGTGAGCGCGGGCGTCGCCTGCACCCCGGCCGCGACCTCGCCCTCCGCGCTGGAAAAATTGCTCAAGGATGCGGATCAGGCCCTTTACAGGGCCAAGAAGGAGGGCCGCAACCGCGTCGTAGCGACAAAGAATTCGGCAGCCGCCCCAGCCGCCTGACCGGAGTAGGTATCCACCAGCACCGAAATGCTTGCCCGGTCGGACAGGAACACTCCAGAGTCAAAAAGATTAAACAATCTCAGTATTTTAAATACATTCTCATTGCTCGGATTGATTAAATTCAGCCGGAATTCACTCCGGATCTTGCACTGGAACGGAGGGTTCGGATCACCGCACAATCCGCTACCGGGCCAGGACCCGCGCAGTATCGAAATCAGGCGTTTTCCAGTGCCGCCTCGGCCTGCAGCAGTTGCGTTGCCTCCTCGGGAAGCATCGGTTGTCCGAACAAGAACCCTTGCGCGTACTCGCATCCGAGCTGGAAAAGCTCAAGCGCATCCGACTCGCTTTCCGCCCCTTCGGCGATCACCTGCATGCCGAGATCGTGCCCCAGCGCCACGATGGAGCGCAGGATAACAGGCCGCGCGCTGCGCCCGTTCGGCCGAACGAACGATTGATCGACCTTGATCGTGTCAAAACGAAACCGCTGCAGATAACTCAGGCTCGAATAACCCGTCCCGAAGTCGTCGAGCGCCAATCCCGCACCCAGTTCCCGCAGACGTTCCAGTACCTTTGCCGAATATTCCGGATTGCTCATCACGACGGATTCCGTGAGCTCCAACTTGAGCGTACCCGGCATCAACTGGGCTCTGGAGAGCACGGCCTTCACGTCGTTGATCAGGTCCTGGCGCAGCAACTGCCGTGAGGAGATATTGACAGACACAAACAGCGGCGCGGGCATGCGGAACCTGCGTTGCCATTCGGCAAGCTGGCGCGCCCCACGCTCGAGAACGAAAAGGCCAAGGTCGTTGATCAGCCCGCTTTGTTCTGCGACTGGAATGAATTCCGACGGTGAGATCGCTCCGCGCGTCGGGTGGTTCCAGCGTGCCAGGATCTCGAAGCCGGCGATACTGCGATCCTCCAGCCTGATGATCGGCTGGTAGGAAACAGTGATGCCGTCGGTCTCCAGGGCCTTCTTCAGGTCGGTCTCAAGCTCGGAAACGCCGACGCTTGCAGTGCGCAGGGTCGGCCGGAAAATCTCCACTCGGTCCCCGCCCAGCCGCTTGGCGTGGTTCATGGCAATCTCGGCGTCGCTTACAAGGTCTTCCGGCTTTGCCTGCCCTTGTTCATAGATGGCAACCCCCACCGAAACGGTCAGGAACACTTCGCGGTCGCCGAAACTTACCGGAGAGCGCAGGGCTTTGCGCACGTTGTCAGCGAAAGTGGCGATCCGGTCCGCCGCCTGTTCGGACAAAAGAAGGATCGCGAAGGCATCTCCGCCGAGCCGCGCAACACTGTCTTGCGGCTTCAATTGCCGCCCTATCCTGCGGGCGACTGTCAGAAGAATGCTGTCCCCCGCTGAAAGACCTATGGAATCGTTGACCTGCCTGAACCGGTCGAGGTCGATGATGATGATCGATGGACGGCCCGCACCCTCCGCCCGCGCTCGGGAGATCGCGCCATCCACGCGGTCCATGTAAAGCTCGCGGTTCGGCAGGCCCGTCAGATTGTCGTGGACGGCGTCATGCAGGAGCCGCTCCTCCGCCACCTTTTGATCCGTGATGTCGAGCAATGTGCCTACGCAACGGATCACTTCGCCGTCCGAGCCGATGATCGGCCTTGCCCGCAGGTGGAACCAACGAAAGTGCCCATCGTCGGATCTGAGCCGGAAGGACTGCGACACGCGCCCGCGGCGCTGATCGACGACAGCGTCGAGCGTTGCGCGAAACCGGTCCCGGTCCTGCGGATGCAGGACATCCAGCCAGTCGCGCGCCGGACCTTCGAGAAGGCCCCGCTTGACGCCGAGAAGGTCTTCCACCTCGTGCCCCGTGGAAATACGGTCGCGGTCGACGTCCCAGTCCCAGATGATATCGCCGGCCCCCGTAAGCGCCAGTGCCCGCCGCTCCACGTCGGAAATGAGCCCCTGCGCGATCGCGCCGCCGGCAAAGGCATGCTGCATCACCGTGAAGCCAATCAGAAGAACGATGAGCACGAGGCCGCCTGCAAGGGCAGGCTGCACGATATCGTTGGTAAGCGACCCGTTGACCGCCATTCCTGCCCCGACCATCCAGCAAAGCAGGAGAACCCAGGTCGGCACCAGCATGATCGCGCGCTCGTAGCCCTGCAAGGCGAGCACGGCGATGACGATGAAGCCGAAAAGGCCGATAACCCCGAGCGAGATGCGCGAGATGCCGGCGGCGACCGACGGATCCCAAACCGCAACACCGAGAAGGCCGAGCACCATGATCAGCGTGCTCAAGGCCAAATGGCTGTAGCGAATGTGCCAGCGATTGAGATTGAGATAGGCGTAGAGGAAGACGATGAGACTTGCCGTCAGCGCAACTTCCGCAGAGGCGCGATAAAGCTGGTCTTCTCCCGGCACGAGGCGGAGTACGCGCGTGAAGAAGCCGAAATCGATGCACAGGTACGCAAGCACCGACCAGGCGAGCGTGGCGGTCGCCGGAAACATGACCGTACCCTTGACCACAAATAGGATGGTCAAAAAGAGCGCCAGCAAGCCTGATATGCCCAGCACGATACCGCGGTAAAGCGTATAGGCATTGATCGTTTCCTTGTAGATATCGGGCTGCCAGAGCCTGATCTGCGACAGTTCCGGCGTGCGCAGTTCCGCGACATAGGTCACGACCGCACCCGGGTCGAGCGTGATCAGGAAGACGTCCGCCTCCCGGCTCGCCTGCCTCTCCGGTGCGATACCCTGGCTCGGCGTGATCGAGGCAATCCGCGAGGCGCCCAGGTCCGGCCATATGAACTGCGATTCCGCCATCCGGAAGAAGGGGGACACGATCAGCCGGTCGATCTGCTCGTCGCTCGGGTTGGAAAGCGCGAACACCGCCCAGCTTGTGTTCTCGTCATTGCGGGAGTTCACCTCGATCCTGCGCACGATGCCATCCGCACCGGGTGCCGTCGAAACCTGAAGGCCCGGCCCAAAATCGGGGTAGCGGTCGACGACGTCGGTAAGGTCGATCGCCTCCGCTTCGAGCGGAACGGGTATGGCTTCGAGAGCCCGTGCCGGCAAGGTCGCCACCAAGGCGAGCAGAAAGACGATCAGAACGGATGCGAGCGCGCGCAAGACGGATTCCAAACGAGAGAACAGGCTGTTGGGCAGAAGTATCGGCTTGTCCGGCATGTCACAAGGTTTCTTTTTCTGGAAGCCCCGTGCCCGTGTCGAACACCGACTGCATGCCGGCCTTGTACGTTGGCGGTTCCGGATCATCCGCAAGCCGGGCGTAAAGGATATGATCTTCCCATTGCCCGTCGATGCAAAGATACCGGCGCGCGTAGCCCTCGCGCCTGAATCCGACTTTTTCAAGGAGGGTGATCGACGCCCTGTTCCGCGGCAGGCACGCCGCTTCCACCCTGTGGAGACGCAGGCGCACGAAGGCGAACGGCATCAGCAGGCGCACCGCCTCGCTCATGTAGCCCTTGCCGGCATGAGGCGCGCCCATCCAGTAGCCGAGCGTGGCGCATTGGGAGACCCCGCGCCTCAGATTCGACAACGTCGCACCACCGAGCAATTCGCCGTCGCCACGGCGGAATACGAAGAAAGGGTAACTTCGGTCTTCGCGCATCTCGCGGGAATATCGGCGCAGGCGGCGGCGGTAGGAGGCCTTGCTCAGATCATCCGCCGGCCATTTCGGTTCCCAGGGTTTCAGGAAACCGCGGCTTTCCTCGCGAAGGCTGGACCAGGCGGCAAAATCCTGCGGCGCGGGAGCGCGCAAGGTAACGTGTTCGCCCGTAAGGACGGATTCCGTGGCAGGATAGCTTACCGAGCGAAAGAAAGCCATAGATGCTCCCCCGCTCCCGTCATGCGCTGGCTACGCGTTTCATCGACACGTCAAGGCGCTCAGACAGCGTTTCGAGATAGGGTATCTTGTCCAACGGGCCAATGGCGGAAAGGGTCGGCGCATCGCCTGTGAAGGTCTCGTCGGCGACGCGGCGGATCTGGTTGAGGCTCACGGCATCGATCTTCGCGTTGATCTCGTCAAGCGTCATGACCCGGCCGTGGATCATCATCTGCCGCGCAATTTGCGCCGCCCGGGCGGACGGGCTTTCAAGCGACATCATGAGGCCGGCGCGGATCTGCGCCTTGGACCTGTCGAGCTCCTCGGCCGTGATATCGGACTTGGCCCTGTAAAGTTCATCGACCAGCACGGGAACGAGTTCTTCGATATCTTCTTCACCGGTCGCCGCGTGAATGGCGAAAAGCCCCGTATCGCGAAACGCCCAATGGAAAGCGTAGACCGCGTAGCAGAGCCCCCGCTCTTCCCGGATTTCCTGGAACAGCCGCGAAGACATGCCACCGCCCATGATGGAGGCAAGCACCTGGGCCGCATAATAGTCATCCGCGCGGTAAGGCCTTCCCTCGAAGCCGAGAAGCATCTGGATTTCCATGAGATCGCGCTGCACGCGGCTCGACCCGCCCGTGTAGCTGGCCGACGCGTCGGCCGCTGCAGGCTCGGCTGAAAGGCCGCCGAACTTTTCTTCGGCGATTGCCACGATCTCGCGATGGTCGACCTTGCCGGCAGCCGAAAGAAACATCTGCGGTCCGCGATACCGGTCCGAGAGGTAGGCCCGCAAATCTTCCGGCGAAAAGCCCATCACCGTTTCCTTGGTGCCGAGAATGGGCCGGCCGATGGCCTGATTGGACCATGCGGTCTCCTGGAAAAGATCGAACGCCATGTCGTCCGGCGTGTCGTGCGCGGCACCGATCTCTTGCAGGATGACATGTTTTTCACGCATCAACTCATCTTCGTCGAAGGTGGAGTTGAGCAGAATGTCGGAAAGAATATCGACGGCGAGAGGCACATCCTCCGCCAGCACGCGAGCATGATAGTTGGTATGTTCGACGCTCGTCGCGGCGTTGAGCTCGCCGCCAACCGCCTCGATTTCCTCCGCGATACGACGGGCGCTGCGGGTTTTCGTACCCTTGAACGCCATATGCTCCAGAAGATGCGTGATCCCGTTCTGCGACAGGCTTTCAGACCGCGATCCGCCCTGCACCCAAACGCCGAGCGCCGTGGTGGCAAGATGCGGCATGTTGTCGGTAACGACGGTCAGCCCGTTCGCAAGCCTGGTGACCTCCACATCCATCGTCAAACTCCCTCCCTCACCGCGCGCGCCTTTTTTTCCACGCAAGCTTCGACGCTCGCCTGCTCGGCAGGCAGAAGCTCCATGCGTTCCTCGTCGTTCATGATGTGGGCGAGTTCCGCCGGCAGTTCGGGGCGTATACCGCACGCCTTCTCCACCGCGTCGGGGAACTTTGCCGGATGCGCCGTGGCAAGCACCACCATCGGCACTTTGCCATCGGCCTTTTCCGCCGCCACCTTGACGCCTGTCGCTGTATGAGGATCAAGCAGATAGCCGCTCTTCTCAAGCGTTTTTGCAATCGTTTCGCCCGTTTCGTCCTCCAGGCACCGCCCGGCGTCGAACTCCCGGCGCATCGCCTGCATGGGGCCGTCGTCGATGGTGAAGCCTCCGGATTGGTGCAAACGCTCCATCAGGCCGCGGACAGCCGCGCCGTCGCGCCCGTAAGCCTCGAAAAGCAAACGTTCGAAATTGGACGATATCTGGATATCCATCGACGGCGAACTCGTCGCCACGACGCCACGCATCTCGTAGGCAGATGTCTCGAAGGTGCGTGCCAGGATATCGTTGGTGTTTGTCGCGATCACCAGACGGTCTATCGGCAAACCCATTCGCTTGGCGACGAAGCCTGCAAATATATCGCCGAAATTGCCGCTCGGCACCGTGAAGGACACCTTGCGATACGGAGCGCCGAGTGCGGTAGCCGCCACGAAATAATAGACAACCTGCGCAACGATCCTCGCCCAATTGATCGAATTGACACCAGCAAGGTGCACCCGATCGCGAAAATCGAAATGGTTGAACATCGCCTTCAGGATCGACTGGCAATCGTCGAAAGTGCCGGCAAGCGCCAGCGAATGCACATTCTTGTCTTGCGGCGTCGTCATCTGCCGGCGCTGCACCGGAGAAACGCGGCCTTCGGGAAAAAGCACGAAGACATCCGTTCGCTCACGGCCACGAAAAGCCTCTATCGCCGCCCCACCCGTATCGCCCGAAGTCGCGGTCACGATCGTCGCTCGTTCGCCGCGTTCGGCCAGCACGTGGTCCATCATCCGCCCGAGAAGCTGCATGGCGACATCCTTGAAGGCAAGCGTAGGCCCATGAAAGAGTTCCAGCACGAAGCGGTTCGGCGCAATCTGCACAAGTGGCGTCACCGCTTCGTGGCGGAAACCGGCATAGGCCTCCCCTATCATCTTCCTCAGGGCATCCGGAGAGATCGCGTCGCCAACGAATGGCGAGATTACCTCGAATGCGACATCCGCATAGGGCCGGCCGGCCAATTCGGAGATTTTCGCGTCGTC
Source organism: Hongsoonwoonella zoysiae (assembly GCF_013266695.1). Lineage (GTDB taxonomy): Bacteria > Pseudomonadota > Alphaproteobacteria > Rhizobiales > Stappiaceae > Hongsoonwoonella > Hongsoonwoonella zoysiae. The sequence continues at coordinate 565,414 of NZ_JABRXF010000003.1, forward strand.
CAGCCGCGGCCAGGCTTCGGGAACATATAGACCGCCATCTCGGGCAAGACCGGTCAAAAGCACATCTGCGAAATCGAGAACGGGCGCTTCGCCTCGGGTACTTACGTATTTCACCGGGCCATATTCCTCCTGCGGCAGTGGGTTTCAGCCGTTGTCATGGCTGGTTGACGCGATCGCGCACCCTATCGCCCCCCGCGCGCTCCGGCAAGGTCGGGACAGCTCCAACATACTGCTGAACGAGTTCTTGATTCACGTAATCGCCGCCACCGGCGGCAGCCTTCAGGCGTGGCCTGCCTCGCTTGACAACATGCCCGCGTCAATGCCCATGAGGGCGAGCGCACGCTGCCATTTCGTTTCGTTGTCCTGATCGAAAATGATCGAAGGATCGGCCGGGCCGATGATCCAGCCATTCGCCTGGATTTCCGTTTCAAGCTGACCGGCACCCCAGCCCGCGTAGCCAAGCGCCAGCATGGCCTGATCGGGGCCGCGCCCTTCCGCGATCGCCTTGAGGATTTCCAGCGTCGCCGTCAGGCAGATGCCGTCGCCGATCGGCAAGGTAGAGCTGTCGATGAAGAAATCGTCGGAGTGCAGCACGAAACCGCGGCCGCTCTCCACGGGGCCACCACGATGGACCAGCATCTTATCGGCGGGCGAGGGAAGGCGGATCGCATCCACATCGTCGATTATCTCAAGCTGTGTGAGCAGATCGGCGAAGGTAATGTTCGATGCAGACTGGTTGAGGACGATGCCCATGGCGCCTTCTTCGGAATGTGCACAGACATAGACCACGGCATGAGCGAAGCGTCCGTCCTCCATGCCGGGCATGGCGACGAGAAACCGGCCGTCCAGAAACTCCTCATCCAAGCTTTGGTTCATTAAATCGCCCGCTCCCAAGCAGTGATTCGACGCGATTTCCTTATCTATAAATTTAACACTTAGGGCATCAAAGTGTTAACGAAAAGAAGCTCGATCCGTGGATCGTTTTTAACCAGCGGGCGGCCGACCTTCGGCTCACGAAATTCTGAAATAGCCGCGAGCCGGGTTATGGCAGCGGGCCGGCTTGCGATAATGTAACCTCATATGGGTGGATCAGTTGCTGACGCCGCATCAAATCACTTCCTGCAAAGGCGAATTCCGAACGATGAAATACCTGCTTACGCCGTTCCTTTCCGTTTCGATGTTCGCCACGCCTGGCCACGCCGCATCAACCGACTGGGTCGAGGTTATGGGCGGTGAAGTGCGCCTGATTGCGGGCGGCCCGCTCGAAGAACCCGGCCGTTACGATGCAGCCCTTGAATTCAGGATGGAACCGGGCTGGCATATCTACTGGCGCTTTCCGGGGGAAACGGGGGTGCCGACGCAAGCCGATTTCTCGGCCTCCTCCAACCTGGAAAAGGCAAGACTGCGGTTCCCGGCACCCGTTCGCTACCATGATGGCTACGCGACATCGCTCGTTTACATGGACCATGTGATCCTGCCTATAGAAGTCATGGCGAAGGACGGGGCCGCACCGTTGGAGCTTTCGGCCAACCTTTTCTTCGGGATCTGCCGCGAGATCTGCGTTCCGGCGCAGATGGACCTCGGTCTCACACTTGCCTCCGGCGAGGCGGTGGATTTGCCGATGCGCGTTGCGATCTCGCAAGCGACGCTTTCTCTTCCGCGGCCACAGGGCGACGGCGCTCCGCGCATCGTTTCCGTCGAGCGGGCGGACGCCTCAGATGCCGGCAAGCCCGGCGCGCTGAAGATCACCGTCGAGATCACAGAAGAGGACGGCGAATTCGATCTTTTCGCCGAAGGCGCGCCGGGATCCTTCATTGAGGTTCCGCGCCTCGTGGGCCGGAACGGGAACCGGGCGGAATTCGAACTTTCGGCCAACGGCCTCACAGCCGAAAACGGCATCGCTCCGCTTACTTTTGTCCTGCGCGACGTCGGGCAGGTGGTGGAATATTCGACCGAAATCCGATTGCCCGGCGGCGACTGAATTCTCGCCGCCTGAAGCCGTTTCCCACGGTCGGGCAGTATTTCACCCTCGACGGCCTGCCCTTGCGGCCCTATCACCATCATAGGTCGGCGGAAGTCGGCGTCCTGTTAACATGATGGAGGTATCGCCATGAGCATAAAGGCGGGAGATCGGCTGCCGGATGTAAAATTAAAAACCATGACGGCCGATGGACCATCGGAGATTTCGACAGAAGAAATCTTCGCGGGCAAAACGGTTGTTTTATTCGCCGTTCCTGGCGCATTCACACCAACCTGCCATAACAACCACCTTCCCGGCTTCCTGGAAAACCACGATCAATTAACCTCCAAGGGCGTCGATACGATCGCCGTCGTCGGCGTGAACGATGTCTTCGTCATGGATGCCTGGTCAAAGGCCAGCGGTGGCGAAGGCAAGATCCTCTATCTCGCCGATGGCAGCGCCGATTTTACAAAAGCCGTAGGAATGGAACTGGATGCCACGGCGGCGGGGCTCGGAATTCGCTCGAAACGCTACGCGATGATCGTCAAGGATGGCGTCGTTCAAACGCTCAAGGTCGAGGATGCACCGGGCAGCGCCAGTGCTTCCGGGGCGGCCTCGGTCCTCGAAGAGCTTTGATGGCAAGTTGAGCAAGTGGATTCAGGCAGGAAGCCCGCCATCGCAGCGGGCTTTCATCAATCCTCCGCGCCCTTCTGCGACCGGCGAAGCCTGCTTGCGATGAAAACGATGTAGACCGCAGCCAGAACCGCCGCGAGGCCAAACCATGTGCCTGCGTATTGCAGGTGGTTGTTGCGAAAGGAAACGATCGTCTCTCCGCCGCGCGGCAGTGCGTTGGGCTCGCCGCTGTCGGCGAAAAGATCGACGGCGTAAGGCGCAACGTTGGGAGCTTCCACGTCAAGCGAGCGCGCCATGCGTTCCGGCTCCCGAACGAACCAGACATGTTTTTCAAGGTCCGGTTCATAGGACAGGAAATTCGGGTGCTCGGGTCTTCGCAGCAGCCCTGCTATCTCAACCGTTCCCTTCGGAGGGGCCGTATCGGGCCGATCCGCCGGCAACCGCCTGTCCTGAGGCACGAAGCCGCGGTTGACCATGACCACCCAGCCCTCAGCGGAAAGAAACGGATTAAAGACCAAATATCCCGGTCCGGCGTAGGGACCATTCGGTTGGGACAGCGAAATAAAATAATATAGCTCGCCGGGCAGATACCGACCGGTGAGCCTGACCGGCGTATAGTCCCAGCGTTCTTCGTCGAAGGAATGCCAACGGTCCGGCCCCGGCGCCGCCACCGGATCCCGCCCGCGGCGTGCGTTCACGTTTTCAATCAGGCTCTCTTTCCAGGCAAGCCTTTCGACCTGCCAGGCCCCGAGCGAAACCAGGACGGCGAACGCAATAGCCGCCGCAACGCTTGGCCATAGAACTTGCAGCCAGACGGGCCTCTTCCGCTGCAGGACGGTGTCACTCGTCAATGCGCCCCTCCCGGGCACTGTGCTTGTACTGCTGGGCTATCATCAGGCCCTTGAGCGGTCGCAAAAGCCCGATCGCCAGAATGATTGTCAGTGGAAGCCAGATGATCATATGCACCCATATCGGCGGTGTAAGCGTGAATTCAACGGCAAGCGCGGCACCAACGATCAGAAAACCGACGATCATGATTATGAATACGGCCGGACCGTCGCCTGCGTCCGAAAAGCGCATGTCGAGCCCGCAGTTCGAACAACGTTCAACGGGGGTGATGAACCCCTTGAAAAGTTTTCCCTGCCCGCATCGCGGACAACGCCCCTTCCAGCCCGTCCTCAACGGATTAAGCGGCGGATAAAGAGCCTGATCTTCATGACTCTCTTCGGACATCGCACACCTCGCTTTCGTGAATCGCGTGTCCCCTTGAACAAAAGGGGCCGCCCTTGGCGGCCCCTCTGCCTGTTTCTTAACTCTTGCGAGTAATCGTCCGCATGGCATTCACGCTCATATCGGATTGCCGGCGACCGACCGCCGCCGCAATCAGTGCGTGGCGGGAACCGCGCCTGCGCTGCCCCAGATGTAGATGGCGGCAAAAAGGAACAGCCAGACGACATCGACGAAATGCCAGTACCAGGCCGCTGCCTCGAAGCCGAAGTGTTTTTCAGGCGTGAACTGCCCGATCGCAGCCCGAATCAAGCAGACGATCAGGAATATGGTGCCGACGATGACGTGGAAACCGTGAAAGCCCGTCGCCATGAAGAACGTGGCACCGTAAATGTTGCCGGAAAACGAGAATGCGGCATGGGCATATTCGTAAGCCTGGACCACAGTGAAGAGCAAGCCGAGAAGGACGGTGAATGTAAGACCCCACTTCAAGCCCTGCCGGTCATTGTGCAGAAGAGCGTGGTGAGCCCAGGTCACCGTCGTGCCCGACGTAAGAAGGATAAGCGTATTGAGAAGCGGAAGGTGCCAAGGGTCGAACACCTCTATACCTTCCGGCGGCCAGATGCCCCCTGTTGCCTCAAGCCGACCGACCTGCGCTGCCTCGCCCACGAAAAGCGACGCATCGAAGAACGCCCAGAACCAGGCCACGAAAAACATCACTTCCGACGCGATGAAAAGCAGCATTCCGTAACGCAGGTGAAGCTGCACAACCGGGGTGTGGTCGCCCGAATGGGATTCGCGGATCGTGTCGCGCCACCAACCGAACATCGTGTAGAGTACGATCAGGAGGCCGACAAAAAACAGACCCCAACCCGAAAGATCCATGCCGAAAAGTTCGAAGGTTTTTTCCTGGGCAGCCTTCATCCAGCCGATCGCGCCGATGGCCATGAGGAAAGCCCCGACGGCGCCGATGAACGGCCATGGGCTGGGATCGACGAGATGGTAGTCGTGGTTCTTGGTATGGGCCATGGGTCAGTTTCCCCCGATTGTCCGTTTGGTGGCCGGACGGCCAGCCGAAGTCAAAGCTTGTTGTTGGATGGGTCCTCGTCCGGTCGCGAAGCGACCGTATCGTCGGGCTCTTCCGCCGGATAAAACGTGTAGGAAAGAGTGATCTCCTTCACGTGACTCAGGTTTTCGTCCTCGTCCATCGCAGGATCGATGAAAAAGACGACAGGCATTTCCACCGATTCACCAGGTTTCAGCGGCTGTTCGGTAAAGCAGAAGCAGTCGATCTTGTTGAAGTAGGAACCGGCTTCGAATGGCGTGACGTTGAAGACCGAGGTTCCGACGTTGCCGATCTCGCCCACGTTTTCCGCAATATAGGCGATCTGGGTCGTTTCCCCCATCTTCAGCTTGACGGTCCGCTGAAGCGGCTTGAAGTTCCAAGTCAGCTTCGGGTTTACGTTGGCGTCGAAGCGAACGGTGATTTCGCGGTCGATCACGTTTTCCGCGCCACCTTCGGCCCGCTGCGTGGTGCCACCGTATCCCGTGACTTGGCAGAATAGCTGATAAAGCGGTACGGCGGCGAAGGCTGCACCAACCATCGACACGAAGACGCCGCCCATGACGACGGCGACCGTCAGGTTGCGTCGCCGCAAATCATTGCCACCCAACGGCGGTCCGGCGGTCATGTGGTTTTGAAGTTTGTTATGTTCGCTCATATCAAAGCGGCCTGTTCACGACGCCCGGCCCGAGCTTGACGATCGTCACCAGGTAAAAAAGTACGACCAACGCCCCGATCGCGAGCCCGATAGCGATATTACGCGCGCGGCGGCGCCTTTTCTGCTCTTCGGTCAGCCTGATTCCGTCCTCCGTCATCGTGCCGGCCCCGAAATGAGGGCTATCAGGAGATGTTCTCCAAGCAGCATGGCAAACAAAAGGAACAGATAGAGTATGGAAAAGGAAAAAAGCCGGACCGCAGCCTTGCGCGCCGCATCACCCTTGCGCATCGCCCAGACGCGGTAGGCGAAGATCACGAAGGCAACACCGAGCGCGGCCGACACCAGCCCATACGCCAACCCGGCAAAACCCATTATCCACGGCAGCACCCCGATCGGCGCCAGCACAAGCGAGTAGGCAAGAATCTGGGTGCGTGTCGATCTTTCGCCCGCTACCACGGGCATCATCGGCACGTTTGCCGCTTCATAATCACCGGACTTGAAAAGCGCCAGCGCCCAGAAGTGCGGCGGTGTCCACATGAAGATGATGAGGAAGAGAACGAGCGGTTCCAGGCTGACGGAACCGGTAACCGCCGCCCACCCCACAACCGGAGGAAAAGCGCCGGCCGCTCCGCCGATGACGATGTTCTGTGGCGTCGAACGCTTCAGCCACATCGTGTAGATGACGACATAAAAGAAGATCGTGAAGGCAAGGAACGCAGCCGCAAACCAGTTTACGAGCAGGCCGAGGACCAGCACCGAAAACCCCGATAGCGTCAGCCCGAAGGCAAGCGCCTCGTCTCCCGTCACACGACCGGCCGGGATGGGTCGATTACGGGTGCGCGACATCACGCGGTCGATATCCGCGTCGTACCACATGTTGAGCGCGCCGGAAGCGCCCGCACCGATGGCGATGCAAAGAAGCGCGGTTGCTGCCAGAACCGGGTGGATGCCGCCCGGCGCGAGCACGATACCCACGAGTGCCGTGAAGATGACGAGTGACATCACCCGCGGCTTCAAAAGCGCGAAATAGTCGCCAACGCCGCCGTGTCCTCCGGACCACGCGGTATCGTCGATCATCTGCCCTTGTGCGTCAGCAAGCGACATGCCGTCAAATTTCCCAGTCGTTCATGTTTCCGGTATCGATCGGAGAGCGGCGCCGGCATGCAAGCAGCAGCAATGCAATACCGGCGCCGTTCTGGTTGAAGCGCGCCGCTTACTTGATGCGCGGCAGCGTCTCGTACTGGTGGAACGGCGGCGGCGAGGACAGCGTCCACTCAAGCGTCGTTGCACCTTCGCCCCACGGATTGTCGCCCGCGGCCCTCTTCTTGGAGAAAGCCTCGACAATCCCGTAAAGGAAGATGAGGACGCCAAGAGCAGAGATATAGGACCCGTAGGACGACACCGCATTCCAGCCCGCAAACGCATCCGGATAATCGGCATAGCGGCGCGGCATGCCGGCGAGACCCAGGAAGTGCTGCGGGAAGAAGATCAGGTTCACGCCCACGAAGGTGACCCAGAAGTGGATGCGGGCGATCAGCGGATTGTACATATATCCGGACATCTTCGGGAACCAGTAATACCAGCCGGCGAAGATGCCGAACACCGCACCCAGAGACAGGACGTAGTGGAAGTGCGCGACCACGTAGTAGGTGTCGTGCAGGGCTCGGTCCAGGCCGGCATTGGCAAGCTGCACGCCCGTCACGCCGCCGACGGTGAACAGGAAGATGAAGCCAATCGCCCAGAGCATCGGCGTGCGGAACTCGATCGAGCCGCCCCACATCGTCGCAATCCAGGAGAAAATCTTCACACCCGTCGGCACCGCGATGACCATCGTGGCGGCAACGAAATAGGCCTGCGTCTTCACGTCGAGGCCGACGGTGAACATGTGATGCGCCCACACGATGAACCCGACGACGCCGATGGCGACCATGGCATAGGCCATGCCGAGATAACCGAAGATCGGCTTCTTGGAAAAGGTGGAGATGATGTGGCTGACGATGCCGAAGGCCGGCAGAATCAGGATGTACACTTCCGGATGACCGAAGAACCAGAACAGGTGCTGGAACAGGATCGGATCGCCGCCGCCAGCCGGATCGAAGAACGTCGTGCCGAAGTTACGATCGGTCAGCAGCATTGTGATGCCGCCAGCAAGCACGGGCAGCGAAAGCACCAGCAGGAACGCCGTTACCAGCACGGACCAAGCGAAAAGCGGCATCTTGTGCAGCGTCATGCCGGGTGCGCGCATGTTGAAGATCGTGGTGATGAAGTTGATCGCGCCCAGGATCGACGATGCACCGGCGATATGCAGCGAAAGAATTGCCAGATCCATCGCCGGACCGGGCTGGCCGGAGGTGGAAAGCGGCGGATAGACCGTCCAGCCGCCGCCCACGCCGTTACCGCCCGGAGGCCCTTCGACGAAGAGAGACAGCAGCAGCAGCAGGAAGGCCGGCGGAAGCAGCCAGAAGGAAATGTTGTTCATGCGCGGGAACGCCATGTCCGGCGCGCCGATCATAAGCGGCACGAAGAAATTGGCAAATCCGCCGATGAGCGCCGGCATCACCATGAAGAAGATCATGATCAGGCCGTGAGCCGTCGTGAAAACGTTGAAGACATGCGGATCGGAGAAGATCTGCATTCCCGGCTCTTGCAGCTCCATGCGGATACCCACGGAGAGCGATCCGCCGATAATGCCCGCGCAGATCGCGAAGCACAGGTAAAGGATGCCAATGTCCTTATGGTTGGTCGAATAGACCCAGCGCACCCATCCCGTCGGATGGTCGTGCGCGCCATGCGTGTCGGTCGCAGTGGCCATGAATGAACTCCCTGGTTCGATTCCCCGATCGGGTGGCGGGCCCAGCCGCCGCCCTCACATCCGAAATTGCGTCAGCGTTTAGCGACCGTGAGGTTACCGGCGTCCTTCGCTTCCGCGGTCTTGGCCGCCTTGGCGTCCGCGATCGTCGCGTAAAGCTCTTTGTTCGCCTCTTCGATGTCGTCCTGGGCAGCTTCTGCCCAGGCGGCGAACTGCTCCTCCGTCACGACACGAATGGCAATCGGCATGAAGGCGTGGCGGATACCGCAAAGCTCCGAGCACTGGCCGTAGTAAATGCCGGTTTCCTCTGCGCGGAACCAGGTTTCGTTGAGGCGGCCCGGCACGGCGTCCACCTTCACGCCAAAGGCCGGCATAGCAAAGGAATGCAGCACATCCGCCGCTGTAACCTGAACGCGAATGGTCTTGTTCACCGGAACGACGACCTCATTGTCGGTCGCCAGCAGACGCGGCATGGCAGATACCGGCACACCGCGTTGGTCCGCCCAGTCCTGACGATCGCCGTCTTCGATCAAGTAAGCGTCGAAGGCCAGCCCGTTCATGCTCTCGTCGGTATACTCATAACCCCAATACCACTGGTAGCCAGTCGCCTTCACCGTCATGTCGTACTCGGGGATTTCAAGCTGCTTGAAAAGCAGCCGGAAGGAAGGCACCGCGATCACGACGAGGATAAGGATCGGCACAACCGTCCACACGACCTCGATCAGCGTGTTGTGGGACGTACGCGACGGGGTTGGATTGGCCTTGTGGTTGAACCGCATGATGCACGTGATCAGAAGACCCAGCACCAGAAGCGTGATCAACGTGATGATCACGAGTGTGAAGTCGTTGAACCAGCGGATATCCGCCATGACGCCCGTTGCAGCGGGCTGAAGCCCGGTCTGCCAAGGCACAGGCTCCGATGCGACCGCCTGGCCGCCGAAGCCCGCGACACCGGCAACCCCTGCAATGAGACGCTTGACCAGTTTCGTCACGTCTACGCTCCCTTCCTGACCCATCGGCCCGACCGGCCTGGTCTGTCGTTCAAGTTTGCCACGCCGGGGATCGGCTTCCGCCCTACCCGGATATGCCCGATCGGCTTGGCCGGCATGGCCGCAATTTCGCCGCAGTATATTAACCGCTATGGCTGATACCGCACGACCTTCAGCTTGCCCAGCGGCGAAACGCCGCATCCAAGGCTTGACCAAGATCAATTTCGCGCCTGAAAAACCACAAGCAACGAAGAACCGCAACGGTCTATTCGACGCACAAACCGAAAATCGCGTTCATTGCGCCCTGTGGATGAAATTCTTGCAAGAAACAAAGATAGGCAAGAGGAGGAGCCGTGACCAGCTTGCGTTTCCGCGGCGGGAAGGCCCTGTTACCTTCCGGTAAGCGTTTGAAAGGGCGGATTCTCCTTGAAATGGGCATTGCGAGGGTCGAAAAAGGCACATCGACAGTGCACGCTGCCGAATCACTGGTTGATCAGAGAGGCTGATGGCCGTTTCGCGAACCTGCCTGTTTGCGCGCCCGGACGCTACCACAATGGAGAAGAGCCTGTGCCCTCCAGAAATTCAAGCCCGGTCACAGCACCGAAAGGCCGTATCCCGTTTTACCGCATTGCTGCCGTCGGCCTTGTTGCGCTCTTCACCCTGGCGGGTGCGGCCCAGCCCCCCGCCCATGCGCAAGGTGAGATTCGCGCCGTTCATGGCGATTGGCAGATGCGCTGCGACACGCCTCCCGGTTCGCAGGGCGAGCAATGTGCCCTGATCCAGAACGTCACCGCGGAGGACAGGGAAAACGTCGGCCTGTCCGTTATCGTCCTGAGAACGGCGGACCAGGAAACCCATATCCTGCGCGTCCTTGCGCCGCTTGGCGTTCTGCTGCCATCCGGCCTCGGGCTTCGCGTCGACGATGCCGACATCGGCCGGGCCGGCTTCGTACGCTGCCTGCCTACGGGCTGCATCGCCGAGGTGATCCTTCAAAAAGACCTGATTTCAAAGCTCGAAGGCGGCGACCTGGCCACCTTCATCATCTTCCAGACACCGGAAGAAGGGATCGGCATTCCAATATCGCTGAACGGATTCAAGGAGGGTTTCGCCGCCCTGCCCTGAAGCTTCGACGCATGAGGGTGTTTCAACAGGCCGTCGGCGCCACGCGCCAGACGGCCTTTTCCTTGCCTGAAGCCGTCTTCCGTGCTCCCCGGGTGGGCAACGCCGCCCAACGCCCCTATCTTGAAAACACATCCTTTTTGTTGAAACGCGCCGAGAGAATGCAGCAGCGGCGCCTCCTTGCGAGAGAACCGAAATGAGTGATTCCGTCCTCGACCTCCTTGAAAAAAGCGGCCTCAAGGAAGAAACCGCGCGAACGATCACCGCCGAAGCACTTGAGGGCGCGGACGATGGTGAGCTTTTCCTTGAGTACAAACAGTCCGAAAGCCTTGTCTTCGACAATGGCCGGCTCAAGGCCGCCAATTTCGACACGAGCCAGGGCTTCGGCCTTCGCGCGGTCAAGGGCGAAGCGGCCGGCTACGCCCATTCCGGCGAAATCTCGGAAGCCGCGCTCAAGCGCGCGGCGGATGCCGTTTCCGCCGTCTCTTCCGGCCACAGCGGCAGCTACGCCGCCCCCCCGCAGGGGACGAACGCCCGCCTTTACAGCGACGAAAACCCGCTTGGCGCCCCGGCGTTCGAAGAAAAACTGCGCCTGCTCCAGGAAGTCGACGCCTATGCCCGGGCGCGCGACCCCAGGGTTCGCCAGGTCAGCGTTTCGCTTGCCGGAAGTTGGCAGGTCGTCGACATCCTGCGCGCCGACGGACACCGCGTGCGCGACATCCGTCCTCTCGTCAGGTTCAACGTCTCCGTAATCGCCGGCGATGGAGACCGTCAGGAATCGGGTTCCTACGGGTTCGGCGGGCGTGCCGGCTATGGCGAATTCATCGCCATCGAACGATGGCAATCCGCTGTGGACGAAGCGCTTCGCCAGGCGCTCGTCAACCTTGAGGCGGTCCCCGCGCCCGCCGGCGCATTCGACGTCGTCCTAGGGGCCGGTTGGCCCGGCATCCTGCTGCATGAGGCGGTGGGCCATGGGCTTGAAGGCGATTTCAACCGCAAGAAAACCTCGGCTTTCGCCGGACTGATGGGCGAACGCGTTGCTTCGAAGGGTGTCACCATTGTCGATGACGGCACCATAATGGACCGGCGCGGTTCGCTAACCATCGACGACGAGGGAACACCGACAAACCGCACCGTGCTGATCGAAGACGGCACTCTCACCGGGTACATGCAGGACAGACAGAACGCACGCCTGATGGGCATGAAACCCACCGGAAACGGACGCCGGCAATCCTTCGCCCATATTCCGATGCCGCGCATGACGAACACCATCATGCTGGGCGGCGAGCATGAACCCGGCGAAATTCTGGCCAGCGTGAAGGACGGCATCTATGCCGTCTCCTTCGGTGGCGGTCAGGTCGACATCACATCCGGCAAGTTCGTCTTCTCCTGCACGGAAGCCTACAGGATTGAAAACGGCAGGATCGGGGCGCCGATCAAGGGCGCCATGCTTATAGGCAACGGGCCGGACGCACTTACCCGCGTGGAAATGATCGGCAACGACATGAAACTCGATCCCGGCATCGGTACTTGCGGCAAGCAGGGACAAGGCGTGCCCGTCGGCGTTGGCCAGCCGACACTGCGCATCAACGCCATGACGGTCGGCGGCACGGCGCTTTGAGGATATTTGCCAATGGCATCGCAGATCGCCTTCGTTATCTTCGACATGGCCGGCGTCCTCTATGACTGGGACACGGACGTGAGGCTCGAAGCGCTCTCTCGTCTGACAGGCCGTAAGGCAAGCGAAATTGACAAGGCCGTGTTTCAATCGGATTTCGAAGAGAGGGCGGAGGCCGGCGATCCGGACAACGGAGAAGCTTATCTTGGCGAGATGAGCCGCCTTCTCGGCCATGAAATCGACCGCGGCACATGGACCGGCATCCTGAAGGCCATGATGCGCCCGAAACCGCAGATCCTTGCGATCGCCAGCGAAGTTGTCGAACTGGTCGACACGATCCTGCTGACCAACAACGGAATGCTGCTGAAGGAAGTCTTCCCGGACTGTGCGCCGGAAGCCTTCGATATCTTCGGCGAAAACGCGTATGTTTCAGCGGAATTCGGCGCTCGAAAGCCTGCGCGTGAGCTCTATGCCCGCGTCTGCGAGCGATACGATCACGATCCGGCTCAGACGCTGTTTATCGATGACAGCGAGAAGAACGTGAAAGGAGCGGAGGACGCGGGAATGCACGCCCACCTCTTCACGGATGCGGGTTCACTAAGGGCGGCGCTCAAGGGCTACGGGGTCCTATAGCGCTATAGCGCGCCCTTTCAGGTGCACCGGGAGGAGGCGCTCTTTCCCTCGCCCCGGCCATCGGCTAGATCGTTGTGACGAATTCATATGACAAAAACGGAGGTACCTGATGGCGATTGTCGCCGAATACCGGCGCGAGCTTGCTGCGGTTCTGCGGCTTGCCGCCCACTTCGACCTCAACGAAGGCATCTGCAATCATTTCTCCGTCGCGATACCGGGCGACGACGAACGCTATCTGATCAACCCGTATGGCATTCATTGGTCGCAGATGCAGCCTGAGGACCTCATGCTCATCGACGGCGAGGGAACGGTGCTTGAGGGCGAAGGCGAAGTGGAGGCGACGGCCAGGAACATCCATATCGCCAGTCACCGCGCCAACCCGCGCCACCTCTGCATCCTGCATACGCATATGCCTTATGCCACGGCCCTCACCATGCTGGAAAACGGCCGCCTGGAGATGGCGCATCAGACGGCTTGCCGGTATTTCGGGCGCATTGCCTATGACGACCAGTTCGGCGGCATCGCGCTTGACGAGGAAGAGGGCCGGCGCATTGCCGAACAGGCGAAGCAGGATCCGAACGCGGATATCATTTTTCTCGCCAACCATGGCGTGGTCGTCGGGGGCCCGAGCGTCCCCCATGCGTTCGACGATCTCTACTATTTGGAGCGCGCGGCCCGCCAGCAGGTTCTGGCCCAGTCAACGGGCAGGCCTTTGAAGATCATTCCAGATGATGTCGCGCGAGAAACCTCGCGCCAGTTCATGCAGGTCTTCGAGGTACAGGCGATCGCTCATTTCAACGCCATGCGGCGCGTCATAGGCCTTTGACGGATCAGGAACACTTGAAGGCCCGGTCGCCGCTCAAGGCGGTTCGCCCCGCCTTTCCGGCCAATCATCCGGAGACGGCCTGTGGAGAGACCGCTTGGTTCGGGATAAGCTTGCAGTGAAAACAGCAAATACCCTCAGAGGATGAATTGGCCACGGAATCGGCACCTCCCTTCTTCGGCGAAGCGATTCTCATCCTGACTGCCGCCGTCGTTGCCGTGCCGCTCGCAAAGCGCCTCGGCCTCGGCTCCGTCGTGGGTTTTCTTGCAGCCGGAATCGCGATCGGCCCCTTCGTGCTCGATCTTGTAAGCGATCCGCAGGAGATCCTGCACGTTGCCGAACTCGGTGTCGTACTCCTGCTTTTCGTCATAGGGCTTGAGCTTGAGCCTGCGCGCCTGTGGCGCATGAAAGGCGACATTTTCGGGCTCGGAACGTGCCAGGTGCTACTGAGCGGGACGGTGCTGACCGGCGCTCTTCTTCTGGCTGGCTATTCCCGCAGCCCGGCGATCATAGCCGGCTTCGGCCTTGCGCTTTCGTCCACCGCCTTCGCGCTTCAGATCCTGCAGGAGCGCGGCCAATTGTCGACCAGTTATGGCCAGCGTTCCTTCGGCATCCTTCTCCTGCAGGATATGGCGATCGTGCCGCTTCTGGCGTTGATCCCGATACTTGCGCCGTCCGCCGGACCTTCGACGACAAGCGAGGTCGTGCAGGAAGTCGGCGTTACGATTGCCGCCGTGGCCGGGGTCATCGTTTCGGGGCGCTATCTTTTGACGCCCTTCTTTTCATTTCTCGCCGCATCCCGCGCCCGGGAAGTCATGCTGACGGCCGCCCTCCTCGTTGCCCTCGGCAGTGCCGGCATCATGCATGCCGTTGGTCTCTCGATGGCGCTTGGCGCATTCCTTGCCGGCGTGATGCTGGCGGAATCGAGTTTCCGGCATACGCTTGAGGCGGATATCGAGCCTTTCCGCTCGCTGCTTATGGGCCTTTTCTTCATTGCCATCGGCATGGCGCTCGACCTGCGGTTGGTTGCGGAAAACTGGCTGTTGATCGCTCTTGGCGTCGTCCTGGTCATGGCCGTAAAGGGCATGCTGCTGTGGGTGCTTGCGCGCGTTTTCGGCTCCTCCAACTCCGATGCCCTTAAAATCGCCGTCACCCTGCCTCAGGGCGGCGAATTCGCTTTCGTACTCTTCACCGCGGCGATCTCGGCGCAAGTGCTTGCCCAATCGGCGGCAATGCTGCTGATTTCGGTCGTGATTCTGACAATGCTGCTCACTCCGCTTGCCTGCGCCGGCCATGACATGATCGCCGCCCGACTGCAGAAGCGCGGCGTGGAAACGGATTTCATCGAAGAATTTAGTGCAGCGGTTCCCACGGTGCTCGTGATCGGCTTCGGGCGTTTCGGCATGGTCGTCGCGCAGATGTTGACGTCCGAGGACATCGCGATCACGGCGATCGACATGAAGCCGGAGCGTATCGCCTACGCCCGGAAGCTTGGTTACAAAGTGTTTTACGGCGATGCGACGCGCCCCGACGTTCTGGCGGCGGCCGGTGGCGAGGATGCGGTCCTGATCGCGCTATGCATCGAAAACGATCAGGTCATGGCAAAGGCTATCGAACTCATCCGTGCGCGTTTCCCCGGCGCCAAGCTTTTTTGCCGCGCGACGGATCGTGCCCATGCGCTCGACCTCAAGCGTTTGGGGGTCGATTATCAGATTCGCGAGACCTTTGAATCCGGTGTTGCCTTCAGCCGCGCGGCCCTTGAAGAACTCGGGATAGACCATGACCGCATCGTGGAAATCGAAGCGGACGTGCGCCGGCGCGACGAGGAACGGCTGGAATTGCAGATGCGCGAAGGCATGTTCGCCGGCTCCGACAAGCTGCACCAGGTCACCCCGCGCTCTCGCGGCAGGGCGTCCGACGATCATAGGGAAGCCGGCGAGTAGTTCTCAGTTTCAGCGGCCGTGCCCCGCCCCTTGCTCAGGCAAGGCAGGTTCCAGCGCGACGTCGGCCGATTTCCACTCCTCGATTGCCTGGCGCAGGATCGAGACGGAAGACCAGAGGAAAAGCCCCGCCATCAGGCCCGCAACCATCACGTCCGGCCAACCCGTCCGGGTTGCGAAGACGCCGCCCGCCGCCGCGACGACGACGAGGTTGCCGATCGCGTCATTGCGGCTGCACAGCCAGACGGAGCGAACATTCGCATCTCCATCCCTGTACTTGAGAAGGATCAGCACGCTTGCGAGATTGGCGGCCAGCGCCAGCGTTCCGATGCCGCCCATGATGGAGGCGCTTGGTACGCCGAGATAGAGGACCCGCCATAGGGTCGCCCCGAAAACGAACGCGGCCATCAGGCTCAGGGATATCCCCTTGGCGATCGCCGCCAAAGAGCGAACCCTGATCGACTTCCCGATAACGGCAAGGCTGATCGCATAGGTCATCGTATCGCCCAGGAAATCGAGCGAATCGGCTTGCAACGCCTGCGATCCCGCCGCCGCGCTGCCGGCCAGTTCGGTCACGAACATCGCGCCATTGATGGCGATGACCGCAAGGAGCGCGCGTCTGTAGGCGGGGCTCAAACCTTCGAAACGAACGTTGGACGAGCAGCAATGACCGGACATCGTGGCGGTTAACTCCGCTTTCCTTGAATTTCCATTTCACAACCCTAATCCCTATAGTGGTTGTAGGTTCAAGGGTGAAATTCGTGATCGACGACCTTGTCAGTATCGGCATTCTCGCTCGGGAAACGGGAACGAGTGTGCAGACCGTGCGCTATTATGAAAACCGTGGGCTGCTTCCCCTCCCGCCGCGAACCGAGGGCGGGCAGCGTCGCTATGGAAGAGTTCACCGGGACCGCCTTGCCTTTATCCGCCATGCACGTGAAATGGGCTTTTCCCTCGATGCGATCGGCGAGCTCCTGCGACTTTCGAGTGAGGAGAACGCCTCCTGCGGCCCTGTCGACAGGATTGCCCGCGAGCAGCTTGCGCTTGTCGACCGGCGGATCGAACAGCTTTGTGCCTTGCGCGAAACCCTTTCGCGGATGGTCGAGCATTGCGACGGCGAAAGCGTGACCTCCTGCCGCATTCTGGAGGCGCTTGGGCCGGCATCGGATACATCGGCATCGGGAAAAGACGGCGAGACGGGCGCGCATACTGGCAAATCGCGCGGCAAGGCGTTATCTACCGGGTAGTTGTTTCAAATTGGCTGACGAAGAAAATGAACCGTTTCGAAAAGCCCAGACTGCCAAGCGAAGCGCGCATTCGCTATCTTGACGGCGATTTCCAGATCGAATCTCCCGGCACCTTCGTTCGCTGTGCAGTGACCGGTCAGGCCATTCCCATCGACGAGCTCAAATATTGGAGCGTGTCACGTCAGGAAGCCTACGTGGACGCGGCCTCGGCCCTCAAGCGTTATCAGGAGTGCCATCGAAACGCCTGACCCCTGCCCCCGCGACTTTCAGGGCCTTCGAACGAGCGGCTTCCCCTATCCGTTCACAGAGCCTCTCGGCTTCCTCGATCCGCATATTCACGTCGACGACCCGCGCCCTGCCCGCAAGCCAGCGCGGAAATTCGCCGGTTAGCGATTGGATACGCACCATGTCCTTGGCGGTCGTCACGAGCAGCAATCCCTTGTCGTCCGCCTCTGTCAGCAAGGCTTCCGCCTCGCTGTACGAATAGGGGTGATGATCGGGGAACGGTTTTTCGATGGCGATTTCGGCGCCGAGTTCGCGAAGGCTCGCGAAAAATTTCTCAGGCCGCCCAATTCCCGCGAATGCGAGCACTCGCGCCCCCGCCAATTCCGGATCGGGCGTTGTTTCCAGCCGAGCATGAAAAAGCGGCAATCCCTTGCGTGACGCCAGGCGAACTGCCGGTTTCGCCGCCTCTCCCTCGCCGATGACCGCCAGCGCGGAGGCAGCCACGATCTGCCGCCGCAAGGGTGCGCGCAGCGGGCCCGCCGGCAGGCAAAAGCCATTGCCCGTGCCTGTTTGCGCATCGACGAGGACAATCGAAAAATCCTTTTGAAGACGCGGATTCTGGAATCCGTCGTCCATGATGACGATATCTCCGTGGCTTGCGGCGAACTGCCCACCGGCAAGCCGATCGCGGGAAACGACGGTTGGCCAATCCTTGGCCAGAAGAAGAGCTTCATCACCAACGTCCAGGGCGGAGTGGCTCTTCCTGTCGACCAGAACCGGCCCCTTGGCTTTGCCGCCGTATCCACGCAGCAGAAAAACGGGAGAATATCCCCGACCGGCCAGTTCCGCCGCCAATGCCAGGCTGAAGGGCGTCTTTCCGACACCGCCAGCCACGAAATTGCCGATGCAGACAACAGGTACGGACACCGAACCGTCAGGACGCCTCTGCATGCGCCGCGCCGTAACCGCCCCGTAGATTGCACCAAGAGGCCAAAGCAGCAGGGCTCTCCAGTCCGGACGAGGCCGCCACCAGAAAAAGGGCGCCTTGCCGAAGCCCCAAATCATTTTCTACCGGCCCCGGTTTTCGCGAGGAAAGGACGAAGGGCGTGAAGCGTGCGCTCCACTGCCCCCTTCCCTTCGAGGGCGAAAAGCTTTGCAACCTTGCCCCTGTTGCGGGTGTCTTCAGGTTTGCTGAGCAAATGCGAAACCTCGCGCGCAAGTTCGTCTGGTCCATTCACGACCACAGCTCCCCCATCGGCAATCAGCCGATCATACACATCCTTCTGATTGGGGAAACTTGGACCCGTGAGGATCGCCGCACCGCATTGCGCGGGTTCCAGCGGGTTATGGCCGCCAAGCGGCATCAGCGAGGCGCCCATGAAGACCACGGGCGCAAGGCGGAAGAAGAGCCCCATCTCGCCGATGGTGTCAGCCAGGTAGACGTCCGTATCGCCCGACAAGGGCTCGTTTCGGCTGCGCTGTGCTACGGCGAGGCCGGCCTTTTCGATAATCGCACGAACCGCATCGCCACGCGCGGGATGACGTGGAGCGATCAAGGTAAGAAGCCTCCGGTGAGCGCTGGAAATCTGGCCGTGCGCCGCGATCACCTGCTCTTCTTCGCCTGGATGCGTGCTCGCCGCAAACCAGACCGGCCGCTCGCCAATCGCTGCCCTGAAGTCTTCCAGCGCCTGTGGATCGGCCTCGGGCAGCGTTCCATCGAACTTCAGGTCGCCCACCATATCGACATCGCGCACGCCAATGCGCCGGTAATTCTCCGCATCCTCCCCGGAGCGCGCCAGGCAAAGATCGATACCGGCGAAAAGACGCCGCGCGAGACGCGGGACCTTGAGCCAGCCCGCGGCCGATTTCGGCGACATCCGCCCATTTGCGATTACGAGAGGGATGTGCCTTCTTTCGAGGCTGCGAATGGTCGTCGGCCAGATTTCGGATTCGACGACAACCGCTAGATACGGACGCCAATGATCCAGGAAACGGTCGATGCCGGGCTGCGCATCATAGGGTACGAACTGATGGACAGCCCCTGGCGGAAGTCGATCCTTTACCGCTTCGGCGGAAGTGATGGTGCCCGTGGTCAGCACCACCGCGTGGCCCTGTTCCGAAAGACCGCGCACAACAGGCAGAACGGCGTTCATTTCGCCAACGCTCGCCGCATGTACCCAGACAAGGCTGCCCTCCGGGCGAGGGTGGCTGGCAATGCCGAAGCGTTCACCACGCCGTGCGGGATCTTCCTTGCCCTGCGCGGCCCTGCGGCGATGCAGGAAGGAAAGCAAGGGGCCGGCCACGCGGCCGATCCGTTCGTAGATCGCGAATGGAATGTCCTCGGCCGCGAATTTTCGCTCGGTACCAGGCAATCGGCGAGCGCCCGCCATCACCTTTTCACCAGCTCGTATGCCCTTGCGGTCGCGCGGTTTAAGCCTTCTTCGACTTCGCGCCGGCCGCGTTCAAGCGCCTCATCATCGTCTTCGCGCCCGATATGGATCATATCCCCCCCGGCAACTGCCGCCCGGCTGAACGGCAAGTTGACGGAAGCCTTGTCCCAGGAGTTCAGGTCGATATGCCGGCTCGTGGCGATCGCCACGGGAACAATTGGCCGGCCGGAATGTTTCGCTAGCTGGACAATGCCTAGGCCCGCCACACGGGCCGGCCCCTTTGGCACATCCGCAGTCAAGGCAACGGAGTTGCCCTCCTTCAGCGTACGCATAGCCTCTATGAAGCCACGCATCCCGCCGCGTTTTTTAACTTGATGAGCCTTTTGCGCGCCCGATGCCCTGATAAGACCAAGACCGAGGCGACGGGCCGCGATCGCGTTGATCTCCCCGTCGGCGGATCGTGAGATCATCACGCTTACATTCCAACCTTCCGGCCTTGCGAAAGGCATCATGAAATGCTGGCCGTGCCACATGGCGACGATTACCGGCAGGTTTGGCAGCACCTTTTCATAAAAATCCGGCGGATCGACCTCGAAACTGCTCGTATTACGGACCGCGCGAAGATAGTGGGCAAAGGCTGTGCCCACGAATTTCTGCACGCGCGGAGACGAGCCGAGTTTTTTCAGCATGCCGACGGATCCCGATGCCCGGCCAGGCGAAGTTCAAAGGATACAGCGTTCAACCCGCCAGCACCTCAGTCGTTTTCCGTTCCCGGATCGAGAAGACGGTGCATGTGGACGATGAAATAGCGCATGTGAGCGTTGTCGACGGATGCCTGCGCCTTGGCTTTCCAGGCAGTATAGGCCGTGGCGTAGTTCGGATAGATGCCGACGATATCGAGATCTTCCAGATCCCGGAACCTGACTTCGTCGACCTTCTCCAGTTCCCCGCCAAAGACAAGATGCAACAACTGCTTGGGTTTTTCCGTTTCGCTCATTCGTTCACTCCACCGCACGTTTCGGCGCGCTTATCGGATGACGCTTTTCAGGATCGGCCGCAGCGGATCGACCAGCGCCGAAGGTCCTGCCACCAGCGCCTTGTGGCGCACATCGGGCTTGTTGTAGACAGCGGCCGCACCTTCCAGATCCGTCAGGCGGCCGCCTGCTTCCTGCACCAAAAGATCGGCAGCCGCAAGATCCCAATCGCAAGCGCGCCCGCGCGCCGAAGCGATATCGATACGCCCGTCCGAGACCATCGCAAGCCGATAGGCAAGGGAGGGAATGTAGCCCGCGTAGACGATGCCGCGATCCACGATTTCCGCTTTGCTGGATACAGACTTTGGCCCCGCGAAACGGGCGCCGGAAAGGCCCTGCCTCGCCGATACGCTGATACGTTGCCCGTTGAGCGTCGCGCCCTTGCCGAGTTCGCCAAGAAACATTTCATCGCCCGCAGGCCGATAAACCGCCGCGGAAACAGGCCTTCCCCTTTCCACAACGGCTATAGCCACGGTCCATTCGTCCGTGCCGGCCAGAAAGGCGCGCGTGCCGTCGATCGGATCGACAATGAAAACGCGCGCTCGCGAAAGCCGCTCTTCGCTGTCGCGTGTTTCCTCCGACAGCCAGCCGTAGTCCGCGCGGCTCGAGGTGAGGATGTCATGCAAGTGCCGGTCGACCGCAATGTCGGCCTCCGATACCGGGGAATCGCCTTCCTTCGTCCAGCGCCTCGGATCGCGGCGGAAAAACCTTAGCGCGATTTCACCGGCCTCTCGCGCAGCCCTTTCCAGAAGCTCAAGGTCGCTCGTCATCGCGTCACTGGCCGGCAAGGGTCATCCCCGCAATCAGGATACTGGGCGCGGCCACGGAATAGCGGTCGTCGAGGTCGCTGGCAGGCTCAAGGCGCGCGAACATGTCCTTCAGGTTTCCGGCAATCGTGATCTCGCTCACGGGATAGGCAATCTCGCCATTTTCGATCCAGAAGCCGGATGCTCCGCGCGAATAATCCCCGGTCACCCCGTTCACGCCATGTCCGATCAGGTCGGTGACCAGAAGGCCTTCGCCAAAGTCCTTCATCATTTCCTCCGGCGTTCTGGCGCCTGGCTGAAGCGTGAGATTTGTCGCGCCGGGCGAAGGGCCGGCCCCGCCTCTTAGTGCCCGCCCGTTGGATTTGAGCCCCAGTTCACGCGCCGTCGCATGATCGAGGAACCAGTGCCTGAGGATACCATCCTCCACCATGGTCAGAGGCTCCGCCGCGCAACCTTCTCCGTCAAATGGTCTCGTCGCAGGCGAGCGCGGCTTTCGCGGATCGTCGGTAATGCGGATATTCCCGGCGAAGACCTGGCTATCCATTGCGTCCTTCAGGAAGCTGGTCTTGCGGGCGATTGCCGCGCCGTTCACGGCACCGGAAAAATGCCCAACCAGCGAGCGCGCAACCCGCGGCTCGTAAAGAACATCGCACGTGCGGCTCGAAAGCTTTTGCGGATTAAGCCTGCGCACGGCCCGCTCGCCCGCGCGCCTGCCGATATCTTCCGCCTTTTCCAGATCCTCATGAAATGTGCGGAAGTCATAGTCGTAATCGCGCTCCATCGTCGTTCCGTCTCCCGCAACGGCGGTCATGGAGAGGCCGTGGCGCGAAGTGAGATAGGAGCCGATAAACCCGTGGCTCGTCGCAAGTACGAGGCCGGCAAGCTGCCAGGATGCGCTCGCCCCGCCGGATTTCGAAACGCCCTTGACACCAAGCCCTGCGCTCTCGGCCACCAGTGCGCGTCTCGTCAGCTCCTCGACGGACATCTGCGTCTCGTCCAGCAACTCGAGGACAGGGAAGTCACGGACAAGGTCGCCCTCTGGCGCAAGCCCGGCGTAAGGATCTTCCGGCGCGACCCTTGCCATGGCAACTGCGCGTTCGGCAAGCTCTCGCGGATCGCTCAATGTATTGGCGGAGACGCTCGCCACCCGCTTGCCAACGAAAACGCGCAGGGTGAAATCGTCGCCTTCCGCGCGTTCGCTTTCCTCCACCTTGCCCTCACGCACATCGACGGACAGCGAAACCGCCGAGACTGCGACTGCGTCCGCGGCATCCGCGCCCGCGGCCCGGGCAGCGTCCACCAGCTTTTCCGCGCGGCCTTCCAAAGTCGATTGATCGACCAGTTCGCTCATGCGCCGTTCCTTTCAATTCGTCTTGCTGTCGTCTTTAGGTAGCCGAAGCCCGACAGGCAAGGTGTCTGCGATATCCATCAACGGTCCCACGCCGCAGTCCCAAACGGTTAACGGCTGGAAATGACGTTTAGTCATATTTCCCTAACCCTCTTTGAAATCAGAGAAATTTAACCTCGTTTGTTAAGCCGATCCGCACCGCCGGCCCATATAGTCGTTTTCATCAGAGGCCCGATAAAAACCCCCGATAAGGACCAAGGGCCCGATGGAGAGGCGAATTGAGACGTCAAGCAGCTCTGCAGGACGCCACCGATCCGGGATCGAGCCTTGTAGAAGGGCTCGATCCCCATCGGTTGCCCCACCGGTTCATCGCGAGAAACGAACCCTTATCGCGGTCGTCTGAGAAGTTTCCCTTCGAGGTTTATATCGACCACGAGACGGTGGTGATGAAACACCGGCTCGCCGGTCTTCCACTAACCGTCGTCCTCCCGATGACCGCCTTCAACGGTGTTTATGCGCGTGTAATGCCGGGTAAATCGGGCGAAACGCTCACCGTCAGCATCGGTCTTCACCACCGCGATCCCGCGCTTTGCATCGAGCTTTTGTCCAGCGAAAGCCTGGAGGCCGCGGCCCTTTGCTGGCGCGACTGGGCCGACGTTCTCTCCCTTCCGCTCGTTGCCGTCGAGCCGGATGGCTCCGTCGAAACCGTCGAGGAAGCAGGCGTTTCGAAAAACACTCAACGGCCGGTCATCCGCCGCCGTGTCGCGGCGCTTACGAACCGCCGCCCGCGCTTTCTCGTGCGCCGCAAACCCGGCAACCGAATGCATCGTCCGGCGGTGTTCGCCGGGGAGCGGGAGATCATCGCGCGCAACTGAGCGCAGGGTTCAGCCCCTCGCCCCAGCCTGCCGGGCAAAGCGCCATGCCGTCCGGGCCAGGGGACGGATCTGACGGATCATGGCGACCGCATTTTCGTTTGCCGCCGTTCCGTCGCGCACACGCCCCGCGATGCCTTGCAGGATCGCAGCGATACGAAAGAAATTATAGGCGAAATAGAATTCAAGCCGGTCGCGCACGGAAAAACCCGTCGCCGTTTCATACCAGCCGATGTAGGTTTCGAGCCCCGGTATCCCAAGTGCCGCCAGATCGAGCCCTTCGAGCGACCCTATGCCCGATCCGTCCGGCATTGCGGGCATTTCCCACTGCATGCAATGATAGGTGAAATCGGCGACAGGATCGCCGAGCGTGGAAAGCTCCCAGTCGAGCACGGCAAGCACGCGTGGTTCCTTAGCGTGCAGAATAAGATTGTCGAGGCGGAAATCGCCATGGACGACGCGGGCCGGATTTTCAGGCGGAAGATTTTCCGGCAGCCAGGCGATTAGCCTGTCCATCTCATCGACCTTTTCGGTCTCGGACGCCCGATATTGTTTCGACCATCGCGCTATCTGCCGCGCGACGTAGCCTTCCGGCTTGCCGAAATCGCCGAGACCGATCGCATCCGGCTCAAGCCGATGAAGGCTCGCGAGCGTCTCGTTCATCGCGCGGTAGATCGCCAGGCGCTCCGTCGGGTCCACGTGCGGCATGGAAGGCTCCCAGACGATCCGGCCATCCACCTTTTCCATGATGTAGAACGCGGTGCCAATGACGGTTTCGTCTTCGCACAAAAGGAAGGTTTTCGGCACGGGGAACCCCGCCGTGCCCAGCGCCGACATCACCCGGTATTCCCGGTCGACCGCGTGGGCGGATGGCAGAAGCTTGCCGGGCGGCTTGCGGCGCAGCACATAATCGCGCTCAGGCGTGGACACCAGATACGTCGGGTTGGACTGGCCTCCCTTGAACTGGCGAATGCCGAGCGGCCCGACAAAGCCCGGAATTTCTCTCGCCAGAAAGGATTTCAGCTTTTCCCGGTCGAACGAAAGCGCAGCAGGCACTTCCTTGGTCCCGGAAAAAGCTTCCTGCCGGTCGAGCGGCCCGTTCACGCAAGATCCTCCATCAGGAAAGGGTGCAAGGCGTCGTAAGTGCCGTCCGGGTTTTCTTCGACGAGGAAATGCCCGGCGTCCACAGCGGCCTCCCGCACATCCGTCGCCCAGTCACGCCAGACATCGCCCGGCGTGCGGGCCCCGCCAGCGAAACCCGTCTCTCCATAAAGCGCAAGAAGCGGAAGAGATATCTTGTTTCCACGCTCTCTGTCGGCCGTGTCCTGGTCCATATCAACTGTCGCGCCTGCACGATAATCCTCGCACAGGGCGTGGATTCGCGCCGGCTCGATGAAGAACGCGCGATAGTGGTCGAGAGCCGCTTCGCCGAAAGCGTCGAGCGTCCCCTTCTTTGTCCAGTTCGCAAGCGTGTGCTCGAGGTAATTGCGCGCATCGCACGCAATCAGGCGTTCCGGCAGCGGATGCGGCTGCGCGAGGAACATCCAGTGGTACACCCGCAAGGCCCGTTTCCAGTCAATCCGTTGCCAATAGTCGTAGGTCGTCAGGATATCGAGCACGGCGATACGGGTGAGCTTCTCCGGATGGTCGAAGGCCATGCGGTAGGCGACCCGCCCGCCCCGGTCGTGGCCTGCGATAGCGAACCTGGCAAAGCCCAGATGTGCCATGACTGCGATCATGTCGCCCGCCATCGTACGTTTGGAATAAGCCTCGTGACCGCTGTCGCCGGGTGGCGCGGATGATGCGCCGTAACCGCGCAGATCCGCCGCCACGACCGTGAAGTCGCGCGCCAGCCTCGGCGCAATCGTGTGCCACATGACATGGGACTGGGGAAAGCCGTGAAGCAACAACAGCGGCGGGCCATCGCCGCCGACGCGGCAAAAGATTTCAGCCCCCTCGGTGTGCACGGTTTCTTCCCGAAATCCGGGAAAAAGGTCCTTCAGCGCATCGCCATGCATATCCGTGCGCGCTCCCTCGCAGGCACCCGCCCATCAAACGCTAATCTTCTCCCGAAGGATGGAACGGCGCCGAAGAGCGCGCAAGCCCGGCTATGGATCTTGAACATCGCAAGCCAGGTCAGCCTTGCCTTTCACGCTCGATGGCCCGCCAGCCTATATCGGAACGGCAGAATCCTTCCGGCCAGTCTATCTTGCCGATCGCCGCATAGGCCCTGTCCCGCGCTTCGCTCACCGTCTTCCCGATCGCCGTAACGTTGAGAACACGGCCTCCGTTTGCCAGGATCCGGTCGCCGTCGCGTTTCGTTCCCGCATGGAAAATTTCCACGTCGTCGTCAAGACCGGCTTCATCGAGACCTTTGATCTCACTGCCTTTTTCATACGTGCCGGGATAGCCTTTGGCAGCCATCACCACCGTCAGGGCGGCATCGGAATGCCAACGGGCGCTCATCTTGTCGAGCGTTCCGTCAATCGCGCCCAGCATCAGCGCGACGATGTCGTCCTTCAGCCGCATCATGAGAACCTGGCACTCCGGGTCCCCGAAGCGGATGTTGTACTCGATAAGCTTCGGCCCCTCGTCGGTGATCATCAACCCGGCGTAAAGAATGCCCTTGAAGGGTGCTCCGTCCGCCGCCATGGTCCGCACCGTCGGCTCGATGATTTCGCGCATGGTTTGCTCAACCAATGCATCGCTCATGACCGGGGCAGGCGAATATGCGCCCATGCCGCCTGTGTTGGGTCCCTCGTCGCCATCGAAGGCCCGCTTGTGGTCCTGTGCGGTGGTAAGCGCAAGCGCCGTCCTGCCGTCGCATATAGCAAAGAAACTCGCCTCCTCCCCGCTCAGGCACTCTTCCACGACGACCTCGGCGCCGGCTGCGCCGAACTCGCCGCTGAAGCAATCGTCGATCGCCTGAAGCGCTTCTTCCAGCGTGGATGCCACCGTCACACCCTTGCCGGCGGCCAGCCCGTCCGCCTTGACGACGATTGGCGCACCCTTTGCCTTTGCATAATCGCGCGCGGAAGCCGCGTCGCTGAAGCGCCTGTAAGCCGCCGTCGGGATATTCGCCCGCGCGCAAAGGTCCTTCGTGAAGCCCTTGGAACCTTCCAGCCTGCTCGCCGCCTTTCCAGGGCCGAACGCCTTGATACCTGCAGCCGCCAGATCGTCCGCGAGCCCTTCGACAAGCGGCGCTTCCGGGCCGATGACGACAAGGTCGATTTCCATGTTTCGGCAAAAGTCGACCACCGCGCCATGGTCCGTCGGGTCAAGCCGTACCACTTCCGCTTCCTCGGCGATTCCGGGGTTTCCCGGCGCGGCGAACAGGTTGTCCGTAAGCGGCGAATTGGCGATCGCCCAGGCCAGCGCGTGCTCCCGGCCACCGGACCCGATCAGCAGGATGTTCATGGAATTCGACCCTCGGATTGCCGGCCGCCGGAGCGACCGGGCACAAAGCCCACGGGGGCTCTATCATTTATCGTCCAGCCCGTAAACGCGACTTGCGACGTGACGCAGCGCCAGCGTGTTACCGCTTCGGTTTCGTTAACGAGTTTGTCTTACGAATTGCGAGATATTGAAACTTTACTCAACGGCGGATTTATGGAACTCACCAACGTCATTCTCTTGTTCGGCGAAGCATCACTCTATTTTTTTGTAATGGTGTCGCTGCTGGAGGCCAGACACAAGATAGGCCTCGGAGTGTTTTTTTGCGCACTCGGCGTCATGCACTTTCTCGAAACCTATCTCGCCAGCGTTTTTTACGTGGCACTGCCGTTCGGTGTGATATCGCCCGGTTCTTCCGTGTTGTTTTCCGGCAAGCTGCTGATGATCCTGCTGCTTTACATCAAGGAAGATGCGGCGGTCGTCCGCCAGCCCATTTATGGCCTTTTGATCGGCAATTTCCTGATCGTCGGCCTCGTCATGATCCTTCGGAACCACGATACGCTGGCGTTGATCGAAGGCCGCTCGCCGAACATCTCCTTCATCGACGAGATGGGCTGGCTGATGGTTTGGGGCACCACGCTTCTTTTCTTCGATTCCGTCGGGATAATCCTGCTCTACGAACGGCTCGGCGGCTTGTTCCGTGAGCATCCTGCCTTGCGCTTTCTGCTTTGCGGTTTGGTGATGCTGACGTTCGATCAACTGGGGTTCTACCTGGCGCTTCGCTATGTGTCGGGCGCGCCGGTCGAGGTTCTTTTCGGTGGCTGGATCGCGAAAATGGCCGCAGCCGTCGTCTATTCGGTTTTCTTCCTCATCTACATGCATGCAAGCCGGACGGTTCCGCCAAAGAACGAAGCCCTGGGCGTTTCCGACATCTTTCATGTCCTCACTTACCGGGAGCGTTACGAGCAGCTTCTGGAATCCGCCGCCCGCGACCATCTGACAGGCGTTTACGACCGTGGGCGATACGATATCGAAGCACCGCGCATAATCGAGACGAACATCCGCAGAAGCCATCCTGTCAGCCTCATGGTGATAGACATCGACCGCTTCAAGGATATCAACGACACGTTTGGCCATACGGCGGGCGATATCGTCTTGAAAGACGTCGCGGGCATCCTGTCGACCGCCTTGCGTAGTGGAGATCATCTGTTCCGTTTCGGCGGGGAAGAGTTCGTGGTGGTCTGCGAGCGCCTGCCGTTGGACGGCGCCATGTCGATGGCCAATCGTCTGTGCCGCACGATCGCCGAGACCGTGCGCACCGAAAGCGGATCAAGCGTGACCGTGAGCATCGGTGTCGCCGCCGGACCGGACGACGGCCAGGCGCTGGCGCCCCTGTTCAAGTCCGCCGATGCGCGGCTCTACCGGGCCAAGCAGGAGGGCCGGAACCGCGTTTGCGGCCGTGACGGCCCGTACGAGCGGGAGATGACCTTCGCGACACACCCCGTTGCCTGACGAGATATCCTTCCCCCTTCCGTTCGCGGCTCAACGCGCATATCACTGGCACAAAGCCCTGGAAGGTGGAAAGCATGAACGGACGTGTCGCGGATGCGGTGAAGGGTCATTGGGTCGATACCCATGCGCCTGAGTGGCTTCGCCCCTACGCAAGGTTGGCGCGATGGGAAAGGCCGATTGGCTGGTGGCTGCTTCTCTGGCCCTGCTGGTGGTCGGCCGGTCTTGCCGCGATCGCAAAGGGCAGCGCCTTTCCCGATCCCGTGCATCTGGCGTTGTTCCTGATCGGCGCGATCGCGATGCGCGGGGCCGGCTGCACCTACAACGACCTTGTGGATCAGGATATCGACGCCAAGGTGGCGCGCACCCGCTCCCGCCCCATCCCCTCCGGTCAGGTGACGCCGCTGCAGGCGAAAGTGTTTCTGGTGCTTCAGGCGCTTGTCGGCCTTGCCGTCCTGCTCAGCTTCAATCGCTTCACGATCGTGCTCGGGATCGCTTCCCTCCTGCCTGTTGCCATCTACCCGTTCATGAAGAGGGTAACGAACTGGCCGCAACTGTTTTTGGGTTTCGCGTTCTCTTGGGGCGCGCTGATGGGCTGGGCGGCAGCCTTCGGCAGCCTCGGCTGGACGCCGATCCTGCTTTACCTCGGCGGGATATTGTGGACCATCGGCTACGACACGATCTACGCGCACCAGGACAAGGAAGACGATGCGCTCGTCGGCGTTAAATCCACGGCGCGCCTTTTCGGCGAGCGGACAAAACCCGCGCTTGTGCTTCTTTACGCCGGCGCAACGGCACTTTTCGCGGCAGCCGCGGCGATGGCCGATGCCGGCCCCGCCGCATTTGCAGGGATCGCGGCGGGCGCTATACATCTGTTATGGCAGATTGCGCGGCTCGACATCAACGATCCGGATCAGTGCCTGAAACTTTTCCGCTCGAATACCCGCTACGGCTGGATCGTATTTGCCGGATTTCTAGTGGAAGCAATGATTTCGGCTTAGGAATCAGACCCAAAACATTCTCCTGCAGCGAAATCCTTCCTTACGCCTTTTTCGAATTTCCTCTTCGGAAGCTTTACGTTATTACGCAAGATCCAAAGGAATTGTCGGGGACAGGCGAAGACCAATGAGTGAAGCGACTTCGGCGCAACTTTCGCACGGCGCGTCTTCCGGTGAATCAGAAGTTGCGGCCAAAGCCGGCATCTCTGCGCAATCGCGTCGCCACCTGCAAATGCGCAAGGAAGCGTTGCGTGAGCATCCCGCGCTGCGCGAACTTGCCGGCACCGACCGCCGAACCGCCATGGCCTTGCCCATCCTTCTCGCCCTTCATTGGGGGCTGGCATGGGCCATATCGGACACGAATCTCCTGATCGTCTTTCTGGCAGCCTTCATCCCCGGACAGATAATCATCCATGCGGCCGGAGCATTGGTGCATGAAACCGCGCACAAGCTCATCTTCCGCGAACCGAAGGCAAAACTCGCCTTCGACCTCGGGCTGGAGACGATCCTTGTGTCCTTCGGCAAGCAGCTCACCTACCAGTACGAGCATATATCGAGCCACCATCCCTACATCGGCGACTACGAACGCGATTACGAGCACGAAGACATTTGCGCCTTCAAGGCGCGCACGATGTTGATCGACGGAAAACCGCGCCTTGCCAGGGTCATGACGATCGCAACCCTAATCGTCCATCTGCTTCCCTTCGGCTTCATCATCAGCGACGAGATATTTCCGCGCCTTTACCAGCGGGTGACTGGGCGCGTCGCGAAAGACCGCGAGCGCCACATCCCGTCCACGAAAGCCCCAGTCTGGCAACAACGGCTGTTTATCGCTTGGTCACTTAGCGTGAACGTTATCCTGCTCGTTCTGTTCGGCTTTTGGGGCTGGCTCTATCACAACTGGGCGTTGTCTTTGTTCCTCGGCAAGTTCGGGATCACGAACCTCGGCCAGTCGCTCAGCGAACACGCCGGTAACGACAATGAAACCCCTACGCGTTCAACCTACGGCCCGATCAACTGGATCCTGTTCAACACCGGCTATCACAACGAACATCACACGTTCCCCAATGTCGCGTGGACAAAGCTGCCGGCCCTGCACGATGCCGCACCGGAAATTTTTCACTCCCGCGCGGAGAAAACCTACTTCGGTTATTGGTGGGATCACGTAACGGGCGACTTCAAGACATCGAGGGTCAATGCGTTGCAAGGGATAGACCAGAGCAGAAGATGCCCTGAAGCAACGCGAGGTCGAACCTGAAAAAAGGCTTTCGAAAATGGCTTCACCCAGAATCGGTCTTGCGCTTGGCGGCGGCGGCGCGCGAGGGCTTGCCCATGTTCCGGTTCTTGAAGCCTTCGACGATCTCGGCATAACGCCCCACGCGATCGCGGGAACTTCCATCGGTGCGCTGATCGGCGCGGGCTATGCCGGTGGTATGTCGGGCGACCAAATCCGAGCCTACATCGAAATGGCGCTTAGCGACCGCAACGCGGTGCTTGCAAGGCTGTGGCAACTGAGGCCGAAGCGGTTCGCCGATATTTTCAGCGGCGGCGGAGGCGGGGTAATGCAATTCGACCCCTTAAGGGTCCTTGAGGTTTTTGCCGGCGATGCGATACCAAAGACATTCGAGGAGCTGAAGATCCCGCTTACGGTACTTGCCACCGACTTCTACGGCTGCCGGGAAGTCGATTTACGCAGCGGCCCGCTGCATTCCGCCGTCGCTGCGTCAATCGCAATCCCCGCGCTGTTCAAACCGGTTACGATTCAGGACCGCATCATGATCGACGGCGGCGTGGTCAATCCGCTTCCCTTCGACGCGCTGCCGCAGGCCTGCGACATCGTCGTGGCGGTGGATGTCGTCGGATCGCCGGTGCCTCGGCGTAAAACGCCGCATCCGAGCGCAAGCGACTCGCTTTTCGGGGCAACACAGATCCTGATGCAAAGCGTCGTTTCGGAGAAACTGAAAAGCCGGCGCCCGGATATCCTGGTCAGGCCGGATATCGAGGCTTTCCGGGTGCTGGACTTTCTGAAAGCCCGGAAAATCATGGATGCCGCGCAACCGACCCGTGAAACGGTGAAAAGGGAAATAGAGAAATCCATCCGGGCGATCGAGAAATCCGGAAATGGCGAAAAGATAGCCTGAGAATTCCTTCAAGGCGCGTTCTGACGCTTGAAGCCTTCACGCCGGACCCTACCCTCAAACGGGTCCATGGGAGGTTCCCGCATGCTACGTCTCCTTGCGTTATTTTTCCGACGTGCGATCGCCGCGTTTGTCCTCTTGCCGGCGCTGGTTATCCCCGCCTCGGCGGTATGTCAGCTTGTCGCGGAAACTCCTTGGAACCGATTGCCGGTGGTAAAGGCCGCGCTGGCGCCCGACGAGGTGCGGATAACCTATCTCGGTCATTCGACCTTCGAGATCGAAACGCCGAAGGGCATAAGGATCGCGACCGACTACAGCGGAGCCTACAAGCCGGTGCGGTTTCCGCATGTGGTGACGATGAACGGCGCGCACGGGACGCATTTCACCTTTAATCCGGATCCTGAAATCGAGCACGTGCTGCTTGGCTGGAACCCGGAAGGCGGGCCGATGGACCACGACAAGACGATCGAAGACGTGCGTATCCGCAATATTCAGACCAACACCCGCGGCTGGGACGGCGAGACCAACCTTCTTGGAAATTCGATCTTCGTCTTCGAGGTGGCGGACCTTTGCATCGCCCATCTCGGCCATTTGCACCAGCGGCTTACGGAAAACGATCTCACCCGCCTCGGCCAGATCGATATCGTCTTCGTGCCTGTCGACGGATCGGCGACGCTTTCCCACCAGAGCATGATCGAGGTTCTGAAATCGATCGGCCCGCGCATGGTGATCCCGATGCACGTCTTCCGCTACGGCTCGCTGCAATCCTTCGCCGCGCGCATGACGGAAGCAGGCTACATCGTCAACATGTCGGACAATGCGACCTATATCGCAAGCCGCGCCGGCCTGCCGGCGGCACCAACTTTCCTGGTGCTGCCGGGCTATTGACCCGCTGCGACGTCAGCCGTGAACCGCGAGGCTGTCTTCCGGGGTCGCCTCGCGCTCCTCAAGCCCGTAGTCGCGTAGAACGTGAGCAACCCTGAGCCGGTAGTCGGAAAAGATCTTGTTGCGGCCCATGGCCTGCGCCTTTCGGTGCTCCATGGTGTTGCGCCACGCCTTGACCGCTTCCTCGTCGCGCCAGATCGAAAGCGACAGGATCTTGCCGGGCGTCATCAGGCTCTCGAAGCGCTCGACCGAAATGAAACCGTCCATCGTCTGCAAAACCGGCTTCAGGTCGGCTGCGATGTCGAAATATTCCGCGCGGTGCTCGGGCTTCGGCACGACTTCGAATATCACGGCGATCATGGGGCAGCCTTTCTATCGATGAGATTCTGTGAATCAGAGCGCGACAATATCCCTCCTATGGGGCATTTACAGTCACATTCACTCAAATGCTATATTCCGATATTTTTCGAAATACCGTTGAAATTGCATTCCGGATGAGTTATCTCATGCAGCATGACCCTTGATGATGCAGCAGCGCGGCTTGAAGCCCTCGGCAACCCGACAAGATTGAGCATCTACCGCACGCTCGTGCGGGCGGGCGAAGGCGGCCTTTCCGTCTCGGCCCTGCGCGAGCGTCTAGGCGGCGCGCTTTCCACGCTTTCGCATCATCTGCAAAAGCTGATCCTCATCGGCCTCGTCATCCAGGAGCGGCAGGGCACGACGCTGATCTGCAGGGCGAACTACGACCAGATGCACGGCCTTGTGGACTATCTGACGAAGGAATGTTGCGCGGACGAAACGGACGCCCGCCAGGGCGATGCCGCCTGATTTTTTTTGAGCCTCAGCGCTTTCTCAACGGGAAATCGCTTCAGATTCAATAGTGAAGCATATTCTCGTCGTCGAAACGGCGGCGTTTCGACGACGAGAATATGCTCTTAAATTCCGATATTCCTAGAAATATCGGAAGATGGAGACGTACCGAGCATGAGCGAACAAACGGCAATTCAAACGAGCGCACCTCGTTTCCGCCTGCCGAAAGCGGATGCGGCGCTGCTGATCGGCGGAACAGCACTCCTCTTGCTGGGCATCTTCGATCTTGCGCAGGTGGCACCGACCACCGTCTTCACCGTCGAGCAATTGATCGACATCGCCCCCTATCTTGCCGCCTCGATCCTGATTGCCGCCTATGCCGCGGCAACCGGCGCGGACAACCTGATCGCGCGCGCTTTCACCGGCAGGAACACGGCTATCATGGTGCTTGTCGCCGCGCTTACCGGCGCCTTGTCGCCTTTCTGCTCCTGCGGCGTCATTCCGCTGATCGCCGCTCTTCTTTCGATGGGTGTGCCGCTTGCCCCGGTAATGGCGTTCTGGCTCGCCTCGCCGATCATGGATCCGACCATGTTCGTGCTGACGGCGGGAACGCTCGGCACCGGCTTCGCCATCGCCAAGACCACGGCGGCAATCAGCGTCGGTCTTCTCGGCGGCTACGGGATATTGCTTTTCCAGCGCGCGGGCGGCTTCGAAAATCCGCTGCGCGCCGAAGTGGGCAACGGCGGCTGCTGCGGTTCGAGCGTGCGCTCGCGCAAGGATGTCGCATGGTCCTTCTGGACGGAGGGCGCAAGGCGCAGGAAGTTTTACGACAACGGGCTGAAGAACACCCTGTTCCTCGGCAAATGGCTGGCGCTCGCTTTCCTGCTGGAAAGCATCATGCTGACCTATGTACCGGCCGACCTGATTGCCCGGCTGCTTGGCGACGGCGGCCTGCTGACGATTGCGGCTGCGACCGTCGTCGGCATTCCCGCCTATCTGAACGGCTACGCGGCCCTGCCGCTGGTCGGCGGGCTGATCGACCAGGGCATGGCGCCCGGCACAGGCATGGCGTTCCTCGTCGCGGGCGGCGTCACATCCGTACCGGCGGCAATCGCCGTCTTCGCCCTCGCGCGCCTGCCCGTGTTTTTCGCCTATATCGGCTTCGCGCTTATCGGGGCTTTCAGTGCAGGCCTCCTCTATCAAATGAGCCTGGGCTTCTGAACAGCTTCAATCTGAGTCTTAACCCTCAACTTGGCGTCGTTCCCTGAAAAATTTCTTCAGGAGCGACGCCGCTTTTCTTTCGCCGATGCCCGAATAGACGTCCGGCGCGTGATGGCAGGTGGGATTTGCGTAGAAGCGCACACCATGCTCCACCGCACCGCCCTTTTCATCGCCCGCGCCGAAATAAAGCCGCCTGATGCGGGCAAAGGAAATTGCCGCCGCGCACATCGGGCAAGGCTCCAGCGTCACGTAAAGATCGCATCCCGTCAGGCGTTGCGAGCCAAGCTTCGCGCCGCCCGCGCGGATCACCAGCATTTCCGCATGTGCCGTCGGATCGTCAAGCTCAAGCGTACGGTTTCCGTCGGCGGCGATCACCTCGCCATCCTTCACCAGCACGGCGCCGATCGGCACTTCGCCACGCGCTTGAGCGGCTCTCGCCTCTTCAAGTGCGAGATCCATGAAGCCGGAAAGTTCCGGGCGGGGTTTAAGGGGCTTCGTCATGCTGCGGGAAGATACCGGTGGCAACCGGATCTGTCACCGGCCGGAGCGTCTGCTAGAAATATTCGCATGGCTGGAATGCGCGGAACAAGCGTCCGCCGTGCAAATCTCGCGTTCCGTTTCGCTCCGCGCTCTGCTATGACGCCGCCATGACAGACAAGAGAAAATCAGACAGGCCAGCGCCGCGAGGCAAGCCGGCCCGACGCCCGCATTCCGGCCCCGCCGGGAAGCCGCGTGGCAAGTCGAATTCAGGCCCGGCGCCGAAGCCCTCGCTTGCGCCGGAGAAGACCTCGACGTTTGAAGGCGAGCGCATTGCCAAGGTCATGGCACGCGCGGGGCTTTGCTCGCGCCGCGACGCCGAGGACTGGATCAAGGAAGGGCGCGTGTCCGTCAACGGCAATGTGCTGACAACGCCCGCGACGACGATCACCGAACGCGACAAGGTTCTGGTGGACGGGCAGCCGCTTCCCGTGCGCGAACGAACGCGCCTGTGGCTCTTCCACAAGCCGCGCGGCGTGGTGACGACGACGCACGACCCGGAGGGGCGCGAAACCGTGTTCGACCGGCTGCCCGACGACATGCCGCGCGTGATGGCGGTCGGGCGCCTCGACATCAACACCGAAGGCCTGCTGCTTTTCACAAACGACGGCGGGCTTTCCCGCGTCCTGGAACTGCCGGCGACCGGGTGGCTGCGCCGCTACCGCGTGCGCGCCTACGGCAAGATCAACCAGGAGCAGCTTGACGCCCTTTCCGACGGCATCGCCATCGACGGCGTTCTTTACGGCGCGATCGAAGCGACGCTGGAACGCGTGCAAGGCGACAACGTGTGGCTTTCGATCGGCCTGCGCGAAGGCAAGAACCGCGAGATCAAGAAAGTGCTGGAGCACCTTGGCCTTTCGGTGAACAGGCTGATCCGCGTTTCCTTCGGCCCGTTCCACCTGATGGACCTGGCGGAAGGCGAGATCCGTGAAATTCGCGGCCGGGTGCTTCGCGACCAGCTCGGACCCCGGCTCACCGATGAATCGGGAGCGGATTTCGACGCGCCGATCCTGAACCAGCCTGAGCAGAAAACCGAGACGCAGGGCCACAAGGGCAAGACGGACAGCAAGCGCGGTGAGAGGAAGGGCAAACCTTCCGGCGGCGGCTGGATGAGCGCCAAGGAAGGCCGCAGCGCCGTTTCCGGGCGCGGTGCGAAAGACAAGGGCGGACGGCTCGGGCGCGACAGGCCGAGCCGCGACAGGAACGACCGCGACAGGCAGGACAGCGCCCGCCCCAATCGGGAGCGTTCCGGCCCAGATCGTCCGAGCCGCGACCGCCCCAATCGTGACCGCCCCGACCGCGAGCGTTCCGGCAACAACCGCCCGGGGCGGCGCGAGCGCCAAGACGGCGAAAGGCGCTTCGACCGGGGCGAAAGGCGCTTCGACCGGGGCGAAAGGCGCGAGGGAGCCGAAAACAGGGACAGGGATAGAGACAGGGGCGAGGCAAGACCGAAGCGCCCGCGTGCCGCCGCCACCGAGGAACGGCCGAGAAAAGTTTCGCCGCGAAGCCGCTTCCGCTTCACCAAGGACGTGGTGGAAAAGCCACGCCCCAAGCAGGGCGAGGCGCGACGCCCGCAACGCCGCATCTGGGGCGAGGAAGGCGAAATCCTGCCCGACAAGAACCAGGAGAAACGCAACGAAGGCGGCAAACGCCCCGGCTTCAAGCGTGACGAAGGTGGCGCGGGCAAGGGCCCGCAGCGCCCCCACCGCGGCCCGCGCAAATGAGGATCGTTTCAGGCCGCTTCAAGGGAGCCGCCCTTGCCGCGCCCAAGGGGCAGGCGACGCGGCCCACCAGCGACCGGCTGCGCGAGACGATCTTCAACATTCTGGCGCATGGGCTTTCCGAAGAGGGCGATCCGGTCGGGGATGCGCGCGTGCTCGACCTTTTCGCCGGCTCCGGCGCGCTCGGCTTCGAGGCGCTGAGCCGTGGCGCGAAATCCTGCCTCTTCGTAGAAGAGGCCGTGGAGCCGCGCGGCGTGATCCGCCGGAACATGGAAACGCTGGGTCTCAACGGCGTTTCGAAAATCTTCCGCCGCGATGCGACGAAACTCGGCGCTGCCGGCACGATCGAGCCGTTTAATCTCGTTTTCGCCGATCCGCCCTACCGCAAGGGCCTGGGCGAAAATGCGCTTGCATCCGCCCGCGACGGCGGCTGGCTGAAGCCGCACGCCATTTGCGTGCTGGAAGAAGACGCGAAGGCCGATATCGACATTCCGGCGGGCTTTCGGGAAATCGACCGGCGCACCGTCGGCGACAGCCAGGTTATCTTTCTGAAAGCCGATTGAGGCTCACTTCCGCCCGAACAGGCGCTCGATATCGCCGAGCTTGAGCTCGATCCACGTCGGGCGGCCATGGTTGCACTGGCCCGACAGGGGCGTTGCCTCCATCTCGCGCAAAAGCGCGTTCATTTCCTCAGGCCGCATGCGCCTGCCCGCGCGCACCGAGCCGTGGCAGGCCATGGTGGCGGCCACATGATCGAGCCGCCCGCGCAAGCCGTTTGCGCTGTCCCATTCGGCGATCTCGTCGACAAGATCATGGATCAGGCCACGGATATCGAGATCCCCCAGAAGCGCCGGCGTTTCACGCACCGCCACCGCGCCCGGGCCGAAAGCCTCCACCACGAGGCCGACGGCCTCAAGATCCTCCGCCCGCTCGACAAGCCGCGCGGCATCATCCTCCGAAAGCTCCACAACCTCCGGGATCAGCAGGATCTGGCGGGCCACGCCCTTCTCGGCAAGGGCCGCCTTGAGGCGTTCATAGACGAGACGCTCATGCGCGGCGTGCTGGTCGACGATGACGATGCCGCTTTCCGTCTGGGCGATGATGTAGGTTTCATGCACCTGGGCACGCGCGGCGCCCAGCGGCAGGTCCTGCGTTTCCTCCGGCGAGGCGGCGTCGTTCGCCCGAGCATCCGCCGATGGGGTGGCGAACCCGCCGAAGCCCGATTGCTCTTCCTCGAAAGCGGGAGCCGGCGCGCCATTGACCTGGGTTCGACCGTCGAAGGGGCGAAAAGATGAGGATTGCCAGTCAAAGGACGCCGCCGGGGCGGGACGCTGCGGTGTTATGCCCGAAAAGGCGGGCCTTCCTTGCGCGGAGCGGGCGAGAATATCGACGGCCGCGGTGGCGTTGCTGGTGGAAGCGCGGTGGCCGGCATCGACCAGCGCCTGCTTGATCGCGCCGACGACGAGGCCGCGCACGAGCTGGCCGTCCCGGAAACGCACATCCGCCTTGGCGGGGTGCACGTTGACGTCGACCAGCTTCGGCTCGATATCGACGAAAAGCACGACGACCGGATGCCTGTCGCGGGCGAGCACATCCGCATAAGCCCCGCGCAGCGCCGACAGCAACATCTTGTCGCGCACAGGCCGGCCATTGACGAAGAAGAATTGCGACAGCGAATTCGCCCGGTGGAACGTGGGAAGCCCGGCAAGCCCTTCAAGGCGCACGCCCTCGCGCTCTGCCGAAATGCGCATGGCGTTTTCGACGAAATCCCTTCCCAGCACCTGGGCGATGCGCGCTTCCTGCGCGCCTTCCCCGCGCGCGGCCGCATAATCCGCCGTCTGGCGCTCAGGGCCCGCCATCTGGAAGCGGATTTCGGGGTGGGCCAGCGCCAGCCGCCTGACCACCTCCGTGATCGCCGCCGTTTCCGCCCGGTCGGACTTCAGGAACTTCAGCCGCGCGGGCGTGGAAAAGAAAAGATCGCGGATTTCAACCCGCGTGCCTTTCGTCTGCGCAGCCGGAACGGGGCCGGACTTCGCGCCACCCTCTACCGTGACCTGCCAGCCGTGCTCGTCCGCGGCATGGCGGGTCTGGATGGAAAGGCGGGAGACCGAGCCGATCGACGGCAGCGCCTCGCCGCGAAAGCCGAGCGTGCGGATGTCGAAAAGATCATCCTCCGCAAGCTTCGACGTGCAGTGACGTTCGACGGCGAGCGAAAGATCTTCAGCTCCCATGCCCTCGCCGTCGTCGGTGACGCGAATGAGAGACTTGCCGCCGGCCGCCGTCACCACCTCGATGCGCGAAGCCCCCGCGTCTATGGCGTTTTCGACCAGTTCCTTGACCGCGCTTGCCGGGCGCTCGATAACCTCGCCCGCCGCAATGCGGTTGATCGCGCCTTCGCTCAACTGGCGGATCTTCATGGAATAGTCACCGTTTCCCGAAACATGAGCCGTTTTTCGTGTGCGATTTCCCATTGCGGGAACGATCGGATATGGTCCGCCGCGGCGGGCGAATCTCCCGCGAAACAACCACACCTTACCAGACAATCACCGCCCGAAAGAGACCCCTGCCGATGAATGCGCAAAGCCCCCTTCTCATCCCCGGCCTTTCGGCGATCGCCGGCGAATACAAGGGGCTTTTATGCGACGTGTGGGGCGTGCTCCACAACGGGGTGACGGGTTTCATGCAAGCGAGGGACGCGCTTGCGAGCTTCCGCGAGAAGCGCGGCGGGACGGTGGTGCTGATTACCAACGCGCCGCGCCCGTCAGCCCCGATATTCGACCAACTGGCGACGCTCGGCATCACCCATGACGCCTATGACGCGATCGTCACCTCGGGCGATGTGACGCGTCAGCGGCTCCGCGCCCTGGGCGATGCAAACGTCCTGCACCTGGGGCCGGAGCGGGACCTGTCGCTTTACGAGGAAACGGACGTACGCCTGGGCGAAGAGGCAGCGGCGGCGGCAGTCGTGTGCACCGGCCTTTTCGACGATACGAGCGAGACGCCCGACGATTACCGCGACATGCTGACGAGGCTCGCCAAACGCGGCCTGCCGATGATCTGCGCCAACCCGGATATCGTTGTCGAAAGGGGCAACAAGCTGATCTGGTGCGCGGGCGCGCTGGCGCGCCTTTACGAAGACCTCGGCGGCGAGGTGAAGATCCTCGGCAAGCCGCATGCGCCGATCTATGACGCCGCGCTCGATGCGCTGTCGGACAAGGCGGGCGCAAGGATCGACAAGCGCCAGGTGCTGGCGATCGGCGACGGGCTGCCGACCGACATTCGCGGCGCCGTTTCGCAGGATATCGACGTGCTGTTCATTTCGGGCGGCATTCACGCCGCCGACTTCGGCCCGACTGAAGACCCCGACGAAGCGCTCATCCGCCGCAGGCTGGCCGAAGAAGGCCTGACCGCCCGCGCCGCGGTGCCGAAACTCGTCTGGTAACGGGGAAGCGAAGCGCTCAACCGAAAAGCTTGTCGATATCGTCCTGGGCAAAGACCTCCAGCATGGCGTCGACATCTTCCTGGGAGACGCCCTCGCCCTTGTGCTGGGGTCCGTGCAGAATAAGCTCGCGGCGGCGCTTTTCCTCCGCCGTTTCCTCGGCCGGAACGTCGTCGATTTCATTCACGCGCAAGCGCCTGACGAAGGAATTCACCCGCTCTTCGATATAGTTGAGCGTGCCCACGACCTTGGAAATCCGCTGTCCTGTGATGTCCTGGAAGGCGCAGGCCTCGAAAATTTCCATGATCTTGTGCTGGACGACCGCCTGATAGGCGTCGGCGTCCTGCGGATCGGCGGACATGATGGTCTCCGCCGCTTCCATGATCGTGTGCGTGGCGCTCTCCGTCGCCTCCACGATCGCGTCAAGCTCGCGCCCGGCCTCCGGGATGCGATTTTCCTTGATATCGGTCGCGCGAAGCTGCGTGATTTCCTGCTTCATGCGGCAGATTTCGTCGGAAATCTCCACCAGTTCCTGGGTTACCGCCGGCTGCACGGCGTTGACGTAGTCCTTCATAGACCGCGCCATGACCTCCGCAAGGCCCATGACGTCGTTCAACGTCACATCGTCCTTGCGGGCACGGCTTTCTTCCAGAAATTCGATGAGGCGCGCGACGTTTTCTTTTTGTATTGCCGCCATCCGTCCCCCTCCTTCAGGCTCCACATACACAGTATCCGCCGCGGCGACCCCGCGCGCCGCCGCGCGGACGATAACCTGCGCCAGCCAGAACCGGGACACTGGAGCGTCTTCCACGAAAGCGGGGCCGCTTCCGTGGCAAGAAATAACCGCGGGATCATTGTCTTGCGCATACCCTTCTCGCCCGATCCGATACAGATCGGGCCGGATACAGGCTAGTCGTTGAAGACCGCATCGATCTTGCCTTTCAACGTCTGGGCGTTGAACGGCTTCACGATATAGTTGTTCACGCCGGCCTTCTTGGCGGCGATCACGTTTTCGGTCTTGGATTCCGCCGTCACCATGATGAAAGGCGTTTTACACAGGCCCGCGTCGGCACGAACCTGCTTGAGAAGTTCGTAGCCGGTCATCGGCTCCATGTTCCAGTCGGAGATCACCAGACCGTATCTGCGCTGCTTCATCTTTTCCAGCGCTTCGGTCCCATCCGCCGCGTCGTCCACATCCTCGAAGCCAAGCTGCTTCAAGAGGTTCCGGATAATGCGGATCATCGTCTTGTAATCGTCCACAACGAGGACCGGCATCTGAAGATCAAGGGCCATCGTCTACTCCATACAGCCATTATGCCCGCCCCTTTACCGGGGCTTTGAGCGTCATCTTGCCGAATTTAGGAGGAAGACACTCGCTGTGTCCCCGCCTCCCCACACGAAAGGCACTCTAGGACAAGCCCCTGAAAACTCCGTTAATGCCGCCTCGCGAAGTCGTTTTCCCCGCCGCGAGGCGTTCAGCAAAACCGCGCCCACCCTCATCCATTCGCCGAATTGCCGCGGTTTTACGGGCGCTGTAGCCTTGATTTTGCAAGAACATGCGAGCCAGGGGCGGTTAAATGCTGGAACTGCGGACACTCTTTTTCGAGGACCTGAGCGTGGGGATGCGTGAAAGCGTCACGAAAACCGTGAGTTCCTCCGACGTGGTGGGCTTCGCCGAGGTTTCGGGCGACCGCAATCCGATCCATTTGTCGGAGCATTTCGCCGCCAAGACTCCGTTTCGCACACGCATCGCGCACGGCCTTTACACAGCGAGCCTGATTTCCGCCGTGCTCGGCACCAGACTGCCGGGCCCGGGCGCGATCTATCTGTCCCAGACCCTGAACTTCAAGGCGCCGGTCAAGATCGGCGACGAGGTCATTGTCACGGTCGAGGTCATGGAGTTGATCGAAAAAGGCAACCGGGCACGCCTTTCCTGCATATGCGCCGTCGGCGAGACGGTGGTGCTGGAAGGCGAGGCAATGGTGAAGGTGCCCACGCGCGCGTCTGCCGAGGAAAAGTTTTCGCGCGGCTGAGGACCGGATTTATTGTAATGCGGGCAGCTTGACCTTTGGCGCGGGAATGGGCAGGGTCCGCGCGCTTTCGCTGCGATGAGCGATCGAACGCAAATGACCCGACAGACTTGATCCCAAGGCCCCAGCCCCGATGACAGCCGCGCCGTCAAACGACTTCAAGACAGTCACAGATCTTTCGGCCTTTCCGCAAGCGATGCGCGGCGGCGTAGTCGCGATCGGCAATTTCGACGGCGTGCATCGAGGTCATCAGGCCGTGCTGGAAACGGCGATGCGCGAGGCGGAAAGCCGAGGCGCACCGGCATTCGCCATGACGTTCGAGCCGCATCCGCGCACGTTCTTCAACCCGTCCAAACCCGTTTTCCGGCTGACGCCGCAAGCCGCCAAGGCGCGCGTGATGCGCGCGCTCGGTCTTGACGGCATGGTAGTGCTGCCGTTCACCCGCGAATTTGCAAGCCTTGAAGCGCAGGCTTTCGTGGATGACGTGCTGCAGGGGTCGCTTCACATCGTGCACGCCGTGACCGGCTACGACTTCCACTTCGGCAAGGCGCGCAAGGGTACGCCCGATTTCCTGAAGGCGGCGGGCATGGCCGACGGTTTCGGCGTGACGATCGTCGAAGCCGAAACGGATGAAAACGGCGAAACGGTTTCCTCAAGCCGCATTCGCGAAGCGCTTGCA
The DNA here is from genome assembly GCF_013266695.1 of Hongsoonwoonella zoysiae. Taxonomy (GTDB): domain Bacteria; phylum Pseudomonadota; class Alphaproteobacteria; order Rhizobiales; family Stappiaceae; genus Hongsoonwoonella; species Hongsoonwoonella zoysiae. The sequence continues at coordinate 608,129 of NZ_JABRXF010000003.1, forward strand.
GCCGGCGACGTCGCGCTTGCCAACGCGCTGCTCGGCTATCGCTGGTTCTTCGAAGCGAAAGTGCAACACGGCGACAAGCGCGGGCGCGACCTCGGCTATCCGACCGCCAACCTGACGCTTTCCCCGGAAGCGGAACTTGCCCACGGCATTTACGCGGTTCGGGTGAAACATGACGGCAGCGAGCATGACGGCGTCGCAAGCCATGGCCGCCGCCCGACCTTCGACAACGGCCAGCCGCTTTTCGAAGTGCATTTGTTCGATTTTACGGGCGACCTTTACGGGCATGAACTGGAAGTGGAACTGATCTCATACCTTCGCGAGGAACGAAGGTTCGACAGCGCCGAGGCGCTGATCGCACAGATGGACACAGACAGCGCCGAGGCCCGCGCAGCTATACAGTCTCTACAACCGCTGAGCCCGCTCGATCTTGCCTTGGGCGAAATGAGTTTCGACGGAAACTCCGCCTGATGGAGCGGGAGCCGTCCGGGACGTCCGGCACGCTTCTTCAGCAGGATACCCTGCGCGGGATCTCGCTGATGACCGGCGCGATGCTGCTCATCCCGCTCATGGATATCGTCGCAAAATACCTGACCGCGACACTTCCCCCGCTTGAAATCGCCTTCGGCCGGTTTGCTTTCCAGGCCATCTTCGCGTTTTTGACCGCCGCCATAGGGCCGGGCCTGTCCGCCTTGAAAACCTCCCGCCCGCTGCCGCACCTCTTGCGGGGGCTGTTTCTCGCCGGGGCGACCGTGTTGTTCTTCACCGCGCTGAAATACATGCCGGTGGCGAATGCGATCGCCATATTCTTCGTGGAGCCGATGATCCTGACCGCCCTTTCGGCGATATTCCTGAAAGAACAGGTGGGATTGCGCCGCTGGCTGGCAATTTTCATCGGCCTGGCGGGCGCGATCCTGATCATTCGCCCGGGGATCGCCGAATTCGGGCCGGCGGCGGTCCTCCCGCTTGGAACGGCCTTCCTGTTCGCGCTCTATCTTTTGCTCACGAAGCGGCTTTCGGGCGAAGGCTCAATGATGTCCATCCAGTTCACGACCGGCATCGGCGGGGCGCTGCTTCTCGGATCGATGGCGGCGGCGGCCGTCGTTTTCAACGTCGAAGATGCGATCTTCAAGGCGCCGCCTCTTCCCGCGCTCGGGCTGATGGCCGTCATCGGCGCGATATCCTTTTTCGCGCATGGATTGATCGTAAGGGCATTCGCGATGGCGCCCGCATCCGTGCTCGCCCCATTCAACTACCTCGAGATCGTCAGCGCGACGATCTTCGGCTATCTCGTTTTCGCCGACTTCCCGGATGCTATCACATGGTACGGAATCGCGATTATCGTCGGCTGCGGTCTCTATATCGCCCATCGCGAGCGGGTGAACCGGCAGGAGATCGCCCAGGCGCGCGGAAGCAGAAGCGGCGCAGCAGCCGACGACGATCCTGTCGCATGACTTGTAATTCACTGAGACGCAATGGAAACTGCCGCACCATGCCGGCAAGATTTCCGGATTTCAGCTCATGAAAGACGGGCGATGACCGTTCATCAATCCACCACGCAGGGCTACGCATTCGAGGAACTTGAGGTCGGCATGACCGCCTCGACGAGCGATACCGTGACCGAAGATCTCATCCGCCTTTTCGGCGAGGCGAGCGGCGATCTCAATCCTGTCCACTTCGACGCGGAATACGCCGCGCAAACACGCTTCAAGCGCCCTATCGCGCACGGTCTGCTGACCGCGGCCTTCATCACCCGCGTCATGGGAATGCAGCTTCCGGGGCCAGGCTCGATCTATGTGGGACAGACCTTCAGCTTCAAAAAGCCGGTCTACCCCGGCGACACCGTGGTTTCTTCCGTTACCGTTTCGGAGCTCGACGAGAAAAGGGGCTTTGCGACAATCGCTGTAAAAGCCGAGGTTGGTGGCGAGACCGTTCTCGACGGAGTGGCAACCGTGATGCCGCGCCGGAAACGACCGTGAATGGCCCAAACGGGACAAACGCTTAAAGCAGGGCTTTATTCGGACAAGGCCCGCTGCTAAAACCCCTGCCCGAACGTTTCAGGCAATTCGAACCGTGGACGCAGATCCTTGCGCGAACCAGACGCCAATTCGGCCATAAGGATACCGGGGCCGCGAATTACCGGCCCGGCTTTCGCGTAAGGCGCACCAAACGCCTTCGAAAGACCGGGACGAAACGCATGACGCATCGGCCGCGCCATCTTTTTGAGCCGGCGGCCGTTTCATGAGCGCCAAAGGCGCAGCCAGATTTGCGACCGGCCCGAAACGGCGGTCCACCCAGCGGATTCCGACACATGACCGAGACGACGACGCGCGATTATTCCGAAACGCTTTATCTGCCCAAGACCGACTTCCCGATGCGTGCGGGACTGCCGAAGAAGGAGCCCGAAATCATCGCGCGCTGGAAGCGGCTCGACCTTTACCGTCGCCTGCGCGAAGCTTCGACGACGCGCGACAAATACATCCTCCACGACGGCCCGCCTTACGCGAACGGCAATATCCACATCGGCCACGCGCTCAACAAGACGCTGAAGGATATCGTCACCCGCTCCATGCAGATGCAGGGCTGGGATTCCAACTACGTTCCTGGCTGGGACTGCCACGGGCTGCCGATCGAATGGAAGATCGAGGAGCAATACCGCGCCAAGGGCAAGAACAAGGACGAGGTGCCGATCAACGAGTTCCGCAAGGAATGCCGCGACTTCGCCAACCACTGGATCGGCGTGCAGCGCGAGGAGTTCCAGCGGCTCGGCATCGAGGGCGACTGGGATAACCCCTACCTCACGATGAATTTCGACTCCGAGGCCTTCATCGCCGAAGAGATCATGAAATTCGCCACCTCCGGACAGCTTTACCGCGGCTCCAAACCGGTGATGTGGTCCGTCGTGGAAAAGACGGCGCTCGCCGAGGCGGAGATCGAGTACCATGAGTACACCTCCGACCAGATCTGGGTGAAATTTCCGGTCGTCGAATGCGGCGGCACGGATGCAGGCGCAGCCGAAGAGCTTCTGGATGCTTCCGTCGTCATCTGGACGACGACGCCCTGGACGATCCCCGGCAACCGGGCGATCTCCTATTCCTCCAAGATCCACTACGGGCTCTACAGGGTAACCCAGGACGATCTGCCGGAAGAAAACTGGGTGCAGAAGGGCGACACGCTGATCCTGGCCGATGTGCTGGCGGGCGCCGTTTTCGAACAGTCGCGCGTCGAACGCTACGAGCACGTGCGCCCGGTTCCGGCCGAAGAGCTTGCCAGCATCACTTGCGCCCATCCGCTGCGCGAGATGGACCTTGGCGGCTACGATTTCGACGTGCCGCTGCTCGACGGCGATCACGTGACGGACGACGCGGGCACGGGCTTTGTGCACACCGCACCCAGCCACGGCGCCGACGACTTCGAGATCTGGATGATGAACCGTGCTGACCTGGAAGCGCGCGGCATCTCGCCCGAAATCCCCTTCACCGTCGCCGACGACGGCACCTATACGAACGAGGCGCCCGGCTTCGAAGGGGCGCAGGTCATCACCCACAAGGGCGAGAAGGGCAACGCCAACAAGCGCGTGATCGAAGCGCTGAAGGAAAGCGGCAATCTGATCGGCCTCGGCCGGATGAAGCACCAGTACCCGCATTCCTGGCGCTCGAAAAAGCCGATCATCTTCCGCAACACGCCGCAGTGGTTCGTCCATATGGACAAAGCACTTGAAGGCGGGGAAGGCGACACGCTGCGCGCGCGCGCGCTCAAAGCCATCGACGAGACGCGCTTCGTGCCGGGAAGCGGGCAGAACCGCCTGCGCTCCATGATCGAGAACCGGCCCGACTGGGTGCTTTCGCGCCAGCGCGCCTGGGGCGTTCCGATCGCCGTTTTCCGCAACGAGGAAGACGGCCGGCTTGCACCCGGACCGGACTTTGCCGCAAATGAAGAACTGATCGGCCGCATCAAGGAAGCCTTCACGCAAGAAGGCGCCGACGCCTGGTTTGCCGACGGCGCCAAGGAGCGTTTCCTCGGCGGGCTCGTGAACGATCCGGAAAACTGGACGCAAGTGCGCGACATCCTGGACGTGTGGTTCGATTCAGGCTCCACCCACGCCTTCTGCCTGGAACAGCGCGACGACCTGAAGCCCCATCGCCAGGGTCTCGGCGGCAAGGACTACGTGCTCTACCTCGAAGGCTCCGACCAACACCGGGGCTGGTTCCAGTCCTCGCTTCTAGAAAGCTGCGGCACGCGCGTGCACGCACCTTACGATGCGGTGCTGACCCATGGCTTCACCATGGACGAGCAGGGCCGGAAGATGTCGAAATCACTCGGCAACCAGACGTTCCCGCAGGATGTCATCAAGCAGTATGGCGCGGATATCCTGAGGCTTTGGACAGCATCGGTCGAATATTGGGAAGACCAGCGCATCGGCCAGGAAATCCTCAAGACCACAGTCGATTCCTACCGCAAGATGCGCAACACCATGCGCTGGATGCTGGGGACCCTTACCCACTACGAAGGCGAGGAAGTCGCGCTTGCCGACATGCCGGAGCTGGAGCGGCTGATGCTGCATCGGCTTGCCGAACTGGACGAGATGGTGCGCCGCGCCTATTGGGACTTCGATTTCAAGAAGCTGGTCCACCACCTCTTGACGTTCCTGACGGTGGAGCTTTCCGCCTTCTATTTCGACGTGCGAAAGGACGCGCTTTACTGCGACCCGGCGTCCTCGACCCGGCGCAAGGCCTCGCTCTATGTGATCGACAAGCTCTTCAACTGCGTGACCGTGTGGCTTGCCCCGGTTCTTCCGTTCACCATGGAAGAAGCGTGGCTTGAGCGCCACAGCGACGAAAATTCGTCGGTTCATATGGAGCTCTTTCCCGAACTGTCGGCAAACTGGCGCGACGATGAACTGGGCGCCCGCTGGGCCAAGATCCGCACCGTGCGCCGCGTGGTGACGGGTGCGCTTGAGATCGAGCGGCGGGAAAAGCGCATCGGCGCCTCGCTCGAAGCTCATCCGACCGTACATGTCACGGACCCGGCCCTGATGGCAGCGCTTCAGGGCGTCGACATGGCGGAAATCGCCATCACCAGCCAGGCGACTGTGACGGGCGCGCCCGCACCGGACGACGCCTTCACCCTCCCGGACGTCAAGGGGGTCGCGGTCGTGCCGGGCCGTGCCGAGGGCAGAAAATGCGCGCGCTCCTGGAAGATCCTGCCCGAAGTCGGTTCCGACCCGGAGTATCCGGACGTCACGCCGCGCGACGCGGACGCCCTTCGCGAGTGGGACTCAGCCCACGCTCCGGCCTGACATGGCGCTGAAACCAAAGGGGAAAACGCTTCTCTGGGGGGCAAGAAGCTCCCTCGTCGGAGCGCTTGCCCTTGGTGGTGCGGTTGCGGATCAGGCCGTGAAGCTTTGGATGATCCACGGCTTCGACCTCGCCTCGCAAGGGCGGGTGGAGCTTCTGCCTTTCCTCGACCTCGTCATGGTCTGGAACTATGGCATTTCCTACGGCCTCTTCCAGCAGGGTTCGGCAACGGGGCAGCTTCTGCTGGCCGCCTTCACGGTGGCCGCGACGGCGCTCCTTTGGGTCTGGGGCACGCGGGTGTCGGACAAGGTGGCGGCGGTTTCGCTCGGCCTGATCATCGCCGGCGCCATCGGCAACGGAATTGACCGCATCGCTTACGGAGCGGTCGCCGATCTCTTCCATTTCCACGTCGGCGCATTCTCCTGGTACGTCTTCAACCTCGCGGATGTGTGGATCGTTGCCGGAGTGGCCGGTCTCCTGTATGACAGTTTCGCTGGCGGCCCTAAAGACGCCGCAATGTCGCCTCAAGGAAAGCGTGGGCGAATGGGGGAAGCGATTCCCTCATCTTCAACACGCGCCGAGAGTGACGAAGACGCTTCGAAAGCCGCAGGAACGGCGAGCCGACAAGGACATGACGATGACGAAAACCGTTGATGCCCGCGGTAGAGACGCATACGGCAAGCCGGGCGCCGGGACAATCCGCAGGCTTGCGACGCTTTCCGCAGCCCTTGCGCTTGCCGGAATGCTGGGCGCCTGCTCGACCGGGTCCGACGGCTTCAACGACGGCGAGGAGAAGGTTCTGCCGGACGAAGCGCTGGTGAGAAGCCTGATGGCCGGGCTCGGCGCAGTCGACCCGAAAGAAAAGCCGATCGAATACGCGCCGCGCGCACCGCTGGCCATGCCAAGCAAGACGGACGAAGAAAGCCCGCTCCCGCCACCGGAAGACCCGCAGACCGCGGCCGACTGGCCCACCGACGACCAGACGGACCTGGCGCGCGTTCGCGCCGCCTACGCCTCAAGCCCGCTCGGCGTGCGCCTGACGCCGGAGCAGCAGAAGGGCCTGCCGCAGCTTGCCGGCCTGAAAGAGCGTGACCTGGAGACCGAACGGGAAGAGGCCGCCGAATTCGACGGCGAGCGGCTGACGCCGGAGGAACTGAAGCAGGGCTTTTCCAAGCCCAAGGACGATGTGAACACGACGTCCCTATTCGGCCCGGACGGCAAGCCGGTGCGCCGCTTCCTGATCGATCCGCCGATCGAATATTCCACGCCTGCGGGCGACGGAGCGCTGATCGCACCGGAAGAGAAAAAGCAAGCGCCGCTGACCGCGGACGATTGGGAGAAAGAAGCCCGTCCAATCCCGCTCAATTGATCTGGCGATCGGCCACGCAAGGTTTCAGGAAAGGCCCCGAATTCGGGGCCTTTTTCGTATCCGGTTCTTCAAGCGGCGGAACCTTACGAAAAGTTCACGCGCGTCCGCCCCTTTCCGGCCTATATCTGGGAAAAGAGTGACCGTCTCATTCGTGGAGGATCTTCGTGAAGCGCTATTCCCTCAAGGCATTGCGACGCCTTGTCCGGCCGACGGCCCTTGTCATGGCCGCTACGGTGGCCGCCTCATCTCCCCTGACCGTTTCCGCCTCCGCCGAACCGCAGGCGGCCGCCACCTCTACCGACTTCGCGAAAATTCGCGTGGGCGGCGAGATCGCCACCTTCACCCTTGAAAACGGGATGGAAGCCGTTGTGATCCCGGATCGCCGCGCACCGGTGGTGACCCATATGGTCTGGTACAAGGTGGGCTCGGCCGATGAGGCGCCCGGCAAGTCGGGAATTGCCCATTTCTTCGAACACCTCATGTTCAAAGGCACGAAGAACCATCCTGCAGGCGCGTTCTCCGAAAAAATCGCGGCGATCGGCGGCAGCGAAAACGCTTTCACCAGCAACGACTACACCGCCTACTTCCAGCGCGTCGCCAAGGAACACCTCGGCACGATGATGGAGTTCGAGGCAGACCGCATGGCCAATCTGGTGCTGAGCGAAGAGGTGATCGCGCCCGAGCGCGATGTCGTCCTGGAAGAGCGCCGCCAGCGGGTGGAAAACGATCCGGGATCCAAACTCGGCGAGACGCTGGACGCGATGCTCTACGTAAACCACCCCTATGGCGTGCCGGTGATTGGCTGGAAGAACGAGATCGAGGCGCTTAACAAGGCCGATGCGATTGATTTCTACAACCGCTACTACACGCCGAACAACGCGATCCTGATCGTTGCCGGCGATGTCACGGTGGACGAGGTGAGGAAACTTGCCGAAGAAACTTATGGGAAGCTCGAACGCCGCGCGGAGCCCGGCGAACGCTCCCGCCCCAAGCCGCAGACGGTGCCAGGCGAGCAGACAGTGACGCTGACCGACCCGCAGGTCAACCAGCCCAACCTGCGCCAGGCCTGGCTTGTGCCGAGCTATAACACTGCCGAAGGCACGGATGCGGAGGCGATCGACGTCCTGGCCCAGATCCTCGGCGGCGGCAACACCAGCCGGCTTTATGAAAAGCTGGTCGTGCAAGACGGCGTCGCGGCGGCGGCGGGGAGCTGGTATCAGTCCAGTTCGCTCGACGATACGCGCTTCATGATCTACGCCGTGCCGCGCGATGGCCGGACCCTCGACGAACTGGCCTCCGCCACCCGCGCGGTCGTTCAGGACATAATAGACAATGGCGTGGACGGGGAAGAGCTGGAACGGGCGAAGAAGAGCATTCTTTCCAGCACAATCTACGCTCAGGACAGCCAGTCGACCATGGCGCGAATATTCGGCGTGGCGCTGACCACCGGCGGCACGGTGGAGGAAGTGCAGGAATGGCCTGCCCTCCTTGCCTCCATAACCGCCGAAGACGTGCAGGCGGCCGCCCGCAAGTTCCTTGCCGGATCGCCCGTCACAGCTTTCCTGAAAGGGCCCGAAACGGCATCCGGCGCGGCCGATGTCGGCCAGAAATCCTGATTTCCCAGATTGATCGGAAAGACGCTTGTCATGAACTTTCTTGCCCGTTTCAAGAACGAACAGCCTGCTTCCGGCACGTTCCGGTATGGCCTAAAATATGCGGTCGCCGGCCTTGCCGGCCTGGCGCTTGCCAGCCTGTGGCCGCATCTCGCCCAGGCTACCGACATCCAGGAAATCACCACGGAAGCCGGGATCACCGCCTGGCTGGTGGAAGATCATACGGTCCCGCTTATCGCCGTCGAATTCGCGTTCGAAGGCGGCTCTTCCCAGGACCCCGCCGGCAAGGAGGGGCTTGTGAACCTGCTTTCGGCAACCCTGGACGAAGGTGCGGGAGACCTGAAGGCGCGCGCTTTTCAGGAAAGAATGGAAGATCTTGTCATGCGGCTTTCCTTCGATGAAGGCCGCGACGACTTTTACGGTTCGATGCGCACCATTTCGCTGAATGCCGACGACGCGTTCGAAATGCTGCGCCTTGCCGTGACGGAGCCTCGTTTCGACGAAGAAGCCGTGGAGCGCATGAAAACGCAGCTCGTTGCCAATTTGCGCCGGGAGAAGAACGACCCTGACGCCATCGCCGGACGCGTCTGGTCTGAAACGGTGTTTCCCGACCACCCCTACGGCAGACCTTCCAAGGGTACCGAGGAAACCGTCGCCAAACTGACGCCCGACGACCTGCGCGCCCTGCAAAAACGCTTGTTTGCCCGTGACAACCTCAAGGTCGCCGTCGTTGGCGCCATCGATGCCGAAACGCTGAAACCGCTGCTCGATCGCGTTTTCGCAAGCCTGCCCGAAAAAGCCGATCTTCTGGAGATTCCGGACATCGAGCCCAAGACCGGAATGACGGAAACGGTGGAGCTCAACGTGCCGCAAACCTCGATCCGCGTCGGCTTGCCGGGCCTGAAGCGCAGCGACCCGGAGTTCATTCCCGCCTTTATCATGAACCACATCCTGGGCGGCGGTGCCTTCTCCTCCTGGCTCTATGAGGAAGTGCGCGAAAAGCGCGGCCTGGCTTATTCCGTGGGCTCCTACCTTGTATCGCGCGACCACTCCGGCATGCTGATGGCCGCCACCGGCACACGCGCCGAAAAGGCCGCTGAAACACTGTCCATAATCGAGGAGCAGTTCAGCCGCATGGCCGAGGAAGGCCCGACGCCCGAAGAATTGCGCAAGGCGAAGGACTACCTCACAGGCTCCTATGCGCTTCGCTTCGATTCTTCTTCCAAGATAGCCAACCAGCTGGTCGGCATTCAGATCGAGGATCTCGGGATCGATTACATCAAGAACCGCAACGAGATGATCGAGGAAATCACCCTGGATCAGGTGAAGGCCGTCGCCAGGCGCCTGCTTGCCGGCAAGACGCCGACCATCATTACCGTCGGGCCGAACGGGGCGTAGGCAGAAAGCCCCTATCCGCGCATTCCTTAGAAATGCGGAAGAGAAAAACGCCGCGCAACCGGTTGCGCGGCGTTTTTCATCAGCCTCTTCAAATTTAAATCCATTCCCCCAGACCATGTCCCCAGACCCTGGGGCGACCGTGGCTATTCGGCGGCGCGACGGGTCACGCGATTGGCATTGGACTGCAAGACCTCCGGTCGCACGGGACGCGGCGGTGAGAACAACATGCCCTGCCCGATCCGCACGTGATAGTCGAGAAGATCGAGCACCTGAGCCTCCCCCTCCACATGATCGACGATAAGTTCGATACCGAAACGCTGGAGAAGATCGCCGAAATCGGCCGGGTGAATATCCCCCTGACCAACGCCGGCATGGCCGAGCATGCGGCTGGCGTTGTATTTGGCGAAGCGGAAGCCCCGATCGGCGAGATCGCGGAAATCCATTTTCAAATCGGTGATGTTATCGACCGAAAAACGGAATCCGATATCGGCCAATGCGGCAAGGCTTTCCGTTTCGAGAATTCCCATTTCGGCCACATCGGCCTGGGTGAATTCGAAGATCAGCATGTCCGCGAAGCCTTTCTGGCTGCGAACGAACTCCAGAAAGCCGGGAAAGAACGTCTCGTCGACCAGGGTCGCCGATGAGATATTGACGAAAAGGCCCGCCTCGCGGTTGCGGCTCGAAAGCCGCCTGAGAACCTGGATCGCACGAAACAGCACGAGATTGTCGATCCGGGGAAGAAGCCCGGCTCTCGCCGCCTCGGGCAAAAACTCGCTCGGCGTGACGACCGTGTCATTTTCGTCGCGAATGCGGCTCAGCGCTTCGTAATACTTCACCCGGCGCTGAGGGAGAATGACGATCGGCTGCAAGTAGAGATCGACACGATTGGCTTCCAGCGCCTCTTGGATCGTCTCGCGCATTGCCAGATCCGACTGAGCGCGTTCGCGCGGTATCCGAAAAGGCTCATCCGCCCGGGAGGAGAAATCGTCCGGCCGGGACCTTTCACGCTCCCTGTGCGCGGAAGAATCGTCCCGCCTTGCGTATTCATGCCTACCTTCGCGCCGGGACGAGGCTTCGCCAAGACGGCGCTGCTGGCGTTCGCCCTGCGCTGCGCCGTGATATCCGATCTCGCGCGGCGGCTCCGCGTAATGCGTGACGCGGGCAACCTCCGGCTCGCGCGGAAGGGAAATCCGACGATCCTGATCCTCGATCCGCGTTTCCATGTCCGCCATGGCTTCCGCCATCTGCTTGACAAGGGCGCCCAGCACCTCGACCTCGGCGAATAGCGGATCGATCTCCTCGCGGGTCCTGCGCGGGATCGTGCTTTCAACACCCGTAAGCCGCCCCTCGAGGTTGCCGACATCCTCGTCGATCTCCTGCATCCGCTCCTCCAGCCGTTCCACCGCCTCGCTCGTCTCGCCGCGTTCACGGGCGCGGGCGAAGACCAGATGCACCACCGCCATGGTGCAAAGGATCGTGGCTGAAAGGGATAGGGCCTCCACAAGCGGCCGCCCGAACTGGACCACAAGCACGGCCCCGCCGGACACGGCTATAATCGCCATGCAGAGGAATATGAAACTGTTCGGTACGCGCGCCATGTACTGTCAGTGGCCTCAGCTGAATCTCGAATGGCTTACGGTCATTCCATGCTTACGGTGATTCGCCTCATGCATCACCAGTCTGTTAATGCCCGAACACAATCTTGGACCGGTTTCGGCATTGATTCGCCAGCACAATTTGTTGATCGGCACGCCGGCAGCCCCTTGACCTTCCAGTGACCGGAAGCCTTAGGGACAAGTCTAGCACGTTTGTAAAAGGAGCATGATCCCCATGAAGACAATCGCCCTCAAAGTGGACGGAATGAGCTGCGAAGGCTGCGTACGATCGGTTGAAAAGGCCGTCGCCGGGATAGATCCGAACGCCAAGCCTGCCGTCGACCTCGCTGCCGGCAGCGTTACCCTCACCTCCGATCGGGATATCGCTGAATTCGTTACGGCAATCGAGGATACCGGCTATGACGTAACGAGCCGGGCCTGAAGGCTCGAAACGCCCAATCTCCCCCCCGGTATCAACACTTTGTTTACCATGCTGGCAGCAAATAGGGGTTGAACATCAAATCAGTACGGCTCGCGATAGCCGTGCGGGAAAAAGGGGGAATCGCGGGCATGGAGGCTATCCATGGCGCGGATCGGGCCATAAACGTGGCGGTCCTTGACTTTGACGGAGCGGCAACCGGCCTTTGCCGCGCCGTCACGGATGCGATGAAACGCCCCTGCGCCGAGCCTGTCGCGTTCGACGACCGCAGACGTTTTTTCGCAGCCTGCGGCGATGACAGGCCCGATGTGTTTTTCGTCGACGTGAGCGGCCTTGAAAGCGAGGAGCAGCTTGGCCGGCTTGCCTCTCAGTGCCCGCACTCGGTCATGATCGCCGTCGGGAAGGAAGGCTCGCTCACGCGCATGCTGACCGTGCTCGAAGCCGGAGCGCATGATTTCGTGACGCCGCCTTTCGATCCGGAGGGCCTTGCCGGCAGGATCGACATGCTCCTTTGCCGGACCGTGCCCGCGTCGGCGCAAAGACAGTCTGATATACGCCACGCGGCAAGCCCCGCGACAGCGGAAACCGGCGGCGCCATGATGAGTACGGAGCCCGAATTCGAAGGTTTCGTTGGAACATCCGACCGAATGCGGGCGATCTACGATCAGATCGAGCGCATCGCGCCCTCGCATGCGCCGGTCTTCATCACCGGGGAATCGGGGACCGGCAAGGAGCTTTGCGCGCGCGCGGTCCACAACCGTTCGCCGCGCTCAGCCAAACCTTTCATCGCGATCAATTGCGCCGCGATACCGGCCGAACTGATGGAAAGCGAAATATTCGGCCACGTGCGCGGCGCGTTCACCGGCGCCAATGAAGCCCGGGCGGGCGCAGCCGAGCTCGCCGACGGGGGTACTCTCTTTCTCGACGAGATCGGGGAAATGAGCCTCGCCCTTCAATCCAAACTTCTGCGTTTCATCCAGACAGGGGACGTCCAGCGCGTCGGCGAGACGCACGGCCGGACCGTCAATGTGCGGATCGTCTGCGCGACGAACCGGGACCCGCACAAGGAGGTGTCCGAAGGGCGTTTCCGCGAGGACCTGTTCTACCGCTTGCATGTGCTGCCCGTTCACCTTCCGCCATTGCGCGAGCGCCGGCAGGACATTCTGGTGCTTGCGAGGAATTTCCTCCGCCTAGCCTGCGAGGAGGAACACCGCACGTTCACCCGCTTCGAACCGGCAGCGGAAGAGCGGCTGACCGCCTATTCGTGGCCCGGAAACGTGCGCCAGCTGGAAAACGCCATTCGACAGATCGTCGTGCTGAACGACGGCGTCACGGTGCGCCTCGGCATGCTGCCAGGCTATCTCGTGACCGACGGCATCCAGAGCGATGCGGGCCGCGCGCTTGCGCCGCGAAGAACCGTAGAGCGCCATTTCATCCATCCGGACATCCGGATCGAACCGCTGTGGGCTCAGGAACGGCGCATTATCGAACAGGCGCTTGACGCCTTCGACGGGAACATTTCCCAGGCTGCCGCCGCACTCGAAATCAGCCCGTCGACGATTTATCGCAAGAAACAATCGTGGAGCGAACGCCTGGCAAGCTGAAAACCATGCCACAAACGTCATGTGGCATGGCTTTGAACTAAATGCCGTGTGCGACGCGCGCTTTTCGGGTCGATGACAGTTTCATGCCAGGCTCCGTCAGGCGGGCTTCCGGCCCGGTCCAGGCATAGGCCAGCAGGCAAGGCTCCAGGTCGGCCGTCGTGATGCGGTGCTCATCGCCAGGCCGGTTGAGAATCAAGGAGCCGGGTGCATGAACCGCCACGTCATTTTCCGACCAGGCCCCGGCCACCGAAATATAGCTCTCCTCGATTTCCTTGTGACTGTGTTGCGGGTAGGTCGTCTTGGGCGCGAAAAGCACGAAACCGAGAACAAGCCGCTCAGCATAGACGGGTCCGCGAGGCCCAAGGATCTCGCAATAGGCGTATTTCTTCTGAAGGGCCCTGGGCACCCGTTCGTAACCGTATTCCCAGGTCAACTGATCGGAAATGCGTGACAAGGCCCGCGCCAAACCCTGGACGGCGCCGCGCTCACCAAGATCGAGCGCCCGGGGCAAGTGTACGGAGACCGGTTTCGTCTGCGGCGATTTACGCTTCAACTCCGGATTTGCATCAATAACCGTCGCCAGGATTTCACGAACCCGTTTTCGATGACTGCGTATGAGCTTGCTGCCTCCAGCCGATCCGTAGCGGTAGAGCGTCTCGAATTCCCTCAGCAGATACATCCAGTTCGGGCAATCCATCAACCGCACTTGTGCGGCCTGCGTTGCCTGTTCGCCCGAGACCATGAAGTTGTCGGCCACTACGCTTGTCTCCCCAGTTCGTGAAGTGGGCGCCTGCCCGCTGCTTCGAAGACACAATCCGCCATGCGCGAAACACGATCCCGAACGCACCGCGGCCTTCAAGTTCGACGCTCTGGCACGGATCAGGCAAGCATTTACCGCAATGCATCACGGATGTTGTGGTTTTACCGCGACCGGTCTATATGGTGCGCCGCATAACCAACTGAAAATACTACGCGGTCTGCGGGGCGTTAAGAAATGAAAATCAAAAGCCAACCCTGGTGGTGCAGTATCGCCGTCGGCGCGGGAGCGGCAATGCTGATCTGCGCGACCAACCCTGTCGCGCGGGCTGAGGCCTCGGTCGACGTGCCATCAAACGAGCTTGCCGCATCAATGCAAAAACTGGACGCCGCATGGGCCGCATCTCCCCTCGGCTTCACGGACGCGCGCTTCGTCGAAGAACCGGCGGCCGGCTATGGGGCGTTCGAACCGCGCGACGGCGCGACATTCAAGCCCGGCGATGCGATCAATATCTATGCCGAGCCTGTTGGCTATGGCTACCGCGCCCAGGACGGTGTGTACGAGGTGGAGCTTGCCGTCGACTTCGAGATCCTGAACAACACCGGCCAGGTGCTTGCCGAGCAGGCGGATTTCGCAAGGGTAACGGCAGAGGCTCGCAACCCGCTGCGCGAATTCCAGACGAGCCTGAGTTTCCGTTTCGAAGGCCTGACAGATGGCGATTACATTCTGGTCACGCGCTTCCGGGACGAAAACTCCGAAAAGAGCGGCGAAATTCGCCTGCCCTTCACCATCGAATCCGAGGCGGCGGCAGAGTAGTTCTCTTCGCCGCCGGCAGGCCCCTTAGCGGCTCAACCGCAGTTTCGTAATCTGCTCGGCGATACGCTCGAAGACCTGGATGAGGTCGCTGTTGGAATCGGCGGTAAACGCCATGTCCGAGCGTGTCGCGCAGCGCCTCATCATGTCCTTCGTGTTCTGGTCGGTTATCTGGAACGCGACTGTGAATATATCGATCTCACCGTCTTTTTTTGCGTTCTCGCAGGCTTTCTCCGTGCGATCGTCCATTTCCTCGGCAATTTCGTGCGGTTGATCTATCCCGTTGCCAAGACGCTCCTCGGTGCCGAAACCATAGGCCTCGTAGCGGGTAATGTTGTGCGTACCGGACGTGGAGCCATATGTGTTCGCGCCATCTGTCATGACGATGAGAAAGCGCTTGTGCTCCTCATCGCTGTTTTCATCCGGCATTTCACGCCCGCCCGTAAACGGCTCCTGCGGTGACAAGACACGCCAGCCCCAGACGATTCCCTGATGGATGTTCGTATTGCCGTCCGCCTTCATGTCGCGGATCGCATTTTTGATATCGCGCTCCGACGTCGTCAGCGCCGTAATCGGCTCCGATTTGCAATTGTAGTTCGGCCCTTTGGTGTAAGTGTTTCCGTATGCCTTGGGCTGATCGAGATATTTACAAAGCCTTTCCTGGGCATCGACCGCGTCGACCGGATCCGGACCGCCACGGCACGCGCCGTGTTCATCGTTGGTCCACGTATTGTCGTAATGCCTGTATTGGAAACGCCAATTGTCGTCGGGCTCGTCGGGAGCGAACTCCGGCACGTAGAGCGTGGCGGGAACGGAAGACGATGCCGGCGTATCCGTCACGTCATAGGGTACAGGGCGCGCCATGACGCAGCCCAGCCAGTCGGTATGTTTCAGTTGATCGAACAAGGTCAGACGGCTCGGGCGCCCGTTATAGAAGTGCCTAGAATCGAATTCCGCGGGATCAGGCGTTCCATCCCCTTTTGTCGCGAAACCGTTCCAGTGAATGGGCGAGCGCCCTTCACTGTCGATCCAGGCCGCCGAACGTTTGTCGGGGCCAACGTTCACCCATGCGGTGAAGGGTACGAGGCCGATTTTCACCCGGTCCTTCTTTTCGCTCTTTTCATTTATTTCGAAGAGCGTTTCGCTGAGGTCCTCCGCGGCTTTCTTGAGCGTGTGCAACTTGCTTCCACGCATCGAGCCGGAGTTGTCGAGCACCATGACAACGTCGAAAGAGGTCTTGCCGACCACGGTTTCGCTTTCGATACCGATGTCCAGATGGTTGACGCCCGCAAGCTTGCCGAAATATGTGGGCATGTTGACGTCGGCATGAACGATCACCTTGCCGTCGACGAGGGTGACGTCGCTTTTCATGCTGTAGCTGTCCGGCAGCTCAACGATACTGTCCAGGTATCTTTTCGTCGCGGCGATGATCTCGGCATCGGACTTTCCGTCCGCATCGTAGTTTGCGGCAAGTGCTGCTGAATCGACCGCGGACTGCATTTTGGCCTTGGTCTGCACCGCACGCACCATGTCGATGGCGAAACCCGCTGCCATGAAGATAACGACGGCCGTCAGGCCAAAAAGGATAGCCACGCTCCCGCGGCGGTCATCCAGCAGCTTCGCAAACATGGTGATCAAGCCCCCTGTCTCGCCGGCATACTATGGGGGCCCGGTTTCCAATCTGTTTAATTCCGGCAAACCGGAAGTATTGGTAAAAATTCCTTAAACTTATTGTGGGCCAGCAGGTTAAACTCCGTTAAGCTCGTGCCGGCGTCCTTCGAAAAGGCTGCCTCCGGCAACTTCGACAAGCTTCTTCGCTTCGATAACAAGAGAAATGCCCGCGCCCATCGATCCCGGATCGCCCGGCAATCGCGAAATCGACCCGCGTATTGCAAAAAACTTCCGGAAATTCCTTTGCCATCCGGGAAACGCATATGCGATTAGGACCCTCATCCCGCCTCTTCGGCATTGACACTCGATGCTGCACATCCTAAATCCGGCGCATCGTTGGCACTCACCCAGAGGGAGTGCTAACGCCGTGCAGATCGAACTGCGTACCACCAAGAATGAATTTTCACCATCGTGCCGCCGTCAGGGGCACGTGTGTCGAAGGAAGGGCTAGTCATGAAGTTTCGTCCGTTGCACGACCGCGTTGTCGTCCGCCGCGTCGAATCCGAGGAGAAGACGGCCGGCGGAATCATCATTCCGGACACCGCCAAGGAAAAGCCGCAGGAAGGCGAAGTTGTCGCGGTGGGCCCCGGCGCGCGCAACGACAAGGGTGAACTCGTTGCACTTGACGTGAAGTCCGGCGACCGGGTGCTGTTCGGCAAATGGTCGGGCACCGAGGTCAAGATCGACGGCGAAGACCTTCTGATCATGAAGGAAGCCGACATCATGGGCATCGTCGGTTAAGGCGCAGCGCTTCCCATGCCTGGCTCTCCCGGATCGCCGATCGTCACAGAACCCTGGCACTTCCTGCTGCTTATGGCGGCCGGGATCGCTGCCGTCTGGTTCCTGACCCGGCTGGCCCGCAAGAGAGCCCAACAAAAGCGCGAAAAAGACAAATCAGGAGACCCAAACAATGGCAGCCAAGGAAGTTAAGTTTTCCACCGACGCGCGCGATCGCATGCTGCGCGGCGTCGACATCCTCGCGGATGCCGTGAAAGTCACGCTCGGCCCGAAAGGCCGCAACGTCGTCATCGACAAGGCCTTCGGCGCACCGCGCATCACCAAGGACGGCGTTTCGGTGGCCAAGGAAATCGAGCTTGAGGACAAGTTCGAGAACATGGGCGCGCAGATGGTGCGCGAAGTCGCCTCCAAGACGAACGACGTCGCCGGCGACGGCACCACCACAGCGACCGTCCTTGCCCAGTCGATCGTCAAGGAAGGCACCAAGGCGGTTGCCGCCGGCATGAACCCGATGGACCTCAAGCGCGGAATCGACCTTGCCGTCCAGGCCGTCGTGAAGGACCTTGAAGGCCGTTCCAAGACCATCAACACGTCCGAGGAAGTGGCCCAGGTCGGCACGATTTCCGCCAATGGCGAAAAGGAAATCGGCGACATGATCGCCGAAGCCATGCAGAAGGTCGGCAATGAGGGTGTGATCACCGTCGAGGAAGCCAAGTCTCTCGAGACCGAGCTTGAAGTCGTCGAGGGCATGCAGTTCGACCGCGGCTACCTGTCGCCCTACTTCGTCACCAACGCCGAAAAGATGGTGGCGGATCTGGAAAAGCCCTACATCCTTCTGCACGAGAAGAAGCTTTCCAACCTGCAGGCCATGCTGCCGGTGCTTGAATCCGTGGTGCAAAGCAGCCGCCCGCTCCTCATCATCGCCGAGGACGTGGAAGGCGAGGCTCTTGCCACCCTCGTGGTCAACAAGCTGCGCGGCGGCCTGAAGATCGCCGCCGTCAAGGCGCCGGGCTTCGGCGACCGCCGCAAGGCCATGCTGGAAGACATCGCCGTTCTCACGGGCGGCACCGTCATTTCCGAAGACCTCGGCATCAAGCTCGAAAACGTGACGCTCGACATGCTCGGCACCGCCGAGAAGGTCAACATCACCAAGGAAGAGACCACCATCGTCGACGGTGCGGGCTCCAAGGATGCGATCGAGGCTCGTGTTGCGCAGATCAAGGCGCAGATCGAGGAAACCACCTCCGACTACGACCGCGAAAAGCTGCAGGAGCGTCTTGCCAAGCTCGCCGGCGGCGTCGCGGTGATCCGCGTCGGCGGTGCGACCGAGGTCGAGGTGAAGGAGAAGAAGGACCGCGTGGACGATGCGCTGAACGCAACGCGCGCGGCTGTCGAGGAAGGCATCGTTCCCGGCGGCGGCACCGCACTTCTGCGCGCCAAGAAGGCCGCCGAGGGCCTTTCCTCCGCCAATTCCGACATCGCGGCCGGCATCAAGATCGTGCTTCGCGCGCTTGAGGCTCCGATCCGCCAGATCGCGGAAAACGCCGGTGTCGAAGGCTCGATCGTTGTCGGCAAGGTGCAGGAAAACGACGACCCGTCCTTCGGCTTCAACGCCCAGACGGAAGAGTTCGTCAACCTCGTCGAGGCCGGCATCATCGACCCGACCAAGGTCGTGCGCACGGCCGTGCAGGACGCGGCGTCCATCGCCGGCCTCCTGATCACCACCGAAGCCATGGTCGCCGAGATCCCCAAGAAGGAATCCGCGGCTCCGGCCATGCCTGATCCGGGCATGGGCGGCATGGGCTTCTAAGAAGCCCATAAAGCCGCCCATCATCCAAAGTGGCGAAGTGCGGCAACAGCCGACTTCGCGTAGCGGCATGGGCTTCTAATCAGCCCGGAACGCGATACTCTCGAAAGGGCGGCTTCGTGCCGCCCTTTCTTGTTTCATTCGCTCGACACTGGACGTACGAAGATGCCGGAAGACCTGGAAGCCCGCCTGACCGATCTGGAAGCGCAACTGGCCCATAACGCGCGAACGGTAGACGACCTGAACGAAGTGGTAACCGCGCAGGCGGATCTGATCGACCGCCTGACGCGCAAGGTGCAGGCGCTTACGGAAAAACTGGAAGACATCGCGGAAATGGTGGAGCCGGGCCATGTAATCGGCAAGCCGCCGCACTACTGATACGGATGCGGCCCGGCAACGCGATTGCGCCGTCAAACCCGACGTCAACACGCATGTGCGTCAGCCCCTCTTAATCCCGGGTCGAATTGCCGTTATGGTCTGCGGAGAATCGATCCGCGTTTTCTACACTTGGCCGAATAGAATTCATTGACCGCATGACTCATATATTGCCGATCGCCTCCCTACTCTTCGGCTCCGCGCTCTTGCTGCTTGCCGGAGGGTTGCAGGGCCTGCTGCTTCCCCTCAGAGGTTCCATCGAGGGGTTTTCCGATACCTCGCTCGGCCTGCTCGGCACGGGATGGGCGATCGGCTATATCGCCGGCTGCGTGCTGACCCCGACAATCGTCAGCCGGGTTGGCCACATCCGCACCTTCGGCGTTTATTGCTCGCTGGCCGCGATCGCCGTGCTCCTGAATCTCCTGATCATCGATCCGTTGATCTGGATTCCCTTGCGCTCCATTTCCGGCTTCTGCTTCGCGGGCGCCGCGATGGTCGTGGAAAGCTGGCTCAGCGAGCGCGCGACGCCCGAAACCCGTGGCCGCGTATTCGGCCTCTACACGATGATCAATCTAGGTGCCACGACAGCCGGCCAGATGCTTCTGACCCTCGGCGATCCGGCAGGGTTCTTGTTCTTCGCCATCGGCTCGATCATCTATTCCATGGCATTGCTGCCGACTGCCCTTTCCACGGCGGCAGCCCCGGTCCCGCTCGCCCAGGCACGCCTCGACCCGCGTGCATTGTGGCGCAACTCTCCGGTGGCCGTCGTCAGCGTCTTTCTTGCCGGCATGTCCAACAGCGCGTTCGGCACGCTCGGCGCTGTCTACGGGCGCCAGATCGGGCTTTCCGTAACCGAAATCGCCACGATGATGTCGCTGGCGCTTCTGGTCGGCGCGCTGGTGCAGATACCCGTCGGAATGCTTTCCGACCGCATGGACCGGCGCATCGTGCTGACCGGGCTTACCGGCGTCGCATGCCTTATCGGCTCCGCGCTCAGCTTCGCGGGTTCCCTGCCGGCAGCCGCCACCATCGCGCTGGTCTCCGCTTTCGGCGGCATGATCTATTCCATGTATCCGGTAATCGTGGCGCATGCGAACGACCATTCGCCGCCGGGAGAATTCCTCAAGACATCCGGCGGCCTGCTGATGCTCTTCGGCGCAGGCTCCATCGTCGGCCCGTTGTCCGCCGCACTCCTCATGAGTCTCACGAAACCGGGCGGCCTATTCAACGTCACCTCACTTGCCCATCTTGCGATCGTCGGCTTCACCATCTGGCGTATGACGCAGCGCGCTGCCGTAGCACCCGAAAACAAGGAGGATTTCATCTCCATGCCGTCAGGCGTGCGCTTCTCGACGCCGGAAACGCTCGCCATGGACCCGCGCGCGGAGGAGGAGCGTGAAGAACTCATGAGCGAAATGGGTACCGAAAGCCGGGATAAGGGGATTGCCTCCGACGATTGAGTATGGCATCAGGACGCCATCATCAGGAGAAGGGCTGGCGCCCTCGCCAACCTGCCCCGGCCGGGCAAGGTGGTTTCCGCAAAGGGATGTGGCCGGAACATCGGCAACCAAGCGGTCGAACGGGTCCATATGACCTTATCTGCGCCAGTCCTCCTCGGTTTACCGATGGAGGATTTTTAATGTCGCTTCAGGATCACGCCGGCTTCGGCGCATTTTCAGAACCGGATGTCACGGACGCTCTTAAGGCGGAATTTGGCTGTTTGGACGCAGCAAATCCCGCCTTTGAACGCTTCGTCCTCGAGCGCCTGCTGACGATCAAGGTCTTCGGCGGCCTGCCGCTTCACCTGCCCCCGCTTGCGCCCAATGAAAGACTGGAGCGCATCCGCGCGCTCCTAGAGCTATGGGAAAGCGGATGTCGATATGCTGTGGACGAAAGGCTCTTCGCGGATCTTCTCAGCCGGTACCGGACCGGAAACAACCGACCGCACCCGGATAACAGGCGCTGAAACCTGAAAACGGCCGAAGGATACAGCGTCACAAAGCTTCAGGCTTTTTCGAGGGAGACGGCCTTTGGCCTGCCTTCCTCATCGACCGCGACGAACGTGAAGATCGCTTCCGTCACCTTTTCGCGCCTGTCATAGCGGTGCCGGCGGGCCCAGGCCTCGATCCGGATCTTCATGGAAGAGCGCCCGATCTCGCCGATCTCGCTGTAGACGCAAAGCACATCGCCCACATGCACCGGGCGGATGAACTTCATCGCATCGACGGCGATGGTCACGACCCGGCAGCGCGCTCGTTCGCCGGCGGCAATGCCCCCGGCAAGGTCCATCTGCGACAGCACCCAGCCACCGAAGATATCTCCGGCGGCGTTGGTGTCGGCTGGCATCGCCATCGTGCGCAGCGTCAGGTCGCCACGCGGTTCTTCTTCATCGATCAAAGCCTCGCTCACGCCGCCCTCCGTCTATTTCGCATCATATCCAAACGATACCGGCATGCACGGAAGTGCGAAAGGCTCGGAGAGACGCCGCATCAGCTGCGCCCAAAGTTTTCACCGCATAAAAAAGGAGAGCGCGATCATCAGCCAGAGCGGCATGGGCGCCGCGACCCAGATGAGGAACACCGGCAGGATGCGGGCGGCAAGGCTTGTCTTGTTCATGTCCGTTGCTCCATCGATACCGGCCTCAGACGAGGCCGAACTCCCATACTGCAAGGCCGCAGAGAACCACCATGCCAGTGGCAAGCGCCGCCCTCGCATTTCCGATAAGCGCCCTACCCACGACATCCAGCCGTGGCTTGGGCATCGACATGGATTCCCTGGCCATGGATGCCAGCATCAGCGTGAAAACCGAAAACCAGGCGAACACTCCCGCTTCCGCGGTCAGGACAATTGCTTCAAGCATGGTCCACCTTCCTTTACTTGCCGGACGTCTTCATCCAGTTCGGTGTCATGGCACCCGGCGTACCGAAGCTCGCAAGCCACAGGCTTTCGGCGATCCGCTCCGCCGCATCGATGACCGCGCGCGCGGCTTCAGGCTCGAAAATCTCCCGCGCGACCGGGCGAAACAGGGCGAGCCACTGGCGATAATCCTCCGGCAGAACGCTGTCGAGCGCCCTGTGGCTTTCCACCGGCTTGCCCTTATATGCCCCGCTTCTCAAAAGCACCGAATGCCAGAAGAGCTTCATCTTCATGAGGTGCTCCGGCCAGCGCCCCTCGAGCCTTGTCTCGAATATCGGGCCAAGCCGGACATCCTCCCTGATGCGCGCGTAGAAGCATTCGACCAGGCGTGAGATGCCTTCGGCGTCGATCGCCGGATGAACCGGTTCGCGTTTCGGCGCGGGGCGAATGTCGATCATGCTGGCACTCTTTAATATTCATTTCTTATGCATCTTTTAATTGCCACCTTTTGCCGTTAAAAGCAATATGTACGGTGAATATTTTGCGGGACCCTGCCATGCGTCTCAATCAATCCAGCGACTTTTCGCTGAGGATCCTCATGCATCTGGGGCAATGCGACACGCCCCAGACAGTGGAGATGGTGAGCGAGCATCTGGGGCTTGCCCGTTCGCATGTCATGAAGATCGTCGCCAAGCTTGGGCGGCTTGGTCTTATCGAGACGAGCCGCGGGCGGGGCGGCGGCATTCGCCTCGGCAAGCCGGCGGATGAAATACGCATCGGCGACGTGGTGCGCGAGATGGAGCCGGACCAGGCGATCGTCGACTGCCTGAAAGCCGGGCCTACAGTTTGCGCCTTTCTCCCGCGCTGCGCCCTGAAGCCTGCCATGAGGCAAGCGGCAGAGGCCTTTCTGGATTCCCTGAACCGGCACACTCTGGCCAGCCTTCTTGTCGGAACGCAGGAAGCTCAGGCACTAAATCGCGAAAAAGCCAAAGCGTGACCCCGATCACGCATGGTATTCGAAAACTCTCCTAGGTTCTTCCTCGGGCACAACGCCCATGGAAACCAAGGAGAGATGAGATGAACAAGACGATTACCCGGATTGCTTTTGCAACTCTACTGATCACCGGTGTCACCGGTTCTTCCCTGAGCGCTTCTGCCATGAGCCCGGCCGGCGTTCCTCTTGCTCCGGCCAAGGCCGCGGCCTCCGAAACGGCGGAAGTGATCAAGGTCGGCGGCCGGCACGGGCACCGCCATCACAGGCGCCACCGCGGTCACCGTCATTGGCATTACGGCGGTTGGGGTTGGGGCGGCCACGGCTACTACGGCGGGCATTGCCGCTACTACAAGGTGAAGCGCTGGTCCAGCTACCACGGCCACCACATCTGGCGCACGGTCAAGCGCTGCGGCCGTTACTATTAAGAGCCGACAGGCCACGGTTCTCGGAAAGCCCCCATGACGGGGGCTTTTTCGATTCCGCCGGGCCTATCAAAGTGTTGCCGCCTGCTCCAGGAATTTCGGTTGCTCCAGGCAATAATATCCCGAAATACGGCTGATGGTTCCCGCCCGCTTCCAGTCGTTGAGGACGCGACTGACGTTTTCGCGCGCTGCCCCCGCCATATTCGCGATATCGGCCTGCGAAAGCTTGTAGTGGATGAGCACGCGGCCATCGTCCAGCGGCTTGCCGAAGCTTTCCGCCAGTTGCAAAAGCGTCTGCGCCACCCGGCCGGGCAGCGGCAGGAAGGAACGTGCCGCCAGCACATCGTTTGCCTGACGCAGACGTTTACCGACGATTGAGAGCATATGGCGGTAAACGGCCGGGTTTTCGTCGGCGAACCGCTCGAACGCATGTTTTTCGATAAATGCGAGCCTGGTGGGCTTTAACGCGGCAACGGTTGCCGATCGGGCTCGCCCGTCGAGCAGCGCAAGCTCGCCGACAATTTCGCCGGGCCCCATGACCGCGAGCAGTTGCTCATCGCCCTCCACGCTCATCATCGAAACTTTCAGCGATCCCTCCAGGATGGCATAGCACCCGTTGCCCGGGTCGCCCGCCTCGAAAAGGGTTGCCCCCGCCTTCACTGGTATCGGGCGTGCGAGACTTGCCAGTTTATCCGCAAGATCGTGCGGTAACCCTTCAAGCGAGAAGCTGTTTTCCAGAAACTGCCTGAGTTCGACCATCGATCCTGCCCCTCCCGGCGGTTTGCCTGCATCGTGCCTGCCTTTTGCGCACTACCCTACGTCATCTTAAGGCGAATTTATCGAAGCCAAAGCCAATATTGTGACGTCCGTCACTGGTGAAGGGCAAATCATCGCTTACCTTTGGAGACATAGACACCGTTCCTCCCGACCACCCGGTGTC
The DNA here is from genome assembly GCF_013266695.1 of Hongsoonwoonella zoysiae. Lineage (GTDB taxonomy): Bacteria > Pseudomonadota > Alphaproteobacteria > Rhizobiales > Stappiaceae > Hongsoonwoonella > Hongsoonwoonella zoysiae. Next base: position 632,814 of record NZ_JABRXF010000003.1, read on the forward strand.
CTGTCCTCCCCTCCTGAAAGGTCCCGTCCCCGCGGGGCCTTTCTTTTTGCCGGAACTGCTCAGAACAGAAAGATATCCTTTTCGATGAGCAGTATGTTGAACCGCTCGCTTTCCAGAAACCCCTTCTGAACCTCGCGGGACGCGATCCTGGCCGGCGGCTCCATGCGGCGCAGCCGATCGTCGGCGATCGCCGGCGTGCATAGCACCACCGCCTGATCGTAAAGCCCGTTGAAGCCGCTCCAGACATGCCGGCCCAGCTCCTCCGGCCCGGCGGCAAACGGCAGGTCGCGCCCGCGCGGCAGCGTCTGCAACCCGCGTTTTTCCAGTTTTTTGCGAAACCTGAGGGCCGGGCGATCTTCCACGAAAGGAGAGACGATGGCCGGGCGAACCTTCCTGGCTTCCACGGCATCCATGACGATGCGGGCGATGCCCGCATGGCGCAGCAAACCGTCCTGAACGAATATGAAATCCGGCGGGCGCTGATAATATTCCTGGAAACGGTCGATCTGGCCTGAAACTTCCGCGTAAAGCGTATCGTCCGGCAACAGCCGCAGACGGCTGCGCCAGCCATACCAGCGCGGTTTCGGAAACCCCTTGTCGAAATACCGCAAGGCTTCCACGGAAACCGGCTCCCAGCCGCTCGTCAGCGAAATCGTTACGCCGACGAGCGTCTTGTGGCCCGCGTCATCCAGTTCGTCGCGAAGCGGCAGATACTCGCGCGACCAGAGGTCGGACACGGTCAGGCAGCCGATCGCCGTCAGATGACCGGCCGCCGCCAGTTCCCGGATCGCCCGGTCGACGCCGAAGGAAAGGCCGTATTCGACTGAGGTCAAGGTAATGCGCTTCATCGGGCCGACTTTAGGGAAAGTCGGATGAAGCGCAATCCGGGAATGGCGTCAGGTCCGAAATTTCTTCGCGATATCAGAGCGGAAGCGGATAGACGGGGTCCCGGGGATCCTTTTGCGGGCTCGCGATACGGTAGACGACGATATCCTCAAGCGTAACGCCCTTGACCATGCGCGGGATGGCCGCCACCCGCTCAGCTTGCGAAAACCGTTGCGAAAGCCGATCAAGGCCCGGGTCTCGCTTCGCGGGCGCGACGAAAAGCGCCGGTTTTCTCACCAGGCTTTCAGGCTCCGGCTCCTGCATGACGTAGCGAATGCGGTCGTTCACCTGAATGACGGGCAGGCTTCCACGCAGCGAAAAAGCAAGCTCGGCATTGAGATAGTAACGGTCAGTCGCGATCCACGCAGCCCCTTCGCGCTCGGCGATCCTGGCAAGTTTGCTTGCCACCATGTCCCACCCACGCGTTTGCTGCGTCGGGTCCTTGCGCCCGAATGCGCCCGTCAGCGGATAAACCGCATGAAGGAGGACGAGAAGCGATACGACGACACCGAGCGGAGCGGCGGTCGCCCGCCATTTCCGCCAGAAACCGGTACGGGTTTGCGGCAATTCCGCCGCCACAAGAGCCGCCATCATGACGAACGCGGGGAAGATCGGCGCTGGCCAGTTGCCCTGAACGCGCGCGTGAAGGGCATGGAAAACGAGATAGGCGAGAAACGGCAAGGTCGTCATCAGAACGAGACCGGCCTTCTGGTCCCTTTCCCATGTCCTTGAAATCACACGCCCCGCGCCGACAGCAGCGAGAACTGCGATAAGCGGGTTGAGCAGCCCGGCGAGCGCGCCGACAAGCTCTCCCAGATATTTCAGCGTCCAGCCTTCAGGCACCGCCCGGCCGAACTGCTTGTGAAACGACGCCCATTCGTGGCCGGCGTTCCAGACAAGCACCGGCGCGAAGAGGGCGATTGCAAGAATTCCTCCGGCCCATAACTGCCAGCTTTTCAGCCAGCGCCGCGCCTCAGGCATCAACAAGAGCCACAGCACGATCCCTGCACCCAGGAACAGGACCGAGTATTTGGAAACGAGGCCGAGACCTGCGAAAAGCCCAACGGCAAGCCACCAGTTCGCGCTTTCCGAGCGGATCAACTCCGCAAGCGCCCAAAGCGACAGGCCCCAGAAGAAGACGGACGGCGCATCCGGCGTGGCGATGACGCTGCCAACCCCGATCAGGATCGTGGCGTTGAAGAAAAGCACCGACCAGCCGGCGGCTTTTCTCCCGAACAGGATATCGGCCGTGCGCCAGAGGACGAGCGAACCGACGCCCGCCGACAGCACGCAGACCACTCGGATCGCAAAGGCGGTATCGCCGAAGACTGCCTGTCCGGCGGCGATCCACCACGCAATCATCGGCGGATGGTCGTAATAGCCGAACGCGGGCGAAAGACCCCAGAGGCGATAATAGGCCTCATCTTCCGCCAGCCCGGCATTGGCGGCGACGAAAAGGCGAAGACACGTCAGCACCAGCACGAAAAGAGCCAGGAAACCCGGCCTCAGCCACACCGGCAGATCGGCCTCCGCCTTGCGTGAACCATCCGCCATAGGGTCAAACCTTGCGCCAGGTCAGCACCGAGCTTGCCACATAGTTCCACACCGCGCCCATGGCCGCACCGGCCGCACCGGCGACGAACCACACGCCCTGATTTTCAAAAATCAGGTTGGCGACGCCGACATTGGCCAGAACGCCGACGCTGCAGACGGCATAGAACGTGAGCAACCCGCGAAGGATCGATAGCCCCCGCAGCCTGCGGTCACGATAGGTCAGGCGGTTGTTGAGGAAGAAATTCCAGGTCATCGCCACGAAGGTCGCGATCGTCTGGGCGGAGATGAACGCAATGCCCAGCCCGTCCAACACCAGTTTCAGCGCGGCCAGATGCACCAGCACGCCGGACGCGCCCACCATGCCGAACATGAGGAAACGCACGGACACGATATCACCGAAGAGCTTGGCGACGAGCAGGCCCAGATAGTCGAAAGCAACCAGCGTATCGAGCTTGCTTTCGCCATGCAGGCGCTTGCGGAAGGTGAACGGAAGTTCCTTGATGCGTAAGCTCCCCTTGGCGCTCGCCACGAGATCGAGAAGGATCTTGAACCCTTGCGAGGAAAGTTTCGGCGCGAGCCTTTCCACCTCTTCGCGGCGGATCATGAAAAAGCCGCTCATCGGGTCGGACAGGCGAACGTGGAGAAAGACGCGGGCCAGCGAATTGGCGAAATCCGAGCCCCAGCCACGAATTTTCGACAGGCCGGAGCCGACGTCGCCACCTTCTGTGTGGCGGCTGGCGACGACGAGATCGGCCTCATCGCCGTTCAGGAGGTTGTACATGCGCGGCAGCAGGCTTTCGTCGTGCTGCAGGTCGGCATCCATCACCGCGACGAATTTCGCCGAAGACGCCAGCATCCCTTCCACGCATGCGCCGGAAAGCCCGCGCCGGCCGATGCGGCGGATCACGCGCACGCGCGGATCATGAGCCGCGATATCGCGCGCAAGCGCCGCCGTTCCGTCTGGCGAATTGTCGTCGACGACGATCACTTCCCAGGCGATATCGCCAAGTGTTTCGTCCAGCCGGCGGATCAGCTCCGAAATGTTCTCGCGCTCGTTATAGGTCGGCAGCACGATGCTGAGGTCGGCAACGCGGGTTTCGGCAGCGCGGGGTGCCTCGCCCGACCGCTCGTCCGCTCCGGCGGATGTTTTCGCACTCACCAGCATCGGTTTCCGTTTTCCAGCTTGCCGGGTCTCAGGCCGCTTTTGCCGCAAGATATGCCCGGGAATATGGCGGCTGATAGAATTCCGCGCGGAACATAGACGGATAGCGCGCCAATGCAAGCCTTCTCGCCGCCTTGCCCGTTTATCGCGTTTCGTCTAGGACTTCGCGCAACTATTCAATTCCTGCCGGAACGGACCATTCAAGCCGATGGCAAAAGTGAAGAACAACAAGCTGAAAGCCCGCCTGCCGCGCGGCTTCACCGACCGTGCGGCCGCGGACATCCGCGCGACCGACGAGATGCTGGCGAAAATCAGGACGGTTTTCGAGCGTTACGGCTTCGACCCCGTCGAAACGCCCGCGTTCGAATATACTGACTGCCTCGGCAAGTTCCTGCCCGATACCGACCGGCCGAACGCCGGCGTCTTTTCCGTGCAGGACGACGACGAGCAGTGGATGAGCCTGCGCTACGACCTCACGGCCCCGCTTGCCCGCCACGTCGCTGAAAACATAAACGAAATCCAGCTTCCCTACCGCACCTACCGGGCGGGTTACGTTTACCGGAACGAAAAGCCGGGGCCGGGCCGCTTCCGCCAGTTCATGCAGTTCGACGCCGACACGGTGGGCGCTGCCGGTGTGCAGGCGGATGCGGAAATGTGCATGATGATGGCCGACACGATGGAGGCTCTTGGCCTCAAGGGCCAATACATCGTGCGCGTGAACAACCGCAAGATCCTTGATGGCGTGATGGAGGCGATCGGCCTCGGCGGCGAGGAAGACGGCGAGCGCAGGCTGACGGTTCTGCGCGCCATGGACAAATACGACAAGTTCGGCTCGGAAGGCGTGGCACTTCTGCTTGGCGAAGGGCGCAAGGACGAAAGCGGCGATTTCACCGCTGGCGCTCAACTCTCGCAGGCAGCGATCGAAGCGATCGTGGAAATCCTCGATGCCACCGCTATCGACGATCTCATCGACGATACGAATAATCTAACGTTCAAGACTGCTGCACTTTCGAAGTTCGCCGTCAACAAGCATTTCGAGGACGGCTTTCGCGAACTCAAGCTCATCAACGATCTGGTGGAAGGCGCGGGATATATGTCCGACCGCATCAAGATCGACCCCTCTGTCGTGCGAGGGCTGGAATATTACACCGGCCCCGTTTACGAGGCGGAGCTTCTGTTCGACGTGACGAACGAGAAGGGCGAGGTCGTGCAGTTCGGTTCCGTCGGAGGCGGCGGGCGCTATGACGGGCTGGTGAAGCGCTTCACCGGGCGCGACGTGCCGGCGACCGGCTTTTCAATCGGCGTCTCGCGCCTTGCCACGGCGCTGAAAAACCTCGGCAAGCTGGGGACCGACGATGTGGTGCCGCCGGTGCTCGTCACCGTCATGGATGGCGACACCGAAGCCCTTGGCCGTTACCAGAAGATGACGCAGGCGCTGCGCGAAGCCGGAATTCGCGCCGAGATGTACCAGGGCAACTGGAAGAAATTCGGCAACCAGCTCAAATACGCCGACCGGCGCGGCTGCCCGCTGGCGATCATCCAGGGCTCTGACGAGCGCGAGGCCGGCGAAATCCAGATCAAGGACCTGATCGAGGGCAAGCGGCTTTCCGGCGAGATCACCGACAATGTCACATGGCGCGAAAGCCGCCCGGCGCAGATCACCGTGAAGGAGACCGAGCTTGTCGAGCGGGTGAAGGCCATGCTTGCCGAACAGGCTGAAGACCGGGCAAAAGCGGGAAACTGACATGAGTGCTGCGGAAGACCGTCTCGCCAAGCTGATTTCGCTGTTCGAAGCGCGCGGACATGCGCGCATCGATCCGCCGATCCTGCAGCCGGCCGACGTCTTCCTGGATCTTACCGGCGAGGATATCCGCCGCCGGCTTTACCTCAGCGCTGATCAGGACGGGCGGGACCTTTGCCTGCGGCCCGATTTCACGATTCCCGTCTGCCGTGCGCATATTGCGGAAAACAAGGCCGGAGCCGTGTCGCGATATTGCTACGGCGGCCCGGTGTTCCGCCAGCGCCCGGGCGGAACCGGCGAGTTTCTGCAAGCAGGTGTGGAGGATATCGGCCGCACCGACCGCGCGAACGCCGATGCCGAGGTTCTGGCCCTCGCGCTCGACGGTCTAGCGGACCTTGGTGCCGGCGACCTTTCGGTACGCATCGGCGACGAGGCGCTGTTTTCCGCTGTTATCGACGGCCTGGGCCTTCCAACTGTGTGGAAGCGGCGGCTGCGCGATCTCTTCGGCGAGCGCGACCAGCTCGACCAGGCGATTGCGCGCATGGAGGGGCAGGCCCGCGACGGAGACAACGAAGACGGCGCACGCGCGGGCGTTCTCGCCGCGCTTGAAGGCTCCGACCCGGAAGCGGCGCAGGCAATCGTCGAGGATCTACTTTCAATCGCCGGTATCGCCACCGTCGGCGGGCGCACGGCGGGTGAAATCGCCGAGCGTTTCCTGGAGCAGGCCGCCCTTTCAAGCCGCAAGGGAATTGCCGATGAAGCGGCGAGCACGCTGAAACGCTTCCTCGATACTTCCGGCGCGCCGGAAGCCGCCATCGAAAGCCTGAAGGCCTTTTCGGCGGATACGGGCATCGATCTCGCGGCCCCTTTAAGCAACTTCGAAGCACGGCTGAAGGCGCTGGAAGGCACGAAGGCCGCCTCCGTTCCATTGAGCTTTTCCGCCGATTTCGGCCGCCGGCTCGACTATTACACCGGCTTCGTGTTCGAGGTTCACGACGCGAAAAGCCGGGATAAGGGCCAGATTGTCGGCGGCGGCCGTTACGACAAGCTGCTTGAGCTTCTGGGAGCTTCAATAAGCATCCCGGCGGTCGGTTTTTCCATCTGGCTCGATCGGATCTGAGGGCGTCATGACGAAACTCACCATCGCCATACCCTCCAAGGGCCGCCTGCAGGACAATACCCACGCCTTTTTCGCCCGTGCCGGCCTGACGATCGAGCGCCCGGGCGGCGACCGCAACTATCGCGGCACGCTGAAAGGCTTTCCCGACGTCGAGATCGCCTTCCTTTCAGCCTCCGAAATCGCGCGGGAAATAGCCGACGGCTCGGTGCACATGGGTGTCACCGGTATCGATCTCGTGGAAGAGAACATCTCCGCTCCCTACGAGAAGACGCATCTGGTGACCGCGCTCGGTTTCGGCCATGCCGATGTGGTGATCGCCCTGCCGACCGCGTGGATCGACGTTTCGACGATGGCCGATCTTTCCGATGTCGCCTCGGATTTCCGCGGGCGCCACGGCAGACGGCTTCGGGTCGCCACGAAATACGTGAACCTGACGCGGGCGTTTTTCGCGAAAAACGGCATCGCCGACTATCGGATCGTCGAAAGTGCCGGCGCGACCGAGGGCGCTCCGGCGGCGGGGACGGCGGAGCTCATTGTCGACATCACTTCGACCGGTTCGACGCTGAAGGCCAACAACCTGAAGATCCCCGATGACGGGGTGATGCTGCGCTCGCAGGCGCATCTCGTTGCCTCGCTGACAGCGACCTGGTGCGAGGAAGCGCTGGCGGCGGCGCGTGCGATCCTGGATCAGGTCGCGGCAGAAGAAATCGCCCGGAATACCAAGGAAATCCGCGCCGTTCTGCCCGATCCGAAAGCCGCTGCAAAGCGCGCCGCTTCCGAATTCGGCTGCACGACACCCTTCGGCGATGATGGCTCGCCGCTGGTCCTGCATTGCCCGGCGCGCGATGTGCCGGCATGCGCCGCCATGCTGAAGGCGCTGGGTGCCGCGCATGTGAATGTGGTGACCCTCGACTATGTGTTCGAAACGGAAAATCCCCTTTACGATCCCTTGCACGAAAAGGTGTCGTGACGCACGTCCGACCGTCGGGAACGCATAGGGAATTCGCATGAATATCACCGACCTTTCAGCCGTTTCTCTGTCGGAAGGCATCCGCTCGCGCCTGTTTTCCTGCCGGGAAGTGATGACTGCGTTTCTGGACCGGATCGAAAAGATCAACCCCGGGATCAACGCGATCGTGAACATTCGCGAGCGCGAGGGCCTGCTGGCTGAAGCGGACGAATACGACCGGGAACTGGTGCAAGGCATATGCCGGGGCTGGCTGCACGGCGTACCGATGGCGGTGAAGGACCTTGCGGCCACGAGGAAAATTCCAACGACGCTCGGCTCGCCGATTTTCAGGGATTTCAGGCCGACTGAGAATTCCATCATGGTCGATCGGCTGGTCGAGGCGGGTGCCATCCTGATCGGCAAGACGAACACGCCGGAATTCGGCCTCGGCTCCCACACCTATAATCCGGTGTTCGGTCCGACGCGAAATCCATACGATCCGACGAAGACCGCAGGCGGGTCGAGCGGAGGTGCGGCGGCCGCCCTTGCGGCGAGACTTATCCCCGTTGCCGACGGCAGCGACATGATGGGATCGCTGCGCAATCCGGCGGGCTATAACAATGTGATCGGCTTCCGCCCGAGCTACGGGCGCGTGCCGTCAGGACCGGCGCCGGAAATCTTCTTCGACGGCATGGCGACCGACGGCCCGATGGGCAGGAGCGTGCGCGACGTCGCCATGCTCTTGTCGGTACAAGCCGGATACGATGCCCGGGCGCCGCAATCGCTCGACGGGGACGGATCGGAATTCTCAGGCGCACTCGATGCAACCGTAAAGGGCAAGCGGATCGGCTGGCTCGGCGATCTGGACGGGCACCTGCCCTTCGAAGAGGGCGTGCTGGAGCTTTGCCACGGCGCACTCTCCACCTTCGAGACGATTGGCGCGACTGTGGAGCCCGCCTCGACGGGCCTCGATCTGGAGAGCGTGTGGCAGGCGTGGGTGACGCTTCGCCACTGGCGCGTCGCCGGACGGATGGGATCGCTTTACGACGATCCGGACAAGCGCAAGCACCTGAAGCCGGAAGCGATCTGGGAAGTCGAAAGCGCCAAGGCCCTTACCCTTGACGACATTCAGGCCGCTTCCACGATACGCAGCGCGTTCCACCGGGCGATACTTCGGCTTTTCGAAAAACACGACTTCCTGATCCTGCCGTCGGCGCAGGTGTTCCCCTTCGATGTCAACCTCGACTGGCCGAAGGAGATCGCCGGGCGGACGATGGACACCTACCACCGCTGGATGGAAGTGGTGGTGCCGGTCAGCCTTCTCGGGCTACCCACGATCGCCATGCCGGCAGGCTTTTCGCAAAGCGGCCTGCCGATGGGCATTCAGATCATCGGCCGCCCGCACGCGGACCTCAAGGTACTGGAGATTGCCCACGCGTACGAGCGGGCGACGCACTGGCTACCGCAGAAACCCGGGCTTGCCGAATAAAAAAAGACCGCCTCGAAATGAGGCGGTCTATAGCGTGAGCCGCGCCATGTCCGACATGGCCGACACCGCCCTGAGTTGCGTTTTCGGTAGCCGGTCACGCGACAGGGAAGAAGGCCATCACGACGCAACCGACTGGAAAACCCTGCGGGCAGGCCCGGAAAGGCAACGAGGATTGCGGCCCCGGGCCTTGGGTTTTCAAACGATACTTACGAGGCCGTTTCGACATCGGATTACCGGGAAGCGATCCAGATACCTTTCAATCGCGTCGGTCGGCGTAGCGCTGCTCTTCCTCATAGTAGGCATCGAAGCCGACGCGGCGGCGAAGCTCCGCGAAATCGAGCAGCATTTCCTCCGGATGCCGCCCGGCCTTCATGGCTTCCAGCGCGTCGCGCATCGCCTTCATGGCAGCGGAAAGGATGGTCAGCGGAAAGGCGGCCAGCCGATAGCCGATCTCCTGCAATTCGGCGGAAGGCAGGATCGGCGTTTCGCCGCCTTCCACCAGATTGGCCATGTGCCAGCCCGGCACCTCGCGGCAGATCGTCTCCATCTCCCCGCGCGATTTCGGCGCTTCGACGAAGAGGATATCGGCACCGGCCTCCTTGAAGGCGCGGGCGCGTTCCAACGCCTCGTCGAGACCGTGCCCGTGGCGGGCGTCGGTGCGGGCGAGGATAAGGATGTCTTCTCCCTCCTCGCGCGCATCGACCGCCGCCTTGATGCGGTCGACCGCCTGTATCCGGTCGACGACGAGCTTGCCCTTCGTATGGCCGCAGCGCTTGGGCGCCACCTGATCCTCGATCATGATGGCCGCGAAGCCCGCGCGCGCATACCCCTGAACGGTGCGCCTGACGTTGAGAGCGTTGCCATAACCCGTATCGCCATCGCCGATGATAAGCGCCGATGTGGCGGCGCAGACGTTGCGCCCCTGATCGACGATCTCTCCATAGGAAATCAGCCCGGTATCGGGCATACCGAGCCTTGCGGCGGAAACCGCGAAGCCGGACATGAATGTGACCGGGAACCCGGCATCGCCGATCATTTTCGCCGAAAGCCCATCGTAACAGCAGGGCATGACCGTGAGGCCGGGCTTTTCGAGATGGGCGCGCAGGCGCTCAGCAGGGCTTTGCATGGCAAATTATCCAAGGATTTCAGAGTTTGAACGGAACATAGAGCGCGATATCCGGCAGAAGATAGATCAGGAGGACGCTTGCGAGCATGAGGGCGAGAAACGGCCACACACCTGAGGAAACCTCGCCCATCGTCGCGCGGCCCACCGCCTGTATGACGTAAAGGTTCAGCCCGACCGGCGGCGTGATGAGCGCGCATTCCACCATGATGACGAAGAAGACGCCAAACCATATGGGATCGATGCCGAGCGCGAAAAGCGCGCCCGAGAGGACCGGCACCATGATGAGCATCATCGACAGGGCTTCCAGCACGAGGCCCATGACGAGAAGGACGAGGCCGACGAGCAGCACGAAGAAGGCCGGGCTGGAGACATGCTCGGTCAGGAAGACGGAGATATCCTGCGGAATCCGGTAAAGCGTGATCGCCTTGCCGAAAACCTTGGCGCCAGCGACGATGAGCAGGATGGCGACCGTGGTCGTCATGGCTTCCATGACGGCGTCGCGCAGCTTCGGCCAGTCAAGCGTCCTCAGCACGACACCCACGACGACAAGCGCGCCGAGAAAACCGACAGCCGCGGCCTCCGTCGGCGTGAAGACGCCTGCGTAAATGCCCGCGATCACCAGCACCGCCAGAAGGATCGTCGGCGAGGCGCGCCGAAGCGTGGTCCAGCGCTCTTCCCATGTTGCCCTGGCGCTTGGTTCGTAATCGGCGGCGAAACGGGCAAAAACCATCGAGTAGAGGACGAAAAGCACGATCAGGATGAGGCCGGGGCCGATGCCGGCAAGAAAGAGCGAAATGATCGATTCCTCGGTGATCACGCCGAAGACGATCATGGGGATCGACGGCGGAATGAGGATACCGAGCGTGCCGCCCGCGGCGAGCAGGCCTAGAACGAAGCGGCGCGGATAACCGCGCGCCGTCATCTCCGGGATTGCCACCGTGCCGATGGTGGCCGCCGTTGCAACGGAAGACCCGGAAATCGCCGCGAAGATGCCGCAGGACAGGATGGTGGCGACCGCAAGCCCGCCGGGCCAATGACCGACCCAGGACTGGACGGCGGCGAAAAGATCCCGCCCGACGCCGCCCTTCAAGAGAACGTTCGACATCAGGAGAAAGAGCGGAACGGCGATCAGCACGAAACTATCTGCGGCGGAAAGCAAACCCTGCGGCAGCATGAGCGGGGAAAAACCACCGACGACAAGCAACCCGAAGCCGAGGCCGGCAAGCGCGAAAGCGACCGGAATGCCGATCAGGAGCAGGCCGAAGAGCGCGAGAAGGATGAAAACCGTGGTCAAGCGTGGCTCCCGCGATCAGTGGCCAATGGGTTCTTCAGGAACATCCGAAGGGCCTTCGAGCGCGACGCGAACCGCCTCCACAAGCGCCTGAAGGCCCAAAAGCGAAAAACAGACAGGAAGTGCCGCCTCGTTCCACCAGGCCGGAACGTCGAGCATCGACCCGGTGGTGCGGCCGCGCGAGAAGGAATCTTCCGCGATACCGAAGGCGTACCAGACGGTGACACCGGCAACGAAGGCGATAAAGAGCAGCACGGCAACCTGCTGCAGATGCTTCAGGCGCGGCGGCAAGGCATCCGTCAGCACGGTGATGGCGATGTGCTGGCGACGGTGAACGAGAACCGCGGCGCCCGCGAACGTTCCCCACACGAGGAAGAGGCGCGAAAGCTCTTCTGCCCAGATGGTGGGCGCGATGAAGACGTAACGCATGAAGACCTCGTAGCCGAGCATGAGCGCGGTTGCGAAATAGGCCCACGCCGCGAAAGCCCCAAGGGCAGCGGAAAGCCGGTCGATAATGCGGAACATGAGAGCTCTCAATGAGAAGGCGGGCCCGGAAGGGCCCGCCCGATACGGGTGGAAGATCAGTTCTGGAGGCCGCGCGCAGCTTCCAGAACCTTCTGGCCAAGCTCGCCCGACGCTTGGAGATACTGGTCGTAAACCGGCTGCGCCGCCGCCTTCCAGGCCGCGATTTCTTCGTCCGTCGGCTCATAGACGGTCATGCCGTTTTCCTTCGCGGCGTCGAAAGCGGCAGCCTCGATGCTGCTCATTTCGTCGCGAACCGTGTTTTCCGCCTTAAGCGCCGCCGCCTGGATGATTTCCTTGTGCTCTTCCGGCAGACCTTCCCAGAAGTCCTTGTTGACGACGACGATGAACTCGATATCGGCGTTGTTGGTGACGGTAATCGTGTCCATCACCTCCCAGAGATTACGGCTTTTCACGCCCGAAACGCCGGTCATGCCGACGTCGACGGTGCCGCGCTGGTAGGCGATATATTGCTCTGACCCGGAAATGAGCGTCGGCGCGCCGCCGGCTGCCTCGATCCACGTGCCGAGCGTCTTGCCGAACACGCGCACCTTCTTGCCCTTGACGTCATCCGGCGTCTTGATCGGACCGCCGTTGGACAGAAGGATTACCCCGCCATAAGCCTGCCACCACAAAACCTTCGAGCCCGTTTCCTCGATCGCGGCATCTATCGGCCCGCGCACCGGGCTGCCGGGCGCGACAGCCTTGCGCACCAGGTCCTCCGAATTGAGCAGGAACGGCATATAGAAGACGTCGACGGCGGGAATGTCCCCCACGTAACGGGTGAGCGAGGCGACGCCCATTTCGATCGCCCCGGAGCCGACCGCCTGGGGAACCTCGTTATCCTTGTAAAGCTGGGCGGAATCGTAAATCTCGACGGCGATGTTGCCGTTGGAGTTCTTTTCCACCTCCTCCTTGAAAAGCTGCAGGTTCTGCCCGAGGTGGCTTTTCATCGGGAGCTGCAGCGAGATGCGCAAGGTGGTTTTTTCTGCAAGTGCAGCCGTGACGGACAAGGCAAGGCCGGCGGCAACGCCGACGAAGAGACGGCCAAGTTTCATCGTTTCCTCCCGTTTTCGCGCCCTTGAAGAACCCGTGGCGCCTGCGTGAACGGAGCGGGTGGGGATGCGACATCCGCACTCACCTCGCGGGAAGACGATTAAATACGACTTATCGAGCGGTCCGCAACCGTTTGCGGCGGTCGGCAGCGCTTTCTCGCAAACGGCGCCAGGAAGGGCGCTTCAAGGCCTGCCTTTCGGCCTCCACCTCATCGCGCACGCAACATCCCTCGAGATGATCGTTGACGAGGCCCATGGCCTGCATGAAGGCGTAGGCCGTCGTCGGGCCGACGAAGCTCCAGCCGCGTTTCTTCAGATCCTTCGAAAGGGCGGTGGATGTCGGCGTCTTTGCGAGAGTTCGAAGCGTTGCGCGGTCCAGTTTCGCCGGACGCTCGGAGGGGGCGGGCTCGAAACTCCAGAAATAGCCCGCGAGCGAGCCGCGCTCGTCCGCCAGCTCGCGGGCGCGCCGCGCGTTGTTGATGGTGGAAACGATCTTGCCCCGGTGCCGAATGATGCCGGTGTCCTTCAAAAGCCGCTCCACGTCCGCATCGCCGAACTCTGCCACTTCACGAAAATCGAACCCGGCGAAGGCGGCGCGGAAATTCTCCCGCTTTCTCAGGATGGTCAGCCACGAAAGACCCGACTGGAACCCTTCCAGGCAGATCTTCTCGAACAACCTGACATCGTCGGTGACGGGGCGGCCCCATTCCTCGTCGTGGTAGCGCAGATAATCCGGCAGATTGCCGTGCCAGAAGCACCGCCCCTTGCCGTCCTCACCGATCATCACCCCGTTTTCGCCGTCCGCCATGCATTTCTCCAGCGTGTTCTTGAAGGAAACCTTCGCCGAAGTTTGCACAACCGAACGGGGCCTCCATTGTGTTTCCGGTTTGTTCTATATATCCGCGACAGAGGTTGCAAGACGGGAGATCGACGCTCGCGCCGGGCGCCGACGGGAGAAGGGACGCGCCGTCAGGCGAACAGCGCGTCGATATCGTCCTGGGAAGCCACGCCTTCGTCGGTATCAAGCGCTGGACCGTTGAGCAACGCCGCGTCCCCTTCGCGGGCCGGCATCGTCTCTCCATCGATCTCCTTGAAGCTTTCTATGCCGCCCCAGATCTCCATCATCTTGACGATACGCTCCTCGATGAAGCGCATGGCGGCGACGACCTTCGTAATGCGCTGGCCGGTCAGATCTTGAAAATTGCAGTTTTCGAAAATCTGGATGACGCGTTCCTGAATGTCGTTGACGAGCTGCTGGTCCTGGCCCTTGAGTCGCGCGCTCAAAACATTCGCGGTCTCGTCGATGTATTCCGCGGACGCGAGGATATTTTCCGTAGCACCTTCCGTGCCGAGGACAACCGCGTCAAGCTCGTCCGTGACGCGGCACATTTCCTGCTGATCGCTGCCGGTCGTACGGTGAAGCGTCGCGATCTCGCGCTTGGTTTCGCCGATAGCGTCATAAATGGCGTCAAGTTCGGCCTTGAGCTTGACCGCCTCGCCGAGCTCGGACTTGAACTTCTCGATCATATGCTCGCCAAGCTCGTCGACGGGCCTGATCAACTGCTTGATCTCAGCGATCTCCGTCATGAGCTCGCGAAAACTCTCGGCGTTGGCCGGATCGCCCGGTTCGCCTGTCCGGTCGCGAGCGGATAAAAGAGCTTCGGCCCGATAGGCCCTCCTGATCGCCGTCATGTCCCGAAATTTCCCCACCTACCCATTGGTATTCGGCCTTGACCCGGCCGTGTTCCTTCTCGGATTGGGAAGCTTTATAGCGGACAGGGTTTAAAGAATTGTTTTTCGCCGCAAAATTCCATTTGCGTGCCGCAATCACCCGATTGCTATCCACGTAACAGGCGTTTCGTATAAGATCGACAGGTCAATTTTTTCGATCGTCCGGCTCCGGTTCGTGCTAAGAGGCGAAACGGACGGTAGATGGTACCGTGAGCCACAGCAAAATGGCCCGGACGGGCCTCCAGGATCTTGAACGTGCCGACCGGTAAGACGCCTCTTCTTCGTCTTCTGCTCCTGCTCCCGCTCCTTCTCCCAGTCGCCAGCCTGCCGGCCACGCCGGCCGTCGCCGCGCCGGCCGCCGCCGCGCAAGCGAACTATTCCTTCTCGACCGAGGAACTGATCGACGGCTTCATGAAGACCGTGTTCGGGCTGGAATACAGGACCTGGAGCTGGCAACCCTATCTGGTGAAGAAATACACAGGCACGGTCAGCTTCTACGTACACAACGAAGCGCGAAAAAACCGGAAGCCCGTCATCCACCAATTCATCAACCAGCTCGACTCCCAGATCCACGGCCTTTCGACGCGCGTCGTCCGCGATCCGGAGGCGGCGAATTTCCACGTCCATGTCGTCGATCGCGACCAGTACGAGGAAGTCGTGCGCCGCGACGTCTATGGCGACCAACGCGCCGACGTGCCCGGACGGTGCCTGGTGCGGGTCGTCTCCGACAGCAAGGGCATATCGCGCTCCGCGGCCGTGATCGTTTCCGACGAAGGCGACTTTCTGTTCCGCCGCTGCCTGGTGGAAGAGCTGCTGCAGGGCCTTGGCCCTATGAACGACGACGAGGAGCTTGCCCATTCCGTCTTCAACGACCGCTCGAGGCACAGCCGCTTCACCACGTTCGACAAGTTCCTCCTGAATATGCTCTACCACCCGCGCATCAAGCCGGGAATGTCGCAGGACCAGGTCGCAATCCTTCTGCCGTCGATCGTGCGCGAGGTGCGCCGCTACGTGCGCTGACGCGCCAAAACGCGAAAGCCCGTTAGCAAAACGTCAACCACGTCCGGAAACCGCGCGCTAACCAAAAAACCAATTCCTTCCCGAGTTTGGTTACCGATTCACTTTTAAAACGCAGCGAATGCATAGAGTCCGGATTAACGATGCCAGCCTGGCGCGACAGGCCCGGGCAGGCCGTTATCCGTTTTGACGACATGTAGCGAGTACGTCCATGCAGCGCACAGTGACTATCGCCCTCGCGGGTCTTTTCGCCGCAGTAACCTGGGCCGCGCCGGCAAACGCGGACTACCGGCGCGCAAGCCCGCCGCCGCTGATCCTGAGCCCGGACCTGACCGAACCCTGGGTTCTTCAGCTCCAACCGGAACGCGGCCAGGTGCGCCCGCAAATCGCCCCGCGCCCGATCCAACGCACGCGCTACCAGGCAAACCTCCGCCCGGCGAAACAAGCCCGCCCGCCCGCGATCGACCCCCGCTTCCTGCCGACGACAGTCGCCTACGACGGGCCACACAAGCCGGGCACGCTGGTTATCGATACCAATTCGCGCTACCTCTACCACGTTCAGCCCGGCGGCTTCGCCCGCCGATACGGCGTGGGCGTGGGCCGGCCCGGCTTCGAGTGGGCGGGAACCCACAAGGTGACGCGCAAGGCCGAATGGCCGGACTGGCGCCCGCCGAAGGAGATGCGCGAGCGTGCACGCAAGCAGGGGCAGTTCCTGCCCGTCCACATGGAAGGGGGACCGGCAAACCCGCTTGGCGCGCGCGCGCTCTACCTCGGGTCGACGCTTTACCGCATCCACGGCTCGAACGAGCCCTGGACCATCGGAAAGGCCGTTTCCTCCGGCTGCATTCGCATGCGTAACGAAGACGTTATCGAACTTTACGAGCGGGTAGGCGTGGGAACCAAAGTGATTGTGATTTAACGGAAGTTTCCTTCCCCAACGTCTGATTTCACAACCTGACGATGCCGCGTCCGCCCCCGACAGGCGGGCGCGGCAATTGAATATTCCCCGTGAATCGATATTATTCCTTATCGTAACGTCGCCGAGTGTTTGCGGTGGGAAACCACGGCAGGAAACGTGGTGGCAAAGGTTTCGCAGAAAGCGCCTTTAGGGATACGTGCAGCTACACGCATCAGCAAGGAACCGTAGCTCTGCGTTACCGGAGCGGGAACTGGATCAGCATCGATTTTGCCGGCTGCTCGCCGGTGTGGAGAACGCGAATGGCAAACGAACTCGATCACTGGGGATCCCCGTCCGAATCGGAGGTTCGCGACGCTCTTCAGCGGTTGCTGGCATCGCCCACGTTCGCCCGCTCGCGCAAGATAAGCCGCCTCATCACCTATCTGGTGGAAGAAACGCTTCAGGGCCGCGCAGGCGGCCTCAAGGAAATGACAATCGCGCTTGAGGTATTCGACCAGACGGGTGACTTCAACCCGCGTGCCAATCCGATCGTCCGGGTGAATGCCTCGAGACTGCGCAGCCTTCTTCGTCAGCACTATTCAGCGCAACCGGAAGCGGTGGAGATCCGCCTCCCGTCGGTCGGCTACGTGCCGAATTTCACCCGGACACGGCCTGCCGAAAGCCACAGCGCGCCGATGCGCCGGGCAAGCGATATCCGCGCACGCGCGGCATTCGACCTCGACATGTCCGCAGATTACAACATCCCTGCAAGTTCCGGTCTCTACAACGGCTCCCCGGACATGGACAGAGGCGACAATGACCCGAGCCTTTGGGCCCGCGTGCGGGGAACGCTCGCCTCGCCACTCTCCATCGCCATGCTCAGCCTCAACATAGTCATTGCCGTGCTCTTCTCCGTCTTCCAAAGCGATGCGACGGCACGCGACGGACGCACGGACGCCCGAAGCGCCTTCTTGCAGGCCCCCTATCCCCAGAAGGATGAATCGGTCCTTCTGCTGTGCCACCCCGGAGAACAGGCGCGTGCAACCCACGCCGATGGCCGCATGCCGGTGACGATAAACGGCCGGACCGTGAGTTGCAGGGCAGTGATACAGGCCGCCGGCATGTTCATGGCGAAATACTGACAGGAGCCCAGGCGGCGCCTGCCACCCACTCCGGCACCTGCGCGAGAGCGGCCGTCTTCACGGTGAAGTCCGGTGAACGTCCGATTTGCGAAATCCCGCCCGGGCGCGCGATCGAAAGTGCCGGTGACGTTCAGCGGAGAAAAGCGGAAAGGACGCCGACCGTAACGGGGGTCGACGATCCGCCGAAACAGCGAAATAGCCTCTATTCATGCCAATCCCGATTCAGGCCAGTCCCGCCTTTTCCAGTGCCTTCGGCGCCGGGCCGCCATAGATCCAGTCAAGCAGTTCCGCGGTGTGGACGATCGGTATATCCGTGCCGCCGCCGATCTGCGTCATGCAGCCGATGTTGCCGGTGGCGATCAAATGCGGTTTCGTCTTCTCGATATTGGCGACCTTCCGGTCACGCAGGCGGCGCGCGATATCGGGCTGCAGGATGTTGTATGTGCCTGCCGAGCCGCAGCACAAATGACCTTCGCCGATATCCTTCACTTCGAGCCCGGCCGCCTTCAGCAACGCCTTCGGCTCGCGCGTGATCTTCTGGCCGTGCTGCATGGAGCAGGCGGAATGATAGGCAACCGTCAACTTTCCATCGCGTTGGGGTGCGCCGAGCTCAAGGCCCGACAGGAACTCGGTGATATCCTTCGTCAACCCGGAGACCCTGGCGGCCTTTTCGGCATAGGCCGGATCCTCGCGCAGCATGAAGCCGTAATCCTTCACCGTCGTGCCGCAGCCCGAAGCGGTGATCAGGATGGCGTCCAGCCCCTCGCCCTCGATCTCGCGCGTCCAGGCATCGACGTTGCGCCTGGCATCATCGAGCGCCTGATCCTCCTTGCCCATGTGATGAACGAGCGCGCCGCAGCACCCCTCGCCCTCCGGCAGCACCACTTCGTAGCCGGCGCGAGTGAGAAGGCGGATCGTGGCTTCATTGATGGAAGGCTGGAGCACCGTCTGCGCGCAGCCGGAAAGGATCGTCACCCGGCCCTTTCGCTCATGCCCTTTCGGCTTGAAAACGCCGGGAGCTTCCATCGTCGAGCGGCCTGGAATGCGCGAAGGCGCAAGCTCCAGCATCGCGCCCAAACGCTTCATCGGCCCGCCCAGCGCCTTAAAGACACCGGCAAAGGGGCGCGCAAGGAATGCGCCGAAAAGCGCGAGTCGGAAGCGGCCCGGATAAGGCAGGACGAAACCGAGGACCTCACGCACAAGACGGTCCGACAGCGGGCGCTTGTAGGTCTTTTCGATATGGGCGCGGGCATGGTCCACCAGGTGCATGTAGTGCACGCCCGAAGGGCAGGTGGTCATGCAGGAAAGGCAAGAAAGACAGCGGTCTATATGCTTGACCGTCTTTTCATCCGCCGGCCTGTCGTTTTCCAGCATGTCCTTGATAAGGTAGATGCGGCCGCGCGGGGAATCGAGCTCATCGCCGAGAAGGGCAAAGGTCGGGCAGGTTGCCGTGCAGAAGCCGCAATGCACGCATTTGCGCAGGATCTTTTCCGATTCCGCCACATCCGGGTCGGCAAGTTGCGCGAGCGAGAAGTTTGTCTGCATCGAAAACCGTCCGATCTTAGAAAAGCCAGGTCCGCGGGTCGGGCACCGGCTCACCGCGGCTTGCCATCTGCAAGCCCTTCACGCAGCGCACGATGACCCAGATGGCGACCACCACCATGAGGACGAAGCCGATCCCGACGAACATGAGCAGGAACGACAGGAGCCCGAAGAGAAGACCCAGCCAGAAGGTGCGTATCTGGAAGGTGTAATGACTGTTGATCCAGCCTTCCACCTTGTCCCGATTCAGATAGGCGAAGACGACGCCGATGAGCGTTGTCAAGCCGATCACAAAACCGACGAGATACAGGATATAGACGAGCGTTACGTTTTTTCCGCCGGGTTCCACATAGCCTGCGGATACGTTTTCTTCCTGCATGCTCATGTCATTCCCTCCGTTTGAACGCCCCATCTTTACGCATGGTGAAGCATCAGGGAACATCCAGCCTCAAACCCCGGACGCCATGCGCCCCGGATTGAGGATGCCGGAGGGGTCGAACTGCGCCTTGAGGCGGCGCGAAAGCTCGCCAAGCGGTTTCGGCTGCGGCTCGAACACCGGCACGCCCGCACGCACCGCCTGGCTTGCGCGAACGAGCGTGGCATGACCGCCGCCGGCACGCCTGACCGCCTCGCGCACCGCTTCCGCCTGCGGCTCGCCGTCCTTCAGCCGGAGCCAGACGAGCCCGCCCGACCAGTCGTAAAACGCATCAAGCGCGACGACGCGCGAAAGATCGGCTACGAAGGCCGGTCCGGCCGTGGGCGCGAGCGACACGCGCCACACAGGCGTGTCGCCGCCAGCAAAAGGAAGACAGTCCCGCACCGCGCGCCAGAGCGCCCTTGAAACGCCGGCATCCAACCGCTCCGTTGCAATGCCGCCGCCGAAAAGCTTTCCGAGCGTATCGAACCGATAGTCTACCGACGGGCCGAAACCTTCCAGCCTGAGGATCGTCGCGTCTTTCGAGCCATCGAACCCTTCTATCTCGAGCCTTTCCGCAACCGCGCGCGGCAGATGCGCGGCCGCCGACACCTCCGCCGAGGAGCCCATGGCCCGCGTCAGGGACCGCACAGCTTCGGCATCCGAAAGACCCGGCAGGAGAACGGTCGCTTCCGTTTCGGCGCGCGGCAAGACCTTGAAGGTGACTTCAGTGGCAAGCGCGAGCGTGCCCCAGGAGCCGCAAAGGGCGCGGGGAAGATCGTAACCCGTCACGTTCTTCACAACCTTGCCGCCGGCCTTGAACATCTCGCCACGCCCGGAAACGGCCTGAAGGCCCAGAATATGATCGCGCGCGGCGCCGTGCTTCAGCCTCTTGGGACCGGAAAGATTGGCCCCGACCACGCCGCCGATCGTGCCACGGCCCGGCTCATGACCCAGAAGCGGGCCGTAGTCCATCGGCTCGAAGGCGAGTTCCTGCCCGCTATCTTCCACGAGACTCTCGACTTCGGCGATCGGGGTTCCGGCCCTGACGGTCAGCACAAGTTCCGCCGGTTCGTATGATACCACGCCCGAAAGTCCCGAAAGGTCGAGCACATGGCCCGCCTGAACCGGGCGCCCGAGGTCGCGCTTCGAGCCCTGGCCGACCACCTCCAGCGGATGATCTTCCGAAATCGCCCAGCGCACGGCCTCGACAAGGTCCTTTTCGTCGCGCGGTTTGAAGGTATCCGTCATCAGAACCTCGGAATGTCGGGGAATGGCAGCTTGCCCTTGTGAACATGCATGCGGCCAAGCTCCGCGCAGCGGTGAAGGGTCGGGAAAACCTTGCCAGGGTTGAGCAGGTGCTTTTCGTCGAACGCGCATTTGACGCGCTGCTGCTGCTTCAGATCGTCCTCGGAGAACATTTCACCCATAAGGTCGCGCTTTTCGATGCCAACCCCGTGTTCGCCCGTCAGCACACCGCCGACCTCCACGCAAAGCTTGAGGATATCCGCGCCGAAGGCTTCCGCCGCCTCAAGCTCGCCCGGCTTGTTTGCATCATAGAGAATAAGCGGGTGGAGATTGCCGTCTCCGGCGTGGAAAACATTGGCGACGCGAAGGCCGTGCTTTTCGCTTAAAGCCCTCATGCCGGCAAGCACCTTCGGCAGTTCCTTGCGCGGGATCGTGCCGTCCATGCAAAGATAATCCGGCGAAATGCGCCCGACCGCCGGGAACGCCGCCTTGCGGCCCGCCCAGAACGTCATCCGCTCTTCTTCGGAACTCGAGACGCGGATCGTGTCGGCCCTGTTGGCCCTCGCGATTTCCTCGATGCGCGAAAGAAGATGGTCGACCTCAGCCTCCGGCCCGTCGAGTTCCACGATGAGAAGGGCCTCCGCCTCGCGCGGGTAGCCCGCGTGCACGAAATCCTCCGCCGCGTGAATGGCGGGCTTGTCCATCATTTCCATGCCGCCCGGAATAATTCCCGCGCCGATGATGTCGGCGACGCATTTGCCGCTGTCCTCGCTGGAGGGAAAGCCGATAAGGACGGCGCGCGCCGTTTCCGGCGACTGGAGGATGCGCACAGTGACTTCCGTGACGACGCCGAGAAGACCCTCCGACCCGGTCATGAGGGCGAGCATGTCATAACCTTCGCTGTCGAGGTGCTTGCCGCCGATGCGGATCACCTCGCCGGTCATCAGAACCATCTGGAGGCCGAGAACGTTGTTGGTCGTCAGCCCGTATTTCAGGCAATGCACGCCACCGGAATTTTCCGCGATGTTACCGCCAATGGAACAGGCGATCTGCGAGGAGGGATCCGGCGCGTAGTAAAACCCCTCCTCCTCCACCGCGCGGGTGATGCCGAGATTGGTCACGCCAGGCTGGACGACAACGGCGCGATTGTCATAGTCGATCTCAAGCACCTGGTTGAACTTCATCATCGAGAGCAGCACGCCGTCGGCAAGCGGCAACGCGCCGCCGGAAAGCGATGTGCCCGCGCCGCGCGGCACCACCTTCACATCGTTCTCATAACAGTAGCGCAGAATACGCGCGACCTGATCGACCGTTTCGGGAAGGACGACGACGAGCGGAAGCTGGCGATAGGCCGTCAGCCCGTCCGTTTCATAGGCGCGCATTTCCGTATCCGCGTCGATCACGCCCTCGCCCGGCACGATCTCCTGCAGCGCTGCGACGATGTCGCGCCGCCGCGCCAATACGGCGTCCGACGGCTTGGGCATGGCAATGCCGGTCATGGCCGCTCCCTTCCGAAATGAACCGTTTTCATTGTTACCACGTATTTAAAGTCGGTGACGCTCGTGGACAATCTGGAGGCTGAATTTGTGCGCACGGGGACCAACGAAGATTCTCCGGAATCATTTCATCGAATTCGTATGATGATCTTGACAAATCTGCGAAGCTCTCAAAATCCTCCAAGATGACCATTCACTCTTTCCGCGTGGTTGAAAATGAATGCGTTTTCGGACATGGAAATATTCGCCCGGGTCGTTTCGGCAGGCAGCATGTCGGCCGCCGGCCGGGAAATGGGCCTTTCCCCCGCCGTCGTCTCCAAGCGGCTGAGGCGGCTCGAAGAGCGGCTCGGCACGCGGCTTCTGCAACGCACGACCCGGCAGATTGCCTTGACCGAAGCGGGCCAGGGCTTCTACGAGCGCGTGATCGCGATCCTCGCTTCGATCGAGGAAGCGGAATCCTTCGTTACCAGAAAGTCGGCCCTGGCGCGCGGAACCTTGCGCGTGACCGCACCAACCTCCTTCGGGCGCCTTCACATAGCCCCGCACCTTCCGGCCTTCCTTGCCGAAAACCCCTCGCTTTCCATCAACCTCGACCTTGAGGACGATTTCGTCGAC
Source organism: Hongsoonwoonella zoysiae (assembly GCF_013266695.1). Lineage (GTDB taxonomy): Bacteria > Pseudomonadota > Alphaproteobacteria > Rhizobiales > Stappiaceae > Hongsoonwoonella > Hongsoonwoonella zoysiae. The sequence continues at coordinate 655,812 of NZ_JABRXF010000003.1, forward strand.
ATTGTCGGAGATGGGTACGACCTCGCGATCCGGATAGCCGAACTGGCCGATTCCAGCCTTGTCGCCAGACGCCTCGCTCCCGTCCACCGGGTCTTGTGCGCGAGCCCCGACTATATCGCCCGCCACGGCGAACCGCGCACGATTGACGAGCTTTGCGAAAAGCACATTTCCCTTGCCGCTCAGAACCAGGATCCGTGGCGCCTGCAGGGGCCGGAGGGCACGCAGGTCGTGCGCACCAACGGCCCGATCCGCACCAACTCCAGCGAAGTGGTGCGCGAAGCCCTGATTTCAGGCGCCGGAATCGCGCTGCGCTCCACCTGGGACATCGGCCCGGAACTGAGCGCGGGCAAGCTGCGCATCGTGCTGCCGGCCTATCGTGCGTCGAAGGATGTGGGCCTTTATGCCGTTTACGCCAGCCGCCGGTTCCTGCCGGCGAAGGTGCGCGTCTTCATCGATTTTCTGGCAGGTCTGTACGGACCTTCGCCTTATTGGGACGAAGGCCTGAGCGAATGGCTCAGCATGGCTGAAGCCGCCGAATAACGCTCTTGTGTTGTAGCGTGCGACAAATTGACAGGGCTTGCCCTTCACTCGGGGCGGTGTGTTAGTGATGTTGACCGCCGGTGTGCTAGCTTGCTGCCGCAATTCGAGGGATAAATTGTTGGGGTCCGATCCCGGCAATCGCGAACCACCCGAGGAATGGGAGAAAACGTAATGAAGAAACTGATGCTGATCGCGGGCGCCGCCATCGTCGCAATGGTCTCCGGCGCGCAGGCCGAAGGCGATGCGGATGCCGGCGAAAAGGTTTTCCGCAAGTGCAAGGCCTGCCACATGGTCGGCGACAAGGCCAAGAACCGCGTCGGCCCCGTCCTCAACGGTGTTGTTGGCCGTGAGATAGCCGCCAATGGCGACTACAAGTATTCCAAGGGCATGATGGAATTCGCCGAGGAAAAGGGCACCTGGGAAGAAGAGACCCTGATGGTCTACCTCATGGACCCGCGCGGTACCGTGAAGGGCACGAAGATGGCCTTCGCCGGACTGAAGAAGGAAGAGGACGTCAACGACGTCATCGCCTACCTCAAGCAGTTCGACGAAAACGGCGCGGCTTCCAACTGACCGCCCGATCGCCGATCTGACGTACGAAAGGAGCCGGGCCCGCGCCCGGCTCTTTTTCTTCGCGCATTGCCCGCGCAGGAAGCGCGAAAGCCGAACGCTTACGGGGCCTCGTCCTTCTCCGGATCGGCATGACGCTTGCGAATGCGCCTGACGGTCATCCAGATCGCGATGACGACCAGGGGAACCGAAAGCCCGGTCACGACCTCGCTCGCCGGGAGCGGAAGGCCGCCCGCCTTCGACGCCTTGGCGAGATAGGAAATCAGGCCGACGACATAGTAGCTGACGGCGGCGACCGAAAGCCCCTCGACCGTTTGCTGCAGGCGCAACTGCAGGCGGGCGCGGCGGTTCATGGCGACGAGCAGATCCCTGTTCTGACGCTCCAGCTCGACATCCACGCGGGTTCGCAGAAGCGTCGCTGCGCGAGCGAGCTTTCGCGACAGATTTACCTGGCGCTCCTCCAGCGTGCGGCAGGTGCGCATGGCCGGCGCCATGCGCCGGTTCAGGAACTGGTTGAAGGTGAAATACCCCTCCACCGGCCCCTCCTCGATGGCAAGAAGGCGTTCGCGCACGATCGCCTCATACGCCCGGCTTGCGCCGAAACGATAGGCGCTTGCCGCCGCACCCGCCTCGAGATCCGCTGCAAGGCGGGTCAGATCGTCGAGAAGCACGCGGTTCGTCTCCACACCTTCGCTTGAACGCATCTTTTCCGCGATATCGGCAAGACCGGCCTCGATGCGCGCCACGTTCGGCGCCTGACGGTTCGCCTCCGCAAGGCCCAGCAGCGCCAGCGTGCGATAGGTTTCCACCTCCAGCAGCCGCTGTGCCAGCGCGCCCGCCTGATGAGGCCGCAGACGATGATCCACGACGAGAATGCGCGTCATGCCATCCTTGTCCTGGCGGAAATCGCTCACGATGCGCGCCGCATTCCCATGGATGCCTGACACGGCGAGGCTTGCCCTGTCGAAGCGATCGATCAAGGGTTCGAACTCGGTATCCTCTACCCGAACGAGATCGAGCCTTGCGGCGACGATCAGCGGCCCCGGCGCGCGAAACCCCGCGCCGAAAGGATGACCGGGCGGCGGCTCGAACACGCCTTTCGCCCCCTGGCCCGGACCGTCCCATGTGTAGGTTGTGAATTCGCCGTGCCGCTCCCACCGGAGCGTCCCCGTCTGGAGGTCGATGACATGGTAGCGCGCGGAAACATCCGGAACCGGTGCCCCGTTCGACCGGCAGAAGCCGGAGAACCACTCCCTGTCGCGCGCCGTCGCCTGTTCGTCCGTCGTGAAGCCGTAGCGCAGGAAGACGCGCGGGGTCTCGGCAAGGCGGAACGGCCGGGCATGCACCTCGCCCAGCACGAGGTCGCGAAAGGGGTGCGCCTCGAATGCGGGTAGACCGCCGGATCTGGCTTCTTCCTTGTCCTTCTCCGTCACGACCTACGCCCTCTCCGCAATGGCTGCCGGCGGTGTGCCCTTCCCGCGGTTAAAGCAGCACTTGCGGCAGCCAAAGCACGATACCGGGGAAGATCATGCACAAGGCTAGCCCGATCAGCTGGAGGAGCACAAAGGGCACAATGCCGCGGTAGATATGCTGGATCTGCACCTCAGGCGGGGCAACGCCCTTCATGTAGAAAAGCGCGAAGCCGAAAGGCGGCGTCAGGAAGGACGTCTGCAGGTTGGTGGAAACCAGGATCGTAAACCATATGAGCGCGACTTCGCCGACGTTTTCGAACCCGGCGAGATGGGTGCCGAAATCAAGCCTGGAAACGATCGGCCCGAAAACGGGAAGCACGATCAGCGTGATCTCGATCCAGTCGAAGAAGAAGCCCAGGAAAAAGATCATCCCCATCAGCACGAAGAGGATGCCCCACGGCCCCACCCCCGCCCATGCGATGAACTCGTCGATCATGTGATCGCCGCCGAGGGTACGAAAGACGAGGGAAAAGCAGGTGGCTCCGAGGAAGATGCCGAAGAGCATGGCTGTGGTCAGCGCCGAACGGTGGCTGACGTCAATCAGCACGGCTCTCGAGAGCTTGCGGTTGAACAGCGCGAGGACAGTAGCGCCAACCGCGCCGACGCCGGCGGCTTCTGTGGGCGTTGCGAAGCCGAGAAAGATGGAACCGAGCACAAGCACGATCAGGATCACCGGCGGTACGAAACTGCGGATGATCATGAACCAGAATTCGCCACGCGACTTCGGCCCGATATCTTCCGGCAGCGGCGGGGCGAGGCGCGGCTTCCAGGTGCAAAGCCCGAGAATGTAAACGCAGTAAAGCGCGGACAGGAGCAGGCCCGGAACAATCGCGGCGATGAAGACCGTTCCAACCGGGATCGACATCAGGTCGGACATGATCACGAGCATGATGGACGGCGGGATGAGAATGCCGAGCGTTCCTGACGCCGCGATGGTACCTGTCGCGAGCGGGAGGTGATAATTGCGCTCCAGCATGACGGGCAGGGCCAGCAGGGTCATCATGACCACCGAGGCGCCGATGATGCCGGTCGTCGCGGCCATGATGGTGCCCATGAGCGTGACGGAAAGCGCGAGGCCGCCGGGCACGCGGCGCGTGAGCACCTGAAGGCAGTTCAGAAGATCCTTCGCCACGCCCGATTTTTCCAGCATCGTGCCCATGAAGATGAACATAGGGATGGCGACCAAGACCGGATTTTCCATGGTCTGGCCGAAAATGCGGTTCGGCAGGACATTTAGCCGCGCCCAGTTCAGGACGCCCGCCATGTCACCGACGACCGCGAAGGCAAGCCCGATGCCGCCGAGCGTGAAGGCGACCGGAAAGCCGGTGAAAAGCAAAAGCCCCAGCGCAACGAACATGAAGAGCGGGAGAAGTTCCACAGCACTCATCGAAGTCCCCCGTCAGTCCGTTATCGGCCCTTTGGACACCACGTCTTCCGGCAGGTCCGCATGATGGGTGCCGGCATATTCGCCCGATCTTTCCTGAAGTTCGGGCGGCCCGAACAGATAGACCCAGCACTTGAGAAGCGCCGCTATGCCGGCCGCGCCAAGAATGACGAAGCCGAACGGGAGAACCGCCTTGATGATCCAGCGATGGGAAAGGCCGGTCTGGGCCGCCGAAATCTCGTTCGTGTTCCATGCCCGTTCGGCGAATGTGTAGCCGAGCTTGCCGATGATGATGCAATAGGGGAGCAGGAAGAGGACGATGCCCAGAAGCTCTAGCCAGACGCGCTTTCGGGGTGAAAGGCGGTCGCGCACCAGTTCGATGCGCACATGCGCATCCTTCACGTATGCGAAGCCGAGGCAAAGCATGAAGAGCACGGCATGCAGATGCCACTCCATCTCCTGCAGCTTGGTGGATGAGAGATAGAAGCCGGAATCGATAAAATCGCTGTCGTACTCGATGATCTTCCGCTGGGTGACGTCGTAAAAGATGATCACCATCATCGGGATGAACAGGAAGGCGGCGATCTTGCCGATCCCGCTCACCACCCGGTCGATATCTTCCGCCGCCTCCATGGCTGCGTGATGACCGCTCGGCCCGCGGCGTTTCGCGGCCAGGACGAAGAAAACGATCATGAGCGCGATCGCCGAAATCTCCACCCACAGCCCATAGGAGCGGAAGAAGCGAAGCGGGTTGCCGCCCGCTGCCTTGATGATCGCCGGCATGCCGTCCGGAGCCACGATGATGGCGATGAAACACGCCAGCAGCACGATCAGAACCCCGGCGGGCCGTGCGCCGAGGAAAGCGCCGGCCGCAATCAGAACCACGGCGAGCAAAATGAGCGCCAGCACCGGAATCCCGGGAACCCCGAGAAAGGCGATCGCCGAAGCCGCAAGGCTTGCCAGAAGCAGAAGCTGTCCCATTCAAGATCCCCTGCCCCGCCGTCACGGGGCTTTCCTTCTGGTTACTCAAGGGGAAACCAAATCCGGCCCTCTGCCTGGATAATCTTCAAAAAGGCGATGGACCGGCGAAGGCGGCAGGCGCACCCGCCGCCCGAACCGTTAAAGAGCGGCGGCGCTTACTTCAGGTAGCCCACATCGCTCCAGGTCTTGTAGTTTTCCCGGAAGGTGGAGAGTGAATCCCAGGCTTTCTTGAAGTTCGGGTTGGAAGCGCTTTCCTCCTCAACGACTTCGGCCCAGGCGGCGCGCAGCGTATCGAGGATTTCCGGCGGCCAGGTGTGGATCGTCACGCCATTGTCCTGAAGCTCCTTGAGAGCCGTGAACTGGATCGCCTCGCCCTCCGCCAGGCCGTAGGCGATGTTCGCTTCGCAAACCGTTTCGAAAAGGGCTTTCGTGTCGTCGGCCAGGGCGTCCCATTCATCCTTGTTGATCATCAGTTCGAACAGCGTCGACTGCTGATGCCAGCCGGGGAAGTAGTAGTGCTTTGCGACCTGATAGAAGCCGAGCTTCAGATCGATCGCGGGCATGGAGAATTCGGTCGCGTCGATGGTGCCGAGCTCAAGTGCCGGGAAGATATCGCCGCCAGCAAGAAGCTGGGTCGAAACGCCGACCTTTTCCATCACCTTCGCGCCGAGGCCGAAGAAGCGCATCTTCTTGCCCTTGAGGTCGTCGACCGATTTGATTTCCTCACGGAACCAGCCGGAAGCCTCCGGCGCGATGACGCCGCAGATGAGCGACTTGATGTTGTAGTTGGCGTAAATCTCGTCGAGCAGTTCCTGACCGCCGCCGAAACGGATCCAGGCATAGTATTCGCCCGCCTGCGGGCCGAAGGGCACGGCGGCAAAAAGCGCAAGCGCCGAATCCTTGCCCGTCCAGTAGCCGGGCGTCGACCAGGCGGCCTGCACGGCGCCGGAGGAAACGGCGTCGAAGGCCTCAAGTGCCGGGACGATGGCGCCAGGCTCCTGGAAGGTGACGTTGATCTGTCCGCCGGAGGCGGTGGCAAGCCTGTCCTGGATGACCTTGCCGAGCGTACCGAGCTGAGTGAGCGAGCTCGGATACGTCGACTGCATGTCCCAGCTTATATCGTCGAATGCGCTTGCAGGCATGCTCGCGCCAAGCGCAAGCGAAGTGGACAAGGCAAAGGCGGTAAGAAGTTTCTTCACGGTTCATTCCTCCCAAATTGCAGCACCCGGCGATGCCGGACACTTTCAAACCGGAAGGATGCGAACTGGCGCGCCCCCCGGCCCCCCCGCCGGCCGGCCGGCGCGAGGCGTCTCCCCCCTTTTTCCGAAGTGCCGGGCAGCGCCATTTGCGCAGGCCCGATGCGCCGGAGTTCCATGCCGCAGGCGGTTCTTGCTTGTTGCCGGCGGCCGTGCGGCCCCATTACGGCCCATTCGCCCCTCTTCGAAAAGGTCGTAATTTCCGCAGCGTTAGAACAATAACTGGATAACAATATTGACCACTGAACGCAATACGGAATAAATTGCGGGGCGGATAGCGGTCCCGTCGATCCATGCTGCTACGCACAGTTTTCGTGACTGCATCGCACAATAAAAATGCTGGCGTCGCAATGGTATTTCAGAAGATCAGTCACAATCGCACGGCCGATGCCGTGATCGATCAGATCGAGCAGCTGATCCTGCAGGGCGTGGTGCGCCCGGGCGACCGCCTGCCCTCCGAACGCGAGTTGGCCAAGAAAGTTGACGTCTCGCGCCCGATCCTTCGCGAGGCCATCAAGACACTGGAGGAGCGCGGGCTGATCGTCACACGCCATGGCGAGGGAACCTTCGTCGCCGACGTTATCGGCACGGTTTTCTCCGACGCGATCATAGAGCTTATCCGCCGCCATCCTCCGGCAATCGCCGACTACATGGAATACAGGCGCGAGATGGAAAGCATCGCCGCCGGCTATGCGGCGGTGCGGGCAACCGAAGCCGACAAGGAAATCATCACGCGCATTTTCGACGCCATGCAGGAAGCGCATGAGAAGGAGGATTTCGCGCGCGAGGCCGAGCTTGACGTTGAATTTCACCAGGCGATCGGCGAGAGCGCGCACAATATCGTGCTTCTTCACACGCTGCGCTCCTGCTACCGGCTGCTCAACGACGGCGTATTTTACAACCGCATGCAGCTCTACCGCTATCCGGGCTCGCGCGATAGGCTGCTGACGCAGCACAGCGAAATCTACCGGGCGGTCATGCGCGGCGACCGGCAAGGCGCCCAGGCCGCCGTCATCGCCCATATCGACTATGTCGAGAACGTAATCCGCGATGTCATGCGCAACGGACTGTGGCAGGAGGTTTCGAGCTTGCGCCTGCAGCAGCGCCTTGCCACGACCAGAGAAGACCCCAAACGCCGCCGCGCCCAGCGCAAAGCGACAGAGGAAATTACGACTTCATGAGTTCTTCGCCCTCCGCAAGCCCCCGCGTCGGGCTTTTCGTCACCTGTCTCGTCGACCTCTTTCGCCCAAGCGTCGGTTTCGCCGCAGTGAAACTGATGGAAGACGCGGGCTGCACCGTGGAAGTGCCGGCGGCGCAGACCTGCTGCGGCCAGCCGGCCTTCAACTCCGGCGACCGCAAGGATGCGCGCGAAATCGCCGAGCAGGTGATCCGCGCTTTCGAGCCTTACGACTATGTGGTCGCGCCGTCCGGTTCCTGCGCGGGCATGCTGAAGAAGCACTATCCGGAGCTTTTCGAGGACGACCCGCAGGCGCATGAACGCGCGGAGAATTTCGCCGAAAAGGTCCATGAACTCGTAAGCTTCCTGACCGACGTCCTGGGCGTCAAATCCGTCGATGCCGCGTTCAGGGGATCCGTCACCTATCACGACAGCTGTTCGGGCCTGCGCGAGCTTGGGGTGAAGGACCAGCCGCGCAAACTGCTGAAAACAGTGGCGGGTCTTGAAATCAAGGAAATGCGGGATCCGGACGTCTGCTGCGGCTTTGGCGGCACATTCTGCGTGAAATACCCCGACATATCCAACAAGATCGTTTCGCAGAAGACGGACACGGTCCGCGAGACGGGCGCGGGCACGCTGCTTGCCGGGGACCTCGGCTGCCTCATGAACATGGCCGGCAAGCTGAAACGCGAAGGTTCGGCTATCGAAGTGCGCCATGTCGCCGAAGTGCTGGCCGGCATGGCTGACGGACCGGCGATCGGCGAAAAGGCGAAAGGCTGAGAAGATGGTGGACGCCGCGACGCCCGGAGCGAAAGCCCGTCTTGCCGTGCGAAGGGGAAAGCGCGGGGACGCGGGCCGGATCGCCGAAATCTACAATCAGGGGATCGACGACCGGCTTGCCACCTTCGAGACAGAGCACAGGACGGCGGGGGACATCGAAGCCTGGTTCGATGCGAACCTGCCGCTTGCCGCCGTCGAGCGGGAGGGAGAAGTGATCGCCTATGCGGTTGCCCACCCCTACCGCTCGCGCCCCTGCTACGCGGGCGTGCGGGAATTTTCCGTCTATGTGGCGCGCGAAGCGCGGGGGACAGGCGCCGGCAAAGCCGCGCTCGAAGGGCTGATCGAGCTTTCGAAGGCCGACGGCGCGTGGAAGCTGCTCTCAAGGATATTTCCCGAGAATACGGCAAGCCTGGCGCTCTGCCGCAAGCTCGGCTTTCGCGTGGTCGGCACCTATGAGCGCCACGGCAAGCTCGACGGAAAATGGCGCGACTGCGTCATCGTCGAGAAACTGATCGACGATTGAGCGAAAAGGCGAGGCACATGGAAATCAAATCGCCCACCTTCAAGGATAATTCCGCAGAGGCGCTCAAGGACGTCAACCTGCAAAAGGCGCTCGGCAAGGTGCGCACGGGCTTCATCGACAAGCGTGCGAAAGCGGCCGAGGCCCTGCCGGAATTTGAGGATCTGCGCGACCGCGCGCGCGACATCAAGGACCACGTGCTCGACCATCTCGACCTCTACCTGGAAAGATACACCGAGAAAGTAGAAGCGGCCGGCGGCCACGTGCACTGGGCGGAAACGGCGGAGGACGCGCGCAACCAGATCATGGAAATCTGCCGGCGGCTCAATGCGCGCACGGTGACCAAGGGCAAATCCATGATCACCGAGGAGATCGGCCTCAACGAGTTCTTCGAGGAAAATGGCGTGACGCCCGTGGAAACGGACCTCGGCGAATATATCATCCAGCTTCGCGGCGAACACCCGAGCCATATCATCGCCCCCGCCGTGCATGTGACGAAGGACCAGGTGGAGGAGGAATTCCGCGCCAAGCACACGCATCTGGATCCAAATCGCAATCTCGAAGAGCCGACGACGCTGCTGGGCGAAGCGCGCGCCGTGCTCAGGCAGAAATATTTCGACGCGGACGTCGGCATCACAGGCGCGAACTTCCTGATCGCGGAGACGGGCACTTCGATCATCGTCACCAACGAGGGCAACGGCGACCTGACGCAGACGCTGCCGAAGGCGCATATCGTGGTGGCATCCATCGAGAAAATCGTGCCCACGCTGGAAGACGTGAGCCAGATCCTGCGCGTGCTCGCCCGTTCCGCCACCGGGCAGGATATGTCGGTCTATACGACCTTCTCCACCGGGCCGAAGCGCGACGACGACCCTGACGGGCCCGGCGAATACCACGTCATCCTGCTCGACAACGGGCGCTCGTCTATGCTCGGCTCCGACTATCAGGAGATGCTTCGCTGCATCCGCTGCGGGGCCTGCATGAACCACTGTCCGGTCTATCACGCTGTCGGCGGACATGCCTACGGCTGGGTCTACCCCGGCCCGATGGGTGCTGTGCTCACCCCTTCGCTGATCGGCGTCGACAAATCCGGCCACCTGCCGAACGCCTCCACCTTCTGCGGACGCTGCGAGGCGGTCTGTCCGATGCGTATCCCGCTGCCGAAGATGATGCGCCATTGGCGCGAGCGCGAGTTCGAGCGGAACCTCAATTCCGCGACAGTGCGCTACGGCCTGGGCGTGTGGGCCTATTTCGCCAAGCGGCCCTCGCTTTACCAGTTCATGACGGGCTTGAGCATGCGCGCACTCGGCCTTCTCGGGCGAACGAAAGGACGCTTCGGCAGCCTGCCGCTTGCAGGCGGATGGACGAAATACCGTGATTTGCCGGCGCCGGAGGGCAAGACCTTCCAGCAGCAATGGGCCGAACGGCAAAAAACCAAGCAGAGGGAAGCGGCATGACGGCGACCTCCCGCGAACGCATTCTCGCGAAAATCAGAACCTCACTCGGCCGAAAAGGCGAGGACGAGACGCGCCGGGACACCGTCGCCGAGCGCCTTTCCGCCCACCACAAGGGCATTATCCCAAAACGCGGCCAGCTTTCAGGCAAGGCCCTGACGGACTTGTTCTGCAAGATGGCCGATAGCGTGCAGGCATCTGTTGCCCGCGTTTCCTCATCCGATGATGTGCCGGCGGCCGTCAGTGAATACTTGCGCTCGAAAAATCTTTCACAGCAGGTACGCATGGGTGCCGACCCGCGTCTGGGCGCCATGCCCTGGAAAGACCAGCCGAACCTGGAAGTTATGCAGGGCCGGGCGGAGGGAAGCGAGGAGGCCGGCGTTTCGCATGCATTCGCAGGCGTTGCCGAAACAGGCACGCTGGTGCTGACGTCCGGCAACGACAACCCGACGACCATAAACTTCCTGCCCGAGCACCACATTGCGGTGGTGAACGCCGCCGACATAAAGGGCGACATGGAAGCCGTGTGGGCGAAAGTGCGCGAGACATACGGCGAAGGCACGATGCCGCGCACGGTCAACATGGTGACCGGACCGTCCCGCTCCGCCGATATCGAGCAAACGCTGCTTCTCGGCGCACACGGGCCGAGGGCGCTACATGTGATCGTGGTGGAAGAGGGTTAGGCAGATTTCCAGGCCAGAGAACTCCCCTCTCCAAAACCGCGTTTCGCCCGACGGTTCGATCATCGCGACGCCTGCGCGCGGGGACATGTTCGGCAATCGCGGCGGACGCATTCACGACCCGGCCACGAAGACATTGCTGCCGAGACGCTGGGCGTCGAAACAGTGGATCTGCTGCGTGCTCTCCTTCGAGGGGCGCAGGCGCAAGGTGATGGGCGAAGGCTATACGGAGCTTTTCTTCCTTGATGAAGTGACGGCGCTTGCCGCCGGACAACGCCCCTGCTTCGAGTGCAGGCGTCAGGATGCCTTGCGTTTTGCCGCTGCCTGGGCGCGCGCATTCGACCTCGCCGTGCCGCCCAAAGCGCTCGAAATGGACAAGGTGCTGCATGAAGAGCGGCTGGAGAACCGGCAGAAGCGCTTGCATCAGCGCGACATATCCGGCCTGCCGGAGGGCGCCGTCCTGCGGCTCGACGATGTTATATACGCGGTAAAGGGCGGAAAGCTTTTGCCCTGGTCCTTTGAGGGATACGGAGCGCCGGAGCCCCTTCCCTCATCAGGTTTGGCCGAGATCCTGACACCGCCCGCAACCCTTGGCGCGCTGAAGAGTGGCTATAATCCCCAGTGGCATGAAAGCGCCGGTTGATCTTCACCGAAGCGTGTCGAACTTTGGCCTCCGTTTGTGCTAGTCAGTCTCCGCCACCGGCAATCGGCCGGAGGGCAGGAACGCGCGCCGGACTATCCTTCCGGTGGCAAGGAGAATGAGATGAACGAGAACGAACTCGCGCTCGGCCGCGCCGTCGAGACGCCGAACGACCCCGAGACCGCACCTCTCGACCGCGTGCCGAACCCGAACCCGGAAGTCGACTACGTCACGCGCTTCGTGGTGCCGGAATTCACCTCCATGTGCCCGGTGACAGGCCAGCCGGACTTTGCCCATATCGTCATCGATTACGTGCCGGACGAATGGCTGATCGAATCGAAGTCGCTGAAGCTGTTCATGCATTCCTTCCGCAACCATGGCGCCTTTCACGAAGGCTGCACCGTGATGATCGGCAAGCGGTTGGTGGAGCGGCTTTCGCCGCGCTGGCTGAGGATCGGCGGCTATTGGTATCCGCGCGGCGGAATTCCGATCGACGTGTTCTGGCAGACCGGAAACCCGCCTGAAGGCATCTGGCTGCCCGACCAGGGCGTGCCGCCCTATCGCGGGCGAGGCTGAGATCATGCGGTAAGGGGCAACCGGCAAACGAGAAACGCCGTTTCCATTTCGCCGATGCCCTTGACCGTCATCACCCCGCGCTCCTCGAAGGCAAAACAGCCGCCCGCAACGTCGCAAAAGGCGCGCGTGACGTGGATGCGGCCCGGAAGGCCGTGCGATTCCATACGCGCGGCGATATTGACCGCATCGCCCCAGATATCGAAGGAATATCGGCGCTGGCCGATCACCCCGGCGATCGCCGGACCGATGTGAAGCCCACAGCGCAGCGCAAGATCGGAGGGCCCGAGCGGCGGCTGATTGTCGATTTCCTCCATCATGGCGATCGCGAAGGAGGCGATGCGGTGCGCCGCCTCCTCGCCCGTCTCGCCGTAAAGTCCGGCAGCGGCCATATAGGCATCGCCGATCGTCTTGATTTTCTCCACCCCATGCTCGACGGCGAGCCTGTCGAACGCGCGCACCAGCCGGTCGAGCGCTTCCACCACGTCTTCCGGTGGAAGCGCGCGTGCGACCGGCGTGAAGCCGACGATATCGCTGAAAAGCACCGCCACCGTCTCGCGCCGGTCGGCGATTGTGCGGTCGGGCTCACGCTTCAGCCGTTCGGCAACACGCTCCGGCATGATGGTGGTGAGCAGCGTTTCGGCACGCTCATGCTCGGCCTCAAGCGCCTTTTCCGCCTTCCTGAGCGCAGACAGTGCATAGGTCATCAACAGGCAGTAGACGATGGTGATGTTGACCGCGATCTGGCCCGACAGGAGTTCGTGAAACTCGGAATCATCGGCCATCACCGGTCCGTAGTGCGGCGCGAAGTTCATGGAGGCGACCAACAGGACGAAAACCATTACGAAAAGAGTGACAACCCAACGCCAGCGGTGAACGCCGAGAAGCAGAACCCCACCGCCCGCGAGCGCATAATAGAAATGCGCTCCACCCTCGATCCCTATCGACCAGATGACGAAGAGATTGCCTATCGCCGCCACGCAAGCAAACCAGAACGCCCCGACATTCTCGCCTAACCGGTAAAGCGCAGGCGTGAGCGCAAAGAGGCCCATCATCACGAAGCCGTAGATGACGATCGGCATCAGCCCTTGCGCGTCGTAGTAATAGTTCTGAACGCTGTGGGCGAAATTCGCCACAAACATCATCGCCACGCCGATGTTCGTGAAGCGCTCGCGCTGGCGCACTTCGGCATCCCGCGAGACGATGCCCAATTCGAGCGCGCTGTCGATCCATGCGGGCAGCCGCAAACGCACGCTGGGTATATTACGGGCCAACATTTTTCGTATCCCGGATCATGAGCATGAATGGATCGTAACACGCAGGCCGGAAATCACGTTACGGTATGAACCACCTGCGTTTTATCAGGGATATCGATGCTTTAAACGACAATGATTGATTGGATACGCCGTCGCGAACGTGGCAATCAAGGCGCGCTCCACCTCGATCAACCGACCGGAACAGCTTCAATGTCGATCTCACGCAGCGCGGCGGGAAAAATCGCCAGCGACGACTTTTCCATGTCGCCGGCGGATTTCGGGCTCTATGGCGCAACGGTACTGGTGTGGGGCGTTTCCTGGTATGCGGTGAAGCTTCAGGCGGGGCCGGTTTCGCCGGAAGTTTCCGTGTTCTGGCGCTTCGTGCTTGCCGCATTCATTATGATGAGCTGGGCAAGGATAAAGGGCGCAAGGCTCGCCTTTCCGCGCTTTGACCATGTCCGCTTCGCGGCCCTTGGCGGGTTTATCTTCTCCACGAACTTCGTGCTCTTTTACTACGGCTCGCACTACGTCCCGTCGGGCTTGCTTTCCGTCGTTTTCTCGCTCACGTCGATCTTCAACATGCTGCTTGGCTTCGCGATCTTCGGCCAGAAGATCAGCAGGCGTGTGCTCATCGGCGCCCTGCTGGGCTTTACCGGTATCGCGCTCATGTTCCGGCCGCAGATTTTCGCTCAAGGTGCGACCGGTTTCGACACAGGCGCGCTGACCGGGCTCGCATTCTGCATCGGCGGAACGCTTTCCTTCTGTTTCGGCAACATGGTTTCCGCCGCCAACCAGCGCGCGGGCATATCCGTACTGTCCGCCAACGCCTGGGGCATGGTCTACGGCGCAACGCTGCTGGGCATTTTCGCATTTTTGAAGGGCGAGAGCTTCGTTATCGATTGGACGCCGACCTATGTCGGCACGCTCGTCTACCTTGCGGTCTTCGCCACCATCGTCGCCTTCGCCTGCTATCTGACGCTTTTGGGCCGCATCGGCTCGGCGCGCGCCGGCTACGCCACGGTCATGTTCCCGGTCGTGGCGCTTCTGGTTTCCACCGCATTGGAGGATTTCCACTGGAGCGCGGATGTTCTAGCCGGGCTCGCCGCCGTGCTTGCCGGCAATATCTTCGTCCTCAGGTCGAGCCGGCGCTAACGGCAGCTCATTCGGCAGCGATCTGATAGGCTACGTTGCCGATCGATGCGTGGATATGATCGCAAAGCGCGTCATGCACCGGATCGGTCGCGTGGGCGGCGCGCAGGATGGTGATCTCGCAGGGCGGCAACTGCGGCAGGCCGTCCGCCTCGCCCAGAATGCGAAGGCCCGGACGAATAGCGCTTTCCGGCAGAACGGCCACGGCGAGACCGGCCTGAACCGCACTCGTCAACGCGGAGGCGCTGGAGGACGTATAGGCAATGCAATAGGGCCTGTTCGCCCGGTCGAGCGCTGCAATGGCCTGCGCCCGCCAGCAACAATCCGAAGGACCGAGCGCAAGGCGCAGCACATCCTCGCAATGCAGGCATCGGTCGGACGCGGTTACCCAATGCAGCGGCTCGCGGCGAAACACCTCGCCCTGCAAGGGAACGCAGTCGCCCGATGTGACGATCGCGATATCAAGTTCGCCCTGCCCCACGAGTTGAGCCGTGAGCGACGAAGCCTGACACTGAACGGCGATCTCGATCGACGGGTTCAACCGCGCGAAGGCGGCAAGGACCTGAGGCAGAAGCCGCTCCGCGTAATCGTCCGGCAAGCCGAATTTCACGCGGCCAACCATTTCCGTCTCCGCAAACGCCTTAAAGGTATCGTCATTGAGCCGGATCATGCGCTGCGCGAATTCGACCAACCGATGACCGTCCTCCGTCAAACGCGACTGGCGCCCGTCCTTCACGAATATCGGGCGATCTATCCGCTCTTCCAGGCGCCGCATCTGCATGGAAACGGCGGACTGTGTCTTGTGAACCGCATCGGCCGCCTTGGTGAAACTGCCGAGTTCGGCGATCGCCAGGAAGGTTCTCAACTGGTCGATATCAAGCGCATGCGCCATCGCTTCTCTCCGATCAATTCATATCCTTAATCGATAGCTGCTCTGAATTTATCATCATTATCGATGGGTTTCCATTCAAATCATTCGTTTGATGAATTGATAGCGAGGTGACATATTCCTCTCAACACCTGAAGCGAAGCCGGATCAAACTTCCCGGCAGAGGCAACGGACAGGCGAAACGCCTGTTTATCCGAACAGGAGAGCCGTGCCATGACAATGATGCATTACCCCGTCAGACGGTCCGTCAGATCGTCAATCCCGATGCTTGCCGCCGATGGCGCTGCAGCACTCGCCAGGTTTGCCGCGCACATGTGGAACGCGCACCGCAACCGCCGGCAAATCGCCAAGCTGCTTGAGATGGATGACTATATGCTCGCCGATATCGGCGTGTCGCGCGGCGACATCCAAAGCGCGCTCATGGGCGACGTCTTCGAAGATCCCTCGAGCCGGCTTGCGGCCATGCGCGGCGGACGCCGCTTCAACGCGCTTGCCCGCCGGAAAAGCGTGAAGACTTCCTGAATTTACCTGACCGCAGCCCTGTCGGCCCCTCGCCGACGCAACTTGCCCGCCCCGGTTTCCGAGGCGGGCTTTTTTTATTTGCCGGGCTGGCGGGACGATTGTTCGAACAGTTTTTCGAAAGCCCGGATCTGCGTTTCCTGGATGTTGCGGCCAATATCGAGCCACGCCTCCGAGATGTTTTCATCCGAAGGTGTTTCGGCTACGGGTTCCTGTGGGGAGGCATCTTCCGTGTCGGGAATCTCCGCAGCCGTTTCAGCCTCGGCCTCTTCTTGCGGCTGTTCAGGCGTGAAAGCACGCATGTAACCATCCCAGAAGGACTGCATCGCTTCGGCATAAGGCGCCAGATAATCCTCAGGTTTGGGCGTCGGCTTTGGCCGTCCACGGGCGTAACCCGCAAGGAAGGCATCCAGCATGTCGCGCGCCGGCCCCGCCGTGAACTGCCGCGCCAGATTGCCGAGCGTGAGGGTGGCGACAACAGGCATCATGGTCTCCACGCCTTGCCGCCCAAGCCCGGTCGCGTTCGTTACCTGCTCGATGATGCGGGCCTGGACATCCGCCGGGCCGAAGAAGAGCGCCAGAGGCTCTCCGAAGAACCCCTCAGGCCGCGGCGCGGACCATGCCGCACCCGGCCCCGGCATCATCGCTATGAGACTTTGCAACCCGGCCGGCGACGATGCATTGTGGCGCAAACCGGCGAGGGCCGCTGACATCAGATTTTCCGACGCCTTGAGGAAGTCCTGATCCGACCAGCCGAATTGCTTGCGCATATGCGCGGCAAGCGTCTGCGGGTCGTAGCTTTGAGGAAATCCGAACGCGTCAGACATGAATGCCCGTCCTTTATGAGTGGACGTCAATCATCGCCCTTGCCGCGCCGCCGGTCAAACGGCAAGCCCCGAGCGGGAAGGAAAACTCCGTGCCCGGTAGCGCGCTCAGTCAGTAGGCAAATTCACGGAAGACCTGCGTGACGTCACCGCCCCAGGCACCGTGATAGCGCTCCAGCATCTGGTCCGCGGGCGACATCCCGGTCGCCACGGTTTCTTCAACGGCAGCAAGATGAGTGCGCTCATCCTCGCCGGCATCGTTGAGCCGCGCGCGACGTTTGAGGCCCTCCGCGGCGAGCGCCACCATCTCACGCGCGACATCGCGAACCGTTCCGGACCGGAAAGGCGTGTGCAGGGCATGGCGAGGCACGCCATTGCGCAAGGATTCGCGTTCTTCCGGCGTCCAGTCCTTGACGAGCTGCCAGGCCTGATCGAGCACGCCCTCATCATATAGAAGGCCGACCCAAAGCGCGGGAAGCGCGCAAATGCGCCGCCAGGGCCCGCCGTCGGCCCCGCGCATTTCGATGTAACGCTTCAAACGGACATCGGGAAATACGGTCGACAGATGGTTGTCCCAGTCGCCCAGCGTCGGATTGGGATCCGGTATCCGCCCTTGCAGCGCGCCGTTCATAAACTGGCGGAAGGTAACATCCGTCGCATCGAAATAGGTATCGCCGCGCTTGACGAAATACATCGGCACATCGACCGCCCATTCGACATAGGCTTCGAAGCCGAACCCCTCGTCGAAAGCGAACGGCAGCATGCCAGTGCGATTATTATCCGTATCGCGCCAGATTTCCGCCCGGAACGACTTGAAGCCGTTCGGTTTTCCCTCGGTGAAGGGAGAATTGGCAAAGATGGCGGTGGCGACCGGCTGGAGTGCCAGGCCCACGCGCATCTTGCGCGCCATATCCGCTTCCGAGGCAAAATCGAGATTTACCTGGATCGTCGACGTGCGGTACATCATGTCAAGCCCGAGGCTGCCTACCTTCGGCATGTAGCGCGTCATGATCTGGTAGCGCGATTTCGGCATCATCGGCACATCTTCACGCTTCCACGTCGGCGTCATGCCGAGGCCGAGGAAGCCGACGCCGAGCGGTTCCGCCACTTCGCGGACCTGGGCAAGGTGGCTGTTGGTTTCGCGGCAGGTCTGGTGGAGGTTGTCGAGCGGCGCGCCCGAAAGCTCGAACTGGCCGCCGGGCTCGATGGAAATCGCACCGCCACCGACGGGATCGGCAAGGCCGATGATCAGCCCGTTGTCGGAAATACGCTCCCAGCCGAGAAGCGCCTCCATGCCTTCGAGAACGGCCTTGACGCCATTTTTGCCCTCATAGGGAATGGGGCTCAGGTCGGAGAGGTTGAAGCCGAATTTCTCATGTTCCGTTCCGATACGGAAACGGTCCGCCGGCTTGCAGCCGGCCTCCAGCGTCGCGGCGAGCGCTTGTATCCCCTCGATCGGGGTGGAATCGACAGTATCGCGGGCCATCCGGACATCCCTAACGTATATTGGCCGGCAACATACTCACCACATCCGCGAGGCACAAACCTCAATTTGCGTGCTTGTGGTTCGTTTAAGCGACTTTTCAGTACCAGTCGCCAAGCGCCGCCTGAACGACCGCAAGCGCGGCGACACCCGCCGTATCCGCGCGAAGCACCCGGGGCCCCAGGGGAAGCGGCGTGACGAAGCCGAGCGCCCGCAGCCTCGTCCGCTCTTCCTCCGAGAAACCGCCCTCCGGCCCCACCAATACACCGAGAGGCCCACGCTCGACCGTGCTTAGCGCTGCGAGCGGGTTCTGGCTTTCCTCGCCTTCGTCGCAGAAGAGAAGCCGCCTGCCCGGCTCCGCCTGCGGCCAGCTTTCAAGGAGCGAGGGAAGCGAAACGGGCTCCAGAATTTCCGGCACCGAGATGACGCCGCATTGCTCGCAAGCCTCGATCACGTTGGCTCCCATCCGCTCCAGATTGATGCGCGAGGCTTGCGTATGCTGTGTGAGCACCGGGCGAAGGCGCCCCGCCCCCATTTCCACCGCCTTTTGCACCATATAATCGAGGCGGGCATGCTTCAGCGGGGCAAAGAGATAATCGATATCGGATGCCGGCGCCTGCTCGCGCGTCTGCTCGACAAGCGCGATCCGGCAGGACTTGCGGCTTTCCACCTCGAGTTCGGCCAACCATTCGCCATCCCGTCCGTTGAAGACGAGGATCCGGTCGCCCGAGGCCATGCGCATGACATTGACGAGATAGTTCGTCTGCGCCTTGTCCGTCTCGATCCTGGCGCCATGCGCAAGGATATGCCGGAGGAAAAGGCGCTGCATTCTGAAGTTCGATCTTGGCATGGCCCAACCTTAACGAATTCGATTCCGTATTCCCACCTGTCGATATCCAAAGGTGTGGACCTTGACCTTGGGCGCCGGCTCATGTCCCTTGATCGGACAAAAAGCGACCCGTCACATCCACTTCGAGCAGGCCATTGTCCGACACGACCAACGTCGCCGAATTCTCCGTTTCCGAAATCTCCTTCGCGATCAAGCGCACGATGGAGGACACCTTCGGCTATGTGCGGGTGCGCGGGGAACTGGGCCGGATATCGAGGCCCGGTTCCGGACATATCTATCTCGACCTCAAGGACGACAAGGCGGTGCTGGCCGGCGTGATCTGGCGCGGCGTGGCAAGCAGGCTGAAAATTCAACCCGAACAAGGCCTTGAAGTGATCGCGACCGGCAAGATCACCACCTTTCCCGGTCAGTCGAAATATCAGCTCGTGATCGAATCGCTGGAGCCTGCCGGCGTCGGCGCGCTGATGGCGCTTCTGGAAGAGCGGAAAAAGAAGCTTGCCGCCGAAGGGCTCTTCGAGGAGGCGCGCAAGCAGCTTTTGCCGCGCCTGCCGCGCGTGATCGGCGTCGTCACCTCGCCGACGGGCGCCGTCATCCGCGATATCCTTCACCGGATCACCGACCGCTACCCGCTGCATGTGCTGGTCTGGCCCGTCCGTGTGCAGGGCGAGACCTGCGGAGCGGAAGTGGCGAACGGAATTCGCGGGTTCAATGCGCTTTCGCCCGGCGGGCCGATCCCTCGGCCGGATGTCCTGATCGTCGCGCGCGGTGGCGGTAGCATCGAAGATCTCTGGGGCTTCAACGAAGAGGAGGTCGTGCGTGCAGCGGCCGCCTCCGACATCCCGCTGATTTCAGCGGTCGGCCATGAAACCGACTGGACGCTGATCGACCTGGCAGCAGACGTGCGTGCGCCAACCCCGACGGGGGCAGCCGAAATCGCCGTGCCGGTGAAGGCGGAGCTCCTCAACACGATCGACGATCTCTCCCGCCGGCTCGGTTCCGGCCTGATCAGGCTGCTGAACAGCCGGCGAACAGAGCTGCGCGCGGCGAGCGCGGCGCTGCCGGCCCCGCGCGACCTGCTGGCCCTTCCCCGCCAGCGCCTCGACACATATTCCGAGCGGCTTCGGCCGGCGCTTCGGGCAACGCTACGCGACAGGCGTGCACGGCTCGACACGGCCAACGCCCGCCTTTCGCCGGCCACGCTTCAACGGACGATGCGCTATTCAGCGGAGAGGATCGACGCACTTTCCGCAAGAAGCCTGCGGGCGCTCGCCGTCATCTCCGGCAATCGCAGGCAGCGATTCGAGGCAATCGCCCAGCGTTTGTCACCGCAACGCCTCAACGAAAGAGCCGGACTTTCGCGTGAGAAACTCGACGGTCTCTCGTCGCGCTTTGACAGGGCGTTCGCCGAACGCGTCAAGGCGGAGCGCGCAAGGCTCGATGCCGTCGACAAGCTATTGGAATCGCTTTCCTACCGAAATGTGCTGCAGCGCGGCTTCGCTCTCGTACGGGACGATGCGGGCACGCCGATCAGATCCGCCAGGGATGTTGCGGCAGGCACGATGATCGACATCGAGTTCGGCGACGAAAGCCATCTGACCGCGTTGACCGGGAGCGCGCCGGCAGGCGGCGGGCATCCTCCCAAAAAATCCCGCGCGGCAAAGGCGACCGGCGAGCCGAAAAAACAAGGCACACTTTTTTAGACGTCGCCCGAGGGCGCGGTAGCACGTTGCGGCGCGAGGCCGTGGTGCGCAATATCATATTCTAGAATATAGATGTTATTATGTTATAGTCCCGCACTGCCCGCATGGGTGGCGAACGGGAGGAAATCCATGAAAACAGTGACCGTATATTTCGCAGTCTTGCTGGCCGGCCTTGCACTTTTTGCGCCCGGGGCCGCGACTGCCGGGGACGGGGTCCACCGTCTTGCACTTCAGATCAGCGACAACGACCCGCAAAAGATGAACACCGTTCTCAATGTGGCTGCGAATGTGGCACGACATTACTCGGGCAACGGCGAGGAGGTGGAAATAAGGATCGTCGCCTTCAACCAGGGCCTTCACATGCTCAGGTCCGATACATCGCCGGTTAAGGAACGGCTTGCCGGTTTTGCCAAGAGCATGCCCAACGTCACGTTCAATGCGTGTGGAAATACGATTGCGGGAATGACGAAGAAGGAAGGAAAAGAGCCACCGCTGGTGGATAACGCCGAGACCGTTCCTGCAGGCGTCGTGACCCTCATGGAGCTGGACGAGGCGGGCTGGACAATCGTGCGCCCCTGAACATGAAACACTTGCGGCGAGCCATTAATAAACGGCTCGCCGCATCGTTTTTTTACACCGTTTGCCGGAGCTACATTACCGATGGCAGCCAGGTTACGATCGCCGGGAAGGCGACAAGACCGGCGATGGTCAGCCCGTCCGCCACGAAGAACGGCAAGCAGCCGCGGAAAACCTCCTGCACCGGAATATCCGGCCTGACACCGGCGACCACGAAGCAGTTCAGGCCTATCGGTGGGGTGATCAGACAAAGCTCCGCCATCTTGACCACCAGGATTCCGAACCAGATCGCGCAAAGCTCGCCCGACATGCCGAACGCGCTGTCCGCCGCCGATACGGATTCGCCACCATTGAGCGCCATGACCGCCGGATAGACCACGGGCAAGGTCAGCACCAGCATGCCGATGGCATCTATGAACATACCGAGCACGGCATAGGCGCACAGGATGATCACAAGCGTCATCCACGGGCTGAATTCGAGCGCTACGATAAACTCCCTGAAGGCTTCCGGCAGGCCGGCGAAACCCAAAAAGCGGACGTAAACCAGCACACCCCAGATGAGCGTGAAGATCATCACCGTCAGCTTCGCCGTCTCGTGCAGGGCCTGGCCAAGCTGGCGCCCACGCATGCCGTTGACGATTGCCGTCACGAGCACCACGAAAGCACCGAGCGCACCTGCTTCCGTCGGCGTCGCGATACCGTAATAAAGCGAGCCGAAGATGATGACGACGACGCTGACGATCGGCAACGTTCCGGGCACCGCGGCGAAACGCTGACCCCAGGTAAATCCACGCACCGGCGGGGCATCGCCGCGCCAGGCCGACATGCCGATGATGATGATCACGTAGATGAACGCGGAGAAGATGCCCGGCAGGAAGCCGGCGATCAGGAGCTTTGCCACCGACTGTTCAACCAGAATGGCATAAATCACCAGGATCGCCGAAGGCGGAATGAGCGAGGCAAGCGTGCCACCCGCCGCGACAACCGCCGAAGACAGGCGCTTGGAATAACCGACGGCGAGCATTTCCGGGATCGCGACCCGGGAGAATACGGCTGCCGTCGCGACACTTGCGCCGGAAACGGCGGCGAAGCCCGCGGTCGCAAAAACCGTACCCACCGCCATGCCACCCGGCAACCAGCCGAGCCAGCGTTTTGCCGCTTCGAAGAGTTGGCGCGTGAAGCCGGCGTAAAAGGCGAGAAAGCCGATCAGGATGAATGTCGGCAGGACCGACAGCGAATAGGTGACCGACTTCGAATGAGGAACCGTGCCCGCCATCTTGAGCGCGGTTATCACCCCCTTTTCAAAGCCGAGGCGCAGCGAAAAGATGGCGATAAGGCCGACCATGCCGACCAGCGCGGCGGCAAAGGCAACCCGCATGCCGACGACTACAAGGACGAGCAGGACGCCCGTCATGATCAGACCGATGTCAAAAGGCGTCATCAGGCTTTCTCCCCTCGCCCGAATTCCGCCGGGTCTTCTCCGAAAGCTTCTTCTATTTCATGTTTTGCCGTTTCCGCAGCATCGTGAATCACGGGTACGGCAATGGCTTCGGCATCGGGATAGCGCACCAGGCGCCAGTAGCCGTAGATCTGTAGCACCAGCCGCAGCCACAAGAGCGAAAGCGCGACCGGAACGACAAGCTTCGACGGCCATGTCGGCAGGCCGATGTCGATCGTGCTGTCCCCCAGCAGCCACGAGCGCTGGAAGTGGTACCAGGAACCGTAGACGAGGCCGGTGACGACGAGCCAGATGAGGACGACGCCGACCAATTCCGCGACCCAGAGGGTCCGCCCCTTAAGCTGGCCGAGCACGATTTCCATGCGGATGTGGTCGCCCACGCGCTGGCAATAGGCGATGCCACCGAAAGCGAATACCGCCATCGCCTGTTCCGTGATGTCGATAAAGCCCGGGACGGGCCAGTTGAACACCGTTCGTCCGACGACCTGCACGACGGCAAGCAGCATCAGCACGAGGATGCTGGCGGCGGCGATAAGATTGAATATATTTTCGATAACGCCGAGAGCGCCATCGAACCGGATATAGGTTCGCGGCTGCTCGCTCGAGGCGGGCCCAGCGTTCATGACATGCTCCTGTCTGTATCACCGCATGGCGGTCCGCAGGAAAGAATGACCGATCCCATGTTGGCAAACCGCCCCGGTCGAGGACATCGGCCGGGGCGGGGCGTCACACGGATCGACGGATCGTCAGTTGAGCTTGGACTGCACCATGTCGAGCAGTTCCTGGGCGGGAATGCCCTTGGCGCTCATTTCCTTGACCCATTCGTCCCAAAGCGGCTTGCCGGCCTTTGCCCTGAAAGCGTCGATTTCCGACTTTTCGAAGGTGACCTGCTCGATCTTCATTTCGTCAAGCGTCGGATACCACTTGTCGTAGACCTTCTTGTAGGTCGCGAGGTAATGGTCGATCGCCTCGTCGATCGAGGAGTCGAGCGCTTCCTTGTAGTTGTCGGGCAGGGCATCGTAGGCATCCTGATTGACGACGACCGGGCAGTTGACCGTGCCGGGATTGAGATTCGTCGTCCACCAGCTGCCTGCTTCCACCGTCTTGAAGGCCAGATGCGCATGCGGAGCGAAGGATGCCGCGCGCACGGTACCGGAATCGATCGCCTGGAACGTTTCGGAAGCCGTCACCGTCGTCGGAACGGCACCGATCGTCTCCATCGCCTTGCCGACGCCGCCAAGGGCGCGAACGCGCATGCCTTCGAAATCGGAAACGGATTTCGGCGCGTCGCCCTTGCCCACGAAATTGTACTGCGGCATGGGCGAAGACATCAAAAGCTTCGCGTTCCAGCGCGCCAGATCCTCCTGGACGGCGGGATGGGAATAGACTTCCTTGTCGAGCGCGACCTGGGTTTCAAGGTCCGGCACGCCGAGGAAGGGAAGCTCGAGCACCGTCAACGTCGGGTTCTTGTCGGCGTGGTAGGACGCGCAGAACTGCGCCATCTCGAAAGCGCCGATGGAAATACCGTCAAGGTTCTCGCGCGACTTGGACAGCGCTTCGCCGTAGGCAAGGTTCAGCTTGAAGCCCCCGTCCGTCTTCTGGTCGACGAGTTCGGCCAGCTTTTCGATGTGTTCGGTGAAGGCGCGGCGCTTGCCCCACAGCGAAACGTTCCAGGTAACGTCCTGCGCGAAGGTTTCCGCCGCAAAGCCGAACGTCAGCGCAAGCGCTGTCGCCGACGTGATAAGTGCGCGGTTGAGTTTCATTCGGTCCTCCCGATTCTTGTTCAGATGCGATCTTGTTACGATGGCCGCCACGCCCGAATGATTATTGGTTCCGCGCGGCGATCCGAGGTCGCACATTTACATGGTAAAAACGACATATCCAGAGGCTGAACGCAAACTCTGGCGAATTCCTCAAGCTTTTCAGGCCACGACTGGCCGCGAGGAGAAATGGACAAAACCTGGCAATCTCCGTTAATTGCCGGCCAAGGGTTGGAATTCGTTGGGTCATGAAAACCGGCGAACGATTTTATGGGAGGACGGTCATGCAATTTTTGCTGAACGAGGAACAAATCCTCATTCAGAATACCGCAAGACGGCTTGCAGGCGACCGTATCGCCCCGCTCGCCGAACGTCTGGACCGGGGCGAGGGCCGCGAGGAGTTTCTGGCCAACCTGAAATTCCTTGCAGAAAACGGCTTCATGGCGCTCAACGTCGCCGCCGATTACGGTGGAGCGGAAGCAGGTGCCGTTGCCTTCGCGCTCGCGATCGAGGAAGTCGGCCGCGCCTGCGCCTCCACGGGGGTTACCATGTCGGTCACAAATATGGTGGCCGAGGTCATCCAGGCTGTGGGATCGGAAGAGCAACGAGCCGCCTATCTTCCGAAGATCGCCGGCGGGATCTATCCCGCCGCGGCCTTCTGCCTGACAGAGTCGGGAGCCGGCTCCGACCCCTCCTCCATGCGCACGAAGGCCGTGCGAGACGGCAATCACTATGTCCTGAACGGCTCCAAGCTCTATATCACTTCCGCCGAATACGCCGGCATCTTCGTCGTCTGGGCGGTGACCGACCCGGACGCCCCCAGGGGCAAGGGCATTTCCTGCTTCCTCGTGGAGCGCGACACGCCGGGGCTCGTCATAGGCAAGGCCGAAAAGAAGATGGGCCAGACGGGCTCCGTCACCAACGAAGTGCACTTCGAGGATTGCCGCATCCCCGCGACGCAAATGATGGGCGAAGAAAACGACGGCTTCCGCATCGCCGTCGGCGAGCTTGCCGGGGGGCGTATCGGCATCGCGGCACTGGCGCTCGGCATTTCGCGAGCGGCGATGGACGCCGCGAAGTCCTACGTGAAGGAACGCAAGCAGTTCGGCAAGGCGATCGCCGACATGCAAGGCATTCAGTGGATGATCGCCGACCGGGAAACCGAACTGGAAGCCGCCCGCCTGCTGATCCTGCAAGCTGCGCATTTGAAGGATGCCGGCAAACCCTTCGCCCGCGAAGCCTCCATGGCCAAGCTTTTTTCAAGCGAAGCCGCCCAGCGCGCCACATACACCGCGCTCCAGCTTCACGGCGGCGCGGGCTACATCCGCGAATATCCTCTCGAGAGATATGCGCGCGACGCCCGCATCACGACGATCTACGAAGGAACATCGGAAATCCAGCGGCTGATCATCGCCCGGGAGGTGCTCAAAGAGATCTGACCTTCGGCATATGCCTATTTTCGCTGAGAAAATTCGATTCTTCCCTTGCGTCTGATTGACGAGGGTCAAAGAATGATCGCACTCGGACGGGTAGTCTCGCGACGATACTACGGGCCCGTCAGGCCCGGCCCCATCAAAGGAGGGACGTTGTTATGGCGATCAAGGATATTTTGACGGTTGTCGACCTCAACGGAAAACAGGCTGCGCCACGGCTCGCGCTCGACCTTGCAAGCCGCACGGGCGCCCATGTGACAGGTCTTTCGATCGCGTTCGAGCCGGTGGTGCCGGGCTTCATCGCCGCCCCCATGCCGGCCGATTATATCGAGATCGCCCGCGATTCCGCGCTGAAAGCCGCTGCGAAGGCAGGCGAGGCGTTTTCCGACATGGCGCGCAAGAGCGGCGTATCTTCGGAAGTGCGCACCGCCGAGATGATTACCGGTGGGACAGCGGAGCCGGTGGTCTCGCATTGCCGCTTCACCGACCTTGTCGTCATCGGCCAGGATAACCCGGACGAGCCGGAACCGATGCGGGAAACGCTGATCGAAGCGGCACTTTTCGAATCCGGCGTGCCCGTTCTCATCGTTCCTTACATCGGCGCCAAACTGAAGATGAAGAACGTTCTCGTTGCCTGGGACGGCAGCCCGACGGCAAGCCGTGCGGTCCACGCGGCACTTCCGATTCTTGCGATGGCCGAGAAGGTGACCGTGATGATGGTGGAAACCGGAAAAACGTCCCACGGGCAGCCCGGCGCGGATATCGCAACCTACCTCGCTCGCCACAATCTCAATGTCACCGTCGACGTGGTGCCGCGCCCGCAGACGGGCATTGCCGACGCCATTCTCAATTACGTATCCGACCAGGGCGTCGACATGGTTGCCATGGGCGGTTACGGACATTCGCGCATGCGTGAATTCCTGTTCGGCGGCGCGACGCGTGAAATCCTGGCCGCCATGACCGTGCCGGTTCTGATGGCGCATTGAACAGGCGAGACAAACCGGCGGCGGGCATGCCTCGCCGCCGGCGACCGGAACAAGAAACAACAAAAAACAATCATCGACGGTTTTGCGGGAGAAATGATCCAGGGTCCGTATTCAAACCGGAGATTCCCGCGTGACGATCCGCAATCTAGAAGGCCTGTTCGCCCCGTCTTCCATCGCCGTCGTCGGGCCGAATAAACTTCCGCGAGCGGCGTATGATCTTCTGCTTTCAAGGCTTGGTGCCGTTCTTTCCACGACATCTGTGACAATCATCGGCTGCGGTAAGGACGTGCCGGACGGCTTTCGCGCCAAGCGAAGGCTCGCGGACCTGGACAGGGCGCCCGATCTGCTGATCCTCGCCGGCGACCCGCAAGACGCGCCACGGCTTGTGCTGGAGGCGGGCGCAGGAGGAACGCGCGCCGTCATCGCGCTCTCGCCGGGCTTCGACACCTGGCCGGACAATCTGGTGATACGCACCCTTCAAGCCGCCGGAAAGCATACCGTGAGGGTGCTCGGCCCCGGCAGCCTTGGCGTCGCCGCGCCCCGGCAAGGTTTTTTTGCACATCTGGCGGGCGCGGACATCGAAGCGGGCGACCTTGCGCTGATCGCGCGCTCCGGCACAGTGCTCAATGCGACATTGTCTCATGCCGCTTCGAACCGGATCGGTTTTTCCGCCGTCGGGTCCCTCGGCCAGCGCACCGATATCGACGTGAGCGACCTGCTCGACTGGTTCGCCCTCGACTATCGCACTCGCGCAATCCTCGTTCACATGGAAGGCATCGGCAACCCGCGGAAGTTCCTTTCCGCCGCGCGGGTCGCTGCATATTCCAAGCCCGTCATCGCCATCCGGTCGGGCAAAAGCCGGGACCGCAAGGGACAAGGCACCACGCATGCCGGAAGGCTTGCCGCACCCGATCTCGTTTTCGAGGCGGCACTTCAACGCGCCGGCATTCTGCGGGTCGACGATCTGGGGGAATTGTTCGATGCCGCGGAAACGGTGGAACGCCTGCGCCCCGTCGCCGGACGCCGGCTCGCAATCGTCTCGGCAGGGCGCAGCCTCGCGACGATCGCGGCGGATCAACTGGAAACCCGTGGCGGCGAACTGGTCACATTGAGCGAGGAAACGATAAAGGCCGCAGGCTCCAAGGCCCGTACGGGATTGCCCGCCGAAAACCCGCTGATCCTGCCCGAGACCGCACCACCCGAAACCTTTCGCGATACGATTTCCACATTGATGGCGGACCGGCAATGCGACGGCGTTCTCGTTCTTGCCGCCCCTTCCGCATTTTCCTCTCTGGAAGAGACCGCTGCGGCAATTGCGGCGGCTTACAGGGCCGACAAACGTCCTCCAAGCAGGAAAAAGGCGCTGATCGCAACGCTTGCCGCCGGCACTCCCCTGCCGCGAGCAGCACTCGATGAGGCTGGCGTTCCCTGTTACGCAAGCGCGGCCGATGCCGTCAGAAGCTTCATGCACCTCGTGCAGTATACCGAAGCGAAAACCCATCTGATGGCAGCCCCGCCCAGCCTGCCGAGCGACTTCGAACCGGAAACGGAAAAAGCACGCGCAATAGCCAAAAACGCCCTGCAAGAGGGGCGTCTGTGGCTCGACCCTGGAGAAGTCTCGGCAATTCTCCGGGCCTATGAAATTCCGCAGATCGAAACGCTGTTCGCGAGCGACCTCGACACGGTCTTCAAGAACGCCGAAAGCCTGCTTGAGAAAACCGACCGAATCGCGCTCAAGATCGTCTCACCTCAATTGCCCTTCAAATCCGATTTCGGCGGCGTCATCCTCGATATCGCGACACCGGAGCAGGCATGTTCCACCGCGAAAAGCCTGATCGGGCAGATCGGCGAGAGCCATCCGCAAGCCGATATTTCCGGCATCGTCCTGCAGCCGATGCGGTCTCACCCCCATGCGGCGGAAATCTTTGCCGGGATTGCGGACGATCCGACCTTCGGCCCGACGATCGTCTTCGGCCACGGCGGCACGGCGATTGAAATCGTTTCGGATATCGCGCTGGAACTTCCCCCGCTCGACCTCAACCTCGCCGAAGGCCTTATGAGGCGGACGCGCATATGCAAGCTCCTGCAAGGCTTTCGCAACCGCCCGAAGGCGGATTTTCATGCCGTCGCGCTCACCCTCGTCAAGCTTTCCCAGATTGCCGCCGACATTCCGGAAATTCGGGAAATGGACGTCAATCCGCTTCTCGTCGATGCCGATGGCGTGCTGGCGCTGGACGCACGCATATCCGTCGCCGAACCGGCCGCGCATAAAGGCAGGCAGGGCAAGTCCCGCCTTGCGATCGCACCCTACCCGAAGGAACTCGAAAGCTCGGTCGAGCTCAAGGACGGATCAACCGTCTTCATCAGACCCGTGCGCCCGGAGGACGAAGAGCGCTATCGCAGGTTCTTCGAGACGGTGTCGCCGGAAGATCTGCGCCTTCGTTTCTTCGCGCCCGTCAGGGAATTCACCCACGCGTTCCTCGCTCGTCTCGTGCAATTGGACTATTCGCGCGCCATGGCATTCGCGGCGATCGATCCGGCCAGCGGAGAGGTTCTGGGCGCCGTGCGCCTGCACGCAGACCCCGACCACCTGACCGGCGAATACGCGATCATCGTCAAATCCAGCCTGAAGGGGCGAGGGCTCGGCTGGGTGCTGATGAAGCGAATTATCGATTACGCCAGAGTGGATGGCATCGAAACGATCAAAGGCGAGGTCCTGAAGGAAAACACGACGATGCTCGACATGTGCCAGGCTCTCGGCTTCACGATCCGCACATCGCCGGACGACGACACCATCGCCGTCGTGTCGCTGACGGTCAGCGAAGCGGCGCGCCGGCTGTCGGCGGAAAATGGGCCGGCCTGACGGCTTCAGCCGGCGCGTATCTGGCTCAACGTCCTGACCGGCGTGATCGCCTCCGGGTCGAGCTTCAGATGCAGGAGCGCCGGCTTGCCGCTTGCCCTGGCTCTCTCGAAGGCCGGGCCAAATTCCTCCGCCGTTTCCACCGTTTCGGCATGAGCGGAATAAGCGCGCGCAAAGCTCGCGAAATCCGGATTGACGAGCGTCGTCGCCGACACCCGGCCCGGATAGTCACGCTCCTGGTGCATGCGGATCGTGCCATAAATCCCGTTGTCGACGACAACCACGATAATGGCCGCGCCTTCCTGTACGGCTGTGCCGAATTCCTGCATTGTCATCTGCAGGCAGCCGTCACCGGCGAAGGCTATGACGGTGCGATCCGGAAACTTGAGCTTCGCGGCAACCGCTGCAGGCAAGCCATAGCCCATGGAGCCACTGGTGGGCGCAAGCTGCGTCATGAAGCGGCGGAAACGGTGAAACCGATGGATCCAGGTCGCATAATTGCCGGCCCCGTTCGTCAGGATGGCATCTTCGGGCAGATTGGCCTCAAGCCATTCCACGACATCCGACATTTGCAGGTTTCCCGGAACCCTGGGCCGTGCGCCTGACCATTGGAGATAGGCTTCGTGTGCCGCTTGCGATGCCCCTTCCCAGGCGACTTCGCCCGGCGCATCCAGCGCGCCAAGGGCGCCCGCGAAGGCGGAAGGCGAAGCATGGATCGCAAGGCCCGGGCGATAGACGCGGCCAAGCTCCTCAGCCCCGGGGTGAACGTGAACGAGCTTCTGGCGCGGTTCCGGAATATCCAGAAGCGTGTAGGACTGGCTCGGCATTTCCGACAAGCGTCCGCCGACAAGGAGCAAGAGATCGGCCTCTTCGATCCTCGCTTTCAGCGCCGGGCTGATGCCGATACCGACATCGCCGGCGTAATTCGGGTGAAGATGATCGAACAGCATCTGCCTGCGGAAGGAACAAGCGACCGGAAGGCGGAAACGCTCGGCAAAACGCGTGAATTCTTCACGTGCGGCCTCCGTCCAGCGGCTCCCGCCGAGGATGGCGAGCGGGCTTTTGGAAGCCTTGAGCAGCCTTTCCAGTTCGCCGATCTGATCAGGCGCCGGAAAAGTCTCCACCGGCTCGAAGGGAGCCGGATGCGCAACGGAAGCTTCCTCGACCAGAACGTCCTCCGGCAGCGCCAGCACGACCGGACCGGGCCGTCCGGATGTCGCGGTATAGAATGCGCGCTGCACCATTTCCGGGATACGGGCGGCATCCTCGATCTCCGCCACCCACTTGGCGATGCCGCCGAACATCTGGCGATAGTCGACCTCCTGAAAGGCGTCGCGCCCGCGCATGCCGGTCTCGATCTGCCCGATGAAAAGGATCATCGGCGTGGAATCCTGCTGGGCGATGTGGAGCCCGGCGGCCGCGTTCGTAGCACCGGGGCCGCGCGTGACCATGCAAATGCCCGGACGGCCCGTCATCTTGCCCCAGGCCTCGGCCATGATCGCCGCCCCGCCTTCCTGCCGGCAGACGGTCACAGGCAGGTCGGCATCATAGAGCGCATCCAGCACCGCAAGATAGCTTTCGCCGGGAACGCAAAACACGCGTTCCGCCCCCTGCCGCT
This sequence comes from Hongsoonwoonella zoysiae, assembly GCF_013266695.1. Taxonomy (GTDB): domain Bacteria; phylum Pseudomonadota; class Alphaproteobacteria; order Rhizobiales; family Stappiaceae; genus Hongsoonwoonella; species Hongsoonwoonella zoysiae. Next base: position 687,201 of record NZ_JABRXF010000003.1, read on the forward strand.
CAAGCGCTTCCACCAGAAGCCTGCCGCCCGTCTTCATCTCGCCCGTCATTGTCCGTTCTTTCATGCGGTTCGGCGGGCATATCCGCCCGCCGCAATTCGTTTCATCAATCGCATCATATAGGCACAACGAAGACGGCCGCGCAAAAGCGCGGCCGTTGCCAACTCATTCCACAACGGAATGACTATGCGGGCTTTCAGCCCTTGCGCTTGACCTCGATCCTGGAAGTCTTTTCCTTCGTTTGCCTGGGCTTGGGAAGGCTTATCGTCAACACTCCATTGTCGACATGCGCGGCAATGCTGTCGTGCTCCGGCTCGAATGGCAACGTCATGGCCCGCCTGAACGCGCCGTAGGAACGCTCGGAAACGAACCGGTTCTGTTCGCTGACATCCTTTGAAGCGCGCTTTTCGCCCTTGATCGTCAACATGCGCCCCTCAAGCGACACGTCGATATCCTTTTCCGAAATTCCCGGTACTTCCGCGGTGATTTCCAGGCCTTCGTCAGTTTCCTGCACATCGATGGCTGGAAATCCGCTTCCGAATGCGGAGGACAATGCCGGCAGGGCCTTCGAATAATCCGAGAATACGCGGTTCAAGTCGCGGCCGAATGCCGCGAACGGATCGTTCTTCTCATCCCAGAAAGACGGCAACAGCGATTTCATCGGTGATGCTCCATTCCTGTTTCGCGCAGGCTTTGATGTTGTCGAACGCATTAGCGCCGCCTGCTGCCCGGAATTTTAGCGTTTTCGCCCTCACAAACCTTGATCCTCGTCAACCCGGAGAAAGACGCCCAGGGCCTGGCCCCTATAAGCCTTCAAACGTCGTCGACTGTAACGACGACGAATGTATGCAAATCGCCATCCTCGTCGCGTATCGACACATATTCGCCGGGGCGAAACGCATGACTTCCAAAGCGGTAGCCCGCCTCGTCGTCCTCATCTCCATCGATATCGTAGTGAAAGGCCCAGGACCCGCCGGGACGATGCATCAGGTGGCCGATGTCCTCTTCCTCATCACCCCAGAAACGGCGGACGCGGCAGTTCTTGCGATGCATCTTCCATTGTGTGGCGTCGATATGATCGTCGGCATCGAGCGGAGCGAGGAATTCATACCCGTGATGCGCCGATCCGTTGGGATATTCCTTCGTTCTCGCCAGGTTGAGGCGTATCTTCTTCAAGCCAAGATGCGTTGCCATATCAGGCCTTCCTCCGGATTTAAGTGGTTGTCATTACCTGGGGTCCAGACCCTAATTGCTCAACCGCCCCCGCCGCGACAATGACAAATGTCAAACGCCTGCAACCATTTGTCATTTTACCTTGGGCAGTGATTCGAGCGTGATATTCCGTAGCGGTCCGAATCTTTCTCTTTGATCCTGCCTAAGACATATTGTTCCAAACAGCGCCAATTCAAAGGGTTGCATTTGCGGTGACGGTATCCGGGGAACAATCACGCCAGAAAAGCATCATCGCCTATCTCGGTGATGGAAGAAACCATGGCGGTACGACGGTCAAACGGATCGACACCCACGCGGCGATCGTCTTCCTTGTGGGGCGAAAGGCCTACAAGCTGAAGCGGGCGGTGCGCTTCCCCTTCCTGGATTTCTCAACCCTTGAAAAGCGCAAGGCGGCTTGCGACCGCGAAATCGAGCGCAACCGCCTCTTCGCGCCTGATATCTACCTGGGCACGGAACCCGTGACGCGTGACGACGACGGCAACCTCGCCATTTGCGGCGACGGAGAAACGGTCGACTGGCTGGTCGTCATGCATCGTTTCGACGAAACGAAAACGCTTGATCGGATTGCCGATCAACACGGCATCGACGACGCTCTGGCCGATGGACTGGCCGAGATCATGGTCGAAGCCCACTCGAAAGCGGAAGTGCGGGACGCCGCGGCCTGGATCGCCGATCTCGGCCGTTATCTCGACCAGAATGACGAGGCGTTTCGCGCCGACCCGGATCTTTTTCCGCCGCATCGCGCCGAGGCGCTCTCATTAAAAGCGCGCGAGGCATATCTCCGGCTTGCCGACCTGCTTTACGCGCGCGACCGCCAGGGCAAGGTGCGGCTTGGCCACGGCGATGCGCATCTTGGCAACATCGTCCTGATCGAAGGCAAGCCAGCGCTGTTCGATGCGGTGGAATTCGACGATACGATCGCGACCGGCGATATCCTTTACGATCTTGCTTTCCTGCTGATGGATCTTTGGGAGCGCGGAGAACATACAGCCGCCAACCGCGTCTTCAACCGCTATCTCGTGCTTGGAGGCGATGCGGCGGATTATGACGCACTGGCCGCTCTGCCGTTCTTCCTGATGGTCCGCGCGGCCATCCGCGCCAAGGTAACCGCCGTAGCAATTCCCCATCAACCTCAGGATATGCGGCCCGCGGCGGTCGACGCGGCAAAGCGTTACTTTGAATGTGCGGAACAATTCATGGAGCCGCACACGCCGCGGCTCCTTGCACTCGGCGGACTTTCCGGCACCGGCAAGACGACGCAGGCCCGGCTTCTCGCGCCTTTCGCCGGCCATCCTCCGGGTGCGGTTCTTTTAAGGAGCGACGTTTTCCGCAAACACCGTTTAGGGTTGTCTGAAACGGCCCCCGCACCGCCGGAAGCCTACACCGCGCAAGCGCAAGCGGAGATTTACGGTCTCATGCTGAACGCCGCCGACCGCTGTCTTGCGAACGGCCACAGCGTGATACTCGACGCCGTGTTCGCACGTCCGGAAGAACGCGGCGCGGCAGAGCGGCTTGCGGGCGCTCTTGAGGTTCCATTTACCGGGATATGGCTCGATGCCCCGCGCGAAATCAAGTTATCGCGCGTCGAGACCCGCAAGGGCGACGCGTCGGACGCGGGAGCCAAGGTCGTCGTTTTACAGGAAAACTACGACCTTGGCCGGATCGACTGGCAATGCATCGATGCCTCGCCGGGAATTGACGAGATTCAAGCGAAAATTCGCGAGAACCTTGGCATTGGTCCGCAGTGAATCTGGCCCTGATGCGCTCCGTGAGGGCGGGGCCACCTTCGTGACAGGAAATCGGCCCGATACCAATATATTGGAGCAAATTTCAGGGCGATATCCTGCCGGCGCCCAATCTCAGGAGAGCACATGCGCCGGCAACGGGCTAACTCGCCATGGCTTTCACGAATTCCTGCTCTTCCAGCCGGCTTTCCCTCCTCTCCTTGCGGCCGCGCAGCGGACGGTAGGCGAGGCGATGGTGAAATTCGCAATAGGATTTGCCGCTGTCCACGTTCAGGCTGCAAAAATGGAATTCCGGATCGCCCGGGTCGCCGATAGGCCATTTGCAGGTGTTATGCTTCAGTTCCATCAAGATCGTATGCGTTTCCGTCAGAGCAATGCCGCCACCGCTTTGCGGCATGAAAGCTTCGCAATCCAGCGCGCGCCCTGCACTCAAACCGACCTCGCGATGCTGCGCAGGCAAACGTGGGCCCGCTTTTGTCATGCTGCCTATACGGGCAAGCGTTGGTTTTGCGCGAAGGCGGCGCGGCTTTGGGCTCGACCGCGTCACCGGGGATCGTTTGGGAAGATTCAACCTGTGCGCCTTGCCGATGATCGCATTTCGGGTAAAGCAATCCATGGTCCGAGCGATCTGACTGGCGCTCAAACCTTGCAGCCACAGTTTTTTCAAGAGATCTTCACGTTCCGGCGTCCAGACCATCTGTCATATCCCATTCGCGCAAGACGCGTATTGGAAGACCCCGCAGTGCCGCCCCGCTTCGGCGCAAGCCAACCGCGATGGCAGACAACGCTCCATCCCGCCCGATCCAAAACGCGCCATCTCGCGACAGGCTTCGCACCGGGCAAGGGCCTCCCGTTCCCGGACGAAGGCCTTCCGGCTCCATACGGGCATACGCGACGATCCATGTTCAGGTTGCAGGCGCCAGGCTACGGCGGGTAACACGCCACCGATTGTCGAATTACGCCATGAACTAAAATTCCGACAGTTGCCTTATTTAACTGTAGTCCCCAACCACATGTAAATCATAATGAACAAATTCTTAATCGGTCAATGAATAACGATTTTCAATTTGGAATCTACTATTTATTCTCAAGGATCATGTTCTTTATTTCACGAATAACGATGTCAGAGACTTCTCTCTTAAAGTTCTTGTTCACTTTATCAATCACTTGATTCGGATGCGCAATCGGAATTTCCTTCGACAATTCATAAGTCAATCGGCTTTTTGATTTTTTAACAGACAAGATTCCTTCTTCGCACATTCTCTCCACTTTCCGGCGCACTGTGGAATAAGGTATGTCCGTTTCCTCCGAGATTAAATCCAGATCCGCTTCAAGTTCGTTGGAGTTGGCAATCGCTATTGTCGTAATTATCATAAGCATACTAAATTCATTTACTTTGTATTCCTCCATAAAACGGAATGTAAGGCTAAAAAACATCTCATATATTCGGAGAATGCTATGCGCTTCAGAAGATAACTTATGGTGATGGATGTTCATTCCGCATTAGTCCCATTGCGATCGTTCGTCATTTTGAAGAAACACAAAAAATATGCCGCATTCTTCAATCGGGAAAATCGCAATGTCTTGAACGTACCATCCGGCTTGCGGATATGCATTTGCTGCGGAAAACGTGGACTTGCCGTCGCGCTGCATACCGAGCCGTTATTCTTCATTGAGCAGTTCGAAAATCAGGTCCATCAGCGTATGGACCATTTCTTCCGTTAAATCCACGGCCATCCCCTGCGGCGGCGTCGGGTTCCACAGGATATCCGCACCAAGCCTGAAGACCGTGGCCTTGCCCTCCCGCTCCTTCACGACCACACCTTCATCCAGAAACGGTCGCAGCCGGCGATCCACCGTCGAACGGGAGGAAGCAAGCTTTTCCGCGAGCAGTTCCGCATCCATCGGCACTGAACCGAGATCACCGAGCGCGATCAAAACGAGCATGGTGAGATCCACGGGGTCCTGCGCGCCGAAACGCTCCCGCAGTTGCAGCGTCAGTTCGTAGTACGCACTCAACAGCCGAAGCGCACGAAACCGTGCGCTCCGGGTTTCTTCCGGATTCACTATTCCCGACGACAAATCCGCCCCCTGTTCGGGTATTCCGACGCCGCCGATTCACATTCGTTAAGCGTACGTCACCACCGATTCATGGGCGCAGTATTTTGTTAGCGTTTATGTCTTCGCAACAAACGAGGCTATTAATGGTAAATATCACCAAGCAAAAACATAAGTTTTTACATTAATTTGATTGGTAAATATTACTACTGACGAAACGTCATTAGACACATAAGAGAACCCGCGCGCATTTACCAAGATTGCAAACATTCCGACGACATTTTCTGAGGCAATATTTCAACAGCGGGTGCGAACAAAAATAGCCTGAATGCCGCCACGGCCAGCGACCAGCACGCTCTGGATTTGAAAAGCGGAAATTTTTGAGAGGATGGTACAGACGGGTGGATTCGAACCACCGACCTTCGGAGCCACAATCCGACGCTCTAACCAACTGAGCTACGTCTGCATGCGCGAATGGCGCGGAAACTAAGCGCTAATCCCGAGGAATGCAAGAGGCTTGAAGCCGCCTTTCACGCCGTTCTCCACAAGGCTTGCAACACCTACCGCGCTGCTCGTCGCAAACAAAAACCCGGGCCGAAAGACCCGGGTTCTCGATATTCAGGCTCGAATTGCCTCAAACGGCGTCAGCCCGTTCAGGCCGCCTTGAAAGACTTTACGGACTTTTCAACCGCGTCCTTCACCGGAGCGGAAAGCTCGGTAGCGAATTTAGTCGAAAATTCCTGCATGTCCTTGGCCTGGGCCGTAAACGTTTCGAACTGGGTGCGCGCGAAGCTCGACTGCAGTTCGATGGCCTCAGCAACCGACTTCGCGCCCATCAGGTCCTTCAGGAGCTGGAAGGTCGCGTCGGTGTTCGCCTTGGCGACGTCCAGCGCCTTCGCGTTGAAGTCGATCGTGCCCTGACGTGTCGTCTGGAACGTGTCTTCCAGAAGGTCGGTCGCCTCTTCGGCGGCAGTCTTCACCTTGGCATAGGCGTCACGCGCCTGCTCGATGGACTTTTCGGCGAATTCACGGGCAGCACCCGGAATTTCCACGTTCGGCATGGCGAACGCCTCAAAGTTCGGAAGCGCGGTCTTGGCCGCAGCGGACTTGGTGGATTTGGTGCGCGCCGTCTTGGAGGCAGTGGTCTGGGTGTTCTCGGTCATGATGTGATCTCCTGTCATGTCTCGTCGGATGCGGTCCTGGCTGATTGGAGCCTTGAAAAGACCGCCGGCCGAACCCGACAAATCCAAGGGTCGCCGTCATCCGCACTCGGAATATAGGGGAGGTTATTGTGCATTGCAACATTTTTTTGCAATGCACCATTCAAGACCGGAAATTGCCCCGCCGATGCGCAGTTTACACCCCGCGCAAACCATCACTCACGGGACTGCCACATTCAGGGCTTGGAAGCTTTCGAGGCGTCCTGGGCCGTCTTGCTGGCCTTGTCGCTCAATTCCCGCGCCTGCTCGCCAAGTGTTTCCATCTGCTTGCGCATATATTCTTTATGCAGCTCGAGCATTTCGTTCGCGTCGCCCGCCCGTACGAGCTTCTGTGCGAAATCGAAGGCGGAATTCATATGCTCTTCGGCATATTCCATTGCCTTCTTGTTGATGTCGCTGGCACCGCTTTGCATGGCGGAAGTCGACCCTTCCACCTTGGTGACCGCCTGTTGCGTGGCGGACATGAAATCGTCGAACGCCTTGCGGGCCTGGTCCATGCTCTTGTCGGCGAACTCGCGCATCTGCTCGGGAATTTCGAAACCGGGCTGGTTGTCTGCCATGATCCTGGCACCTCCTGCTGGCTTGCGGGCCGGCGGCTACGCCGGCCGCCTGGAGTCGACCTGCCGCCGATCGATGTGACAATGACATGCTGATCGGCAATTCAGGCAATTCCGACCCAGTGTCCAACAGATGCGCATGTGCGCGCAAGCACCCATATTCAATCTTGTTGCGCGCACTCCCCCGTTAACCACGTAGCAACAAGAGACGGTCACACAGGAATGCCATGCGTGGACGACTCGACACGGACACGATATTAACTTCCTGTTTACCGGTCTTATGAGTGTCCGACACGTAGTGCACCCTTGCTCTCCCAAAGAGAGCATCGCGAACCGGACGACAGGAAAGAGGCGGAGCTGGCTTAGATGGACGGTCTCACTCGCAGCTATCTGGCTTTGAGCGGACTTGCCGCGGCGAGCGCCTATCTGACCGACGAACGCCCGGCCTGGCTATGGACGGAAGACGGACGGTCGATCGTCTGGGCCAATGCAGCGGGAGCCGCTTTTTTCGGCGCACGGTCGCTGCGCGATCTTTCGCAATTATCCGGTCTGTCACGCTCGCCCGCCCGCCCGCACATCGCGCGTATCGCCGCATCCGGCTCGACCGAACGCGACAGCATCGAGCGTTTGAGATTCTATCGCGGCTTACGGGTGATGATCCTTACCTGCTTTTGCCGCCGCATGACGCTGCCCGGCGGCGGCAATGCCGCACTCATCGTCGCGGCAGAAGCGACCGATATCCAGCAAAACTCCAAGGCAGATCCCGCCTTGGGTCTTTGCAGGCTGCTGGCCGGAGAACGGGATACGACATTCCTTGTGGACCGGAGCGGCCATACGACAGGCGCTTGCGGGGACCTGGAGCCTCCGCACCCCGAAGCCGTGCTCTCGCTTATCGCATCCGGCAAACGCTCACCCGTCTTCGGAACAATCACCTGTGGCGACAACAATCATGAAGCCGCCCTCGTCGCCCTTGACGACGGGAGCGCCATCCTCGTCGTCTGTTCGCAAATCGATACGGCGAAGCCCGCGGCCGACCGGAATAACAATCCCGACAAGGTGACCGGGATCGTTTCAGTTGAAGCTGCAGAAGCGGCCGTGGACAAACCCGACAGTACCGTTACACCGGCAGAAGCCTCCGACGAAGCGGGCGGCGAGGAAGGCGGGGAATCGGCCGGACCAACCGATACGGCGGCCCAAACCTTTGCGAGCGACAACGAATACGAAGACCTCGATCACCCCGCAGACGATGCGCCATCCGCAACGGATCAAGGATCTGAAGACGGCGGCGACACCGCATGGAAAACCGAATACTTTGCGGATGAAACAAACAGCGGAGCGGAGGTCGAGGTCTCTCCGGAAACCAACAATGGCGACGAACCGGACATTGTCGAGACAACCTCGCCGTCCAAGGCAGATGATGAAAGCGGGCCCTTGACAGGCCTTGCACACGCCTACACGTCGGACGAAGATACGCCGGATGACGGCTTTGCCTTCTCCCGTCACGGACGACCGGTCCGCTTCGCCTGGAAGATGGATATAGACCGGCGCTTTACTTTCATTTCGCCCGAGTTCGAGACTGTTCTGGGCCCGCAGGCCGCCGATGTGGTCGGCAGGACATGGGAAGAGGTCGCAGAACAATTCGGCATCGATCGCGACAAGGATATCGCCAGAGCGTTGGCACGGCGCGATACTTGGAGCGGGCGAACTGTGTTCTGGCCCGTTAGCGGAGAGGCCCTTCGCGTTCCGGTGGATATGGCTGCGTTGCCCGCTTTCGACCGAAGACGCGTATTCGAAGGATTTCGCGGGTTCGGCGTCTGCCGGGGAGCGGATGCGATCGACGATCCCGAAGGAAGGGGATTGAACCTCGGCTGGAACAAGTTGCCCGAGGAAAACCAGTTTTCCGAGGAAAGCGCGGACAACGCAGGCGAAGCTTTTACGGCAGCATCTTCCGCCTTCGACATGAGCGGCCTTTCGGCAGTGGAAGCAGACCCGTTACCGGTTGAGAAGCCCGAAGGCCCGGAGCAATCCGGGGAAGAGGCCCGCCCGGCGGCGTTCGATCCTCGGGAATTCCCGTTCGACGACGAGGCCCGTGAAGAGCCCGAAAGCGAAGATAGCGCCGCAACGGAAAACGTTTCCGATGCTGAAGCCTGGCCGCCGATGCCCGCAGCCGATGGCGAAGATCTGACCGGCGAAGATGAAACGCAAACGTCCGATGTCAGCGAAGGCGCCGCCTCGCGGCAGTCGACGCATGGTGAAGCAGGAGAAAACGACGACGAAGGGGATGAAGGCCTGAAGGCCCAAGCCCTCAGGGCCGAACGAGCGGCCCGGGCAATCTACAAGGAAGAAGCCTCCCGGCTTACAAAACCCGAGCGCGAGGCATTCGCCAAGATCGCGGAGACCCTTGGCGCGGCGAGCGAGAGTGCCGAAGAAGGCATTTTGGGCGCACGCGACGAAGGACACGAGGAAACAGACGACACCGAGGATGACAACGGCAAATCCCCGGAGGGAAGCGGCCGTGAATTTTCCGGGATCGAACTGGCGGAGCAGCCGGATGAAGGCGGCACGCCGGAGCCTTGGCCGGATAGAAGAGACGAAACGGAAAACCTGGAATCTCAGGCCGGAAAAGACCTGGAAGGCGGAGCGGAACTGACGGCCTACCAGGAAGCGGAGACGGCGGCGGAGAACGGCGTGAACGCATTTGCGGAGCCGGGCGCGATCGACAGAAAGCTTCTCGACCGGCTTCCGATTGGCGTCGCGATCATTCGCGAGCCCGACGTCCTCTATGTGAACCGTGCGCTTCTTGAGCTGCTGGGCCATCGGGACCTTGGCGCGCTTAATCGCGCAGGCGGCCTGGAGGCTCTCTTTGCGGAGCCCGAAGACTGGCCCGCAACGGACAGCGAGGAAAAAACCTTTGAACGGACAATGCGGGTAAAACTTGCCGACGGCGGCACAAAACCCGTGAAAGCGCGGCTTCACGCCGTACCCTGGGGCGAAGGTCATGCGCTCATGATGTCGCTGCTCGACCGTCATGACCCGCTGCAGGAAGCCGCTTTCGACCAGTTGCACATGGTGCAGACCGCGCTCGGTGAAGCGGAACAACAGGTTGCCGAGCTTGACACCGTGCTGGAAACGGCGACCGACGGCGTGCTCGTTCTCGACGATCAGGCGACGATCCTGAAGGTCAACCGCTCGGCGGAAGCGCTGTTCGACGCAGCCCGCGAGCAGATGGTAGGCACATCGCTCATGGAGTATCTGGCGCCGGAAAGCCACCGGGATGCCAGGGATTATATCGAGGGTCTTGCGAAAAACGGCGTCGCGTCGGTGTTGAACGACGGACGTGAGGTGATCGGACGCGTGCGCGGCGGAGGGCTTATCCCGCTTTTCATGACCCTGGGCAGGATCGGGACAGACCCGAGCTCGCCGCGTTTTTGCGCCGTCCTGCGCGATATCACCCAATGGAAAACCGCGGAAGAGGAACTGACCGACGCCAAGCGGCAGGCGGAAAACGCAAGTTCGCAGAAATCGGATTTCCTCGCCAAGATCAGCCACGAAATCCGCACCCCGCTCAATGCCATCATCGGCTTTTCCGAGGTGATGATGGAAGAGCGCTTCGGCCCGATCGGCAACGACCGCTATAAGGAATACCTGCGCGACATCCATACCTCAGGCTCTCATTTAATGAGCCTTATCAATGACCTGCTTGATCTTTCCAAGATCGAGGCGGGCAAGCTCGATCTGAGCTTCGAATCTGTGTCGGCAAACGACATCATCCGCGAGTGCGTCGCACTGATGCAGCCGCAGGCCAACCGCGAGCGTGTGATTATCCGCGCAAGCCTCCCCGGTTCCGTACCGAATATCGTCGCGGACGGCCGCTCGGTCAGGCAGGTGATCCTGAACCTCCTCTCCAACGCCATAAAGTTCAACCAGCCCGGCGGCCAGGTGATCGTCTCAAGCGCGCTGGAAGACACAGGCGAAGTCGTGCTCAGGGTGCGCGATACGGGAATTGGCATGAGCCCCAAGGACTTGCAGATGGCGCTGGAGCCGTTCCGACAGCTCCACACCGCCCGCCACGGCGGGGGAACCGGCCTCGGCCTGCCGCTGACGAAAGCGCTTGTGGAGGCGAACCGGGCGGCATTCCGCATCGATTCCGAGCCAAGTCACGGCACGCTTGTCGAAATTACCTTTCCGCCGCAAAGGGTGCTCGCCGAATAGCGATAAGGCATTGACCTGAAAGCGAAAACGCTTCAACCTCGTGTATTCGGAAATCCGGTTGGCGCGGCAAATCAAGTCCGTTGGCCGACCCCGCCGGAGAGAATTTTCTAGCAGGTTCAGCATGCTAACCCTGGCCGCCATGGAAGACGCCGCGAAGATCATCTACGGCGCGATATCCCCGACCCCGCAATACGCATGGCCCCTGCTTGGGGAGGCCGTTGGCAAGCCGGTCTGGGTCAAGCACGAAAACCATACGCCGATTGGCGCTTTCAAGGTGCGTGGCGGCCTCGTCTACCTCAAGACGCTTGCCAACCACAGCACGACGGGCCAGGGAATTATCTCCGCTACGCGCGGCAACCACGGCCAGAGCCTGGCCTTTGCCGCGAGGCGCTTCGGCCTGCCTTGCACCATCGTCGTACCGTACGGCAACTCAGCGGAAAAAAACGCGGCTATGCGCGCTTTCGGGGCCACGCTGGTGGAGCACGGGCGGGATTTCGACGAGGCAAAGGCGCACGCTTTCGAGCTTGCCGAAGCAAACCATCTGCACTTCGTGCCGAGTTTCCACGCCGATCTTGTCCGCGGGGTTGCGACCTACGGGCTGGAATTCCTGCGCGCCGTTCCAGAGCTTGACGTCGTCTATGTGCCGATCGGCTTGGGCTCCGGCATTTGCGGGATGATATCCGCGCGCGACGCCCTGGGCCTCAAGACGAAAATCATTGGCGTCGTTTCCACGAAGGCGGATGCTTATGCCCGCTCCTTCGAGACGGGAGATTACAGGGAAACGGATAGCGCCAGCACCTTCGCCGACGGAATGGCGGTGCGTTGCCCTTCGGAGGAAGCGCTGGCGGTTATCCGCGCGGGCGCGGAAGACGTTATCCGCGTGAGCGAGGACGATGTCGCGGAAGCGATGCGCCTTTACTACCGCGCGACGCACAATATCGCCGAGGGAGCCGGCGCCGCAGCACTTGCGGCTTTGCTCGCCGATGCAAACCGGGGCTCCGTGCCCGGCATTGTGCTGAGCGGCCAGAACGTCGACCGCGAGGTTTTCGCGAAGGTGCTCGAGGGCGAAACGCCGGAGATATGAACCTGCGCCGGCGCACCTATCCCCTGTCGCCGGCAGGTGTTTATTCCCTCATGGCGGAAAAAGGCGAAAAAGTTCCAAATCAGGCACTTCAGGGTGAAAAAAAGGGAACTCAAGTTCTTTTTTAATTCCACCGCACCGGAACCCCTCATTTGTATGTTTTTTTAGGCGGCCCGCAATTATCATCCACGCGGACGGCCATGTGTGCCGCCGTGCGGAGGAAATTTTTCATGACCAGCTGCCCTCGAATGCTCTTGCCGGCCGCCGTCGCAAGTCTTTTATTCGTCATCGATCCTGCCGCTGCGTCATCCGACGACACCCTGATCAAGCGGGGCGAGTATCTGATAAACGGGCCGGTCGCCTGCGGCAATTGCCACACGCTGGCAGGACCGGACGGACCGGATTTTTCACGCGAACTGGCCGGCGGCCTCGTTTTCGACGTCGAGCCCTTCAAGGCCTATGCCGCGAATATAACACCGGATAACGGGACGGGGATCGGAGCGTGGAGCGATGCGGAGTTGGCGAAAGCCATCCGCGAGGGACTGAGACCCGACGGGACGCTGATCGGACCGCCGATGCCGATACCCTTCTACCGCGCCCTGTCCGACCAGGATCTCGCGGCGATCGTGGCCTATATCCGAAGCGTGGCGCCGGTAAAGAACGAGGTTCCCACCTCCAGCTACAATATTCCGCTTCCACCTGCCTATGGCCCGCCGATCGATAGCGTGAGCGCACCTTCGCCCGACGACCACCTTGCCTACGGCGAATACCTCGTGACGATTTCTCATTGCATGGAATGCCATACGCCGCTGAAGGAAGATGGCCATCCGGATTTCGAAAGGCTGGGTGCAGGCGGCAATGAGTTTCCCGGCCCATGGGGCGTTTCCGTCTCGCGTAACATTACGCCTGACAAGGAAACGGGCCTTGGCGAATGGAGCGACGAGGAAATCAAGACGGCGATCGCCAAGGGCGTCAGCCGGGACGGGTCCCATCTGCTGCCGCCGATGGGCTTCGGCTATTACGCCAATATCACCGAGCCGGACCTCAATGCCATGGTCGCCTATCTGCGAAGCATCCCCCCTCAAACGTCGGAGCATTAGGTCTGTTTCGCGAAAGATGTCTGACGGCGATCATGCATGAGGGGGAGGATGGGAGGCGGCTCTGGCGAAGGACGGCATCGGGCCTGGAATGACCACAAGCAACGCGGCATGACCCACACCATCGTCCGCGGCTACGCCGCTGCGGCTGAAGCGTTGATCGGCCCTTATGAGGCAGTGGCAACGGCGGAAGTGCTGGCACCCGTGATTGATCTTCTGCCTGTCGAGCCCTCCCGCATCGCCGATATCGGCGCCGGGACAGGTCGGGATGCGGCCTGGCTCGCGGAAGAAGGCCACCGCGTCACGGCGGTGGAGCCTGTCGCGCCCTTTCGCCTTGCAGGACAGAAGCTGCACCGAAGGCTTTCCATCGACTGGCTCGACGACCGCCTGCCCGACCTTGGCACGCTTCGAACCAGAGGGCCGTTTGACATGGCTCTGCTGAACGGCGTGTGGCAGCACCTTGACAGTGACGCTCAAGAAGACGCCATGCGCTCGCTCGTCGGGATATTGCGGCCGGGCGGGCTCGCCGTCCTCTCTCTCCGCCACGGGCCGGGCGCGGCGGACCGGCCGGTCTTCCCCATCGACACGCACGAAACGCTGAAAAATGCAGAGGCCGAAGGCTTTGCCGTTCTGCGAGCAGAAGAGAGAGGCTCTATCCAGTCCGTTAACCGTGCAGCCGGCGTCACCTGGACGTGGGTGGCCTTGCTGCGCGGATGAGGATTTGCACGACGAAAGGACACAGCGTGTAAGGGAGGTTCCCGTTTTCACGGGGATGACAGGAGTGTCGCGGTAAAACCTTTCGGTTCTTCATCGCTGGGCGAAGACCCGGCGACCCATTTTTAACACCATGCCATGCGGGAGCGCTTCCTGGGTGCGCGCGTCAAGCCCGCGCATGACGATAGAAGGGACACCGCGTGCGGCGTCACGAGAGGGCTCGACCTCTGGCGTGACAAAAGGAGAGATACAGCAAGCCGGTTCCTTCTTCCCGCCCGGCACCACCCGACCTATCTGCCTGGCTCAGCCGACCCTAGTGGCTTGCGCCACGAAATCGCTCAATTCCGTGCGCATGCCAAGCAGGCGGCGTTCCTGATCCGACAAGACGGCTGCCGCCGTTTGCACGCTTGCGGCGACCTGCCTCGTCTCATCGGTGGCCTGCTTGAGCTTTTCCATCCCCGATGCGACGTCCCGCGTGCCCGCGGCCCCCTGCTCGACGTTGCGCGCGATTTCCCCCGTCGCCACGCTTTGCTCTTCAACGGCGGAAGCTATGGCGGTCGCGATATCGCTTAGCTGCCGGATCGTGTCGCTGATGTCGCCATTCGCGGCGACGGCACGGTTCGTCGCCTCCTGAAGATCCGCGATCTGGCGACTGATATCCTCCGTCGCGCCAGCGGTCTGGCCGGAAAGCGCCTTGACCTCCTGCGCGACGATGGCAAACCCCCTGCCCGCCTCGCCGGCACGAGCGGCCTCGATCGTGGCATTTAGCGCCAGGAGGTTGGTCTGCTCGGCGATATCGCTGATAAGCCGCACAATCTCCCCGATCTTGGCGGATGCCGCGGACAACCCCTCGATTTCCGCATTCATGCGGCGCGACCGCTCGACCGCGCGCGATGCGGTTTCCGCAGAACCCGACATCTGCCGGTTGATCTCACCGATCGCTCCGGTGAGTTCTTCCGCCGAGGCCGAAACATTTTGCATGTTGGCGGAAGCCTGCTCCGCGCCAGCAGAAGCAATCATCGACTGAGTGCTTGCCGTTTCAGACGCTTTCGCCACGTTTTCAGAAGCACCGTTCAAATCGCGGATGGCGGATGACACCGTATCGACCACGGCCTGCATCTCGGTGTCGAAGCGCTTGCCGATCCGGCTAAAACCATCGTGCTTTTTCTTGATCGCCCGGGTCGCCTCGTTGATGGTTCTCGATGCTTCCAGGAAGCTGCCGACCATCCCCTTTTCCGAGATCAGCCGGAAATGCTGGTTGCGGCTGACATATTCGAGGCAGGCCTTGGATTCGCGCAAGTAGGCATCCGTCCGGTCGATCATCTGATTGACGGCATGCATAAGCTCCGCCATCTCGCCTTTTTCGGAAATACCGACGATGCGCGCCTCAAGGTCACCGGCGGCAACACGCTTGCAAACATCGATAACCTTACGGATCGAGGACTTTCTGGTCCTGAAGAACATGGGATTACCTTCAAGCAGCGGTAGAGTGGGCCCGCTCGTGTCCGAGTGTGGCAATGAATTCATCGTAGGCAAGACCAATATCGGCGAGGACGCTTTCAAGCAGTTTCGCGGAAGCGGCCAACCCTTCCTTGCCGTTTTTGTGACTGCGCTCCGCCTCCAGCAACTTCGCGTAAAGCGGAATGATCTTTTCCGTCACCACCTGCCTGTCCGGAACGCGGCGGTTCGAGTGATAAGACAGGATATTACCGTGCACATCGAAGCTTGGAGTCACATGGGCATAGACCCAGTAGTGGTCTCCGAACTTGGTGCGGTTCACCACATAGGCGAAGATTTCACGCCCGCTGGAAATCCTGTCCCAGAGAAGCTTGAAAATGCAGCGCGGCATGTCCGGATGCCGGATAATACTATGCGGCTGGCCAAGGACTTCCCTTTCGGAATAATCGGCGATATCCAAGAATATTCTGTTGGCGTAGGTAATCCGTCCCTTAAGATCCGTTTTACTGACGATGATCTCATCATCCTTAAAAAACTTTTCATGGCCTTTCGAATTATCGAATACTTTTGTCGCATGCGTATTTGTCATATTTTACTTTACCCAACACCGTAATTTTTCCTACTCACATAATCGCGCCGGCGTAAAACACTTCTTAACGACGACCTACGTGAAAATACATATTGTCATAATCGCCGAAATACTTGGGGATAAACCACACCGGGGACCCGCCCGAAGCCTGCGTCCGCATCGCTGAAAGGCCGAATTCTTGCGCCCATGAAAGCCGCCGAAGGCGACCTGACGGCCCTACGGCACGCAACCGCGGAACCAGAGCCCGACAACGAATGAGGGGGGGAGCGCAGCCTGAAAGGAAGCTCGACCTATCTACGCCATTGCGCAATGACACTCACAAGAGAGAAACGCTCGGCGTGCGACTGCTGCGTCCCGCAAAAATGGTTTTGCCGGTCAAAGCCTTACCGGCAGCGACAGGCGCGCGGGGGTGATCAAAAAACTGGAAGGTAATGCTCAGGTTAGTTTAGAATAATTCCAACCTATTGAATTCATTCTACTTTTTATTGACAGCGCAGCGGCTGTCGATATGATTGCCGCCGCCTGATGGAGAATGACAATCATTCTCAAAAACCAACAACAGGGCCTTGTCCCCTGATTGAGTGGAGAAAGAAATGACGATGTCCACCCTGGCGGGCCGCCTAGCGACCGCAGCCGCCGGTTTGCTGACCGCCACCGCCTTTGCGCTTCCCGCATCCGCCGCGGGCGAGGTGAATATCTACTCCTATCGCCAGCCGGAGCTTATTCAGCCGCTTCTTGACGGCTTTACCGAGAAGACCGGTATCAAGACCAACGTCATTTTCGCCGACAAGGGCCTTGCCCAGCGCATGCAGGCGGAAGGCGAAAACTCGCCGGCGGATGTCCTGATGACGGTCGACGTCGGCCGGCTGGACGGCGCAAAAGCTCTCGGCGTAACGCAGCCCGTAAATTCCGAAATCATCAACGGGAACATTCCCGCCGAATTTCGCGATCCGGAAGGCCACTGGTTCGGCCTGACGACCCGCGCGCGCGTCGTCTACGCCTCCAGAGAGCGCGTGGAACAGAACGCAATCACCTACGAAGAACTGGCCGACCCGAAGTGGAAGGGCCGCATTTGCACGCGCTCCGGCCAGCACCCTTATAACATTGGCTTGTTCGCCTCCGTAGTCGCTCACAAGGGCGAGAAGGCGGCGGAGGAATGGCTTGCCGGACTGCGCGACAACCTTGCCCGCAAGCCCGCCGGCAACGACCGTGGCCAGGTGCAGGGCATCTATTCCGGCGAATGCGACATCGGCCTCGGCAACAACTATTACATGGGCAAGATGCTGACGAACGAGAAGGAGCCGGAGCAGAAGGAATGGGCGAATTCGGCCAAGATCCTTTTCCCGACCAGCGCCGAAGGCGGCACGCATGTGAACATCTCCGGAGTGGTGATGGCGAAATACGCCCCCAACCGCGAAGAAGCGCTCAAGCTGATGGAATATCTGTCGTCTGCGGAAGCGCAGCAGATCTACGCGGAAGCGAATTTCGAATACCCGGTGAAGCCGGGGGTGGAGGCCTCCGAACTCGTGCGCTCCTGGGGCTCCTTTACACCGGACGACCTGCCGCTTACCGAGATTTTCGCGCACCGCAAGACCGCGAGCGAACTGGTCGACAGGGTCGGGTATGACGATGGCCCGGCAAGCTGACCGTTCGACCTGAACCTGCAACTTCGACGATGCCGGGGCTGACCCCGGCATCACTCGTTTCAGAGGAAACCGCCGCAGGACCCCCCGCGCCAGATGACCAACGCCACCCGCATGCAGCCTGACAAGACGGGCTCCTTTCGAGTGCCTGTCGCCGAAGCCGCGAAAGGCGGCGCGCTGACGGCCATATCGCGCTCCGACCTTGTCTGGCTCGTGTTCGCGGGCGTCGTGGCGGGTTTCATGCTGCTGCCTGTGGCGAGCCTTCTGGTGATGGCGCTGGAGCCCGCGGGCGACGTGTGGGGGCACCTCATCGGCACCGTGCTGCCGCGTTCCCTTGTGACGACCGCGCTTCTCATGCTCGGCGTCGGCGCGATCACGCTGACGGTGGGCGTGGGCACGGCCTGGCTCGTTACCATGTGCCGCTTTCCGGGGCGAAGCATATTCGACTGGGCGCTTTTGATCCCGCTCGCCGTCCCGACCTATATCGTCGCCTATTCCTACGTCGAGGTTTTGAACTATACCGGGCCCGTGCAGGCGGCGATCCGCGCCGTCTTCGGCTTCAAGACCTCGCGCGAATACTGGTTTCCCGAAATCCGGTCGCTGGGCGGCGCGATCTTCGTGATGGGTTTCGTGCTCTACCCTTACGTTTACCTGACGACGCGGGCGACATTCCTGCTGCAGTCGGCCTGCACGCTCGACGTGTCGCGCACGCTTGGCGCAGGTCCGTTGCGGCTTTTCTTCCAGGTGGCGCTGCCGCTTGCAAGGCCGGCGATCGTCGTCGGCCTGTCGCTGGCGATGATGGAGTGCCTGAACGACATCGGCGCCGTTACCTTTTTCGGCGTCAAGACGATGACCTTTTCCGTCTATGACACCTGGGTGAACCGATCCTCGCTTGCCGGTGCCGCCCAACTTGCCTGCGCAATGCTCGTCATCGTCTTCGCGCTCCTGTGGCTGGAACGGCACGCGCGGCGCAGGCAGCGCTTCCACGTGACGACGACGCGCTACATCGGCCTGCCGAGCTACCGGCTGACGGGAGCGCGCGCCGGCTTCGCCTGGGCAGCCTGTGCCACGCCGATCGCGCTCGGTTTCGCCGTCCCTGCCTGGCCGCTCGTCGATTACATCTCACGCCGTTTCGAAGCGCTTGCCGACCCCGCCTTGTTGCAGGCGACATGGAACAGCCTGACGCTATCGCTTTCCGCCGCCGTGATGACCATTGTCGTGGCGACGGTGCTGACCTATGCCCAGCGCGTAAACCGCAACGGCGGCATCCGCCTTCTCGGGCGCACGGCCTCAATCGGCTATGCCATACCCGGCACGGTGCTGGCCGTCGGCCTGCTGGTGCCGCTCGCCTCCTTCGACAATGCGCTCGACGATGTCACGGAGCGGCTCTTCGGCTTCGGCACCGGGCTCCTGATCGTGGGATCTGGAGCGGCGCTGGTCTATGCCTATGTGGTGCGTTTCCTGGCCGTCGCCTACGGCCAGGTGGAAGGCGGGCTCGGCAAGGTGACGCCGCACCTCGACATGGCGGCACGCACGCTTGGCCGCAACTCACTGACAACGCTGCGTGAAGTCCATCTGCCCCTGATCCGCCCCGTTCTGCTTTCCGCCATGCTGCTTGCCTTCGTCGACTGCATGAAGGAGTTGCCGGCGACAATCCTGCTCAGGCCCTTCAACTTCGAGACGCTGGCGACGACGGTCTATAATGCGGCTTCGCGCGGCGCTTTCGAGGACGGGGCCCTGCCCGCGCTTCTCATCGTGCTTGTCGGCCTTGTTCCTGTGATCCTGCTCGCGCGCACCTCCGCCGCCACCTTCCGCAACCGCCGAGGCAGCCGGGTGAGCTAGGCTGCGCACACGCCGAAAAGCTTTTATATTCCACCTGCTTCTGGCAGATTCCTTCGCATCATCAGGGGGAATGCTTCATGGAAAAGAAGAACCAGATCAATTTCTGGTACGCAGCCGGAGCGATATTTCTCGTCTTCCTGTTCCAAAGCTGGTGGATCACCCACACCACCTACGAAAGCATACCCTTTTCGGAGTTCGAGCAGCTTCTGAAGGACGGCAAGATCGCCGAAATAACGGTTCGTCAGGAGACGATCGAGGGCAGGTTCAAGGACCCCAGGGACGGCGGAAAAGAGTATTTCACGACAAACCGCGTCGACCTGCCGCTTGCCGAACTCCTGAACAAATACGGCGTGCAATATAACGGGACGGTTCAGGACACGTTCCTGACGAATATTCTCTCCTGGGTGCTGCCGGTCCTCTTCTTCTTCGGGCTCTGGATGTTTTTCATCCGCAAAATCGCCGAAAAGCAGGGCATGGGCGGTTTCATGACCGTCGGCAAGTCCAAGGCGAAAATCTATGTGGAATCCGATACCAAGGTAACCTTCGCCGACGTCGCGGGGGTCGATGAAGCCAAGGAAGAGCTGAAGGAAATCGTCGATTTCCTGAAAGACCCGCAAAGCTACGGCAGGCTCGGGGCACATGCGCCGAAGGGCATCCTGCTCGTCGGCCCGCCGGGCACCGGCAAGACGCTGCTCGCACGCGCTGTCGCCGGCGAAGCGGGCGTGACCTTCTTTTCCATTTCCGGTTCGGAGTTTGTGGAAATGTTCGTCGGCGTTGGGGCGGCGCGCGTAAGAGACCTCTTCGAGCAGGCCCGCAAGCAGGCGCCGGCGATCATCTTCATCGACGAATTGGACGCGCTGGGGCGCGCGCGCGGCCTGAACGTGATGCAGTCCAACGACGAGAAGGAACAGACACTCAACCAGCTGCTTGCCGAACTGGACGGCTTCGACCCCTCTTCCGGCATCATCCTGCTGGCGGCGACGAACCGGCCGGAGGTGCTCGACCCCGCGCTCCTGCGCGCCGGACGCTTCGACCGGCAGGTGCTGGTCGACCGGCCCGACCGAAAAGGGCGGCGTGCGATCCTTGATGTCCATATCGAGAATATCAAGCTTGACCCCGATCTCGACCTCGACCGGGTGGCGCAGATCACGGCCGGCTTCAGCGGCGCGGACCTTGCCAATCTCGTCAATGAAGCGGCACTTCTGGCCACCCGCCGCAAGGGAGACTTCGTTACCCAGGACGATTTCACCAATGCGGTGGAGCGCATCGTGGCCGGTCTGGAACGGCATTCACGCGTTTTGTCGGACATCGAGCGGCGCACCGTCGCCTATCACGAGATGGGCCATGCGCTCGTCGCGGCGAACCTTTCCGGCGTCGATCCGGTGCACAAGATTTCCATTATCCCGCGCGGTGTTGGCGCGCTCGGCTACACCATGCAGCGGCCGACCGAGGACCGCTTCCTGCTGGCAACGGAAGACCTTGAAAACCGCATGGCGGTGCTGATGGGCGGGCGTGCGGCGGAAAGAATAGTCTTCGGCAGGATTTCGACCGGGGCTTCCGACGACCTGCAGCGGGTGACGGAAATCGCCCGCGAAATGGTGATGCGCTATGGCATGGACGAAACGCTGGGCAACCGCGTCTACGCCGCGCAGCGCCAGTCGTTCCTGGGGCAGCCGGGCACGGACGGGCCCGAAGTTTCGGAAGAAACATTGCGCGAGATCGACCTTGCCGTGCGCGAACGGGTGGAAACGGCGTTCGAGCGGGCAACCGCCCTCCTGACCGAGCACCGGGCTGAGCTCGACGAAGGCGCGGAGCTTCTTCTGGAAAAGGAAACGCTTACGGACGAGGATTTTCCGCCGCTGAAATCCGGAACGGCGAAAGTAAAAGAGTCGGCGGAAACATGAAACCGGCCGCGGGTGATCCGCGGCCGGCTTTTTTCAGGAAGACCGATGCACCGTCAAACGGCGACGGTGAGCTTTGCCTTCGTCTTTTCCTTCACCTCGTCGACCGTGACATCGGACGCAAGCTCGATGAGCTTCAAGCCGTCCTCCGTGACGTCGAAGACGCCGAGGTTGGTGATGATGCGGTTGACGCAGTGAACGCCGGTAAGAGGCAGCGTGCACTCCGGCAGGAGCTTGGGATCGCCAGCCTTCGAGGTGTGGTCCATGATGACGACCACGCGCTTCACGCCGGCGACGAGGTCCATCGCCCCACCCATGCCCTTGACCATCTTGCCCGGGATCATCCAGTTGGCGAGATCGCCCTTTTCGGAAACTTCCATGGCGCCGAGGATCGACAGGTCGATATGGCCGCCGCGGATCATCCCGAAGCTGTCGGCGGACGAGAAATAACTCGTCTGCGGCAGTTCGGTGATGGTCTGCTTGCCGGCATTGATGAGATCGGCGTCGATCTCGTCTTCGGTCGGGAACGGGCCCATGCCGAGCATGCCGTTTTCCGACTGGAGCGTCACGTGAACGCCTTCGGGAATGTAGTTCGAGACGAGCGTCGGGATGCCGATGCCGAGGTTGACGTAGAAACCATCTTCCAGTTCCTGCGCGGCGCGTTTCGCCATGTCTTCGCGGGTCCAGGCCATATTGCTTTTCTCCGTGATCTCAAGCGGCGGAACGCACGGTGCGCTTCTCGATGCGCTTCTCGTGGCTTCCGACAATGATGCGGTCGACAAAGATGCCGGGGGTGTGGATGTAGTCGGAATCGAGCTCGCCGACCTCCACAAGTTCCTCCACCTCGACCACGCAGGCCTTGCCGGCGGTCGCCATCATCGGATTGAAGTTGCGCGCCGTCTTGCGGTAGATGAGATTGCCTTCCTTGTCGGCCTTCCAGGCCTTGACGAGGGAAAGATCGGCAAGGAGCCCGGTTTCGAGAATATAGGTCTCGCCGTTGAAATCCTTGTGCTCCTTGCCTTCCGCGATCAGCGTGCCCACGCCGGTCTTGGTATAGAAGCCGGGAATGCCCGCACCGCCGGCGCGGATACGCTCGGCAAGCGTGCCTTGCGGATTGAACTCAAGCTCAAGCTCGCCATTCAGGTACTGGCGCTCGAACGTGGCGTTCTCGCCCACGTAGGAGGACACCATCTTCTTGATCTGGCGCGTCTGCAACAGAAGGCCGAGGCCGAAATCGTCGACGCCGGCATTGTTGGAGATCGCCGTGATCCCCTTGGTGCCGCTGTCACGCAGCGCCTCGATCAGGTTTTCGGGAATGCCGCAAAGGCCGAAGCCTCCGGCCATGATGGTCATACCGTCGAAAAGATAGCCTTCCAGCGCGGACGCCGCGTCCGGATAAACTTTATTCATAGGGGTCTCCCTGGCGTTGGTCCGGAACGCCGCACCGACGGGATGCCCGCAAGCCATGCTTCGCGAACACTTGCAAACCCAGCCGGCAACATAACCGCTCCGCTACAGCTCACCCTGCCTTTGTCCGGTCCGGTGGACCTGATGGCGACATGTGATAACGCCCGCGCCGCACAATCACAAGCGAGTAGCCGAATCTGAAGTTCGTCTCATTTCCCAGCACACTCTGAACGAACTTCAGATTCAAAAGGGTGACGAGCGAATATGTGTTTCCAGTGCGGTTTCCGGATTTGAAATACGCTCCGGAGGCTGCGGCTTCGATGAGGCGTATTTCAAATCCACCAAACTAGGGTCGCCCTTGCAGAACGGTGAAACTCAGGTGCATGGCGACGCCTTTACGCTTGATACAACGGCTGTGAAGGCCTATCCCGCTTAAACATGGCACCGGAAAAATCCCGATCGGCACGACACAAGGGCGCACGTTACGCCAAGCCCGTTTTGGTGGTATTCGTCGCCATTGCCGCGCTCGTCTTCGTGGCAAGCCTCGCGCTGCCGCTGCTCGTGTCGACCGATGCCGCGAAGGACCGCCTGGAGGAGGCGGTATCAAGCTGGCTCGGCGCGCGCGTCGCCATAGACGGCGCATCGGAACTCAGCCTCCTCCCCGATTTGCGCCTGACGCTTACCAATGTCCGCCTGGAAGGCCGCGACGGGCAGTGGAGCATGGACAGCCCGCACCTCTCCGCAAGCCTCGACCCGGCCTCGATAATCGGCGGCGACTTCGCGCCCGAACATTTCTCGATCGTCAACCCGGATATCCGCCTCTTCACCCCTGCCGGAGAAGAAAGCGGAAGCGAACCGCCTTTTCAGCGGGCCAAGCGCGAGCTGGCGAGGCTGTTCAGCCGGCAACTTTCGATCCGCGGCGGCACGATAACACTGGGCGAGGCAGCATCCACGCCCCAGATCATGGCGCTGAACGCGACGCTGAATACCGATGACGACGGGAAAAACGCCCGTTTGAGCGGTCGGTTCGACTACGCCGGCGAACGCATCGACCTTAACCTTCTGGTCAGCGATACGCGTGCGCTGAGCGGAAACGAGCCGGGAACGCTGGCGCTAAAGGCCGTATCGCCGTCTTTCGAGATCGATCTCAATGGCCGCATCATGGGCCGGAACGCGGATCGTATCGATGGCAGCCTTTCCGTCTCTTCAGGGGAAATCGCAAGGCTGTTCGGGGGAGAGGCGGCTTCAGACGGCGAAAATCCCGCGCCCATCAAGACGGTTCGCCTGTCGGGTGAGGGTATTTTCAGCCTTGATGCGCTGGACTTCGACCAGGCGACACTCGATATCGACGGCAACATCGCCGATGGCAGGCTTTCCTTACGGGCATTTTCCGACCGCCCGAGCGCGGAAGGCACACTTGCCTTCGACAGTCTCGATCTTTCCGCTTTCGAGCCCACGATTTCGAATCTCCTTGAAGACAGCAGACAGGCAAACCGGCCTCTTTCGAGCCTTCTTGGCGCCTTCGATCTCGACCTTCGGCTTTCGGCAGCAAACGTGACGACGCAACGCGCGGTGCTGAACCGAAGCGCGCTGGCCCTGCTCCTGAAGGAAGGCGATTTGACCATAGACGTGAGCGAAGCCGGCATTGCGGGCGGTGCGGGACGGGCCCACCTGCGCCTGTCGCCAACGTCGGTTTCCCGCGACCTCTATGCCCTGGAAGCAAGTGCGGAACTCATGAACGCAACGCCGGTCGTCAATTTCGACATACCGCTTCTGCCCCGAGGCGGACGCGCCTCACTGTCGATCCAGGCGAGGTCGAAAGGAGAGACGGCTGCCTTGCTCAGAAGGAAACTGACAGCCTCCCTCCGCTTCGAGTTCACAGGCAACGGGGTTGAGGCTTTCGACCTCGACAACAAGATCGGGTCGCTTGCCGAGCCGACAGTTGCGGATGCGCCTTTGAGCGGAAGCACCCCGCTGACCCGCTTCGAAATCTCCGGCAGAAAGAATGGCGAGACCCTGGAAATCGACGCTATCGACGCCGAGACGGGGCAATATTCTGTCTCCGCGCATGGCACGATACGCCTTTCCGACGGCGCCTTGTCGTTGAAAGGCATCGCGCGCCCGCTGCCGCTTGAACCGGCAACGGAAAGCGCAGGCTCGGCTGCCACGCCTGCCTCGACGCCGAAAACCACCTTCAAGGTGCATGGCACCATCGCCGAGCCGGCTTTCCTGCCCGACTGAGCCCGAACATCGGCGCAGAAAGCCGCCCTTTTCGCGCAGCGGCCCTTGTGTTTTCAGCCTTGCGCCTCGGCCCGGCGAATGTCGCGCTGCCTGCGTGCTTCCTGCTGCTTGGTTACCAGCGAGGCCGCGATGACGCCGAGCGTCACGACACCGACCAGAACCGTGCAAACCGCGTTGATCTCCGGCGTGACGCCAAGGCGAACCTGACTGTAGATCTTCATCGGCAGCGTCGTCGCGCCCGGCCCCGTCGTGAAGCTGGCGATCACCAGATCGTCGAGCGAAAGCGTAAACGCCAGCATCCAGCCGGCGATGACACCGGGCAGAATGATCGGCAGGGTAATAGCGAAGAACGTCTTGAACGGAGGGCAGCCGAGGTCCATCGCCGCCTCTTCCACCGAACGGTCGAAACCGGCAAGGCGCGATTGCACGACAACGGCCACATAGCACATGGAAAAGGTGGTGTGGGCGATCATCACCGTCCAGAATCCGCGCGCCTGATCGACCGCCACGAACAAAAGCAGAAGCGAAAGGCCGAGGATCACCTCCGGCATGACAAGCGGCGCATAGATCATGCCCGAAAAGAGAGTGCGGCCGAGGAACCGACCGGAACGCACAAGAACGAGGGCTGCGATGGTGCCGAGCACTGTGGCGATCGTGGCGGAGGTGAAGGCGACCCGCGCCGTAACCCATGCGGCATCGAGAAGCTGCTGGTTGCGCAGCATCTCGCCGTACCACTTCGTCGAAAACCCGGCCCAGACCGTGACGAGGCGCGACTCGTTGAACGAATAGATGACGAGAAGCACGATCGGCAAATAGAGAAAGGCGAAGCCGAACACCAGCGAGGTAAGATTGAACCAGCTTGGCCCCTTACGCATGAGCCCCCTCCCCCGCAATTGTTTTGGCCAGCGACGTCAACTGTTTTTCTCCGAAGCGCGCTGCTGCTGGTTCTGGAAGAGCACGATCGGCACGACCAGGATGAGCAGAAGGATGACGGCGACCGCCGATGAAACAGGCCAGTCGCGGTTTGCGAAGAACTCGTTCCACAGCGTCTTGCCGATCATCAGCGTTTCCGACCCGCCGAGCAGGTCCGGGATTACGAATTCGCCGACGGCGGGAATGAAGACCAGGAAACAGCCGGCAATGACGCCAGGAAGCGAAAGCGGCATGGTGATCGTCCAGAACG
The DNA here is from genome assembly GCF_013266695.1 of Hongsoonwoonella zoysiae. Taxonomy (GTDB): domain Bacteria; phylum Pseudomonadota; class Alphaproteobacteria; order Rhizobiales; family Stappiaceae; genus Hongsoonwoonella; species Hongsoonwoonella zoysiae. Next base: position 713,380 of record NZ_JABRXF010000003.1, read on the forward strand.
CCTTCCACGGCGGGCAGCCGAGATCGGAAGCCGCTTCAAGCAGGCTTTCGTCAAGCTTCTCCAGCGTCGCATAGAGCGGCAGCACGAGGAACGGCAGGTAGGAATAGACGATGCCGATATAGACGGCGACGTTCGTGTTCAGGATCGTCAGCGGATCATCTATCACGCCGATCGCAAGCAGCGCCTGATTGAGAAGCCCTTCGTTCTTCAAAATGCCGATCCAGGCGTAGACGCGGATCAGGAAGCTCGTCCAGAACGGCAGGATGACGAGCATGAGCAGCGTGGGGCGCCAGGCGGCGGGCGCGCGTGCCATCCCATAAGCCAGCGGATAGCCGATCACGAGCGTGATAGCCGTGGAGGTCGCCGCGATCCATACGCTCGACAGATAGGACTTCCAGTAAAGGGCGTCCTCCGTCAGCCAGAGGTAGTTATCCAGGCTGAAGGCCGCGAAATTTTCCCTTATCCCCTGCCAGCCTTCGGAAAGGTCGAACGTGGGAAGATAGGGCGGAATGGCGACCGCGATTTCCGAAAGGGAGATCTTGAAGACGATAAAAAAGGGCGCAAGGAAGAAGAACAGCAGCCAGGCGTATGGAACCGCGATCAGGACCCAGCCGCCGAGGCTTCGCCTTTTCTTCGGCGCGGGAGCGGCCTCGACTTCCGAGGCTGGCGCTGCGATATCGACCATTGCTCTCCCCCCTCGCCCGCTTATCGCGTCAGGATGACGCCGGCATCCTCGTCCCAGGACAGCCAGACCTTGTCGTCCCAGGAAATCGGGCGTTCGACCGTGCGTGTGATATTGGCGACGGTCGATTTGAGGATGAGATCCTCAGCCACCCTGGCGTGGAAGATCGAGACATCGCCGAGATAGCCGATATCCCAGATTTCGGCCTCGGCCGCATTGGCGGCGCCATTTTGCGGGGCATCGAAGCCAAGGCGCACCTTTTCGGGACGGATGGCGAACCAGACGGTGTCGCCCACACCTGCTTCCGTTGGCTGGGAGACGGCGATCTCGCGATCGAGGTTCGGCGCCTTGAGGCGTGTCGCGGCTTCGTTCTTCGCGGCGACCTTGGCTTCAATCAGGTTTATCGATCCAATGAAATCAGCCACGAAGCGGGAATTGGGCGTCTCGTAGATTTCCGCGGGCGTGGCCACCTGGATGATCCGGCCCTTGTCCATGACGGCGATCCTGTCCGCCACGGTCATCGCCTCTTCCTGGTCGTGTGTTACGATCAGGAAGGTCATGCCGAGCTCGGTTTGCAGGTCCATCAGTTCGAACTGGGTTTCCTCGCGAAGCTTGCGGTCGAGAGCGCCAAGCGGCTCGTCGAGCAAAAGCACCTTCGGCTTCTTGGCGATGGAACGCGCCAAGGCCACGCGCTGTCTCTGCCCGCCCGAAAGCTGATGGGGTTTGCGCCTGGCGAATTCCTCGAGCTTGACGAGTTTCAGCATCTGCTGAACCCGCGCCTCGATCTCGCCCTTCGGCAACTTGTCCTGTCGCAGGCCGAAGGCGATGTTTTTTTCCACGTTCATATGCGGAAAGAGTGCGTAGGACTGGAACATCATGTTGGCGGGCCGGCGATAGGGCGGCACGCCCGCGAGGTTCTGCCCGTCGAGAAAGATTTCGCCGGCGCTCGGCTCCTCGAAGCCGCCGAGCATGCGCATCATCGTCGTCTTGCCGCAGCCCGATCCGCCGAGAAGGGCGAAGAACTCGCGCTCGTAGATCGTGAGTGACAGGTTGTCCACGGCGGTAAAATCGCCAAAGCGCTTGGTCACATTGCGAAACTCGATGAAGGGTTTCGCATTGCCGCTTTCCCACGGCGCAAAATCGCGCCGAACCGGACCGATGGGTTTCTTCGCCAAGGCCCCCTCCAGAAAAAAGGCCCGGGCGGCAACCGCCCGGGCCGGAAGCGATTACTGGCCGCTCTTGATCTTGGTGAAGAGACGCGTGCGGGCTCTAAGCGCCTTCGGCGACTTCGTCGTCGTCGTGAAGAGCTTGTCGACCGTTTCCTGCGGGGGATAGATCGCCGGGTCGGTCAAGACCTCTTCTTCAACCATGTCCTGGCTCGCCTTGTTGCCGTTGGCGTAATAGACGTAGTTGGTTGCCTTGGCGATCACATCCGGGCGCAGAATGTAGTTGATGAACTCATGCGCCTCTTCCACATGCGGCGCGTCCGCCGGGATGGCCATATTGTCGAACCACATCAGCGCGCCTTCCTGCGGGATCGAATATTCGACCGTAACGCCCGCATCGGCTTCCGCCGCCCGGTCGCGCGCCTGAAGCACATCGCCCGACCAGCCCACGGCGACGCAGATATCGCCGTTGGCGAGCGCGTTGATGTATTCGGAGGAATGGAACTTCTGGATGTAGGGCCGTACCTTCATCCAAAGCTCCGCCGCCTTTTCGAAATCCGCCGGATCCGAACTGTCGGGATCGAGGCCGAGATAGTTGAGCGCGGCAGGAAACAGCTCATCCGCCGTGTCGAGCACATGAATGCCGCAAGACGAGAGTTTCTCGGCGTTCGCCGGATCGAAGATCAGCGACCAGCTGCCGACCGGCGCATCCTCGCCCAGTACTTCCTTCACCTTCTCGACGTTATAGCCGATGCCGGTGGTTCCCCACATGTAGTTGATCGCGTGCTCGTTTCCGGGATCGAACTTCTCGATGCGGGTCATGATCTGCGGCCAGAGATTGTCCCAATTGGTGAGCTTCGACTTGTCGAGCTTCTGGAAGACGCCGGCCTGAATCTGGCGACCGAGGAAGGTGCCGGTGGGCACCACGACGTCATAACCGGTGCCGCCGGACAGAAGCTTCGTCTCCAGGATCTCGTTGCTGTCGAAAACGTCGTAGACGATCTTGATGCCGGTTTCCTTGGTGAAATCCTCAAGGATCGACTCGTCGATATAATCCGACCAGTTGTAGACGTTGACGACCCGCTCCTGCGCTCCTGCCGCGCCGGCGGCCGCAAGTCCCAAAATGGCAACGCTTGCAAAAAGCAGTTTCTTCATGATGCGTACCTTCCGCTTTTCCCCTCGTGTCGCGACCGCTGGTTGCAACGGCCGCCTGCCTTGTTTTCGTTACGAACGCCACGGCTGACTGACTTCCGATTTCCTCACCTCAGCGTAGAAGCGTTCCGCCCCACTCTCAACCCGCTCAATGGGCCTGATCCAGGTTTTCTATCAATTTTTCGCAAGCGGGCGAGGCGCTTGATTCCAGTGGTTTATTCCCCCTTCTCCATAATCTTTCGAGACACCAAATGTCTCAAAGGTAGGTTTGCCGCTCGAGCGGCGATATCTCGCGGCCGAATGCGTTAAGCTCCTCGCGTTTGATATCGACAAGCACCTTGTGGAGTTCAGGTCCCACCGCCTGCTTCATGCGAGCCGACGCCTCGAAAGCATCGATCGCCTCATCCATCCACGGCGTCAGGCGGGGAGCGCGCTTCTCATAGGCGTTGCCTTCCACCGGCGGAGGGGGATCGGCCTTCTGCTCCAGCCCTTCCATCATGCCGGCAAGCACACCCGCAAGTACGAGATAGGGGTTGGCGTCCGCGCCGGCGATGCGATGCTCTATCCGCGCGGCTTCCGGCTTGGCTGCAGGCACCCGCAGGGCGACCGAACGGTTGTCGAAGCCCCAGCAGATCGACGTCGGCGCATAGGAACCGGGCTGCATGCGGCGAAATCCGTTGAAAGTCGACACGAAGAGGAGATGCGCCTCCGTCATCGTGTCGAGAAGTCCCTTGATGGCATGTCCCTGCCGCTTCGCTCCTTCGTCACGGTCAGCGAAAATATTGCCGTCTTCATCCTCCATGCTGACATGCACATGCATGCCGTTGCCGGGCCATTCCACGAAGGGCTTGGCCATGAAAGACGCTTTAAGGTCGTGCTTGCGCGCAACCCCGGCCACAAGCCGGCGAAGCATGACCGCGTCGTCGGCCGCGGCCACCGGATTGTTGCGGTGATGGAGATTGAGCTCGAACTGGCCGGGGGCAGCTTCCGAAACGGCGGCATCCGCCGGTATCCCCTGAGCTTCGGCGCTACGGCGGATCTCGTCGACCAGAGGCATCAGCATTTCAAGATCCGACAGCGCGTACATGTTCTGCCGCGCGGGTCCAAGGTGGGTCGCGAACAGCGGCGTGGGCGGACCCGACCAGTCCCTGTCGTCCTGGTCTTCGAAGAGATAGAATTCAAGCTCGAAGGCGCAGGTTGCCGAAAGCCCCTTATCGGCAAGACGATCGACGATGCGCGAGAGCACGTGGCGCGGATCGATCAGAAACGGCGATCCGTCGCGGTTGTACATGGAAAGCAGGACTTGCGCCGTCGAACGCTCCGCCCAGGGCACGAGCTTCAGCGTCTCAAGGCTCGGCCAGCAAACCCCGTCCTTGTCGCCCGTTTCGATGTGAAGGCCCGTTTCCTCCACCTCGCGGCCCCAGACATCCAGGCCGAACAAAGAAAAGGGCAAGGCGACACCATCCTCGAAGACCTTCTTCAGCGCGCTTGCCGGCAGCCATTTGCCGCGCAGGACGCCGTTCGTGTCCGGCAGAATGACTTCCAGCGTGTCGAGATCGGGATTTTCCGTCAGGAAGGCATCAACCGCTTCCCGCCAGCCCTCGCTACCCGAGGGGCGCTCCATGCCGGAGCGCGCAGCTTGCAACATAAGATCCTCCAGATCGCCGGCCCGGCCGCCGCCGAACAGGGCGGCCATATTGCCCGGCGCGGAAAAATGTGATCACGTAGCACGGAAACTGTCAAGCGAGGCCCGCAACAAGGCGCACTCCATGAACATTCCCGTAGCAGAAGCAGAGCGCAGCGACAGCCTTGAAGCCACGCCATCCGGGCGCGGTTCCACGCGCGAGCGGGTGGAGCGCAGCCTGCGCCATGCGCTTCTTACGGGACGCTTCGTGCCGGGCCGCCCCGTAACGCTGCGCGGGCTTGCTCAGGACCTTGGCGTGAGCCCCATGCCGGTTCGCGAGGCGTTGCGTTCGCTGGCCGCCGAAAAGGCGCTCGACATCAAGCCAAACGGGCGCGTGCAGGTGCCGACGATGACCCCGGAGCGGCTAGCGGAGCTCCAGCAGGCCCGGCTGATGCTGGAGCCGGAACTGGCCTTGCGCGCGGCAGCAAAGCTCAACCCCGGAGACGCCCGGGCACTCAAGGAAATCGATGACGCGATCGACAAGAGCATCGACGGCGGCGACGCGGAAACCTATATGCGGCTAAACCACGCCTTTCACTTCCACGTCTACCGGGCAGCCGGATCCGAAGTGCTGCTGCCGCTCGTGGAAAGCCTGTGGCTGCAATTCGCACCTTTCATGCGCATCGTTTACGGACGCGTGGGCACCGCGGCGCTGGAAGACCACCATAAGGAGGCGATCGCCGCCGTGGCGTCGGGCGACGGCCCGGCCTTGCAATCGGCCATTGCATCGGACATTCGCGGTGGCATGAAGCTGCTTCAGGGCGCTGGCTATGAAGCAGTTCCGGATACGAATTCGACCAAAGATTGACACATGAAGTTTTGTGATCACAAATAGACGCCACAATTCCGGACGCTGAATTTGCCAACATTCACGACGCGCCCGGCCCCAACGACAATCCGACCCCGCAAGGTCCTCATGAGCAAGAAGAAGAAATCCCAGGAGCCATCGATCGCAAGCCGCCGTGGCGTGGCTTCGCTGGAAGAGGCGCACACGTGGCTCCTTGAGAGAGGCATTGAGGATATCGAGTGCATCGCCCCGGACATGGCGGGCGTCGTGCGCGGCAAGATGATGCCGACGGAGAAATTCTTCTCCGGCCCGATCATGACGATGCCGTCGTCGATCTTCGCGCAGACGATTTCGGGCGACTATCCGCCGGATGACGACAAGTTCCAGCACAATCCGACCGACGGGGACATCTTCTTCCGGGCCGACTATTCGACGCTGACCGTCGTGCCATGGGAAAGCGACCCGACAGCGCAGCTCATCCACGATGCCTATACCAGGGATGGCATTCCGGTCGAGACCGCGCCGCGCAACGTGCTCAAGCGCGTATTGCAGCTTTACGAAGATCAGGGCTGGGAAGCGGTGATCGCGCCGGAGATCGAGTTTTACCTCGTCAAGCCGAATACCGATCCCGATTACCAGTTGGAGCCGCCGATCGGCCGGTCCGGCCGCCCGGAAGCAGGGCGGCAGTCCTATTCGATCACCGCTCTCAACGAGTTCGACGACCTGATCGACGACATCTATGACCTTTCGGAGGCACAAGGGCTTGAGATCGACACGCTGATCCACGAGGACGGCGCAGCACAGATGGAAATCAACCTGCGGCACGGCCAGCCGCTGGAGCTTGCCGACCAGGTGTTCATGTTCAAGCGCACCATCCGCGAGGCCGCGCTCAGGCACAGCATGTACGCAACCTTCATGGCCAAGCCCATGTCGAACCAGCCCGGCTCCTCGATGCACATCCACCAGTCGGTTCTCGACCGGGATACGGGCGAAAACATCTTCTCCACGAAGGATGGGGAAGCCTCGCCCGCGTTCCTGAACTTCATCGCCGGACACCAGAAATACCTGCCGGCGGTCGCCTGCATCATGGCGCCCTACGTCAACTCCTACAGGCGGTTCACGCGCAACACGACCGCTCCGGTGAACCTGTTCTGGGGCCACGACAACCGGACGGTGGGCCTGCGCGTGCCGAACTCCAAGCCCGCCGCGCGCCGGCTAGAAAACCGGGTGCCGTCATCCGACTGCAATCCGTATCTGGCGATAGCGGCCTCGCTCGCCTGCGGCTACCTGGGCCTGACGCAGAAGCTGCATCCGGACGAGCCGAAGACCGGATATTCCAGCCACGTGATGGACGCGCTGCCGCGCGGCCTTCTGGAAGCGCTGGACCTGTTCAGCGAATGCGAGGAGCTTGGCGAAATTTTCGGCGAAAAATTCGTCAACACCTACCGGGCGGTCAAGCATGAGGAATTCGAGACCTTCATGAGCGTGATCAGCCCCTGGGAGCGAGAATTCCTGCTCCTGAACGTATGAAGCGGCGTCATCACGCCGCTTTCCTAACCCGGACCGATTATCGGCCCTCCATAAAAGCATGATCCAGATGGAGGTCGTCATGCCCGCACATTCCAATGTTTACCCGACCAAGCAATTGCAGGAACGCGACGCGGCCCACCACATACACCCCTTTACCGACACAGGCGCGCTCAACCGCGAAGGCTCGCGGATCATCACCGGCGCCGATGGCGTATGGCTGATCGATTCCGATGGCAACCGCTATCTCGACGGCATGGCGGGCCTCTGGTGCACGCAGGTCGGCCACGGGCGCAAGGAGATCGCCGACGCCGTCTACGATCAGATGCGCGAACTCGACTATTACAACACTTTCTTCAAGACAACCCATCCGCCGGCGGTCGAGCTTGCCGACAAGCTCGCCCAACTGACGCCGCCCCAGTTCAACCGGGTCTTCTTTACCGGCTCCGGATCGGAAGCGAATGACACCGTGTTCCGCATGGTGCGCACCTACTGGGACCTGATGGGCGAGCCGAAGCGCAAGCACATCATCGGCCGGTGGAACGGCTATCACGGTTCGACGCTCGCCGGAACGAGCCTCGGCGGTATGACCGCCATGCACGCCCAGGGCGACCTTCCAATCCCCGGCGTCCATCATATCGCCCAGCCCTACTGGTTCGGCGAAGGCGGCGACATGAGCGAAGAGGAATTCGGTATCCTGACCGCGCGCGAACTGGAACGCGCGATCGAGGAGATCGGGCCGGACAATGTCGCAGCCTTCATCGCCGAGCCGATACAGGGGGCCGGCGGCGTCATCATTCCGCCGGCGTCCTACTGGCCCGAGATTTCGCGGATCGTGAAGAGATTCGGCATCCTTCTCGTCGTGGACGAGGTGATCTGCGGCTTCGGGCGGCTCGGCACCTGGTTCGGATCGGAATATTACGGCATAGAACCCGACCTCATGCCGATCGCCAAGGGGCTTTCCTCAGGCTACCTGCCGATCGGCGGCGTGATGGTCGCCGACAGGGTGGCCAATGCCTTCATCGAAAAAGGCGGCGAATTCTTCCACGGCTACACCTATTCCGGCCACCCCGCCTGCTGTGCCGCCGCACTTGCCAACCTGAAGATCATGGAAGAGGAAAAGCTGGTCGAGCGGGTGGCCGATGATATCGGCCCCTATCTCCAGAAGCGGTGGAAAGAGCTTGGCGATCATCCGCTGGTGGGTGAAGCCCGCATGGTCGGCCTTGTCGGCGCGCTGGAACTCGTGCCGGTGAAGGGCGACAGGATGAGGAAATTCGAGCCCGTCGGCGAGGTCGGCACGTTGTGCCGCGATATTTCCTTCGAAAACGGCCTCGTCATGCGCGCCGTGCGCGACAGCATGATCATTTCGCCGCCTCTGGTGCTTTCGCACGAGGAAGCGGACATGCTGGTGGAACGCGCGACGAGAACGCTCGACCAGACGTTCGACCGGCTGAAGCGCGAGGGGCGGCTTGCGGCATAAGAGTAAGCGATGACCGAGATCGTGAGCGCCTATCCGCATTCCTATTATGCGGCAACCGCACACAGCGCGCCGGAGCGTCCGCCGCTGAACGGCAGCATAAACGCCGATATCTGCGTGATTGGCGGGGGATATACGGGGCTCAACGCCGCGCTCACGCTCGCCGAGGCGGGCCGCAAGGTCGTGCTTGTGGAACAGAACATGGTCGGATGGGGGGCGTCTGGGCGAAACGGCGGCCAGCTCCACTCCGGCCAGAGGCGCGATCAGGACTATCTGGAAGCCGCCTACGGCAAGGAAACCGCCAGACGCCTCTGGGACTTTGCCGAGGAAGCCAAAGCTCTGGTCCTCGGCCGGATCGACAAGCACAGGATCGCCTGCGACTGGCAGCAAGGCCTGATCCACGCGGCCCACAAGCCGCAATTCAACGCCGAGGAGGCGGCCTATGCCGAAAAGCTTTCACGCGATTACGGCTACGACAGGATCGAGACGCTCGACCGGCAGGAACTGGCCCGCGCAATCGGTACGGATGTTTATTTCGGCGGCATCCGCGACAAGGGTGCTGGCCACCTCCACCCGCTTAACCTGGCGCTCGGGCTTGCGAAAGCGTGCGAAGCCGCTGGCGTGACAATCCACGAGGCGACGCCCGCGGTCAAACTTACCCAACGCTCGATCGGTTTCATCGTGGAAACGCCGCACGGCGCGGTGGAGGCCGCCGACGTGCTTCTGGCCGGCAACGGCTATATGGCCGGCCTCGACAGTGAGGTCGACGCCCGCGTCATGCCGATCAACAACTATATCCTGACGACCGCGCCGTTTTCGGAAGCGGAAGCCGACAAGCTCATTGCGGGCCGAGAGGCGGTATCCGACAGCCGCTTCGTCGTCCACTATTGGCGGCTGACGAAGGACCGCCGCATGCTCTTCGGCGGCGGAGAAACCTATTCCCCCTCCTTTCCCAAGGACGTCGCGGGTTTCGTGCGCGCGCATATGCTGAAGATCTACCCTCAGCTCGAAAAGGTGAAAATCGATCATGCCTGGGGCGGCACACTGGCGGTAACGCAGACGCGCCTGCCGCATGTGCGCAGAATAAAACCTGGCCTTTACGCCGCCTCCGGTTTCTCCGGTCATGGCGTGGCGATCGCCGGCTTTTCCGGCCATGTGGCGGCGCAAGCGATGCTTGGCGACAGCGAGCGCCTTGACGTGATGTCACAGCTCAAGACGCCCAAGTTTCCAGGCGGGCGCCTTTTACGCTGGCCGATTTTGGTGCTGGCGATGAGCTGGTTCGCCCTGCGCGACAGGCTTTGAAGCTTCAAATACAGCGCCCGCCATCCACCTCCAGCGCAACGCCCGTTATGAATTCGGCATCGTCGGAGGCGAGCCAGAGCGCCGCACTCGCGATATCCTGTGGCGTCGACAGGCGGCCGAGCGGGATCGTCGCGCGGAACTGCGCCCGCTTTTCGGGCGTATCCTCACCCATGAAAAGGTGCAGCATGCCGGTTTCGCCCGCCACCGGGCAAAGCGCGTTGACGCGAATGCCCTTCGGGGCGAGTTCAACGGCCATGGATTTCGTGGCCGTGATCGCCCAACCCTTGGAAGCGTTATACCAGGTGAGGCCCGGACGCGGACGAAGGCCCGCCGTCGAAGCCGTGTTGATGATGACGCCACCGCCCGCCGCGTCCATGATCGGCACGGCCTTGAGCGCGGCAAGATAGATTGCCTTGGCATTCACATCGATGATCCGGTCGAATGTTTCCTCATCGACATCGAGCATCGATCCGTTTCGATGGGTATAGCCGGCGTTGTTAACGAGAATATCGAGCCGGCCGAAGCCGCTGGTGGCGGCCGCGATCATCGCCTCCACATCGGCAGCGACCGTTACATCCGCCGCAACGGCGACGGCGGCGTCCCCGATCTTGGATGCAACGCGCGAGGCTTCCACGCCGTTCACGTCCGCCACAACGACCCTGGCGCCCTCTTCGGCAAATCGCTTTGCAATCCCCTCACCGAAGCCCGAGCCTCCGCCCGTCACGACCGCGACCTTGCCCGCAAGACGCCCGCTCATGTCTTTCTCCCCTTCTTTTTCTGTCTCGCCGAACGTTCAGCCGTGATTGAATACGACCGTCTTGAGCGTCGAAAACTCGGTTAGCGCCTCGAAACCTTTCTCGCGCCCGTGGCCGGATTTCTTCATGCCGCCGAAGGGAAGCTCGACGCCGCCGCCCGCCCCATAGGCGTTGACGAACACCTGGCCGGAGCGAACTTTCCTCGCAACGCGCATCGCCTTCCCGCCGTCCGCGGTCCAAACGCCGGCAACGAGACCGTAGTCCGTATCGTTAGCAAGGCGAATGGCCTCTGCTTCATCTGCGAAAGGGATGATGGCCAGCACCGGGCCGAAGACTTCCTCTCGCGCAAGCGCGGCATCCGCCGGCACGGGGCCGAAAACACGCGCCTTCGAATAAAACCCGCCTTCGGGTGTGTCCGGGGCAACCGCACCCTCGCCGATCAGCGTAATTCCGGCATCCCGAGCCGCCGTCACATATCTTTCGACGCGCGCCGCCTGCTCGGCGGAGATTAGGGGCCCGAGATCGAGATCCCGGTCGTGCGGACCCGCGACAAGCGCGCGAAACCGGTCCCGCAAACAATCCCGGACCTTCCCGATAATCGCCTCCTCGACGAGAATCCGGCTGCCGGCGGAGCAGGTCTGGCCGCAGTTCTGGACGATCGCATTGACAATAACGGGAAGTGCGGCATCAAGATCGGCATCGGCAAAGAGGATTTGCGGGGATTTGCCGCCAAGTTCAAGCGTGCAGTCGATGCGGTTGCGCGCGGCTGCTTCCTGAACCAGCGTTCCGACCTCCGGCGAACCGGTGAAAGTCAGGAAATCGAGGCCCGGATGATTGGCAAGGGCGGCACCCGCTTCCTCGCCATAGCCGGTCACAACATTCCAGACGCCTGCCGGCAGGCCCGCATCGAGCGCAAGCCCGGCAATCCGGATGACGGACAGGCAGGCCTGTTCAGCCGGCTTCATGACAAGCGTATTGCCCATGGCAAGCGCGGCCCCCGCAACGCGCGCCATGATCTGCGCCGGATAATTCCACGGCACGATGGAGCCCACGACGCCATGGGGTTCTCTGAGGGTCAACGCAAGGAAGCCGTCCTGGACGGGGATCGTGTCGCCATGAACCTTGTCCGCCGCGCCGCCGTAGAATTCGAAATAGCGCGCCGCCGCTGTGATATCCGCCCGACCCTGGCGCAACGGCTTGCCCGTATCGCGGGATTCAAGCGCCGCCAGTTCCTCGAAATTCTCAAGAATGAGCGTGGAAAGCCGCGACAGGATGCGCCCGCGCTCCACCGCCGGCATGGAATTCCACGGCCCTTCCTCACGCGCCTTGCGTGCGGCGACCACGGCGCGCCCGACGTCCGCCGCATCGCAACGCGGAATGCGCGCAAAGGGCAGCCCGTCCGACGGGGCCAGCATCGCGATCGTGGCGCCGGTGGCAGAAGGGCATGAATTTCCGTCTATAATCGCGCCATAATCGACACGGCCATTTTCCGCACCGCCCGAATGGTCCATCCTGTCCTCGCCGATGGCCTGTTGCTCTAGAGCGCGTCTTGTTTAAGCAGAGCCACACGACGCACTCTAACTTTTTGATATTTCGCATATCCTTGTCCCAAAACCGGCATCCACTTTTGGGGGACATGCGCTAAATATTCCGAAACGGTAGTTGATGGCGCATGTCACGGCAATGGGCTCCATCGGTTATGTCATACAAATCGACGAAAACGCCTGGAGATCAGAGTCTTGCCTATAGAGACGATTGCCGATGTGAAGGCGCAAGGAGCGCGCCTTGCCATGCTGTGCCACGCGTGCGGCAGGCGGCGCTACATCCGCAATGCCTTTTCCGACAAGGAAACTCTGAGAGAGATTGCGGCCAGGCTGAAATGCCACCGCTGCGGTTCGGACGATGTTGAACTTCAGGCGCTTGTCCGCGACGCTTCCACCGGCTTCTGGCCGGCAGAACACGGGTAAGGATCAGCCTCAATCAATCCAGCAGCGCGGTGTTTTGCCGTTTGCCTCCTGCCAGGCACCGAGGGAACGGCGCGTCTTGAAGCCGATCAGGCCGTCCGCCCCGCCAACGTCGTGGCCCTGCGCCTCAAGCTGCAACTGGAGCTCTCGGACCGCGCCGCGCGTCGCCGTGGGTATGCGCGACCAGGACTGCACGAAACCGGCGTTTCGCCCGTATCGGTCCGCCAGATGGCCGACGAAAAGGGCATAGACATCGGACTCGTTATATTCCTTGAGAACGTAGAAATTCTCCGTCGCCAGAAATGCCGGCCCATAGCGGCCTGCGGGCATCAGCAGATAGCCCATGCGCCGCTGCTCGGCGGCGGAAAACTCACGGCCCGCAACGCGCTTCACGCCTTCGCGCATCCAATCGGAAATCGGCTGGCCCCGGTCCGGCCCCTCGCGCGTGCAGGAAACCGACGCCGGCACCTCCACCTCATAACCCCAGTCGCGCCCCGATACCCAGCCGTGCTCCCGAAGATAATTGGCGATCGAGGCCATCGTGTCGACATCCGAGCGCCAGATGTCGCGGCGTCCATCGCCATCGAAATCGACGGCATATTTCAGGAAACTCGACGGAAGAAACTGCGGCTGGCCGAGCGCCCCTCCCCATGACGAGCGGAACGCCGAACGAGAGATATCGCCGTTATCCAGGATCTTTAGTGCTGCGATCACCTCGCCACGATAGAAATCCTGCCGCTGGCCCATGAAGGCGCGTGTCGCAATTACCTGCAAGGCATCATGCGGGATGTTCGCGCGGCCATAGCCCGATTCACGCGCCCATATGGCAAGGACGATGCGGCCCGGAACGCCATAGCGCTTCTCGATCGCCGCGATCTGACTAGCATATTTTTGCCTGAGCGAGCGTCCATTGGCGACATGCGCATTGAACTGCTTTTCGCTGAAATAGCGCGACGGTGCGCGAAACTCCGACTGATAGTTGATTTGCGGCGGCACGTTGCTCTGCCCCGGCCTGGCGAGACCCGGCAGAGAGGTGTCGAGCGTCAGCCCTGGCAACTCGCGGGATAACGTCCTGTCGGAAACGCCGGAGCGACGGGCCTCCGGCACTATCTTGGTCTGCAGAAACTGCCTGAATGCCGCATCATAGCCACTTTGGCCGAGTGCTGGGCCGGAGACGAACAACAAGCCAACGAATAATCCGGCCAATAGTCGCACCATGAGCCTCTCCCGATCGACGTTCCGCAACGAAAGATTTCGCGAACCGCCCGAGAGATCAAGGCAAGGAGCGGGATTATTTGCTCAAGAGCCGAAAAGCTCCGGCTTTTTCAGCATCAAAGCCTGAATGAGGATAACGGTCTTCGCGTCCATGATTTCGCCGGAACGCACCGCTTCGGCCATCTTCGCCAGCGGCCATTCCAGCACCTCGATATCCTCCCCTTCGTGAGGAAGACCGCCGCCGTCGGACGTGCGTTCTTCAACGCTGTAACGCCCAAGGAAAAGCAAGAGTTTTTCCGTGATCATGCCGGGAGAGGGAAAGACGTCCGCGATGTGGTCGAGGTCTTTCAAGCTGAGGCCGGCTTCTTCTTCCGCCTCGCGGCGCGCCGTTTCGGCGGCGTCTTCCCCCCGCTCCAGATGTCCGGCGGGAACCTCCACCAGAAACTCGGTCCCATCCTCACGGGCCACCAACGGCACGCGCAGCTGGCGAACAAGGATGCCCGTGCGACGGTCCGGATCGTAAGGCAGAACGGCAACCGCATCACCGCGATGCTGGAATTCACGGTTCACCACCTGCTCGCGCCCGTCCCGCCGCCGTTGGCGCACTTTCACGCGCTCGAACCGTGAAAATCCGTCGTGAACGACCTCGCGTTCGATAATCTGAGCAGTACCGGCTGATTTCGATGCGTCTGACATGCGCTCCATCCCGATATCGCAAGCCCGGAAAACAACGAAGCCCGCACCGATGCGGCGCGGGCTTCATGAAAGCGTAAAAAAGGCAGCCGCTCAGCCGACGAAGGCGCGTTCGACGACGAATTCCGCCGGCTTGTTGTTGGCGCCCTCGGTAAAGCCGCGCTCCTCCAGAAGCGCCTTCGTGTCCTTCAGCATTTCCATGGAGCCGCAGATCATGCCGCGGTCCGTCGCCGGGTCGAGCGGCGGCACACCAAGGCGCGAGAACAATTCGCCGTTTTCAATCAGCTTGGTGATCCGGCCCATGACCGGATAATCCTCGCGCGTGGTCGAGGTGAAAAGCTTGAGCTTGTCCTGGGCAAGCTCGCCGATCAGCGGGTCGTTCTGCGTCGCCTCCACGAGGTCCTGAGCGTATTTCAGCTCCGCCACCTCGCGGCAGGTCTGCGTGAGGATGACCTCTTCGAACTTCTCATAGGTTTCGGGATCGCGAATGATGCTGGCGAAGGGCGCAACCCCCGTTCCCGTGGAGAACATGTAAAGCCGCTTGCCCGGGATCAGCGCGTCGTTGACGAGCGTGCCCGTCGGCTTCTTCTTCATGAGGATCGCATCACCCGGCTGGATCTTCTGAAGGTGCGAGGTCAGCGGGCCGTCCGGCACCTTGATGGAGAAGAACTCAAGCTCTTCGTCCCAGGAGGGGCTTGCGATCGAATAAGCGCGGAAGATCGGCTTGCCGTCGATCATCAGGCCGATCATCACGAACTCGCCGGAGCGGAACCGAAAGCTTGCCGGCCGCGTCACGCGAAACTTAAAAAGCCGGTCCGTGTAATGCTGGACTGACTTGACCGTCTCGACGAATGTGCCGGCGGGCGCAACGGCGACCAACTGATCCGGCTTGCTCAGAACATTCATGAGGCATATCCCATGTTCGGGCGAGACACGCATCTCCCTGCCCGTTGGAAGCGGCAAGAATAGTGTTTCGCCATCAATTCTTCAATTACGGGTCTCTTCGGACAAACGCTAGAGCATATCCCGCAAAATCCGGATCTGGTTTCGCGACAAGGATATGCTCAAGATATTGAACCTGGAGCGATTTCTTATCATGAAAGCGATCCCGCTTTCGCGGAAGCCGCTCTATGCGACACGTCGACGCGCCCAAGGGCGCGTTCCCAGCGGCACTTCGCCCTCGCGTCCTACCGGCTGCAGGTAGATCGGCACCTCGTTGAGGCGGTCTTCCTCCAGCGCACGGCGCGTCGGCGCGTGAGTGATCTCGAAGCTGTCGATCCCGCAGCGGATCATGAAGGGGATCTGGTCGATCAGTACATCACCGATCGCCCTGAGTTCACCCCTGTAGCCGAATTTCTCGCGCAGGAGACGGGCGGAAGAATAGCCCCGCCCGTCGGAGAACTTCGGGAAATCGACGGCGATCACAGGCACCGCGGCAAGGTGGTCCACGAGCCGTTCCGCCTTGTCACCCGCGCGGATCACAACACCGAGTTCCAGGCCCTCAGGCGCCGTTCCTCCAAGCTCGAGAAACCGATCCAGCGATACCATCGCCTTGCCGTCCCCCGGCAGATCGGCCTCATCGTCGAGTATGATCCATTCGTTGGCACTGAAAATGCCGTTCCTGTAGATCGTATCGCTCATCGTCAGATCCCAGCTCCATCCTCGTTCTCGCCGGGAAGGGCGAAGTGAATGCCGCATTCCGTCTTTTCCTGGCCACGCCAACGGCCCGCCCGCGGGTCTTCCCCGTCGGCCACCTTGTCGGTGCAGGGCCTGCAGCCGATGGAGGGATAGCCCTCGGCGACAAGCGGATGGCGCGGCAGGTCGTGTTCCTTCATATGCGCGATGATATCCGCAGCCGACCATGCGGCGAGCGGATTGATTTTCACACGCCCTTCCTCGGGCTCGAATACCGGCAGGACGGAACGCCCCGCGCTCTGGAAGCGCTTGCGCCCGGAAATCCAGGCATCGAAGCCCTTGAGCGCGCGCGCAAGCGGCAGCACCTTGCGGATATGGCAGCAACGGTCGTTGTCGCGCAGCCACAGTGCGCCGTCCGCATCGGCGGCGGCTATATCTTCCGGTTCGGGCGTCACCGAGCGGACGTCGGTCAGTCCCAACCGTTCGGCAAGCTCGTCGCGATAGCCAAGCGTTTCTGCGAAATGCTTGCGCGTGTCCACGAAAATCACCGGCACATTCGGATCGATCTTCGAAACGATGTGCAGCAGAACGGCGGAATCCGCCCCGAAGGAGGAAACCAGCCCGATGCGGTCTCCATAGGTATCGAGCGCGGCGCGCAGGATCTCCTCGGTCGTCGAATTGCCGTACTGCACCTCGAGCGCCCGCGCTTCGGCGGCGACCGCCTCGACAGGGTCGAGGGCCAGCAGGCCTGCTTCATTGCGTCCCATAAAGCGCCTCCTTGAACGGGGCTTCGCCGACACGGCGATAGGCCTGGAGAAAATCCTCCTCCTCCCCGTTCCGGATGTTGAGGTAGGTGTCGACAACGGTCTCGACCGCATCCACCACTTCCTCATACGAAAACCCTCGGCCGACGATCTCGCCTATGGAGCTCTTCTCGTCGGCGGAACCACCGAGCGTTATCTGGTAAAACTCCTTGCCCTTCTTCTCCACGCCCAGAATGCCGATATGGCCGACGTGGTGATGGCCGCAGGCGTTGATGCAGCCGGAGATCTTGATCTTCAGGTCGCCGATTTCCTTCTGGCGCTCGGGCGTGCCGAAACGTTCCGAAATCCGCTGCGCGACGGGGATGGAACGCGCTGTCGCAAGCGCGCAGTAGTCCATGCCCGGGCAGGCGATGATGTCGGTTACAAGGCCGGCGTTGGCTTCCGCCAGGCCGTGTTCCTTCAGCACCTGATAGACCGCCGGCACGTCGGATTTCAGCACATGAGGCAGGACAAGGTTCTGCTCGTGGCTGACGCGAATTTCGTTATGGCCGTATTTTTCGGCCAGATCCGCGACCACTTCCATCTGCTCCGCGCTCGCATCGCCCGGCGCGCCGCCGATCGGCTTCAGCGAGATCGTGAGCGAGGTATAACCTGGCTGACGGTGCGCGTTCAGATTCTGCCGCGCGAAATCGGCAAAGCCCGGCATCGTCTCTATCGCCGCGTCGAACAGGCGCTCGTCGCCCGGCACCTTGAAGGCGGGCGCGGCAAAATAAGCTTCGATCCGGTCGACTTCATCCTTCGGCAGGGTGAGGATACCACCTCGAATCGCCTCGAACTCGCGCTCGATATCGGCCTTCAGCTCCTCAAGCCCGGTTTCGTGAACGAGGATCTTGATACGGGCCTTGTACTTGTTGTCGCGGCGACCGTAGAGGTTGTAGACGCGCAGGATCGCCTCCGTATAGGCGAGGAGATCCGCCTCGGGCAGGAAGTCGCGCACCTTGCGCCCGACCATTGGCGTGCGACCGAGCCCACCGCCGACATAAACGATGAAGCCGGTTTCTCCGTTCTCGTTGCGCGCAAGCTGCAAGCCGATGTCATGCACCTGCACGGCGGCACGGTCATGCGGAGCGCCCGTGATCGCTATCTTGAACTTGCGCGGCAGGAACGAAAACTCCGGATGGAGCGACGACCACTGGCGCAGGATTTCCGCGTAAACGCGCGGATCGGCGATCTCGTCTGCGGCCGCACCGGCGAAATGATCCGCCGTGACGTTGCGGATGCAGTTGCCCGACGTCTGGATGGCGTGCATTTCCACTTCGGCGAGCTCGGAAAGAATCTCCGGCGTCTCGTCGAGACGCGGCCAGTTGAACTGGATATTCTGGCGGGTCGTGAAATGGCCGTAGCCGCGGTCGTATTTGCGCGCGATATGCGCAAGCTTGCGCATCTGCACGGCATTCATCGTGCCGTAGGGCACGGCTACGCGCAGCATATAGGCGTGAAGCTGCAGGTAGAGGCCGTTCATCAGCCGAAGCGGCTTGAACTGCTCTTCCGTCAGATCTCCGGCGAGACGGCGGCGAACCTGGTCGCTGAACTGCGCGACGCGCGCCAGAACGAATTCGCGGTCGAACTCATCGTAGCGATACATTACTGAACTCCTTCAACCGCGTTACGCGGCATTCTCGCGGCGGCGGGCCTGCTTGCCGAGATCGAGGCGCATCGTGGGCCCCGCCGCACGGATTTGTTCACGGAAGCGCACGGGGATGAGCATGCCTTCCTCGACCGTCACATCGATGGAATAAACGTCGACAACTTCCTGGCGGTCGGCGGAAGCCGCACCTTCTTCAAGTGCCGCGGCTTCCGCTTCCTTGGTCTCCAGGACATGGGCCTCGCCCAGGTCCTCGACCCAGCGTCCGCCGGCTCCGAGCCAGACGACTTCGCCATCGAAAAGGCGGTTGGCGGTAACGACTTTCATCATGTCTGTCCTCATGCGGCGTAAGCGGAATTGGAGGATGTGCAAGGCGCGAGCGGAAGCGCACCTTGAAGCGCTCCGTGGCCGACGGCATCTCCGATCAGGATCAGCACCGGACCGTCGACATCCTTGTGGCTTTCCAGGTGACGAAGCTCATCAAGCGTGCCGGCGAAAACCGTCTCGTCCGCGCGGCTTGCGTTTTCGACGACCGCCACCGGTGTGCCGGCGGCAAGCCCGGCGCCGATCAGGCGTGCCGAAACGCGCGCGGCGACGCTGCGGCCCATGTAGACGGCGACCGTCGAGCCTTTCAGCGCAAGATCGATCCACGCAGGCAGCGTTTCCTCGTCGCGGTCGTGCCCCGTGGCGAAAACCAGTTGGGATGCGACGCCGCGAAGTGTAAGCGGAATCTGCGCGGAAGCTGCCGCCGCGACGGCGGCGGTCACGCCCGGCACGACACCGCAGCCGATACCAGCCTTGCGAAGGACAGCAAGCTCCTCGCCAGCCCGGCCGAAAACCAGCGGATCGCCAGCCTTCAGGCGCACCACGCGGCGTCCGGCCGACGCCTCACGAACGAGAAGTGCGTTGATTTCGTCTTGCGAGGCGGAATGGGCGCCCTTGCGTTTGCCAACGGATATACGCGCGGCATCGCGCCGACCCATCGAGACAACCGCCTCCGGCACGAGCGCATCATGCACGATGACATCGGCCTCCTGCAGGACACGCTGGGCACGAAGCGTCAGCAGATCTTCCGCCCCGGGGCCCGCGCCCACGAGCCAGACGAAGCCGCGCCCGTCCTGTTCGCCGTTCAGCAGGCGTTGCGCTTCCGCGCGGGCGGCATCGATGCGGCCCGACTGTACATTGTCGGACACCGGACCGGAAAAGAACTTCGCCCAAAAGCGGCGGCGTGATATTCCATCCTTCAGGACGCGCGACACGGTCTCGCGAAAGCTTTCGGCAAGGCGGGCAAGCTCACCTGTTTCGCGCGGCAGCATCGCCTCGATCCGCGCGCGAATATGACGCGCCAGCACCGGGCCGACGCCGGTCGAAGTTATGGCGACGGCGACAGGCGCACGGTTGACCAGCGCACCGACATAAAAGTCGCAAAGCTCGGGCCGGTCGACCGCATTCGAGGGAATGCCCTCGGCGCGTCCGGCCTCCACGACCGCCCTGTCCCGCGCCTCCTCGCCGCTTGCGGCAAAAACAAGGGCGGCACCCTTTACATGCTCCGCCCGGAAACTCTCGCGAACGATCTCGGCGCCCGCCTTCTCCGCGGCGCGCAACAGCGCGGGGCCGGGCGTTTCGGCAACCACGACGATTTTCGCGGAGGTTTCGGACAAGAGCCTGACCTTGGCCGCCGCCTCTTCCCCGCCGCCCGCGACAACCACGCGCCGGCCCGCGACCTTCTGAAAGGTCGGGAACACCGAAAGCCTGTTATCGCTCACCGTATCGGGCGTCATGGCGCACTCCGGGCGGTTTATCCAAAGACATCACAAGAGATAGCGATCCGGCCTACGGATTGCCGGGCATGGGATTTCAATGCTCGATACGAAAGGAGAAAAGAATTCCAGTTGCAGGGTCTGGCGCGAGATAACGGATTGAATCCGAATTCGAAAGGTTCGTTTGAAAGGAATTTCTAAAAATTCCCGCGAACGAACAATCAGAACGATGCAAACCCTTCAAAGGTTTCATCCGTTGAGTACGTTTTTCCAATAAGTCCAAATCAGGCGCCGCATCCGGGCCTGCCCGTCTTGGACAAGGCGCAGACAGGCGTGCTATGCCTCAGCAATGTAAATGATGATTGTGCGCAATTCTGTCGGCGACCTGTTGGAGCCAGTTTTGCCTCAATGCGCAGCAACGAAGGAACAGCTCATGACGACGGCGAAACAGGGCGACAAGGTTCGCATCCACTACACTGGCAAGCTGACGGACGGGACGGAGTTCGATACTTCGGCGGGACGCGATCCGCTGGAATTCACGGTTGGGGCGGGAGAAATCATCAGCGGCCTCGACCGTGAGGTCGACGGCATGGAAATCGGCGAGAAGAAGAGCGTCACCATCCCTTCCGGCGATGCCTATGGCCCCCATCACGCCGACCGCGTGCAGCAGGTTCCGCGCGACATGATCCCACCGGAAATCGAACCGTCCATCGGCGCGCGCCTTCAGGCGACGACGGGAGACGGGAACATGCTCGTCTTCACCGTTACCGCCGCAGACGATGCGAGCGTTACACTCGACGCCAATCACCCGCTCGCCGGCCGGGACCTCGTCTTCGACGTGGAACTGGTTGAAATCGCCTGATCGGCGCTAGCGCGGATCAAGAAAACATAAAGGCCGCCGGAACGCTTCGGCGGCCTTTTTCATGGAACAGAACTTCGAGCGTTCAGCGGATCGGCTGAAGGATCGACACGTAATTGGCGACGGCGGCTCCGCCCATGTTGAAGACGCCGCCGAGTTCGGCATCCTTCACCTGGATGCCGCCGGCCTTGCCCGTAAGCTGCATTGCCGTCAGCACGTGCATGGAAACGCCGGTAGCGCCGATCGGATGACCCTTGGCCTTGAGCCCGCCCGAAGGATTGACCGGCAGCTTGCCGTCCATCTCGGTCCAGCCTTCCAGAATGGCGCGCTCGCCTTCACCTTCCGGCGCAAGGCCCATGGCCTCGTATTCGATGAGTTCGGCGATGGTGAAGCAGTCATGCGTCTCGACGAAAGAGAGATCGTCGAGCGTAACGCCCGCCTTGTCGAGCGCGCTGCGCCATGCCTCGCCACAGCCTTCGAATTTCAGGATGTCGCGTTTCGACATCGGCAGGAAATCCTGCACATGCGCCTGCGAGCGGAAGGCCACCGCCTTGTCGTGAGACAGGGCGGAGGAAATATCGGTGAGCACAAGCGCGGCCGCCCCATCGGAGACGAGCGAACAGTCGGTCCGCTTCAGCGGGCCGGCGACATAAGGATTCTTCTCGCTTTCAGCGCGGCAGAACTCGAAGCCCAGGTCCTTGCGCATCTGGGCGTAAGGGTTGTTCGCGCCGTTCTTGTGGTTCTTAGCGGCGATCCTTGCGAGCGCGTCCGACTTGTCGCCGTACTTCTGGAAATAACCTTGGGCGATCTTTCCGAAAACGCCTGCAAAACCGGCCGGCGTGTCGCCGTCTTCCGGCAGATAGGACGCCTTCAGGAGATTTTTGCCGATTTCCGGTCCCGGCGTCGTCGTCATCTGCTCAACACCGACGACGAGAACACGGCGGGCGTCGCCCGACCTGATCGCGCGCACCCCCTGATGAACGGCCGCCGATCCGGTCGCGCAGGCGTTTTCCACCCTGGTCGCCCTCTTGAAGCGCAGCGCGGGATCGGCCTGCAGGACAAGCGAGGCTGTGAAATCCTGCGCGGAGAAGCCCGCGTTGAAATGACCGAGAACGATCTCGTCGATATCCTTTGGCTCCAGCCCGGCATCGGCGATCGCATCACGCGCGACCCGCACGATCAGGCTTTCGACGGTTTCTTCGGAATGTTTACCAAACGGCGTATGCGCCCAACCCACGATGGCGGCGGTCATTGCTCGATCTCCCGTGACATGACAGGACTATATACGAATTCGGGCCGGATCGTTTCACCTTCGGCCCGCCAAGGCAAGAGATTTATTTACGAATACGTCAATCTATCGTATTTACGTCCTTTAATATCAATAAGTTATTCTGGATTACCTGTTCGACCCAGGCCATATTGCCATGCCCATGACATGCCGGCTTCCGTCGTATCGCGCGGCTGATATTCCGCGGCGACGAGGCCTCTGTAGTCCTTCATCACGAGACGCTGCATGACATAGGAATAGTTGATCTCCCCCGTATCCGGCTCGCCCCGGTCGGGCACCGCGGCGATCTGGATGTGGCCGATCCGGTTCCAATAGCGCTCCAGCCTGTTGACGATATTCCCCTGCTGAAGCTGCACGTGGTAGATGTCGAAGAGGAGCTTGATCCGCTCGGAACCCACGGCGTCGAGCACCTCTACCGCCTGTTCCACGCTTGTCAGGAAATAAGTTGGCCGGTCGATCGTGTTGAGTGGCTCGATCAGTAGCGTAATCCCGGAGGAACCCACCTTGTCGGCCGCTATCCTCAAGTTCGCGACGAAAGTGTCGAAAGCGCCATCGCGCGCTTCTTCCGAAACGTTTCCGGCCATCACATGGATCATGCGCACACCGAGCGCCTTGGCATAGGAAAGCGCCAGGTCGAAGCCGCGCTGGAATTCTTCCTCCCGCCCCGGAACGGCGGCAAGGCCGAGTTCTCCGGCCTGCGTGTCTCCGGGCGGCGTGTCTCCGGGCGGCGTGTTGATGCCGGTGAGCCTCACAAGGCTCCGTTCCAGCGCCGCGGCGATATCCTCGACAGGGTGCTCGTAGGGCCAATGACATTCCACACAGTCAAAGCCCGCCGCCTTTGCCGCTTCGAAACGCTCCAAAAACGGACGCTCGGCGAACAGGAATGTGATATTTGCCGCGAGTTGAAACACGCCACCCCTCCGCAACTTTGTGGAATCGCAAGGTAACCCAGCAGAATTCTTGAACCAAGGTGCAACGGGTGGTTATTTCAGTGCCATCTCCGCGCAAAGGACATTTCCCATGCCCGACACCCTGCCCGTTTCGGCCTTCATCATCGCCAGGAACGAAGCCGACCGGATCGGGCGAGCGATCGACAGCGTCATCGGTCTGTTCGATGAAGTGATCGTCGTCGACAGCGGGTCGAGCGACGGCACGCCTGCGGTGGCCGAAGCGCGCGGCGCGCGCGTCATGCATAACGACTGGCCAGGATACGGACCGCAAAAGAGATTTGCCGAAGACCGGTGCCGAAACCGCTGGCTCTTCAACCTCGATGCGGATGAGGCCGTGACGCCCGATCTTGCGAATGAGATCCGGAACCTGTTCGAGACCGGACGGATTTCGGAGGCGGATTGCTGGCAGGTATCGATCGACGACGTCTATGCCCACGAAACAGGCCCCGCGCCCTGGGCCTACGGATATATCCAGATCCGGCTTTACGACCGCGAAAAAGGGCGGTTTTCGGAATCGACCGTGCATGACACGGTCCGACCGGTACCAGGTGCGCGCATGGGTCGTCTCAAGGCGGTGATGGAGCACCGTTCGATCCGCTCCATCGGGTTTCAGGTCGAAAAGATGAACCGCTATTCGGCCATGCAGGTGGCAGACCTCGCCGAACACGGCCGCAGGCTGCCGCGCTGGCGCCTCCTGACGGAATTTCCCGTGTCCTTCCTCAAGGCTTATTTCGGCAGGCGTTATGCTCTTTACGGCTGGTGGGGCGTCATCATCTCGATAAATTACGCCTACTCGCGCTTCCTGCGCGTGGCCAAGGCTTACGAAGCGCAGCTCGGCACAAGCCGCTGAACGCAGCTTCTTCCCGCTTCCGCTTTCGTCGGCAGGATGATCGTGAAGCAGGTGCCTTCGCCGGGGCGCGATATCACGTCGATGCGCCCGCCATGTTTCGTAACCACGATATCGTGCACGATCGCCAGCCCCTGCCCTGTGCCTTCGCCCACATCCTTCGTGGTGAAGAAGGGGTCGAAGATACGCTCCAGGTTCTCGGCCGTGATTCCCACGCCGCTGTCTTCGATCTCTATCATGATCTCATGCGGCTGTTCATGACGGGTGCGGATCGCAATGAAACCGCGCTCTCCGCCTCGCACCTGTCTGGAAACCTTCAACGCCTGAACGGCATTCACAACGAGATTGAGCCAGACCTGACCCAATTCGTTGGAATAGGCTTCGATCTCCGGCAGTGCCGGATCCAGATCCAGGATGACATCCGCGACATGCTTTATATCGTTACGGCAGATTATCGTCGTCCCCTCAAGCGCCTCATTGACGTTGCAAGGGGCGGCAACGCCGCTTCCCGGATGGCTTAATCCGCGCATCGAAGCGACAATCCGGCCGATCTGATCGATCCCGGCGATAGCCTCCGAAATCGCGGCGGGAATCTCCTTGCGCAGATAATCGGGATCTTCGCCGCCGCCCCCGGATGCGCCATCGACAGCCTTTTCGTTCAGGAGCGCCGGCAGCGAATTCTCGAGAAACCGAAGGTTGTCTCCGACGAATTGAACGGGCGTATTGATCTCATGCGCTATCCCACTGGCGAGCGTACCGAGCGCCTCCAGCTTCTGGTGCTGACGGGTTCTGACGGCTTGCTGTCGCGCGGCGCGCGCCGCCGCCTGGCGTTGAACCGCTTCGTGGCCCGCATGCGCGATAGTCTCGAACAATTCTTCATCGTCGCGGTCGAACGCGCCGGGCGTGCCCTTGAGGCAAAAAACCATGCTCTCGCCATCAGCGAGCTTTTTCGTCGAGACGAGCGCTGAACGGCCAAGCTCGCGAATTTCCTCGCCGGCGGTCTTCCAGAAGGCGCGTTCGGCGAGATCGTCGATCCGGTTCAGCCCCTTCGAGCCGACAGCGGCAATGAGACCGGAGAGATCCTCCTTGAGGACGTTCTCACTGGCAAGGCGGGCCCCTTCCACCTGGTAACCGGGCGACTTTCGACGGATAAAGAGGACGGAAGCCGGCGCGAATGCGGCCGCGAACTCGCGCGCCGCCCCTTGAGCGAAAGTTTCGGCATCGGTTTCTTCCGTGAAAAGTCGAAGGAGATTGGCAAGCGTCCCGGAAGTGTCGCGCGCCGCCGGCCACAAGGGCCGGATACTGCCGTCGTTCAATGCACTGGCGGGGCGGAACTCGACAACGCCTTTTGATGATCTTCGCGCCACGCCCCGGCCCCTTGCACTGCTGCTTCACCGCAACATTAGGCGATGCCGTTTTCGCAAGAGTTTGCCCTTTTGCTAAAAATCGAACTATCGTGAGAAAAGCCGCCCTTTCGGCGTTGCCGATTGAAAGGATTTCGTTTTTTCGAAAATCCACTCCCGCGTCGATACAAGCGATTAATCTTAACCCGGGCTATCGCACGAAATTATAGCCGATGTCCCAATACGGGGATTTGGACGAAACCATTCAGATGGCATCTATGGTTCAAAGGAACCGGCAGCGGCAGTGACGGGTGCAGCTCCCAGTCGTCATTGGATACCGCACTTCCTTCACCGGGCCCTGTCTTGCTCCTGACAGCGCCCAACAGCACAACGGACTGAAAGGCGCGTTGCAGACCGGCAGCGCGCCTTGTTCGTTCTTGGATTGACCCGGCGGATTATAGCTGAACTCGGTAGGACATTTACCGTTCAGGCGTCGGCAATCGCCCGGCGGTCCCTCAAAAGATGATTTGGAAAGACGCTGTAGACGAGGCGCATGAGATCCGACTGCCTGTTCGTACGTGTCTTCTGGTAAATGCGCTTGAGGTAGGTGCGCGCGGATTGCACGGAGAGCCCGCAAGCCTCGGCCGCCTCCGCGACGCTGAGCCCGAGGGCGAGATTATAGACCAGTGAGGCTTCGCTGCGCGTCAGCTTCAGGACGTCGCCGATAACGGTCGAGCAAGGCGGGTCCACCTCTTCCGGATCGGTTGCGATGAGGACAACATAGCCGCTGTCTTCCTGCGGCCTCAGCGTTGCCGAGAGGGGAAACATCGCATCCTTTCGCGCAAGGCCCAGCTGAACCGCCTCTCCTGTCGCGCGCACCTTTTCCACCAAAAGACCCAGGTCAATCGGGCGGTCGTCGTCGAGGAGCTTCACGCTGCCGTCGGCGGCGGTGCGCAAACTCTGCCCAGCCTGCAGCATGCGTTGCGCGGTCGCGTTGGTATAAAGCGGTTGCTCGCTCTCTCCAAAAACGAAGATCCCGGCGGAAACCAGGTCGAACGCCTTGAACTCGGCAAAGGTATCCATTGCCTGGCGCCGTCTTTCGCGGTCGGCAAGCGCGGCTTCGATGCCGCTCATGAGTTCTTCCGGCGAGCAAGGCTTGGTGAAGAAACGAAAGACCCCTGCCACATTGATCGCCGCCGTGGCGACCTCAAGATCGCTGCTGCCGGTCAGCATGATGGCGCAGGTGTCGACCCCCCGTGCGCGCAGCGTGCTGAGGAGTTGAACCCCGTCCATTCCCGGCATGCGCATATCGCAGACGATGACATCGGGCTGCAGTTCGATCGCGGTATCAAGGGCGTCCCGGGGGTCTGTCTCGAAGCACAGGCTCCAGCGCTTCCCGACCGATGACAATTGCCGCTGAAGCGCGTTCAAAATGCGTATCTCGTCATCTATGAACATTATTGTCGGGCGCATGGCGACCTCGTCCTTCCCCGCTTGGCCCTTCGGCAACTGCCGCCGTTTGCCAGGCTTTTCACCGCAACCAGTAGTGGCAAGCCGACTTAAAGGAGTTTAACGACCTCAGAATAATCCGGCCATGATTAGCGCTCCCTTAAGATCGGGAATTGGCATGCAAGGATGACAAGCCGGGAAGGCGCGGCTATAGCGCTCCCCTGTATTGCCCGTCGCAGCATCGGATCGCCCGCATGGCAGAAGCCCACGCAAATATCGCAATAATCGGCGCCGGTCCCGCAGGGCTCATCGCCGCGGACCGTCTGTCGTCCAGCGGATACCCGGTGACGCTCTACGAGCGCATGCCCTCGATCGCGCGCAAGCTCTTGATGGCCGGGCGTGGCGGACTCAACCTCACCCACAGCGAGGATTTGCTGGATTTCCTGTCCAAATATCGCGAGGCCCGCGGCTTTCTGGCGCCTCTGATCCGCGAATTCGACCAGCGGGGCTTGCGGGACTGGTGCCACGGGCTTGGCCTGGACACCTTCGTGGGATCTAGCGGGCGCGTGTTTCCCTCCTCGCTCAAGGCATCGCCACTGGTTCGCGCTCTTGCAGGAAGGCTTGCCCGGCAAGGCGTCGAGATCAAAACCGGCTGCGAATGGAAAGGCTTCGACAGCGCAGGCAACCTCTTGATCGACGGCCGCGACGGCGAAGAAACCGTAGATCGTCCCGCTGCCGTGCTGCTGGCGCTTGGCGGCGCGAGCTGGCCTCGCCTCGGCTCCACCGGCGGCTGGACGGGCACGCTTGACGACCTGGGAGTGCCTGTCAAAGCGCTCCAGCCTTCGAATTGCGGTTTCAAGGTCGCCTGGAGCCCTTTTTTCGCCGAGCGTTTCGCCGGATTGCCGCTCAAGCGGATCCGCGTCACCTTCGCCGACAGGACGGTGATGGGCGAGGCGATGATCACCAAAAGCGGCATCGAAGGCGGCGCGATTTATGCGCTTTCCGCCGATCTGCGCATGGCGATCGAGGCAAACGGGCCGGCAACGGCGATTCTCGATCTCAGACCCGACATGACGGAGGACACGCTGACCGGACGGCTTTTACGCCCGCGCGGCAAGCAGTCGGCCAGCACATTCTTGAGAAAAGCCGCATCGCTCCCCCCTGTCGCGATCGCACTGCTGCGCGAGGTCGGGCCATTGCCATCTAGCCCGCGGGAAATCGCGCGGCTGATCAAGGCGTATCCCCTGACGCTTTCCGGTACGGAGCCGATAGATCGGGCGATCTCCAGCGCAGGGGGGATATCGCTCGATGCGCTGGATCAAAACATGATGCTGAAATCCCGCCCCGGCGTCTTCGCCGCCGGAGAGATGCTCGATTGGGAAGCGCCGACAGGTGGCTATCTTCTGCAGGCGACCTTCGCGACGGGCCTTGCGGCGGCAAGAGGCATCGAGCGCTGGTTGAAAGGCGTATGACGAAAAAACCTCCGGCAGGGCCTCCGGAGGTTTTCTATGTGGTCGAATTTGCCGATTATCTGCAAAAGCGAGCCCTGCCCGGCCTGTAGAAGTAATACCCGGTTTCCGGATTGAACGTCCGATACTTCGACGAACAATATTCGTACCACGCAGGCGTCCAGGGTTCGGGCGGGCTGTAGTAAACGGGGCCGGGTTCGACATAGGCCGGAGGCGGCGCATAGCGCGGTGCGGCGAGCGCCGAACCGATGACCGCTCCGGCAACGAAGCCGCCGGCGGCTGCCGCGCCCGGGCTCCAGTACCATTTCTTGGCCTGAGCTTCGCCGGCCCCGGTGGAAAGGGCGGCGACGGTGGTGGCGGCCACTGCAAGGCTGGTGATTGCGAGTTTCTTCATCATGGCATTACCCTCTGTCTGGATTTCCCTGCGGTCTGATCCGTGTTCGGTTTCGATCGGGAGGCGGTTGATCCGCCCGCCGATGATCAGAAAGTAGGCCCCTGAGGAATTTTGCGATGTGACAGGCATCACGCGCCTGCGGTTTCCGGTTTGGCACCGAAATCCCGCATGTAAAAGCGGCGTAGCGTCATTGCGCTGTTGCGAGCGGCATGGGACGGGTTTAAAGTGCGCGCGTGCGGTGTAAGCCGCACAACGACGGGTTTGAGAATTCATTCCCCGGTTAAGACTGTGACGTTGGGCGCAAGGCCGATAAGGCCGCCACGCCGGATTGAACTGCCTTTCCCGCAACTGAATGAACTGACCGTCTCCACCTATCGCTTTCGGGCGACGACTTAAACTACCGCGGGACAGGAGTTTCCCCATGCGCCAGACTGGCACCCTCAAGTTCTTCAACCATGATCGCGGCTTCGGCTTCATCACGCCGGCTGACGGCGGCAAGGACATTTTCGTTCACATCACCGCTTTCGAGCGCTCCGGCGTTGCCGTCCCGGCGGAAGGCGCTTCGCTTTCCTACATCGCCGAAGAAGACCGCCGCGGCCGTGGCCTTCAGGCCGCTCAGATCGAGCTTGCCTGATATCCGGCACTGTCGGATCGCCAAGCGTTGGAGAACGCCGCCGGTTTCCGGCGGCGTTTTTGTTATGTGGTTAATGCCTAGGGTCTGGACCCTGAGTCGTTTCCGGTGCCGATTGTTGCCAAAGTGATGGTGATATCTTCTCCCGGGGCGGCTATGATCGGTTTCGGCTCGGCGGTTGCGGAAATATTCTGAAAGCTTCGCCGGGCGCATATCATCGGCTTCCGCGAAAGGATCGGTCACGCGCGATCCATGACGAAAACAACGATACATGACGTCGCCGCCCGAGCCGGCGTAAGCCTTGCCACGGTCGACAGGGTCCTGAATCGCCGCCCCGGCGTCCGTCCTCAGACGATTGCGAAAGTGGAAGCTGCCGCTCAGGAGTTGAACTACCGGCCGGACCCTTATGCGGCAAGCCTTGCAAAGAAGCGCAGCGACCGCTTCCTGTTCCTTCTGCCCGAAGGTCGCAACCCCTTCATGCAGCAGCTTGCGCGTGAAGCGCTTGCAACGGCCGACCGGGTGCTGATGGACCGGGTGACGCTGTCCGTGCGCCATGTGGATACCTTCGACAAGGCGGCTCTCGCCTCGGCGTTGTCGCAGATAGACCCGGCCGAATACGAAGGTGTCGCGGTCGTCGCGCAGGATGCGCCGGTCATTCGCCAGGCCATCGACGCCTTGCGCGAACGCGGCGTCCATGTCGTCACCCTCATCTCCGATGTGGCGACAGCCGGGCGCGATCATTTCGTCGGCGTCGACAACGTCGCCGCAGGCCGGGTCGCGGGGAGGCTGATCGGCCGTTTCCTGCCGCAAGCACCGGGCAAGGTGGCGCTCATTTGCGGCACGCTTGCCTTGAGCGATCATGCCCAGCGCGTCGAAGGTTGCCGCGCCGTGCTGGAGGCGGACTACCCGTATCTGGAGGTGCTGCCGGTTCGCGAAGGCCGCGATGACGACATCCTGACTCGCGAAACGGCGTCGAACCTTCTGAAAAGCGAGCCGGAACTGGTCGGCCTTTACAACGTCGGTTCGGGGACGCGCGGCCTCATCGCGAGCCTTGAGGCCAACGCTTCGCCCGGCAAACCCGTGACGATCGCGCATGAATTGACCCCCCACGCCGCACAGGCGCTCGAAGCCGGCACGCTGGATGCGCTCATCTGCCAGGATCCCGGCCACGAAATCCGCAGTGCAGCACGCGTTCTGAAGGCGCTGGTCGACAACACGGCGATCGTGAAGGGTCAGGAACGCATTCGCATCGAAATCTATATCCGGGAGAACCTGCCCTTCGGCTTTACCGGCTGAAATCCTGAGACCTTACATCCCTCTTTCTTCAAGGATTTATATCTCATCCGCGTTGACGTGGCCCGCCTGTCGCCGCATATCTATTCCATGCGACTTACCCAGCAGACCAACTATGCGGTGCGCACGCTCATGTATTGCGCGGCTAACCCGGGAAAACCGAGCAAGGTTCCCGAAATCGCCGCAAGTTTCGGCATGTCCGAAACGCATCTCTTCAAGATCATGAAGGTGCTGGTCGATGCGGATCTCGTGACCACGATTCGCGGGCGCAATGGCGGCATCGTGCTTTCGCGCCCTGCGGAGCGCATCTCGGTCGGCGAAGTGGTTCGTGCCGCGGAAGAGAGCTTTCAGCTCGCCGAGTGCTTCAACTCGGGCAGGAGGGACTGTCCGTTGATCCCCTCCTGCGGCTTCAATGGCCTCCTGCACGAGGCGCTCGAGGCCTTCATGATGGTGCTCGACAATCATACGATCGCCGAGCTTGCAGCCGACCAGTCCAACATCCGCGTTCTGTTGAAAATGGACGATCAGGTCGCCGCTACGGCGTGAGCCTGTTCAACGCGTCACAACGAAAGCGGCGGCCCCGACGGGCCGCCGTTTAGCGTTGGGAACGGGCGGAAGCACGGCCCCCGCCCTTCTCCGATTTGCTTACTTCATCTCGGTGTCGACGACGAAAGCGCCGTCCTGCACCTTGAAGAGCGCATAGACGCCCGGAACATCGCCCAACTCGTCGAAATCATGGTCGCCGGCGGCACCCTTGTAGTCGATGTCGGTGCCGGCCGCGATCAGCTCTTTTGCCTTTTGCCATTCACCGGGCAGGATCGTCTCGCCTTTGCCGTCGGAGACGGAGCGCAGCGCTTCGGCCACCTTCGCCTTGTCCCCGCCTGCCTTTTCGATGGCAAGCGCGGCAAGGAATGCTGCGTCGTAAGACGTCGTCACGAAGATCGCGTCCGGATCGCCACCCACACCCTTGAAAGCTTCGTTGAAGACTTCAAGTGCTTCTGACTGCGCGCCGACGGGCGACGAAGCCGTGAAGGTCGTCAGGTTTTCCGCGCCGAGTTCCTTGATCGGAGCATCGGACTTCATGCCGTCGCCGCCCACGAAGTTTTCGAAAAAGCCGTTCTCGAGCGCCTGGCGAAGCATGGTCAGACCCGCACCATCACCATAGTCGAAGATGACGAGCGTATCCGCGCCGCCGTCGGCGAGTTCGGCAAGATCCGAACGATAGGAAGCCTTGCCTTCCTCATGGGCGGCAAAGCCCGCGATCTCGCCGCCCTTGTCCTCGAATTCCACCTTGAAGGCTTCGGCGAGGCCCTTGCCGTAATCGTTATTGAGGTAGGCGACGGCAACTTTGTTGGTGCCGCGCTCAAGCAGCGTGCGGGCAAGCGCGCGCCCCTGGAAATCATCCGATGGCACAGTGCGGAAGACGAGGTCCTTGTCGTCGAGCTTGCTGATTTCGGGCGACGTGCCGGACGGCGTGATGATCACGACACCGGCAGGAACGGCGACCGAATTCGCCGCGGCAAGTACCGCGCCCGAGCAGTGCGGGCCGACGATCGCGATAACGCCTTCGATGTTTACCGCTTTTGTTGCGGCGTCGGTTGCGTTCTGCGGGTTGCAGGCGCTGTCGCCAACGACCGGGACCAGCTTTTCGCCGTTCAGGATGCCACCCTGGTCGTTAACCTGCTGGATGGCAAGCTGCGCGGAATCGATCATCGCCGGCGCCATCGCCGCGATCGGACCCGACACACCGCCGAGCAGGCCAATCTTCACATCAGCCTGGGCCGGAGCGGCCAAAGCGGTTGCGCCGAGAAGGGCGCCGGCAAGCGCAAGACGAACGTTTTTCATTGGTTTCCTCCACCATTCATGACAGCGGCTTTGGGCCGCTTTTTTCGCCAGCCGGATTTCCGGACCTGACTGATGCGCTCTCACCGCCTCCCCCTGAAGGTGGTAAGAGGCGCCTCGTGACGCGCAGTCTTCACCGGAAACGCCGGTTTCTCAACCCCTTACTTAACGTTATGAATCCTTTTTTCCCGAAACGCCGCGCTGCGGTTCCGGCAATATGCCTTCCGGCCTGAACCGCAAGACGAGCTGCAGCATCAGGCCGATAAGGAAGATGCGGATATACTTCGCCTTGATCGCGATTTCCGGCGGGAACTGGTCGGTCAGGATCTCCGAGAACGACCAGATCACCCACACGACGGCGACACCCAGGATCGCGCCCCGGTTGTTTCCCGAACCGCCGAGGATGAGCATGATCCAGACGAGGAAGGTGGCGACCATCGGGTCGATCGCCTCCGGCGTGATCGCCCGGTTTAGATGGGCGAACAACGCACCGCCAAGGCCCATCAGTGCCGCGCCGAAAACGAAAGCTTCCAGCCGGCGGAACGGAACGTCCTTGCCCATGGCGCGCGCGGCGAGCTCGTTGTCGCGGATCGCGCGCATCATCCGGCCCCAGGGGGCTGCGATCTGGCGTTCCACCAGCAGGTAGGCGACGAAGAGGACCCCTCCAACCAGCGCGAGGTAGGCAAGTTGCGACTGGGCGTAGGGAAGGTCGCCGAACGGGCGCGGAATGTTCGTCACGCCGCGCGCGGAGTTCGTCAGCCAATCCTCCGACTTGATAACAAGGCGAATGATCTCCGCCACGCCGATCGAGGCGATTGCCAGATAGTCGGAGCGGAACCTGAGGCAGATCTTGCCGATCGGCCAGGCGATCGCGGCAGCAAGCAGCATGGCCCCTGCCCAGCCGACCGGCACCGGCATATCGAAACCGCCGATGCGCCCGTCCGCTTCCGGTGTCGTCAGGATCGCCGATGTATAGGCGCCAACGGCGAAAAAGCCCGCGATACCGGCGTTGAAAAGGCCGCTGAAGCCCCACTGGATGTTAAGGCCGAGCGCAAGCAGGCCGTAAATGCAGATGAAGATCGCCATGAAGACGGCGTAGTTGAGAAGTCCGATCCACTCCATCACACCGTCTCCCTAAAGTACCTTGCCGCGCAAAAGCCCGGTCGGGCGCACGAGCAACATCAGCAGCAGGATGGCGAATGCCGTCGCGGCCTTGTATTCGCTCGGCAGGAATATGACGGAAACCTCCTCCGCCACGCCGACGATAAGCCCGCCGAGAACGGCGCCTTCGATCCGCCCGACACCGCCGAGAATTGCGGCGGCGAACATCGGCAGCAGCATCTGCCAGCCCATCATGGATTTCAGTTCGGTGTTGAGGCCGAGGAAGAAGCCGGAGGCGGCGCAAAGTCCGCCGACGATCAACCACGTCAGGAACACGACCTTGCCGTTGTCGACACCGGACAGAAGCGCAAGGTTCGGGTTGTCAGACATGGCGCGCATGGCCTTGCCCCATTTCGTCTTCATCAGGAAAAGCTGAAGCGCGAGCACGAGCCCGATCATGGAAAGGATCGTCACGATCTCGCGGTCCTTCAGGCGTATGCCCCACCAGTTTTCGGGCCGTGCAATGCCGCGGATATAGGATTCGGCATCAACGCCCCAGATCACCTGCACGACGGAACGCACCATGAGCGCGACGCCGAGCGACGCCATCACCGTGACGATGCGTGGGCGTTCGCGCAGATAATCATAGAATAACCTGTCGATCCCCACCGCTGCGAAGGCCGTGACGACCATGGCCACCGGAAGCGCCGCATAGACCGGCAATCCCAACAGCGTTACGGCGGCGAAGGCGATAAAGGCGCCAAGCGTCGCAATATCCCCGTGGGCGAGATGCGCATAGCGCAGGATCGCGAAGACCAGCGTGATGCCGACCGCGCCAAGTGCATAGATCGAGCCGAGCACGAGGCCCGGGACGATGTAGAAATTCAACAGTTCCATGAAATCCATCGCCCTGGCCCCTATCCGCCGAGGAACATTTCGGCGACCTCGCGGTCGGCCAGGAGTTCGGCGC
Source organism: Hongsoonwoonella zoysiae (assembly GCF_013266695.1). Lineage (GTDB taxonomy): Bacteria > Pseudomonadota > Alphaproteobacteria > Rhizobiales > Stappiaceae > Hongsoonwoonella > Hongsoonwoonella zoysiae. The sequence goes on from NZ_JABRXF010000003.1 coordinate 748,024, forward strand.
CCGTCCCCTCATGCCGGTTGGCCCCGGAGGCGAGAACATAGCCGCGGTCGGAAAAGGCAAGCGCCTGCTTGGCGTGCTGTTCGACCAGAAGAAGCGCCACACCTACATCCCGCACATCGCGGCAGATCTGGAAGATCTGTTCCATGTAGCGCGGCGAAAGGCCCGCCGTCGGCTCGTCGAGGAGCAGCACCTTGGGGTCGAGCATCAGCGCGCGACCCATGGCAACCATCTGCCGCTGGCCGCCGGAAAGGTTGCCGGCAAGTGTCTTGCGCCGTTCCTGCAGATCCGGAAAAAGCCCGTAGACCCTGTCATAGGCGCTTGTAAGGTCGCCGGAGCGCAGGAACGCTCCCATCTCCAGGTTTTCGTGAACCGTCATCTCGCGAAAGATGTTGTCGACCTGCGGCACGTAGCACACGCCCGCCTGTACGATCAGGTTCGGCTTCTTGCCCGTAATGTCCTCACCGTCGATGGTGATCTTGCCGCCGCGAACGTGAAGAAGGCCGAAAATGGCTTTCATCGCGGTGGACTTGCCCGCGCCGTTCGGGCCGACGATGGCGACGATCTCGCCGGGAGCCACGTTGAGCGACACGCCTTGAAGAATATCTGCATCGCCATAGCCGCCGCGCACCTCGCGCATATCGAGAAGCGGGCTCATGCGGCGTCTCCGACGGTTTCGCCGAGATAAGCTTCCAGAACGCGCGGGTCGGAGCGCACCGTCTGGAAGTCGCCTTCGATGAGAACCGTACCTTCGGCCATGCAGATCACGGGATGGCAGAGTTTCTCGATCATTTCCATGTCGTGCTCGATGAGGATAAAGGTAAAGCCGCGCTCCTTGTTCAGAATCGCGATCTTCTCCTCAAGCTTGCGCAGGAGCGTGCGGTTCACGCCCGCTGCCGGCTCGTCGAGAAGCACGAGCTTCGCATCCGTCATCATGGTGCGGCCAAGCTCCAGAAGCTTCTTCTGGCCGCCGGACAGGTTTCCGGCGCGCTCGTCCGTGACATGGGTAAGCTCCAGGAACTCCAGTGTTTCCCTTGCGCGCCTTTCCGTTTCGCGCTCATTGCCGGCGACCTTGCCCCAGGCGAACCAGTTGGCAAACAGGCTTTCGCCGGCCTGATGGCCCGGCACCATCATCAGGTTTTCAAGCACCGTCAGGCGGTGAAACTCATGCGGGATCTGGAAGGTGCGCACCAGCCCCTTGTGGAAGCGTTTGTCGGCGGAAAGGTTCGTGATGTCTTCGCCCAGATACCGGATGCGGCCCGATGTGGGCACGATCGCTCCGGCGATCATGTTGAAGAGCGTCGTCTTGCCGGCGCCGTTCGGCCCGATCAGGCCGGTAATGTGCCCTTCCTCCGCCTTCAGGGTGCACCGGTCAACGGCGCGAAAGCCGCCATATTCCATGACGAGATTTTCAACTTCCAGCATATGGACGTCCGCCTCCAGCCCCTCGCCTGAAACGGCGTTTTCGCCGTCTTTGTTATTGGGAAATATGCCCCAAGGTCAGTCAATTGTTCGCAGCACGGCGCGCACCGGTGCCGCGTCCAGCCCTTGTAGCTTCAAAGGCAGCGCGATCAACTCAAAATCCCCGCTTTCCGCAAGGTTTAGTGCGAGATTTTCCAGAATACGCATGTCGTGGCGCAAAAATGCCATATGCGCCGCAAGGTCTTTCGAGCTCGCAGGATCGACGGAAGGAACATCGACACCGACAAGCTTAACGCCTTTTTCGTGAAGAAGGCCGACCGTTTCGGGCGCGAGCGCGCGAAAGTCGTCGCGCCACGTCGTGTAGTCGACTTCCGTCTCGAGACGCAAAAGAACGCGCGGCGGCACATCCAAGAGGTGTTCTTCGATATCTTCCGGCAGGCAGAGCGGACCTTTCCCCCGCGCGTCGATAACGCGGGCCGGGCCTATGAAATCCTCAAGCCCAAGCGCGTCGATCGAAGCGCCCTCGCCGTCATAGTGCAATGGAGCGTCCGCATGCGCGCCGCAATGGGCGGACATGGAAAATTCAGCGACATTGACCGGACACTCCGGCCCGATTGCGAAGGTGTTTTTCGTACGGTATTGCGCATCGCCCGGGAAGACGGCCATGCCGGAGCGAACGGGCGGCGTGATGTCGATGATGCGTGCCAAGGCGGCACTCCTCCTCAAAGATCGGCGCGGAGCGACCAGAGCTCGGGAAAAAGCACGACCTCCAGCATCCGCCGCAGATAGGCCACTCCGGAGGTGCCGCCCGTGCCGCGCTTGAAGCCGATCACCCTCTCCACGGTGGTCACATGGTTGAACCGCCAGCGTCGGAAGTAATCCTCGAAATCGACGAGCTTTTCGGCCAGTTCGTAAAGCGGCCAGTATTTGCGCGGATCCCGATAGATCTCGAGCCAGGCCTGCCGCACGCTTTCGTTCTCCTGGTGCGGGGTTGACGGATCGCGCTCAAGCACGGATTTGTCGATGGCAAAACCTTCCCGCGCAAGCAGGCGGACCGCCTCGTCGTAAAGGCTGGTTTCGCGCAACAGCCGGTCCAGCCAGCCATGAACCTCGGGAATATGCGCATGCGGACGCAGCATCGCGGCGTTCTTGTTGCCGGCCAGATATTCGATCGCGCGATACTGGTAGGACTGGAAGCCGGAGGATTGGCCGAGTTGGTCGCGAAATTCCTCGTATTCCGACGGCGTCATGGTGCGCAGCACCTGCCATGAGGAATTGAGCTGCTCGAAGATGCGCGCCACGCGCGTCAGCATCTTGAAGGCGGGCGAAAGATCTCCCTTGGCGATCTTGCCCTTCGCCGCCACAAGCTCGTGGATCGCAAGTTTCATCCAGAGTTCGGACGTTTGATGCTGGATGATGAACAGCATCTCGTCATGCGCGGCGGAAATCGGCGACTGGGCGCTCAGAACCTTGTCGAGATCGAGATAGTCTCCATAGGACATGCGCCCGTCGAATTCCATCTGCGCCCCGTCGTCTGCCGGGTCGTAAGGCGTGGTCTTCGTGGTCATGTCACTTTCGCCTTTTTCCTGAACTCCTCCCGGTCCCAGGCGCGCGTTGCCACGATTTCCTCCAGGATTTCCGCCGCCTTGAGAACATCCATATGGGATAGATAGAGCGGCGTGAAGCCGAAGCGCACGATATCGGGCGCGCGGAAATCGCCGATAACGCCGCGCGCGATCAGCGCCTGCATCAACGGATAACCGTAGTCGCACCGGAACGAGACCTGAGAGCCGCGTGCGGCCGCATCGCGCGGGGATGCGAGCACGAGATCGGGGCAGCGCGCCTCGACCTCGGCAATGAAAAGCTCGCACAGGCTCACGGATTTTTCCCGAAGCGCTTTCATGTCAACATCCGCAAAGACATCGAGAGCCGTATCGAGGGCCGAAAGCGACAGCACCGGCGGCGTGCCGACACGCATGCGGTCCACGCCTTTCGCCGGGCGATAGTCGAGGTCGAAGGCAAAGGGCGCTTCATGCCCCATCCATCCGGTCAGCGGCGGGGTTATCACATCCTGATGCTTCGGCGCGACGTAAAGGAACGCCGGTGCGCCTGGTCCACCGTTCAGATATTTGTATCCGCAGCCGACTGCGAAATCGGCATCCGCCCCTGCAAGGTCGACAGCGAATGCGCCCGCCGAATGCGCCAGATCCCAAAGGGCGAGCGCGCCTGCCTCATGCGCGCGTTTCGTGATCGCGCCCATGTCGTGGCGGCGGCCGGTCTTGTAGTCGACCTCGGTGATCATGGTGACGGCAACGCTCTTGTCGATCGCGGCTTCAACCTCTTCCGGTGCAACGATCTTCAGCTCATGTCCGGCTTCAAGCAGCGCCGAAAGTCCCTGCGCCATGTAAAGGTCGGTCGGGAAGTTGCCGCTGTCGGAAAGGATGGCCTTGCGGTCAGGCCGCAGCTTCAGCGCGCTCGCAAGTACCTTGAAGAGATTTATGCAAGTGGAATCGGTTGCCACCACCGTGCCGGGCTCAGCGCCGATCAGCCGGGCAATCTTATCGCCGACGCGGGCCGGCAGATCGATCCAGTCGTGGTCGTTCCAGCCGCGGATCAGGCTTTCGCCCCATTCGCGCGAAACCACTTCCGCCATGCGTGCGGGAACGGCGCGCGGCAGGACACCAAGCGAATTGCCGTCGAGATAGATGACACCTCGCGGGATATCGAAGGCTTCGCGCTTGCGCGCAAGCAGGTCTTCGTTGTCGCGCCGCTCGATCTCCATCCTTGTCAGTCGCGTCATTGCCGATTTCCCTTGCGAACGAATCCAGTCTGCCTATGACGCTGGAAACATAAACTTGGCCGTCACCCTTTTGAATCTGAAGTTCGTTCTGAACGTATCCCGAATAGAGGCAAACTTCAGATTAGGTCCAAACCCAGGGGTGGCCGGCGGAGAAAGAATGGAAGCGACATGATCTTTCAGATTTCCGTCATCGGCGAGACGAACGGATGACGAGGGCGTAAACTCAAGGCATAGTCCGCGCAATCGGCGATCAATCGCTGCGTCAGTGTCCTGGAATTCGGGCAACCAACCCGCAACTTCGGGAGGCCGGGAGGGCGCCTTGTTCATCAGCGTATTCGACATCTTCAAGATCGGCATCGGCCCATCATCATCCCACACGATGGGGCCGATGGTTGCCGCAGCGCGCTTTCTTTCAAGCCTGAAGGCAATCGAGGCCGCGCCGAAGAGGATCATGGTATCGCTGCACGGCTCGCTTGCCTTCACCGGCAAGGGCCATGCGACGGACCGCGCGGTGCTGCTGGGCCTTCTCGGGCACGAACCCGCAACGATAGATCTCGACCAGGCCGAACGCGATCTTGAGATGCTGGCGGAAACGGGTCGTCTCTCGGTCCCGGGGCTGGGCTCGCTCTCCTTCGACCGGGAAGCCGACCTCGTGTTCGACTACGGCCCGCCGCTCGAAGGTCATTCGAACGGCATGGTCTGCCGCGCCTATGACGGCCATAGCCGCATCGTTTTCGAGGAAACATATTTTTCCGTCGGCGGCGGCTTCGTGCTGACCTCCGGCGAGCTTGCCGCCCTTGCCGAAGGCGAGCCGGTTCGCGAGGAAATTCCAGTTCCCTATCCTTTCAAGACGGCGAAGCAGATGCTTGCGATGGGAAAGGAACATGGCCTGACCGTTTCGCAGATGAAGCGGGAGAACGAGCTTGTCCGCCATCCGGACAAGGACCTGGACGAGGCTGTCGATGCGATCTGGAACGCCATGAACTCCTGCATCGAGCGTGGGCTTTCGCAGGAAGGCCAGCTTCCGGGCGGGCTGAAGGTGAAGCGCCGCGCCCGCCAGATCCACGAAAAGCTTATCTCCGAGCAGGGCAAGAACCAGCCGTTCGAGCACAAGGTGATGGACTGGCTCGCCGTCTACGCGATGGCCGTCAACGAGGAGAACGCCGCCGGCGGGCGGATCGTCACGGCCCCCACGAACGGGGCGGCCGGCGTCATCCCCTCGACCGTGCGCTACTACATCGATCACTGCCCGGATTGCAGCCGGGAGGGCATTCGCACCTTCCTGCTCGTCGCCGCGGCGATCGGCGGCCTCATCAAGACGAACGCCTCGATTTCCGGTGCCGAGGTCGGCTGCCAGGGCGAGGTGGGCTCCGCTTCTGCCATGGCGGCGGCCGGTCTGTGCGCAGCGCTTGGCGGCACCAACGAGCAGGTGGAGAACGCGGCCGAAATCGCCCTTGAGCATCATCTCGGCATGACGTGCGATCCGGTCGGTGGCCTCGTCCAGGTGCCCTGCATCGAGCGGAACGCGCTTGGCGCGGTGAAGGCCGTGACCGCCGCTTCCCTTGCGCTCAGGGGCGACGGCACCCACTTCGTGCCGCTTGACAGCTGCATCGAGACCATGCGCCAGACCGGCAAGGACATGACGGACAAATACAAGGAAACCTCGCAAGGAGGCCTTGCCGTCAACGTCGTGGAGTGCTGAAGACCGGCCTCATTCTTCCCCGGCACCCGGCTTCGGCGCTTCGCCGGTCCGGTAGAACGCTTCCTGCGTCAGGATCGGGCCGATCAGTTCGAAGACAATCGTGGTGCTCACCGCGACCGTCAACAGCGACAATTCGAGATCAGGGAATTGCTCCTCGGCGACCAGCGCCATGCCGATCGCCACGCCCGCCTGCGGCAAAAGCGCCGGCCCGAGCCATTGTCGTTCAAGCGCTCCGAGACCGGCAAGCTTTGCGCCAAACGCCCCGCCCGCAAGACGGGAAATAATGCGCAGCCCAATATAAGCTGCGCCCGCAACGCCGATATCGGCAAGCCGTTCCGACTCCAGCGTCGCGCCCGCAAGCACGAAAAAGAAAATCATGAACGGCCACTCGATGTGCTCCACCTCATGGAACGGGCGCGAATGATGACGCGCAAGATTTGCGACGACAGCGCCAGCGACGATCCCCGCAAGCAGGAAGGAAACGCCAAGCCAAATCGCAAGGCCGGTCGTCAGAAAGACCACGCCCAGCGCTTCGGCCTGTGTAGGGTCGCCAGGGCTGATCCTGCCCGTCAGCCATGCCGCTGGCAGGCCGACGGCCACGCCGAGCGCCACAGCTCCGAAAATCTCGGTGAAGGCATCTGAAATCACGCTGTCGAGCGTAACTCCGTTCAAGGTTCCCGCCACAATCAGCATCACGGCAAAGATGAGAATGCCCCAAAGATCGTCTACCGCGACGATACCGAGCACACGATCCGTGAAAGGCCCTCTGGCGCCTGTCTGCTGCACCACGTCTTTCACGGCCGCAGGGTCCGTAGCGGTCGCGATCGCGGCGAGAACGAGCGCAACGATCGCGTGAAAGCCAAGCAGCGCAAACCCGCCGGCGACGATCGCGGTCGTGATCGCAACAACCGCGAGCGAGACGACGAGTATGGATGGTCCTCCGGTGAACAGCTTTTCCCGCGTCAGGCGTCCCCCCAGCAGGAAGGCCACCATGCCAAGCGCGACCTTGGCGAGAAAATCCGCCCAGGCCATGATCGGCTCGGGCAGGACATCGAGCCCGGTTTTTCCCGCCACGAAGCCGACGAGCATGAGAAGCGTCACCCTCGGCAGACGCGTCCGGTGGCCGATCTCGTCAGCGGCCATTCCGACCAGAAGCACCGCGCCAAGCGCGATCATGATGAGGCCTGCGTCCAAGCGCTGCTCCTTCGGTTGCTCTTGATTACGGTCGGGATTGCGGCTTTAGTCGGAAAATTCGGTTTCCATCTCGCGGCGGAGCTTCACCGCATGATCGTCACCATCGAATTCGACGTCGGACCATTTCACGATCGCACCATCGGCGACATCCGTTTTGAGCCGTACTCCGCTCGCAAGCCCGAGGGGAAGGGCCTGCATGGCAAGTGAGGCCTTCGCAGGCTGCTGCTTGCCCCAAACGCAGAAACCCCCTTCTCCGTCGAGCGTCTCACCCGCCTTGAGGTCCCGCTTGGCGGTCGCGACGACATCGGCGACGAATTCCTTCGGCGCTCCCGTCGGCTCGCCGCGAAGCGCAACGGAGGCCACCGATATCCCGAGTTCCAGGCCGATCATATGCGTCGGGCGGTAGAGGGACGCGAAGCATCCGCTGTCGTCTTCCAACATGTGGTATTCGCTAAAGCAGCGGCGGGCATATTCCGTCTCGCCCTCGATCACCACATAGGTGCCCATAGCAAGATGATGCGCCACATCCTCGCCATCGCGGGTGAGCGAGGAAACCACCTCCGTCGTACCTGAAAAGGCGAGCGCTCCGCCATCTTCCTTCGGCCTGCAAACGCTCGACAACTCGAACCGGCTTGCCGGCGGGAACGACAGTCCGCCGGGCTGCGGCGCGAGACCTGTCGCATTGCAGACCGCGCTCATCTCGATGCCGGATTTCGTGCCGTCCAGGAACGAATTGAACATCTGCAGGTTCAGGCCCGACTTGTCCTTGAACGTCAGGTACTTGCAAAGCTCGTCCCACACGGTTTCCGGCGTGAGACCGTGGAATTGCGGCAGGTAGCGCGTGCCTTTTCCGGCACAAACCACCTTGAAGCCGCAGGCGCGCGCCCAGTCGACATGCTCGCAGATAAGTGCCGGCTGGTCGCCCCAGGCAAGCGAATAGACAACGCCCGCCCGGTCGGCCCTGCGCTTCAGGAGCGGGCCGGCCAGAACGTCCGCCTCCACATTCACCATGACGATATGCTTGCCGGCCCCGATTGCCGCCAGGCAATGGCGGATGCCGACGGACGGGTGCCCCGTCGCCTCGATCACCACATCCACCGGGCCGGCGGAGATCGCCGCCTGCGCATCGTCGGTGACGAACGTCATGCCGTTCTTTACCGCCTCTGCGAGCGAGGCCGCGCCATATTGCTCCGCCGGCCAGCCCGTTGTCTCAAGGGATGCCCGCGCCCTGGAAACATCGAGATCGACGACCGCGGCAACGTGAATACCTTTCGTCAGCCGCGCCTGGGCAAGATACATGGATCCGAATTTGCCCGCGCCGATCAGCACGACCCGCACCGGCTTGTCCGCCTCCGCCCGCGCGCTCAACATGCTGGACAGGTTCACGCATTCCTCCCCTGGCCAGAGGCCACATGCGCGGCCTCAGTCGCGCACCACCAGAACGGATTTGTCCGTATGGCGCGTTACGTTTTCCGCCGTCGGGCCTATCAGATAATCGGTCATCTCCGGCCTGTGCGACGCCATCACTATGAGATCGCAGCCGTTTTCATCCGCGCATGTCATGATCGCCCGGAACACGCGCCCGACCACGACATGCTCCTTCACTTTCCTGTTCGGGATCTTGTCCCTGACCAGCGCGTTCAAGGTGTCGGCCGCCTTGCGCACGGCCTTTTCCTCGAAGTCGCTCGGGAAATATTGAGAGACTATGGATGTCCTGATGTCCTGCACCACGGTAACGACGTGGAGCTGCGCGCCGAAGGCTTCGGCCATCTTCACCGCGACGGGAAGCGCCTTCACCCAGGAACTTTCGTGGTCGAGATCGACCGGCAAGAGTATGGCCTTGTACATTTCGCCCTCCCTCATGCGGCCTGTTGCCTGGCCTTCGCGGGCTCCGTCCCGTTTTCCGCCCGCCGCCTCTGCAGCCAAACGACCGCACCGAGCAACAGGAGCGCCGGCAGGTAAATCCAGTACTTGGACGGTGTTTCGACCGGCGAAAGGACCCGCACGATCTCCTGGTCCCAGTCGAGGCCGACATCGGCGGCGGGAGAATCGAAGGCGACGTCGTCGATGATCGTCTTGCCGTCCCGCTCGACCAGCGTCAGGCCCGCCGCTTCAAGGCGCTCCGCCCCGCTAGCCGCCTCCGGCAGCTTGAGGAGCACTACCCATTCGCGCATTTCACCGACGTCATCGAGGCCGGCTATGCGCAGTCTCAAGGGCTCTCCGGCGGGCACATCGGCCGCCGCCTCGGCGATCTGGGCCGGCGGCGTATCGACATAGGGAGGATAGATCATATCCATCCAGAAGCCCGGCCGGAAGAACGTGAAGGCGAGCAGCAGGAGCGCTACCGATTCCCAGATCCTGCTTTTCGTCAGGAACCAGCCTTGCGTCGCCGCGGAGAACAGCAGCATCGCCACGGTCGCCACGATGAAGATGAATATCCCGTGGATCCAGTCGACGTTCATGAGCAGAAGGTCGGTGTTGAAGATGAAAAGGAATGGAAGCGCAGCCGTCCTCAGCGAATAGAAAAAGGCGACGAAGCCGGTGCGGATCGGATCGCCGCCCGAAACGGCGGCCGCCGCGAATGAGGCAAGGCCCACGGGCGGCGTCACGTCCGCCATGATGCCGAAGTAGAAGACGAAGAGATGAACCGCGATCAGCGGCACGATCAACCCGTTCTCCTGGCCGAGTGTGACGATCACCGGCGCAAGCAGCGCCGAGACGACGATGTAGTTCGCTGTCGTCGGCAGGCCCATGCCGAGGATAAGCGACAGGATCGCGGTGAGGAAAAGGATCGCAAGCAGGTTGCCGCCGGAAAGCACCTCCACCACGTCGGCGAGTGCGGAGCCGACGCCCGTCTGCGACACCGCCCCGACGATGATGCCGGCGGTTGCCGTTGCGATGCCGATGCCGATCATGTTGCGCGCACCCGCGATCAGCCCGTCGACAAGTTCGCTCAAACCGCGCCGGAATTCCGCGCCCATCTCGCCTTCCTTGCGGAAGATCGCGAAGAGCGGACGCTGCGTGACAAGAATGAACATCATGAAAGCCGTCGCCCAGAAGGCCGAAAGCCCGGGCGAAAGGCGGTCGACCATGAGCGCCCAGATCAGGACGATGACCGGCAGGATGAAGTGCAGGCCCGACTTGATGGTCGGTCCGGGAAGCGGAAGATGCGTCACTGGCTCGTTCGGGTCATCCATCTTGGGCTCCGGATAGCGGGAGCCGAAGATCACGAGGCCGACATAGACGGCAGTGAGCAACGCGAAGACCACATAGGGCGCGGTATCGCCGAAAGCCGGGCGGATCCAGCCCATCCCGTAGTAGACAATCACGGAAAGCACGCAAACCACGAGCACGCCGAAGACGAAACCGACAATGCGGCGCAGCCACGGGCCCGGTTCATAGGCGCGCGGAAGCCCCTCCATCCCCGCCTTGCAGGCTTCGAGATGGACGATGTAGACGAGCGCGATATAGGAGATCAGCGCCGGCAGGAAGGCGTGCTTGACCACGTCGAAATAGGGAATGCCGACATATTCGACCATCAGGAAGGCGGCCGCCCCCATCACCGGCGGCATGATCTGTCCGTTGACGGACGACGCCACCTCGACGGCGCCGGCCTTTTCGGCGCTGAAGCCAACCTTCTTCATGAGCGGAATCGTGAAGGTGCCGGTAGTCACCACGTTGGCGATGGACGAGCCGGAGATCAGCCCGGTCATGGCCGAGGAGACGACGGCCGCTTTCGCCGGCCCGCCGCGCAGGTGCCCCATCAGCGAAAACGCCACCTGGATGAAGTAGTTGCCCGCACCCGCCTTGTCGAGCAGCGCTCCGAAAAGCACGAAGAGAAAGACGAATGACGTGGACACGCCGAGCGCAATGCCGAAGACGCCTTCGGTCGTCAGCCAGTGGTGGTTGATGATCTCGCGCAGGTTGTTTCCCTTGTGCGCGATGATGTCCGGCATGTAGGGGCCGAGCACCGTGTAGACGAGGAAGAAGCCCGCTACCAGCACGAGAGCCGGGCCAAGCGTGCGTCTTGTCGCTTCCAGAAGAAGCAGCAGACCGGCGATGCCGGCGACATAGTCCTGGAAGATCGGTTGCCCGACGCGGTCGGCAAGATCCGTGTAGTAGATGAAGAGATAGGCCGAGCAATAGCCGCCCGCGACAGCCATCAGCCATTCCTGGATCGATACCCTGTCGTTTTGGGCAGGCAAAAGCACCGCAACGGCGACCAGCGCCGCGATCAGCAGGATTATCCAGGTCGGGAAGGCGATATCGTCGGCGGATATCGCAAACAGGAGGCCGATGAAGACCGGCACGAAAATGCCGAGACCGAGCTGGAATTTCGTACGCGCGGCCGGGAACGCCAGAAACGCGAGCACGACGGCAAAGGCGAGGTGGATGGAGCGCGCCTCGGTGTCGTTGAAGATGCCGAAGCCCACCGTGAAGGGAAGCGGCGACGCGAACCAGAGTTGGAAGAGCGACCATAAAAGCGCTATTCCGGCGATCAGCCTGCCGATCAAACCACTGGCGGATCTGGACCCGGTGTCACTGGCGGCGACCAGTTCGTCGATTTCGGCCTGGCTCAGGCCGCTAGTGTCCTGATTCGGCGAAGCCTTGCTCTGCGGTTGTCCCGTCTCGCTCATCGGCATGCCCCCTCCTGCGCCGCCCGACCAGCCGGGCAATGTCAATATTATGAGAAATCAAGGGCCTGGAAAAGAACGAAGCCCCGCTTTGTTCGGGCGGGGCTTCGCGGATGCGGAGTATCAGAGCCAGCCGCGCTCCTTGTAGTAGCGCTCGGCGCCCGGATGAAGCGGTGCGGACAGGCCGTCCTTGATCATCTGCTCTTCGGTCAGATTCTCGAAAGCCGGATGCAGCTTCTTGAAGCGGTCGAAATTGTCGAAGACCGCCTTCACGACCTGGTAGATCACCTCGTCGGGGACATCCGCGGAAGAGACGAAGGTCGCCTTCACGCCGAATGTCTCGACGGCCTCGTCATTGCCCTTGTACATGCCGCCCGGGATGGTCGCCATCGCATAGTAGGGGTTCTCCGAGACGAGCTTGTCGACTTCCGGCCCCGTCACCGACACGAGCTTTGCATCCGTCGTGGTGGTGGCTTCCTGGATCGAGCCTGCCGGATGGCCGACGGTGTAGATCATCGCGTCGATCTTGTTGTCGGCAAGGGCGCTTGCCTGTTCTGCCGCCTTCAGTTCCGAAGCAAGGGCGAAATCGTCGAGCGTCCAGCCCTTTTCGTTCATCAGCACTTCCATGGTGCCACGCTGGCCGGAACCGGGATTGCCGATGTTCACGCGCTTGCCCTTCAGGTCGTCGAAAGTCTCGATGCCGGAATCGGCGCGCGCGACGACGGTGAACGGCTCGCCATGCACGGAAAACACCGCGCGCAGCTTGTCGAACTTCTCGCCCTCGAATTTCGAGGAGCCGTTATAGGCGTGGAACTGCCAGTCGGACTGGGCAACGCCCATCTGGCGGTCGCCGTTCTTGATGGCGTTGATGTTGTCGATCGACCCGCCGGTGGACGGCGCCGTGCACTTGATGTTGTGCTCGGACGAACCGCGGTTCACGAGCTTGCAGATCGACTGTCCGACGACGTAATAGACGCCGGTCTGACCACCCGTGCCGATCGTGACGAAAGTTTCCTGTGCCATGGCCGACTGTGCGCCAAGGGCGACAACGGCTCCGGCAAGAATACGCGTCAGTGCATTCATCACCGACCTCCCTTTTATCGTTGCAAACGAGCTTCAGCTTAGGGGGAAGACGCGGGAGGCGCAACGCATTGCCCATGCCCGGCAAATCCCGGGCCGGCCGACATTTCCGTAACGGGTCTTTGCAAGGCTCGAAATATTCGGAATACCGCTTCCCCGCAACGGGCGCCGAAGCAAAATCAAAAACCCAGTTTCATCTAAATGATTCCGTATTAATTCAAATCTCGAAATTATTTATGGAAATTTTTACATGCCTCCCTTCGCTGTTCAGCCCTTGCGATTCCGCTAAATCGGGAACTCTTTTTTCACTTGCGGCGAAACACTTGTAGCCTTCGATCATGCTCGCGGGGCCGCACGGGTGGCTGGCCGCCGCACTTGCCAACCTTCCCCACACCCACCTATGAACTTGGTAAATTCGGTTGAAAGGCGGACGAAGAAGATGGCGGACGGCATTACGGCGCAACTGGCGGAATTCATCTGCTCCTTCGAAAGCCGCCTCCTTTCGCCGGACCAGATCCTGACCGCCAAATCCTGTATTTTAGACTGGAGTGCCGTCGCGCTCGCCGGGCGCGACGAGCCGGTCAGCCGGATCGTTCGCGAGATGGCATCATCGGAAGGCGGCACGCCGGAGGCTATGGTCATCGGCCTTGCGGACCGGTTGCCCGCCCGCACCGCAGCACTTTCCAACGGCACGACTTCCCACGCGCTCGATTATGACGATACGCATTTCGACCATATCGGCCATTCGTCGGTGGGGATCTTTCCTGCCGTTCTTGCCCTTGGCGAGGCACTGGGGCGCGACGGACGGGAAGTGCTGGACGCTTTCGTCATCGGGCTTGAGGTTGCCTGCCGGGTCGGCAGATACCTGGGAAACGGGCATTACCGCCACGGTTTCCACCAGACGGCGACCGCAGGCGCCTTCGGGGCGGCTGCCGCAAGCGCGCGTCTGCTCCGCCTCGACGAGGAGCGCTGCGGCCATACGCTCGGTCTTGTCTCGACCCGCGCCTCGGGCCTGAAGTCCCAGTTCGGCACCATGGGCAAGCCCTTTCATGCAGGCCTTGCCGCGTCGAACGGCGTCGAGGCGGCGAAACTCGCCTCGCTCGGTTTCATATCCAACCCCCAAGGGCTTGAATGCGTGCAGGGTTTTGCCGACACCCATGCGGGCGAAGGCGATGCGCAAACGCCATTCGATGGGCTGGGTCAAACGTTCCGCTTCGACCGGGTACAGTTCAAGCATCACGCCTGCTGCCACGGCACTCATGCGCCGATCGACGCTCTCAAGGCATTGCGCAGCAAGATCGGCCCCGAGGCGGCGCAGGCACGATCCATCGTTCTTCGCGTTCATCCGCAGTGGCTCAGGGTGTGCAACATTCTCTCACCCGCTACGGGCCTTGAGGCGAAGTTCAGTTTCCGCCTGACCAGTGCCATGGCGCTGGCGGGCCGCGATACTGCCGCCCTTGAAACCTTTTGCGATGCCGCCTGCGCCGACCCCGATCTCGCACAGCTTCGCGACCGGGTTACCGTCGAGACGGACGACGCACTTGGCAGCATCGAGGCGCTCGCAATCGTCGAGTTGCCGGATGGCCGCCATCTCGAACATCACTGCGACCTGGCAGAGCCGGTTGATGCCGCACTCACGCGCACACGGCTGGTGGAAAAGGCTGAAGCCCTGATCGGACATCCAGCAGCCGCAACCCTTCTCGAAACGGTCGATACGCTCGACACATCGGAACGCTTTACGCTGCCGGACGTGCTCGCCTCTCTAGGCGCCTGAAACCGCTTAGGGGCCCTCCGCCTCGTCACACTTCCTTTCGGCCGGCGAAAACTCCGGCTTGATGTCGACGAGCGCCGTGCCGTCCACGCAGTCGAGGCCACGCACCTTCAGGAAACGGCCCTCGACGGCCTCAAGCCTGACGACGGCGGCGGCGATCGGGTTTGGCCGCACCGGTGAGCGCAAGGCGAATGCGCCGGCAAGCCTGTCCTTGCGGCGCGGGCGCTGGAGCACGATGTCACGGCGCGCAAGGCCCATCCAGTAGAGCACCAGCAGGCGCTCCCGGCCCTCAATGCCCTCAAGCGCCGCCTGCCAGCGCGGGTCGACTTCTATGGTGCAGACCGGACCGTCGATCTCGCCCCTGTGCGGACACTCCTTGCGGCTTGCCCAGGGTGTGCGGATACGGCCGATGAAATAAACGCCGGCATCGAATTCCTCCGGCAGGTCCATGGCGATTTCGCCCGGGCGAATGCCTTCCTCATCGGCGGTATTTGTATCGGACATCTGGTTTCACGTCGCTTGGAGCGTTTGTCACGAAAGCGGCTTCGTTTTCGTGATCGCAAATCGCTCGGGTTCAAGGGTTGCTGCATGTTCTCTCCGTCAAGACGAACCCGTTTCGACGGAACATGCTCCGGTATCGCTCGCCGGTGATTGTCGCCAATTCGCACTGTCGCGCGCAATGCGGCATTTCATGCAGGCGCAAGACCACCGCCGCCACATATCAGACCACGGCGAAGATGATGTCGTCCTCGGGCCTGTGAACGCGGTTGCGGCCAGCCTTCTTTGCTTCATAGAGCGCGGCATCTGCGCGTTTCAGGAGGTCCGTAAGAGATATGTCGGAATTCGACGAAATCTCCGCCACTCCGAGGCTCGCCGTAATGTGGATCGTTTCGTCGTCGGCTGAAATCGCCGCGCCCGCGATCTCGAAGCGCAGGCATTCGGCGATCTTGTAGGCGTCCAGTTCCTTGCGTCCGGGAAGAAGGATGGCGAATTCCTCGCCCCCCAGCCGCCCGACGATGTTCGATTGCCTTGCGATAAACTCGCCCACCGCCTTGATGACGGCATCGCCCGCCAAATGGCCGTAGGTGTCGTTGATGCGCTTGAAATGATCGATATCCAGCATGATGGCGCTGATTGGCATTTCCGTCAGCGCATCGCCAATAGACCGTTCCGCCGCCTCGAAGAAGGCTCGGCGGTTCAAAAGCCCGGTGAGTTCATCGCAAGTGGCGAAGCTGACAAGCTCCTTGTGCATGGTGGAAAGCCGCTCGGCCGCCCTCAGGCGTGCGAACAGTTCCTCCGGCACCGGCGGCTTGCGGATGAAGTCGTCCGCACCGCAGTCGAGCGCTTCGATCACCTTCGAGGTTTCGGTGCCCGACGACATGGCGATAATGTAGAGAAGACGGCCCTCCTGGGCGATCAGTCGGCATTCCCAGCAAAGCTCGGTGCCGGAAATCCCGTCCGTCTCGAAGCTGGTAAGCACGACGTCGACGGATGGCGTGTCCTGGATGAAGCGGAGCGCACGCGCGCCATTCTCGAAGGCCTCGACGCGGTGCCCGCGGCCTTCGAGCATACGTGCGATTATTCTGCGGCCGATCGAACTCGGCTCGACGAGGACAATGTGCATCGCGCTGACCAATCCAGAATTGCGACCACGATATGCCAGGATCGTTTAACGGAGAGTAATCAACTTACGTAGCGACAATCGATGATTGCGATTTTGCGTCGCGGCAAATGCCAAACATGTGACCGGCAAGTCGTACCGGCTTCAGGAGGCCAAGCTCGCGCCTTCGCTGATTTCCTCTATTTCCACCTTGTAGCCCCAGAGCCGGCGCAGATGGAGCAAGGTCGCATCCCTGTCGGCCGGTTCCAGCGGCACGCCGTTGCGCTTGACCGAGCGCAGCTTCAGCCAGCGGTCTCCCAGAAGGTCGACATCCACCACCTGGATGTCGGTATCCGCCACCGCCACGTCGTACTCCCGCGCAAGCGAATCCCTGAGTTCGCGGAAGCCCCGTTCGTCATGGATGTGCGAAACGGCGTAAAAAGGCTTGGAGGCGTCGTCGACCAGCGAGAACATCTTGAAGTGGCGCATGACGGTCGGGCTCAGGAATTGCTGGATGAAGCTTTCGTCGCGGTAGTTCGCCCAAGCGTCCTTCAGCACGCGCCGCCAGTCGCCGCAGCCGGCGATATCGGGAAACCACTCGATGTCCTCCTCGCCCGGCTCTTCGCAGATGCGGCGGATGTCCTGCATCATCGCGAAACCGAGCGCATAGGGGTTGATGCCGCCGTAGCGCGGGTCGTCGAAGTCGGGCTGCGTCAGCACGTTGCTGTGGTTGTGAAGAACCTCCAGCATCGCGCCGTCGTTGATACGCCCTGAACGGTGCAACTCGTTCATGATGTAGTAGTGCACGAAGCAGGCGCAGCCTTCGTTCATGAGCTTCGTCTGCTTCTGCGGATAGAAGTACTGGCCGATATTGCGCACGATACGGATGATTTCGCGCTGCCATGGCCGCAGGATCGGGCTGTAATGCTCCAGGAAGTAGAGGATGTTTTCCTCCGGGAGGTGCATTTCGCGTTTCCGTTCCAGGCGTTCCCGGTCGGCCGCGACACTGCCGGCCCCGCGCCGCGGCAGCGTGTCCCACAGGTAGTGGACGGCTTCCTCCTCCGCGCGGATGCGTTCCAGCCGCCGCTCCTCTTCCTCGCGAAGCGAAAGTCGCGGCGGTCGGCGGCGGCGGAACACGCCGTTCGGCATCAGCGCATGGGCGGAATCGAGTATTGCTTCCACTTCGTCCACGCCGTGCCTTTCCTCGCATTGGGCGATGAAGCCGCGCGCATAGCTCAGGTAATCGAGAACCCCGTCGGCATCGGTCCACTGCAGGAAGAGATGGTTGTTCTTGAAGAAATGATTGTGGCCGAAAGCGGCATGGGCGATCACCAGCGCCTGCAGCGCCATGGTGTTTTCTTCCATGCAGTAGCTGATGCAAGGGTTGGAGTTGATGACGATCTCATAGGCAAGACCGCGCATCCCCTTCCGGTAGAGCCGTTCGTGATGCAGGAAATGCTTGCCGAACGACCAGTGCCGGTACATCAGCGGCATGCCGATGGAAGAATAGGCGTCGAGCATCTGCTCGGAAGAGATGATCTCGATCTGGTTGGTATAGACGTTCAGCCCGAGGTCCTGCAGCGCGATTTCCTCGATCGCCTCGGTCGTGCGCTGCAGCATGTCGAAGTCCCAGTCGGAGCCTTCGAAGAGAAGCTCCGGCTTGCGCGGCCGTTTAGCCATTCTCGGCTCCCTCGCTCCTGCGGGCGAACAATTCGCGGAAGACGGGATAAATGTCCGCGGGCCGCGCGATGCGCTTCATGGCGAAATTGCCAAGCTTGGCCGCCACCCCCCGGTAGGCCCGCCAGAGCTCCATGCCGTTGGCTTCGCTGTTGATGAGCCTCGCCTCCTCCTCGTCGACGATCTCGATATAGGCGAAATACTGGCAAAGCGGCATGAGCTGGCTGAGGAGCAGATCCGCGCAACGTGCGGAATCCCCGCTGAAGTTCTCGCCGTCGGAAGCTTGCGCGGCATAGATGTTCCATTCGGATGCCGGATAGCGCTGGTCGACGATCTTCTTCATCTCCACAAGCGCGGTGCTGACCACCGTCCCGCCCGTTTCGCGGGAGTAGAAGAAGGTGTCCTCGTCCACCTCGCTCGCGTCGTGGGTATGGCGGATGAAGACGAGCTCTATCTTGTCGTAGCGGCGGCTGAGGAAGAGATGCAAAAGCACGAAGAAGCGCTTTGCCAGTTCCTTTTCCCGCTCGCCCATGGAGGCGGAAACGTCCATCAGGCAGAACATCACGGCCTTGGCGTTGGGCTCAGGCTTCTGGACGAAGTAGTTGTAGCGCACGTCGAGCGGGTCGATGTAGCCGATCACCCTTTGCCGGCGGAGCATTGTTTCAAGCTCATCGTGCAGCCGCTTCAGCTCCTCGCGCTGCTTTTTCGTCGGCCTGGAGACTTTCTCCAGCGCGAAGATCTGCTCGCGAAGGTCCCTGACTTCCCTTTCGCTCGGCCGGTTGAGCGCGAGCCTGCGGCCCAGCGCGTTGCTCATCGTGCGCTTGACGCTGATGTTCGCGGGCGAGCCCGTCACGGTGAAGCCCGCGCGCTGTGTCCTGGTCGTCTTGATTTCCTTCAGGCTGCGCTTGATGAGATCGGGCAGCTCCAAGTCCTCGAAGAAGATGTCGAGGAACTCGTCACGCGAAAGAACGAACAGGAAATCGTCCTCGCCTTCGCCTTCCGCGGCACCTTGCCGCCCGCGCCCGCCTCCGCCCGAGCGCGGCTTGTCGATCCTGTCGCCGGCGCGATAGTCCTTGTTGCCGGTGAACACGCGCTCGCGCCGCCCGCCTTCGCGCGCATAGTGGAAACTGGGTTCCGATATCCCGTCGGCGGGTATCGAAACGCTTTCTCCACGATCCACGTCGGCGACGCGGCGCTTGTTGACCGTCTCGTTGACGGCCTTCTTCACCTGAGCGCGCACCCTCTTGAGAAACCGCCGCCGGTTGCCGAGGCTTTTGTCCTTCGGGTTCAGACGTCGATCGACGAAGTGGGCCATATCAATTTGCGCCTTTTCCCGTTCACCCCGCCTTGTTCACCCGCATGTACCATTCTACCAGACGCCGCACCTGCCGGCGCGTGTATCCTCTGGCGACCATGCGGTCGACGAACTCGTTGTGCTTGGCGTCGGTTTCCTTGTCGCGCTTGGCCCCGAAGCTGATGACCGGCAAAAGGTCTTCCACCTGGCCGAACATCCGCTTTTCGATCACTCTCTTCAGCTTCTCGTACTGCCGCCAGTCAGGGTTCTTGCCGCCATGCTCGGCCCTTGCCCGCAGCACGAACTTGACCACTTCGTTGCGGAAGTCCTTGGGGTTCGCGATTCCGGCCGGCTTTTCGATCTTCTCAAGCTCGGATTCCAGGATCTCGCGGTCGAACATCTGGCCCGTGTCGGGGTCCTTGTAGTCCTGGTCCTCGATCCAGGCATCGGCGTAGGCGATATACCGGTCGAATAGGTTCTGCCCGTAGTCGGCGTAGGATTCCAGATAGGCCTTCTGGATCTCGTTGCCGATGAACTCGGCGTAACGCGGGGCGAGCTCGGTTTTCAGGAAATCGAGGTATCTGGCCTGCGTCTCCTCATCGTATTGCTCGCGCTTCACCGCCTGTTCGAGCACATACATCAGATGCACCGGATCGGCGGCCACCTCTTCGGTGTCGTGGTTGAAAGTTTCCGACAGCACCTTGAAGGCAAAGCGCGTCGAAATGCCGTTCATGCCCTCATCGACGCCCGCCGCATCGCGGTATTCCTGGATGGACTTCGCCTTGGGGTCGGTGTCCTTCAGCGTTTCGCCGTCATAGACGCGAAGCTTGGAATAGGGCGTGGAGTTTTCATGCTCCTTGAGCCTCGTCAGCACGCTGAAGCGGGACAGGATCGGCAGCGTTTCCGGCGCGCAGGCGGCGTCCGCAAGCGTGCTTTCCTTCAAAAGCTTTTCGTAGATCTGCGTTTCTTCGCTCACGCGCAGGCAGTAGGGCACCTTGACCACGGAGATACGGTCGAGGAAGGCCTCGTTGTTCTTGTTGTTCTTGAACTGCTGCCACTCCGCCTCGTTGGAATGGGCGACGATAATGCCCTGGTACGGGAACGATCCGATGTTTTCCGTGCCGACGTAGGAGCCTTCCTGGGTCGCGGTCAGCAGGGGGTGCAGCACCTTGATCGGCGCCTTGAACATCTCCACGAATTCCATCAGCCCCTGCGTCGTGCGGTTGAGCGCGCCGGAATAGCTGTAGGCGTCCGGATCGTTCTGGCTGAGGTGCTCCAGCTTGCGGATGTCGAGCTTGCCGACCAGCGAAGAGACGTCCTGGTTGTTCTCGTCGCCGGGCTCCGTCTTGGTGACGCCGATCTGGCGCAGTTTCGAGGGATGTAGCTTGACGATGGAGAATTTCGAGATATCGCCGTCGAATTCGTCAAGCCGCTTCACGGCCCAGGGCGACATCAACCCGTTGAGGAGGCGCTTGGGGATATTGTACTTGTCCTCGAGAAGATCGCCGATGCGCTCGCGGTCGAAGAGGCCGAGAGGGGATTCGAAAACGGGGCTGATCTCCTCGCCCGCCTTCAGGACGTAGATCGGCTCCTTTTCCATGAGCTGCTTCAGGATTTCCGCGATCGTCGACTTGCCGCCGCCCACCGGGCCGAGCAAGTAGAGTATCTGCTTGCGTTCTTCCAGGCCCTGGCTTGCATGGCGGAAGAATCCGACGATCCGCTCCACGGTCTCTTCCATGCCGAAGAGATCCTTGAACGCTTCGTAGCGCTTGATCGTCCTGTTGAGGAATATGCGGCCGAGCCGCTGATCCTGGCTGGTGTCGACGAACTCCGGCTCGCCGATAGCCTGCATCATGCGTTCAGCGGCGGTTGCGCGCATCGTCGGGTCGTCGCGGCATGCGAGCAGGTAGTCCTGCACCGACATCTCGTCGATCTTCGACCTTTCGTAGACTTCCGCGAACCGGCTGTACACGTCCATTGTTCGACCCCTCTGCGTTGCGTGATCCGAACTGAGCGACCTTTCTTGTGGACCTCTACTTTGCTAGTTGGCGCGGCTTTGAACTTCGGCAAGTCACGCCTTCATTAACAAACCGTCATCTCGATTCAATATACGCGAAATCAAATCGAAATACTCCGGAAACTTATTAAAAATAACAGGGAGATCAGATACTTAATATGAATTTGCCGCATACTTCCAGTGTCCGCCGTCACAGCACGGCAGGCTCAAGAATACGCGAGCCGATACTCCACCTCCGACGTGCGCCAGGCGCGGGGACGAAATGTCCGCGCCGATGCACGCATTGCCCGTACATTGTGTGAATAAGCCAGTCGCCCGGGCGAAGCGCTTTGACAAAAGCCCTCTTCGCCGACCGCGTTGCGCCGATCCGGCAACCGCCGATAAACTGTCATTCGCGCCGGCATTCGTCACGGTCGGACATCCGGACATTCGTTCCGGCCATGTCCGGCGGAGGTCCGCGTGAACGTGCCGCGCCTTGCGATCCCTGCCACAAGAATGAAGCTTTCTTTCGGCCGCGTCATTCATGCTTTAGAATCATCCAAAGGATACCAGTGCGTTCCTGAACGACATAGCAGTATTACTGCTTAACCATTGTGCAGGTGGAAAAACGTCCTATTTCTTCATTATTGGACGCCAACGAAGGGATTGAAATCTTTCAGATGAATGCACCGCATCCACAGGCTGAAACCATATTCCCCTTCGACCATAGCTACGCGGCCCTCCCCGAGCGATTTTACGCCAGGCTGTCTCCTACGGCTGTCACGGAACCGCGATTGATCCGGCTGAATGATTCGCTCGCGCGCGATCTGGGGCTCGATTCTCGGGCGCTGAAAACTCCGGCGGGTGTGGAGATGCTGGCCGGAAACCGCATCGCCGAAGGCTCCACGCCGATCGCCATGGCCTACGCGGGCCATCAGTTCGGGACCTTCGTCCCGCAGCTTGGCGACGGGCGGGCGATCCTGCTTGGCGAAATCGTCGCTCCCGACGGCACGCGATACGATATCCAGCTCAAGGGTTCGGGCCGCACGCCCTTTTCCAGAGGCGGCGACGGGCGGGCCTGGATCGGCCCTGTCCTGCGCGAATATATCGTGTCCGAAGCCATGCACGCGCTTGGCCTGCCCACGACGCGGGCGCTCTCTGCCGTAAAAACCGGCGACCAAATCATGCGCGAGGCGCCGCTGCCCGGCGCGATCCTCACCCGCGTCGCGAAAAGCCACATCCGCGTCGGCACGTTCGAATATTTCGCGGCAAGACGCGACGAGGAGGCTCTCAAGGCGCTGACCGATTACGCCATCGCGCGCCATTACCCCCAGGCGGAAGATACCGCTAATCCCTATCGCGCGTTCCTCGATGCGGTGGTCGAAGCCCAGGCCCGCCTTGTCGCGCGCTGGATGCATGTCGGCTTCATCCACGGGGTGATGAACACCGACAATACGTCGATTTCCGGCGAGACGATCGACTACGGCCCTTGCGCCTTCATGGATACCTATCACCCGGGCAAGGTCTTCAGCTCCATCGACCATATGGGCCGTTACGCCTACGCCAATCAGCCGCGCATCGCCTATTGGAACCTTTCACGGCTTGCCCAGGCGATGCTGCCGCTCCTGGGCGAGGTTGAAGAAAAGGCCGTCGCGGCCGCACAAGGCGCCATCGACGCGTTCCCCGATCTTTACGAAACGGCCTGGCTTGAGGGCATGCGCGCCAAGCTGGGTCTCGCAACCTCTCGCGAGGAAGACCGTAAGCTCGCCTACGATCTTTTCGCGGCGATAGCCGCCGCCGAAACGGATTTCACGCTCACTTTCCGCACGCTTTCTTCCCTCGGGCGCAAGCAGGGCGACGGCGACGATGCCCTTCGCGGCTTGCTCGGCGAAAAAAACGCGCTCGACGAATGGCTCTCCCGCTGGCGGACGAGGCTCGGGCACGAGAGCGCGAGCGAGGATGAGCGGAAATCGCTCATGCGTTCCGTCAATCCGGCTTTCATCCCCCGCAATCACCGCGTGGAAGAAGCGATCGCCGCCGCCATGTCCGACGACTACACCCCCTTCGAGCGTCTTTTGCAGGTTCTGTCGGATCCTTATTCGGATCAGCCCGAAAACGGGGAATACGCAAGCCCGCCGAAGCCGGAAGAGGTCGTTGAGCGGACCTTCTGCGGAACCTGAAGCCGCACGGGGCGTCAGACGATCCTGTCCGCGGCCAATTTGCTCAGCGTTTTCACCGCCCTGTACTGAGACAGGAAGACGCTCCCAGTCAGATCGTCGAGGAAGTGTGAGCGTTTCAGCCGGTCCATGACGGGGCCTTTCACCTCCGAAAGGTGCAAGGTCACGCCCATGCGGTTCAGCCGGTCGTTGATCGCTTCGAGCGATTCAAGCGCGCTTCCGTCGATCTCGTTGACGGCGGAACACATCAGGATCACGTGCTCGATGGCCTTGTCCTTCGTCACCCGCTCGTAGATGTAATCCTCAAGAAAGCGGGCATTGGCGAAATAGAGGCTTTCGTCAACCCGAAGCGTCACGATCTTGGGATCGGTCTCGACTTCATGGCGCAGGATGTTGCGGAAATGCTCCGTGCCCGGCACGAGGCCGACCTCGGCGATATGCGGGCGCGAGGTCTTCAGGAGGAAAAGCGCGATCGACAGCGCCACGCCGCTTGAAACGCCGATCTCGACGCCGAAGCCGAGCGTGATCAACACCGTCGCGGCAACGGCTGCGAAATCCGCCTTGGAGTAGCCGTAGCTGCGCTTCAGCACCGAAAAATCGACAAGCGATAGCACCGCGACAATGATCGTCGCCGCAAGCGTCGCCTTCGGCAGGAAGAAGAGAAGCGGCGTCAGCGCGAAGGTGGCCAGCGCGATGCCGACGGCCGTATAGGCGCCGGCTGCCGGCGTTTCCGCGCCCGCATCGAAATTCACGACCGAGCGGGCGAAACCGCCCGTCACCGGATAGCCACCGGTCACGGATGAGGCGACATTCGCCGCCCCCAGGCCGATCAGCTCCTGGTCCGGTACGATCCGTTGGCGGCGCTTGGCGGCAAGCGTCTGCGCGACGGAGACGGATTCCACGAAACCGATGATGGAGATCAGTACCGCAGCACCTGCCAGTTCGCTCCACAGGCCGAAGTCGAAAGCGGGCAAGGCAAGCGGCGGCAAGCCCTGCGGCACTTCGCCGACGACGGCCACACCCGCATTCGGCAGGCCAAAGCCCCAGGCGATCAGCGTGGTGACAGCGACAGCAGCAACCGGGCCGGCCTTGGTCAGGATGTCGGCCAGCCGCGGCTTCACGCCCAGCTTCGAAAGGGCCGGTTTCAGCCCGCGCCGAACCCAGAACAGGAAGACGGTCGCCGATGCCCCGATCGCCAGCGTGATCCAGTTCACCGCGCCCATGTTTTCGAAAAGGGAAAGCAGGATCTCATAAAGGTTGTGGCCGCCTGCCGGAATTCCAAGGATATGCTTGAGCTGGCTTGCCGCGATAATGATGCCGGACGCGGTGATGAAGCCCGAGATCACCGGATGGCTCAGGAAATTGGCGACGAAGCCGAGCCTGAGAGCCCCCATCGCGACGAGAAAAACCCCGCTCAACAGCGCGAGCACGGCGGCAGCGGCGGCATATTCGGCGGGGCTTGCAAGGTCGAGTCCGCCGACGGCGGCAGCCGTCATCAACGAGACGACGGCAACCGGTCCCACGGCCAGCGCCCGGCTCGTGCCGAAGACCGCATAGGCGACGAGCGGCGCGATGGAGGCGTAAAGGCCCGCCTCTGGAGGGAGACCTGCGAGCAGCGCATAGGCAAGCGATTGCGGGATCAGCATGATCGTGACGATCACCGCCGCCGTGAGGTCGTTCGCCAGCGTATCGCGGCTGTAGCTCCGTCCCCAGTCGAGGATCGGCAGATATCGGGCCGCGAACCCTGCGCCGTTTTTTCTGCCCGTGCCTTGCGGGCCGTCTTTCAGGGGCTTGTCCATCCCCGCATCCTTGCGTTTTTGCGGCATGTCCGGCAGCCGGGTGCGGCTGCCGGACGCAATTGGAAAACCGCTCGGGCGGTCAGGCGGCGGTCTTGTCGGAAACGGTCACCTTTTCGGGCACCGCCATCCACTCCTTGCCGCGCAGCATCGCCTTCCAGTAGATCGGCGGCAGCGCCCGCTCTTTCAGGAACCATGCCAGGCGGCTCGGCTTCGTGCCGTCGATCAGCCATTCCGGGAAGCTTGGCAGCAGCTTTCCGCCGTAGCCGAATTCCGCCAGCACGATCTTGCCGCGCTCCACGGTCAGCGGGCATGAGCCGTAGCCGTCGTATTGCGCTTGCGAGCCAGTGCCCTTGATATCGGCGATGACGTTTTCGGCGACCACCGGCGCCTGCTTGCGCGCCGCCGCCGCCGTCTTGGCGTTCGGCGCGTTCATCACGTCGCCGAGGCTCCAGACGTTCTGATAGCGCTTGTGCCGCAACGTCGCCTGGTCGACGTCGACCCACCCCGCGCTGTCGGCAAGCGGCGAAACGCGGATGAAGTCGGGTGCGGCCTGCGGCGGCACGACGTGGATCATCTCGAACTCCGTCTCCACGGTCTCGGGTTCCTCGCCGGGTCTCGCAACGTTGAACCACGCCTTTCGCGCATGACCGTCGACGGCCTTGAGGTTGTGGTGGAAGTTCAGCCCCGCGTGGTAGCGCTCGACGTAATTCATGAGTGCCGGAACATAGTCCTGCACCCCGAAGAGCGCTCCGCCCGCGTTGAAGAACTGAACGTCGATGTCATCGAGACAGCCGGTGCGGAGCCAGTGGTCGGCGGAAAGATACATCGCCTTTTGCGGCGCGCCCGCGCATTTGATGGGCATCGGCGGCTGGGTGAAGACCGCCCGCCCGCTCTTCATGCCCTGCACGAGGCGCCACGTGTAGGGAGCGAGATCGTAGCGGTAGTTCGACGTCACTCCGTTCTTGCCGAGCGTTTCGTCGAGGCCCTCGATCGCGTGCCAGTCGAGCTTGAGGCCCGGGCAGACGATCAGGCGCTTGTATTTCACGACCCGGCACCCGTCGAGGATCACGGCATCGTTTTCCGGCTCGAACGCCGCCACCGCCGACTTGATCCAGTGGACGCCGCGCGGAATGAGCGAACCCATGGTGCGCGCCGTGGTATGCGCGTCGAATATCCCGCTGCCCACCATCGTCCAGCCGGGCTGGTAATAGTGCGTGTCGGCCGGGTCGATAATGGCGATGTCCAGCTCGCCGTCGCGGGCGATCAGGCTGGAGGCGACCGATATTCCGGCTGCCCCGCCGCCGATGATGACGATGTCATGTTCGGCGTCCGCCACATCGACGGGCGTCTTGCCGCCGTTCGCGATCCTGCGCGCTACGCCACCCATGTCGTAGCCGGCCGCTTTCGCCGCCGCCAGGATATCGGGCACCGGCATCGAAGCCCCTTGCGAGAGCGCCCAGAGCGTGACGGAGCGTGTGCCGGTCCGGCAATAGGCGAGCGTGGGCTTCGGCAGTTCAGCCATCGCCACCTTGAATTCCGCAGCATCCTCGTCGCGCACCTTGCCGGCGACGACGGGCAGATAGCGCACCTCGAGGCCGAGGCTCCTTGCCTTGTCCTGAATTTCATCGAACGTCGGCTGATCGGCGCCCTCGCCGTCCGGCCGGTTGCAGACGATCGAGCGGAACCCTGCCGCCGCGATCTCGGTGATATCCGCGACCGAGATTTGCGGGCTGACCGACAAGGTGCCCGTGACGCGCTTGATCTCCATGAAAACGTCCTCCGGTTTCAGGGGC
The DNA here is from genome assembly GCF_013266695.1 of Hongsoonwoonella zoysiae. Classification (GTDB taxonomy): domain Bacteria; phylum Pseudomonadota; class Alphaproteobacteria; order Rhizobiales; family Stappiaceae; genus Hongsoonwoonella; species Hongsoonwoonella zoysiae. Next base: position 774,960 of record NZ_JABRXF010000003.1, read on the forward strand.
CGGGCACGAAGGTTCGGACCCTTGCTCATTCCGTTTTTCAGAGCTTGTTGACAGGCACCTTCAGGAAGCTTTGCCCCTGCTCGTCGGCGGGCGGAAGCCTGCCTGCGCGCATGTTCACCTGCAGCGAGGGGATGATGAGCTTCGGCATGTCGAGGGTTGCGTCGCGCGCTTCGCGCATGGCGACGAATTCCTCGCGGCTCTTGCCGCCGCCGACGTGGATGTTATGCGCCTTTTCCTCGGCAACCGTGGTTTCCCACTGGATGTCGCGGCCGTTCGGCCCGTAGTCGTGGCACATGAACAGGCGCGTTTCGCCGGGAAGCGCCAGCACCTTCTGGATGGAATCGTAGAGCGTGCCCGCATCGCCGCCGGGGAAATCGGCGCGTGCGCTGCCGCCGTCGGGCATGAACAGCGTATCGCCCACGAAGGCGGCATCGCCCACCACATGCGTCATGCAGGCCGGCGTGTGGCCGGGGGTGTGCATGGCGAAGGCTTTCATAGAGCCGATTTCGTAAGCGTCGCCGTCTTCGAACAGCCGGTCGAACTGGCTGCCGTCGCGCTGGAACTCGGTGCCTTCGTTGAAAACCTTGCCGAAGGTATCCTGGACAATGGTGATATTCCTGCCGATGCCGATCTTGCCGCCGAGTTTTTCCTGGATGTAGGGCGCCGCCGAAAGGTGATCGGCATGGACATGCGTCTCGATCAGCCATTCGAGCTTCAGGCCGTTGTCCCTGATGTGGGAGATGATCTCGTCGGCATGCTCGAAGGAAATGCGGCCCGCCGCATAGTCGATGTCCATGACGGAATCGACCACCGCGCAAGATTTCGAATTCGGATCCTTCACGACATAGCTGATCGTGTTGGTGGCCGGGTCGAAGAATGCCTTGACCTCCGGCTTGACCGAGAGATCGACTGGATATGCACTCATCATATGTCCTCCTGCAATTTCGCCCGGTCCGCGGCGACGGCCGGATAATCCTTGCCTTTTGTCGCGTTGTATATCCGCATTTTCCATTAGATGCGAATATTTGAATATATGATGCCCAGATAGTGAGCCCGCACCTCCCGCGCAAGCGGAAATTTGCACCACGGTTTCGCGACGGCGGGAGCGGGAAGCCGTCATCGCTCTTCCAGCCATCGCCCGGAACCGCGATTGAGATTCGTCAATGCGCGATTGAACCAGGCGAACTTTACTTTAGGAAATATTCAAAGGGAGGTCTGCCGTGATCAAGAAGGTTCTTATTGCAACCGATGGGTCCGACCACGCCAAGAAGGCGGTGGCTTTCGGGTCCGATATCGCCTCGAAGTACGGTGCCGACGTCGTGCTCGTCCATGTTCTCCTGCGCGGCGAAGTGTCGGAAGACCTGATGCGCATGGCGGAGGTCGAGCAATTGACGGGCGAAGGCGGCAAGCCGTTGTCGGAAGCCTTCGCTTCCGTTCCGGCGGGGCGCTTTCCTGCCGATCTCACCTTCACGCAGGAAAAGCCGACCGTTCCCTACCGGGTGCTTGAAGCCGTTGGCGAGCAGGTGCTCGACCAGGCGGAAAGGATCGCCAAGGAACACGGCGCGGGCAAGGTCAAGCGGCGCATCGAGGACGGCAAGCCCGTGGATCAGGTTCTCAATGCCGTCGAGGCGGAAGGCGCCGATCTTCTGGTCACCGGCACGCGCGGGCTTTCGAACGTGAAGTCGATGATGGTGGGCAGCGTCTCGCACAAGCTTTCGCACATGTCGCCCGTCACCTGCATTTCCGTTAGGTAACGCCCGTCATTCGAACCGGAGCCTGAGGCCGTCGAGCGGCAGCCCGTCGAACGCCGTCGACCATCTCTCGCCGGGCGCGACGGGCATTGCCCGCGTCAGCGTGCCGGTGGAGATGATCTCGCCGGCTTGCATTGCCGGCGCGGCGGCATCCCCGGCCAGAACGTCCGCCAGATGGCGAAGGGCGGCAAGCGGGCCAGCGTCCAGCACGTTCGACGACACGCCCTCGTCAACGACCTCGCCATTGCGGAAAAGCACTATGCGGAAATTCGCCAGCCGCGCGCGCCATTCGTCGCGGGTTTCCGCCGTGATTTCGGAAAACGGCCCGTGCACCAGCGCGCCATGCAGCGCGAAAGCGGCCACCGTGTCGGCAGCCTGGAAGCGCCAGCCGGCGAAGAGCGACTGCACGATTTCGAAGCTGTGCGCCACATGGGATACGCAGCTCATCAGTTCCGCATCGCTCATGCCCGAAGATGGCGCCTTGCCGAGTTTCAGGAGGATTTCCGGCTCGATCCTTGGCTCCACCAGCTTTTCGAGCGAAAGGCTCTCGGCACCCGGCTTCACGGTCGTCGAATAAACCGGCCCCCAGATCGGCGCATAGACCTTGTATTCGTCCCAGATGGTGCGGTTGGTAAAGCCGATCTTGCGCCCGATGGGCACCTCGCCGCGCTCCCGCCTCAGCCGCGTGATTTCCCTTGAGACCCGATAGGCCGCCGTCTGGTCGAATTCGGCAATCCGTTCGGTGATGCAGGGGATCTGCCGTCTTTCATCGAGAGCGTTCAGGATCTCGCGGGCAAGCGCGGCTTCATCCGTCATCGCGCTATCCATGCTACTTCGCCTCCCCCTTACTTCGCTCTCCCGGCGCCCTGCCCAGCAGGGCCTTGCGCTCGCCCGGCTCGCCGCGAAGCTTGGCTACGGCCTCGATCATCCTGGCGGCGGGCGTGGCCAACCGGATAAAGCTGTCCTGGGTCACGCCGGCGCCACTGTGGACGGCGATGACGGAGACCTTGCCACCCTCCATCAGGAGAATGGGGCCGCCGGAATCTCCCGACATGACGGCGCATTCATGGGCCAGCACCTCGTTGTTCTTCAGATAGTGCGCCATGCCGCAATTCTCTTCCACCGAAAGCACATGCTGGCGAATGCGCGGATAGCCGGCAACCGCGATCCGCCCGCCTTCGGCAAGGGCTGCTTTCAGCTCGCCTTTGCCGGGCGCGAAGACGCCAAGATAGCCGACCTGCCTGCCGATAGGCTCGCTCAGTTCCAAAATCGCCCAGTCCTCGCCGGGGTCGTAGCGCAGAGGCCCGTTCCCGCCGTTACGGTCTTCCGGCAGAAAAACCCTTGTCCCGGTCGAATGGGCGGAATATCCGCCGCGCTGGTATCCGGCCAGGAAATGCAGCGCCTGCGGCCTGACCCAGCCGATCGTGCCGCCGGCATAAAGGCAATGCGCGGCGGTCAGCACAAGGCGCTCGCCGATAAGCGCGCCCGTGCAATAGCGCCTGACGCGGTAGGCGGAAAAATTGATCTGGCCGATTGCGCTCCAGGGGTAGGCGGCGGCATCGACGATCCTTCGCGCCTTCACCTCCTCGCAGCCTGTGGCAAGCTCTTGCCCGCTGCCGCACATGGCGTTGAGTGCCGGAACGAATTGCGCGGTCGGCTTCTGCTCCTGCGCCACCGCGCCTTCGGGAAAGAAGATCGCCAGCACCATGCAGACGACCCAAAACCATCCCGCTTGCCGCATTCGCCTTCCCATCCCGCCGGGCTCCCCGATACCGGGCAGAAGCTTATTCGCATCGAATTGGGTCGGGAACATCTTATGGTGAGATTTTGTGCGCCGGCCGGAAATGCCTTAGCTGACGGCGTTACGCCGCGCTGAAAACTCATGCTTTGCGCTAGGCTTCGCCAGCATCATTCCCGTCGGCACGGACAAATTGCTCACCACCCGCGCGCGGCTATTGCTTGCGTTCACTTACGCCAGAAATCGGTGCTGTAGTTGTTCAGTCCTTTAGTGTACTGGTCTGTTTTAACTTGGAACAATGAGGGAATCTTGCTCCCGTCGCCTCCATCCTTGAAGTAGTCCCTGACCGAACAAAGCGCCGAACTCATTAAGTGCTCCCATGTACGAAATAGCTCGTCTTGCAGAATTTGCTCTTGTTTCGCAGCACTAAACTTCCTCTTGGGACGCGGAAAGCTGCCGGCAAGTTGGGGTTGGACCTCATGATGGAAGGTTATGCTACCGAATGCCCATTCGTCTTCAATGGAATCACGCCATCGATAGGAAACCGTGACCTGCAATTTCTGGCTGAAACGGTGCGGCGGAAAGATGTTGTCATCGACCTGAAATGTTTGCCTTTCCTGCTCCTCAGTCTTCATTCGATTCTTCATAGTATTGAACGCAAACAATAGATCTTTTCCGCTTTGAATTGCATAAGTACGCGTTCGTTCAATCTTTTTTTCTGACTTGGACTCGCGATATTCCCTAAAAGACCTTTCGAAACGATCCAACTGCGTTGCCACATAGGGTCCGCAATTCGAAAGAGGTAACAGACGAAAGTCTCCCGAATGTTCTTTGTGCAAGGCCTGATCTATCAAAATTCTCAACTCAGATTCGTCGATTGATGAGAGAGCGCTCTTCTCACTTTCGGTAAGATTTATAATATTCATGTTTTTGACCACGAATTTCCAAGGAAGTTAAGTGACACAAAGATATTAAACTGGTTGGCATCAGGATGGGTTCAGAGCCATTTAATTCAATGCTACGACAAGATGTTACGGCTGGTCGGCTGAATTCGTCAATCTCGGTGCTAGCCCGCAATTCACCGTCAGGCTCCATATTTGCATTAAATGAAATCGCCTGGGTGCAGTTAAACTAAATTTTGACTTGGCAACTTGAAAGCTTCCGCAGTCAGTCCACAATCCAGTGACGCTCCAGGTACTCATGAAACATTGGAACCGTGAATGCGATATCCCCATGCGCGGGGCTGTAGATCATTCCTTTTGCGATGATCTGCGCGCGCCGGGGGCCTAGCGATGTGAGTTTTTCACCCAATACTTCTGCCACGTCCGAGGATCGATACGGCCCGGGTCCAAGGCGCGCCATGGCGATCACATACTCTTTCTCCTTGGGGGTCAGGCGGTCGATTCGAACTTTGAAGAAGCCTTCATCAAGCCTTCTCAAGGCTTCTTTCTCGGCCACTTCAAAGCAGTCCATTTCGATTGGAGATCGGGTGGATGCATTCCAGACCTGATATCCCCATTCCTGCAGGAAATATGGATACCCCTTCGTCAATGTGACGATTGCATCAAGCAGCTTTCCGTCTATCGATTCTCCTTCTTCTTCGATTGGCTGGCGAATTGCATTCGCGGCATGCTTATTCGGGAGGGCATCTACTTTTGGAAAGATAAAAAGCCTTTCTGCATAGGACTTTGCATCTCCAGACAAAGCCGCAATTGCAGGTAGGCCAGCACCGAATAAAAGCACAGGCAATGCTTTCTGGTTTATTCGATGGATTGCGACAATCAACGCGCCCAGTTCTTCGGGCGAGAGGTATTGTACTTCATCGATCAGCAGAGCCCACCCTCGGCCCGCCGCTTTCGCAGCTTCGCCAACCTTCAAAAACAGCTCGGTGATATCGTATTCGAGGTTACCACTGTCAGCGACCCCCGGCTCCGGGTCGACGGATACGGTGAAATCACGCACACTGATTTTGAATGCCCCAGCGAAGCTGCGAAGTGCTCGCAGTGCGGCATGTGTGGCGACCTTCGCGGCCTCGTTGAACGATAGTTTGCGAAGGACTTGATGGATTTTTGGATAGAGCAGTTCGACAAGTTTCCGGTCCTCGGGCGCTTCTATGAATGAAGTTAGATACCCATGCTTTTCGGCGATTTGCTCGATCTTATTGAGTAGAACGGTCTTTCCGACGCCACGCAAACCAAGAAGCATTTGCGACTGGGTGGGCCGCCCGAGCAGAACGCGCTGCAACGCAGTGTCGGCGGCTGCGATAATTTCCTCTCGACCTGCCAACTCCGGCGGTTGAGAGCCTGCTCCGGGCGCGAACGGATTTCGAACTGGATCCATGTTTATCACTTTAGGGCACAGTATAGCTCTTAATCGATATACTCACTTATAAATTCTTATACGTCAATGCGTCCGCACAAGTGCTTGGCAGTCACCCTTCGGCTCTCGCCTCCAGGATCGATCCTCAAAAATCACTGCCTGAAATTTCGCCTTACCGATCCTTGAGGCACCGTCGAGGAACAGGCGCATGGATTGCGCATCCCTCGGGCGTCTCGTCTTTGGCCCGGTTATCCCCGTTCAGCCCGACGTGGTATGATGGAACCCGGTTTTGGCGCCAGTATTCTTGCTGCTGGGCACTCTCACCCGGATAGAAATCCTCCCGGTCGATCCGCGCCGGACCACCCGGCGATCGGACAGGGGGCCGGCGCGCCCTGTTCGATGGCTTTCGCGGATTTCTGAAGCACCCTGATGGCCCCCAAAAGCGTCCGGATTCGCCCTTCTGGAATTCTCCTCGCCGCTCTAACGCGCCACGTTTTCCGCCTGAGGCACGACCTTCAGACAGTGAGATGGGCTGTGATCTCGGGATCGTCGAGCGTATCGGCTTCGCCCGAATGGACGATCACCCCCCGGTCCATGATGTAGACCTCGTCCGCCAGTTTCCGGCAGAAATCGAGATACTGCTCGACAAGCAGGATCGACATGCCCTGCTCGTCGCGAAGAAAGCGGATGGCGCGGCCGATATCCTTGATGATCGACGGCTGAATGCCTTCCGTCGGCTCGTCCAGCACCAGTAATTTCGGCCTCGAGACAAGCGCGCGACCGATGGCAAGCTGCTGCTGTTGGCCGCCCGAAAGGTCTCCCCCGCGCCGGCGCAGCATATCCTTCAAGACTGGGAAAAGCTCGAAGACGTAGGGCGGCACGTTACGCTCGCGAACGGCAAGACCCGCGTAGCCTGTCATGAGATTTTCCTCGACCGTCAGAAGCGGGAATATCTCGCGTCCCTGCGGCACGAAGCCGATGCCGAGACGTGCCCTGTCGTAGCTGCGCTTCGGGCCGAGTTCCGCGCCCTCGAACACGATGCGGCCACCGGAAAGCGGATGGTGGCCGACAATCGCGCGAAGAAGGCTCGTCTTGCCGACACCGTTGCGGCCGAGCACGCAGGTGATCCTGCCGTTATCGGCCTCGAGCGATACGCCGCGCAGCGCTTTCGCCGCTCCGTATTGGAGGGTGGCATTCTTGACGGCCAGCATTTTCTAACGCCCCAGATAAACTTCGATGACCCGCTGATCGGACGAGACATGGTCGAGGCTTCCTTCCGAAAGGACGGACCCTTCGTGCAGGCAGGTGACCTTCACGTCCAACTCGCGGACGAAATGCATGTCGTGCTCTACGACGACGACGGAGTGCGTTGCCGAAATTTCGCGAAGAAGACGGGCGGTTTCCTCCGTCTCGGCATCCGTCATACCGGCGACCGGTTCGTCGACAAGCAGAAGTTTCGGGTTCTGCGCGAGCAACATGCCGATCTCCAGCCACTGCTTCTGACCGTGGCTAAGATTTGCGGCGAGATGCCATCTGCGATGACCAAGGCGGATGGTCTCCAGGATTTCGTCAATGCGTTTAGCGCGTTTCGCACTTCCCCTGGCGAACAGCACGCTGAACACGTCTCGCGGCGCGGCGAGCGCAAGGCTCAGGTTATCCTCTACCGTCAGGCTTTCGAAAACCGTGGGTTTCTGGAACTTCCGCCCGATGCCGAGTGTCGCGATATCCGCCTCGTCGTGCCTCGTAAGGTCGACCGTGCCATTGAAGAAAACGTCGCCTTCATCCGGCCTCGTCTTGCCGGTGACGATGTCCATCATCGTCGTCTTGCCGGCCCCGTTGGGGCCGATGATCGCCCGCATTTCCCCGCGCTTGAGAACGAAGGAAAGGTTCCGGATCGCCTTGAACCCGTCGAATGCAACGCTCACGCCGTCGAGATAAAGGATCGTGTCTGCCCGCTCCACCATGACGCTACTCCGCTCCCACCGGCGAGACTTCCGCACCAGAAGGCGTTTGGGCATCTTCCGCCCGGTTCGCTTTCCGCTTCTCGCGGCCCCTGCCGATGTGGGCCTGAAACGTTCCCACTATGCCCTTCGGCAGGAAGAGCGTGACGAAGACGAAGAGACCGCCCAGGGCGAATAGCCAGTATTCGGGCAGAACGCCGGTAAACCAGCTTTTGCCGCCGTTGACGAGAAGCGCGCCGATGATCGGACCGATGATGGTCCCGCGCCCGCCAACGGCCGTCCAGACCACCACCTCGATGGAATTCGCCGGCGCGAATTCGCCCGGGTTGATGATGCCGACCTGCGGTACGTAGAGCGCACCCGCCACACCCGCCATGACGGCGGACACCGTAAACGCGAAGAGCTTCACCATCTCCGGCCTGTACCCGAGGAAGCGCGCGCGGCTTTCCCCATCGCGCGAGGCGATCATCAGCTTGCCGAAGTGCGAGCCGGTGATGCGCGCCGTTACGATCACGCCGATTGCAAGCGCGGCGGCACTCGCCGCGAAAAGGCCTGCGCGCGTTGTGTCCGCCTGCACGTCGAAGCCGAGGATATCCTTGAAATCGGTGAGGCCGTTGTTGCCGCCAAAGCCCATGTCGTTTCGGAAGAAGGCGAGCATCAGCGCGTAAGTCATCGCCTGGGTGATGATGGAGAGATAAACCCCCGTCACGCGGCTTCGGAAAGCAAACCAGCCGAACACGAAGGCGATCACGCCAGGCACAAGTGCGACCATAACAATCGCGAACCAGAACTGGTCGAAGCCATACCAATACCAGGGCAGTTCCTTCCAGTTCAGGAACACCATGAAGTCAGGCATCACCGGATCGCCGTAAACGCCGCGCGTGCCGATCTGGCGCATTAGGTACATGCCCATCGCATATCCGCCGAGCGCGAAAAAGGCGCCGTGGCCAAGCGAGAGAATGCCGCAGAACCCCCACACGAGATCGAGAGCAAGCGCCAGGAGTGCATAGGTCAGATATTTGCCGAGAAGCGCCACGATATAGGTCGGTACATGCAGCGGGTGCAAAGGGTCGAGCACAAGGTTGGAGACGGGCACGGCTATGCCGGCGGCGAGGATGAGAACGATCGTCGCAATGATCCGGCTTTCCAGGCCGTTGCGGGCGAGATATCCTGAAATCATGCTTCCGCCGCCCTTCCCTTGAGCGCGAAGAGCCCGCGCGGCCGCTTCTGAATGAAGAGGATGATGAAGACGAGGACGAAGATCTTGCCGAGCACCGCGCCGGCATAAGGTTCCAGGAACTTGTTGGCGATGCCGAGCGTCAGCGCGCCGACGAAGGTGCCCCAGAGATTGCCCACCCCGCCGAAGACCACCACCATGAAGGAATCGATGATGTAGCCCTGTCCGAGGTTCGGCGAGACGTTGTCGATCTGGCTGAGCGCGACGCCGGCAAGCCCGGCAACGCCGGAACCGAGCGCGAATGTCATCGCGTCAACGCGTGGCGTGCGGATGCCCATTGCCGCCGCCATGCGCCGGTTCTGCGTGACCGCACGCATCTGCAGGCCGAAGGACGTACGGTTGAGCACGAAAAGCAGCAAGGCGAAAACGGCAAGCGCGAAGAGAACGATATAAAGCCGGTTCCAGGTAATGGTGAGCTGGCCGATCTCGAAAGCGCCCGACATCCAGGAAGGCGATCCGACCTCCCTGTTGGTCGGGCCGAAGATCGTGCGCACCGCCTGCTGAAGGATCAGCGACACGCCCCATGTGGCGAGAAGCGTTTCGAGCGGGCGCCCGTAGAGAAAGCGGATGACGCCGCGTTCCAAGGCATAGCCGACGGCACCCGCCACCAGAAACGCGAGCGGCAGCGCCATCGCCAGCGACCAGTCGAAAAGCCAGGGCGCGTTTAAACGGATGACCTCCTGAACGACGAAGGTTACATAGGCGCCGATCATCACCATTTCGCCGTGCGCCATGTTGATGACGCCCATCACGCCGAAGGTGATCGCAAGGCCGATGGCGGCAAGGAGAAGAACGGAGCCGAGCGACAGGCCGTACCAGACGTTTTGCGCCATCGACCAATAGGACTGCACCCGCTCCACCCGCGCGATTGCCCGATCGACCTGTTCCCTGAGATCGCCTTCGGCCTGCCCCCTGAAGCCCAGAAGCAGGCTGAGCGCATCCTGTGTGCCGATCTCGGCAACAGCGGTAATCGCTTCCGACTTTTCCGCATCCGGCCGATCGGAGACAAGGATCGCGGCAGCACGCGCGCGCATCATGCCGTCGGCGACGTCAGCGTCGGCTTCCTTCTCCAAAGCCGCCTCGATCGCCGGCAAGGACGATGCATCCGGATTGGCGATCAACGTCCGCGCGGCCCTCAGCCGTGCGGCGGGATCTGGAGAGGCAAGCGCAAGACCGCCGATCGTATCGCGGATCAGCCTGCGCAACCCGTTGTTCACGCGGATTTTCGAAAGCGCGCGCTTCGCCTCCTCGCCGACCATTTCTCCCGAAAGCGGATCCATGATCATCAGTGTCTTGCCGCGTCCGGAAACGATAAAGACCTGATTGTCGGATTTCCTGACGTGGAGATCGCCCTCCGAAAGCGCGCGAAGCACGGGCACCACGGCGGGATCGCCCGTCGCCCCGAGTTCGGCGACGATTTCTTCCGTCTGGGCGAAATCCCGCACGTCGGAAAACGAATTGACGATTTCCAGAAGCGGCTTTTCCTGGGATTGAGCCAGGCTGGCGAGCGACAGGAAAACAGCAATGGCGAATGTGAGCGGTCCGGCAAGGCGCATGGTCTGGTCGCAGCTTTTTGGAGATGACTGGCTTGCGGACGGGCGCATCGAGCGCCCATCCGCACCGCGATTGAACAGGCGTGACCGTCAGTCGACGCCCTTGCCCCCGCATTTGCCCGTTTCGGTATTGAAGTTGCCGCAGGACATCGGCGCGCGCCAGTCGGCTATAAGCGGCCTGGAATCCGGCAGGTAGTCGGACCATTCATCGCCGACGACGAGGCCGGAGGTTTCCCAAACCACCTCGAACTGACCGTCTTCCTGAATCTCGCCGATCAGCACCGGCTTGGTGATGTGGTGGTTCGGCATCATCGCCGAATAGCCGCCGGTCAGGTTCGGCACGGACACGCCAATGATGCTGTCGATCACGGCATCAGGGTCAGTCGTGCCGGCTTTTTCCACCGCCTCGACCCACATGTTGAAGCCGATGTAATGGGCCTCCATCGGGTCGTTCGTCACCCGGGCCTCATCGCCGATGAAAGCATGCCAGGCGTCGATGAATTCCGCATTGGCATCCGTGTCGACCGACTGGAAATAGTTCCAGGCGGCGAGATGGCCGACGAGCGGCGCGGTGTCGAGGCCCGCAAGTTCTTCCTCGCCGACGGAGAAGGCGACGACCGGAATATCTTCCGCCTTGATGCCCTGGTTTGCCAGCTCCTTGTAGAAGGGAACGTTGGCATCGCCGTTAATGGTGGAGACAACTGCGGTCTTCTTGCCGGCTGAGCCGAAGGTCTTGATATCGGCGACGATCGTCTGCCAGTCGGAATGGCCGAAGGGCGTATAGTTGATCATGATGTCCTCGGGCGCGACGCCCTTGGACTGGAGATAGGCCTCGAGGATCTTGTTCGTCGTGCGTGGATAGACATAGTCGGTGCCGGCGAGCACCCAGCGCTCCACGCCTTCGACGTCCATCAGGTAGTCAACCGCCGGGACCGCCTGCTGGTTGGGCGCAGCTCCTGTGTAGAAAACGTTACGCTGGCTCTCCTCGCCCTCATACTGCACGGGATAAAACAGCAGGCCGTTTAGTTCCTCGAAAACCGGAAGAACGGATTTGCGCGAAACGGACGTCCAGCAGCCGAAAACCGCGGCGACCTTGTCCTTTTCGATAAGCTCGCGCGCCTTTTCGGCAAAAAGCGGCCAATCCGACGCAGGGTCGACAACAACTGCCTCCAGCTTCTTGCCGAGAACGCCGCCCTTCTTGTTCTGCTCGTCGATGAGCATGAGCATGGCGTCTTTCAGCGTTGTCTCGGAAATTGCCATGGTTCCGGACAGCGAATGAAGGATGCCGACCTTGATGGTGTCTTCGGCCTTCGCCGCACCGATTGCAAGCGACATCGCAAGCGCTGCAGACAGCGCCGCGATATTTGTTTTCTTGTGATGACCAGTCATTTGACCCTCCGGCTGGATTGTTTGCGTCACAAGACACAGCAAGGAGCGGGCCAAAGGGCGAGAGTGCATCGGGCGGGCAAAGGAATTTCTTTTCAGATCAGATAATTAGGGAAGCAACAAAATCGAACTTCAGTGAATATCAAACAAAAAACCGCTGGTGCGATGCAATACGATAAGGCAGTTGATAAATATTCTGCCTAAAAAACAATCTTTTCTTATATATGCCTAATTAATAAGCAAAACAACCAAACTACTCTTCGAAGCGAAAGAGATGCGGCACGGAGCGACACAATTACGCTCTACCGTAAACAGGCGACAGCCTGTACGAGAACCAATGAACGCATTGAATATCCTTCATTCAATCTTTTCGATCTCAGCCGCCATATCAGGGATCAGTTTGACCCGGAAAGTCGCGTTCTCGCATTCCAGCGTCCAGACCTCTTCATCGGGTTTCGAGAGATCCTCTTCCTGCTCGGCACCTTGCGGCTTGTCGCAGGTATGCCCCTGCTCGCGAACCTGAACGGCAAGCAGGTTTTTTACGTCTTCAACATCGCTCGTCTGGGCAAGGGCGATGCTTCCGCCGCCTAGCGAGCAAACCATCATCAACGATGCCGTCAGACCGAAATTCAGTGACAGGCGCATTAATCAACTCCCCGACCCGAATGCGTTCATGCTGTTAAGTTAGCATACTATTTCAATTTCCTACCCGCCTGCAGATATTGTTTTTGACCTCTAATGCAACAATGAATACAAAAGATATAAAAAGAAATTCTTTATACGAGATTTACTTGAAGACATCAAACTTGAGAATACGTGCAAATACGATCTTTCCATTTACAATTACAAAAGTAACCTTACGATACAAAACGGTGGTTAAAACTCGAATTCATTCAGTCCCGCCACCAAGGGAAGCAATAGCCTGGCAATTTGCAAGAGACTGCTCGTAGCCGTGTCGCGCGCCCACCAGGCATTTATCGTCAAGGCTTTTTGAGGGAAAGGTCGGACAAATCATTGGGCCTTTATTGTGCGAATTTTCGCCGAACGCCTGGTGCAATTTGGATCGACCGGCCTGCGGAGGTTCGAATGTCGATCAAACGCGCTTACTGCCTGCTTCGAAACGCATCCACAGCATTGCTTATGGGTGCCGGAATAATGGCTTTTTCAAATATTGCGCTCGCCGACGAAATCATCGGCACGCCAGGGGCGCCGTCCGCCAAGAGGGTGATCGAGGGTAGTCAGCTTCCTCCACCTGCCTTGCCCTTTGGCGGCAAGATAGAAACCGATGCAGACGAGTCGACGCCCTGGTGGCCACCCGCCGTGGTCCCTCCAGAGGAAGCGCCAAACGTCCTCCTGATTATCACCGACGACTCCGGCTGGGGCATTCCCAGCACCTTCGGCGGCGTCATACCTCATCCGACGATGGATGCTCTCGCCGAAGACGGAATCAGGTTCACGAGCATACACTCGACATCGCTGTGCTCGCCGACCCGCGCAGCGCTGATTACGGGCCGCAACCACCACAACGTGGGCTTCGGTGTGATCTCGGAGCAGGCGACGGGCTTTCCCGGCTACAACAGCATTATCGCCGAGGACAAGGCTACGGTCGGCAGGATCCTGCTTGACAACGGCTACAACACTTCATGGTTCGGCAAGGACCACAATACGCCCGCCTTCCAGGCGAGCCAGTCCGGTCCGTTCGACCAGTGGCCGACGGGAATGGGGTTCGAATACTTCTACGGCTTCGTCGGTGGTGATGCGAACCAGTGGCAGCCCAACCTCTTCCGCAACACCACCCAGATCTACCCCTTCCTGGGTAAAGAGGGAAAATGGAACCTGATGACGGCGATGGCGGATGACGCCATCGACTGGATCACGCGGATGCACCAGATCGACCCGTCCAAGCCCTTCTTCGTCAAGTTCGCGCCCGGCGCCACGCATGCCCCACACCACCCGACCAAGGAGTGGGTCGACAAGATCAGCGCGATGCATCTGTTCGACGACGGCTGGAACAAGCTGCAGGAGACCATCTTCGAAAACCAGAAGAAGATGGGCTACTTCCCGGAAGATGCGAAGATCACTCCCTGGCCCACCGAGTATATAAAGGAGTGGGACAAACTTACCGATGCCGAGAAGAAGCTCTTCATCCGGCAGGTAGAGGTCTTCGCCGCCTATTCGGCCTATATGGATGATGAAATCGGCCGGGTCGTCCAGGCGCTGAAGGACATCGGCGAATACGAAAACACGCTGATCATCTACATCAACGGCGACAACGGAACGAGCGCCGAGGGCGGCGAACTCGGGACCCCGAACGAAGTTGCCTTCTTCAACGGCCTGAACAAGATCCCCGTAGAAGAACAGATGAAATGGTACGACGTCTGGGGCACCGAAGAGACCTACAACCACATGGCCGTGGGCTGGACCTGGGCCTTCGACACGCCGTACCCGTGGATGAAGCAGATCGCCTCGCAGCTCGGCGGAATCAGGCAGAACATGACTGTCTCCTGGCCCGCAAAAATTACTGACAAGGGCGGCAAGCGCGACCAGTTCCTCCACGTTATCGATGTCGTCCCGACGATCCTCGAGGTCGCCGGCATCGACCCGCCACGGACTGTCGACGGGATCACCCAGGCGCCAATGGACGGCAAGAGCTTCGCCTATCTCTTCGACAAGGAAAACGCCGCCGCTCCGCCGCCGCGCGACACCCAGTACTTCGAAATGTTCGGGCAGTGGGGGCTGTGGCACGACGACTGGTTCCTCGCAACAAAGGTGAACCGAGCGCCGTGGGATGCTTTCGGCCCCGGCAATCCGGACCCGCTGAACAACCAGGTGTTCGAGCTCTACAATCTCAAGGACGATCCGACGCAGAGCACGGACATCGCCACCGACCACCCCGACATGGTGGAGAAGTTGAAGGAAACGTTCATCCTGGAAGCAGCGAAATACCAGGTGTTCCCGCTCGACGCATCGGTCGGTCCCCGTGTCGCGGCGCCGCGACCGAACATCACGGCGGGGCGGACGGAGTTCGTCTATACGCGGCCGATGACCGGCCTGCCGCAAGGCGACTCGCCACCGCTTCTCAACAGTTCCTACACGATCACCGCCGAGATAGAAGTTGCCGAAGGCGGGGCCGAGGGAATGATCCTGACTTCCGGCGGCCGCTTTGCCGGTTATGGCTTCTACCTGCTCGAGGGCAAGCCCGTGTTCCTGTGGAACATGGTCGACCTCGAACGCATCAAATGGGAGGGCAAGGAAGCGCTAACGCCCGGCAAGCATACGGTCGAGTTCGACTTCGTCTATGACGGGATCGGCGCCGGTACGCTCGCCTTCAACAACATGAGCGGGGTCGGCAGATCCGGCACGGGCACACTGAAGGTCGATGGCGAGGTGGTCGACACAAAGAAGATGGAAAAAACTATTCCGATCATCCTGCAATGGGATGAGAGCTTCGACATCGGCTCCGATACGCTGACGGGTGTCAACGATGCGGACTACAAGCCGCCCTTCCCACTGACCGCCAAGCTTGACAAGCTGACGATCAAGGTCGACCGGCCGCAGCTTTCGCCGGAGGATATCAAGAAGCTCGAAGCAGCCATGCACAACAAAAAGGCAAGCGAATAGCGGCCTCTCGGGCTTGTCGTAGCGCCAGAAACGAATGAGGCGGCGAACCATGCAGGCAGAAGCCGTGGGTCGCCGCCTCATTTTTCAGTTGTGTCGGGGAACTTCGCCAATGCCGGTTTCACCCTTCTTCACAGACATCTGGCGTTGAGACCACAAGGAGCGAAGGATACGCTCGACAATCGCAGACAGTCGTTCCGAGACAAGATGCTCTGCTTCGCACGATCAGGACACTCTTCGAATGACGCAACTGATTTCAGGGCACACAAGGCTGATCGCACACCTTGGGATCCCGACCGAGAGCTTCAAGGCGCCGATGATCTACAACCCCTATTTCGAGGAAAAGGGCATCGATGTCGTCGTGGTGCCGATGGGCTGCGAGGCCGATGATTATCCGGATTTCCTGCGCCTTCTCTTCCGCTTGCGCAATATCGCAGGTGCCCTCGTCACCATGCCGCACAAGGTCTCTACCGTGGCACTTCTCGACGAGGCGAGCACTGCCGTCAAGGTCTGCGGCGCGTGCAATGCGGTCAGGCGGGACGATGAAGGCCGGTTGATCGGCGACATGTTCGACGGAGAAGGCTTCGTTCGCGGTGCCCGGCGCAAGGGCTGCACCATAGACGGTGCATCGGCAATCGTCGTCGGCTCCGGCGGCGTCGGCTCGGCGATTGCAGCATCGCTCGCGAACGCGGGCGCAGCAAGGCTCGCGCTTTTCGACAAGCATCCTGGAGCCGCCGAAAAACTGGCGGCCAGCCTCAAGACACACTATCCGACGATCGAGATCGAAACAGGTAAGGACGATCCTGCCAGTTTCGACATTGTGGTCAATGCAACGCCGATCGGCATGAATGCCGGCGATCCGCTGCCGATGGACGTGAGCCGGATCTCTCCGGAAGCCTTCGTCGGCGAAGTGGTGATGAAACAGGAAGAAACGCCGTTTCTCGCCGCCGCCCGCGCCAAGGGCTGCAAGACGCAAGTCGGCACGGACATGCTTTTTGAGCAGATACCCGCCTATCTCGAATTCTTTGGCCTGCCGACGACGACGCCCGAAGAGCTCCGGCGCCTTTCCCGCATCCGCTACTGAACGTCGCAGAAGCCAACCTGCGTCAACTCGCGTCATTTTCTATTGCCCTGCGCAATTGAGGCGTCGCAAACGCGGTGCATAAGCTTGCCCGGTTTGATCTTCAGGAGCCGGAAATGTCACAAGCGCCCGCCTCAACCGATATCGAGATACTGGATCCGGTCTGGATCCCGATGCCGGACGGGGTCCGTCTGGCCGCGCGGGCCTGGCTTCCGAAAGGCGCGAGGGAAAACCCCGTTCCCGTGATCCTGGAGTATCTGCCCTATCGCCGGCGCGACGGGACAACCCAGCGTGACGACGTCAACCATCCGTGGTTCGCGGCGAATGGATACGCCGCCATTCGTGTGGACATTCGCGGCAACGGCGATTCCGACGGCTTCATGGACGATGAATACACGGAAGAGGAACTCGATGACGGTGTAGAGATCATCGATTGGCTGACCCGCCAGCCGTGGTGCGATGGCAATGTCGGCATGATCGGTATTTCCTGGGGCGGCTTCAACGGACTTCAGATCGCGGCGAAAAAACCGGAATCCTTGAAAGCCATTGTCACGATCTGCTCCAGCGACGACCGTTATGCCGACGATATCCACTACATGGGCGGCTGCCTTTTGACCGAAAACCTCGGCTGGTCCTCCCAGATGCTGGCCTACTCCTCCCGCGCGCCCGATCCCGAGATCGTCGGAGAGCAGTGGCGGCAGATGTGGCTCGACCGGCTGGAACATCAGCCGCTTCTTCTTGAAAAATGGCTGAAGCACCAGCGCCGTGATGCCTATTGGAAGCGCGGTTCCGTCTGCGAGGACTATGGTTCGATTTCCGCTGCGGTGCTTGCGGTCGGAGGCTGGGCAGACGCCTACACGAACACGATCCCCCGTCTGCTCGCCGAGCTCACCGGTCCGAAGAAAGGGCTCATCGGACCGTGGGTTCACAAGTACCCGCATCAGGCCTATCCGGAGCCCGCGATCGGCTTTTTGCAGGAGTGCAAGCGCTGGTGGGACCGCTGGCTCAAGGGCGAGGATAACGGCATCGAAAATGAGCCGGTGCTCGACTACCACATCATGGACAGCGTCGCGCCGAGCCGGCGTCTGGACGAGCGCCCTGGCACCTGGGCGGCCGAGAAAATCTGGCCCTCGCCACTGATCGAGCCGCTCAGGCTGAATTTCAGCGAGGCAGGGCTTGGGCAAACGATCGGGAACGGCGTGCTGCACCTTGAAGCGGACCAGCGTGTCGGCCAGGCCGCCCAGCGCTTCTGCCCCGGAATGCGCGACCGCAACGAACTGGCCGACGACCAGGCGGGCGACGATGCACTGTCTCTGACCCTTGACGGCGAGATTCTCGACGCCCCGCTCGATATCGTGGGGGCGGCCACCATCAACTTGCGCGTAGTGCCGCGTGGGAAAACCGGCTTCATCGCCGCACGCCTTTGCGATGTGCGGCCCGACGGTTCGGTCGCCTTCATCACCACAGGCATGCTCAACCTCACGCATTCACCCGATCATGAGAAGGTCACGCCGCTCGTGCCCGGCGAGCCGATCGAGCGGACGATCAAGCTGAACGATATCGCCTACCGCCTGCCCGCCGGCCACCGCTTGCGACTTGCACTTTCGACGAGCTACTGGCCGATGATCTGGCCGTCGGCCGTGCCGCTGTCGCTCGATATCGACCCAGCCGGCTGCGAACTCGTCGTGCCGGTTCGCCGGGGCGAAGGCCCCGCACCAACGGAATTCGGCCCACCGGAGAGCGCGCCGCCGCTCGATGACGTGGAAGTCCGCCCGGAAAGTTCCGAGCGGCACGAGGAGGTGCTGGAGGACGGTACGCATGTGCTTACGCTCATCACCGATGGCGGCAAGCAACGCCTGGCGGCAACCGGCATCGAATCCGGGCGTACAATCCGCGAAGTCTGGAGCCTCAATCCGGACGATCCGCTGTCGGCGCGCATGGAAGCGAGCTGGAGCTATGAAGTCGGGCGCGCAGACTGGCGCACGCGCACCGAAACCTCGACCGTGATGACGTGCGATGCCGAACATTTCCATATTCGCGCGCAGCTTGAAGCATTCGAGGGGGACGCCCTGATCTTTGAGAAGAACTGGGACATCACAATTCCCCGCGACGGGGTGTAAACAGGCGGTTGAGCGTCAACGCGCGCAAGGTATTGTAAGCCCATGGCCACCGACCTTGCGCGCAATCTTCGTCTGCTTTGCAGCTATACGCCCTCGATCTCCCAGGTTTGCCGGGACCTCGGTATTAACCGGCAGCAGTTTACCAAGTATCTGAACGCCTCCGCCCGACCTTCGGACCGCAACCTCCGGCGGATATGCGACTATTTCGGCGTCGCGATCGACGAGATCATGATGCCGCACGGCCAGTTCTCCGTCATCGTCGCCGTTGCGCCGAAAACGCAGAACATGCTCCGCGCGCTGGGACCCGCAGCACCCGCACTCAACGCGATGATTGAATCATCGGAGCAAGCCCTCGAGCGCTACCGGGGGTATTACTACTATTATTATTTCACGCCATCGCGGCCGGGGCATATTCGCCGTTCGCTGCTTCGCCTGCATGAACGCAACGGCATATGGTTCTCGCGGCTGACCGAACGCGTCCAGGCAGAGGCAAGCCCCATGGGGCGTTCACATTATTCGCATTACCTGGGCATCGCGTTCTTTCTTGGCGACCGGATCACCATCGTCGACTATAACGCCAGAAATCAGACGTCCCTCTCGCAAACCTTGCTCTATCCCGCGCAAGGAAAGGAGCTGAAGTTTCTTTCCGGCATAACGCTCGGCGTTCAGGGACGATCCGCCAGGGCCCCGTTCGCAGCCCGTCTTTTCCTTGAATATCTCGGCCCGGAGTGCGACCGCCGCACGATCCTCGGCAAGACCGGCGTATTCGCTGCCGATGATCCGGGCCTCCCTCCCTATATCCGGGAGGTCATCTCCGCCCGGGAGCTGGAGCATTCTGACATTCTCAAGGCCTATGAATTGCTTCCCTGACGCTCGATGACGCGACCACCGCGCCAAAGAGCTAAATGAACCATGACGACGCGCCATTGTCGGCAGCAGTTCGCTTCCTGATACTTTCGCCCAGCAAATTTCAATGACACCGCCGCCGGTGAGTCGATGTCACCCTCGCCAGGCAGTGCAAGAAACAAACCGGAGGAAGCAGAAAATGACGGCGACGTTCAATCCCTTTACCGCCGCGCAATTGAGCCGGCGCCAGCTTCTCGCCGGCGCCGCAGGCCTCGGCGCCATGGCCGCCATGCCGATCAAGGTCTGGGCCGCCGGCAATACGCTGAATATCCGCACATATACCGAGGGTGACAATTTCGACCCCGTCGACGCCTCCGGCTTTGGCGAGGAGATGCTTTACGGATGCATTTACCGCAAGCTGATCCAATACACGCCCGGCAACGAATGGGGCTGGCAGCCCGACCTTGTGGAGGTCATCGAGCAGACCTCGCCGACCGAGATCGCCTTCACGCTCAAGAAGGGGCAGATGTGGTCGGACGGTTTCGGCGAGATCACCGCCGAGGACGTCAAGTTTTCGCTGGAACGCATCATCGACCCGAAAATGGAATCGGCGATCAAGCCGGACCTCGGCTCGCTTTCCGGTGTCGAGGTGACGGGCACGCACACCGGCGTCATCAAGCTGAGCTCTCCGTTCGCACCCATCTGGTCGATCGCGCTGCCCTATCTTGCCGGCACCATCGTCTGCAAGAAGGCGATAGGCGAAGGCAAGCGCATAACCGACGCTGTGCCGCCGACGGTCGCCGGGCCATACCGGGTCGCCGAACTCCGCCCGGGCGACCGCTGGGTCCTGGAACGCAACCCCGAGTTCACGGGACCGAAAGCCGACTTCGAAAAAGTTCAGATCATTCTGATCGACGATGAGGCGACCGCGGAAATCGCCTTCGAGGCGGGCGACCTCGACTTCACGCGCATCGGCCTCGGCTCAATCGAGCGGCTGCGCGAAAATCCGCCGGAAAACGCGGTTCTTTCCGAGCATCCCTCCCTTTATTACGTGTGGGTGGGCATGAACATGGAAAATCCGAAGCTCAAGGACATCCGCGTTCGCCAGGCCATCCAGCACGCGATCGATGTGCCGTCGATCCTCGAAGCGGCGTATTTCGGCGTGGCGGACGCATCCACCGGCATTATCGCGCCGGGCCTCATTGGCCATCGTGCCGAAAACCTCGTTCCGCCGCAGGCGGATTTCGCCAAGGCGCGCGCGATGCTGGACGAAGCGGGCGTCGACACGCTCGACCTCAAGCTCGACGTTCTCAACAAGTCGACCTGGACGACCGCCGCGCAGGTAATTCAGGCAACGCTGGCGGAGGTTGGCATCAACCTGTCGATCGGCGTGCATGAGTCCGGATCGTTCTGGTCGCTCGGCAAGGAGGCGGACGGCGACCGCTGGAAGTCTCTGGAACTTGTCCTCAACCGTTTCTCGATGACGCCGGATCCCTATTACGCGACCGCGTGGTTTACCACCGAACAGATCGGCAAGTGGAACTGGGAGCGCTTCTCCAACGAGGAATTCGACAAGCTTCACAAGGCGGCGATGGGCGAAACGGACACCGCCAAGCGCGACCGGATGTACAAGCGCATGCAGGACCTGATGGAAGAGTCCGGCGCATACCGCTTCATCACCCATGAAGCCGCGCCGAACCTTTACAGCAAGGAACTGAAGCCGGCGGTGCGTCCGGATTCCCTGCCGCTGATACAGTATTTCGCCAAGGCGTAAGCCGTTTGCCCGGGCGGCTCCGGCCGTCCGGGCATTATCGCAGCGGTCCGGATCAAGAAAGAGAAAATGGGTCGGTATATCCTGCAAAGAGTGGCGCTCGGCCTGGCGATCCTCGTGGTCGCCATTTCGGCACTCTATGCGTTCATGATCTCGCTGCCGGGCGATCCGACGACCGTGCTGCTCGGCCCGCGGGCCACGGACGAGATGCGCGCAATATTCTCCGAACGCATGGGCCTCAACAAGCCGCTGCCGGTGCAGATCGTCGAATTCTGGGGCCGCGTCCTCACCGGCGACCTCGGTGAGGATGTTCTGCGCAATCGCCCGGTCGCAACACCGGTATTCGAAGCGCTTCCCTTCACGCTCGTCCTGATCCTCACCTCGATCGGCTGGTCGGCGACGCTCGGCATCCTGCTGGGCGCTTTCTCCGCCGCCTATCGCAACTCGCTGATCGATCGTGTGACGGGCGTTCTCTCGGTCGCCATGCTTGCCGCACCCTCCTTCGTCGTGGCGCTTTGGAGCCTCCTGATCTTCGCCGTCATCCTGAACTGGTTTCCGGCCATCGGGGCGGGCGAGCGAGGCAATCTGGCGGACCAGATCCACCATCTTGTTCTACCCTCGTTTGCCATCGGCCTCGCCTGGGTCGGCTATATCGCGCGCATCGTGCGTGCTTCCATGCTCGAGGTCATGGGCGAGAATCATATCCGCACCGCGCGCGCTTTCGGGCTTCCCCCTCACAGGATCATCTACCGATACGCCTTGCGTATCGCCGTTCTGCCGGCGGTTTCGGTGTTGGGCGTGGGTGTCGGCGGCCTGCTGTCGAGCGCCGTTTTCGCCGAAATCGTCTTCGCGCGGCCGGGCATCGGCCGATTGATCTATGATTCCGTGATCACCCGAAATTATCCCGTCGTCATGGGTTCCATGCTGGTCGCCATCAGTTTCTTCGTCCTGTGCACGCTGGTGGCCGATGTGGTGAATGCCATGCTCGATCCACGCCTCAGGACGTCGAAGCAATCATGAGCATAGCCGAACGCAGCCCCTTCAAATATTCGGTTGCCGGTCGGCTCATATCCGATCCCCTCGCGGTGGCCGCCGTGACGATCATCGCGATACTGGTGCTTGGCGCCGTCTTTGCGGATTTCATCGCGCCATACGACTACAAGGCGCTCAACGTACGCGCGCGCTTTGCGCCGCCCTCCTTCGAGCATCTGCTCGGCACAGACAATCTTGGTCGCGACACGTTCTCGCGTCTGCTTTTCGGAGCGCGCATCGCGCTTTTCGTCGGGATGACCTCCGTCGGCCTCGCCGCGCTGATCGGCCTGACGCTCGGCATGATCGCGGGCTTCGGCCCGCGCTGGCTGGACAACACGATCCTCTTTCTTTTCGACACACTGCGCGCCTATCCGACCATCATTCTGGCACTTGCGCTCGGCGCGTTGCTCTCGCCGGGTCTGGGCACGGTGATCTCCGTGGTGGTCCTTACTTCGCTCAGCGAATACGGCCGCGTCGCGCGAACGCAAACGCAGGCGATCAGCGGGCGGGAATTCATCGATGCGGAGCGCGCCATGGGCGCTTCGACAATGCGGATCCTGGTCATGCACATCCTGCCGAACGTGCTTGGCCCCTTTTTCATTCTCGCCGCGATCAATCTGCCCGTCGTCATCACGATCGAGGCCGGCATGAGCTTTCTCGGCGTCGGCGTGGCTCCGGGCACGCCAAGCTGGGGGGCGACGCTGAAGGACGGTTTCGACTACATCCGCAACACGCCCTGGCTGATCGTGTCCGGCGGCATTCCGCTCATCCTGGTCACGCTCGGCTTCACGTTCCTAGGCGAATCTTTGCGCGACGTTCTCGACCCGAAGCTGAGGAAAGAGCGGTGAAGGCAGCTCTCGATATCCGCAATCTGTCGGTCGACTATCATACCCGCGCCGGCAGGCTTCGCGCGCTCCGCAATGTAGATCTTCTCGTGCCGGCGGGCGAAGTCGTCGGCCTCGTCGGGGAATCGGGTTGCGGCAAGTCGACATTGATTTCAGCCGTCCTGCGGCTGCTTGCGGAAAACGCGGAAGTACCGGACGGCGAGATCTTTCTGGATGGAACGGATCTGCTTGCCCTGAGCGATGCGGAAATGCGCCTGCGGCGAGGGCGCGAAGTTTCGGTCGTCTTCCAGGACCCGATGACCGGGCTCAATCCGGTGCTCACCATCGGTCGCCAGATGATCGACATCCAGCATCGCGAGGCGCTGTCGCGCGCAGCCAAGCGCAAGCGGGCGGTCGACATGCTAGCGCGCGTGCGCATTTCCGATCCGGCAAGCCGCATGGACGCCTACCCGCACGAACTGTCCGGCGGAATGCGCCAGCGTGTGGCGATCGCCATGGCGCTGATGATGAACCCGAAGCTCTTGATAGCCGATGAACCTACGACGGCGCTCGATGCGACGCTGGAGGTGCAGATCATCGAGCTTCTGCAGGAACTTCAAGGCGAAATCGGCTGCGCGATCCTTTTCATCTCCCACCATCTCGGCGTGATCGCCGAGCTGTGTCAGCGCGTCGTCGTCATGTATGCTGGCAGCGCTGTCGAGGAAGGCAGGGTTCGGGATATCTTCCACACGCCCGCTCACCCCTATACGAAAGCCTTGCTCGACTGCGATCCCGGCCGGATCAAGGACCGCAGGCAAACGCTACCCTCCATACCGGGAAGCCTGCCGGACCTGACCTCGCCGCCGCCGGGGTGCATATTCGCCGCGCGCTGCGCGAACGCCGAGGCGAAATGCGGCGCGATGCGGCCGCCGCGTGTCGATACCGCGCCCGAGCATTGGGCGACGTGCCATTTCGCGGAGACAGCGCGATGAGCGAACCGCTGCTGAAGGCCGAAGACCTTCACGTCCGCTTTTCCGTTGCGCGGGGGATAAAGGGCCTCTTTGCGGATCGCGAGAGACGAACAATCGATGCGGTTGCCGGCGTGTCGCTTGAGATCAGGGAGGGCGAGTGCCTGGCAATCGTCGGCGAAAGCGGTTCCGGCAAGACAACGCTTGCGCGCGCACTCAACGGCCTGACGCCGATCGCCGGGGGCAAGGCCTGGTTTGCCGGCGGGCCGCTGCACGAGAACGCGAACTGGCCCGCCGTGCGCCGACAAACGGTGATGATATTTCAGGATCCGGTCGGCTCGCTCAGCCCGCGCATGACGGTGC
The DNA here is from genome assembly GCF_013266695.1 of Hongsoonwoonella zoysiae. Taxonomy (GTDB): domain Bacteria; phylum Pseudomonadota; class Alphaproteobacteria; order Rhizobiales; family Stappiaceae; genus Hongsoonwoonella; species Hongsoonwoonella zoysiae. The sequence continues at coordinate 799,528 of NZ_JABRXF010000003.1, forward strand.
GCAGCCTCATCCTCGAGCCATTCCGCATCCACGGAATCGCCATTGGCGAGCCGGCCCAAAAGGCGCGGGAGCTGCTCGCCGCCGCCGGACTGTCGCAGGAGTTTCTCGACCGCTATCCGCACCAGCTTTCGGGCGGACAGGCGCGGCGTGTCGGCGTCGCCAGGGCGCTCGCGCTTAACCCAGCGCTTCTTCTGGCGGACGAGCCGACCGCGGGCCTCGATGTTTCCGTCCAGGGCGAAATACTGACTCTCCTGAACAAGCTCCGCGGCGAGCTTGGCCTCGCCATGCTGATCATCACGCACAATCTCAATATCATCCGCCACGTGGCGGACCGGATCGGCGTGATGTATCTCGGGCGCCTGGTCGAGACCGGCCCCGTCGAAGAGGTGTTCGCCAGCCCCGCCCACCCCTATACGCGTACGCTGCTTGCCGCCAATCCGGAACCTGATCCAAACGCCAAACTGGAGCGTATCGCCCTGAAAGGGGAAGTGCCGTCGCTGCTTGCCCGGCCGAAGGGGTGCGAGTTTCACCCTCGCTGCCCCTGGAGCCGGGAAGATTGCGCCGCACGAGCGCCGGATCTCGCGCCGGTCGCCGGCAGAGAGCAATGCAAAGCGCGCTGTCTCTATCCGTTTTCCACAGGTGAGACGCCCGGAGAGTAACCCTTCGGGGCGGTGCGCGGAAGCAGAAGTGTTCATCCGCAGTCTCGCCCGCACGCAGTCCAATGCGCTAATCGAAAAGGACGCACCGCGAGCTTCGATCCGCCGTCGCAGTCGGGATTTCCTTAATGCCCGGCCAGGCCGATCTCGACCGCGGCTATAGCGAGCGCCAGCAAAAACAGCGTTTCAACGATTACGACGGCAACATGGCGCCAGCCAAGCTGCAGCATGTCTTTCATGTTGGTGCGAACGCCCAATGCCGAAATGGCGATAATCAGCATCCAGGATGAAAGGCCAACGCCAACGCCTGTGACGGCTTGGGGAATGAAGCCGAGGCTGTTCAAAGTGGTGACCGCGGCGAAACCTACCACGAACAAGGGCAATCTGACCTTGTTCCGGCCTTCCCCTCCCGAACGGGCCAATGTCATGATCACAACGATCAGCACAACCGGCAGCATTGTCACGCGGACCAGCTTGATGATCGTGGAGATATCTCCGGCCTCCGGAGAGATCGAATAGCCCGCGCCGACAACCTGCGCGACATCATGAATTGTGGCGCCGACGAGAAACCCGCTCTGCGTTTCTCCCAAACCCAGAACGGAAAACAAAATGGGATAGAAAATCATCGCAACGGTGGAAAGCGTCGTTACCGACACCACGGTGAACAACGTGTTTCGCTCCGTTTTATCGTTGTGCGGAATAACGGAGGCGATCGCAAGTGCAGCGGAGGCACCGCATATGGCCACCGATCCACCCGTCAGCAGGGAAAACCTCCAGCCTTTGCCGAATAATTTTCCGCACACGAAACCGGAGCCGATCGTCAAAGCAAGCAGCGCCACGACGGTCAAGAATGTCGAAAGCCCGAGCGAAGCGATGTCACCGCCGGTGATGCGCATTCCAAGCAATACGATCCCCGCGCGCAGGAGGGTTTTGGAACTGAACTCGATACCCGGCCGGAAGCGCTCATCGGCGGCCAGAAAGTTAAAGGCCATACCGACCAGCAACGCGAAGAGCATCACGGGAGCGGCATAGTGTTCGCCCAGAAACTTCGCCGCGGTGGCGATCGTAAGGGCGAGGAGAACCCCCGGGAACAAGGGCAGCCATTCGCCCTTCATTCTGGCTGTTGAATAAAGTGACATCGTACCCGCATATCCGCCGCCCGGGTAAAGGTCCGGGCAGCGGCTGATGTGATTGAAGAAATCGTTACTCAGGCGCTTCTGTAGAGCTTGGTCATGGAGAACTCGCGGTGTCCGAGGGCTTCTGCGGCGGTGTTGCGGCCGTTCGAGGTGCGCACGATCATGTCGATGAGCGCGTCGCCCGCCTC
>NZ_JABRXF010000004.1 GCF_013266695.1 Hongsoonwoonella zoysiae
CTTGAACTCGCCGAACTGCTTCGTAATCGCTGCCGTCAACGTCGTCTTGCCATGGTCAACGTGACCAATCGTGCCAATGTTCACGTGCGGCTTATTGCGCTCAAACTTCTCTTTCGCCATCGGATTTCTCCGCTTCTTCCAATTCTTGAGTTATTGCTCCGGGAGCAGGCTTACGGCGTCAGGCGTATTTCGCCTGAACCTCGTCGGCCACCGCCTGCGGCACCTGCTCATAGTGGTCGAACACCATCGAATACTGGGCACGACCCTGAGACATGGAGCGAAGGTTGTTCACATAGCCGAACATGTTCGCGAGCGGCACCATCGCCTGAATGGCCGTAACAATGCCGCGGTTTTCCGTACCGGCGATCTGGCCGCGCCGGGAGTTCAGGTCGCCGATCACGTCGCCCATATAGTCTTCCGGTGTGACGACCTCGACCTTCATGATCGGCTCGAGCAGCTTCGGGGAAGCCTTCGCGATCGCTTCGCGGAAAGCTGCGCGCGACGCGATTTCGAACGCCAGCACGCTGGAGTCCACATCATGGTAGGCACCGTCCAGAAGCGTCGCCTTGATGTCCACCATCGGGAAGCCGGCAAGAGGACCAGAGCTCATGACGCTCTCGATACCCTTCTGGACGCCCGGGATGTATTCCTTCGGGACCGAACCGCCGACAATCTTGCTCTCGAACGCAAAACCGGCAGCGGCTTCGTTCGGCTCAATCGTGATCTTGACGCGGGCGAACTGACCCGAACCACCGGTCTGCTTCTTGTGGGTGTAATCCACCTCTGCAAGCCGGGTGATCGTTTCGCGATAGGCCACCTGCGGCGCACCGATATTCGCCTCGACCTTGAACTCGCGCTTCATGCGGTCGACGATAATATCGAGATGAAGCTCGCCCATGCCGGCGATGATGGTCTGGCCCGATTCCTCGTCAGTCTTGACGCGGAAGGACGGATCCTCAGCCGCGAGACGGTTGAGCGCCATCGCCATCTTTTCCTGGTCGGCCTTCGTCTTCGGCTCGACCGCAATCTCGATGACCGGGTCCGGAAATTCCATGCGCTCCAGGATCACGGGCTTGGTCGCGTCGCAAAGCGTGTCGCCCGTCGTCGTGTCCTTGAGACCCGCGATGGCCACGATGTCGCCTGCATATGCGACGTCAATGTCCTCACGCGAGTTGGAGTGCATCTGCATCATCCGGCCGACACGCTCACGCTTGTCCTTAACCGTATTCAGCAGCGACACGCCCTTGTTCAGCACGCCCGAATAAATGCGGCAGAATGTCAGGGAGCCGACGAACGGGTCGTTCGCGATCTTGAAAGCAAGGAGAGCAAGCGGCTCTTCATCGCTCGCTTTACGGGTCGTCTCCTGCTCGGTCTTGCCGTCGACACCGCGAATGGCATCGATGTCGACCGGGCTCGGAAGATAATCGACAACACCGTCGAGAAGCGGCTGGACACCCTTGTTCTTAAAGGCCGAACCGCAAAAAATCGGCACGAAGGTATTGGAGATCGTGCCCTTGCGGATCAACGCTTTCAGCTGAACCTCGTCCGGCTCGTTACCTTCGAGGTATGCCTCAAGAGCAGCCTCATCCGCTTCAACCGCGGTCTCGATCATGATGTCGCGGTATTCCTGCGCCTTGTCTGCAAGGTCGGCGGGAATATCGACCACATCCCACTGCGCACCGAGGCTTTCATCACGCCAGATGTAAGCCTTCATCGCGATCAGGTCGACCACGCCAACGAACTCGTTCTCCGCACCGATCGGCAACTGGAGGACAAGCGGGTTCGCACCGAGGCGCTTCTTGATCATATCCACGCAGCGGTAGAAATCGGCGCCGAGCTTGTCCATCTTGTTGACGAAGATCATGCGCGGGACATTGTATTTGTCAGCCTGGCGCCAGACCGTCTCCGTCTGCGGTTCGACACCGGCGTTGGCATCGAGAAGAGCGACGGCACCGTCAAGCACACGCAGCGAACGCTCGACCTCGATCGTGAAGTCGACGTGGCCCGGCGTGTCGATGATGTTGAGCCGCTTTTCCTTCCAAAAGGCAGTCGTGGCGGCCGATGTAATCGTGATGCCGCGCTCCTGCTCCTGCTCCATCCAGTCCATGGTGGCTGCGCCGTCATGGACTTCGCCAATCTTGTGGCTGCGACCGGTGTAGTAGAGGATCCGCTCGGTGGTCGTCGTCTTGCCGGCATCGATGTGGGCCATGATGCCGAAGTTGCGGTAGTCCTCGATTTTGTGCGTGCGCGACATAGCGTCTGCCTCTTCGAGTTTTTACCAGCGGTAGTGCGAGAACGCGCGGTTGGCATCCGCCATCCGGTGCGTGTCTTCGCGCTTTTTCACCGCGGTACCACGGTTGCTGGCGGCATCAAGGAGTTCGCCGGAAAGACGGTCGACCATCGTGGTCTCATTACGGTTGCGCGCAGCGGATATGAGCCAGCGGATCGCGAGCGCCTGACGGCGATCGGTGCGCACTTCAACCGGGACCTGGTAGGTCGCACCGCCAACGCGGCGGGAACGGACTTCGACCTGCGGCATAACGTTCTCGAGGGCTGCGTGGAACACCTCGAGCGGGTTTTGCCTGGTCTTGTTTTCGATCAGATCGAACGCACCATAAACAATACGTTCCGCCGTGGACTTCTTGCCATCGTACATGATCGAATTCATGAACTTGGTGATCACAATGTCCCCGAATTTCGGATCGGGGATGATCTCTCGCTTTTCAGCGCGATGACGACGCGACATCGTGAACGCTCCTTACTTGGGCCGCTTGGCGCCGTACTTGGACCGGCGCTGCTTGCGGTCCTTGACGCCCTGCGTATCAAGGACACCGCGAATAATGTGGTAGCGAACGCCCGGAAGATCCTTCACGCGGCCGCCGCGGATCATGACCACGGAGTGCTCTTGAAGATTGTGACCCTCACCCGGGATGTAACCAATCACTTCAAAGCCGTTCGTCAGGCGGATCTTCGCAACCTTACGAAGCGCCGAGTTCGGCTTCTTCGGCGTCGTCGTGTAGACGCGCGTGCAAACGCCACGCTTCTGCGGGCAGGCCTCCATGGCCGGGACCTTGTTCCGCTTCGGCGGATCCTTCCGCGGCTTGCGGATCAGCTGGTTGATGGTCGGCATTCTTTGCCCTTCACCTTCGTTCGTTCATCCGGCCGCAGCAGCCGGCGCACATACGGAATCGCGCCGTGTTCCACGGTTTCACCGTGGAAGGCGCTGCGAAAACCAGAGGACCACCGGGTTTCCAGCGGTCATGAAATCGACGTTTATTCGCCTATGGACCCGGCAGCGTTTAAGCACTTTTTCTCCGTGGCGAGGCGCCTCGGAGCAGGTCAGTGTTTACCGCCTGCCTTCGGGATGGGCGGAAACTACTCATCGCCCCCTCACCCGTCAAGGAAAACTTCCAAAAAACTTAAGCCTCAGGCGGTTTTGCCGACTTTTGAGAGTTAATGGAGCTTGGATGACGCGCACCGAGTAATATTTGAACCTGCGGCACGCCTTTCTGGACATTTCCTGTCGGGCTAAATCGCTCAGCGCGGAAGCACAACCGATCCGCGCAGTAACCGCAAGCCGATTCCCATCCCCAAGCGGAAGCCGATTCCCGCCCCTTGCCTAATCGTGGAACGCTATGACGGCGACGTTACCCTCCAGAGCATCCTGATAAGCCGCCTCGTAAGTCGGATTGTCAGGTTCTTCGGTAAGCACGCCGATCTGATCGAATTCGGCCTCGACATAGCCTTCCGCAGCAAGATGTTCCAAGGCCTGACGCACGGCACTGTCATCATCCGGCGCACGCAGAAGGATATTGACAGGCACGGCCGCTTCCTCGCCGCCGCCGCTTTCGTTTTCCCATACCCTGCCGACGATTATGAACACGGTCGGGAGTTCATCATCATTGTTTTGAGTTGGCGTCATTTCGATTCCGATCCGTTCAATGGACGCAAATGCGGGCTTCCGCATCTCGCTATGCATATATGTCAGATACGAAAAAGGGCCGCATCGGCGGCCCTTTCCCTGTTTCTTCGAGAGGGAGACGCTTTATTCCGCCGCCCCGCTCATGTCTTCGATCATCGCCTCCGCCTCTGCGGCGTTTGACTGAGCCTTACGCGCTTCGAGGATCAACTCGTCGCGGTGCTGGGCAACCTGCCGGATGCGGTTCATCATGCCGCCCGTACCCGCCGGGATCAGACGACCGACGATGACGTTCTCCTTGAGGCCGACCAGCGGATCGATCTTGCCGTTGACGGCAGCCTCGGTGAGCACGCGCGTCGTCTCCTGGAAGGAAGCGGCGGAGAAGAACGACCGAGTCTGCAGCGACGCCTTGGTGATGCCAAGCAGAACCGGCACCCCAGATGCCGGCGTACGCGCATTGTCGATCGCACGCTGGTTGATCTCTTCTAGTTCCAGCCGGTCAACCTGCTCGCCGGAGAAGAGCTCCGTCTCGCCCGGATCCGTGATCTCGACTTTCTGCAGCATCTGGCGAACGATCACCTCGATGTGCTTGTCGTTAATCACGACGCCCTGCAGTCTGTAGACCTCCTGGATCTCATTGACGAGATAGGCCGCCAGCGCCTCCACGCCCTTGACCGCAAGGATATCATGCGGCGCCGGGTTGCCATCGAGGATGTATTCGCCCTTCTCAATGACATCGCCTTCCTGAAGATGGAAGTGCTTGCCTTTCGGGATGAGATACTCAACCGGCTCAACGTCCTTGTCGTGCGGCTCGATCACGATGCGACGCTTGTTCTTGTAGTCGCGACCGAAGCGGATCGTACCGTCGATCTCTGCGATGATGGCGTGATCCTTCGGCCGGCGTGCTTCGAAGAGTTCGGCAACACGCGGCAAACCGCCGGTGATGTCCTTCGTCTTCGCGCTTTCCATTGGAATACGCGCCAGAACGTCGCCGGCCTTGACCTCATCGCCCGGCTGGATGGACAGGATCGCATCCACCGAAAGCAGAACCCGGGCATCGCCGCCACGCTGCAGCTTGATGATCTCGCCGTTCTTGTCCTTCACGACCATTGCTGGCTTGAGGTCCTGACCGCGCTGCGAAGTGCGCCAGTCAATGACGACACGCTTGGTGATGCCGGTCGCCTCGTCCGCCGTTTCCTGAACGGACGCACCGTCGACCAGATCCTCGAAGCCGACCACACCGTCAACCTCGGTAAGGATCGGGCGAGTGTAGGGATCCCATTCGGCAATACGCTGGCCGCGCTTGATGGAATCGCCCTCATCGACATGCAGGCGCGCGCCATAAGGCACGCGATGGACCGCACGTTCATTGCCCTCGTTATCGACGATCAGTATGGCCATGTTGCGCGCCATGGCGATCATCTTGCCGGAGGAGTCGCGGACGACATTGCGGTTACGGATCTTCACCGTGCCTTCGGAGTTCGATTCGATGAAGGAGCTGTCGACAACCTGCGCCGTACCGCCGATGTGGAAGGTACGCATCGTAAGCTGCGTACCCGGCTCGCCGATCGACTGGGCCGCGATGACGCCGACCGCCTCGCCAATATTGACCGGCGTTCCGCGCGCAAGATCACGACCATAGCACGCACCGCACACGCCGAGCCTGGTTTCGCAGGTCAGCACCGAACGGATCTTGATCGACTGGATCTTGGCGGCTTCGATCAGGTCCACCGCTTTTTCGTCGATCATCACACCCATGGGCACGATCACCTCGCCAGTGGCGGGATGCACGATATTCTCCGCGGCCGTACGGCCCAGAACGCGCATCCCGAGGCTCGCGATGACGTTGCCGGCGTCGACGATCGGCTCAACCGTGATGCCACCTTCCGAGCCGCAATCCTCCTCGACGATGATGGAATCCTGCGCCACGTCGACAAGACGACGCGTCAGATAACCGGAGTTCGCCGTCTTCAAGGCAGTGTCGGCCAGACCCTTACGGGCACCGTGCGTCGAGTTGAAGTACTCGAGCACCGATAGGCCTTCCTTGAAGTTCGAAATGATCGGGTTCTCGATGATCTCACCCGACGGCTTGGCCATCAGGCCGCGCATGCCGGCAAGCTGCTTCATCTGCGCCGGCGAACCGCGGGCACCGGAGTGCGACATCATATAGACCGAGTTGATCTGCTTCTGACGTCCGCTCTCCTCGTCACGAACGACGGCGGAGATGCGCTTCATCATCTCGTCGGCGACGCGATCGGTACACTTGGCCCAGGCATCGACCACCTTGTTGTACTTCTCGCCCTGGGTGATCAGGCCATCATTGTACTGCTGCTCGTATTCCTTCACCAATTCGGCCGTCTCCGCGACAAGACCTGCCTTGGTTTCCGGAATGAGCATGTCGTCCTTGCCGAACGAAATGCCCGCGCGGCAGGCATGGTTGAAGCCAAGCCCCATTACGCGATCGCAGAAAATGACCGTCTCCTTCTGACCGCATGCGCGGTAGACGGTGTCGATCATCTTGGAGATGTCCTTCTTCGTCATCAGCTTGTTGCAGACGTCGAAGGGAACTTCGTGGTTCTTCGGCAAAAGGTCGCCGATAATCATGCGCCCGGGCGTGGTCTCGTAGATTTGCGAAGTCTGATTGCCCTCCGCATCCACGGAGCGGAATCGGCCCTTCACTTTGGAGTGCAGCGTGACGGCCTTGGTTTCGAGCGCATGGTAAAGCTCGCCCATGTCGCCGAACATCATACCTTCGCCAGGCTCGCCGTCGGCCATGATCGAAAGATAGTAAAGGCCAAGCACGATATCCTGCGACGGCACGATGATCGGGCCGCCGTTTGCCGGATGCAGGATGTTGTTCGTCGACATCATCAACGTGCGCGCTTCAAGCTGGGCTTCCAGCGAAAGCGGTACGTGAACAGCCATCTGGTCGCCATCGAAGTCCGCGTTGAATGCTGAGCAGACCAGCGGATGAAGCTGGATCGCCTTGCCCTCGATCAGCGTCGGTTCAAACGCCTGAATGCCGAGACGGTGAAGCGTCGGCGCGCGGTTCAGAAGAACCGGATGCTCGCGAATAACCTCGTCGAGGATATCCCAAACTTCCGGACGCTCCTTCTCAACCAGCTTCTTCGCCTGTTTGACGGTGGACGAGAGCCCCTTCGCGTCGAGACGCGAATAGATGAACGGTTTGAAAAGCTCCAGCGCCATCTTTTTCGGCAATCCGCACTGATGGAGCTTCAATTCCGGACCGACCGTGATAACCGAACGGCCGGAATAGTCCACGCGCTTGCCGAGGAGGTTCTGCCGGAAGCGACCCTGCTTGCCTTTCAGCATGTCGGACAGCGACTTCAACGGACGCTTGTTGGCACCCGTGATAACGCGTCCCCGCCGGCCATTGTCGAACAGCGCATCCACGGATTCCTGAAGCATGCGCTTTTCGTTGCGGATGATGATATCCGGCGCACGCAGCTCGATCAGCCGCTTCAGGCGATTGTTCCGATTGATCACACGGCGGTAAAGGTCGTTCAGATCCGACGTCGCGAAACGGCCGCCGTCGAGCGGCACAAGCGGGCGAAGATCCGGCGGAATGACCGGAACGACCGTCAGGATCATCCACTCCGGCCGATTGCCGGATTCAAGGAAAGCCTCAACGACCTTGAGACGCTTGGCAAGCTTTTTCGGCTTCAGCTCCGTCGTCGCCTCGGCGATTTCCTGACGGATCTGGTCGCGCTCCTTCTCCAGGTCGAGCGACATCAGGATCTCGCGGATAGCCTCCGCGCCGATCATCGCAGTGAAGGCATCCTCGCCATATTCATCCTGGGCGTTGATATAGTCTTCTTCCGACAGAAGCTGATGCTGCTTGAGCGGGGTGAGGCCAGGTTCAATGACCACGTAATTCTCGAAATAGAGAATGCGCTCAAGATCCTTCAGCGTCATGTCGAGCAGAAGGCCGATACGCGAAGGCAGAGACTTCAGGAACCAGATGTGCGCCACCGGAGCGGCAAGCTCGATGTGTCCCATACGGTCACGACGAACGCGCGACAGGGTCACTTCGACACCGCATTTTTCGCAGATGACGCCCTTGTATTTCATGCGCTTGTACTTGCCGCACAAGCATTCATAATCCTTGATCGGCCCAAAAATGCGCGCGCAGAACAATCCGTCGCGCTCAGGCTTGAACGTACGATAATTGATCGTCTCGGGTTTCTTGATCTCACCGAACGACCAGGACAGGATCTTCTCCGGGCTGGCGATCGAAATTTTGATCTCATCGAAGGTCTGCGCAGGAGCCTGTTGGTTAAACAGGTTCATGACCTCATGATTCATGGGTTCTCTCCTCAGATGCGCGGACGGGGAGCGCGGGCCGCGCCCCACTCCCCTTACCGGCAATGCAGCATCTCTTTTCGCGGTTGGACGTGTGAAGCACCATCACTCCGCCGCGTCTACCGCTGGAACGTCATCCTGCCCGACGGGCTGGTCTTGCTCGCTGTTTTGCAATTCGACATTCAGGCCAAGCGACCGCATTTCCTTGACAAGCACGTTGAAGCTTTCCGGAATGCCCGCCTCGAAGGTATCGTCTCCACGGACAATCGCTTCGTACACCTTTGTACGGCCGGCAACGTCGTCGGATTTGACCGTCAGCATTTCCTGGAGGGTATAGGCCGCGCCATAAGCTTCAAGAGCCCAGACCTCCATTTCGCCGAAGCGCTGACCGCCGAACTGGGCCTTGCCGCCCAGCGGCTGCTGGGTAACGAGCGAATACGGACCGATCGAGCGGGCGTGGATCTTGTCGTCGACCAGGTGGTGCAGCTTCAGCATGTAGATGTAGCCGACAGTTACCTTGCGATCGAACACCTCGCCGGTACGCCCGTCGAAAAGCTCCGATTGGCCGGACGGATCGAGATCCGCCAGCTTCAGCATGTCGACGACATCGGGCTCGCGCGCACCGTCGAACACGGGCGTTGCGATGGGTACGCCGGCGCGAAGCTGTTCGGCCAGGCGGACGACAGATTCATCGTCATAATCCTTGACCGGCTCGCCCTTCAGATTATCTCCGAAGACCTCATCCAGCGACACCCTCAGCGGCTTCAATTCACCGGTCTTACGATACTGATCGTAAAGCTCACCGATCTTGCGCCCCATACCGGCGCATGCCCAGCCGAGATGAGTCTCCAGAATCTGGCCAACGTTCATCCGGCTCGGCACGCCGAGCGGATTGAGAACGATATCGACGTGGGTGCCATCCTCGAGGAAGGGCATATCCTCGATCGGGTTGATCTTGGAGACAACACCCTTGTTGCCATGACGGCCGGCCATCTTGTCGCCCGGCTGGATCTTCCGCTTTACCGCGACGAAGACCTTCACCATTTTCATGACGCCGGGGGGCAGCTCATCGCCACGCTGCAGCTTTTCGACCTTGTCGATGAAACGCTGTTCCAGGCGCTTGCGGCTTTCGTCATACTGACCGCGAAGGGCTTCGACCTCGCTCATGAGGCGTTCGTCCTCAACCGCGAATTGCCACCACTGCGAACGCGGATACTCGTTCAACACGTCACCGTCGATCGCGCCGTCCTTTTTAAAGCCCTTCGGCCCGGAAACCGCGGTCTTGCCGATCAGCATCTCCGCAAGGCGGCCGTAGACGTTACGATCGAGAATCGCCTGCTCGTCGTCGCGATCCTTCGCCAGACGCTCGATCTCCTCGCGCTCGATCGCCATCGCGCGTTCGTCTTTCTCCACGCCGTGACGGTTGAACACACGCACTTCAACCACCGTGCCGGTGACGCCCGGCGGCAGGCGAAGCGAGGTGTCGCGGACATCAGACGCCTTTTCGCCGAAAATGGCGCGCAGGAGCTTTTCCTCCGGCGTCATCGGGCTTTCGCCCTTCGGCGTGATCTTGCCGACAAGGATGTCGCCCGGCTTCACTTCGGCGCCGATGTAGACAATGCCCGCCTCGTCGAGGTTTTTAAGCGCCTCTTCCGAAACGTTCGGGATATCGCGCGTGATTTCCTCCGGCCCAAGCTTCGTATCACGCGCCATCACCTCGAATTCCTCAAGGTGAATGGACGTAAAGACGTCGTCGCGGACAATCCGCTCCGAAAGCAGGATGGAATCCTCGAAGTTGTAGCCGTTCCAAGGCATGAATGCGACGAGGACATTCCGTCCAAGAGCCAGATCGCCAAGGTCCGTCGACGGACCGTCGGCAATGATGCCGCCTTTCTCGATAACATCCCCCACCCTCACCAGCGGGCGCTGGTTGATGCAGGTGTTCTGGTTCGACCGCTGGAACTTCTGCAGCCTGTAGATGTCAACGCCCGACTTGGAAGGGTCTAGCTCTTCCGTCGCGCGGATAACGATACGCGTTGCATCTACCTGGTCGACAACGCCGGCGCGACGGGCGGCAATGGCCGCACCGGAATCCCGCGCGACGATCGGCTCCATGCCGGTCCCAACGAAAGGTGCTTCGGCACGCACGAGCGGCACGGCCTGCCGCTGCATGTTCGAGCCCATGAGCGCGCGGTTGGCATCATCGTTTTCAAGGAACGGAATAAGGGCCGCGGCAACGGAAACGAGTTGCTTCGGCGACACGTCCATGAACTCGACGCGATCCGGCGAGACGAGCATATTCTCACCCGCATGACGGCAGGTGATAAGTTCCGACACGAAACGGCCCTCGTCGTCGATTTCCGCATTGGCCTGGGCGACGTGGTATTTCGCTTCTTCCATCGCGGAAAGATAAACGACCTCGCTCGTGACGCGGCCATCCTTCACCCTCCGGTAAGGGCTTTCGATGAAACCGTACTTGTTGACGCGCGCGAAAGTGGCAAGCGAGTTGATAAGGCCGATATTCGGGCCTTCCGGCGTCTCGATCGGGCAGATACGGCCATAATGGGTCGGGTGCACGTCGCGCACTTCGAAGCCCGCACGCTCACGCGTCAGACCGCCCGGACCAAGCGCGGACAAGCGACGCTTATGGGTGACCTCGGAAAGCGGGTTCGTCTGGTCCATGAATTGAGAAAGCTGCGAGGATCCGAAGAACTCACGTACCGCAGCCGCCGCCGGCTTGGCGTTGATGAGGTCCTGCGGCATCACGGTGTCGATCTCGACCGAAGACATGCGTTCCTTGATCGCGCGCTCCATGCGCAGGAGGCCCACGCGGTACTGATTTTCCATCAGTTCGCCAACCGAACGCACGCGGCGATTGCCGAGATTGTCGATATCGTCGATGTCGCCCTTGCCGTCGCGCAAGTCAAGCAACGTGCGGATAACGGCAAGGATATCCTCCTTACGCAGAACGCGCACCGTATCCTCGCACTCGAGATCGAGGCGCATGTTCATTTTCACACGCCCAACGGCCGAAAGGTCGTACCGCTCCGCATCGAAGAACAGCGACTGGAACATGGCTTCCGCCGTATCGATCGTCGGCGGTTCACCCGGGCGCATCACACGGTAGATGTCGAAGAGCGCTTCCTCGCGCGCCTCGTTCTTGTCGACCGCCAACGTGTTGCGGATGTAAGGACCATTGTTGATATGATCGATGTCGAGGACCGGAATCTCCGTAATCCCCCGCTCCGTCAGACCTCCAAGAAGCTTTTCGGTGATCTCGTCCCCGGCTTCGGCATAGATCTCACCCGTAGAGGCATCCACAAGGTCTTCAGCAATATACTGACCATGAAGATCCTCGTTGAGAACCTTGAGCGAGTTGATACCCTTGTCCGTCAACTGGCGGATGGTGCGCGCGGTAATCTTGCGCCCGGCTTCCACAACGACTTCACCGGTATCGGCGTCGATCAGGTCATAGTCCGCCTTGGTGCCTTTGAGCCGCGAACCATCGAACGGAATGCGCCAGCTGCCCTCGTCAATGCGCTGATAGCCGATTTGATTGTAGAACGTATTGAGGATTTCCTCCCCGTCCAGACCGAGCGCCATCAGAAGCGACGTGACAGGGATCTTCCTGCGCCGATCGATACGGGCGTAGACGATATCCTTCGCGTCGAATTCAATGTCGAGCCACGAACCGCGATAGGGAATAATGCGGGCAGCAAAAAGCAACTTGCCGGAAGAGTGGGTCTTTCCCTTGTCATGATCGAAAAAGACACCAGGAGACCGGTGCATCTGAGAAACGATGACGCGCTCGGTACCGTTGACGACGAATGTGCCGTTGTCGGTCATGAACGGCATATCGCCCATATAGACATCCTGCTCCTTGATGTCTTTCACGGACTTGGCGCCTGTCTCTTCGTCAACATCGAACACGATAAGGCGCAAGGTGACCTTGAGCGGCGCAGCAAAATTCATGCCCCGCTGGCGGCACTCTTCAACGTCGTATTTCGGCGCTTCGAATTCATATCTTACAAACTCGAGAAGCGCCGTTCCGGCGAAATCGGAAATCGGGAACACGGAACGGAAAACAGCCTCGAGACCATCTTCCACGCGCCCACCCTCGGGCTCGACCACTTGCAGAAACTGGTCATAAGACGCCTTTTGAACCTCAATCAGGTTCGGCATCGCCGCGACTTCGCGGATTGACCCGTAGTATTTACGGACTCTTTTGCGACCGTTGAACGTGTGCGCCATTGTCGCTCCTCGTATCGATCAGGTGACGGCTCTCCGAAACGCCGCTCGAACATCCGCCCGGCCATGTCAAACACCCTCTACCTCAGGTGCTTACTGCAACGGGCGGCGCGCCCCTTCGGAAAACCGTCCCCAGTGGGACGGACGCCCCGGACCGGGAAAACCCGCCGGGGTCTTGCAACGGGCGGCCCCGGAGTTTACTCCGGGACCGCGTGGGCATAAGCCCGATTACTTCAGCTCGACCTTTGCACCGGCTTCTTCCAGCTTCGCCTTAAGCTGCTCGGCTTCGTCCTTGTCGACGCCTTCCTTCACGGCCTTGGGAGCGCCTTCGACCAGGTCCTTGGCTTCCTTCAGGCCGAGGCCTGTGATCGCACGCACTTCCTTGATCACGTTGATCTTCTTGTCGCCGGCGCTGGCGAGAATGACGTCGAATTCGGTCTTCTCTTCAGCAGCGGCAGCCTCACCGCCACCCGCGGCACCAGCAGCGGCAACGGCGACCGGAGCCGCGGCGGACACGCCCCACTTCTCCTCCAGCATTTTCGACAACTCAGCGGCTTCCATGACCGTGAGCGAGGACAGTTCTTCAACGATCTTTTCGAGATCAGCCATCTTTCACATACCTTCCAGTTCGAACCGATAGTGGTTTCGACAGTGTTTGTTACAGTCGCCTTACGCGGCTTGGTCCTTCTCGGCATACGCATTGAAGACGCGGGCGAGCTGCCCGGCCGGTGCGTTGACGACCTGCGCGATGCGGGTTGCCGGGGTGCTGATCATGCCGACCAGCTTCGCCCTCAACTCATCGAGCGACGGCATGGTGGCCAGAGACTTGACCCCATCCGCATCGAGGTTCGTCGAACCAAGAGCGCCACCAAGGATCACGAGCTTTTCGTTCGCCTTGGCAAAATTCACGGCAGCCTTGGGAGCCGCGATCGGATCGTCCGAATAGACGAGAACCGTCGGGCCCTGGAAAAGACCACTCATGTGCTCCAGGTCGGTGCCTTGAAGGGCAAGCTTTACAAGGCGGTTCTTGGCGACACGGACGGACCCGCCGGCAGCGCGCACATCAGCCCTGAGGGCATTCATCTGCGCAACCGAAAGACCCGCATAGTGCGCAACGACCACAACGCCGGCGTTCGAAAACACCCCGTTGAGCGACGCTACGAACTCGCGCTTTTCCGCTCTTTCCACTTGCCTACTCCAGTTTGACGGCGGATTACCGCCGTCGATTTGTCTTTGCCGCTTCGCGCACGGTCGGAACCGCACGCCAAACGACGCCGAGGTTCCTGCCCCCTCGTCCGCAACAAGCGGCAAGGACAAACGGTTCGAACCGGAATCGCATTCCCGATGCCGGGAATGAGAAATCGGTTCTTACCCGTCTATGCAGGCCCCTTGAGGGCTTAAGCCGTGACCGGTCAACTCGAACCGGAAACCACACCTGCAGTCTCGGACAGGGGTGCCCGCCTTATCCGGCGGACAGATCCGCCCGACAAAATGCCGGGCGAATGGCTACACCGCTCAGGCCGTGACCGAAGCGGGATCTATCTTGATGCCGGGACCCATCGTCGACGAAATCGCCAGACGCTTGAGATAGGTCCCCTTGGCGCCCGAAGGTTTTGCCTTGATCACGGCATCCACCAATGCCTTGAGGTTTTCGCTCAACTGCTCCTCGGAAAAGGAAGCCTTGCCGACACCGGCATGAACAATGCCAGCCTTCTCGACACGGAACTGAACCGCGCCGCCCTTGGCATCGTTAACGGCAGTCTTCACATCCGGCGTAACCGTACCGACCTTCGGATTCGGCATCAGCCCGCGCGGACCAAGCACCTTGCCCAGCCGACCGACCAGCGGCATCATGTCCGGCGTGGCGATGCAGCGATCGAAGTCGATCTTGCCGCCCTGAATCTCGGCAACAAGCTCCTCCGCACCGACAATGTCGGCTCCCGCGGCCTTCGCCTCCTCGGCCTTGTCACCGCGAGCGAAAACCGCAACGCGAACCGTCTTGCCCGTTCCGTTCGGCAGCACGCAGACGCCGCGCACCATCTGGTCGGCATGACGCGGATCGACGCCGAGATTTATCGCAACCTCTACCGTTTCGTCGAATTTGGACTTGGCCCGCTCTTTCACGAGGCCAAGAGCCTCGCTCAGCGGATAAAGCTTCGCCCGCTCGATTCCGTCGCGGGCAGCGGCGATGCGCTTTCCTACCTTTGCCATCGTCTTACCCCACAACCTCGATGCCCATTGACCGCGCCGAGCCTTCGACCATCCGAACGGCAGCGTCAACGTCATAAGCATTCAGATCCTTCATCTTGGCTTCGGCGATCTCGCGCACCTGCGCGCCCGTCACCTTGCCGACTGTTCCGCGGCCCGGCGTTTTCGAGCCGGACTTCAACCCCGCAGCCTTCTTAAGGAAAAAGCTGACCGGCGCCGTCTTCACTTCGAACGTGAAGGACTTGTCCGAGTAGTAGGTGATAATGGTCGGGCAAGGCGCACCTTTTTCCGCATCCTGGGTCTGCGCGTTGAACGCTTTGCAGAACTCCATGATGTTGAGGCCGCGCTGACCGAGCGCGGGCCCGATCGGCGGAGACGGTGTCGCGGAGCCGGCCGGCACCTGCAACTTTATGTAACCTGCAATCTTCTTCGCCATTCTCTTCTCCGTGATGGCATCGCCGGACAGACCCGGCTTTCATGGAGTTGGTGGTTCGGCTTATCGCGAGCATCCGGCGAACCGACGCTCACGTGCCTCCCACCCAACGTTTTGCCGGTGCTCCGGCAACCGCTAAAAAGCGGCAATCGATCAAATCTTCTCGACCTGACCGAATTCCAGTTCGACCGGAGTCGCCCGGCCGAAAATCGAAACGGCGACCTTAAGCCGCGCGCGCTCATCATCGACCTCTTCGACATGGCCTGAGAACGACGCAAACGGCCCATCCGCCACGCGAACCTGCTCTCCAACCTCGAAGCTGACCGAGGGCTTGGGCCGGTCGACACCTTCCTGCACCTGATGCAGGATGCGATGCGCCTCGGCATCCGATATCGGAACCGGCTTCTGATCCGCCCCCAAAAACCCGGTTACTTTGGGCGTATTCTTGATCAGATGATAAGCCTGATCGGTCATATCCATCTTCACAAGCACATAGCCCGGAAAGAACTTGCGCTCCGTATCCACCTTACGACCGCGCCGCACCTCCACGACCTTTTCCGTCGGGACGAGAATCTCTTCGAACAAATCCTCAAGGCCCTGCTGCGACGCCTTCTCCCGAATGGCGTCTGCGACCTTTTTCTCAAAGTTCGAATAGGCGTGGACGATATACCAGCGCTTGGCCATTGACCTCTGATCCGATTGTGTTTCCAGGCGCGGCGTCAGTTGCCGACTCCGAGCAGCAGGCCCACACCCCAGCCCATCACCTGATCGGCGAGCAGGAAGAAGATCGAAGCTATGAAGACCATAATGAAAACCATTATGGTGGTCACCGCCGTCTCCCGACGCGTCGGCCAAGTGACTTTGGACACCTCCGAGCGTACCTGCTGAATAAATGTGAAAGGATTGGTTTTTGCCATTCCGCTATCGGCCTAACTCAAGACGCGCGGGCGCGCGGATGGTTCCGCGCGCCTCGCCCGAAAGCCCTACTTAAAGCCTATCGGCTCTTGGTTCAAGAGCAAAAGTGGCAGGGGCGGAGGGTCTCGAACCCCCGACCTGCGGTTTTGGAGACCGCCGCTCTTCCAACTGAGCTACACCCCTGTATTTGCCGGTAACGACAGATACTTTTGCTAGTACCGGTTTCGCTAAAGATCAAGCGAAAACCCTGAAATACCATGCCGCCGGACGCCAAGTCCGGCGGCACCCGAATTCGTTACTCGATGATCTTCGCGACGACGCCGGCACCGACGGTGCGGCCGCCTTCGCGGATGGCGAAGCGGAGGCCTTCCTCCATGGCGATCGGAACAATCAGCGTCACCGTCACCGAGACGTTGTC
>NZ_JABRXF010000005.1 GCF_013266695.1 Hongsoonwoonella zoysiae
CGTTACTCAGGCGCTTCTGTAGAGCTTGGTCATGGAGAACTCGCGGTGTCCGAGGGCTTCTGCGGCGGTGTTGCGGCCGTTCGAGGTGCGC
Organism: Hongsoonwoonella zoysiae; assembly: GCF_013266695.1. GTDB lineage: Bacteria > Pseudomonadota > Alphaproteobacteria > Rhizobiales > Stappiaceae > Hongsoonwoonella > Hongsoonwoonella zoysiae. Next base: position 92 of record NZ_JABRXF010000005.1, read on the forward strand.
ACGATCATGTCGATGAGCGCGTCGCCCGCCTCGTCGATCGTCATCTCCCGGCGCAGGATGCCCGACACGTCGACGTCGACGTGCTCGCTCATGGTGCGCACCGTGCGCGGGTTGGCCGTGATCTTGATCACCGGCACGATCGGGTTGCCGATCACATTGCCCTGGCCCGTCGGGAAGGTGTGCACCACATAGCCGCCCGCCGCCATCAGCGTCACGCATTCCGCCGCAGCCGACGAGGAATCCATGAAGTAGAGACCCTTGCCCGATTTCGGCGCTTCCGCCGGCTCCAGAATGTCGATGTATCTCGACGTGCGGCCGATCTTCTCAAGATTGCCGAGCGCCTTCTCCTCGATCGTCGTCAAGCCGCCTTCGATGTTGCCCTTCGTCGGCTGGCTGTCGGACAGATCGTCCGTCTGGTGGGCGAAGATGACGTCGTCCTGATAGGCCTTCCACATCTTGTACCAGCGCTCGCCCACCTCCGGATTGATCGCCCGCGCCTTGCAGATGTGCTCCGCCCCGGTGATCTCCGACGTCTCGCCGAAGCAGCCGTAGATGCCCTCCGGAAGCAGCTTGTCGTACATGTTGCCCACCGTCGGGCACGAGCCGAGGCCCGTCGTCGTGTCGCTCTCGCCGCATTTCGTGGAGACCCAAAGCTCGGAGATCGAGCACTCCTCGCGCTGCAGCTCGGAAGCGTAGTGCACCATCTCCTTGGCCGCGCGCGAGGCGTCCATAATGGTCTTCAGATCGCCGTTCTGCTCGATGGAAAAACCCTGCACGGGCTTTCCGGTCGCGGCGATGCCGTCGACCACCCTCTTCGTCCATCCCGGCTCGATGCCGATGACGACGACCGCCGCAACATTCGGGTTGGCGCCCGTGCCGATGATCGTGCGGAAATGAAGCTCGAGATCCTCGCCGAACTGCAGCCGCCCATAGGCGTGAGGGATCGCCAGCGTCCCCTTGATGTTGTTCGCCACCGCCTCGCAGGCCGCGTTGGAGATGTCGTCAAGCGGCAGGATCAGCACATGGTTGCGAACGCCCACCCGGCCATTGTCCCGCCGATAGCCCATGAACGTCATGTTCGAGTATTTGGAAGCCATTGATCCGTCCTTACCAGCGCTTGGTCTTCAGATTGTGGGTGTGGACGTGGCCGCCCTCCTCAACGTCGGCGACGAACTTGCCGATGTCCTCGCCGTATTTGACCGCCGTGTCGCCCGCCTTCAGGTCCTTAAGCGCGATCTTGTGCCCGATCGGCACATCCGCCTTCGATGTCAGCTCGAACGTCGAGTTGTCGTGCGTGATGCAGCAAAGCATCTTCGTGCCAGCCTTCAGACCTTCAACCACAACAACGCCGACATTGTCGGCAGCTTCGTGAACAAGCAGATGGGG
>NZ_JABRXF010000006.1 GCF_013266695.1 Hongsoonwoonella zoysiae
CCGGAAGAGCGGGCTCGTGGCATCACGATCTCGACGGCGCACGTCGAGTACGAGACGGATGCGCGTCACTATGCGCACGTGGACTGCCCGGGTCACGCCGACTACGTGAAGAACATGATCACGGGTGCTGCGCAGATGGACGGGGCGATCCTGGTGGTTTCGGCGGCCGACGGCCCGATGCCGCAGACGCGCGAGCACATCCTGCTTGCCCGCCAGGTTGGCGTTCCCGCTCTCGTGGTGTTCCTGAACAAGGTCGACCAGGTTGACGATCCGGAGCTTCTGGAGCTTGTCGAGGTCGAGGTTCGCGAGCTTCTTTCGTCCTATGACTTCCCGGGCGACGACATTCCGATCGTGGCGGGTTCGGCGCTTGCCGCTCTCGAGGGCCGCGACGACAACATCGGCACTGAGAAGATCGCCGAGCTGATGAAGGCGGTGGACGACTACATCCCGACGCCGGAGCGTCCGCGCGACCAGCCGTTCCTGATGCCGATCGAGGACGTGTTCTCGATTTCCGGCCGTGGCACGGTGGTGACGGGTCGTGTCGAGCGCGGCGTTGTCAAGGTCGGCGAGGAAATCGAGATCGTCGGTATCCGCGACACGCAGAAGTCGACGGTCACGGGCGTTGAGATGTTCCGCAAGCTGCTCGACCAGGGCGAAGCCGGCGACAACATCGGCGCTCTGCTGCGCGGCATCGGCCGCGAGGACGTTGAGCGCGGCCAGGTGCTCTGCAAGCCGGGTTCGGTTACGCCGCACACGAAGTTCAAGGCCGAAGCCTACATCCTGACGAAGGAAGAGGGTGGTCGCCACACTCCGTTCTTCACGAACTACCGTCCCCAGTTCTACTTCCGCACGACGGACGTGACGGGCGTGGTGGAGCTTGAGGAAGGCACGGAGATGGTGATGCCGGGCGACAACGTCTCGGTGACGGTGACGCTGATTGTTCCGATCGCCATGGAGGAAGGCCTCCGCTTCGCCATCCGCGAAGGCGGCCGCACCGTCGGTGCCGGCGTCGTCGCGAAGATCATCGAGTAA